>NZ_JANUEN010000011.1:0-240567 GCF_024809815.1 Pseudomonas sp. BIGb0381
TAAGATTTACGCATATCCAAACACCTCAGATTTGGGCGCTATCATAGCGCCCGATTGAAGTGTCCAAAATCATTAGGCCAGTTCAGCTTGCCCCCTCCCACAGGGTTTACCGCATTTTCAGGGTTAGCCGATGGTCATCAGGCTGGCATTACCGCCGGCAGCTGCGGTGTTAACGCTCAACGCACGCTCGATCACCAGGCGTTCCAAGGCAATTGTTGTTTCGCCTTGGGACAAACCATGTACCCCGACAATCGCGCCACCACGTTGGGCCACTTGCTGGCACACCGCACGCAGTTGGTCGGAATCCCCGTGATGGAGAACGGCGTCAAACACCACTTCGTCCTTGGTCCAGTCGGCCACGCGCTTGATTTTCGCCTGAATCTCCTTGGGCAAGCGTGGGAACACGGCTTTGGTCAGGTCGGTTTCCGGCCATACCGCCGAACCGCCGACGGCCAATACCGCCGCCAGTTGAGTCAACAGATCGCCTTCCACGTCCGCCAGGCACAGTACGTGCTCGCGAGGCAGGATGGCGTAGCTGTTGCGCTCGCCGGTCGGGCCAGCCAACTGACGGGTGATACCGCTTTGGGATTGCGCGGCGAACTGGCTGCACAGGGCACTCAGCTCGCTGAACTTATTGCTGTCGGCCCAGGTTTTCAGGGCGGTCAGCGGTTGACTCATGGCGTCGCGCAGACGTACATCCGGTGCCGCCAGTTTGTCGCCACGTACGAAGGATTGCTCGATCGCATCGGTAGGACGGGTCGACAGCAAGCGGTACAGGTACAGCGGACCACCGGCTTTCGGACCAGTGCCCGACAGGCCTTCACCGCCGAATGGCTGCACGCCGACCACGGCACCGACGATGTTGCGGTTCACATAGACGTTACCGGCATTGACGTTGTCGATCACCTTGGCGATGGTCTCGTCGATACGGGTATGCACGCCCAGGGTCAGGCCATAGCCGGAGGCGTTGATCTGGCCGATGAGCTGGTCGATCTCCTTGCGCTTGTAGCGCACCACGTGCAGCACCGGGCCGAAGATCTCCCGTTGCAGTTCGTCGAAGCTTTCCAGCTCGATCAGGGTGGGCATCACGAAGGTGCCGCGCTTGATTTCTTCACCGTCGGCAATCGCCACCTGGTACACATTGCGGCCTTTGTCGCGCATGGCCTGGATGTGTTTCTCGATGCCGGCCTTGGCTTCGGCGTCGATCACCGGACCGATGTCCACCGACAGGCGCTCCGGGTTGCCCAGGCGGCATTCAGCCATGGCGCCCTTGAGCATTTCGATCACGCGGTCTGCGGAGTCTTCCTGCAGGCACAACACGCGCAGGGCCGAGCAACGTTGACCGGCGCTGTCGAAGGCCGAGGACACCACGTCGATGACCACTTGTTCGGTGAGTGCCGAGGAGTCGACGATCATTGCGTTCTGGCCGCCGGTTTCGGCGATCAGCGGGATCGGACGGCCCTGGGCATCCAGGCGCCCGGCGACATTGCGTTGCAGCAGGCGCGCGACTTCGGTGGAGCCGGTGAACATCACGCCTTTGACGCGATCATCACCCACCAGGCGGGCACCGACGCTTTCACCCTGGCCCGGCAGCAATTGCAACACGCCTTCCGGAATACCCGCTTCCAGCAGGATGCGCACGGCTTGGGCGGCGACCAACGGGGTTTGCTCGGCAGGCTTGGCCAATACCGGGTTACCGGCGGCCAGTGCGGCAGCCACTTGCCCACTGAAAATCGCCAGTGGGAAGTTCCACGGGCTGATGCACACCACAGGGCCCAATGGGCGGTGCGCGTCATTGGTGAAGTCGTTGCGGGCCTGCACCGCGTAGTAGCGCAGGAAGTCCACGGCTTCACGCACTTCGGCGATGGCGTTGGCGAAGGTCTTGCCGGCTTCGCGAGCCAGCAGGCCCATCAGTGGCTGGATCTCGCCCTCCATCAGGTCGGCGGCACGTTCCAGGATCGCGGCGCGTTCGGCGGGCGGCGTGGCCTGCCAGATCGGGCCAGCGCTGATGGCGCACTGGATCGCGTTGTCGACGTCTTCGACGGTGGCTTCTTGCACGTGGCCGACCACGTCACGCAGGTCGGACGGGTTCAATACCGGTGCCGCCGCTTGATCGCTGGCGGCGCAACCGAGCATCGGCGCGGCCTTCCAGTCGTTGTGCGCGGTGGCCAGCAGGGCGCAGGACAGCGATGCCAGGCGGTGTTCGTTGGCCAGGTCGATACCGGCCGAGTTGGCGCGGTCGCTGCCGTACAGGGCACGCGGCAGCGGGATACGCGGGTGCGGCAGGCCGAAGCCGCCTTCCAGCGTCGCCATCTGCTCGATGCTGGCCACTGGATCGGCCACCAGCTCCTGGATCGATATGGACTGGTCGGCGATGCGGTTGACGAACGAGGTGTTGGCGCCGTTTTCCAGCAGGCGACGCACCAGGTAAGCCAGCAGTGTTTCGTGAGTGCCGACCGGTGCGTATACGCGGCATGGACGGTTGAGCTTGCCTTCCGAAACCTTGCCTACTACCTGCTCGTACAGCGGTTCACCCATGCCGTGCAGGCATTGGAACTCGTACTGGCCGGGGTAATAGTTCTGACCGGCGATATGGTAAATCGCCGACAAGGTATGGGCGTTGTGCGTAGCGAACTGCGGGTAGATGACTTCCGGTACCGACAGCAGTTTGCGTGCACAGGCAATGTAGGAAACGTCGGTGTACACCTTGCGGGTGTATACCGGGTAGCCTTCCAGGCCTTCGACCTGGGCGCGCTTGATCTCGCTGTCCCAGTACGCGCCTTTTACCAGGCGGATCATCAGGCGATGGCGGCTGCGGCGCGCCAGGTCGATTACGTAGTCGATCACATACGGGCAACGCTTCTGGTAGGCCTGGATCACGAAGCCAATACCGTTCCAGCCGGTCAGTTGTGGCTCGAAGCACAGGCGCTCGAGCAGATCCAGCGACAGCTCCAGGCGGTCGGCTTCCTCGGCGTCGATGTTCAGGCCGATGTCGTATTGCTTGGCCAGTAGGGTCAGGGACAGCAGGCGCGGGTACAGCTCATCCATCACCCGTTCGTACTGCGCACGGCTGTAACGCGGGTGCAGTGCCGACAGTTTGATGGAGATGCCCGGGCCTTCATAAATCCCACGGCCGTGGGAGGCTTTGCCGATGGAGTGAATGGCTTGTTCGTACGAGGCCAGGTATTTCTGCGCGTCGTGTTCGGTGAGTGCGGCTTCACCGAGCATGTCGTAGGAGTAGCGGAAACCCTTGGCTTCGAATTTGCTGGCGTTGGCCAGGGCTTCAGCGATGGTTTCGCCGGTCACGAACTGCTCGCCCATCAGGCGCATGGCCATGTCGACGCCCTTGCGGATCATCGGCTCGCCGCTTTTGCCGATGATGCGGCTCAGGGACGAGGTGAGGCCGGCTTCGTTATGGGTGGCGACCAGTTTACCGGTCAGCAGCAGGCCCCAGGTGGCGGCGTTGACGAACAGCGACGGGCTGTTGCCCAAGTGCGGATGCCAGTTGCCGGTGCTGATCTTGTCGCGGATCAGGGCGTCGCGGGTGCCTTTGTCCGGGATCCGTAGCAGCGCTTCGGCCAGGCACATCAGGGCCACGCCTTCCTGGGACGACAGCGAGAATTCTTGCAGCAGGCCCTGAACAATACCGGCACGGCCGCCGGCACTCTTCTGATTGCGCAGTTTTTCGGCAATCGAAGCGGCGAGCTTGTTGGTGGCTTCGGCCATTTGCACCGGCAGGCGGGCCTGCTCGATCAGCATTGGCACCACTTCCGGCTCAGGGCGACGGTAAGCGGCGGTGATCGAAGCGCGCAGGACGGATTGCGGCAGTATGCTCTCGGCGAACTCAAGGAAGCACTGGTGGGCGTGGTCGGCCTGGACTTCGCCGGCGTCCTCAGCATCCTTGTTGCTCAAGCCATTGAGCTCGGTCAGGGTTGCGCCACCCTCCAGTTTCTCCAGGTAATTGAAAATCGCCTGCTTGATCAGCCAGTGCGGCGTGCGATCAATGGAGGTCGCGGCCGCCTTCAGGCGTTCGCGGGTCGGGTCGTCGAGTTTGACCCCAAGGGTGGTCGTAGCCATTTTCTTATCCTCATGGGTGCCACTACCGAGTGGCATCAGCTGGCGGCAAGATTAGCTTTGCGCAGGAAGAGGTGCAACCGGGTGCAACCCATTTTGTTCATGATTTTTTCGACAGTTGATCGGAAAAAAACCGGCCTTCGACGGAATCCGCTTTGCCTTGGTGCGTTTGCTTCTGAGATCGGCTGTTCTTGCTCCGAAAAGGAGCAAAAAAGCGGCGTTTTACGTGTTTTACACTTGGGTGCAACTTATTCCCAAGAAACTGGTTGCACCTTATTTGCTTTGTTGAATAGCATTCGCGCCCAAGGTGCAACCGACTGTGTGGTCTGGTTCATCGGCTGGCGGCTTTCCTGGGGAAACGTCAGTCATAAATGCGCGGCACTCAGTTACGTTTACCTACTTCCAGTAGGTGGCCTTCTGACAGACCGCCGCTACATAAAAACAAAGCCAGGGCGTCACTCATATGAGCGTTAGTAATCCAACCCTGATCACGTTCGTGATCTACATCGCAGCAATGGTGCTGATCGGCTTCTTGGCCTATCGCTCCACCAACAACCTTTCCGATTACATCCTGGGCGGTCGCAGCCTTGGTAGCGTGGTGACTGCCTTGTCAGCCGGTGCTTCCGATATGAGCGGCTGGTTGTTGATGGGCCTGCCGGGCGCGATCTACATGTCCGGCCTGTCGGAAAGCTGGATCGCCATCGGCCTGATCGTCGGTGCCTACCTCAACTGGCTGTTCGTGGCCGGTCGCCTGCGGGTACAGACCGAGCACAACGGCGACGCCCTGACGCTGCCGGATTACTTTTCCAGCCGTTTCGAAGATAAAAGCGGCCTGCTGCGGATCATCTCTGCCGTAGTGATCCTGGTGTTCTTCACCATCTACTGCGCTTCCGGCATCGTGGCCGGTGCCCGCCTGTTCGAAAGCACCTTCGGCATGTCCTACGAGACCGCGCTGTGGGCCGGCGCTGCGGCGACGATTGCCTACACCTTTGTGGGTGGTTTCCTGGCAGTCAGCTGGACCGACACCGTACAAGCCACGCTGATGATCTTCGCGTTGATCCTCACGCCGATCATTGTGCTGCTGGCCACCGGTGGCGTCGACACCACCTTCCTGGCCATCGAAGCCAAGAACCCCGACAACTTCAACATGCTGAAAAACACCACCTTCATCGGCATCATCTCGCTGATGGGCTGGGGCCTGGGTTACTTCGGCCAACCGCACATCCTCGCGCGCTTCATGGCGGCGGATTCGGTGAAGTCGATCGCCAACGCGCGTCGCATCTCCATGACCTGGATGATCCTGTGCCTGGGCGGCACCGTGGCGGTGGGCTTCTTCGGTATTGCTTACTTCTCGGCGCACCCGGAAGTGGCAGGCCCGGTGACTGAAAACCCTGAGCGTGTGTTCATCGAGCTGGCCAAGATCCTGTTCAACCCATGGGTTGCTGGTGTCCTGCTGTCGGCCATCCTCGCGGCCGTCATGAGCACCCTGAGCTGCCAGTTGCTGGTATGTTCCAGCGCCCTGACCGAAGACTTCTACAAGACCTTCCTGCGCAAAAGCGCTTCCCAGGTTGAACTGGTGTGGGTCGGCCGCTTGATGGTACTGCTGGTGGCCTTGATCGCCATCGCCATGGCTGCCAACCCGAACAACCGTGTGCTGGGCCTGGTGAGCTACGCCTGGGCCGGTTTCGGCGCTGCGTTCGGCCCTGTGGTGCTGATCTCGGTGATCTGGAAAAACATGACCCGCAACGGCGCACTGGCCGGCATCCTGGTCGGCGCGATCACCGTGATCGTGTGGAAGCACTTCGAACTGCTGGGCCTGTACGAAATCATCCCAGGCTTCATCTTCGCCAGCCTGGCGATCTACGTCGTGAGCAAGCTGGGCGCGCCGACAGCCGGTATGGTCGAGCGCTTTGATGCGGCGGAAAAAGACTACAACCTCAATAAGTGATTCGCCGGGCGCTGAGCGCTCAATGAATTAAAAGAAGGCCCGCGTCCTACGGATGGCGGGCCTTTTTTTTGCGTGCGATTTGAGCTTGATTGAGTAGGACTCCTACGCTCGCGCGTAGGGTTTTACTGATTTGTTTGGGGCGCGCTCATCAGCGTGGAACGGTGGTGCAGAATCTCCCGCCCACCCCCTCGCAGAGAAACACCGGATGTTCGCTCCTGCCAATCAAAGTGCCTTTACCCTGACCCTTGACGGTGTGCCAAGTGAACTCAAGGTGTTTGAGTTCCAGGGCCGCGAAGCCATCAGCCAACCGTATCGTTTCGATCTTGAACTGGTCAGCGAACAGCCCGACCTGGACTTGGAAAACCTGCTGCATCGCCCGGTGTATCTGGGCTTTGATGCTCACGGCCATGGCGTCCACGGCTTGGTTTATCGGGTGGCGCAGGGCGACTCCGGGCGACGGCTGACGCGTTACCAGATCAGCCTTGTGCCGCAGTTGGCCTATCTCGCGCACAGCAGTCACCAGCGGATCTTCCAGCACAAGACGGTGCCGCAGATCATTGGGCAGGTGCTGGCGGAGCAGCGGCTCCATGCCGACCAATTCGAATTTCACCTCAGTGGTGCCTATCCTGAGCGCGAGTATTGCGTGCAGTTTGGCGAGAGCGACCTGGCCTTTATTCAGCGGCTGTGTGCCGAACAGGGGATTCACTATCACTTCCAGCATTTGCCCGGAGGGCACCTACTGGTGTTTGGCGATGACCAGACAGTTTTCGCCCGGCCCGATCAACCTACGCCCTATAAGCCGGGCTCCGGGATGGTGGCGGATACGCCGGCCATCAAGCGCTTTGCGCTGCGGTTGGAAACCCGCACCACAGCGGTCACTTTGCGTGACTACGACTTTCTCAAGCCGAGCCTGGTGCTGGAGAGTGGCGTGGTCGGTGAACAGCTTCCACGGTTTGAGGAGCAGGCCTACCCCGGTCATTTTTCCGATCGACCCTACGGCAAATACCTCGCGCAACGTGGCTTGGAACGGCACCGTAGCGACTATCGAATAGCCCGTGGTAACGGTGATGACCCCGCAGTGACCAGCGGTCGGTTCCTCAAATTGACCGGGCATCCGCGGGACGAATGGAATGACTTGTGGCTGGTGACGCAAGTTACCCACGAAGGCAGGCAGCCTCAGGTTTTGGAGGA
Source organism: Pseudomonas sp. BIGb0381 (assembly GCF_024809815.1). Taxonomy (NCBI): domain Bacteria; kingdom Pseudomonadati; phylum Pseudomonadota; class Gammaproteobacteria; order Pseudomonadales; family Pseudomonadaceae; genus Pseudomonas; species Pseudomonas sp. BIGb0381. The sequence continues at coordinate 7,214 of NZ_JANUEN010000011.1, forward strand.
GGCTGTCACCGAGGTTGGCGGTGGAGATTTTCTTCAGGGGTATCGCAATGAATGTGTGGTGACTCCGTGGGACGTGATCTTCCGCCCGCCCTTGCCTGAGCAGTCGCGGCCGGCGTTGTCGGGTTATCAAAACGCGGTGGTTACCGGCCCCGTCGACAGTGAAATCCACTGCGACGAATACGGTCGGGTCAAGGTGCGGTTGGCCTGGGATAGCGCTGGGGAGCATGACGATCATTCCAGCTGCTGGCTGCGGGTGGCCAGCGGTTGGGCCCATGACCGCTATGGCTCGGTGCTTATCCCGCGAGTGGGTATGGAAGTACTGGTGGGATTCGTCAACGGGGATATGGACATGCCGCTGGTGATGGGCTGCCTGCCGAACGCGGCGACGCGGGTTCCCCTCGATCTGCCGGCAGACAAGACCCGCAGCATCTTCCGTAGCCAGAGCAGCCCCGGTGGTGGTGGCTACAACGAACTGCGCATCGAAGACCGCAAGGGCGCCGAGGAGATCTACCTGCGCGCCCAGCGGGATTGGACCCAGCATGTGCTGCATGACCAGCAGGTGCAGATCGACAATCAGCGCCGCATCAGGGTGGGCGGTGAGTCGCACCATGAATTGCAAGGCGAAGAGCAGCGCATCACCCATGGCAACCGTTTGACGGAACTCAAGCAGGACGACCATCTGGTGGTTGGCGGATCGCAGCAGATGCGCGCGGGGCGGACCATCCAGATTGGCGCCGGGCAGAGCGTCGTTATAGACGCGGGTGCGACCGTGACAATCCAGGCCGGTGGGCAGTCGATCACGCTGTCGGCAGAGGGGATTTTCAGCAGCACGCCCATTCAACTGGGAGGCGCGCCTGCTCCGGCGGCGTCACCCTTGATGCCGGGGGTGAAAGCGGCGTTGCTGGCGGTTATGCCCGCACCGCTGAGCCGGATACAGGTCGCCAGCCTGAAACGGAACGCGCCATTTTGTGAAGAGTGCCAACGCTGCAGTGATGGGCAGTGCGGTCTCCCGTTCCATTCAACCTTAAAAGGAATTTACCCTGATGTCCCAGCCCTTGACCCCCAATGACTGGCTAGCACAATGCCCTCTACTCCCCAATGAGCGGCTTTACGTGGTCCTTGGCCGTGCCAGTGACGCGAAGCCGCTGGCTGCGTGGCAAGTCTCGGCCATCGGGATGTCGCCTCAAGCGCTCTGGGCAGGCACGGCCTATGCCGGGTGGGATGAGGTGATGCCCTACGCAGGGGTTGTCGAACCCGACAGTGCCTTCCTCGATTGGATCGCAACCACTGACGCCTCGGATTGGGGTTGGCTGGCGGTATCGTCCAGCCCGTTGGAAGTCGTAGTTGCTCACCTGCAAAGCCTGACCAAAATACTGCTTCCCGATGAGCGGAGCGTGTTCCTGCGCTTCTGGGATGGCGCTCAGTTTCTGCCGATTGTGCAGAAGCTGGGTGATGAAATCGGCGCGGTGTTGCCGGTGTTCCAACGGTATCTGATCAACGGCCAGCCGCTGAGCGTTGCGACGCCGCCAGTCACGGCGGCCAAAGCCAGTCCTTGGTGGCGAGTGCCCGAATCGCTATTGGAGCACTTGGCCGCGCAATCACCACAGACCCTGATCGACAACCTGCTGCAGTGGCTTGAAGAGCAGCGCCCCGACCTGTATGCCGCCTTTACGCCGGCGACCTTGCAGCACAAGGTCGCCTACTTCGTACGCGGCGCGGATATCAGCCCTGAAGCGCTGGCTGGCTACCTGGACTCAGAGTTGAGTTGAGGCCAGCGCCTGTTGCAGGTCGTCGATCAGGTCTTCAATCGCTTCGATACCCACCGACAGGCGAATCATCTCCGGCTTTACACCTGCCTTGGCCTGTTCCTGCTCGTTCATCTGCCGGTGAGTGGTGGAGGCCGGGTGGCAGGCCAGGGACTTGGCGTCGCCGATGTTGACCAGGCGCTTGAAGATTTGCAGCGCGTCGTAGAAGCGCACACCGGCATCAAAGCCGCCCTTCAAGCCGAAGGACAGGATCGCCGACGGTTTGCCCTGCATGTATTTCTGCGCCAATGCGTGGTGCGGGTGGTCCGGCAGGCCGGCGTAGCTGACCCACTCCACCTCGGCATGGCCTTGCAGGAACTGTGCGATTTTCAGGGCGTTTTCGGTGTGGCGCTCCATGCGCAAGGCCAGGGTTTCCAGGCCTTGCAGCAACAGGAAGGCATTCATCGGTGCCAATGCGGCGCCGGTGTTGCGCAGTGGCACGGTACGGGCACGGGCGATGAAGGCGGCGGGGCCGAATTTTTCGGTATAGACCACGCCGTGATAGGCCGGCTCGGGCTGGTTGAGGCCGGGGAATTTATCCGCGTATTTCGTCCACGGGAACGTCCCGCTGTCGACAATTACACCGCCCAGGGAATTGCCATGGCCGCCGACGTATTTGGTCACCGAGTGCACCACGATGTCGGCGCCGAAGTGGATCGGTTTGCACAGGATCGGCGTGGCCACGGTGTTGTCCACCACCAGCGGCACGCCACGGGCATGGGCAACGTCGGCCAGGGTCTCGATGTCGATGATATTGCCCGCCGGGTTGCCGATGCTTTCGCAGTACACCAGCTTGGTGTCGTCGTCGATCAGTTCGGCGATGGCTGCGGCGGAGTCATCGCGGGCGAAACGCACATCCACGCCAAAGCTCGGCAGCAGGTGGGCGAACAGCGTGTAGGTGCCGCCGTAGAGTTGCGGTGTGGTGACGATATTGTCGCCCGCCCGGGTCAACGTCTGGATGGCATAGTGGATCGCCGCGCTGCCGGCCGAGACGGCCAGGGCCGCGATACCGCCTTCAAGGGCGGCGATGCGCTGCTCCAGCACATCGTTGGTGGGGTTCATGATGCGCGTGTAGATATTGCCGGGCACGTCCAGGTTGAACAGGTCGGCGCCGTGTTGGGCGTTATCGAATTCGAAGGCGACGTTCTGGTAGATCGGTACGGCGACGGCCTTGGTAGTCGGGTCCGACTTGAAGCCGTGGTGCCGCGCGATGGTGGCGTCTTTCATGATTGTTATTGACCTCCCTGGAGTGGTGGAAGGCCACAATAAATCCACCCTGGCGGCGGCATTTAGATTTTTTTCAACTGGCCGCCTGCGTTTGCGACATAAGCACCGCCCGGCATGCGGCCCTGCACCTTTGCGCCCGTAGAAGGTAAACTTCGCCCCCTGCGCAGGAGCAACCATGAATTATCGTCACGCCTTTCACGCCGGCAACCACGCCGATGTCTTCAAACACCTGACCTTGACCCGCCTCATCGCCCTGATGTCGCGCAAGGAGCAGCCGTTCGCCTACCTCGACACCCACGCCGGGATTGGTCTGTACGACCTGCAAGGTGACCAGGCCAACCGCACGGGTGAGTACCTGGAAGGTATCGCGCGCTTGTGGGGCGCCGACGATCTGCCGCCGCTGACTGACGACTACATGCGCGTGCTGCATGAGATGAACCCCGATGGCCAGTTGCGCTACTACCCAGGCTCGCCGGAGCTTGCGCGCCGCCTCACGCGTCCCCAGGACCGCGTATTGCTCAATGAAAAACACCCGGAAGACGGCGTGCTGCTCAAGGACAACATGAAGGGTGATCGTCGGGTCAAGGTGCACTTGGGCGAAGGCTGGCATGTGCCGCGCGCGCTGTTACCGGTGCCGGAAAAACGTGCGTTGATGCTGATCGACCCACCGTTTGAAAAGCTCGACGAAATGCAGCGCTGCGCCGCGTCCCTGAAGGAAGCTGTCAGTCGTATGCGCCAGACCGTCGCAGCGATCTGGTACCCGGTGAAGGACCAGCGCATGCTGCGTCGCTTCTACCAGGACCTGGCCGGCACTGGCGCGCCGAAGTTGCTGCGCGTGGAATTGCTGGTGCATCCGCTGGACACGCCCAACACCCTGACCGGCTCGGGCCTGGCGATTGCCAACCCGCCGTGGGGCCTGGAAGAGGAATTGCGTGAGTTGTTGCCGTGGCTGTCCAGGAAGCTTGGCCAGACCCAGGGTGGGTGGCAGATGGATTGGCTTATTGCCGAGTAACCAAGTCTGGCGCCAACCCAATGTGGGAGGGGCGGTGCGCCCCTCCCACATTTTGATTTGCGTCGGTTTTAGATCGGGCAGGTCACACCGGTACCGCCGATCCCACAGTAGCCCTGCGGGTTCTTCGCCAGGTACTGCTGGTGATAAGCCTCGGCGAAGTACACCGTTGGCGCTTCTTCGATTTCGGTGGTGATGGTGCCCAGGCCGGCTTTGGACAATTCGGCTTGATAGGCATCGGCACTGGCCTGCGCCGCCGACAATTGCTCAGGCGTGGTCGCATAGATCACCGAGCGGTACTGGGTGCCGATGTCGTTACCCTGACGCATGCCTTGGGTCGGGTTGTGCAGCTCCCAGAACATCTTCAGCAGGTCTTCGTATTTCACCTTGGCCTGGTCATAGACCACCAGCACCACTTCGCTGTGGCCGGTCAGGCCCGAGCAGACTTCTTCATAAGTCGGGTTCGGCGTGAAACCGCCGGCGTAGCCGACCACGGTGCTGACCACGCCATCGCGCTGCCAGAACTTGCGTTCGGCGCCCCAGAAACAACCCAGGCCGAAGATCGCGAAGCCGACGTCGTCGACGAACGGGCCCAGCAGCGGGTTGCCGTTGACGAAGTGCGTCTCCGGCAGGTTCATTGGGGTTTCACGACCAGGCAACGCTTGTTCTTGAGTAGGCAGCACGTTTTTGTTCACCAGAATTTCCGAGCGCAAGACCATGAGCAGTCCTCTCGTCAGGTTGAGTTAGCGGTAAATTTCAGACAGCCAGTGTGCCCGAGTGTTACAGCGCTGTCAGGCGATTGGCCCGCGCGGGTAGCGTCTAAGCTTCTCGAGCAGCTCTGCACCGGGGATCGGCCGGTCGAACAGGTAGCCCTGGCCAACGTCGCAACGGTGCCGACGCAGGAACGCCAGTTGTTCGGCGGTCTCGATGCCTTCGGCCACCACCTTGAGCTTGAGGTTGTGGGCCATGGCGATCACGGCTGAGGTGATTTCCATGTCGTCCTGGTTGTCCGGGATTTCGTGGATAAAGCTGCGGTCGATCTTGATGATGTCGATGGGGAATTTTTTCAGATAACTCAGCGACGAGTAACCGGTGCCGAAGTCGTCCATGGCCAGGGTCAGGCCGAAGCTCTTCAGCTGGTCCAGTTGCAGGCGCGTGTCTTCGGTCGCTTCCAGCAGCAGGCCTTCGGTCAGCTCCAGCTCCAGCAGGTTGGCCGGCAGCTGTTCTTCCTTGAGGATCGTGGCAATCGAGGCGACCAGGTCCGGGTCGGAAAACTGTTTGGGCGACAGGTTGATTGCTACCTGCAAATTGCCCATGCCAGCGGCGCTCAGTTGCCTGCTCATGCGGCAGGCCTGGCGCGCGATCCATTTGCCGATCGGGATGATCAAGCCGGTTTCTTCGGCGACGCTGATGAACTGATCGGGGCGGATCATGCCTTTTTCCGGATGGTTCCAGCGCAGCAGCGCTTCCATGCCCAGTAAACGGCCGCTGCGCAGGCACAGCTTGGGCTGGTAGAACACGTCCAGTTCGTTCTGGGTCAGGGCACGACGCAGGTTGTTCTCTACGAACAGCTTGTAGCTGGCCTCGGCGTTCAAGGCTTCGGTGAACACCTGTACCTGGTGTTTGCCGTTGGCCTTGGCTTTGTGCAGGGCCAGGCCGGCGTTGCGCATCAGGGTCTGCGGGTCGCGGCCGTGCAGCGGTGCACAGGCCAGGCCTACGGAGCCGGTGACGCTGATCAATTGGTTGTCGACGAACATCGGTTTGTCGAGCGTCGCCAGCAGCTGGCTGGCGACCTGCTGGCCGCTTTCCAGGTCAGTGTCGTCCAGCAGCACCGCGAATTCGTTACTTGCAAAGCGCGCCAGGCTGCCGCCGGTACTCAGGCTGTTGCGCAGGCGACGGGCCAGGCTGATCAGCAGCTTGTCGCCGGTCTGGTGGCCAAGGCTGTCGTTGATGCGCTTGAAGTTGTCGATGTCCACCAGCAACAGGCTGATCGGGCTGTCGCTGTCGCGGGCAAAGCGCTCGTCGAGGTTACGGATAAACGCCGGACGGTTGCCCAGGTTGGTCAGGTTGTCGGTATAGGCCAGGCGCTCGATGCGCTGCTGGGCCAGTTTGGTCTGGGTGATGTCTTCGTAGATGCCGATGTAGTGGGTCAGTTCACGGTTATCGCCGTAGACCTTGGAGATCGACAGTTGGCCCCAGTAGGGTTCGAGGTTTTTGCGTCGGCTCTTGAACTCGCCCTGCCAGCTGTTGCTCTGGGCCAGGCTCGATGGTGCGTCGAACAGCAATTCGCTGAGGTTTTCCAGTGCTGGCAAATGTGCCAGGCGGTGGCCGTGGACTTCTTCGGCGCTGTATTGGGTGATCGCGGTAAAGCTTGGGTTGACGTACTCCACCACGCCGTCGCAGTTGACCAGCAGAAAGGCATTGGCGCTTTGCTCCACCGCGCGCTGGAACAGGTGCAGGGCGCTGGTGGCGGTACGGCGGTTGTGGTTGTTGATCACTTGCGCGAATTGGTCGGCCAGCTCGCCGGCAAAGGCAATTTCATCGGCCTGCCAGGCACGCGGGCTGCCGCCCTGTTCCAGGCACAGCACGCCGACCACCTGGCCATCGACACGGATACTCGCATCGAGCATCGCGTGGACGTCCCTGGCGCGCAGGTTTTCGACCATTTCACGGGTGCGGGGGTCGCGCATCGCGTTGGTGGCGTCGATGGCGCGGCTGGTGTGCAGGGCTTCCAGATAGTCCGGGAAGCAGCTTGCGTCGATCGGCTCAGGCAGGTGGTGCCGTTGGTCGTCGCGGTGGTAGGCCGAGATCGGCACCAGGCGCTGGCCTTCGAGGTTCCAGATGCTGGCGCAGTCGATCTGGTAGATGTCACAGGCGCTGCGGGTGATCAGCTCTGCGGCTTCCTGCAGCGAATTGTTGACGGTGTAGCGCTGGCGGGCCAGCAACAGGATCAGCTCCTGCTGGGCACGCACCCGCTCCAGGTGCTGCAGTTGTTCCTGCTGGGCGCGCTGATTGAGCTCCAGGGCGATCTGCAGGCGGCTGTTCTGGCTCTCCAGGTCCGCTGTGGGGGCGGGTGGGGGGATTTCACTGAACAGCCCGTCTACAACCATAAGGTAGCCGCGCAGCAGGTGGCGATTGTGCTGTTTGTAGGCTTCGCCCATTTCCAGCAGGCTCAGGGGGCCATCGTTGGTGTGCAGGGTATAGCGCACCAGGTAGTGAGGGCTCTCGCTCAGTTGCTGTTGGATGGTGTCGTGCAGTTGATAGCGTGCCTGAGGCTCCATCAGGCTGGCGAAGGGGGTGCCGAGCAGTGCACACAGCTCGACCGCCGACAGGCCGAATTGGCGCTCGCAGTTAGGGTCGAGGTACAGAAGGGCCCAGCTTGCCTCATTAAGCCGCTCGAAACGCAGCATACCGAGGCGCGAAGGCACCGGTAACTGCGTCACTACCTCGGCCGCCATACGGGCGACATCGGGTTGGCTTTTCATGGGGGGGAACTCACTTCAAATAACGCGTACGGCGCCGGGCTCACGCCCTCTTTACTGTTGCCTGCGGCAAGGTTGCATCATGCGGCGCGGGCTGACAAGAGAGGATGAAGGCTAAGTGCTATAAGGGGGTTATCGGCCGGGCGGGGGAATTCTTCAGTCAGGATGACAGAAGGTGTACAACCCTGTTCTGTCTGTAAAGAAAAGCAAAAAAAGCCCCGCCAAATTGACGGGGTTGAGGTACGAGCGTGGCGCTCGGAAATCGGTGCAACCAGGCCTCCCCGATGAAAGGGAGGCCGCTGTGGCTTACAGCAGGATGGTGCGGATGTCGTTCAGCAACTGGCTCAGGCGCTGGGTAAAGCGTGCAGCGGCCGCGCCGTTGATCACACGGTGATCGTAGGACAACGACAGTGGCAGCATCAGCTTCGGCTGGAACGCTTTACCGTCCCAGACTGGCTGGATGGTGGCCTTGGACACACCCAGGATCGCCACTTCCGGCGCGTTGACGATTGGCGTGAAGCCAGTGCCGCCAATGTGGCCGAGGCTGGAGATGGTGAAGCATGCGCCCTGCATGTCGTCCGGGGTGAGCTTCTTGTCGCGGGCCTTGGCAGCCAGTGCAGCGGCTTCGGCAGCGAGTTGCAGCAGGCTCTTCTGGTCAACGTTCTTGATGACCGGCACCAGCAGGCCATCCGGGGTGTCGACCGCAAAACCGATGTGCACGTACTTCTTGCGGATGATCGCCTTGCCGCTTGGTGCCAGCGAGGCGTTGAAGTCCGGCAGTTCCTTGAGCAGGTGCGCGCACGCCTTGAGCAGCAGTGGCAGCACAGTCAGTTTCACGCCGGCCTTTTCGGCCACGGCTTTCTGCGCAACGCGGAAAGCTTCCAGGTCGGTGATGTCGGCCTGGTCGAACTGGGTCACGTGCGGGATGTTCAGCCAGCTCGCGTGCAGGCCGGCCGCGCCGATTTGCATCAGGCGGGTCATCGGCACTTCTTCGATTTCGCCGAAGCGGCTGAAGTCCACGGTACGGATCGGCGGAATGCCCGAACCACCGGTAGCGCCACCGGCAGCCGGCGCTTCCTTGGCTTTCTGCATCATGGTCTTGACGTAGACCTGCACGTCTTCCTTCAGCACGCGACCGTGAGGGCCGGTGGCTGACACAGCATTGAGCTCAACGCCGAACTCACGGGCCAGTTGACGCACGGCAGGGCCGGCATGAACCTTGGCACCGCTTGGCGCAGGTGCGGCAGCAGCAGGGGCCGGTGCGGCCTCGGCTTTTGCAGCGGGCGCAGGGGCAGCAGCCGGAGCCGGAGCCGCTTCAGCCTTGGCGGCCGGAGCAGCAGCCGGTGCTGGAGCAGCGGCAGGCGCAGCGCCTTGTACTTTCAGCTTGAGGATGAAGTCGCCAGTGCCGACTTCGTCTTCCAGCTTGACCGCGATGCTTTCCACAACGCCGGCAGCCGGCGATGGGATTTCCATGGAGGCCTTGTCGGACTCCAGGGTGATCAGCGACTGGTCGGCTTCGACAGTGTCGCCGACCTTGACCAGCAGCTCGATGATCTTGGCCTTGCCCGACGAACCGATGTCCGGAACATGAATGTCCTGGACAGTCGCTGCGGCTGGAGCAGCAGCCGGGGCTGCAGGAGCCTCGGCAGCAGCGGCAGGTTTTTCCGCGGCAGGCGCCGGTGCAGCAGCGGCAGCAGGAGCCGCCGCAGGGGCCGCATCAGCGGCACCTTCGATTTCCAGTTCCAGCAGTTCGTCGCCTTCTTTCAGGCGGTCGCCCAGCTTCACTTTCAGGCTCTTGACCACGCCGGCCTTGGGAGCAGGGATTTCCATGCTCGCCTTGTCCGATTCCAGGGTCAGAATGCTCTGGTCGGCTTCGACGGTGTCGCCGACCTTCACAAACAGCTCGATTACTTCACCTTCACCGCTGCCGATGTCAGGTACGCGAATGAGTTCGCTCACAAAAAATCTCCTCAGCAGTCCAGTGGGTTGCGTTTTTCCGGGTTGATCCCGAACTTGACGATAGCGTCAGCTACCACCTTGGGTTCGATCTCACCACGGTCAGCCAAGGCTTCCAGGGCTGCCAACACCACGAAGTGACGGTCGACTTCGAAGAAGTGACGCAGCTTCTTGCGGCTGTCACTGCGGCCGAAACCGTCGGTGCCCAGGACTTTGAATTCCTTGGACGGGACCCACTGGCGAATTTGTTCAGCAAACAGTTTCATGTAGTCGGTAGAGGCAATGACCGGACCTTTACGGCCGGCCAGGCACTCTTCGACATAGCTCTGCGCAGGCTTCTGACCCGGGTGCAGGCGGTTGTTGCGCTCTACGGCCAGGCCATCGCGACGCAGTTCGTTGAAGCTGGTAACGCTCCACACATCGGCGCCGACGTTGAACTCGTCACGCAGGATCTTCGCCGCTTCACGGACTTCGCGCAGGATGGTGCCGGAGCCCATCAGCTGCACGTGGTGCGCCGCTTCCTTGGTGTCTTCTTCGAGCAGGTACATGCCCTTGATGATGCCTTCCTCAACACCGGCCGGCATGGCGGGCTGCTGGTAGGACTCGTTCATCACGGTGATGTAGTAGAAAACGTCCTGCTGCTCTTCGGTCATCTTCTTCATGCCGTCCTGGATGATCACCGCCAGCTCATAGCCGTAGGTTGGATCAAAGGTGCGGCAGTTCGGGATGGTGGCAGCCAGGATGTGGCTGTGACCGTCTTCGTGTTGCAGGCCTTCGCCGTTCAGTGTGGTACGGCCGGCGGTACCGCCGATCAGGAAACCACGGGTACGGCTGTCGCCTGCTGCCCAAGCCAGGTCGCCGATACGCTGGAAACCAAACATCGAGTAGAAGATGTAGAACGGCAGCATCGGCTGGTTGTGGCTGGAGTACGAAGTACCGGCAGCGATGAAGGAGCTCATGGCGCCCGCTTCGTTGATGCCTTCTTCGAGGATCTGGCCCTTCTTGTCTTCCTTGTAGAACATCACCTGGTCTTTATCGACTGGCTCGTAGAGCTGGCCGACGGAGGAGTAGATGCCCAACTGACGGAACATGCCTTCCATACCGAAGGTACGGGCTTCGTCCGGGATGATCGGCACGATACGCGAACCGATTTCCTTGTCCTTGACCAGCTGCGCGAGGATCCGCACGAAGGCCATGGTGGTGGAGATTTCACGGTCGCCCGAGCCGTCCAGGATCGCCTTGAGGGTATCCAGCGGTGGCGTCGGGACGTTGAAGCTCTTGGCGCGGCGCTGTGGCACGAAACCGCCCAGTGCGGTACGACGTTCGCTCAGGTAGCGGGCTTCGGCGCTGTTCGGCTCCGGCTTGAAGAACGGCAGGTTCTCCAGCTCTTCGTCCTTGACCGGGATATCGAAGCGGTCGCGGAACAGCTTCAGGCTGTCGACATCGACTTTCTTGGTGTTGTGCGCGGTGTTCTTCGCTTCGCCGGCACCGGTGCCATAACCCTTGATGGTCTTGGCCAGGATGACAGTCGGTTGTTCTTTGTGGTTGACCGCTTCGTGGTACGCCGCATAGACCTTGTACGGGTCGTGGCCGCCACGGTTGAGCTTCCAGATCTCGTCGTCGGACAGGTCGGCAACCATGGCCTTGAGTTCAGGCGTGTTGAAGAAGTGTTCACGCACGAACGCGCCGTCTTTGGCCTTGTAGTTCTGGTACTCGCCGTCGATGACTTCGTCCATGCGACGTTGCAGGATGCCGTCGACGTCCTTGGCCAGCAGTGGGTCCCAGAAACGGCCCCAGATGACCTTGGTCACGTTCCACTGGGCACCGCGGAACACGCCTTCGAGTTCCTGGATGATCTTGCCGTTGCCGCGAACCGGGCCGTCGAGGCGCTGCAGGTTGCAGTTGATGACGAAGATCAGGTTGTCCAGCTTCTCGCGGCCGGCCAGGGAGATGGCACCCAGGGATTCCGGCTCGTCGCACTCGCCGTCGCCCAGGAAGCACCAGACTTTCTGCTTGCCTTCCGGGATGAAGCCACGGGCTTCCAGGTACTTCATGAAACGTGCCTGGTAGATCGCCTGAATCGGGCCCAGGCCCATGGATACAGTCGGGAACTGCCAGAAATCAGGCATCAGCCAAGGGTGCGGGTAGGACGACAGGCCCTGACCGTCGACTTCCTGGCGGAAGTTGTTCATTTGCTCTTCGCTGATGCGACCTTCCATGAACGCACGGGCGTAGACGCCTGGCGAGGTGTGGCCCTGGAAGTAGATCAGGTCGCCGCCGTGTTCTTCGGTCGGGGCCTGGAAGAAGTAGTTGAAGCCGATGTCATACAGGGTTGCACTGGAAGCGAAGCTGGAGATGTGACCGCCCAGGTCAGAATCTTTCAAGTTCGTGCGCATTACCATCGCCATGGCGTTCCAACGTACCAGCGAGCGAATGCGGCGTTCCATGAACAGGTCGCCAGGCATGCGTGCTTCGTGGGTAACGGGGATGGTGTTGCGGTATGGCGTGGTGATGGCGTAGGGCAGTTGCGAGCCGCTGCGGGTCGCGAGTTCGCCCATACGGGTCATCAGGTAGTGAGCACGGTCTTCGCCTTCTTTGTCGAGAACCGATTCCAGGGCGTCCAGCCATTCCTGGGTTTCGACGGGATCGAGGTCTTGCATGGCTTGCTCCAGGGCGGAAAGGCTACCAGAATCGGTTGCCTGAAGTTTGCGACTGGCCTTGTGGGCAGACGACATAAATTCTTGGATGGCCGAAGGTTGCTTCGGCGTCCTGTAGTTTTACTACAAATCGTCGGCCATTTCAGCCTTTCGAATGTATATACGAGTAGTAAAACTACACAAGACTGAGCGGATTGCTCGGTCTAGCTGGTGAGCATAATCGTTATTGTTGATCTTTTGCGAACAAGAAAAGGTAGAAGTTTAATGTTACCTGCCAAAAATTACATATTTTCAGCTATTTATCACCTTTGTTCGACAGTCCTTCATCGAGCGCGGTACTCGCCTTCACAGCAGCAAGCCAATTACGCGCCGACCAAGGATAGACCATGAGCCTTCCAACGCTGGCCGAACTGCCGGCCATTCTGTTGCCAAAAGCCCAGCGGGCCGAGCAGTCATTTCGTGACGCCGTGGCCGCGCTGGACGCCGATCATGGCCTTTCTGCGTGGACGCCGCAACGGTGGGACGACTTCGCCCGGGTGTGCGCCGCCAGTGATTTCGTCATTGAACAGAGTGTTCGTGACCCTTTGATGTTGCTCGAGTTGGCTGCCTGGGGCGAGCTGGATCGCGGCTTTGCGCCGGGTGAGCTGTGCGGGCAGATTGCCGGGGCCGTGCAACAGGTCGAAACAGAAGATGAGCTGGGCCGTGTACTGCGTCGCCAGCGTACGCGCCAGCAAGTGCGCATCATCTGGCGCGACCTGACCCGCCAGGCCGACCTGGTGCACACCTGTCGCGACCTCTCCGACATGGCCGACGCCAGTATCGACCAGGCCTATCAATGGCTGTACCAGCGCCACTGCGTACAGTTCGGCACGCCGACCGGGCGGCGCAGCGGCGAGCCGCAGCACATGGTCATCCTCGGCATGGGCAAGCTCGGTGCGGTAGAGCTGAACCTGTCGTCGGATATCGACCTGATCTTCGCCTACCCCGAGGGCGGCGAAACAGTGGGCGTGAAGCGCTCCCTGGATAACCAGGAATTCTTTATTCGCCTTGGTCAAAAATTGATCAAGGCCCTCGACCCGATGACCGTCGACGGCTTTGTGTTCCGTGTCGACATGCGCCTGCGCCCCTACGGTTCGGCCGGTGCCCTGGTGCTCAGCTTCAATGCGCTGGAACAGTACTACCAGGACCAGGGCCGCGACTGGGAACGCTACGCCATGATCAAGGCGCGCGTGGTCGCCGGTGACCAGGTTGCCGGTGCGCAGTTGCTCGATATGCTGCGACCGTTCGTGTACCGCCGCTACCTGGACTTTTCCGCCATCGAAGCGCTGCGCACCATGAAGCAGCTGATCCAGCAGGAAGTCCGGCGCAAAGGCATGGCCGACAATATCAAGCTGGGCTCGGGCGGCATCCGCGAAGTGGAATTTATCGCCCAGGCATTCCAGCTGATCCACGGCGGCCGCGACCTTAGCCTGCAGCAACGGCCGCTGCTCAAGGTGCTCGGCACCCTGGAAGGCCAGGGTTACCTGCCGCCGGCGGTGATCGCCGAGTTGCGCAATGGCTATGAATTCCTGCGTTACACCGAACATGCGATCCAGGCGATTGCCGACCGCCAGACCCAAATGCTGCCGGACAGCCCTGAAGACCAGGCGCGCATTGCCTTTATGCTCGGCTTTGCCGACTGGACGGCGTTCCATGAGCGCCTGATGTACTGGCGTGGCCGCGTGGACTGGCACTTCCGCCAGGTGATTGCGGATCCCGATGAGGAAGAAGGTGCGGAAAGCGAGTTGGTCGTAGGTGGGGAATGGTTGCCGCTGTGGGAAGAGTCCCAGGACGAAGAGGCCGCCTGCCGCCAATTGGCTGAAGGCGGCTTCACTGACGCCACCAAAGCCCTTAAAGCCCTGGCCAGTCTGCGCAACAGCCCGCAACTGCGCGCCATGCAACGCTTGGGGCGCGAACGCCTGGATGCGTTTATCCCACGCCTGCTGGCCCAGGCCGTCGAGCACGCCAACCCGGACCTGGTGCTGGAGCGCGTACTGCCGTTGGTGGAAGCTGTCGCCCGCCGTTCGGCCTATCTGGTGCTGCTGACGGAGAATCCCGACGCCCTGCGCCGCCTGCTGACCCTGTGTGCCGCCAGCCCGTGGATCGCCGAGCAGATCACGCGCTTCCCGCTGCTGCTGGATGAATTGCTCAACGAAGGCCGCCTGTTCAAGCCACCGCTGGCGCCGGAACTCGCCGCCGAGTTGCGCGAACGCCTCACGCGCATCCCCGAGGATGACCTGGAGCAGCAGATGGAAGCCCTGCGGCACTTCAAACTGGCCCACCGCCTGCGCGTGGCCGCTTCGGAAATCGCCGGCAGCCTGCCGTTGATGAAAGTCAGCGACTACCTGACCTGGCTCGCCGAAGCCATCCTCGAACAAGTGCTGGCCCTGGCCTGGCGCCAGACGGTCGCCCGGCACGGTTCGCCGCAGCGGTTGGACGGTACCCTGTGCGATCCTGGGTTCATCATTGTCGGTTATGGGAAAGTCGGCGGCATCGAATTGGGGCATGGTTCTGATCTGGATCTGGTGTTTATCCACGATGGCGATCCGCAGGCCGAGACCGACGGTGCCAAGCCGATCGACGGCGCGCAGTTCTTCACGCGCCTGGGCCAGCGGATCATTCACCTGCTGACCACCCAGACCAACTCCGGCCAGTTGTATGAAGTGGACATGCGTCTGCGACCTTCCGGCGCATCCGGGTTATTGGTCAGTTCCCTCGGGGCGTTTGACCGCTATCAACAAAATGAAGCATGGACCTGGGAACATCAGGCCCTGATCCGCGCGCGGGTGCTGGTGGGCAGCCAGGATGTGGGCCAGGCATTCGAGCAGGTAAGGGCTAAAGTCCTCGGGCGTGAGCGCGACTTGGCGAAGTTGCGGCAGGAGGTCAGCGAGATGCGCGCCAAGATGCGCGACAACCTGGGTACCAAGGCCACGGCGGCCGGCACCGGCGCCAATGCCTTCGACGCCACGGCGCTGTTCGACCTCAAGCAGGACGCCGGAGGTATCGTCGATATTGAATTTATGGTGCAATACGCGGCTTTGGCGTGGTCTGCGCAACATCCATCGTTGCTGCGCTATACCGACAATATCCGCATTCTGGAAGGCCTGGAGCAGGTGGGGTTGATGCCCGCCGCCGATGCCCATCTGCTGCGCGAGGTGTATAAGGCCTACCGTTCCGCCGCGCATCGCCAGGCCTTGCAAAACGAGGCCGGTACGGTGCCCGGTGATCAGTTCGCTGACGAACGGCGCCAGGTGATGCGAATCTGGCAGGCGCTGGGGTTGAGTTGAAACACTATTAGGGCGGGGAGGCATAAGCCTCCCCGCATCGTTTGTGGAAACTACATGAATATTCTGATCGTTGGGCCCAGTTGGGTCGGTGACATGGTGATGGCGCAGACACTGTTCCAGAGCCTGCGCGTGCGCTACCCAGACTGCCAGATCGACGTGCTCGCTCCTGAGTGGAGCCGACCGATCCTCGAGCGCATGCCCGAAGTGCGCAAGGCCTTGAGCTTTCCGCTCGGCCACGGTGCCCTGGAACTGGCGACCCGCCGTCGCATCGGTAAATCCCTGGCGGGCCAGTACGACCAGGCGATCCTGTTGCCCAACTCGCTGAAGTCGGCGCTGGTGCCGTATTTTGCCGGCATTCCCAAGCGCACCGGCTGGCGCGGCGAGTTTCGCTACGTCTTGCTCAACGACGTGCGCACGCTGGACAAGGCGCGCTACCCGCTGATGATCGAGCGTTTCATGGCCCTGGCCTATGCGCCGGATGCCGAGTTGCCCAAGCCATACCCGCGCCCCAGCCTGCAGATCGACCCGGTGACCCGCGATGCGGCACTCGCCAAGTTCGGCCTGGTCCTTGATCGCCCGGTGTTGGCCCTGTGCCCCGGCGCCGAGTTTGGCGAGTCCAAGCGTTGGCCGTCGGAGCACTACGCCAAGGTTGCCGAGACCAAGATCCGTGAAGGCTGGCAGGTGTGGTTGTTTGGTTCGAAGAAGGATCACCCGGTAGGTGAGGACATTCGCCAGCGCCTGATCCCCGGCCTGCGCGAAGAAGCGGTGAACCTCAGTGGCGACACGTCCCTGGCCGAGGCCATCGACCTGCTGTCCTGCGCCGATTCGGTGGTGTCCAACGACTCCGGCCTGATGCACGTCGCCGCTGCGCTGAATCGCCCGTTGGTGGCGGTGTACGGTTCCACCTCGCCGGGCTTCACCCCGCCGTTGGCCGACCAGGTCGAAGTGGTGCGCCTGGGGCTGGATTGCAGCCCGTGTTTTGATCGCACCTGCCGTTTCGGCCATTACAACTGCATGCGCCAATTGCTGCCGCAGCCGGTAACCGATGCCTTGCAGCGGTTGCAGGGCGACGTGGTCGAGGTTCACTGAGTTGCGGGTACTGGTAATCAAGACCTCATCCCTGGGCGACGTGATCCATGCCTTGCCGGCACTGACCGATGCGGCGCGGGCGATCCCTGGCATTCGCTTCGACTGGGTGGTGGAAGAAGGCTTCGCCGAAATCCCCACCTGGCACCCGGCCGTCGACAAGGTGATCCCGGTGGCGATCCGCCGCTGGCGCAAGAACCTCTGGCAAACCTTCAAGAGCGGCGAGTGGCGGCGCTTCAAGCAGCAAGTCCAGTCGACCAAATACGACCTGGTGATCGATGCCCAGGGCCTGTTCAAAAGTGCCTGGCTGACCCGCTACGTGCGTGCTCCGGTGGCCGGATTCGACCAGCACTCGGCCCGTGAGCCGATTGCGGCGCGCTTCTATTCGCGGCGCCTAGCCGTGGCCCGTGGGCAGCATGCGGTGGAGCGTTTGCGTCAACTGTTCGCCGTGGCCCTCGGCTATGACTTGCCCAAAGGCTTGGGTGACTACGGCCTCAGCACCGAAAAACTCCTCGGCCTGCCGCCGAAAAAGCCCTTCGTCCTGCTGCTGCACGGCACCACCTGGGACACCAAGCATTGGCCCGAAGCCTATTGGCGCGAGTTGGCTGAACGCATGGGCCGCCTGGGCGTGGACGTGAAGTTGCCCTGGGGCAACGCCGCCGAAAAGGCCCGGGCTGAGCGCTTGGCCCAAGGCCTGAACAACGCCGAAGTGCTGCCCAAGCTGAACCTGGCCGGTGTGGCCCGTGTATTGGCTGGCGCCCGCGCCTGTGTGGCGGTGGACACCGGATTGGGGCATCTGGCGGCGGCACTGGATGTGCCGACCATTTCCCTGTTCGGCCCCACCAACCCCGGCCTGACCGGCGCCTACGGCAAGGGCCAGATTCACCTGGCCAGCGACTTTCCGTGTGCGCCGTGCCTGCAAAAACAATGTACCTATCAACCGACAGCCGACGACCTGCGTCGGTTCGACATCAAGCGCGAGTCGCCCCTGTGTTTCACGCGCCTGAACCCTGAGCGTGTGGCAACCCGGCTGAGCACGTTGTTACTGGCTGAGGAGCTGCACTGATGCAACTGGCTTTTGTTCTGTACAAATATTTCCCCTTCGGCGGCCTGCAGCGCGACTTCATGCGCATCGCCCTGGAGTGCCAGCAGCGCGGCCATCAGATTCGTGTCTACACGCTGATCTGGGAAGGTGACATTCCGCCGGGTTTCGAAGTGCTGGTGGCGCCGGTCAAGGCGTTCTTCAACCATCGGCGCAACGAGAAGCTCAGCGCCTGGATGGCGGCCGACCTGGCCAAGCGCCCGGTGGACCGTCTGATCGGCTTCAACAAGATGCCCGGCCTCGACGTGTACTACGCCGCCGACGGCTGCTTTGAAGACAAGGCGCAAAACCTGCGCCATTCGCTGTACCGCAGTTTTGGCCGCTATCGCCACTTTGCCGAGTACGAGCGCGCGGTGTTTGCCAAGGACGCCAAGACCGAAGTCTTGATGATTTCCGAAGTGCAGCAGCCGCTGTTCATCAAGCATTATGACACGCCGCTGGAGCGCTTCCACCTGCTGCCACCGGGCATCGCCCAGGACCGCCGCGCGCCGCCGAATGCGGCCGAGATTCGTGAAGGCTTCCGCAAGGAATTCAACCTGGGCGCTGACGACCTGCTGCTGGTGCAAATCGGTTCCGGCTTCAAGACCAAGGGCGTCGACCGTAGCCTCAAGGCCGTCGCCGCGTTGCCGGCTGAGCTGAAAAAACGCACGCGCCTGTTTGTAATCGGCCAGGACGACCCCAAAGTATTCCAACTGCAAAGCGCCACCCTTGGGCTGGGCGATAACGTGCAGTTCCTCAAGGGTCGCAGCGATATTCCGCGTTTCCTGCTGGGCGCCGACCTGTTGATCCACCCGGCGTACAACGAAAACACCGGCACCGTATTGCTCGAAGCCCTGGTGGCCGGGTTGCCGGTGCTGGTCTCGGCCGTGTGTGGTTATGCCCATTACATCGCCGAAGCCGACAGCGGCATGGTGCTGGACGAGCCGTTTGAACAGGCTCAGTTGAACCAGTACCTGGCGCAGATGTTGACCGATTCTGCACAGCGCGCGGCCTGGGGCCGCAATGGGTTGGCCTTCGCCGAGACGGCCGACCTCTACAGCATGCCGCAGCACGCTGCGGATGTGATTCTGGCGGAGCCAAAACGATGAAGTTGATTCTTGCCGAACCGTTCAAGACGTTATGGGCCGGTCGTGACGCCTTTGCCGAAGTCGAGAAACTGCAAGGCCAGGTATTCCGTGAACTGGCGGCGCGTCGCACGCTGCGCACCGAGGTGGATGGCCGCCCGTATTTCGTGAAAATCCACCGTGGCATCGGGTGGGCGGAAATCTTCAAGAACCTGATCACCGCCAAGCTGCCGGTGCTCGGCGCCGGCCTGGAATGGGATGCCATTCACCGCTTGCAGGAGATCGGCGTACCGACCATGAACGGCGTGGCCTTCGGCGAAAAAGGCAGCAACCCGGCGGACCAGCACTCGTTCATCATCACTGAAGAATTGGCGCCGACCGTCAGCCTTGAAGACCTCACCGTCAACTGGGTCGCCGAACCGCCCACACCTGCACTGCGCCATGCGCTCACGGCCGAACTGGCGCGCATGGTCGGCGACATGCACCGGGGCGGCGTGAATCACCGCGATTGCTACCTGTGCCACTTCCTGCTGGACACGTCCAAGCCGATCGACGCACGCAACATCAAGCTCTCGGTGATCGACCTGCACCGGGCGCAGATGCGCGCCCATCTGCCAATGCGTTGGCGCGACAAGGACCTCGCCGCGCTGTACTACTCGGCGCTGGAAATCGGCCTGACCCGGCGCGATAAACTGCGCTTCCTCAAGGGCTATTTCCGCCAACCGCTGCGTCAGATCCTGGCCGAGCAATCGGCGTCCCTGAGCCTGATGCAACGCAAGGCCGACAAGTTGTACGCCCGCAAGCAACGTTACGGGGATGCGATCTGATGGCGGGTTGGAACCTGGAACCTGCCTACGCCGCCTTGGCGGATGATTTTGGAAGTCTCGAAGCGGTGTTTGCCCTGCAAGGCGAGCGGCTGACCCGCGACCCACTGTCGGAAGTAATCCGGGTGGAGCGTGACGGGGTCAATTACTACGTCAAGCGCTACACCGGCGCCGGCAAGGGCCTGCGGCGTTACCTGGGCAAGCCGCGGGTCAAGTCCGAATGGCAGAACCTCAAGCGCTTCGCCAAGTGGGGCATTCCCACTGCCGACGTGGTCGCCTGGGGCCTGGAACGCAGCGGCCTGGCCTATGATCGTGGCGCGATGATCACGCGCGAGTTGCCGAGGACAGAAGACCTCTCGGTCCTGGCCGAACGTAAGGATGCGCGCCTGCGCGATCCCAGGTGGGTCAGCGCGGTCAGCCGCCAGCTCGCCGAATACACGCGCACCATGCACGATCATCGCTTTACCCATAACGACTTGAAGTGGCGCAACCTGCTGATCGACGACCAGGCCACCCTGTACCTGATCGATTGCCCCAACGGCGATTTCTGGCGCGGTTTCTGGCTCAAGTACCGCATTACCAAGGACCTGGCCTGCCTGGACAAGGTGGCCAAGTATCACTTGTCGGCCACCCAGCGCCTGCGCTTCTACATGCAGTACCGTCAGTGTCGGCACCTGAGTGAGTCGGACAAACGGCGGATTCGCCACGTAGTGAAGTTTTTCGAGGGACGTGAATGAGTGATTTCCTGGCGGCTGAAGATCGCGCCCTGCTGGAGCGCCACGGCCTTGCGACCTTCGACGCCCTGTGGGCCAAGCAACTGGACGCGGTGGACGAGCCGAACACCAGCCGTGGCGGCTGGAGCAGCGTGTTTCGCCTGGAGCTCGACGGCCACGGTTATTACCTCAAGCGCCAGAGCAACTACCTCACGCGCAGCTTGCACCGGCCCTTGGGCGAGCCGAGTTTTTCCCGCGAGTTCCGCAACATCAGCCGTTACCGCAAGCTCGGGATCCCGGCGCTGCAGGCGGCGTTCTACGGCGAGCGCAAAGTCGCCGGTGAACACCGCGCGATGCTGCTGACCCGTGCCCTGGACGGCTGGAATGACCTGGATTCGTTGCTGGAACAATGGGCGCAACTGAGCGACGCTCAGCACCGCGCAATCCTGCTGGCCTGCGGCCTGTTGGCGCGCCGGTTGCACAGCGTCGGCCAGGTGCATGGCTGTTTTTACCCCAAGCATATTTTCCTGCAGGCCACTGGTGACGGCTACGCCGCGCAGTTGATCGACCTGGAGAAAACCCGCCCGCTGCTGTTCGGCTGGCGGGACCGGGTCAAGGACCTGGAACCGTTGTTGCGCCGTGCGCCGCAGTGGTCGGACGCCCAGGTGCGTCAGCTGCTGGCGGCTTACCTCGATCAGCCCGAGGGCAGCGCACTCGTCACCGCCTGGCTGCAACGCCTGACGAAGCGGCGTAGCCACAAGGAGAACCGCTGATGCGTCTGTCCGAGTTGAAACACGCCGGCCGCACGCCGAGCCTGCCCCTCACTATCGACCTGGCGGATGCCGCCGGCCCTGGCCAACTGCAGCTGCTGAGCCTGTTGCGGGTGTTGCCGGGCGAGCGCTACGTGGGCGCGGCGGTATGGCGCGGGCGTCCGGTGCTGGCCAAATTATTGGTGGGCAGCAAGGCCGCGCGGCATTTCCAGCGTGAACTCAGCGGCGTTCGCCTGCTGGCCGAGCAAGGCCTGACCACCCCGCTATTGCTCGCCGATGGCTTGCAGGAAGGCGAGGGCGGCTGGCTGCTGTTCGAATTTATCGAAGGCGCCGAGAGCCTGGCCGATGCCTGGCAGGCAGTCGAAGCGCTGCCGCCCCTGGCCGACGAGCAAACCGCCGTGCTGGCCGAGGCGCTGGGTGCGATCGGGCAGATGCATGCCAAGGGCCTGTGGCAGGAAGACCTGCACCTGGACAACCTGCTGCGCCAGGACGGCAAGCTGTACCTGATCGATGGCGCCGGTATTCGCGTCGAAGAGGCCGGCAAGCCACTGTCGCGTAACCGCGTGCTGGAAAACCTCGGGGTATTTTTCGCCCAATTGCCGAAAAACCTCGAGCCGTTTACCGAAGAATTACTGGTGTACTACCTGCTGGGCAACGGCGAGCACGCCTTGCCCCTCGAAGCCCTGGAAAAACAGGTGCGCAAGGTCAGCGCCTGGCGCCTGAAGGACTTCTTGAACAAGGTGGGCCGCGACTGCACGCTGTTCAGCGTGGTGCGTGGCGCCTTTGCCTTGCGCGCGATTCGTCGCGAAGAAGAGTCCGCGATGCTGCCGGTGCTGGCGCAGGCGGATGCGCTGCTGGATCAGGGCCACCTGTACAAGACCGGTGGTGCGGCCAGTGTGGCCAAGGTCGAAGTGGCCGGCCGGCCGCTGGTGATCAAGCGCTACAACATCAAGGGCTTCGCCCATTGGCTCAAGCGCTTCTGGCGCCCGAGCCGCGCCTGGCATTCCTGGCGCGAAGGCAATCGCCTGGCCTTCCTCGGCATCGCCACGCCCAAGCCGCTGGCCGTGTTGGAAAAGCGTTTTTTCTGGCTGCGCAGCCGCGCTTACCTGGTCACCGAATACCTGCCGGGCCCGGACATCATCGAGCGTTTCGCGCCCTATATCGAACACGGTGACGCGCCGGAAGATGAACTGCTGGCGCTGGACCATTTGTTCGCCGAGCTGATTCGCGAGCGCATCAGCCATGGCGACTTCAAGGGCCATAACCTGTTCTGGGATAAGGATCGCTGGTCGCTGATCGACCTCGACGCGATGTGCCAACACAGCTCTGCCGCCAGCTTCGCCCCGGCGTATGCCAGGGACCGTGCGCGGTTTATGCGAAATTGGCCTGAGAGTAGTGCGTTGTATCAGATGATTGATCAGCGTTTGCCGAAGCAACCGACCTGATCGTTCCCACGCAGGGTGAACGATCAAGAACTGTTGCCTGAGCAACAGTTATCGGACAGTTGTTGGCTCATAACGACAGCCCGCCTTAACCCGCAAACGTTATGCCCTTGATTTGATGCAATAAAAATCCTGGCACGGGCTCTGCAATGCCTCCTGGTGAACCCTTTCACCGGTCGCAGCGGAGCCCTGTATGCCTTCCAGCCTTTCCTCGTTTTCCCGTTTGATCTGCCTTGGCGCCGTGCTGTTGCTGGGCCATGTCGTCAGTGTCCAGGCCGCCGAGGGCGATGATGCGGTGCCGTCCCTGGCCGGCAAGCGCATTGCAGTGAGCATGACCGGCACCAGTCACTATTTCGATATCAAGGCGTTCCAGGCCCAGGTCGATGAGATCAAGCGCCTGGGCGGCACGCCGATCACCCTCGATGCCGGGCGTAATGACAAGAACCTGGTGACCCAACTGCAAACGGTGGTCACCCAGAAACCCGACGCCGTGATCCAGACCCTCGGCACCCTCAGCGTGATCGACCCCTGGCTCAAGCGCATCAGCAAGGCCGGCATCCCGTTGTTCACCATCGATGCACCGTCCCAATACAGCCTCAACAACACCACCTCCGACAACGTCGCCACCGGCAAGGCCTTGGCCGATCAATTGATCAAGGACGCTGGCGGCAAAGGCAAGATCCTGGTGTTCAACGGCTTCTACGGCGTGCCGGTGTGTGCGATCCGTTATGACCAGTTGAAGCTGGCGCTCAAGGATTACCCCCAGCTGGAAATCATCCAGCCGGAGCTTCGCGACGTGATCCCCAACACCGTGCAGGACGCCTATTCCCAAGTGTCGGCGCTGCTCAACAAATACCCGGCGGGCAGCGTCTCGGCGATCTGGTCGGCGTGGGATATTCCGCAACTGGGCGCGAGCAAGGCGCTGATCGATGCCAAGCGCACCGAGATCAAGACTTACGGCGTCGACGGTACGCCGGAAGTGCTGGCGCTGCTCGGCCAGGCGAATTCGCCGGTGGGGGCGGTGGTGGCGCAGCAACCGGCGTTGATCGGCAAGACCGCTGTGCAGAACGTGGCGCGTTACCTGGCCGGGCAACGTGACCTGCCCAAGGAAACCCATGTCGCCACGCTGCTGACCACCGCCGCCAACCTGGCGCAGGTTCAGCAACTGCGGGGTGACTGATGCCGGCATTGCACCTGCAACACCTGCATAAACGCTTTGGCGCCACCCTGGCGCTGGATGATGCGAGCCTTAAAGTCGAACGCGGCAGCATCCACGGTCTGGTCGGGGAGAACGGTGCGGGCAAGTCGACCTTGATCAAGATCCTGGCCGGCATCCACAAGGCGGACGCGGGGCAGGTGAGTATCGGTGGCCAGTCGTACGCCGCGCTTTCACCGCGTCAGGTGGATGCGCTGGGCGTGCAGTTCATCCATCAGGAGCGCCTGTTGCCGGCGAGTTTTACCGTGGGCGAAGCGCTGTTTTTCGGGCATGAGTTGCGGCGCGGGCCGTTTGTGGATCGACGCCGGCAGCAGCGTGAAGCCGAGCGCTTGCTGGCGGAATATTTTGATCTGCAATTGCCCGCCGGCGCGCTGGTGAGTGAGCTGAGCAGTGCCGAGCGCCAGGTGCTGCAAATCACCCGTGCGTTGATTCGCCAGCCCAAGATTCTGGTGTTCGACGAACCCAGCGTGGCGCTGGTCAAGCGCGAAGTCGACCAGTTGCTGCGCATCGTCAAGCGCCTGCGCGACCAGGGTTTATCCATCCTGTACATCTCCCACTACCTGCAGGAAATCGACAGCCTGTGCGATGAAGTCACGGTGCTGCGCAATGGCCGGGACGTAGCGGTGGTGCAACCACGGCATACGTCCAGCGCCGAGATTGCGCGGCTGATGGTCAATCGCGAAGTGCAGGAGATGTACCCCAAGGCCAAGGTCGCACTGGGGGCGCCGTTGTTGCAGGTACGCGGGTTGAGCCTGGCGCGGCGCTATCGGCAGATCGATCTGGAAGTGCGGCGCGGAGAAATCGTCGGCCTGACCGGGCTGGTTGGCTCCGGAGCCAAGGAGTTGTTCAAGACACTCTTCGGTGTCGAGCGCGCCGACAGCGGCAGTGTGCATCTGGACGGGCGTTTACTGCGCCTGCGTTCGCCGGGCCAGGCGATTGCCGCGGGTATTGCGCTGGTGCCCGAAGAGCGGCGCAGCCAGGGAATTTCGCCAGTGCTTTCGGTGCTGGAAAACCTCACGCTGGCGGGGCTCGGGCGGTTCAGCCGCTGGGGGTTGTTAAGCCGTCGCAAGGAGCAGGCGGAATGCCTGCGGCTGATCGACGAATTGGCAATCAAGGCGCCGGGGCCCCAAGCGGCCGTCAGCCAGCTCAGTGGCGGCAACCAGCAGAAAGTCGCCCTGGGAAAATGGCTGAGCCGCCGCTCGGCGGTGTACCTGCTGGATGAGCCCTGCGTGGGGGTGGATGTGGGCGCCAAGGTGGAGATCTATCGCTTGATCGGGCGCTTGGTGGAAGAGGGCGCGGCGGTGCTGGTGTTGTCTTCGGATTTGCCGGAGTTGTTGGGGGTCAGTGATCGCATCCTGGTGTTGCATCGGGGGGAGATCGCCGCTGAATTCCGTGCGGGGGAAGCGGACAGCGATCAGTTGCTGGCCTGTGCGACGGGAGCCGTGGCTGCTGCGGCTTCAAACGTTCGCGAGGTGGAACATGCTTGACGCGGCGGCTCCTGGGTTATCGCAGCGGTTGTGGGTGCTGGTGCTGCGCCGTGGTTCGGTGGGCGTGTTTGTGGCGATCCTGCTGGGGTTTGCCGTGGCTGCGCCGAACTTTCTGTCGGTGGGTAATCTGGCCAATGTGTTCAGCCAGTCGGCGATCCTCGGTGTGCTGGCCTTCGGGCTCACCTGTGTGATTATCGGCGGCGGTTCTAACGTGGTGTCCGGAGGACTGGACCTGTCGCTGGCGGCCAACCTGGGGTTGTGCGCGGCGGTGTTCAGCCGCCTCAATAATGCCGGCCTGGATCTCGGGTTGACGTTGCTGCTGACCCTGGGCTGCGGCCTGGCGGTCGGCTTGCTCAATGGAATGGCCGTGGTGGTGCTGCGTTTGCCGCCGTTGCTGGCGACCCTGGCCAGCATGAATGTGTTGGCCGGGCTGGAGTTGGTGTTGACGGAGAACACGGTGGTCTCCACGGATTCGCCGTTACTGGACCTGCTCAGTGGCGGCGCCTGGTTGGGCGTACCGGCCCTGGCCTGGGTGTTGTTGCTGACAGCGGGGGCGCTGACATTGCTGATCCAGCATTCGGCCTACGGGCTGCGCCTGCATGCGGTGGGCGAATATCCCCAGGCGGCCGAAGCGGCGGGTATTGGCGTGTCCGCCTACGTGCTGTCGAGCTATTTACTGTCCGGCCTGTGCGCCGCCGTGGCTGCGCTGTGTTCGGCGGCGTTTTTCAGCGGCAGCACTACCGGTTCTGGCGACATGCTGCTGTCGGTGGTGGCGATCGCCTTTCTCGGCGTGGTGTTTTCCCGCCGGCTGGTGGCGAGTATTCCGGGGACTTTACTGGCGGCGTTGTTGATCGGTTTTCTGATCAATGGCTTTCAATTGCTTAACGTCTCCAGCTTTTGGGTCAATGGTGTGCAGGGCGTGTTGATCTTGCTGGTCGTCGCGGCGTCCAGTGCATTGAACCGAGGGGCGACGGCATGAACGCACGGGCCTTATTGCCGCTGACATTGCCACTGGTATTCACGCTGATTGTCGTGGTGTTTGCGCTGCAAGCGCCGGGCTTCCTCAGTGCAGGCAACCTGCAAAGCCTGGTGCTGAACAACTTCGTGCTGCTGGCGATTGTTGCCATCGGCATGACCTACGCGGTGGCGGCCGGTGGCATCGACCTGTCGGTGGGCACGGCGCTGGACTTTGCCAGTTTCAGTTTTGTCGTGCTGCTCAACGCCGGGCATGGCTGGGCGGTGGCCGTAACGGGCGCGCTGGCGGCGGCGCTGCTGGTGGGGCTGGTCAATGCGGGCTTGATTGCCGGGCTGCGGATCAGTCCGTTTCTGGCCACGCTTGGGACTCTGTTTATCGGCACCAGCGCCCAGCAATTGCTCTCGGACGGCGGCCAGCCGATCTATATCGTCCAAGGCTTGAAGCCTGAGCTGACGGGGCTGACACCGCTGCTGATCGTAGTGGGGCTGGCGCTGTTCTATGGCCTGGCACTGGCGCGCGGACGCCTGGGTCGCGAATTGCTGGCCCAGGGCACCCAGCCGCTGCTGGCGTATTACTCGGGGTTGTCGGTGCGGCGCATCGTCACCGTCGTGGCCCTGGCTACCGCCCTGGCCTGTGGGGTGGCGGGCGTGTTGCTCGGTTCGACAGTCAGCGCCTATGTGCCGCTGTCCGGTAACGCGTTTTTGCTCAATGCGATTGGTGCGGTGTTTATCGGTACCACCTTGAGCAGACAGGGCCGGGCGAATATCCCCGGGACCCTGCTGGGCGTGTTGTTTATCAACGTGATCGCCAACGGGCTGCTGCTGGTTGGCTGGAACTTCTACTGGCAGCAGGTGGCGACTGGAGTGCTGATCTTTATCGTGCTGAGCTTCAGTTTTGCCAGCCGGCGGATGCTGGAGCGCGTCTAGTGTTGCACCCCGAAAGCTGGACTCCATCCGACGCTTGGGGACATGAGCAAGCTCCCCTGATTGCACAAACAATTTCAGGCGACCGAATTCCTGTGGCAAGCCCGCTCGCCACAGGGGTTCCGGTTTGCTGCGCGACAGCGCTATGTCGAAGAGGTAGCGGGGGCCTTCCACATTTAATGTGTGGGGCGTTCAGAATTGATACTCGGCACCCGCCCCGGCATACCACGAGCGCCCGGGTGCCGCCTCGTAGTAGCGGCCGTTGCCGTCGCCGACGATCACCGAGCCGACGTACTGGCGGTCCAGCAGGTTATCCAGGCGCAGGGTCTGGTGGAAGGTCCAGTGTTCGACCTTCTGCTCGAACCGTGCGCGCCAGTTGAACACGCTGTAGCCCGGCGCGGCGTGTTGGCTGTTGGTGTCTTCGACGTAGACCTTACTGCGGTACATGCCCTCGACAGCGGTGCTGACCCAGTCCAGGGGTTTCCAGTTCAGCTCGGCGAACAGCGTGGTTTGGGGTACGCCGGGAAGGTAGTTGCCTTTGTCCACGGGAGTTGTGCCACTGGTGAAGTCGCTGTCGTAGGTAGCTTGCAGGCGGGTGTAGGCGAGGTTGGTGCTCCAGTGTTCGGCGAGTTGGCTTTCGATACCCAGTTCGAAACCCCGGCGCAGGGTGCGGCCGGCGTTTTGGTAGCTGGTGCGGCCGCCGAGGGACTGGTCGACCACCAGTTCATCCTCGGTGGTGATCTGGAATACGGCAGCGTTGATTCGTGTGTCGTTCACCTGGGCCTTCAAGCCCACTTCATATTGGGTGCTTTCGGACGGTTTCAGGCCGAAATTGAAACCCTCGACAGTGCCTGGCGCGTAGGCCATTTCGGCCTGGGTCGGCGTTTCGAAGCCTTTGCCTGCGCTGACGTAGCCGTGCAACTCGGGCGTGAACGCATACATCACGCTCATGGATGGGGTGTTTTTCTGATAGGTCTTGCTGCCGCTGGCGTCGCCATTGCTCAGGAATTGATCATCGACATCCATCTGCATGGTGCTGTGACGGATGCCCGCTTGCAGGGTCCAGCGGTCGAGGGTCCAGTTGGCCTGGAGGTACGGATCCAGGCTGCGCGCGGTGTCGACTTCATCACGGCGCAGTTGGCCTTTTACGCCAAGGGTGTTGCCGCGGTAGTTCTGATAGCCATGGCGGCTGTCTTCGCTCTGGTCGAAATCCAGCCCGGTAATGATCATCAAGTCCCCCGGTGCACTTTCGACGGGCTGCAACCAGCGCACGCTGCCGCCGTAGAACTTGCGGTCGAATTGCACCACGCCACCGCCACGTTCGTTGGCCGGCGTGCCTTTGGGGATCGACAGATACTGAATCACACTCCGCCGCCCGGTATACCCGTTCACCTGCAGCGTCGCATCACCGAAGTACCGCTCATAATTCATGCCCAATTGCTGATGATCGATACTTTTGCGCGTGTTGTACGTCAGCGCATTGGTGCTCACCGAGCGCGGGTCGGCCTTGTAGGCGTCCCAGGTCTGTCCCAATGGATCCTGGGTGCCATTCTGCTCCAGGCTGCTGTAGATCAGCGCGAGCTTGCTGTCGTCATCCGGTTGGACATTGAGCTTGGCGAAGGTCTGGTCGCGACGGGCGCTGCTGTGGTCGCGGTAGCCGTTGGTGTCCATGCGCGAGGCGTCGAGTACAAAGCCTGCGCCATTCGCCGCGCCTTCGGCGTTCAGGTGGTTTTTGTTCAGGCCGTCGCTGCCCACCAGGGTTTCGGCGCCGATGCGCGGCGGGCCTTCGCCATCGCGGGAAAACATCTGGATCACGCCGCCGGCATTGCTGCCATACAGGGTGGCGGCCGGGCCGCGCAGCACTTCGATGCGCTCGGCGGTGTCGAGGTTGAACGTGGCGGCCTGGCCCTGGCCGTCCGGGGTGCTGGCGGGAATGCCGTCGGCGATCAGCTTGATGCCGCGCACACCGAAGGCCGAACGGGCGCCGAAGCCGCGGGAGGAAATCTGCAGGTCCTGGGCATAGTTCTGGCGGTTCTGCACCACCAGGCCTGGCACGCGGGACAGGGCTTCGGAGGCGTTGATGCCCAATTGGCCGTCGCTGATCTGCTCGCGGCTGATGCCGTCCACCGAGTACGGCAGGTCGAAGGTCGGGCTGGCGCTGCGCGAGCCGGTAACGACGCTGGGGTCGAGAATCAGGGCGGTATCATCAGCCTGGACGATGCCGCACAGGGCGAGCAGGCCGGGCAGCAGCAGGTTGCAGCGGGCGAGGGGGGTCATGAGTCAGCCGGAATCCGTAGCGCTTAGGGTGTAAACGCGCAAAAGGGCGCGAGTTTAGTGGCTTGGAGGATTTTTATCATTCAGGAATCCGGCAGTGCGACCGATCAGCACGGTCGCACTGGGCGCAGGCGGGGCGCGTCAGCGTGATCGGCCTTTGCGAACGGCGATGGCAGGCGACTCTTGCCGCTCGCCGCTAACAGCTTTCCACTGCTTTTGAGCTATAATCCCGCCCTTTAGCTGTTTCCTGCCCAGGCGGGAAGCACACTTTTTTCAGGCGCAACCCGCCTGCATGCAGACTAAAAGAGGCTAGACCCCTGTGGCATTGACGATTCTTGGCCTGTCCGGCGCCCTTAGCCATGATCCTTCCGCAGCCTTGTATATCGACGGCAAGCTGATCGCGGCCGCCGAAGAAGAGCGCTTCGTACGCGACAAACATGCAAAGAACCGCATGCCCTACGAGTCGGCGAAGTTCTGCCTGGAACAGGCCGGCATCAAGCCTTCCGACGTTGATGTGGTGGCGATCCCGTTCGCCCCGATCAGCCTGTTCGGCGAGGCGCGCTGGCACTACGCCAAGCGTTACTGGTACGCCCCGGACCGCGCACTCGACGCGATCCTGATGGGCAACCGTCGTTACAAGCGCTATCGCAACAAGATCGTCTGGTGCCTGGAGCAACTGGGCTTCGATCCGAAGAAAATCAAGATTGAACCGGTTGAACACCACCTGGCCCACGCGTCCAGCGCCTACCACTGCTCCGGCTTCCAGGAGAAGACCGCGATCCTCGGGATCGACGGCAAGGGTGAGTACGCCACCACGTTCTTCGGCTACGGCGAGAACGGCAAGATCCACAAGATCAAGGAATTCTACGATCCGGACTCCCTCGGCGGCCTGTACGGCGCGATCACTGAGTTCCTCGGTTTCGAGATGCTCGACGGCGAGTTCAAGGTCATGGGTATGGCGCCTTACGGCGATGCCAGCAAATACGATTTCTCGCGCCTGGCTTCGTTTGAAAACGGTGAGTTGGTGATCAACACCGACTACGCCAACGTCATCGGCCTGCGCCGTTATAAAGAGAAGGGCAAGGGCTTCTACTTCTCGCCGAAACTGATCGAATGGCTGGGCCCCAAGCGCGAAGGCGACATCGCCGACGAGCCGTACATCCACTACGCCGCCAGCATGCAGGCGTTGTTTGAAAAGCTGGCCTTGCAGATGATCGACCATTACCTGGGCGACATCCTCAAGGACACCGGCAAGCTGGCCTTCGCCGGCGGCTGCGCGCTGAACGTCAAGCTGAACCAGAAGATCATTGCCCGTGACGACGTGAAGGAGCTGTTCGTGCAGCCGGCGTCCGGCGATGCCGGCACCGCCGTCGGTGCCGCCGCCTACGTGTCCCACGCCCGTGGTGTACCGGTGGAGAAGATGGAACACGTCTACCTCGGCCCGTCCTACAGCAACGAAGACGTAATCGCCGCGTGCGCCAGGCACGAGAGCAAGCCGAACTGGCGCAAGATCGAGAACATGCCTGCGCGCATCGCCAAGATCATGGTCGACGGCAACCCGGTGGCCTGGTTCCAGGGGCGCATGGAGTTTGGCCCGCGCGCCCTGGGCGGTCGTTCGATCATCGGTTGCCCAAGTGCAACCGGCGTGGCAGACCGCATTAACCACCAGATCAAGTTCCGCGAGCGCTGGAGGCCTTTCTGCCCGTCGATGCTCGACACCGTGGCGCCGCAGATGATCAAGGTCGACCACCCTGCGCCGTTCATGACCTTCACCTTTGAAGTGTCGGAAGAGTGGAAGACCCGCGTGCCGGAAGTGGTCCATGAAGATGGCACCTCCCGCGCCCAGGTGCTCAAGCGCGAATACAACCCGCGCTACTACGACATGATGAAAGAGCTGGAAGTACTGACCGGCAATGGCGTGTCCCTGAACACCTCGCTCAACCGTCGTGGCGAAGCGATGATCTGCTCGCCGACCGACGCGCTGAACATGTTCTTCGGCTCCGACCTGCAATACCTGATCATGGAAGACATCCTGGTCGTCAAAGACGGCGTGGACCCTTATGACGCGCTCGGCTGAACGCCACGTCCTGCAGTTCTGCCATGGCTATGACGGGCCGTTCCTGGACTGCGCGCGGCAGTACGCCAGCTTGTTCGCAGACTCCGGCTACAAGGTGACCACGGTGTTTCTCACCGGGGTCGCCGACCCGCAAGTGGCCGCCGGTTGTGCGTCCGATGAGGTGTTGTTCATGGAATTCAGCTCCAAGGCCATTCGTGGCCTGAAGCTGGGTGCCATCCGTGAACTGCGCAAGATCGCCGCGTCGCGCAACTTCAGTTTTTGTATCGCGCACCGTTTCAAGCCGATCTACATTGCCTTGCTCGGCACGCGGCTGCCGGTGATTGGCGTACATCACGCCTTTGGTGATTACCAGCGCCGCAGCCGCAAGCTGTTTGCCGGGATTTTCCGCAAACGCTTGAGCCTGCTGGGTGTTTCCGACGCGGTGCGTGATGACATGCGCCACTGCTTGCCGACCTGGCCTGCGGCACGTATCCAGACCTTGTATAACCGCATCGACGTTGACGCTTTGCAGGCCACCCAGGTGCCTGCGCATGAGGCGCGCGATGCGCTGGGGTTGTCGCCGGACGAGTGGGTGGTCGGCAATGTCGGCCGCCTGCACCCGGACAAGGACCAGGCCACGCTGCTCAAGGGCTTTGCCCAGGCGCTGCCGCACCTGCCGGCTGAAAGCCGCCTGGCGATCCTCGGCAGCGGGCGCCTGGAGCAGAACCTCAAGGCCCTCGCACACGAGCTGGGCATTGCCGACAAGGTGTTGTTCCTCGGCCAGGTTCCGGAGGCGCGCCGGTATTTCCGTGCATTCGATGTGTTTGCCCTGAGCTCCGACCACGAACCCTTTGGCATGGTGCTGCTGGAAGCCATGGCGGCCGGCGTACCGCTGCTGGCCACGGCCTGTGGCGGCGCGAAGGAAGTGGTCGAAGGCGTGGGTATCCTGTTTCCCTTCGGCGATGCCGAACACCTCGCCCAGGGGCTGCGGCACCTGGCAGCGATGGATCAACACCAGCAACGGCAGTGCGCCGAGATGATGCTGGAGCGCCTGCGCGAGCGTTTCTCGGACCAGGCGGTACGCGATACCTTCTGGCAATTGCCGCACGTTATTGAACTGACTGCGGGGGCTTGATGCTCAATCGATTCCAAGGCTGGCGTGAGCGTGGCTGGTCCGTCGTCGACGCGCCGGTCTACAGCGATGCCTGGCAGCGTTTTGGCGGCAGTGTCGCGACCCATCCGCAAGTGATCGAACGTTTGGCCGGGCTGGCCGACATCCCGGTGCGTTACCTGGCCTGGGAGCAGGGTGGCGAGCTTCAGGCGTGCATCGCGACCTGGGGGCGCGACCTGGCCTTGTCCAAGGATGTGCTCAAGCAGCGCGGCAAAAAAGGCTTGTTCGACCTGGGTAACGCCGAGTTGATCCTGCCGGCCGCGCCTGCAGCCCAGGCGCCCTTGCGGCACCGCGCACGCTACTTGTCGGCGCTGAACGAAGGCCGTTTCAGCGGTCTCAAGCCCCAGGCCGAACAATTGGCCATGGCCCGCACCCCGGAAGAACTGTCGAAGAAGTTTCGCTACAACCAGCGTCGCGAGCTGCGCTTGCTCGAAGAGGCCGGGGGTGTGGTGCGGCCGGTGAGCGAGTTTTCCAGTGGGGAACTGGCTGCGATCTACTGCGACCTGTTCCTGCGTCGCTGGGGCTTTGTCGCCACGGGCGCCGAACGTATGGCCGAGGTGATCGAGCTGTTGCGCGACTGGCTGATCGGCTCGGTGATTTTCCTCAATGACGCGCCCATCGCTATCCAGTTGGTGTACCGGGTCGAGTCGCCGGAGTGGATCAGCGTGGAGTACGTCAACGGTGGTGTCGACCCTGAAACCCGTGCATTCAGTCCGGGCAGTGTCTTGAGTTTCCTCAATACCCAGAGCGCCTGGGAACAGGCGCGTGAAGTTGGCAAGCCGCTGCGGTTCTCCTTCGGGCGTGCCGACCGCGAGTACAAGGACCGTTGGTGCAACCCTGTGCCGGTGCTGACCGTATGAGCCGCAAACAGCAGTTACTCAAGCGCCATCGGCGCAATAAACGGGTCGGTCTGCTGATTGGCCTGCTGTTGCTGGTGGTGATTGGCATCTGGATTGCCTGGTGGTTGCCAGTGGTGCTCGGTGTGCTGGCCTGGGTCGCCCATGAGGCATGGTTTGCCGACCATCTGTTTTATGCGCCCAACGAAGATTACCAATACCGGTTTTCGGCGGACGCCGAGGTGGCTGGGGTTCGCTTCGAAGGTAGCCGGCTGGTGGTGGATTCGCCGCTGCCCGCCGAGGCGACGCTGGTGTTGGCTATCAAGGTCAAGGGCAGCTGGCTGGGACGTTTTCTCGACCCTGTGGTTGAAATTTCGGCGGGTGACAACACGGACCGGCAAGCTTTCGAGCGTGGGGTAAACGGTGTCCGTTATCTGAACCTCAGTGGCTGGGCACCGGCCCTGATGTCCGGTGAGCTGCGTTTACGCGGGCGCTTTTGCAGCCTGCAGGGCGCTCCTCGGCTGTGGGCCTGGGGTACGCCGGATTATTCGGCGCAACGGGTCATGGTTATCGCGCCTCACGCCGACGATGCCGAACTGGCTGCCTTTGGCCTTTACAGCCAGGCCGACAAGCCGTGGATCGTGACCCTCACCGCCGGTGAAATCGAAGCCGAGCACTATCAGCACATGGGCCTGGATCCGGTCGAGGCCGCGCGAATCAAAGGGCGCCTGCGTGCCTGGGACAGCATTGCCGTGCCGCTTTGGGCCGGGGTGCCACAGGCGCACTGCGTACAGCTGGGTTACTTCTGCCTGCAACTGCCGGCGATGCGCGCTGCGCCTGATCAGCCGATCGCTTCGCGCGAGGCCGACCTGTCGGATACCCGACTGTTCCGGCAATTCAATCCTTTCCCGTTGCCGGCGGATGCCGATGGCCTGCCGACCTGGCAGAACCTGCTCGCTGATCTGCGTCAGTTACTGCTGACCGCGCGCCCTGAAGTAATCGTCTTGCCCCATCCGATCCTGGATCCCCATCCTGATCACATCTGCGCGCAGCAAGCGGTGATCGAAGCCTTGCAAGGTTTGGAGTGGCAGCCGACCACCGTGCTCGGTTACGCCAACCACCTGCATGACAACGACCGCTGGCCCATGGGGGACGCGGGTGCCGGTATTGCCTTGCCGCCGCTGTTCGATGACGCGCAGGAACTGTGGCCGTGCAGCCTGTCGCTGTCGCCGGCACAGCAGCGCGACAAGGCCATGGCGCTGGGCATGATGCATGACCTGCAACCCGCCCCGCCGTTCAAGCGCCGTGTGCGGCGCTGGCTGCAGCGGGTCTTGGCGGGGCGGGCGCGGTCGCCTTATGGTGAGAACGAGTTTTTCCGCAAGGCCGTACGACGGCATGAGTTGTTCTGGCGTTTGTGAAAGGAAAGGTCATGAAAGTTTTGTTTCTGGTACAGAAAGAACAGCGCGCGATTCTGGATCGCCTGTACGAAGGCATCGCCGAGCACTGCGAGTGTGATACGCGTTGGCTGAGCAGCGCTGATCAGCGCAACCTGCGCGCTTACTTCAGGCGCGAAGTCGACGTGACCCGTTATGACCGCATCGTGTTTTTCCTGCGGTTCAAGCAGGAAATTCGCCAGGCCGGCTTTATCCGTACGATCCCGAACCTGGTGATCCTCGAACACGACGCCTACCAGAACTACATTCCCTGCAAGTACACGGGCAAGTTCAGTGCCCATTACCGTCGCTTGCCGTGGGCCCGGGTCATCAGCTCGGGGTATATGGTGACCGAGCGCCTGCGCGCCGAGGGCTTTGATGCGGTGTTCGTGCCCAAGGGCTACGATCAGGCGCTGTTGCAGGCCCAGGGGTTGGAGCGTGACATTGAGCTGGCATTTGTCGGCAGCACCAACAGCGTGGCCTATAGCGGTCGCAAGGCGTTGCTCGATGAGTTGGCCCGCGTTGAACCTTTGGTGGTCACGCGCACCAAATCGGGTGAGGAATATTGCACGACCCTCAACCGGATTCGTTTTTTCGTCAGTGCCGACGTGGGCATGGGCGAGTATATGATCAAGAACTTCGAGGCCATGGCCTGTGGTTGTGTGCTGTTGGCGTTTGACCAGGGGGCCGGGGAAAACCAAGCCCTTGGCTTCAAGGACATGGTCAATGTGGTGTTCTACAAAGACATTCCCCAGTTGCAGGAAAAACTCGCCGCATTGCGATCAAATCCTCAACTGGCGGCTGAGATTGCGCGCAGCGGGCAAGACCTCGCGGTCAGCCAGTTCAGCTTTGCGCGCATCGGCCAGCGCATTGTCGAGGCCCTGGAGCCGCCGCTGCGTCCCCGAGCACCGTTGAGTTTGCTGGAAACATTGCGCTTGAAACTAGGCGTTTGATATCTGCCAGTGGCCGCGTCTGGTGGCCTTATGATATTTCGAGGCTTGAATGCAGTTCTCCCCTCAAAGCGATATAACGCTCGTCGTGACCAGTTGTGGTCGCTTCGATTTGCTGAAGCGCACGCTCGCGAGCTTCGATCTGTTCAACACAGCGACCATCCGCGAAGTCTTCATTACCGAAGACTCTGGCGATGACGCGGTACGCCTGGCGATTCCTGAGCATTGGCTCGGCCATTGTACGTTCTTGATCAACCGTCCGAAGCTGGGGCAATTGGCATCCATCGACTTGGCCTATGGGTTGGTCAAGACCCCGTACATATTCCATTGCGAAGATGATTGGGCGTTTTATCGACCCGGTTTTGTCGAGGATTCCAAGACGGTCCTGGAGCAACGCCCCGATATTCTGCAGGTCTGGTTGCGTAATTACGTTTACGATTTACAGGTGCACAGTCCCTATATCCATCTGGGGGCGCGTGAGGTGATTGGTGGGGTGCCTTGTTATCCCTTGCTGTCCGATAAGCCTGACTGGCAGGGGTTTTCGCTGAACCCGGGCCTGCGGCGTATCAAGGAATATTGGTTATGTGCGCCCTATGCCGGTTTTGAAGGTGAGAAGGGGCTTTCCAGGCGTTACGCGCAGTTGAACCTGCCCGCGGTTACCCTGGAAGGTGATGCCGTTTTGCACACCGGTTTTGGTTTGCATGTGGCGACGGCAGCAGAGCGCTTGACCAAGGCGCGGCGTAAGCGGCGAGAGCGGATCAAGCTGGTGCTCATGCTGATCCTGGGGGTTGGTATCGGCTGGTTGATCCACCAGTAAATACGACGAGCTCTACCAACGCCGCATAAGGTTTTTTCGATGAGTATTCTCAACATCATGTGGGCTGGTGGCTCTGCATTTGCTTCGGTGCAGAAGGTTCATCAGCAAATATTGTCCCATGCCGACGGCGACGTGCCGATTCACACCTGGTTGCTTCAGGGCAGTGCGGTTGGTAGCGATGGCCTGGTCGAACAGGCCGTCGAGTGGAACCTCTCGTCTGCCAGGCTCAAAGGGCGGCACCTGTGGAAGTGGCTGATGCCCTGGATGCGCGCGCGCTTCCAGAAGGCCCTGCCTGAAGATGTGCAGGTTGTGCTGCTTGATGGCATCGGTGTCGCGCGGGTGCTTCTACCGGTGCTCAAGCACCTGCCGCAGGTGCGGGCAGTGGTGATTTTTCATGGTGTCACGCGCTTGCGCAAAGCTGATCACAAGCTCTTCGAGCAGTTCCCAGCGTCGCAACTGACGCTGGCGGCCGTG
The DNA here is from genome assembly GCF_024809815.1 of Pseudomonas sp. BIGb0381. Classification (NCBI taxonomy): domain Bacteria; kingdom Pseudomonadati; phylum Pseudomonadota; class Gammaproteobacteria; order Pseudomonadales; family Pseudomonadaceae; genus Pseudomonas; species Pseudomonas sp. BIGb0381. Next base: position 44,290 of record NZ_JANUEN010000011.1, read on the forward strand.
TCGCAAACCCTCGCCAGCTCCCTTGAACGTTACCTGCAACGGCCCGTGGCGGTGTTGCGCAGTGCCTTCGATCCTGCTGTGTTTCGTGCCGCAGCGCTTTCCCGTGAGCAGGCTCGCTCCTGTCTGGACTTGCCGTTGGAGAGCTCACCGGTGGTGGGTGCGGTAGGTCGGTTGGTAGACGGCAAGGGGTTTGGCTGTTTGCTGGAAGCCTTTGCCAGTGCAACGGCCGATCAGCCGGGGGCGCGCCTGGTGATCGTCGGCGAGGGGCCGGCAAGACCCAGGCTTGAGGCGCGTATCGAGGCGCTTGGCTTGCGCGACAAGGTGTCCTTGCCGGGGCATCTTCCTGAGGCGGCGACCCTTTATCGGGCGTTTGACTGGGTCGCCATTCCGTCGACGGAAGAGGGCCTGGGGTTGATCCTGCAAGAGGCGGTGATGGCTGGCGTGCCGGTACTGACCAGTGAGCTGGCGGTGTTCCGTGAACAACTGGGTGATGCCGGCTGGTACGCGCCCGTAGACAGCACCGCGTCCTGGGCTGACCTCCTGACCCGTGCGTTCGTGAGTTCCGGCGAGCAGGTAGTCGAAGCTCAGTCGCGGGCGTTGGCGCCGGAGCAGGCCTGGAATGATTTCACTGAAACCACCCGGCGGCTGTTCTCATGCTGCTAGCAGCGCTTGCTCCAGTGCTTGCATTGGAAAGCGCTCGTTCAGCTTCTCGCGCGCAATATAGCGAGCGAAGTGTTGCAGGTTGCGCCTTGCCAATTCCGGGTTCAAGGGCGCGCGCAGGAAACGCATGTCGGCCACGTCGATCAGGCCCATTTCATTGTCCGGTGTCACGACAATATTGCCCAGGTGCAACGAGCGGAAGTAGATGCCCGCGCCATGCAGACGGCGAATAAGGGCCACGAGCGGGTCGAGGTTCGTGTGCCAGTCAAAGCCTTCACGATTGGAAATCTGGCGCAGCGTTTCGCCCGGCAAAGGACGGTAGAGTACGGCGGTCATGCCGGGCCTCGTCAGTTGAAAGAACGCGAGCACGGTCATGGTCGGGATGCCGCGCTGTTGCAACTGCGCCACATTGTCGATGAAACGCTTGGAGTACGGGCGAAACAGCGCGGACGAAAGCAGGCGCTTGCGACGAAACAGTTTGAGGATATTCCCGTCGGTCAGCAGGTAGACTTTGGGGCCATAGCTGTCCTGTTCCAGGATTTTGGCACCTTCAATCATCGCGGTTAAATCGGCTTGGGAAAGCCTTGAACATTGCATCGTCGGAAAGCCTTGTGGGAGTCGCGGGCACAGTGGTCGGTAATAATGCCGAAAGTTTTGGGTTTTAACCATGCCGGGTTGGCGGGTTGAACGTATTCAGGAGCGGGTGATGCAAGCAAGTCGTTGGGCGCAGGTATGGATGATTTTCGGGTTACTTTGGTTTTTGTTGGCGATTGCTTTTGCCCCGACCAATAAGATTTATCAACAGGGTTTGACACTGTTTCTGTGGTTGCCGGCGATGGTGTTTGCCTGGTCGGCCCGTGAGCGTCTCAAGGAAGTCTGGCGCGAACAGCGCTGGCTGTGCCTGATGGTCGCCGCGCTTGCCGTCTGGGGGGCGATCAGTCTGTTGTGGACCAACGCCCAAGACCCGTCGCGCGAGGCCAAGCGTCTGCTGTACATCGGCGTGTTCCTGCTGTTCTTCCCGGTGTTTGCGTGTGGTCGAACTGAAGGCGTCATTCGTGTGATGCAGTGGGGCGGCTTCGGGCTTGCCGTGTCGTCGCTGGTGGCGATCATCAAGTTCTATGGCTTTGAGCAGAATGCCTGGAATGCCCGCCTCGAAGGTTTAGGGCAGTTGTCCCACCCGATACTGGGCGCCTACGTGATTGGCCTGGCTGCAGTTTGGCTGTTGCACTGGTTGCCCCGTGGTCGTTGGATGCAAGTGGCGTGGGTGCTGTCTATCGGTTTTCTCGGGCTTTTCGTGGTGTTGAGCCAAAGCCGTGGTGCCGCACTGGCCTTGTTGCTGACTGTGGTGGCAATGCCCGCCTGGTGCCGTGACCGCCGTAGCACGGTGATTGCCATTGGCGCGGTCATCGCGGCGCTAGCGGTGTTCTTCGCCATGCAGTCCCTGATGCTGGCCCGTGGTGTGTCTTACCGCCCGCAGATCTTCATGGCCGCCGTGCAGATGATCAGCGAGCGCCCGTGGACCGGCCTGGGGCTGGGCGGGGACTACAAGGTATTTGCCGATAACCTCTTTTTTGATCACTCCCACAACCTGTTCACTCACGTGAGCATCGAGTTGGGCCTGCCGGGCCTGCTGCTGTGGAGCTGCCTGTGGTTCGGTGTGCTGTGGCAGGCCTGGAAGGCCCGCGACACGCTCTATGGCAAGGGCGTCATCGGCATGTGGGTGTTTTCGTTCCTGGCCATGCAGTTCGATGCCGCCAGCCTGACCGGCACGCCGCGGGCCGAGTGGTTTATCTCCTGGCTGCCGATTGCCATGTCCAGTGTTTTGGTCTGGGCTCGGGCCAAACCCGACGCGTGTGATAAAGTTCGCGTCCTACCCAACCAGTGAGCTCGACACATGAGTGACGCACCGCCCAAAGCGGACCAGGAATCCAGCCTGAAAATCTATTTCCGGTTGCTGGGCTATGTGAAACCGTACCTCGGCATGTTCCTGCTGAGTATCGTGGGCTTCGTGATCTTCGCTTCGACCCAGCCAATGCTTGCCGGGATTCTCAAGTACTTCGTCGATGGCTTGAGCAACCCCGATGTGGTGTTCCTGCCCAACATCCCGTTGTTCAAGGACCTGAAGTTGCTGATGGCCGTGCCGCTGCTGATCATCCTGATCGCCGCGTGGCAGGGGCTGGGGTCTTTCCTGGGCAACTACTACCTGGCCAAGGTTTCCCTGGGGCTGGTGCATGACCTGCGGGTCCAGCTGTTCAACAAGCTGCTGGTATTGCCTAACCGCTATTTCGATACCCACAACTCCGGGCACCTGATTTCCCGTATCACCTTCAACGTGACCATGGTCACCGGTGCGGCCACCGATGCAATCAAGGTGGTGATCCGCGAAGGCCTGACGGTGGTGTTCCTGTTCGGCTACCTGCTGTGGATGAACTGGAAGCTGACCTTGGTAATGCTGGCAATCCTGCCGCTGATCGCGATCATGGTCGGCAGCACCAGCAAGAAATTCCGCAAGCAGAGCAAGAAAATCCAGGTGGCAATGGGCGACGTTACCCATGTCGCCTCCGAGACCATCCAGGGCTACCGCGTGGTACGCAGCTTCGGTGGCGAAGGCTACGAGGAGCGTCGATTTGCCGCTGCCAGCCAGGGCAATACCGACAAGCAACTGCGCATGAACAAGACCGGTGCGGTCTATACGCCGATGCTGCAACTGGTGATCTACACGGCCATGGCCGCGTTGATGTTCCTAGTGCTGCTGTTGCGCGGTGAAGCCACCGCCGGTGACCTGGTGGCCTACATTACGGCTGCGGGCCTGCTGCCCAAGCCGATTCGCCAGCTGTCGGAAGTCAGCTCGACCATCCAGAAGGGCGTGGCCGGTGCCGAGAGTATCTTCGAACAGCTGGATGAAGAGCCCGAAGTCGACAGCGGCACTGTGGAGCGCGATCGCGTCAGCGGTCGCCTGGACGTGCGCAACCTGAGCTTCACCTACCCGGGTACGGAGCGTGAGGTGCTCAAGAACATCAGTTTCAGCGCAGCCCCCGGGCAGATGATCGCCCTGGTCGGGCGTTCGGGCAGCGGCAAGTCGACCCTGGCCAGCCTGATCCCGCGTTTCTACCATCACGAAACCGGGGAAATCCTGTTGGACGAGGTCGAGATCGAAGACTACCGCCTGCGTAACCTGCGTCGTCACGTGGCCCAGGTGACCCAGCATGTGACCTTGTTCAACGACACCGTGGCCAACAACATCGCTTACGGCGACCTCGCGGATGCACCGCGTGCCGACATCGAGAAAGCCGCCGCCGACGCCTACGCCATGGACTTCATCTCCGAGCTGCCAAAAGGCCTGGACACCGAAGTCGGTGAAAACGGCGTGCTGCTTTCCGGTGGTCAACGTCAGCGCCTGGCGATCGCCCGGGCCCTGCTGAAAAATGCCCCGCTGCTGATCCTCGATGAGGCGACTTCGGCCCTGGATACCGAGTCCGAGCGGCATATCCAGGCCGCGCTGGACAAGGTCATGAAAGGTCGCACCACCCTGGTGATTGCGCACCGCTTGTCCACCATCGAGAAAGCCGACCTGATTCTGGTGATGGACCACGGTGAAATTGTCGAACGCGGGACACATCTCGAACTGCTGGCCATGGGCGGCTACTACTCGCGCCTGCACGCCATGGGGCTGGACGAGCCGGTCACGGCGAACATCACCTGACCAGCCGGGGCGCGCAATGCGCTCCGGTGTTTGTATCGGGCCCGTTACAGGGCTTGACCAAAGCCAAATAATCCAGCGCCCATCGTTTGTTATGTTGGCCTTCTCGATTCGAATGACGAACGAGAGGGCTAACCTTCTTACGTGAGTATTGGAATGTTGCAACGTCTACTGTGGAAACTGCTTCCCAAACACCAGAGGGTGTTTCTGCTGGGGCGTTTGTCGGTGGTGGATCGCCAGGCGGTGAACAAATCCCTGTCTGGGGTGGCAACGCTTAACCCGGCTTTCGAACGACACCAGTGCGTGTTTATCCATGTGCCCAAATGCGCCGGCAGCAGCGTGTGTTCGGCACTTCTCGATGGGCGCTGGCCGGGGCATTTGCCGTATTACTGGTATGAGCAGCAATTTCCCCAGCACTGCGAGCGCAGCTTCAAATTTGCTTTCGTACGTGACCCGCTGGAGCGTGCCTACTCGGCCTATACCTATTTGCGCGGCAACGCCATGGGCCCTCGCGACCTGCAAGCCCAGGCGCTGGTTTCCAGCTACCGTGACTTCGACCATTTCGTTGCCGGCTGGCTGCACCCGGACAACCTGCGACGCCAATTGCACTTCGCTCCCCAGACGGACTTCCTGGTCGATCACATGGGCCAGATGGCCATGGAATTTCTCGGGCGCCAGGAGTCTTTGCAGCAAGACTTCCAGCACCTGTGCGAACGCCTCGGCGTGGACTCATCCCTGCCACATCTGAATGTTTCACTGGGGCGTCGCCACGAACCGGTCAGGGACTTTTGCTCCTCGCGCACGCGCCGTCTGGTCAGGCGTGCCTATCAACGTGACTACGAGGTGTTAGGTTATGAATAGCCAGTTGCTGGCTGGCGATTGCGCTGCCATCCGTCCCTTTGCCCTATCGTTGTCGGTGGCGGCGAGGGCGGCGCTCAAGTACCAGCAGCCCTGCTGCGTATGGCTGACGGGGCTGTCCGGGTCCGGCAAGTCGACCCTGGCCAATGCCCTGGAAGTGCAACTCAACGAGCAGGGGCGGCACACCTTCGTGCTTGATGGCGATAACTTGCGCGCGGGGCTGTGCAATGACCTGGGCATGAGCGATGCGGCGCGCAAGGAAAATATCCGGCGTATCGGCGAAGTGGCGCGGCTGATGGTGGACGCAGGTTTGATTGTCATTGTTTCGGCGATCTCGCCATTCAGTGTCGATCGGGCGACCGCCAGGGCTCTGTTCGGGCCGGAGCAATTCTTTGAGATTTACATCAGCACACCCTTTGACGTGTGTGCCCAGCGCGATCCCAAGGGCTTGTACCGCGCGGCACTGGACGGGCGCATCAAGGCGTTCACCGGCTTGGACAGCCCCTATGAGGCGCCGCTTGCGGCCGACTGCGAAATCAATACCGATAAGGTCGAGCTGGCCGAAGCCGTGGCGCAGATCCTGACGGTTTTGTTTAAAAAATGATCAGTTTTAGTGCCTGACGCATCGCGGATAAAGCTCTCGAACTAGGCGGCGCTCACCCTGTGCTAATATCGCGCCCCTGTTCATTTTGTATGTGGGTTGCTCCATGAAGTTGTCCATGCCGCGATTCGATCAAGCCCCTGTCTTGGTGGTCGGCGATGTCATGCTCGACCGTTACTGGCATGGCGGTACCTCACGGATTTCCCCTGAGGCGCCGGTACCGGTAGTCAAGGTCGAGCAAATCGAAGACCGTCCAGGTGGCGCTGCCAACGTTGCCCTCAATATTGCCGCACTCGGCGCCCCGGCCTCCCTGGTCGGTGTGACCGGCGACGACGAAGCCGCCGACAGCCTGGCCAACAGCCTGCGCGGTGCCGGTGTGCGCGCGGTGTTCCAGCGCATTGCCCACCAGCCGACCATCGTCAAGCTGCGGGTCATGAGCCGTCACCAGCAATTGCTGCGTATCGATTTTGAAGAACCCTTCGCCACCGACGCCCTGGCCCTCAGCGGCCAGGTCGACGAACTGCTCGAAGGTATCAAGGTGCTGGTGTTGTCCGACTACGGCAAAGGCGCCCTGAAGAACCACCAGGAACTGATCCAGGCCGCCAAGGCGCGGAACATTCCGGTACTGGCCGATCCCAAGGGCAAGGACTTCTCGATTTATCGTGGAGCCAGCCTGATCACGCCCAATCTCAGCGAGTTCGAAGCCATCGTCGGCGGCTGCGCCGATGAGCACGAACTGGTGACCAAAGGCGCGGCGCTCATGGCCGATCTCGACCTGGGCGCCTTGCTGGTGACCCGTGGGGAGCACGGCATGACCCTGCTGCGCCCGGGCCACCCGGCGATGCACCTGCCGGCGCGTGCCCGTGAAGTGTTCGACGTCACCGGCGCCGGTGACACCGTGATTTCCACTCTGGCCGCCTCCATTGCGGCCGGCGAGGAGCTGCCCCACGCCGTGGCCCTGGCCAACCTGGCGGCGGGCATTGTGGTCGGCAAGCTGGGTACGGCCGCGATCAGCGCGCCTGAACTGCGCCGTGCCATCCAGCGCTCCGAAGGGTCGGAACGTGGTGTTCTGAGCATCGAGCAATTGCTGCTGGCAATTGACGATGCTCGTGCCCATAACGAAAGCATTGTGTTCACCAACGGCTGCTTTGACATCCTGCACGCCGGCCATGTGACCTACCTGGAACAGGCTCGCGCCCAAGGTGATCGCCTGATCGTCGCGGTCAACGATGACGCGTCGGTCAGTCGCCTGAAAGGCCCTGGCCGTCCGATCAACAGCGTCGACCGACGCATGGCGGTACTGGCGGGGTTAGGTGCGGTGGACTGGGTGATCAGCTTCCCTGAAGCAACCCCGGAAAACCTGCTGGCCCAGGTCAAGCCGGACGTGCTGGTCAAGGGTGGCGACTACTCCGTCGACCAAGTGGTCGGCGCCGACATCGTCAGCGCCTACGGCGGTAAGGTCAAAGTGCTGGGCCTGGTCGAGAACAGCTCGACCACCGCCATTGTCGAGAAGATCCGCAACAATGAGTAAGGCTGATCCGTTGGTCCTGATCACCGGTGGCGCGGGCTTTATTGGCTCGCACCTGGTCGATGCGCTGCTTGCCAAGGGCTACGCGGTGCGTGTGCTGGATAACCTGTCCACAGGCAAGCGCAGCAACCTGCCGCTGGACAACCCGCGCGTCGAGCTGCTTGAGGGAGATGTCGCCGATGCCGGGCTGGTGGCGCGTGCCGCTGTCGGTGCCACAGCGGTGGTGCATCTGGCGGCGGTGGCCTCCGTGCAGGCTTCGGTGGATGATCCGGTCAGCACGCACCAGAGCAATTTCGTCGGCACCTTGAATGTCTGTGAAGCGATGCGCCAGGCGGGCGTGAAGCGTGTGGTGTTCGCTTCCAGCGCCGCGGTATATGGCAACAACGGTGAAGGCGCTTCGATTGACGAAGAGACCACCAAGGCGCCGTTGACGCCCTATGCGTCCGACAAGTTGGCCGGCGAGCATTACTTCGACTTCTACCGCCGCCAGCACGGCCTGGAGCCGGTGATCTTCCGCTTCTTCAATATCTTCGGGCCACGCCAGGACCCGTCATCGCCGTATTCCGGCGTGATCAGTATCTTCTGCGAGCGTGCACAACAGGGTAGGCCGATCGCCGTATTCGGCGATGGCGAGCAGACCCGCGACTTCATGTATGTGGAAGACCTGGTGGACGTGCTGGTGCAGGCCATCGAAGCCCCGGAGCCGCCTTTGGGTGCGATTAACGTCGGCTGGAACCGCACTACTACCCTCAAGCAGGTGCTGCAGGCACTGGAAGAGGCAATTGGTACGTTGCCCGCCGTGACTTACGGGCCGGCACGCTCGGGAGACATTCGGCATTCGCGGGCGAATAACCAGCGTTTGCTGACCAGCTTCAAGTTGCCTGAGCCAACCCCGTTGGCGGTTGGCCTGGCGCGGTTGCTCAAGGGCTGACTGTTCACCTGTAGGAGCCAGCCCTTAGCGGCTGGCTTTTTTCTTCGGCACGATCTTGCGCAGCATCTGGCGCGCCTTGCCGGTCAGGCGCTTCAATTTCGAGTCTTTCTCAGGCTCCGCCAGGCCTTGCTGCCGGACCCAATCCTTCCAGCGAATGCGCTCATCGCGGACCAGCCAGCCTTCCTGCTGGGCAAAGCTTTCCGCCAGGTACAAGCCCCGTGTACTGGCCGGGTAAAGTTGGTCCTTCTTGACGGTGTACAACTCGGCGAGCGGCTGGCCATCTTTCAGTGGCATCAGGTACAGGTCCGGACGCTGGCGGTCCAGGCGTGCCACCAGTTGGTCGCCTTCCAGGCGCTCATCCACATGGAACAGGCTCAGGGATTTGGCTTCCTTCGGCACTTCCAGGCGCAAGTCATAAATCAGTTGCAGCGACGCTGTCGGCACATGCACATAGGCCCGTGGGCGCTCGATCAGTTGGGTGGTCGCGCAACGTACCGGGCGTGCGGCGCCAGACAAAGGGCTCAAGCGAAACGGCAAGGCTTCACGGTAATGCAGCGCGGCGGAGTAGGGGGCCGGCAGCCAAGTGTCGTTGAAGCGCCCGCTGAGCCAGCCTTCCGGCGTTTCCAGCAGGCATTCCTCGGCAATCTCCTGGATGGCGGTGTGCAGCGGCAGGTTCAGTTCGTGGGCGGGGACATAGCCGGAGATCAGCTTGAGCACCACATCGCCACGGTCCTGGCGACGTTGGCGCACCAGCACCCAGTAATCCTTGTTTTGCCAGTGCAGGGTCAGTCGCACCGACACTCCCAGGTTTGCCAGCTCCAGCGCGAAACGTTCGGCATCCGGCACGTCTACCGGCTTGCGCCGCTGCAGGGTCTGGGCGAAGTTGAGCGGCATGCCCACGCTCTGGTAGCTCAGGCCTTCGGGGGTGGCTTCGACGTGCAGCGGCAGTGTTTTGAAGTTGTTGGGGTTTTTTCTTATGAGCGTTCGCGGCATGTCGGCTCCTTCTTGCGACGGGGTCGGCCGCGTCGGCGGCATCAGAGTTGACGAATGACCTTGGCAGCGGTCGCCACGTTATGGGCCAGGTGCAGCGGATTAATGGTCCCGACAATAGCACTGGCGACGCCCGTTTGCGCAAACAACAGCATGAAACTGGCATGTATTGGATCCACTCCCGGCTCCAGGCACACGTGGCCGCTGGCCAGGGCCTTTTTGACCAGAATGCCCTTGCCATGGGTCGCCGCATAATCAATGACGGCTTTTTCCGCCTGTTCGTTCAGATTGTAGGTGACCATCGCGCAATCACCTTGTTCCAGAGCCTTCACGCCGCCTTCGACGGTTTTGCCGGAGAAGCCGAAACCGCGAATCTTACCCTCTTGCTTCAACTGCGCCAGGGTCTGGTAAACCTCACAGTCGTTGAGGATGTGCAGGTCGTTGCCGTCGGAGTGCACCAGCACCAGATCGATAAAATCCGTTTCAAGTCGTTTCAAGCTGCGCTCAATGGACAGACGGGTATGGGTTGCGCTGAAATCGTGGCGTGACAGGCCCTCTTCGAACTCTTCACCGACCTTGCTGACAATCACCCAGTCCTTGCGCTGGCCGCGCAACAGCGGCCCCAGGCGTTCTTCACTGCGGCCATAGGCCGGTGCGGTATCGATCAGGTTGATACCCAGCTGGCGCGCCTGGCGCAGCAACATCCGAGCTTCGTCATCATCGGGGATGGTGAAACCGCTGGGGTATTTCACACCCTGGTCGCGGCCCAGCTTGACGGTGCCCAGGCCGAGTGGCGATACCACCAGGCCGGTGCTGCCCAGCGGGCGGTGCAGGTCGTGCAAGGTCGGCAGGCTCATGGCAACAGTTGCTCCCAGGCTGGTACGCCGATGGCGGGTTTTGGCAGGGCGGGCAAAGGCTCCATTGCGCTTGGGGGGATACCGTCGCGTTCGAGGCTGTTGATCACTCGATCGGCGAAATCCGGCGCCAGCGCCAGCTTGGTCGGCCAGCCCACCAGCAGGCGGCCCTCTTCGGCGACAAAGGCATTGTCGGGACGGCTCAGGCCCGATTGCAGAGGCTCGGCACGGTCGACGCGCAGCGTAGCCCACCGGGTCTGGCTCATATCGATCCAGGGCAGCAGTTGCGCCAGCTCTTTCCGGGCGGTGGCGATCTGTTCTTCGGACGTGCGTGCCACGCCGTCGGCCTCGGCAATGTCGCCGCCCATGTACCACACCCAGTTGCCATCGGCAGCAGGGTGCGTGGTGACGGTGATGCGCGGCTTGGTACCGCCGCCCAGGCAGTGTGCGTACAGCGGCTTCAAACCCGGGCCCTTGGCGATGACCATATGCAGCGGGCGCTTTTGCATGGCGGGCTGGCTCAGGCCCAGGGCGGCGAGCAGCTCGGCGGTACCGCCGCCTGCGCTCAAGACGATGCGCTGGGCGCGGATCTCGCGGCCATCGACCTTCAAGCCCACCAGGGTGTCGCCTTCGCGCAGGGGTTCGATGCGCTGCCCGGCGAGCAAGCCGTCACCGGCCAGTTGCGCCAGGCGCTCGATCACGCTGGGTACGTCCACCACCAGTTCGGCCAGTCGATAGACCTTGCCCTTGAAGCCACGGTCTTGCAGCGCCGGGGGCAGATCGTCGCCCTTGACCTGATCAACACGGCCGCGCACGGCCTTGCTGGCAAAAAAACTGGTGAGGTTGCCGGCGATCGTGCCAGGGGACCACAGGTAATGGGCCTGCGAGAGTACACGCACGCCGGACAGGTCCAGTTCACCGTCACCGGCCAGGGCTTCACGCCAGCGGCGCGGCATATCGGCAATCGCTTCGGAGGCGCCGGTGAGGGCGCCGTGCAGGGCGTATTTGGCACCGCCGTGGATAATCCCCTGGGATTTCACGCTTTGCCCGCCACCCAGGGTGGCGCTTTCCACCACTACCGTGGAAAAGCCCTGGCGGCGCAGGCGCGCATTCAGCCAGAGGCCGGCAACCCCGGCGCCGACAATCAACACGTCGGTGGAAATAACGGATGGCATGGGCGACCTCATTTTTAAACAAGGCCGCAAGTATACATTCTCACGCCATGCACACCGTAGGCGCTGTCGAGCTTTGGCGCGACTGCGAATGTTGGGTTCACTTGAGTCTCAAGTGAACACTCAATGCCCGGCGGTTTTCGAGAACAGCTGGATGACCACCACGCCCAGCACAATCAGACCCATGCCCAGCATTGCCGGGAGGTCCAGCTTCTGCCCGTAGATGAACAGCGCGGCAATGCTCACCATCACGATGCCCATCCCCGCCCATACCGCATAGGCCACGCCGACCGGCACGGTACGCACCACCAGGGTCAGCATCCAGAACGCCACGCCATAGCCGACGATCACCAGCAACAGAGGGATAGGAGTGCTCCAGCCCTTGATGGCTTTCATGGAAACGGTGGCGATCACTTCCGAGCAGATGGCGATGGCCAGGTAGCAGTAAGCGGCGTTCATGGGTGAGTCCTCGGTGTAAAGCAATCTGATAAGGCCAGCATTCTAGAGTTTTATCAGATGGGGTAAAGTCATTACCTATCCGAAATTAAGATGGGTTGTGGGATGAGCATGCAATGGAACCTGGAGCAGATGCGTTTGTTTGTCAGCGTCGCCGAGCAGCGTTCGTTTTCAGCGGTAGCGCGCGGGCAGCGCAAGGCGCAATCGGCAGTCAGCAACGCGATTGCGATGCTGGAGACGGACCTCGGCGTGAGCCTGTTCGACCGTAGCAGCGGCCGCCAGCCCAGCCTGACCGAAGCCGGCAGCGTGTTGCTGGAGGAGGCGCGCGAAGTGCTGCGCCAGTGTGAGCGGCTCAATGGCCGGGCACTGTCACTGACCCGCGGTGAAGAAGCCTGCCTGCGCCTGGCCCAGGATGAAGCCATGCTGTTCCAGCCGGTGCTCGACAGTCTTGAGGCATTGGCGGGGCAGTACCCGCTGCTGGAAGTACAGCTGTCCAGCGCCGCCCAGGGCGATGTGGCGCGCAAGTTGGTGGAGCGCCAGGCCGACCTGGGTCTGCTGTTCTATCACGACCAGATCCCCGAGGCTCTGGAGCGGCGGGTGGTGGGCAGCGTGGAGATGGTCACCGTGTGCGGCGTGAACCACCCGTTGGCCAAGGAGAAGTACGTGACGTGCCAGCACCTGGCCCAGTTTCGCCAGTTGTTGATGTCGACTCAGACCAGCGTCTACCCCGGCAGCGAAGCGGCCAGCCCACTGGTGTGGCGCGCCGACAGTTTCTACGTGCTGGCCGAATGGCTGATGAGTGGCCTGGGCTGGGCGTGGTTGCCACGGCATATCGTGCAGTACCCGACCTATCAACAACAAATGGTGGAATTGGACAGCGAATGGACGCCGCCGGCCCTGGTGGTGGAGCTGGTATGGCGGCGCGACGAGCACCTCGGCCCCGCCGCGCGCTTTCTCGCCAAACGTTTTGCTGAGTGCTTGCAGGCGATCGACTGAAAAAGCCGATAAACTCCGCCGCCATGAATAGAACTCTCTACAGCTGTCTGTTTTACCTGGCGCTGCCGTTGGTGGCCTTACGTCTATGGTTGCGCGCACGCAAGGCGCCGGCCTATGCCCGGCGCGTCGGCGAGCGGTTTTCCTATGGCTTGCCGGTGATGCAACCGGGCGGGATCTGGGTGCACGCGGTGTCGGTGGGCGAAAGCATTGCCGCGGCGCCGATGATCCGCGGCTTGTTGGCGCGTTATCCAGACCTGCCGATCACGGTCACCTGTATGACGCCCACCGGTTCCGAGCGCATCCAGGCGTTGTTCGCCAACGAGCCGCGCATCCAGCATTGCTACCTGCCGTACGATTTGCCCTGTGCGGCCAAGCGTTTCCTTGATCGTGTACAGCCCAGGCTGGCGGTGATCATGGAGACCGAGTTGTGGCCCAACCATATCCACGCCTGCGCCCAGCGCGGTATTCCGGTGGCCTTGGCCAATGCGCGGCTTTCAGCGCGTTCGGCCAAGGGCTACGCACGTTTTGCCAAACTCACGGCGCCGATGCTGGCGCAAATGAGCCTGTTCGCGGTACAGACCGAGACCGAGGCCCAGCGTTTCCTGAGCCTGGGTGCGCGCCCGGAAACCGTCGAGGTTACCGGCTCGATCAAGTTCGACCTGACCATCGATCCCGAGCTGCCGGTGCGGGCTGCCGCCCTGCGCGAACAATGGGGCGCCGCTGAGCGTCCGGTGTGGATCGCTGCCAGTACCCACGAAGGCGAAGATGAAGTGGTGCTCGCGGCCCACCGCCAACTGCTCGAAAGCTACCCCAACGCGTTGCTGATCCTGGTGCCGCGTCATCAAGAGCGCTTCGGCCCGATGTTCGAGCTGTGTACGCAACAAGGGTTTACCACTGTGCGTCGCTCAAGTGGCGAGGCCGTTACCGCACAAACGTCGGTGTTGCTCGGCGATACCATGGGCGAACTGCTGTTTCTCTATGCCTTGGCCGACAGCGCCTTTGTCGGCGGCAGCCTGGTGGCGACCGGTGGGCATAACCCGTTGGAACCGGCGGCGCTGGCCAAGCCGGTGATGATGGGGCCCCACGTGTTCAACTTCCTCGACATCACCGCGATGATGCGCGAAGCGGGTGCGTTGCGAGAGGTGGAGGACGCAGAAGGGTTGGCCGAGGCCGTACGACAGCTGTTCGAGCTGCCGCAGGATGCACGCCGGATGGCGCAGGCGGGGCTCAAGGTGATGCAGGCTAATCAGGGGGCGCTTAAGCGCTTGCTGGATGGCTTGGGCCGATTGATCTCTCACTGACCCAACACCGATCCAAATGTGGAGTGTTCAATAGCCCGGGCGGGCCTTGAGTTGCTCGGCGGCCGCCTTGGCCAGGTCCGGTGGCAGAAAGTCACGATCCGGGTTGTAGTCCGCCTTGAGGTAACGCGTCAGGTCTTGCAGGTCCCCTGGGTTCAAGGTGCCCGCTGCCTGCTTCAAGCGCAGGTTATCGAGGATGTAGTCGTAGCGGCTGTTGTTGTAGTTGCGCACCGACGAGTACAGCTGGCGTTGTGAATCCAGCACATCGACGATATTGCGCGTCCCCACCTGATAACCGATTTCCGTGGCTTCTACCGCGCTCTGGTTGGAGATGATCGACTGGCGGCGCGCCTGTACCTGCTCCACATCGGTGTTCACCGCACGGTGCAGGTTGCGCGTATTTTCCACCACCTGACGGCGCAGGCCTTCGCGTTGCTGCTCGGTCTGGCCCAGGCGCGAGTACGACTCACGCACTTGCGAGCTGGTGAGGCCGCCGCTGTAGAGGGGGATGTTCAGGCGCAGGCCGATGGTGCGCTGCTCGACATCGCCACGATACGGCGTGCCAAAGGCATTCGGGTTGCTGAAGCCAAGGGCGTCGTTGTCACCTTTTTCGTACTGCGCGACGGCGTCCAGGGTCGGCGCGTGGCCGGCCTTGCGCTGCTTGAGGGTCTCTTCGGCGGCCGTGACGGCGTAGTTGCTGGCCAGCAGGTTCAGGTTCTGGCGGCCGGCCGTCTCGACCCAGGCCTTGGCGTCGTTGGGCAGCGGCGGCAACACCGGCAGCGTGTGGACAATGCCCTGGATCGAGTTGTACTGGCGGTTGGTCAGGGTAACCAGTGCTTCAAAGGCATCGTCCACCTGACGCTGGGCCAGGATCCGGTTCGCCCGTGCAGTGTCATAGCTGGCCTGGGATTGCAGCACATCGGTCTTGTCCGACAGACCGACGTCGAAGCGCTCGTTGGATTGATCCAGCTGGCGCTTGAAGGCATTTTCCTCGGCCTTGGTGGAGGCCAGGTTGTCCTGGGCGCGCAGCACGGCAAAGTAGCTCTCGGCGCTTTGCAGGATCAGGTTCTGTTCAGTGGCCGAGAGTTGCAGCGCCGCCTGTTCATTGGTGGCCTCGGCGGCTTGCAGTTGGAACCAGCGATCGGCGCGGAACAGCGGCTGGCTCAGGGTCGCGCGCCAGGAGTGGGCGTCGCGGTTGGCAGTCGCCGCCGGTGTGTCGATCTGGGTGCGCACGTTATTGATGTCGGCACCGCCCGACAGGTTCGGCAGCAACCCCGCTCGAGCCTGGGGCACGACTTCTTTCTGCGCGCCGTATTGGGCGCGGGCGGCGGCCAGGTCGGCGTTGTTATCCACTGCTTCCTGATAGACGCTGACCAGGTCAGTTTTGGCGGACAAGGGCGCTTCAGCTGCCCAGACCATTCCGTTGGTCGCACAAGACACGGCGAGAGCCAGTGAAAGTTTGCGCAGCATGAGGCGATCCCTAGTGTGAATATTATGGTGATAATTTAGCGCTCAAGGCTACGGCTGGCCAATCCTGGCGTCAAGCAGTGAGGCGGCTCTCGAGTGTAGTGGCGAGATCCCCGGGCAACAATCCCGCAATCACGCCATTCATCACGCTGAATACACCGCTATTGGCAATTTGCCCGCGGCATGGTCTAGACTGGCCGCGTTCTTGTCGGGGTGCCTTGTTGGAAGGCTGAGATCGGTAAATACCGGATCCCGTTGAACCTGATCAGGTTAACGCCTGCGTAGGGAACAAGATTTCTCGTCACCCGGCGAGTCCTCTTGTGCTTCGTCCGGGATGTTGTTCGACCTTCGAACAACCCTCGTGCACCAAGCACAGCACTGCTTCCAGTGCGTCCATCCGTCACAGGTTCGCTCCGACAAAAATCCACCGCCTGGATAGTTGGAGAGCCCGTGATGAGTACAAAATTAAAAAACACCGTGCACTTGAGTGAATCGGCCAAGGTCGACTCCGGTTCCGTACAGCCGTTTACCCGCTCGCAAAAAATCTACGTGCAAGGCACCCGCCCGGACATTCGCGTGCCGATGCGTGAAATCAGCCTCGACGTGACCCCAACCGACTTCGGCGGTGAAATCAACGCGCCCGTGGTGGTCTACGACACCTCCGGCCCCTACACCGACCCCAACGTCATCATCGACGTACGCAAAGGTCTGGGCGATGTACGCTCGCCGTGGATCGAAGTTCGTGGCGACACCGAACGCCTGAGTGGCCTCAGCTCGCATTTCGGCCAGCAACGCCTGAGCGATGCCGAGCTGACCGCGCTGCGCTTCGCCCACGTGAAAAACCCGCGCCGCGCCAAGGCCGGCGCCAATGTCACGCAGATGCACTACGCGCGCAAAGGCATCATCACCGCCGAGATGGAGTACGTCGCCATCCGCGAAAACATGAAGCTGGAAGAAGCCCGCGCCAGTGGCCTGCTCGACCAGCAACACGCCGGCCACAGCTTCGGCGCCAGCGTGCCGAAAATCATCACCCCTGAATTCGTCCGTGAAGAAATCGCCCGTGGCCGCGCGATCATCCCGGCCAACATCAACCACACCGAACTGGAACCGATGATCATCGGCCGTAACTTCCTGGTGAAGATCAACGGCAACATCGGCAACAGCGCCCTGGGTTCGTCCATCGAAGAAGAAGTGGCGAAACTCACCTGGGGCATTCGCTGGGGCTCGGACACGGTGATGGACCTGTCCACCGGCAAGCACATCCACGAAACCCGTGAGTGGATCATCCGCAACTCGCCGGTGCCGATCGGTACCGTGCCGATCTACCAGGCCCTGGAAAAAGTCGGCGGCGCGGCCGAAGACCTGACCTGGGAGCTGTTCCGCGACACCCTGATCGAACAGGCCGAGCAGGGCGTCGACTATTTCACCATCCACGCCGGTGTGCTGCTGCGCTACGTGCCGCTGACCGCCAAGCGCGTGACCGGCATCGTGTCCCGTGGCGGCTCGATCATGGCTAAGTGGTGCCTGGCGCACCACAAAGAGAACTTCACCTACACGCATTTCGACGAAATCTGCGAAATCATGAAGGCCTATGACGTCAGCTTCTCCCTCGGCGACGGCCTGCGCCCGGGCTCGATTGCCGACGCCAACGACGCCGCGCAGTTCGGCGAGCTGGAAACCCTCGGCGAACTGACCAAGACCGCCTGGAAGCACGACGTGCAAACCATGATCGAAGGCCCTGGCCACGTGCCGATGCAGTTGATCAAGGAGAACATGGACAAGCAGCTCGAATGCTGCGACGAAGCGCCGTTCTACACCCTCGGCCCATTGACCACCGACATCGCGCCGGGCTATGACCACATCACCTCCGGCATCGGTGCAGCGATGATCGGCTGGTTCGGTTGCGCCATGCTCTGCTACGTCACGCCCAAGGAGCACCTGGGCCTGCCGAACAAGGATGACGTGAAGACCGGGATCATCACCTACAAGATCGCCGCCCACGCGGCGGACTTGGCCAAGGGGCATCCGGGCGCGCAGATCCGCGATAACGCCTTGAGCAAGGCGCGCTTCGAGTTCCGTTGGGAAGACCAGTTCAACCTTGGCCTGGACCCGGACACCGCGCGTTCCTACCACGACGAAACCCTGCCGAAAGATTCGGCCAAGGTCGCGCACTTCTGCTCGATGTGCGGGCCGAAGTTCTGCTCGATGAAAATCACCCAGGAAGTGCGCGAGTACGCGGCCAACCAGCGCATTGAAGCGGTGGATGTGGATGTGGCCAAGGGCTTGGCGGAGCAGGCGGAGCGGTTCAAGCAGGAAGGCAGTCAGCTGTACAAGAAGGTCTGATCCAGAGACGGCGGTGCCTGTACCGCCGTCATCGGGGCGGTGCGACGACTCGACAAGCCCCCTCCCACATTTTGACTGAGGTATGCACAGTTTTTGTGTTCACAGCAGATCCAATGTGGGAGGGGGGCTTGCCCCCGATAGCAATCTTTCAAACAAAAAATGCCCCTCAGAGATAACACCCTTGAGCATTCAACCCAGCACCTACTCCCCCGACATCGCGGTGCCTGCTGACAAACGCGTCTTCGGCGCCCGCGACCTGTTCTCCCTGTGGTTCTCCCTCGGCATCGGCCTGATGGTCCTGCAAACCGGCGCCTTGCTCGCGCCGGGCCTGGGCTTGTCCGGTTCATTGCTGGCGATTTTCCTCGGCACCCTGGTCGGCGTGCTGTTGCTGGCTGCCGTCGGCGTGATCGGCAGCGACACCGGCCTGTCCGCCATGGCCGCCCTCAAGCTCAGCCTCGGAGCCAAGGGCGCGAGCCTGCCGGCGTTGCTGAACCTGCTGCAACTGATCGGCTGGGGCTCGTTTGAAATCATCGTGATGCGCGATGCCGCCAGCCTGTTGGGCGCGCGGGCGTTGAGCGACGGCAGCCTATTGGCCAGCCCGTTGTTGTGGACACTGTTCTTCGGTGGCCTGGCGACCTTGCTGGCGGTCAGCGGGCCATTGACGTTCGTACGGCAGATTCTGCGCAAATGGGGGATCTGGCTGCTGCTGGCGGCCTGCCTGTGGCTGACCTGGAACCTGTTCGCCAAGGCTGACCTCGGCGCACTCTGGGCTCGGGCCGGTGACGGTTCGATGCCCTTTGCAGTCGGCTTTGATATCGCCATCGCCATGCCGCTGTCGTGGCTGCCGCTGATTGCCGATTACTCCCGCTTCGGCAAGCGCGCCAAAAACGTATTCGGCGGCACCGCTCTTGGCTTCTTTATCGGTAATTTCTGGCTGATGAGCCTGGGCGTGGCCTACACTCTGGCGTTTGCGCCCAGCGGTGAAGTGAATGCGCTGCTGCTGGCACTGGCCGGGGCCGGCCTGGGGATTCCGCTGCTGCTGATCCTGTTGGACGAGTCGGAAAACGCCTTTGCCGATATTCACTCGGCGGCGGTGTCCAGCGGGATTCTATTGCGCTTGAAGGTCGAGCACCTGGCCCTGGCCATCGGTGTGATCTGCACCCTGATCGCCTGTTTTGCCCCGTTGGCGCAATACCAGAACTTCCTGCTGCTGATCGGCTCAGTGTTTGCGCCGTTGTTCGGCGTGGTGCTGGTGGATCATTTCATCCTGCGCCGTCGTGGTCAGGGTGTGATTGCCAGCCTGCGTTGGCCGGCACTGTTGGCCTGGCTGGGCGGTATCGGCACTTACCACCTGTTGGCCAACCTGTACCCGGATATCGGCGCAACCCTGCCGGCGCTGGCGCTGGCAGGGTTGTTGCAATTCATCCTGGGACGGGCCTTCAGCGGCGCGCGGGCACCAGCTCAGGCTTGAGGATGCCTTCCAGGCGCGAGTAGGGAATCTGCAACTCGACATGGCCCAGGGCGTACGGCGCGATGGTGCTGGTGGGGTACTTGAGGATCACGCCACCATTCGTCAGCGCCACATTCGGGGTTTTCTGGAACGGGTAGGTTTTCACGAACTCCGGTTCCAGGCTCAGGCGGGTGCTGATCAGCCAGCTGTTGTGCGCCACCTGGGCGGCTTTCCAGAACGCGTCTTCCTTGCCGGGCAGCAGCATGTCGCTCAGCCACAGGGCCTTTTGCTGCTGGCGCGAATAGTTGATGAACGCGCGGCCTGGCTCGCCGTGGGTGGCGCCCTGGTCCAGGTAGCTGGACAACTCGATGATTACCAAACCGTCATGCTGCTCCCGTACCTTGGCCTGCAAGTACATGCTGTTGCGTGGGGCTGCGGTGCTGAGGAATTGCTCGCGGTAAGACTCAAGGCTCGACGGCAGCGGGTCGCCCGCGTTGGTACGGGTCATTTCCAGCAGGCGTTGCTCGATCAAGGCATCCAGCTTGGGTTCCTTGGCAAAGTGCACGGTGTCGATATTCACCAGCGGGCAATCGCTGCTGGCGCAGCCTGGCTTGCTCTGCTCGGTGGCGTCGCGGGTGGCTTCCAGTGGAGTGCGATAGCTGGGTTGGAACAGGCTTTGGCAGGCGCCGAGGGTCAAGGCGATGCAGGCCACGGATGCGATTTTTAAAAGCGACATGGATGTCCTTCGTCTATCGATAAGAGCGAAATTTGTGGAGCTTCGACTACCGGCAGGGCAGTCAGTTCGCCACTAAGCTGATTGAGCGTGAGTTTGACCTCCTCCGTCTGGCCCGGCAACCGCAAAGGGGCTGCATCAATGGGCAGGAGCGCGTTAGGATGGCGCGAATTGCACCGGACATGATGAGGAAGGGTATGACGGACATTGCGAAATCGACGCCGAGTACGATCGAGATTGTTCAGCGCGACAATGCCTACAAGGGCTTCTACCAGCTCGATCGCGTGCAACTGCGTCATGAAAAGTTCGATGGCGGTATGAGCCGAGTGATCAATCGCGAAGTGTTCGTGCGCCATGACGCGGTATGCGTGTTGCCCTACGACCCGCAGCGCGATGAAGTGGTGCTGATCGAGCAGTTTCGCGTGGGCGCCATGGGCCGCAGCAATAACCCTTGGCTGGTGGAAATGGTCGCGGGGCTGATCGACAAGGACGAAGAACCGGAGGAGGTTGCACACCGCGAGGCCGAGGAGGAAGCTGGGCTGACGTTCTCCGCACTGTGGCCGATCACCAAGTATTTCCCGTCGCCCGGTGGCAGTACCGAATTTGTCCACTTGTACCTGGGCCGCTGTGACAGCACGGGGGCGGGTGGTGTCCATGGACTGGAAGAAGAAGCAGAGGACATCCGCGTTACGGTCTGGGCATTTGAAGACGCCCTGCAAGCCGTTCGCGATGGCAAAATTTCCAACGCAGCCAGCATTATCGCCCTGCAATGGCTTGCGCTTAATCGCGCGGAAGTGAGGGGGTTATGGCAGTAAAGGCACGGGAACGATATCGAGTCGACCTGATCGGGCTGCAAGCCGCCTGCGAGGCCAACTATGCGCGGCTGATGCGCCTGCTGCCCGACATGCGCCACGCCCCGGAGGCGCGGCGCATCGGCGTGACCCATGGCGACCAGATGCTGGGCGTGCTGGCCCTGGAAGTCATCGTCAATTGCCCGTACACCACCACCCTGCGCGTACGCCAGGAACACAGCCTGCCGTGGCTGCCGGTGCCGCAACTGGAAGTGCAGGTGTACCACGATGCGCGAATGGCCGAAGTGATCAGCGCCGAACATGCGCGGCGCTTTCGCAGCATCTATCCTTACCCGAATGTGTTCATGCACCAGCCCGATGAGAAAGCACAGCTCAATGTGTTCCTCGGTGAATGGTTGAGTCATTGCCTGGCCCTGGGCCATGAGTTCGAAGTCGTGCGATAGATGTGAACTGCGTCGGCTTCCTGGGTTTCCTCTTTGCGTTCTGCCCCAGCATAATCGCTCCAACTCTATATTCCTGTGATTGCCTTGGGAGAGCGCCTTGCCGAGCGTATCCACCTTGAACCCCGATGCGCCGGCGTTGCTGGTGCAGCTGTCCGACAGCCACCTGTTTGCCGAGGCCGACGGCACGCTGTTGGGTATGAACACCTGCGAGAGCCTGCAGCGGGTGATCGAATTGGTGCGCGCGCAGCAGCCTCGGATCGATTTGCTGCTGGCCACAGGAGATTTGTCCCAGGACGGCACGCTTGAGTCTTATCAACAGTTTCGCGATATGACCCGGCAAATCGATGCTCCGGCACGCTGGATTCCCGGCAACCACGACGAACCGCAGATCATGGCGCACGCTGCCGCGCACAGTGACCTGCTGGAGCCCGTAGTGGACGTCGGCAACTGGCGTATCACCCTGCTCGACTCCGCCGTGCCCGGCTCGGTGCCGGGCTACCTGCAGGATTCGCAGCTGCAATTGCTGGCTCAAGCCTTGAGCGAAGCTCCGAACCGCCATCATCTGGTGTGTTTCCACCATCACCCGGTGCCCATCGGCTGTGCGTGGATGGAACCTATCGGCTTGCGCAACCCCGATGCGTTGTTTGCCGTGCTGGACCGTTTTCCGCAGGTGAGGGCAGTGCTCTGGGGCCACGTGCACCAGGAGATCGACCGCGAGCGCAACGGCGTGCGCCTGCTGGCTTCGCCGTCCACCTGCATCCAGTTCGCGCCGGGCAGCGAGGATTTCAAGGTCAGCGAGCAAGCACCGGGCTATCGTTGGTTGCGTCTGCATGCCGACGGACGGTTGGAGACCGGGGTGGAGCGCCTGGTCGGCTTCGCGTTTACGGTGGATTACGGTAGCAACGGCTACTGAGATTTACCTGTAAACTGCGCCTCTTTGGCTGAAGCACGGAGAGCCCGGCATGTCCGCTTCGATCCTGTATATCCACGGTTTCAACAGCGCGCCTGCGTCCAACAAGGCCAGCCAACTTATCACCGTGATGGACACCCTCGGCCTGGCCGATCAACTGCGCGTGCCGGCCCTGCATCACCATCCCCGTCAGGCAATTCCTCAATTGGAGGAAGCCATTGCCCAGCTGGGGCGGCCACTGCTGGTCGGCAGCTCACTCGGCGGCTACTATGCAACCCATCTTGCTGAGCGCCATGGCCTCAAGGCGCTGCTGGTCAACCCGGCCGTCAGCCCTCATCGGATGTTCGACGGTTACCTGGGCACCCAGAAGAACCTCTACACCGATGAAACCTGGGAATTGACCCACGACCACGTCACGGCGCTGGCTGAGCTGGAAGTACCGGCGCCCCAGGACGCCGCGCGTTACCAGGTGTGGTTGCAGACCGGCGATGAAACACTGGATTATCGCCTCGCCCAAGCGTATTACCGTGCCTGTGCCTTGCGCATCCAGGCTGGTGGCGACCATGGTTACCAGGGGTTCGCCCAGCAATTGCCGGCGTTGTTGAGTTTTGCCGGTATTGGCGCAGATCAGTATCAATCCTTCGATTTCTCGGCACTGTAATTGCCTTGGAAATCGCAGGTCACTTTTTAATCGAACGACTCACGACGAGACCCCATGGCCACTCCCAGCGCTAGCTCTTATAACGCCGACGCCATCGAAGTCCTCTCGGGCCTCGACCCGGTGCGCAAACGCCCCGGCATGTACACCGACACCAGTCGGCCGAACCACCTTGCCCAGGAAGTCATCGACAACAGCGTCGACGAAGCCTTGGCGGGGCACGCCAAGTCGGTGCACGTCATTCTCCACGCTGACCACTCGCTGGAAGTGTCCGACGATGGTCGCGGCATGCCGGTGGACATTCACCCGGAAGAGGGCGTGTCGGGCGTTGAGCTGATCCTCACCAAGCTGCACGCCGGCGGCAAGTTCTCCAACAAGAACTACCAGTTCTCCGGTGGCTTGCACGGTGTGGGTATTTCCGTGGTCAACGCCCTGTCCACGCTGGTACGGGTCAAGGTCAAGCGCGACGGCAACGAGTACGAGATGACCTTCGCCGATGGCTACAAAGCCACCGACCTGCAGGTGATCGGCACCGTTGGCAAACGCAACACCGGCACCAGCGTGTACTTCGCGCCGGACCCCAAATACTTCGACTCACCGAAATTTTCCATCAGCCGCCTCAAGCACGTGCTCAAGGCCAAGGCCGTGTTGTGCCCGGGCCTGTTGGTGACCTTTGAAGACAAAGGCACTGGCGAAAAGGTCGAGTGGCACTACGAAGACGGTCTGCGTTCCTACCTGGAAGACTCCGTCAGCGATTTCGAACGCCTGCCCAACGAGCCGTTCTGCGGCAGCCTGGCCGGCAACAAGGAAGCCGTCGACTGGGCGCTGCTGTGGTTGCCCGAAGGCGGCGACAGCGTGCAGGAAAGCTACGTCAACCTGATCCCCACCGCCCAGGGCGGCACCCACGTCAACGGTTTGCGCCAGGGCTTGCTGGATGCCATGCGCGAATTCTGTGAATACCGCAGCCTGCTGCCGCGTGGCGTGAAGCTGGCGCCGGAAGACGTGTGGGAGCGCATTGCGTTCGTACTGTCGATGAAAATGCAGGAGCCGCAGTTCTCCGGCCAGACCAAGGAGCGCCTGTCGTCCCGCGAAGCGGCGGCATTTGTTTCCGGTGTGGTCAAGGATGCCTTCAGCCTGTGGCTCAACGAGCACCCGGAACTGGGCCTGGCCCTGGCGGAACTGGCAATCAACAACGCCGGCCGTCGCCTCAAGGCCAGCAAGAAAGTCGAGCGCAAGCGCATCACCCAGGGTCCGGCATTGCCCGGCAAGCTGGCCGATTGCGCCGGGCAGGACCCGATGCGCTCCGAACTGTTCCTGGTCGAAGGTGACTCCGCCGGTGGTTCCGCCAAGCAGGCGCGGGACAAGGAATTCCAGGCGATCCTGCCGTTGCGCGGCAAGATCCTCAATACCTGGGAAGTCGATGGCAGCGAAGTCCTTGCCAGTCAGGAAGTGCACAACATCGCGGTGGCCATCGGCGTCGACCCGGGCGCGGCGGACATGAGCCAGTTGCGCTACGGCAAGATCTGCATCCTCGCCGACGCCGACTCCGACGGCCTGCACATCGCGACCCTGCTGTGCGCGTTGTTCGTGCAGCACTTCCGCCCGTTGGTGGATGCCGGTCACGTCTACGTCGCCATGCCGCCGCTGTATCGGATCGACCTGGGCAAGGAGATTTTCTACGCCTTGGACGAAGCCGAACGCGATGGCATCCTCGACCGCCTGGTCGCCGAGAAGAAACGCGGCAAGCCGCAGGTCACCCGATTCAAAGGTTTGGGTGAAATGAACCCGCCGCAACTGCGTGAAACCACCATGGACCCCAACACCCGGCGCCTGGTGCAGTTGACCCTGGAAGACTTCGCCGCTACCTCGGAAATGATGGACATGCTGCTGGCGAAGAAACGCGCACCGGACCGCAAGTCCTGGCTGGAATCCAAAGGCAACCTCGCCGAGGTTCTGGGCTGATGCGCACAGGTTTCGCCCTGGCGATCCTGATGTTGAGCGGGCTGGCAGCGACTCAGGTCGCCGCCGCGCCCGTGGCTGAGCTCAAGCTGGTGTCCGAACACCCGGTGGACGGCATGCGCGGCGGTAACCTGTCGGGCCTGGCGCAGTGTGGCAAGGAGTTGTGGACGGTTTCCGATCGTGATGACGACCAGATCTATCGTCTCGATACCCGTGCGCCGACCTGGCAAGCCGAAGCGGTAAGCATCGATGTACCGCCGGTGCCGGAATCCGGGCTGCCCTGGGGGCTGCGTTCGCGCACCAAGGCTGCGTCGTTCATTCGCGGCGGCGACCTGGATTTTGAAGGCATCACCTGCGATGCCGCGGGCAATCGCTATATTGTCAGCGAAGCCCATGCGGCGGTGCTACAAGTGCCGGTGAACGGTGCGCCTGAATGGTTGAAGATCGCCCCGGGCATGGTGCGTGAAGCACGGGCCAGTGGCATGTTGCTGCACTTCAATGCGTTGTTCGAAGGCCTGGCAATCAACCCTGGGGGTAATCAGATCTGGCTGGCTGCGGAGCGTGAGCGGCGCGGCCTCATCTCCATCAAGCGTCCGCAAAGCCTGTGGGATTGCGATGGCCCTTGCGTATTGCTGAGCGAGGCCGGCCAGGAGATGCAGCCGGCCAATTTCATCGGTGCCAAGGCGGTGTCCAAGGATTTCGCCGATCTGTCACTGTTCAGCGGCAAGCTGTTTACCCTGGAACGCAATGCGTTCCAGATCTGCCGGCGCGATGCGGTCACGGCCAAGGTCGAGCTGTGCTGGTCGTTCGCTGACGAAACCCTGACGCCCGAGCGGCGTTACGCCCAGCCCTATGGCCTGGCCGAAGCCCTGGTGGTGGACGCAGACGGTGCCTGGCTGGGCATCGACAATAATTTCGGCCCGCGCGCCGATGGTGAAAAACGCCCCATGGTCTATCGTTTCGCCGCCCCCGCCGGCGGCTGGAGCGCCCAGCCATGAGCCGCTACTTTTTTGAATCGATCCGGTGCGGCGGCATTTCCGCTGCGCCTTACCAAACAATGATGAGGCCCGCATGAGTGACATCCTCGCAGACAGCTTAGATGGCGTAGAACGCCGGTCGCTGGCTGACTTCACCGAAAATGCCTACCTCAACTACTCCATGTACGTGATCATGGACCGTGCCTTGCCGCATATCGGCGACGGCCTCAAGCCCGTACAGCGGCGCATCATCTACGCCATGAGTGAGTTGGGCCTGGACGCCGACTCCAAGCACAAGAAGTCGGCGCGTACCGTCGGTGACGTGCTCGGTAAATTCCACCCCCACGGCGATTCGGCCTGCTACGAAGCCATGGTGCTGATGGCTCAGCCGTTCAGCTACCGCTACACCCTCGTCGATGGCCAGGGCAACTGGGGTGCGCCGGATGATCCCAAGTCCTTCGCTGCCATGCGTTACACCGAGGCGCGCCTGTCGCGCTATTCGGAAGTGTTGCTCAGCGAGCTGGGCCAGGGTACGGCGAACTGGGGGCCGAACTTCGACGGCACTCTCGACGAGCCGCTGGTGTTGCCCGCACGTTTGCCGAATATCCTGCTCAATGGCACCACCGGTATCGCGGTCGGCATGGCCACCGACGTACCGCCGCACAACCTGCGCGAAGTCGCCACCGCCTGCGTGCGCTTGCTGGATGAGCCCAAGGCCACGGTCGAGCAGCTTTGCGAGCATATCCAGGGCCCGGATTACCCGACCGAAGCGGAAATCATCACGCCGCGCGCCGACCTGCTGAAGATGTACGAGACCGGCAAGGGCTCGGTGCGCATGCGTGCCGTGTATCACATCGAAGACGGCGACATTATCGTCACCGCGCTGCCGCACCAGGTGTCCGGTGCCAAGGTGCTGGAGCAGATTGCTGCGCTGATGCAGGCCAAGCCATCGAAATTGCCCCAGGTCGCTGACTTGCGTGACGAGTCCGACCACGAAAACCCATGCCGCATCGTGATCATCCCGACCAACAGCCGGGTCGACCACGAAGTGCTGATGCAGCATCTGTTTGCCAGCACGGAGCTGGAGTCCAGCTACCGGGTCAACGTCAACATCATTGGCCTGGACGGTAAGCCGCAGCTGAAAAACCTGCGCAACCTGCTGGTCGAGTGGCTGGAGTTCCGGATACAAACCGTGCGTCGCCGCCTGCAGTTCCGCCTCGACAAGGTCGAACGCCGCCTGCACCTGTTGGACGGCTTGCTGATTGCCTACCTCAACCTGGATGAAGTGATCCACATCATCCGTACCGCCGAGCATCCGAAAGCCGAACTGATCGCGCGCTTCGAGCTGAGCGAGATCCAGGCCGACTACATCCTCGACACCCGCTTGCGTCAGTTGGCACGCCTGGAAGAAATGAAGCTGCGCGACGAGCAAGACGCGCTGCTCAAGGAGCAAGCCAAGCTGCAGGCCCTGCTGGGCAGCGAAGCCAAGCTGAAGAAGCTGGTGCGCACCGAGTTGATCAAAGACGCCGAAACCTATGGTGACGACCGCCGTTCGCCAATCGTGCAGCGTGCCGAAGCCAAGGCGCTGACAGAGACCGAACTGCTGCCGAACGAGAAAATTACCGTCGTTCTGTCGGAAAAGGGTTGGGTTCGTTCAGCCAAAGGGCATGATATTGACGCCACTGGCCTGTCGTACAAGGCGGGTGATGGCTTCAAGACTGCCGCAGCCGGGCGTTCCAACCAGTTTGCGGTGTTTATTGACTCCACCGGGCGCAGTTATTCGGTGCCGGCCCATACCTTGCCCTCGGCGCGGGGGCAGGGCGAGCCGTTGACCGGTCGCCTGACGCCGCCACCTGGGGCGAATTTTGAATGTGTGCTGCTGCCGGATGACGATTCGCTGTATGTGATCGCTTCCGACGCGGGCTACGGGTTCGTGGTCAAGGGTGAAGACCTGCAGGCCAAGAACAAGGCGGGCAAGGCATTGTTGAGCCTGCCGAACAACGCCAAGGTCATCCTGCCGCGTCCGGTGGAAGACCGCGAAGGCAACTGGCTGGCGTCGGTGACCACCGAAGGGCGCTTGCTGGTGTTCAAGATCAGCGATCTGCCGCAGTTGGGCAAAGGCAAGGGCAACAAGATTATTGGTATTCCCGGCGAGCGGGTGGCCAGTCGCGAAGAGTACGTGACCGACATCGCAGTGATCCCGGAAGGTTCCACCCTGGTGCTCCAGGCCGGCAAGCGCACGTTGTCATTGCGCCCTGACGACCTCGAACACTACAAGGGCGAGCGTGGTCGTCGCGGTAATAAATTGCCTCGCGGCTTCCAGCGTGTGGATGCTTTGCTGGTGGAAACGCCGGTTTAAGGCGTATTAGAGCCCTCGATCTACGATTTAAAGCGTAGATCGACGCTTTGGCGCTGGAGTCATGGCGCATATTCACGGATGATATGGCCTTTCCAGCGCCGGCGTGGCCGAGCGTGTTTAGGTTATTTTTAGTATTACATTGTGGTTCGCCTTGTGGCAGCCACCTGGATGGGATGATGACTGCTCCACGCGTTCCTCTATTTTTGATGCTCGCTGGCCTTTTGGGGTTGGCGGGTTGCAGCACACACAAGCCTGTGTCGCTGTACCAGCTGGACAGCGGAAGTCCAGCTCAGCCAGCCCAAACCGCTGGCATGGCCGTTTTGCTCGGGCCGGTGGTCGTGGCCGACTACCTGCAACGCGAAACCCTGCTGCAACGTCAGAACGATGGAAGCCTGCAAGGTTCCACCGATGGTCGTTGGGCAGGCAGTTTGTCGTCTGACATCAGCCAGTTGATGTTGCGTCAGGTGGCCGGTCAGTTGGACAGCCAGCGTGTGGTCCTGGCGCCCGCGCCCACCGGCTTCAGCCCGGATGTGCAGGTCTTGCTGACCATTACCCGGCTTGATTCCGGTAAATCGCAACCGGCGATCCTCGATGCGCAATGGCGCTTGATCGACCGTCGCGGCCAGGTGCGTGATAACCGCATCGTGCACCTGCAGGAAGAGCACGCCGGCACCACCGCGTCCCAGGTTCAGGCCCAGGGCGTGCTGCTGCAGCAATTGGCGCAGCAGTTGTCGGTGGCCCTCAAGCCATTGGCCAACCAGCCGCCGATTGCCGAGGCGCCACGCAGGCAGGCTCCGGCCCAGGCCAAGCCGGCAGAACCGCAAAAGCCGAAGATGCCGATGGCTACGCCGATCCGTACGGATATGGAAGTGTTCAGGTTCTGATCTGAAAAAGCTCCAACAAAAAAGGCCCGCTGACTCAGCGGGCCTTCTTGTGTGTGGAGATATAAGTCACGGCGCAGATCAAGTGTGGGAGGGGGCTTGCCCCCGATAACGGTGGTTCAGTCAATGATGTGCTGACTGATACTCCGCAATCGGGGGCAAGCCCCCCTCCCACATGTTCTTCAGGGCTTTGCGCGGGTCTCATGCATTCGCGCCAACTGCCGCTCCAGCATCGAGGGATACGGCTCCATCAGCCTTTCCACGCAGCTTGCCCCCTCAGGGCTGGCAATTGGGCGGATACGCGCGCGCTGGCGGATCAGCGTGTCTTCACTGATCTTGCGCTCCACCAGCAGCAGGTTACGGCTGTGTTGGGACAAGGCCAGTGCGTCCTGGGCGTTTTCAGTCAACAGCAGGTCGATCTGGCTCATGCCGAACAGATCATCGCCCACGGTGAGGCCCAGTTGCAGTTGCAGGGTGATGCCGCTGTCGGCGACTTCGATCTGCAATTCATGGCCCAAGGCGCGCAGCAACTCACCGCAGCAAATCGCATTGGTCAGGTAATCTTCGCCGCTGTCTTCGCTGTGGAACAGCATCAGCGTGCTGCCGTCGTTCAGGGTGTGCAGTTCGCTCTGGTACAGCGAGGCGGCCTGGTCGAGGCAGTCACGGTAGCGCTCCAGCAGTTCGGTCAGGCGAGCACGGGGCAGGCGGCGCAATTGGTCCTGGGCACCCAGTTGTACGGCGAGCACAGCGCTGTACTGCGGCTCGCTGCTGCGTACCGGCGGCGCCTTGGGGGCGATTGCGGGGCTGTCGGCTGACGTATCGCGCAGGTCGGCGAAGGGGTCTTCATCGTCCAGGTCGTCTTCTTCGGCCTTGAAGGCATGACGCGGTGCAGGCTTGAGGCCCGCCACCGGCGGACGCTCGTCGAAGCCAGGGTCACGCAGGTTGCGCACTTCGAACTCTGGCTCGTCGTCGTAATCGGTGTCGTCGTATTCAGGCTCTGGCTCGACTTCGGGCACCACCGGTTCCGGGGCGAAGCTGGCGTGCAGCTGGCGGGCAAGGTCGCCGATTTCATCCTGGCGGTCGGTAGCCGGGGTGTGTTCGTCGATGTCCCGCAGCCAGATGCGCAGTTGCATGAGCGGCGTGGAGATATGCCGGCCCAGACGCAAGCTCAGGGCCAGGGCCAACGCCAGCAGGATGGCGCTGAGGATACCCATGCTTTGCAGGCTGATGGTCATCGGCTGCTGGAACTGCTGCATGTCGAGGCTGATACGCAGTTGGCCGGCCTTCACGTCCTGAAACGTGATATTGCTCTGGTACAGGCCTTCGGCTTCGCCCAGCAGGCCGTTTTTCGGGCGCTGCCCGGCTTCGGCCATGATGCGGTTGTCCACGCTGTAGATGGCGGCATGGGCCACGAGCGGGTTCTTTGTCAGGTTGTTGAGCAGCACGTTGAGGCTGAGGATGTCGTTGGACACCAGCAGCTCGGTCGCCGAGGTGGCGGTTTGCGTGGTCAGGCTCTCGCCCAGGGCGTCGGCTTGCTCGTGCATGGCCTGCTTGAATTGCAAACCCATCACGCAGGCGTAGATCACCAGGGCCAGGGCGACCAGGATCACGTTATGGCTGGCGATGCGTAATGCGATCGGTACACGGCGGTGGCGCAGTGCCCGGAAGATCAGCAGGAAGAAGTTGTCGGTTTTTACTGGCGTGGGCCGGTTCACTTGAGCTCGGCTCTTGGTCCGTGAAGTTGACGCGCAGTATAGCGACAGGCCCAAGACCGGCAAAGCGCTGGCTGTGCCCGATGGTCACTGAAAGTGGGTAGAATGCGGTTTTTTTCCAGCCTGGGGGTGCGCCTTGCGCGAAATTGTCCTGATTAACATCACTGGGGAAGACCGCCCGGGTCTTACCGCAGCCATTACCGGCGTTCTGGCCCAGGGTGGTGTGAACATTCTCGACATCGGCCAGGCGGTGATCCACGACACGCTGTCGTTCGGCATCCTGGTGGAAATTCCCAGCACCGAGCAGGCCTCGTCGGTGCTCAAGGACATCCTGTTTACGGCGTACAAGCTCGATCAGCAGGTGCGTTTCACCCCGGTATCCGAAGAGGATTACCAGCAGTGGGTGGCCGGCCAAGGCAAGAAGCGCCATATCGTGACGCTGCTGACCCGCAAGGTCACCGCCGAACAACTGCAGCGCGTCAGCTCCATTACCGCGCAATATGGTTTGAATATTGACCATATCGACCGTCTGTCGGGTCGCATGCCATTGGACACCCCGGCCGACAAGGGCAAGGGCTGCATCGAGTTCTCCGTGCGTGGTGAGCCGGCCGACCCTCAGGCCCTGCGCGCCGAATTCCTCAGCGTGGCCCAGGAACTGAATGTCGATATCGCCTTCCAGGAAGATTCGCTGTTCCGTCGTAACCGTCGCCTGGCGGTGTTTGACATGGACTCCACGCTGATCGAAGCCGAAGTCATCGACGAACTGGCCAAGGCGGCCGGCGTGGGCGAGCAGGTTTCCGCGATCACCGAGCGCGCCATGGCCGGGGAATTGGATTTCCGCGCCAGCTTCAAGGAGCGCCTGGCCTTGCTCAAGGGCCTGGATGTGAGCGTGCTGGACTCCATCGGTGCGTCGCTGCGCTTGACCGAAGGTGCCGAAACCCTGTTCGCCGAACTCAAGCGCCTGGGCTACAAGACGGCGATCTTGTCGGGCGGCTTCACCTACTTCGCCAAGCAGTTGCAGGCCAAGCTGGGCATTGACTATGTGTTCGCCAACGAACTGGAAGTAGTTGATGGCAAGGTGACCGGCGTCGCGGTCGAGCCGATTGTCGACGCGCAGCGCAAGGCGGATCTGCTGAAGGAATTGGCCCATAAGGAAGGTTTGCGTCTGGAACAGACCATTGCGGTCGGTGACGGCGCCAACGACTTGCCGATGCTGGCAATCGCCGGTTTGGGCGTGGCGTTCCGCGCCAAGCCATTGGTCAAGCAATCGGCCAAGCAGGCGATTTCGACCTTGGGGTTGGATGGCGTGCTGTATCTGCTGGGCTTTCGCGACCGCGACGGTCAGCTGTAACTGACTAAATGTGGGAGGGGGTTTGCCCCCGATGGCAGTGGTTCAGTCACTGATGTGTTGACTGATACCCCGCTATCGGGAGCAAGCCCCCTCCCACATTGGGTTCGGCGTCAGGCTTTAGGTAAAGCGATGCCTTGGCCCATCTGCACCGGCGAACCCGCCACCAGTTCCTCAGCCCACTTCACCTGATCCGGCCCGAACAGCACGATCGCAGTGGAGCCCAGCTTGAAGCGACCCAGCTCCGCACCCTTCTCCAGGTGAATCGGCGCGCGGGCGGCTTCGTCATAGCGGAAGGTTTTCAGCTCGCGCTTCGGCGGAGTCACCAGGCCGGCCCATACGGTTTCAATCGACGCGACAATCATCGCCCCCACCAATACCACCGCCATCGGGCCGCGTTCGGTGTCGAACAGGCAGACAACACGCTCGTTACGCGCAAACAA
Source organism: Pseudomonas sp. BIGb0381 (assembly GCF_024809815.1). Classification (NCBI taxonomy): domain Bacteria; kingdom Pseudomonadati; phylum Pseudomonadota; class Gammaproteobacteria; order Pseudomonadales; family Pseudomonadaceae; genus Pseudomonas; species Pseudomonas sp. BIGb0381. Next base: position 76,829 of record NZ_JANUEN010000011.1, read on the forward strand.
TTCCGGCACGTTTTCGGCGGTGGTCTGGTTTACCGAGAAAATCCGCCCAGGCACGTAGACCATCTCACGCAGGGTACCGGCCAGTGGCATATGCACCCGGTGGTAGTCTTTCGGCGACAGGTAGATGGTGGCGAAATCGCCGCCCATGAACGGCGCAGCGACCGCGGCATCACCGCCCAACAGTTCCAGCACGCTGAAGCTGTGGCCTTTGGCCTGGAACACACGACCGTGCTCGATGGGGCCAAGCTGGCTGACTGCGCCATCGGCTGGGCTCAATACTGCGCCAGGGGTCTGGTCCAGTGGGCGGGCGCCGTCTTTCAGGGCGCGGGTGAAGAAGGCGTTGAAGTGCTCGTAAGCGGTCACGTCCTCCACCAGCGCCTGGGACATGTCCACTTCGTAGCGCTTGGCAAACCAGGTGGTGAAGGCATTCTTGAGCCAGCGCACGCGGCACTCGGCGATGCAGCCGGCCAACCGCGACAGCAGGTGGTGCGGCAGCAGGTACTGGCTGAGGATAAACAACTGCTTTTTCATTGACTGTCCTTAAACCTTAAATCTCGACGGGGGTGTCGGGGTGGTTGCCCCATTCGCCCCAGGAACCGGCATAACCTTTGACTCGCGGATAACCGAGCGCCTTGGCCACCAGGTAGGTGAAGCCAGAGCGGTGATGAGTCTGGCAGTGGGTGATGATTTCTTTGTCTTTGGTCAGCCCGAGGCCTTCGAGAATCTGCGGCATGTCACGGCGGATGCGCAGGTTGCGCTCTTTGTCCATGCCGGCCGTCCATTCGAAGTTCACCGCGCCGGGGATATGGCCGCCTTTGGCCGCAAGCACCTTCTCGCCGGAATATTCCAGCGGGCCGCGCGCATCCCAGATCCCCAGGTCGGCAGCGCCGAGACGGCTTTGCAGGTATTCGCGGGTAGCGGTGGGGCCGTCGTGCAGCGTGAGACTGACCGGGCCGCCAGCCGGGGCGGGCACGTCGGTGGAGAGCGGGTGCTTGCCCTCCAGCCACGCCAGCAGGCCGCCGTCCAGGTAGTGGTACTTCTGGTGGCCGATCACGTCGAGCATCCAGATAAAACGCCCGGCCCAGCCACCGCCTTCGTCGTCATAGACCACGTAGGTAGCGTCAGGCGTGTGGCCCAGTTCGCCGAACAGTTTCTCAAGATCGGCCTTGCCGGGCAGCAGACCGGGTGCCGGCGCCTGGCCCAGTTGGGTGCGCTTGGGGTCAACGAAATGCGCGCCGGGGATGTGCCCTTCGGCGTAGCGGGCGGCACTGGTGAGGTCCACCAGAATCAGGTGTTCGGCATCCAGTTGACCGAGCAGGTCACTGGATTCGATCACCAGCGGCAAGCCAGAGAAGTCAGGCATGTGAGGTCTCCTGGGCACAAATGTTGGCGATAAAGGACGGCGATTGTAGCGCAAGCATCAAGCGCTGCGGTTGGTAAAGCTGTGCAGGGCTTTCTCGATGCATTGGGCGGTTTTACCGAAGGCCTGCACGGTGGTTTCCGAGAACGGCCCGCCGCCCTGGTCGGCGACCATTACCATCACCACGCGCCCGTTGCAGCTCATGGAGCGCAACAACAGGTGCTCGCCGGTGAACAGGCGGCGCAGGATCGGCGGCAGCAGTGCCGAGAACTGGGCGTGGTTTTCCGGTGTGAGGCGCACCTGGGCGGACTTTTCCAGCAGGCGCTGCAGCAGCGTGCTGTTGACCACATCCAGGCTCAGGTTGGCGGCGTCCTTCGGCAGGCCGTCGGCCTGATGCACACGCAAGGTGCTCAGGGCACGATCGGCCATGAACAACAGGACGCGCTGCATGCCGCTGGCCACCAGGGCTTCCTTGGCGCACGTAGTCAAATGCATGGCGTTGGCAAAGCGGCTCGGCTCCACCAGCAGTTCGGTACAACGCTTGCGCCAGACGGCCAGGGCTTCGGCGGTGGGCGGTGGTGCGGGCAGCAGGCCGCGATGAATCTTGTGTACATGCCAGGGCCAGATCAGCGACAGCGCCGGGTGCCAGAGATCGGGCATCAAGGTGTCGCGGGCACTGGTGACGGCTTGCTGGTGCACCTGTTGCTGCACGTCGCTCAGGGGCTGTTGCAGGTACAGCGCGGAGAGGTATTGCCAGCGCTCGGTGTGGGGGCAGGTCCAGGATTCCTGGGCCGACATCGCCAGGCCGTTGGCCAGCAGCACCGTATTGGCCGGCTGATTCAGCCAGCGGCGCAGGTTGGGTTCGGCGTCGAGCAATTGCTGGTGGCGCAGGGGGTCGTCTTCGCGGGCGATATGCAGGGCCTTGACCAGCAAGCGCTGCTCGGTCCGCAGCAGGGTATACCCCTGGGACACCCAAATCGGCAGGTGCCAGGTCTCGGTCAGGCCGAGGCACAGGTCCAGCAGGCGCACGCCGAACAATGCCTGTTCGACCTTGCGTGCCGACTCGCCCTTGTGGATGACCCGCAGTTCCCACTCCTCCAAAAGCTTGGGGTAGGCAACGGCCATCGGCCACAGCGGTGAAAGAAACAGTAGGCTGCCCCAATGAATGTCCTGCCACAGCCGCGCCAGGCGGCTGCCGAACAATCCATTGGCTTGTTGCGAGGCGTGCTGGCTGACCAGCAACAACTGGCGCAGCGCTACGGGAATTTCATGGGCCGGCACCGACGGCAGGCGTGCCAGCAGTTCCTCGGCGCGTTTGAGGCCCAGACGGTTAAGCGCCACTTCGAGGTTTTCCGCCGGCGCTGTCAGGCTGCCATGGGTGTGACTGTTGGCCTCGCGCATGACGCTGAGTACGAGGGCCGGGCTGTTTTGCATCAGCTCGGCAATATCTCGCAACGAACTGCGGCTATCGCGGATGGCTTTGCATACGCGGTCATGGCTGGCCTGTGGAACAGGCAGCAGCACCTCGTCCAGGCGCTTGATCCAAGCGGCTAGAGAAGTAGGTTTTGCAGTTGGGACTGTCGTTTCATTAGCCATGATTGGGGCGCGATCATCACTTGCGGTCAACACACCCGGAGCGGGCCGAACTGGCTTTTCGCCTTAACGGGCTATAGTCTGGCGCAGTTTTGCCGATAAGAGGAACAAGAGTTTTTCAGTTCCCCCAAATATGTCCATGAACCCGACGGCGCAAGTACTCATCTCCTATGGCTAAAATTATCGGCATTATCGTCGTCTTCGCGAGCGTGCTCGGCGGCTACGTCCTGTCCCACGGTAAAATTGCGGCACTGATCCAGCCTTTCGAGGTGCTGATTATTGGTGGTGCGGCACTGGGTGCCTTTCTGCAGGCGAACCCCGGCTACATGACCATGCACGTGGTCAAGAAGTCGCTGGCAATGTTCGGTTCGCGTTTCACCCACACCTTCTACCTGGAAGTGTTGGGCCTGGTTTACGAGATCCTCAACAAGAGCCGCCGCGAAGGCATGATGGCCATCGAGGCCGATATCGAAGACGCTGCGGCCAGCCCGATTTTCGCCAAGTACCCGGCCGTGCTCAAGGATGAACGCATGACCGCCTACATCTGCGATTACCTGCGCATCATGTCTTCCGGCAACATGGCCCCCCATGAGCTGGAAGGCCTGTTCGACATGGAATTGTTCAGCCTCAAGGAAGAGCTGGAGCATCCCTCCCATGCAGTCACCGGTATCGCCGACGGCATGCCCGGCTTCGGTATCGTCGCGGCGGTACTGGGTATCGTGGTGACCATGGCCTCCCTGGGCGAAGGTGATCAGGCGGCTATCGGCATGCACGTAGGTGCGGCGCTGGTGGGGACCTTCTTCGGTATTCTCGCGGCTTACGGCTTCTTCGGCCCGCTGGCGACCTCCCTGGCCCATGACGCCAAGGAAGAAATCAACCTGTACGAATCGATCAAGGCCAGCCTGGTGGCATCCGCTTCCGGCATGCCGCCATCGTTGGCGGTGGAGTTCGGTCGCAAGGTCCTGTACCCGAAGCATCGCCCAAGCTTCGCCGAGCTGGAACAAGCGGTTCGCGGTCGCTAAGCCATGGAAAACAACCAGCCGATAATCATCAAGCGCGTCAAGCGCTTCGCTGCGGGGCACCATGGCGGTGCCTGGAAAATCGCCTTCGCCGACTTTGCCACGGCGATGATGGCGTTCTTCCTGGTGCTGTGGCTGATGTCCACGGCCACGCCCGAACAGAAGATCGCCATCGCCGGCTACTTCAAAGACCCGATTGGCTTCTCGGAAAGCGGTACGCCGTTCGTGATCGACCTGGGCGGCTCGCCGCAACTGGCGCCTGAGCGCACCATCAACCCGGAAGTCAAAACCGAAGCGCCGCAGGAAAAAATCCCGATCGAGCGCGATACCGTCGAAGCCATGGCCGAGCAGGTCGAGCACGAACGCCTTGAACTGTTGCTGCAAGAGTTGCAGAACAAGGTCGAGGAAAACCCGCAACTGCTGAAGTTCAAGGATCAGATTTCGTTCGAGATCACTCCGGATGGCTTGCGCATCCAGATCACCGACGCCGCCAACCGGCCGATGTTCGACTCTGGCAGCGCACGCTTGAAACCGTACTTTGAGGACATCTTGTTGGCCATGGCCGACACCATCAAGGCGGTGCCGAACAAGATCAGCATCAGCGGCCACACCGATGCCAAGCCTTACTCGGGCCAGGGTGACTTTGGCAACTGGGAGCTTTCCGCCAACCGCGCCAACGCGGCGCGTCGTGCGCTGGTGGCCGGCAGCTATCCGGACCCGCAAGTGGCGCGGGTGGTGGGTTTTGCGTCCTCGCAACTGTTTGATGCGAAGGATCCGTTCAACCCGATCAACCGTCGCATCGATATCGTTGTGCTGACCAAGAAGGCTCAGCGTGCGATTGAAGGTGATCAGCCCGCGCCACCACCGGTCCCAACTCCGGGAGCGGGTGCGCCAGGTGAGGTGCCGGCCGACCCAAACGCCATTCCGCCCGGCCAGGAGCCATTGCCGGCCCATGAGCTGCGGCAGAAGCTGAACCTGTTTGATGAGGGTGGGGTGAAAGACCCTACGGTGCCTGGGACGGGTTCCTAAGTCACCTACAATAAGGCCGCGATGATCGCGGCCTTATTGTTTCGCAAGTTTAGTAACTACTTTCCGGCAAGCTCGCAATAATCGACCGATAGCTGTTCATGCGCTGCTGCTGCACGCGGCCATCTTCCAGCGCCTTGAGCAGGGCGCAGCCCGGCTCGCGATCGTGTTTGCAATCGCGGAAGCGGCAGGTGCCGATCAGGTCGTTGAATTCGATAAAGCCCGCTTCCACGTCGCTGCGGCTGACGTGGCCGAGGCCGAATTCACGGATACCAGGGGAGTCGATCAACTCACCGCCGCCCGGGAAGTGGAACAGCCGCGCCGTGGTGGTGGTGTGGGTGCCCTGGCCGGACAGCTCCGACAGCGGCCCCACGCGGGTATCGACTTCTGGCAGCAGGCTGTTGACCAGTGAGGATTTGCCTACGCCCGACTGGCCGACAAATACGCTGATACGCCCGTCCAATTGCTGTTGCAGCTGTTCCATGCCGTTGCCGTGGTGGGCCGAGACTTCCAGCACCGGGTAGCCCAGGGTGCGGTAGACCGCCAGCAGCGCGTTGAGCGCCGGGGCATTCTGCTCGTCGATCAGGTCGAATTTGTTCAGCAGCAACAGCGGGCGAATGCCGGCATGCTCGGCCGCCACGAGGTAGCGGTCGATCAGGTTGGCGTGGGGCTCGGGCAGCGGTGCGAACACGATCACGATCATGTCGACGTTGGCCGCTACCGGCTTGAGCTGGCCGCGGCTGTCGGGGCGGCGCAGTTCGGTGGTGCGCGGCAGCTGGGCGACGATCACGCCGATGCCTTGGTTGCCGGCACGCCAGACCACCTTGTCGCCGGTGACCAGCGCAGGCAGGTTGGCACGCAAGTGGCAGCGGAACACCTGGCCCGCGAGTTCGCCTTCCAGCGCCTCGACTTCGACCTGTACACCAAAGTGCGCGATCACCAGGCCCGTCTGTTCGGGGCCCAGGTCGCCGCCCTCGAGCGCGTCCACGGCGGAGGATTCACGTTTGGCGGCGCGTGCAGCGCGTTCACCTTGAATCTTTTCGATGCGCCAGTTTTGGCGACGATTGAGCTGGCGTTTGGCCATTGGTGTTCCGTGTCGATAATGCAAAGGTTAGGTAAAACGGTCGCGAGTCTAGCACGGCCCCGCCTGCTAAACTGCGCAGCTACGCCAAGGTGCCAAGAGAATCAAGCCATGCAAAACCCACAGAACCTGATTTGGATCGATCTGGAAATGACCGGTCTGAACCCTGACACCGACGTCATCATCGAGATGGCGACCATTGTCACCGACAGTAATCTCAATACCTTGGCCGAAGGTCCGGTGATCGCCATCCACCACAGCGATGCCGTGCTCGCCACCATGGACGAGTGGAACACCCGCACCCACGGCAACTCCGGCCTGACCCAGCGTGTGCGTGACAGCCGCATCAGCATGGCCGAAGCCGAAGCCGAAACCATTGCCTTCCTGGAAAAGTGGGTGCCCAAGGGCAAATCGCCGATCTGCGGCAACAGCATCTGCCAGGACCGCCGCTTCCTTTATACCCACATGAAGGCGCTGGAAAGCTACTTCCACTACCGCAACCTGGACGTGTCCACGCTCAAGGAGCTGGCCGCGCGCTGGGCGCCGGAAGTCAAAGACAGCTTCCACAAAGGCAGCACCCATCTGGCGCTGGATGATATTCGCGAGTCGATCGCCGAGCTGGAGCACTACCGCAAGCATTTCATCAAGGCTTGAAACGCAGGCTGCTGACCGGGCGCCTTCGCAGGCAAGCCAGCTCTCACACTTGAATGTATTCCCAGGTCCAAGTGTGGGAGGGGGCTTGCTCCCGATGGCAGGCAACTCGATTTATCGCCAGGCGCCCCCTTTTGGTGCCATCAGCAAATGATTAGACTGCCGGCCTCTTTGCAAGGATCGCCATCATGCTGCTGATGCTCTACCTCATCGCCATCACCGCCGAAGCCATGACCGGCGCCTTGTCCGCCGGCCGGCGCGGCATGGACTGGTTTGGTGTGGTGCTGATCGCCTGCGTGACGGCGCTGGGCGGCGGCTCGGTGCGCGATGTGCTGTTGGGGCATTACCCGTTGACGTGGGTCAAGCATCCGGAATACCTGGTGCTGACCTCCGTCGCGGCGCTGGTGACGATCTTTATCGCACCGTTGATGCGTCACCTGCGCTCGCTGTTCCTCGCGCTGGATGCCGTGGGCCTGGTCGCGTTCACGCTGATCGGCTGCATGACCGCCCTGGAAATGGGCCACGGCATGCTGGTGGCATCGGTCAGCGGGGTGATCACCGGCGTCTTCGGTGGCATTCTGCGGGATATTTTCTGCAACGACATTCCGCTGATCTTCCGCCGTGAACTGTACGCCAGCGTGTCATTCCTCGCCGCCTGGTTCTACCTGCTGTGCCTCTACCTGGAACTGCCCAGCGAGCAGGCAATTCTACTGACGCTGTTCAGCGGCTTTCTATTGCGCCTGCTGGCGATTCGATTTCACTGGGAAATGCCCAAGTTCGTCTACAACGACGACGTGCACTAGCGCGCCGCGTGCTGGTTCAGCGCCCATTCCACATGCTCGCGCACCAGCTCCGACGGATAATCCCGACGCGCCTTCAAGGCTTCCAGTACCGGGATGCTCGACGGCGCGTTGCCCAGGCCCACCGCCAGGTTGCGCAGCCAGCGTTCATAACCGGCACGGCGCAAAGGTGAACCTTCGGTACTGCTGAGGAATTTATCCTCATCCCACAGGAACAGCTCCGCCAGTTCTGCGTTATCCAGGTTGTGCCGTGGCTTGAAATCGCTTTCGGCGGTAGGTCGCGCGAAACGATTCCACGGACAAACGATCTGACAGTCATCGCAGCCGAATACCCGGTTGCCGATCAGCGGGCGCAGGTCTTCAGGGATTGCGCTCTTGAGTTCGATGGTCAGGTAGGAAATGCAGCGCCGGGCGTCCAGCACATAGGGGCCGACAAACGCATTGGTGGGGCAGATATCCAGGCAGGCGGTGCAGCGGCCGCAGTGTTCGGTACTGTGCGGTGGATCGACCGGTAGCGGCAAATCCACAAATAGCTCGCTCAGGAAGAAATAACTGCCGGCCTTGCGATTGAGCACCAGGGTGTTTTTACCGATCCAGCCAAGACCGGCTTGTTCGGCAATGGCTTTTTCCAGCACGGGCGCGCTGTCGACAAAGGCACGAAAGCCGAAAGGCCCGATCTGCGCCTGGATACGGTCGGCCAACTGTTGCACGCGTTTGCGGATCAGCTTGTGGTAGTCGCGGCCCAGGGCGTAGCGCGAGATGTAAGCCTTTTCCGGTTTTGCCAGCAGTTGCGCCATCTGGGTATCGCCGGGCAGGTAGTCCATGCGCAGCGACACCACGCGCAGGGTGCCCGGCACCAGTTCGTCCGGGTGCGAGCGTTTGCTGCCATGGGCGCCCATGTAGTCCATCTCGCCGTGGTAGCCCGCGTCGAGCCAGCGTTGCAGATGGTGTTCATGCTCAGCCAGGTCAAGGCCGCTGATGCCGACTTGTTGAAAGCCCAGCTCGCGCCCCCAGTCTTTGATCGATTGGGCGAGGGCGGGCAGATCGGAGGTAATAGCGGGCATGAGACACGGGAAACCACAGGTTAGATGCGTATAATTCTGCCAGACATCGGAGCTTGAAGACGCATGCCGCAGACAAAACACGAAATAACCGACGTTCAGCCTTTGTTGCATGGCCATTTGCCGCAACTGGCTGCGCGTTCACCGGACGCCCATAAAGGCCAGTTCGGTCACCTGCTGATGATTGGCGGCGACCGGGGCTTTGGCGGCGCCGCGCTGCTCGGCGCCGAAAGCGCCTTGCGCAGTGGTGCGGGCATGGTGTCCCTGGCCACTCGCCTTGAGCATGTGCCGGCCGCGCTGGCCCGTTTGCCGGAAGTCATGACCGTCGGCGTGAGTTCGGCCAACCAGTTGATGGGCTTGCTGGAAAAAATCTCGGTGATCGTCATTGGCCCCGGCCTGGGCGAAGCCGCCTGGGGTAAAAGCCTGTTGTCTGTCGCAGCCAATGCACGGCAGCCGCAGGTCTGGGACGCCGATGCACTCAATCAACTGGCGACTGGCAGCGTGAGCTTGCCAGCCCATTGCGTGATCACCCCGCATCCGGGGGAGGCGGCGCGATTGCTGGGGATTTCGACAGCCGAGGTTCAGGCCGACCGTCTTAAGGTGGCGCGCGCGTTGAGCCAGAAATTCAAGGCAGTGGCCATCCTCAAGGGTGCTGGCAGTTTGATTGCCAGTCCGGACGGGCGCGTTTCGCGCTGCGATCAAGGCCATCCGGCGATGGCGACGGCGGGCCTCGGTGATGTTTTGGCCGGCCTGGTGGGTGCGCTGCTGGCCCAGGGCATGCCGGCCTATGAAGCAAGCTGCCTGGCCGTCTGGTTGCACGCCACGGCAGGGGATCGCCAGGGCAGCTTTGGTCGCGGGCTGGCCGCCAGCGACCTAATACCCGCCATTCGTCAATTGCTGGAGGAACAGTCGCCGTGTCTGAAGTAATCCTTTTCCTGGCCGATGAAGAGGCCATGGTGGCGTTAGGTCAGCGTATTGCGCAGGTCACGGCCGGGTCAGGGCTGATTTTTCTTGAAGGCGACTTGGGGGCAGGCAAGACCACACTGTCCAGGGGCATCATTCGCGGGTTGGGCCACACGGGGGCGGTAAAAAGTCCCACGTTCACTCTGGTTGAACCCTACGAGATCGGCGCAGTGCGGGCTTTCCACTTCGACCTCTATCGCCTGGTGGATCCCGAAGAACTCGAGTTCATGGGCATCCGTGATTACTTCGATGAGGACGCGCTGTGCCTGATTGAGTGGCCAGATAAAGGCACAGGCTTTTTGCCAAAGCCGGACCTGACCATTACCATTACGCCGCATGATCACGGACGTCAGCTGAAGTTGTTGCCCCAGAGTGCGCGCGGTGAGTCGTGGTGCGCTGCTCTGGCTTTGGAATTCAAATAATTGGTGGGGTTAGGTATGCGCTTTCGCGCGTTGGTTGCTGTCGTAGGGGTGTTGCTTGCGGCAATGACTGTCAATGCTCTGGCTGCTTCACAGGTGAAGAGTGTTCGCCTGTGGCGAGCGCCGGATAACACGCGACTGGTGTTCGACCTGTCTGGCCCGGTCCAGCACAGTGTCTTTACCCTAACGGCGCCTGATCGGCTGGTGATCGACATCAACGGTGCGACCCTGGCCGCGCCGTTGAACGTGTCCACCGCCAATACGCCGATTACCGCCATGCGCTCGGCGCAGCGCACGCCGACTGACCTGCGGGTAGTCATCGACCTGAAAAAGGTCGTGACCCCGAAAAGCTTCTCCCTGGCGCCAAACGCCCAATACGGCAACCGGCTGGTAGTCGATCTGTTCGACAACGCCGCCGATGCCGCGCCGCCGCCTGCGCCAACTCCAGCCGTGGCAACAGTGCCGGCAGTACCGGTCAACCCGTCCCAACCCCAGGTCAAGCTGCCACCGCCGCCGCCAGCCCCGGCCGGCAAGCGTGACATCATCGTGGTGATCGATGCCGGCCACGGCGGCGAAGACCCGGGCGCCTCTGGTTCGCGCGGCCAGCATGAGAAAGACGTGGTGCTGGCCATCGCCCGTGAACTGCAGCGCCAGGTCAACGGCATGAAAGGCTACCGCGCCGAACTGACCCGTACCGGCGACTACTTCATTCCGTTGCGCGGTCGTACCGAAATCGCCCGTAAGAAGGGCGCCGACCTGTTTGTCTCGATCCATGCCGACGCCGCACCTTCGGCCGCCGCCTTCGGTGCTTCGGTGTTTGCCCTGTCGGATCGCGGCGCCACGTCCGAGACCGCCCGCTGGCTGGCCGACAGCGAAAACCGTTCCGACTTGATCGGCGGGGCTGGCAACGTGTCCCTCGATGACAAGGACAAGATGCTCGCCGGTGTACTGCTTGATCTGTCGATGACGGCTTCGCTGACCTCCAGCTTGAACGTCGGCCAGAAGGTGTTGAGCAACATCGGCCGTGTGACCTCGTTGCACAAGCAGCGCGTGGAACAAGCCGGGTTCATGGTGTTGAAGTCGCCGGACATCCCATCGATCCTGGTGGAAACCGGGTTTATCTCCAACGTCAACGAAGCCTCGAAGCTGGCCAGTGCCAGGCACCAGCAGGCCTTGGCGCGTTCCATCAGCGCCGGTGTCCGCCAGTTCTTCCAGCAGAACCCGCCGCCGGGCACCTACATTGCCTGGTTGCGCGATTCCGGCAAAATCGCCCAGGGCCCGCGTGATCATCGCGTGCAACCGGGCGATACGCTGGCCATGCTGGCGGTGCGGTTCCAGGTTTCGGCCGCGTCCTTGCGCAGCGCCAACAACCTGAAGACCGATGAGTTGAAGGTCGGCCAGGTGTTGACCATCCCTGGCACTGAATTGGCGGCACAGTAATGAGCGAATCAACCTTGAACAGCGGGTCGCGCATTGAATTGCTCAGCCCGCGCCTCGCCAACCAGATTGCGGCGGGCGAGGTCGTCGAGCGCCCGGCATCGGTGATCAAGGAGTTGCTGGAGAACAGCATCGACTCCGGCGCCAAGCGCATTGATGTCGACGTGGAGCAGGGCGGCGTGAAACTGTTGCGCGTGCGCGACGACGGCAGCGGGATCTCCTCCGATGACCTGCCGCTGGCCCTGGCCCGCCACGCCACCAGCAAGATTCGCGACCTGGAAGACCTTGAGCGCGTGATGAGCCTGGGCTTTCGCGGTGAAGCATTGGCCTCCATCAGCTCCGTGGCGCGCCTGACCCTGACGTCGCGCACCCGTGATGCCGAGCAGGCCTGGCAGGTGGAAACCGAAGGCCGCGACATGGCGCCTCGGGTCCAGCCGGCTGCGCACCCGGTGGGCACCTCGGTGGAAGTGCGCGACCTGTTCTTCAACACCCCGGCGCGGCGCAAATTCCTCAAGGCCGAAAAAACCGAATTCGATCACCTGCAAGAAGTCATCAAGCGTCTGGCCCTGGCGCGTTTCGATGTGGCGTTTCACCTGCGCCACAACGGCAAGACCATCCTCAGCCTGCACGAAGCCCACGACGACGCCGCGCGCGCTCGCCGGGTGTCGGCCATCTGCGGAGCGGGTTTCCTGGAGCAGGCGCTGCCGATTGAGATCGAACGCAATGGCCTGCGCCTTTGGGGTTGGGTGGGCTTGCCGACCTTCTCCCGCAGCCAGGCGGACTTGCAGTATTTCTTTGTGAATGGCCGGGCGGTACGCGACAAACTGGTGGCCCACGCAGTGCGCCAGGCTTATCGCGATGTGCTGTTCAACGGGCGGCATCCGACCTTTGTGCTGTTTTTCGAGGTCGACCCTTCGGTGGTCGACGTCAACGTGCACCCGACCAAACACGAAGTGCGCTTCCGTGACGGGCGCATGGTGCATGACTTCCTCTATGGCACCTTGCACCGTGCCCTGGGCGATGTGCGCCCGGATGACCAGTTGTCTGCGCCCATCGTGACGGCGGTGGTGCGTCCGAGCGGCCCCGAAGCGGGCGAGTTTGGCCCTCAAGGCGAAATGAGCCTGGCGGCAAACCTGCTGCAATCGCCGCAACCCCAGCCGAGCTACACAGCGCCGGGCTCTGGCTCGGGAGCGGGTTATCAGTACCAATACACACCGCGTCCGCAATCGGCTGTGCCGGTCGCCGAAGCGCAGGCTGCCTATCGTGAGTTTTTTGCGCCGTTGCCAGGGGCCGAGCCGGGCGCAGTGGCCTTGCCGGAAGGTGGCGGTGATATTCCACCGCTGGGCTACGCGTTGGCGCAGCTCAAGGGCATCTACATCCTCGCGGAAAATGCCCATGGCCTGGTGCTGGTGGACATGCACGCCGCTCACGAGCGGATCATGTACGAGCGCCTGAAGATCGCCATGGCCAGCGAAGGCCTGAGTGGCCAGCCGTTGCTGGTGCCCGAATCCCTGGCCGTCAGCCAGCGTGAGGCCGATTGCGCCGAAGAGCATCACGCTGTGTTTCAAAAACTGGGCTTCGAGTTGCAGCGCCTGGGTCCGGAAACCCTGGCCATTCGCCAGATTCCCGCACTGCTCAAGCAGGCCGAGGCCAACCGGCTGGTCGCCGATGTGTTGGCTGACCTGATGGAGTACGGCACCAGCGACCGTATCCAGGCACACATCAATGAACTGCTCGGTACCATGGCCTGCCACGGCGCCATCCGCGCCAATCGCCGCCTGGCCTTGCCGGAAATGAACGGCCTGCTGCGCGACATGGAAAACACCGAACGCAGCGGTCAGTGCAACCATGGCCGTCCGACCTGGACCCAGATGGGCCTGGACGATCTGGACAAACTGTTTTTGCGCGGCCGTTGATGAGCGCCTTGCCCCCCGCGATCTTCCTGATGGGCCCCACGGCCGCCGGCAAGACCGACCTGGCCATCGAGCTCACCAAGGTGCTGCCGTGCGAACTGATCAGTGTCGATTCTGCCCTGGTTTACCGGGACATGGACATCGGTACCGCCAAACCCTCAAAAGAGCTGCTGGCGCAGTATCCGCACCGGTTGATCGACATTATCGACCCGGCCGAGAGCTATTCCGCAGCGGATTTCCGCACTGACGCCCTGGCCGCCATGGCAGAGATCACTGCGCGGGGCAACATCCCGTTGCTGGTGGGCGGCACGATGCTCTACTACAAGGCTTTGCAGGAAGGGCTGGCCGACATGCCGCCCGCCGATGCCCAGGTGCGCGCCGAGCTTGAAGAAGAGGCCGCGCGCCTTGGCTGGCAAGCCCTGCACGACCAATTGGCAGTGGTTGACCCGGTATCTGCCGCGCGCATTCACCCCAATGATCCCCAGCGCCTCAGTCGCGCCCTGGAAGTCTGGCGGGTCAGCGGACAGACCATGACTGAACTGAGGCTGAAACAAACTGCGCAAAGTGCTGACGCAGGCGCATCTGGACAGTCACAATTGCCCTATACTGTGGCGAATCTGGCCATCGCTCCGGCAAATCGCCAGGTGCTGCATGAACGAATTGCACAAAGATTCACAATTATGTTGGAACAGGGGTTTGTGGACGAGGTCGTAGCACTGCGTTCAAGAGGTGACCTGCATCCAGGGTTACCTTCGATACGTGCTGTAGGCTACCGCCAAGTCTGGGATCATCTGGATGGCAAGCTGACGTCAGCTGAAATGCAGGAGCGCGGCATCATTGCCACGCGCCAATTGGCGAAGCGCCAGTTCACCTGGCTGCGCAGCTGGAGCGATTTGCACTGGTTGGACAGCCTGGACAGCGACAATCTGTCACGCGCCTTGAAATACTTGGGAACGGTCTCCATATTGAGCTGAGTCCTTGCAATTGCCGTCTATCCTTGGGGGTGTGGCGGCCATAAGCTATCTATTTTCCGATTTTTTATTATTGATCCTTAAAGGAGTGCGGCACATGTCAAAAGGGCATTCGCTACAAGACCCTTACTTGAATACTTTACGTAAAGAGAAAGTGGGGGTTTCCATCTACCTGGTCAACGGTATCAAGCTGCAAGGCACGATCGAGTCGTTCGACCAGTTCGTGATCCTGCTGAAAAACACCGTCAGCCAGATGGTCTACAAGCACGCTATCTCGACAGTGGTTCCAGTTCGTCCAATCCGTCTGCCGAGCGCAGCCGGTGATGATGCAGCTGACGCTGAGCCAGGTAACGCCTGATAGGAGTCTCCTTTGTTCTTTGAGCGCCACGGTGGTGGTGAGCGAGTAATCCTCGTTCACTTGGATGGACAGGACCCTGAGGCGCGCGAAGATCCGCAGGAGTTTCAGGAGTTGGCAAATTCGGCCGGCGCCGAGACCGTTGCGTTTTTTAACGTGCCGCGTCATCGGCCAACCGCCAAATTCCTGATTGGCAGTGGCAAGGTCGAGGAGCTGCGCGACCTGGTCCATGCCGAAGAAGCCGATCTGGTGATCTTCAACCATACCCTCACGCCCAGTCAGGAACGTAACCTCGAACGTGTATTCGAGTGTCGCGTGATCGACCGCACCGGTCTGATTCTCGATATTTTCGCCCAGCGCGCCCGTACCCATGAGGGCAAGCTCCAGGTCGAACTGGCCCAGCTTGACCACATGAGCACCCGGCTGGTTCGCGGTTGGACTCACCTTGAGCGTCAGGGTGGCGGTATTGGCATGCGGGGCCCGGGTGAAACCCAGTTGGAAACCGACCGGCGCCTGCTGCGGGTTCGCCTGCGTCAGATCAAGGGCCGGCTGGAGAAGGTGCGTAGCCAGCGCGAGCAATCGCGACGTGGCCGTTCACGTGCCGATATTCCTACCGTGTCCCTGGTGGGCTATACCAACGCCGGCAAGTCCACGCTGTTCAACAACGTGACGAAATCGGACGTGTATGCGGCTGACCAGCTGTTCGCTACCCTCGACCCGACCTTGCGCCGTCTGGATATTGACGACCTGGGGCCGATTGTCCTGGCCGACACCGTGGGTTTCATTCGTCATCTGCCCCATAAGCTGGTCGAGGCGTTTCGGTCTACGCTCGAAGAGTCGAGCAACTCCGACCTGCTGTTGCACGTGATCGATGCGGCCGAACCGGATCGCATGTTGCAGATTGAACAGGTCATGGTCGTGCTGGGCGAGATTGGCGCCCAGGACTTGCCGATCCTTGAGGTCTATAACAAACTCGATTTGCTTGAAGGCGTTGAGCCACAAATCCAGCGCGACGAGAACGGCAAGCCCCAGCGGGTCTGGCTGTCGGCGCGCGATGGCAGTGGTTTGGAGCTGCTTGAACAAGCCATTGCCGAGTTGCTCGGCAGCGATTTGTTCGTCGGCACCTTGCGCTTGCCTCAGCGTTTTGCTCGACTGCGTGCACAGTTTTTCGAGCTGGGCGCGGTACAGAAAGAAGAACACGACGAAGAAGGTGTCAGCTTGCTGGCCGTTCGGTTGCCGCGCTCGGAGCTCAATCGGCTGGTCAGCCGTGAAGGCGTAGTACCGACAGAGTTCATCGAACAACACACTTTGCAATAAAAGCCTGAGAAAGCGGTTGTGCCGCAGTAGCAGGCATTCTGTAGCATTGGTCGGCGCGCCGTGGGTGCGTCTTTGCTTTATCAGATGGAGAGCGCTATGGCTTGGAATGAGCCGGGTGGCAACTCGAATAATCAGGATCCTTGGGGTGGTAAACGCCGCAATAATGGCGACCGCAAGGGGCCACCAGATCTCGACGAGGCCTTCCGAAAGCTGCAGGAAAGCCTGAATGGGTTGTTCGGTGGTGGAAAAAAACGTGGTGGTGACGAGGGCGGTCGTACGAGCAAGGGCGGCGGCTATGGCCTGCTGGGCCTGGGTCTTGTCGTGCTGGCGGCTGTATGGCTGTACAGCGCCGTATACGTCGTGGACGAGCAGGAGCAAGCCGTGGTGCTGCGCTTCGGTAAGTACTACGAGACTGTCGGTCCTGGCCTGAACATCTATTTCCCGCCGATCGACAAGAAGTACATGGAGAACGTCACGCGTGAGCGTGCCTACACCAAGCAGGGCCAGATGCTGACCGAAGACGAGAACATCGTCGAAGTGCCGCTGACCGTGCAGTACAAGATCAGCAACCTGCAGGACTTCGTGCTGAACGTAGATCAGCCGGAAATCAGCCTGCAACACGCAACCGAAAGCGCCCTGCGCCACGTGGTGGGTTCCACCGCCATGGACCAGGTGCTGACCGAAGGTCGTGAGTTGATGGCCAGCGAAATCAAGGAGCGCCTGCAACGGTTCCTCGATACCTATCGCACCGGTATCACCGTCACCCAGGTGAACGTACAGAGCGCAGCGGCACCGCGTGAAGTGCAGGAAGCCTTCGACGACGTGATCCGCGCCCGTGAAGACGAACAGCGTTCGCGCAACCAGGCTGAAACCTACGCCAACGGCGTCGTGCCGGAAGCCCGTGGCCAGGCTCAGCGTATCCTTGAGGATGCCAACGGTTACCGTGACGAAGTGGTCTCCCGTGCCAAGGGTGAAGCGGATCGCTTTACCAAGCTGGTCGCCGAGTACCGCAAGGCACCTGAAGTGACTCGTGAGCGTCTGTACCTGGACACCATGCAGGAAGTCTTCAGCAATACCAGCAAGGTCCTCGTGACCGGCAGCAAGGGTGGGCAGAACAACCTGCTGTACCTGCCGCTGGACAAGATGATCGAAGGTGGTCGTAGCAGCTCCAATGCACCGTCCACCGGCTCCAATGCCGCTGCCAACGAAGCGAGCGCCCGTGCGGCCGCTGACTTGTTGCAACAGCAAACACGTACCAGGGAGAGTCGTTGATGAGCAATAAATCGCTGACCGCCCTGATTGTGGGCGTCGTCGTGGTCATCGCTGCCTGGAACTGCTTCTACATCGTGGCTCAGACCGAGCGTGCGGTGCTGCTGCAATTCGGTCGTGTGGTCCAGGCGGATGTCCAGCCGGGCCTGCATGTGAAAGTCCCCTACGTCAACCAGGTGCGTAAGTTCGACGGCCGCCTGATGACGCTGGATGCACCGACACAGCGCTTCCTGACCCTGGAAAAGAAAGCCGTGATGGTTGACGCCTACGCCAAGTGGCGCGTCAAGGATGCCGAGCGCTTCTACACCGCCACCTCCGGCCTCAAGCAGATTGCCGACGAGCGTTTGTCGCGTCGTCTGGAATCGGGCCTGCGTGACCAGTTTGGTAAGCGCACCCTGCACGAGGTGGTGTCCGGTGAGCGTGATGCGCTGATGGCGGATATCACACGTTCGTTGAACACGATGGCGGAAAAAGAGCTGGGCATCGAAGTTGTCGATGTTCGGGTCAAGGCCATCGATTTGCCGAAGGAAGTGAACCGCAGCGTGTTCGAGCGTATGAGCACCGAGCGTGAGCGTGAGGCCCGTGAGCACCGTGCCAAGGGTAACGAGTTGGCTGAGGGTATCCGTGCGGATGCCGACCGTCAGCGCCGTGTACTGCTGGCAGAAGCCTATCGCGAGTCTGAAGAGGCCCGTGGTGATGGTGATGCTCAAGCCGCGTCGATCTACGCCAAGGCTTACGGCCAGGACCAGGAGTTCTACGCGTTCTACCGTAGCCTGCGTGCCTACCGTGAAAGTTTCGCGAACAAAACCGACGTCATGGTGCTGGACCCAAGCAGCGACTTCTTCCGCTACCTGGAAAAGTCCAAGTAACCAGCCCGTGATTTTGTAGGGCGCACTCCGTCGGGCGGCTAAAACGCCTGGCGGGGTGATCCTTTCAGAAAACGGGTGTATGATGCGGCAGCCGGGAAATTCCCGGCTTTTTTGCGTCTGCATGTTTGATTCGGCAGGCGTGACAGGTTTTTCGAGGAAAGTGCCCGACGAGGCCGTTAACAGGTCGTTCGTCACGTCGCTCTTGCGCGTGGTTTATGCAGGGGGCGGGTATTTTCTGCTTCACTCAAGGCTCGGCCGAGGGCTGGCCGCCCGGATCATAGGGGAATGGCGTAATGGCAACGGTAGACCGCTGGCTGCTGCCAGATGGCATCGAAGAAGTACTGCCACCAGAAGCTGCGCGCATTGAAGTAGCGCGTCGCCAGGTGTTGGATCTGTTCCAGAGCTGGGGTTACGAGTTTGTCGTGACCCCCCATATCGAGTACCTGGAATCCCTGCTGACCGGCGCGGGCCAGGACCTGGATCTGCGCACCTTCAAGGTCATCGACCCGCAATCGGGCCGGCAAATGGGGTTCCGTGCCGACATCACGCCGCAAGTGGCGCGCATCGATGCGCACACCTTGCGCCGCGAAGGCCCGAGCCGCCTGTGCTACGCCGGCAGCGTGCTGCACGCTCAACCGCGTGCCTTGTCGTCTTCCCGCAGCCCGATCCAATTGGGTGCGGAGTTGTACGGTGATGCCAGCCCGAGCAGCGACGTTGAAGTGATCAGCCTGATGCTGGCCATGCTGCAACTGGCTGATGTCCCAGATGTTCACATGGACCTCGGTCACGTGGGGATCTACCGTGGCCTGGCCCGTGCGGCCGGTTTGTCCGGTGAAGTCGAGCAACAGCTATTCGATGCCCTGCAGCGCAAGGCGATCGATGAAGTCATCGCCCTGACTGCTGGCGTGCCTGCGGATCTGGCCGACATGCTGCGTGCATTGGTCAACTTGTGTGGCGGCCGTGAAGTGCTGGTGGCTGCACGTGAACGCCTGGCCAAGGCACCGGCGCCGGTATTGGCTGCATTGGATGACGTGCTGGCGATTGCTGAGCGGTTGTCGGCGCGCTTCCCGCAGTTGCCGCTGTATTTTGATCTGGGCGAGTTGCGCGGCTACCACTACCACACCGGTGTGGTGTTCGCGGTGTTTGTACCGGGTGTTGGCCAGGCCATCGCCCAAGGTGGTCGTTACGACGACATCGGCGCCGACTTCGGTCGTGCGCGTCCGGCCACCGGCTTTTCCACCGATTTGAAAACCCTGGTGACCCTGGGGCGTGCTGAGGTCGAGCTGCCGTCTGGTGGCATCTGGATGCCCGACAGTACGGACGCAGCACTCTGGCAGCAGGTTTGCCAGTTGCGCAGTGAGGGTCAGCGAGTTGTCCAGGCATTGCCCGGGCAGCCATTGGCCGCCGCCCGTGAAGCGGACTGCGACCGGCAATTGATTCTGCAGAACGGGCTTTGGCAAGTATCGCCACTGGCTTCTTGAGTTTTCCTGCCGGCCATCGCCGGCACCAAGTTTGCGCGAATGAGGACAAGTGTTATGGGTAAGAATGTCGTAGTCCTGGGCACCCAATGGGGTGATGAGGGCAAAGGCAAGATCGTTGATCTGCTGACCGAACATGCTGCCGCCGTAGTGCGCTACCAAGGCGGCCACAACGCTGGCCACACCCTGGTCATCGATGGCGAAAAAACCGTCTTGCACCTGATCCCGTCGGGCGTCCTGCGCGAAGGCGTGCAGTGCCTGATCGGCAATGGCGTCGTGGTTGCACCGGATGCCCTGCTGCGTGAGATCACCAAGCTGGAAGAGAAAGGCGTACCGGTGCGCGAGCGCCTGCGTATCAGCCCGTCCTGCCCGCTGATCCTGTCCTTCCATGTTGCGCTGGACCAGGCCCGTGAAAAGGCCCGTGGCGAGCTGAAGATCGGTACCACCGGTCGCGGCATCGGCCCGGCCTACGAAGACAAGGTCGCGCGTCGCGGCCTGCGTGTGGGCGACCTGCTCAACATGCCGCGCTTTGAAGACAAGCTGCGTGAACTGGTGGATTACCACAACTTTATGCTGGTGGGTTACTACAAAGAGCCGGCCATCGAATTCGACAAGACCCTGGCTGAGTGCAAGGAATACGCTGAGCTGCTCAAGCCGCTGATGCTGGATGTGACCGCAGAGCTGCACGACCTGCGTCGCGCCGGCAAGGACATCATGTTCGAAGGCGCCCAGGGTTCGTTGCTGGACATCGACCACGGTACCTACCCGTACGTGACCAGCTCCAACACCACTGCTGGCGGCGTTGCTACCGGTTCGGGCGTTGGTCCTATGTTCCTGGACTACATCCTCGGCATCACCAAGGCCTACACCACCCGTGTAGGTTCGGGCCCGTTCCCGACTGAACTGTTCGACGAAGTCGGTGCGCACCTGGCCAAGCAAGGTCACGAGTTCGGCGCGACCACCGGCCGTGCTCGTCGTTGTGGCTGGTTCGACGCCGTTATCCTGCGTCGCGCTATCGATGTGAACAGCATCTCGGGCATCTGCTTCACCAAGCTGGATGTACTCGACGGCCTGGAAACCATCAACATCTGCGTCGGCTACAAAGATGCCGAAGGCAAGGACGTTGCCCCGGTCGACGCCGACAGCTACGTGGGCCTGCAGCCAGTGTACGAAGAAGTGCCGGGCTGGAGCGAGTCGACCGTGGGCGCCAAGACCCTGGAAGAGCTGCCAGCTAATGCCCGCGCCTACATCAAGCGTGTCGAAGAGCTGATCGGCGCGCCGATTGACATTATTTCGACGGGCCCGGACCGCAACGAAACCATCGTTCTGCGTCACCCGTTCGCTTAATAAGTTGTTGATGTAAAAAGCAAAGGGCTCCTTCGGGAGCCCTTTGTCGTTTCTACTGCCTGAGCGGCACGACCCTTGCTTCGCTTCTCTCTTTCGCGGTGCTATCAAATTAATGGCACCCGTGGTGGAGGGATTCCCGATGTCTGCCGTTCTCTCATTGTTACAAAGCCGTCTGTTGCGGCCGGTGTTCGTTACCCTAGGTATCGCTCTTTTGGTGCAAGTGCTGGTGGCGGTTGCCCTCACCCGGAGCACAGTCACGGCGCTGGAAGCCGATTTAGGCAGTCGCCTGGGCATCGACAGCCAGAAGCTGTCCGGTGAATTGGCCCAGGCCGGCAAGGAAGTCACGTCGAGCCTGGACAGCTTGTCCAACAGTACCCGTCAGCGTCTGACCGCCGGGCTTTCCGAGCGCCTGCAGGCTGAGCAGAAGCAATTGCGTGCCACGCTGGAAAAAGACCTGCAGGACTCCGCCAATGATATGGCGCAGTTACTCGCCTCGGTGGCGCCCCGTGCCATGTGGGACAGTGACGTGCCGACGCTGTCGGAGTTTGCCCGGCGTGCACAGCGCAATCCCAACGTATTGTTCGTGGTTTATGACGACGCAGCGGGTGAGCACCTGACTCGTTATCTGAATCGCGAAAATCCGATCAACAAGGCGTTGCTGGAAAAAGGCCAGGGCGATCGCGCCCTGGACAAAGTCCTGAACGCTGCGAAGAACGATCCTTCGGTGTTCTACGTCGAGGCTTCCATCAGCCCTAACGGCGTGGAGATTGGCAAGGTGCTCATGGGGGTGTCGACCGCGTCGGTCGAGGCCGATCTGCAAGCGCTGGACAAGCGTTTTGCCGCATTGATTGCCAGCGGCGATCAGTTGGTCGGCGACAGCCTCAAAGGTGCCGCGGCGGATAGCGCGGCGGCCATGGGCGCTCGCCTGCAGTCGGCGCAAGCCACTGCGACCCAGATGACCGTCAACACCACCGGCGCCGTGCAGGAGGCTGCCGGCACCTTGCGTTGGCGCATCGGCATGGGGCTGGCGGGGGTTGGTTTCGGCGTATTGCTGCTGATCGCCGTGGTTCTCGGCCGTCGCGTGGTCAATCGCCTGAAACTGCTTATCGCGGCCATGGATGACCTGGCCGCGGGCGAGGGCGACCTCACCAAGCGCGTTCAAATCAACAGCAAAGACGAAATCGGCGACATGGCCTCGGCGGTCAATCGCTTTGTGGATAAGTTGCAACCCATCGTGCGCGAGGCGGGCGATGTGGCGCAGCGTACCGGCGTGGAAATCGGCGCCATGACCTTGCGCAATGCCGGCGCCGATGCGGCAGCTGGCTTGCAGCGTGATGAGGTGGCGGAGAGTTTGCGCGCGCTGTCGCAAATGGCCGACGAGGCCCAGGCCGAAAGCCACGCCATGCAGGCGGCGTTGCAACAGGTGGTGGATATTCGTCAGGCGACGGACGAGAACTCGCGCACTTCGGCCGAAGTCGGCAGTTTGATCGAGGCACTGGCGGGGCAAGTGCAGGCCGGTTCGCAGGTCATCGAGCGTCTGGCCCAGCAAAGCGAGCAGATCGAAGTGGTGCTGACGGTCATCCATGGCATCGCCGAGCAGACCAACCTGCTGGCGCTCAACGCGGCCATCGAAGCAGCGCGTGCCGGCGAAACGGGGCGTGGCTTTGCGGTGGTGGCGGACGAAGTGCGTGCGTTGGCCAGCAAGACCCAAAGTTCTACTGGCGATATCCAGGCGCATATCGTCGCGTTGCAGCAGGGCGCACGCGAAGCGGTCGAAACCATCGGCAAGGCCGGGCGTCAGGCCAATGAAGGCTTGCTGGTGCTGCGCGACAGCGTGCGCTTGCAGCAGACGGTGCAGGCCTCGGTGGAGCAGGTGCATGCGGCGATTGGCCTGGCTACCCGCGCAGCCGAGCATCAAGCCCAGGGTGCCCATGCGGTGCGAGGCCGGGTCGAGGTGATCCATGCCCAGGCCGAGCGTGCGGCGCAGGCGGTGGTGGAGACTACCGCCAGTGGCAAGGTGCTGGACGGGTTGGCGGCGCAGTTGAAGGCGAGTCTGGGGCAGTTTCGGGCTTAGCGTCGTCTGTTCTGGCCTCATCGGGAACAAGCCCCCTCCCACGGGTTGAAGTGCATTCAAAATGTGGGAGGGGGCTTGTCCCCGATAGCGATCTCAGCGGCTCAAGTACATCCGGGTTGTTAACAGATAGACCGGCAGCCCCGACACCACTATCAACAACGCCGCATAAGGCGCCGCCGCCGCAAACTCCACATTCGAGGTGTGCGCCCACACGGCAGTCGCCAAGGTATTCAGTCCGGTCGGACTGAGCAGCAACGTCGCCGTCAATTCCTTCATGGCGTCCAGGAACACCAGCGCAAATGCCGCCCCCAATGCCGGAAAAATAATCGGCAGCGTCACTCGGCAAAATGCACTGAACGACGATGCCCCCAGCGTGCGTGCAGCCTCTTCCAGTTGCGGTGCGGCTTTGTTCAAGGCTGTGCGGATCGGCGCCTGGGCCAATGGAAGAAACAACAACGCATAGGCGATCAGCAACAACGCCGACGTCTGGTACAGCGCCGGCACGTAATGCAGGGCGAAATACACCAGCGTCAACGCAATCACCAGGCCGGGCAGGGCGTGCAGCAGGTACGGCAGGCGTTCGGCCCAGATCGCCAGTTGGCCTTTGTAGCGCACCACCAGCAGTCCCACCGGTACCGCCAGCACCAGGCATAGTGCCGCGCCACCCAGCGACAGCGTCAGGGAGGACAGCAATGCCTCACCAATCTCGGCCACCGGAAACGCCGCCGAGGAACCTACCGCCAACCAATAGCCGAGCATGCCCAAGGGAATGCCGCTGCCGATGATCGCCAGCGTCAGGCAATACACCTGGCCCAGTGGCGCCCACTTGCCCAGTCGCACCTGCGCCGCATGTCGCGCCGCGCCCTGCCCGATGCGCACATGCCGGCCCTTGCCGCGCACGCGCAGCTCCAGCCATAGCAGGGTCAGGCACATCACCAGCAATACCGCCGAAAGCATCGCGGCATTGGCGTTACTGAATTCCAGTTCGAATTGCTGGTAGATCGCAGTGGTAAAGGTTTGCAGGCCGATGATCGACAGCGCGCCGAACTCCACCAGCATATGCAGCGCGATCAAAAGTGCCCCGGCCAGCAGCGACGGCCACAGCAAGGGCAGGGTGATGCGAAAGAATACGCCCCAGCGATTCAGGCCCAGAGTGCGGGCCGATTCTTCAAGGGAGGGGTCCAGGTTGCGCAAGGTCGCTGCCACCGGCAAAAACACCAGCGGGTATTTGGACAGGGTCATCACCAGGATCGCTCCGCCGAGCCCTTCGAAGTTGGCGCTCAGCGATACCCAGGTGAAGCTGCTGACAAACGCCGGCACCGCGAACGGCAGGCACAGGATTACGCCCCAGATGCGGCGCCCCGGCAGATTGCTGCGTTCCAGCAGCCAGGCCAGGGATAGGCCGATTACGCCGCACGCCACCGTCACACCGATCATCAGCGCCAGGGTGTTGCGCAGCAGTCCGAATACGTAGGGTCGCCAGAGCAGATGCACCGCCTGCGCCCAGCCCGCCTGCCAGGCCTTCAGTCCGACGTACACCAGTGGCAGCAGGCTCAGGCCAACCAGTAGCAGGACGGGGAGCAGTAGCCAGATCGAAGGGCGCTTGCGGCGTGGGCTGAACCCCCCGCGCAAGGCGGGGGTGGGTAGCGATGGGTTCATCAGTTCAAGCCAACCTCACGTTCCAGCTCCAGGGCTTCTTCCGCGTTGCCCAGGTCGGCGGGGGTGACTTTCGGCGGTTGCAGTTCGCTGAAAGGCTTGAGGCCGCGGTTGGATTCCATGCCCTTGCGCAGCGGGTACTCGGCCGAGGTGTTGGTGATCACGCGCTGGCCTTCTTCGCTGGCCATGAACGCCAGCAGTTGCTGGGCTTCTTTTGGATGCTTGCTGGATTTCAGCGCGGCCGCCGAAGACACGGTGATCAGGCCGCCGGCATCGCCGTCGGTGAAGTAGTGCAGTTGGGAGTCCAGGTTGGTTTTTTCTTTCTTCAGGGCAAACCAGTAGTAGTTGTTCACCAGTACGGTGGCGACTTCGCCATTTTCCACGGCTTTAAGGGCAACCATGTTGTTGCTGTACACCTTGCCGAAGGCGCGCAGACCGGTCAGCCATTCTTCAGCGGCTTCGCGACCGTGCAACTTGATAATTGCCACGGCCTGTTCCTGGAACGCGCCGCTGGTGGGTACGAAGCCGACCTTGCCTTGCCACTCGGGGCCGGCGAAATCCAGTACCGACTTGGGCAGGTCTTTCTCGGCAATCAATTTCGGGTTGAAGGCCACGACGCGCGTGCGTGCGGTTACGCCCATCCAGTCGCCTTTGCGGCCGACGTAATCCTTGGGGAGCACGTCGAGCGTGCCAGCGTCGATCTTGGCCAGCAGGCCTTGCTCGCCAAGTTTGTTCAGTGGCGGCGATTCTTCGGTGTAGATCACGTCGGCAGGGGAGCGGTCGCCTTCTTCCACGACCTGGCTGGCCAGTTGGTTGCTGCTGCCTTTGCGTACGTTGACGTGAATGCCTGTCTTGGCTTCGAAGGCATTGGCGAGTTCGTCGCCGACTTCTTTGTGTTGGCCGTTGTACAGGGTCAGGGAGACCTTGTCGGCGGAATAGGCGGCGGGGGAGAGTAGGGTCAGGCCGAGCAGAGTGATGGTCAGGCCGCGCAGAAGGGATGTCTTGAGACGGGTATCGCGGATCATCATCCGGAGGTTTCCTCGCTTGAGTGCAACAAATCATTGCAAGGATAAACGATAAAACTTCTCAAGTGCGGCGCGGGAAGGAAATTGCAGGCGGAGTTTTCAAACCCCTGAAACGAAAAAACCCGCTTTCGCGGGTTTGATCTGAATTTGGTGCCCAGGAGAAGACTCGAACTTCCACGACCTTGCGATCACCAGCACCTGAAGCTGGCGTGTCTACCAATTTCACCACCTGGGCATTATCAAGCAACGTTGCCGCTGTTGATGGGGCGAACTATACGGCGGGCTTTTTAATCTGTAAACCCCTGATTCGAAAAATATAAATCAATTTTCTCGTTAAAAATCAGAAGCCTGAAACGAAAAAACCCGCTTTCGCGGGTTTGATCTGAATTTGGTGCCCAGGAGAAGACTCGAACTTCCACGACCTTGCGATCACCAGCACCTGAAGCTGGCGTGTCTACCAATTTCACCACCTGGGCAGCATCAACAACGTTGCCGTCGTCGATGGCGCGCACTATACGGAGCCGTTTTTTAGCTGTAAACCCCTGCTATGAAAAAAACCTGGAAAATTTCGCCAATGGTCGTGCAAGGTGCGCGGCGAGGGCTGTAAAAGGCTTTTAAACGCTTGTTGATGCCTGAAATTTCCCGTTTCAATACGCGTATGCCAAACTAACCCGCATATAGACAAGGTGAAAAATCTCTAATGGCCGATTGGCAGTCCCTCGATCCCGAGGCCGCTCGTGAAGCGGAAAAATATGAAAACCCTATTCCTAGCCGCGAACTGATCCTGGCGCACCTCGCCGATCGGGGTTCGCCTGCTAGCCGCGAGCAGTTGGTTGAAGAGTTCGGTCTGACCACCGAAGACCAGCTCGAAGCCCTGCGCCGCCGCCTGCGTGCCATGGAGCGCGATGCTCAACTGATCTACACCCGCCGTGGTACCTATGCACCCGTGGATAAGCTCGACCTGATCCTCGGCCGCATTGCCGGCCACCGTGATGGTTTCGGCTTCCTGATCCCGGATGACGGCAGTGATGACCTGTTCATGAGCCCAGCGCAAATGCGCCTGGTGTTCGATGGCGACCGTGCCCTGGCGCGCGTTTCCGGTCTGGACCGCCGCGGTCGCCGTGAAGGCGTGATCGTCGAAGTGGTGTCCCGCGCCCACGAGTCCATCGTCGGCCGTTACTTCGAAGAAGGCGGTATCGGCTTTGTTGTGCCGGATAACCCGAAGGTCCAGCAGGAAGTGCTGATTACCCCGGGCCGCAATGGCGCTGCCAAGGTCGGCCAGTTCGTCGAGGTGAAAATCACCCACTGGCCAACTGCGCGCTTCCAGCCCCAGGGCGATATTGTTGAAGTGGTCGGCAACTACATGGCGCCGGGCATGGAAATCGACGTCGCGCTGCGCACCTACGACATTCCTCACGTCTGGCCTGACGCTGTGCTCAAGGAAGCCGCCAAGCTCAAGCCGGAAGTCGAAGAGAAGGACAAAGAAAAGCGCATCGACCTGCGTCATCTGCCGTTCGTCACCATTGACGGTGAAGATGCCCGCGACTTCGACGATGCGGTCTACTGCGAAGCCAAGCCCGGCAAGCTGCGCCTGTTTTCCGGCGGCTGGAAGTTGTTCGTCGCGATTGCCGACGTCTCCAGCTATGTGAAAATCGGTTCGGCCCTGGATAACGAAGCCCAGGTACGCGGCAACTCCGTGTATTTCCCTGAGCGCGTGATCCCGATGCTGCCTGAGCAGCTGTCCAACGGCCTGTGCTCCCTGAACCCGAAAGTCGACCGTTTGGCCATGGTGTGCGAGATGACTATCTCGAAAACCGGCGAAATGACCGATTACCAGTTCTACGAAGCGGTGATCCACTCCCAGGCGCGCCTGACCTACAAC
This sequence comes from Pseudomonas sp. BIGb0381, assembly GCF_024809815.1. NCBI lineage: Bacteria > Pseudomonadati > Pseudomonadota > Gammaproteobacteria > Pseudomonadales > Pseudomonadaceae > Pseudomonas > Pseudomonas sp. BIGb0381. The sequence continues at coordinate 104,395 of NZ_JANUEN010000011.1, forward strand.
AAGGTCAGTACCATCCTGGAGCAGCCGAAAACCGGCGAAGCCAAGGCGTTGCGTGGTGAGTACGGGCATGTCGTGCCGCACCTCAAGCAGCTCTACGCGTTGTACAAGGTGTTGCTGGGTGCCCGTCATGTGCGTGGCGCGATCGATTTTGAAACCCAGGAAACCCGGATTGTCTTCGGTTCCGAGCGCAAGATCGCCGCGATCACTCCGACCACCCGTAACGATGCGCACAAGCTGATCGAGGAATGCATGCTGGCGGCCAACGTGGCCACCGCTGAATTCCTGAAAAAGCACGAAATCCCTGCGCTCTACCGTGTACACGATGGTCCGCCACCGGAGCGCCTGGAAAAACTGCGCGCGTTCCTCGGAGAGCTGGGCCTGTCCCTGCACAAAGGCAAGGACGGCCCGACGCCGAAGGACTACCAGGCACTCCTGGCCAGCATCAAGGACCGTCCGGATTACCACGTGATCCAGACCGTGATGCTGCGTTCCCTGAGCCAGGCGGTGTACAGCGCCGACAATCAGGGCCACTTCGGCCTGAATTACGAGGCGTACACCCACTTCACCTCACCGATTCGCCGTTATCCGGATTTGCTCACGCACCGCGCAATCCGCAGCGTGATCCATTCCAAGCAGAACACCCCGCACGTCAAGCGTGCCGGTGCCATGACCATTCCAAAGGCGCGGATCTATCCGTACGACGAAGCGGCCCTGGAACAGTTGGGCGAGCAGTGCTCCATGAGCGAGCGCCGCGCCGACGAAGCCACCCGCGACGTGGTGAACTGGCTCAAGTGCGAGTTTATGAAGGACCGCGTGGGCGAGTCGTTCCCGGGCGTGATCACTGCCGTGACCGGCTTTGGCCTGTTTGTCGAGCTGACCGACATCTACGTCGAAGGCCTGGTGCACGTCACTGCCTTGCCGGGCGACTACTACCACTTCGATCCTGTGCACCACCGCTTGGCGGGTGAGCGTACCGGTCGCAGCTTCCGTCTGGGCGATACCGTCGAAGTGCAGGTCATGCGCGTCGATCTCGACGAGCGCAAGATCGACTTCGGTATGCCTGACAAACCTGCCGAGCCGGCGGGCCGTAAAAAACGAGGCAGCGAACCTGCTGCGCCAGCAAGCAAAGGCAAGGGCGTTCCTGCGAAAGCTGCTGCCGCCGAGCCTGCGCCAGCCAAGGCAGGTCGTCGTTCGTCTTCCAAGGACAAGGCTCCCGAAGCCTACCGCCCAAGCGACGCGGCGGCGAAAAATGCCGAATTGCGCAAAAGCCGTGAATTGAAGCAGCAGTTGCTCAACGAAGCCAAAAGCGGTGGTAAAGCGGCGTCTGGGGGAAATTCCCAGGGGGCGGAAAAGCCGTCGAGCAAGCCAAGTAAACACCGTAAAGGCCCGCCAAAAGCGGGTTCGGCCCCCGCGAAAAGCGGCGGGTCGCGCAAACCTAAGGCCAAGTCATGAGTCTGGAAAAAATCTACGGCGTCCACGCCGTAGAAGCACTGCTGCGTCACCACCCTAAGCGCGTCAAGCAAGTGTGGCTGGCCGAAGGCCGCAGCGAGCCGCGCGTGCAGGCGTTGGTCGAGCTGGCCAACCAAAACAAAGTCGCCATCGGTCAGGCCGAGCGTCGTGAAATGGACGTGTGGGTCGAAGGCGTTCACCAGGGTGTGGTGGCGGACGTCAGTCCGAGCCAGGTCTGGGGCGAAGCGATGCTCGATGAGCTGCTCGACCGTACCGAAGGTGCGCCGCTATTACTGGTGCTGGACGGCGTGACCGACCCGCACAACCTCGGCGCGTGCCTGCGTTCGGCCGATGCTGCGGGTGCGCTGGCGGTGATTGTGCCTAAAGACAAGTCGGCTACCTTGACGCCGGTTGTGCGTAAGGTCGCCTGTGGCGCGGCGGAAGTGATTCCGCTGGTGGCCGTGACCAACCTGGCGCGCACCTTGGAGAAACTCCAGCAGCGCGGCCTGTGGGTCGTGGGCACGGCGGGAGAGGCTGAGGTCAGCATTTATGACCAGGACCTCACCGGCCCGACCATCCTGATCATGGGGGCCGAAGGCAAGGGCATGCGTCGCCTGACCCGTGAACATTGCGATTACCTGGTGCACCTGCCGATGGCCGGTAGTGTCAGCAGCCTGAACGTGTCGGTCGCGACCGGCGTGTGCCTGTTTGAGGCCCAGCGTCAGCGTGGGGCCAAGCCCAAGGCGAAGAAGTAGTTCTAAGCCTGGAATAGAACCAACATGTGGGAGGTGGCTTGCCCCCGATAGCGGTGTTTCAGCTACAGATGCTGTGACTGACCCACCGCTATCGGGAGCAAGCACCCTCCCACATTTGCTTTTGAGGTGTTTGGGGAGATTGTTCAAATAATCACCAATCACCTTGCGCCCGTTCTTCCCCTTCTCTACAATTGCGCCCCTTGCCTTCCTGGCAGGCACCGATGTGCCTCCCTGCGGCAAGATCCATAAGTGTCATTCACTCCTTGTCTGACCGTTTTTGAGCGGCAGGCTACAACCCGTAAGGAGCATTCATGCGTCATTACGAAATCATCTTTTTGGTCCACCCGGATCAAAGCGAGCAAGTCGGCGGCATGGTTGAGCGTTACACCAAGCTGATCGAAGAAGACGGCGGCAAAATCCACCGTCTGGAAGATTGGGGTCGTCGTCAACTGGCCTACGCAATCAACAATGTTCACAAGGCTCACTACGTGATGCTGAACGTTGAGTGCACTGGCAAGGCCCTGGCCGAGCTGGAAGACAACTTCCGCTACAACGATGCAGTGATCCGTAACCTGGTCATCCGTCGCGAAGAAGCCGTTACCGGCCAATCCGAGATGCTCAAGGCTGAAGAAAACCGCAGTGAGCGCCGTGAGCGTCGCGACCGTCCTGAGCACGAAGGCGCTGATAGCGCTGATAGTGATGACAGCGACAGCAGCGATAACGCTGACGAGTAATCCACGGACCTTATTAAGGAGCCTATCAAATGGCACGTTTCTTCCGTCGTCGTAAGTTTTGCCGCTTCACCGCTGAAGAAGTGAAGGAGATCGATTACAAAGATCTCAACACTCTGAAAGCCTACGTATCCGAGACCGGCAAAATTGTTCCAAGCCGTATCACCGGTACCAAAGCACGTTATCAGCGTCAGCTGGCCACCGCTATCAAGCGCGCCCGCTTCCTGGCCCTGCTGGCCTACACCGACAGCCACGGCCGCTGAGACCGGGCAGTCGACAAGTAGTAAGGGATTGAATGCATGCGCGCCTTAGCTGAGTTCATCATGCGCGGTCGTGTGCAGGCCACTCTGGTAGTGGCTGGATGTGCGGCATTGCCGTTGCTTTATTGGTTGGGTGCTGCCGCAGGTTGCCTTGTGCTGCTGCGGCGCGGTTTGCAGGATGCCTTTGGCATCCTGGCCCTGGGACTGGTAGCCGCCTTGATCTGGTGGCTGCAATTGGGCGAACCCAAGGTACTTTTGGTGCTGCTGGGGTCGACGAGCCTTGCGTTGGTTTTGCGCGCAAGTGAGTCCTGGGTCCGCACGCTGCTGGTCAGCGTGGCATTGGGGTTGGTGTTTTCGGTGTTGATTGACGCGGCTTTCCGCCCGCAAATCGAGGCGCTGGCGCAGGAGATCGTCAAGATCCTGCCGCTGGCCCTCGGGGAACTCTACCAGCAGCTTTCGGTAGATGAGCGAGCGCATCTTGCGACACTGGTTGCACCGGCCCTGATCGGCCTGATGGCGGTAATGATGCAGATCGTCAGCGTGCTGAGCCTGATGCTTGGGCGTTATTGGCAGGCGTTGTTATACAACCCGGGTGGTTTTGGTCGCGAATTTCGCAGTATCAGAATCCCTGTGGGCCCGGCGATGTTGCTGCTGGCACTCATGGTTGTCGGACCGAACCTCGGTTCGCAGATGGCCTTGACCGTGCTGTTTTGCAGCGTACCGCTGGTGTTTGCCGGGCTGGCCCTGATTCACGGGCTGGTCGCGCAGAAGCGCCTGGCCAGGTTCTGGCTGGTGGGGTTGTACGTAACGATGTTGCTGTTCATGCAGCTGATCTATCCGTTACTCGTGGTTCTGGCCATTGTCGACGGCCTGATTGATTTTCGCGGTCGTCTGGCGCCGAAAGACGCCGATAACGCGAACGGTGAAGGTTAAAAGTTAGAGGATTTTCACATGCAACTGATCCTTCTGGAAAAAGTCGCCAACCTGGGCAACCTGGGCGACAAAGTGAACGTTAAGGCCGGCTACGGTCGTAACTACCTGCTGCCTTACGGCAAAGCCACCGCTGCAACCGCTGCCAACCTGGCTGCGTTTGAAGAGCGTCGTGCTGAGCTGGAAAAAGCAGCAGCAGACAAAAAAGCTTCGGCCGAAACTCGCGCTGCCCAACTGGCTGAGCTGGAAGTGACTATCACTGCCACCGCCGGTGACGAAGGCAAGCTGTTCGGTTCGATCGGCACCCACGACATCGCTGATGCACTGACCGCCTCCGGCGTTGAAGTGCAGAAGAGCGAAGTTCGTCTGCCGAACGGCACCATCCGCAACGTAGGCGAATTCGACGTAGCCGTGCACCTGCACGCCGAAGTTGAAGCCACCGTACGCGTTGTCGTGGTAGCAGCTTAAGCAACACCTAACTGACTGGCACCTCGCGTGTCAGGCAGTTAACATCGGGCACGATCCTGTTTACAGGTCGTGCCTTTTGTTTTTCTACAATCCCCTAATTCCAAGTGGCCATGAACGATATTTCAGCTCCTGAGCAATACGATCTGCAAACCGCTGCCCTGAAGGTGCCGCCGCATTCCATCGAGGCCGAACAGGCCGTGCTCGGTGGCCTGATGCTGGACAACAACGCCTGGGAACGCGTGCTGGATCAAGTCTCGGACGGTGATTTCTATCGTCATGACCACCGCCTGATCTTCCGTGCCATCGCCAAACTGGCCGACCAGAACTCGCCAATCGACGTGGTGACCCTGGCCGAGCAATTGGACAAGGAAGGCCAGACATCCCAGGTCGGTGGCCTGGGCTACCTTGGTGAATTGGCAAAAAACACGCCGTCCGTCGCCAACATCAAGGCCTATGCCCAGATCGTTCGCGAGCGCGCCACCCTGCGCCAACTGATCGGCATCAGCACCGAAATCGCCGACAGCGCCTTCAACCCCGAAGGCCGCACCGCCGCCGAAATCCTCGACGAAGCCGAGCGCCAGATTTTCCAGATCGCCGAGGCGCGCCCGAAAACCGGTGGCCCGGTCAGCGTCAACGACCTGCTGACCAAGGCCATCGACCGCATCGACACCTTGTTCAACACCGACAACGCCATCACCGGTATTTCCACCGGCTACACCGACCTCGACGAGAAGACCAGCGGCCTGCAGCCTTCCGACCTGATCATCGTCGCCGGCCGTCCATCCATGGGTAAGACCACCTTTGCGATGAACCTGGTGGAAAACGCCGTGTTGCGCAGCGACAAGACCGTACTGGTGTACTCCCTCGAGATGCCAGGCGAATCGCTGATCATGCGTATGCTGTCGTCTCTGGGCCGTATCGACCAGACCAAGGTCCGTGCCGGCCGCCTGGAAGACGACGACTGGCCGCGCCTCACTTCGGCTGTCAACCTGCTCAACGACCGCAAGCTGTTTATCGATGACACCGCCGGTATCAGCCCGTCCGAGATGCGCGCACGTACCCGTCGCCTGGTACGTGAGCACGGCGATATCGCCCTGATCATGATCGACTACCTGCAGTTGATGCAGATCCCAGGTTCCAGCGGCGATAACCGCACCAACGAGATTTCCGAGATCTCCCGGTCCCTCAAGGCCCTGGCCAAGGAATTCAACTGCCCGGTAGTTGCCCTGTCCCAGCTCAACCGCTCCCTGGAGCAACGCCCTAACAAGCGTCCGGTGAACTCCGACTTGCGGGAATCCGGAGCGATCGAGCAGGATGCTGACGTGATCATGTTCGTGTACCGCGACGAGGTGTATCACCCCGAGACCGAACACAAAGGCATTGCTGAAATCATCATCGGCAAACAGCGTAACGGTCCGATCGGCTTTATCCGCCTGGCATTCATCGGCAAATACACGCGTTTCGAGAACCTGGCGCCGGGCAGCTACAACTTCGACGACGACGAATAACCCTTCTGTTCAATTCCGACCATTACCGTCGGAATTGGTCAAAATTTGTGCTATATTCCGCGCCCGCGATTTTTCATCTCAACACCGGTCACCGTCATGCAAACAGCCAAGCCGTTATTTGACTATCCCAAGTACTGGGCCGAATGTTTCGGTCCTGCGCCATTCCTGCCGATGAGCAGGGAGGAGATGGATCAGCTTGGCTGGGATTCGTGCGACATCATCATCGTCACCGGTGATGCCTACGTGGACCACCCGTCGTTCGGCATGGCCATCATCGGCCGGCTGCTGGAGTCCCAGGGCTTCCGCGTCGGGATCATTGCGCAGCCGAACTGGCAGTCCAAAGACGACTTCATGAAGCTCGGCGAGCCGAACCTGTTCTTCGGCGTCGCGGCCGGCAACATGGACTCGATGATCAACCGCTACACCGCCGACAAGAAAATCCGTTCCGACGACGCCTACACCCCTGGCGGCATGGCCGGCAAGCGTCCGGACCGCGCCAGCCTGGTGTACAGTCAGCGTTGCAAGGAAGCCTACAAGAACGTGCCGATCGTACTCGGCGGCATCGAAGCGTCCCTGCGCCGTATCGCCCACTACGACTACTGGCAGGACCGCGTGCGCAACTCGATCCTGATCGACGCCACCGCCGATATCCTGCTGTACGGCAACGCCGAGCGGGCCATCGTTGAAGTCGCCCAGCGCCTGTCGTGGGGCCACAAGATCGAAGACATCACCGATGTGCGCGGTACCGCGTTCATTCGCCGTGACACGCCCGAAGGCTGGTACGAGGTGGACTCCACCCGTATCGACCGTCCGGGCAAGATCGACAAGATCATCAACCCGTACGTGAATACCCAGGACACCCAGGCCTGCGCCATCGAGCAGGAAAAGGGCCCGGTTGAAGACCCGGAAGAAGCCAAGGTCGTACAGATCCTGGCCAGCCCGCGCATGACCCGCGACAAGACAGTCATTCGTCTGCCGTCCGTGGAAAAAGTCCGTGGCGACTCAGTGCTGTATGCCCACGCCAACCGCGTACTCCACCTGGAAACCAACCCAGGCAACGCCCGCGCCCTGGTGCAGAAGCACGGTGACGTGGACGTGTGGTTCAACCCGCCGCCCATTCCGATGACCACTGAAGAAATGGACTACGTGTTTGGCATGCCTTACGCCCGTGTTCCGCACCCGGCGTACGGCAAGGAGAAGATCCCGGCCTACGACATGATCCGTTTCTCGGTGAACATCATGCGTGGCTGCTTCGGCGGCTGCACCTTCTGCTCGATCACCGAGCACGAAGGCCGGATCATCCAGAACCGTTCCGAAGAGTCGATCATTCGCGAAATCGAAGAGATCCGCGACAAGGTGCCTGGCTTCACCGGTGTGATCTCCGACCTCGGCGGTCCGACCGCGAACATGTACCGCATCGCCTGCAAGAGCCCGGAAATCGAATCCGCGTGCCGCAAGCCGTCGTGCGTGTTCCCCGGCATCTGCCCGAACCTGAACACCGATCACTCGTCGTTGATCCAGCTGTACCGCAGCGCCCGTGCGTTGCCGGGTGTGAAGAAGATCCTGATCGCTTCCGGCCTGCGTTACGACCTCGCGGTCGAGTCGCCGGAATACGTCAAGGAGCTGGTGACCCACCACGTCGGTGGCTACCTGAAGATCGCCCCGGAACACACCGAGGAAGGTCCGCTCAACCAGATGATGAAGCCGGGCATTGGCAGCTATGACAAGTTCAAGCGCATGTTCGAGAAGTACACCAAGGAGGCGGGCAAGGAGCAGTACCTGATCCCGTACTTCATCGCGGCCCACCCCGGCACCACCGATGAAGACATGATGAACCTGGCCCTGTGGCTCAAGGGCAACGGCTTCCGCGCCGACCAGGTGCAGGCGTTCTATCCGTCGCCGATGGCCACCGCCACCGCGATGTACCACTCGGGCAAGAACCCGCTGCGCAAGGTCACCTACAAGAGCGACGCGGTGACCATCGTCAAGAGCGAGGAGCAGCGCCGCCTGCACAAGGCGTTCCTGCGCTATCACGACCCGAAAGGCTGGCCGATGCTGCGTGAAGCGTTGACTCGCATGGGCCGTGCCGACCTGATTGGGTCGGGCAAGGACCAACTGATCCCGCTGCACCAGCCGACCACCGACAGCTACCAGAGCGCCCGTCGCAAGAACTCGACGCCGGCCGGTAGCCACAAGGTCGCCAAGGAAACCACCACCAGGATCCTTACCCAGCACACCGGCCTGCCGCCCCGTGGCAGCGACGGCAGCAACCCGTGGGACAAGCGCGAACAAGCCAAGGCTGCGGCGCAGGCACGTAACAAGCAGGCAGCTAAAGAACGTAGCGATGCAGCCAAGGGCAAGGGCGGCAAGCCAGCCCGCAAGCCGGTCGTGCCGCGTTGATCGCAGCGTGAATATGCAAGACGCCAGCCTCGTGCTGGCGTTTTGCTTTCTAGGCGGTGGGGAGTCTGTTTGTTAAGGTGGCGCCCATTAAATCGCTATCGGGGGCAAGCCCCCTCCCACATTTTGAATGTATTCACACATCAAGTGTGGGAGGGGGCTTGCCCCCGATAGCATCAGTCCAGTCACCACCCCTTCAAGGATGAACACCCCCATGAGCAACCCCCTGCTCAACATCGGCATGGACTCCAACCGTTCCCAGTTCATGGCCCGCCAGCGCATTGAAAGCCAGATCAACCTGCCGAGCCTGTTCGCCGCCATCGACGCCGACCCCGGCATCGTCGGCGCGGGGGTGGTGTATATCGACGCTGACTTCAATGTCATTACCCTGCGCGAATTCAAGCCGATCTGCAGCATCAAGCCCAAGCGCATCATTTTGCGTGAGGCGCAGAGGTACATTTCGCCGGCGCAGTTTGCCAATCAGGTGGCTAACAACCCGCGTGAGTCCCGGTTGGTGGGCGAAGCAGTCAATACGACCCTGTCTTGTGCGGGCGCAATCCTCGGTTGGATTGTTGTGTTCAGCGGTACAGTCGCCGTGCCTTTCACGGGTGGCGCGAGTCTGGTGGTGGCGGGCATCGGTGCAACGGCTGCAGCGGCCAGCACTGCGCAATGTGTCGTCGGGGGGGTGAGAACTATCAACGAACTCAATGACCCGGCAGCCAACGACGATATGGATAGCGAGGACTGGTATCGCTATGCAATGCCGGTATTGGACGCCGCTTCACTGCTGGGTGCCGGCGCCTCTACTCTGACCACTCTTCGGCTCCTGCAGGCTCGAAAGGTGACCACTGGCAGAAGTTGGTACGAGTTATCCAAGGGGTTGACCCGCCAGCAACGCAAGGCGCTCACCAAAGAGTTGCTGAGCCTGAAAGATCCAAGACTGAGCAATAAACTCTTGAAACTGCGCCAACGCTCCGGTGAGCTGGCCAAGCGCTATTCAGCTAGCGAGATCAATCACGCTACTGTGACGCAGATCAGAGACTCCCTCGGGGCTGCCGTTGGTCTTACCGGGAGCGCTATATCAGGCAACATTCGAACGATTGCAGTTGGCCTCTATGAGGAGGTTGAGTGATGGATCGTCCGGGTTCATTGAGAGCTTTTTTGGCGCAATATTTTCCAGCGTTTATATGCGCGTTCTTCCTTGCCTGCTTCTCTCTCTCCGCCGCTATTTCATTGGCATCAAGTACATTTTTTCGCAGTGACCCAGAGCGGGCGCGTTACTCTTTTCTGGCGGCAGTTTTATTGGGCTTGCTCTTGGCGTTCAGCCATTTCGTCATGATCAGAGGGCGAGAATGGGGGGCTTGGGCTATCGCAGCCTTCTACGTTGTATGTTTGCTGGTCGTGTTGCCAACCTATAGCTATCGGCCACATATGGCAGCGTATGTAATAGGGCTGCTGTTTCCGCTGTTGGGGTTACTGCTGCTCAATAGCAAACGCCACCGCGAAATGCGCAAAAAACTGTCCGAGATACGCCACCTGCGCCAAGCCGTAATCGCAAAGCGCAAAACCCGTTGATTGGGTAGATTCGCCACCCATCCTCACATTAACGCCACAAATATGTGCGGCGCCTGCACCACGACACCACCGTTGGCGCCGTTTTGGTGCTGTACTGCACCGGGTCTTACGATAAAGCGCAATGACCGCCGCTCTGGCATAAGTCTTGCGCGCTTTGTGTCCATGCCCTGGCTCGCAGGAGGCCGCCGTGTCGATTCATGTCGCGTTGCACCACGTTACGCATTACCGCTACGACCGCGCGGTCGAACTCGGCCCGCAGATCGTACGTCTGCGCCCGGCGGCCCACAGCCGCACGCGGATTTTGTCCTATGCACTCAAAGTGCTGCCCGAGCAGCATTTCATCAATTGGCAGCAGGACCCCCAGGGCAATTACCTGGCGCGTCTGGTGTTCCCGGAAAAGACTGACGAGTTGCGCATCGAAGTCGACCTGGTCGCCGAGATGGCGGTGTTCAACCCGTTCGACTTTTTCCTTGAGCCCTACGCCGAAAAAATCCCCTTCAGCTACGCCGCCGATGAGCAGCGCGAGCTGGCGCCGTACCTGGAAACCCTACCGCTGACGCCGAAGTTTGCCGCCTACCTGGCCGGCATCGACCGCACGCCGCTGCCGGCCGTGGATTTCCTGGTGGGCCTCAACCAGCGCCTGGCCGCCGACATCGGCTACCTGATCCGCATGGAACCGGGCGTGCAAACCCCGGAATTCACCCTGGAAAACGCGTCTGGCTCCTGCCGTGATTCGGCCTGGTTGCTGGTGCAATTGCTGCGCAACCTCGGGTTGGCGGCGCGGTTTGTGTCCGGTTATCTGATCCAGCTGACCGCCGACGTCAAAGCCCTCGACGGCCCCTCCGGCACCGATGTCGACTTCACCGACCTGCACGCCTGGTGCGAAGTGTATTTGCCCGGCGCCGGCTGGATCGGCCTGGATGCCACTTCCGGGCTGTTCGCCGGCGAAGGGCATATCCCGTTGGCCTGTAGTCCTGATCCATCGTCTGCTGCACCGATCAGTGGGCTGGTGGAGCCGTGCGAGTGCGAATTTACCCACGAGATGTCGGTTGAGCGCATCTGGGAAGCGCCACGGGTGACCAAGCCCTATACCGAAGAGCAATGGCTGGCGATCCAGGCCCTGGGCCGGCAGATCGATGGCGACTTGCTCAAGGATGATGTGCGCCTGACCATGGGCGGTGAGCCGACCTTCGTTTCCATCGACGACCCTGACGGCGCCGAGTGGAACACCGCTGCCCTCGGCCCGGATAAACGACGCTTGTCCGCCGAACTGTTCCAGCGCATGCGCAAGCACTACGCACCCAAGGGCCTGGTGCACTTCGGCCAGGGCAAGTGGTACCCCGGCGAACAGCTGCCGCGCTGGTCGCTTAACTGCTACTGGCGCCGTGACGGCGTGCCCATCTGGCACAACAGCGCGCTTATTGCCGATGAACAGCAGGACTACGGCGCCGATGGCGTAATGGCCGGGCGCTTCCTGGCCAGCGTCGCCGAACGCCTGAAGTTGCCGGCGCGCTTTGTGTTCCCGGCCTTCGAGGACAACTTCTACTACCTGTGGCGCGAAGGTGCGCTGCCGCAAAACGTCACCGCCCAGGACCCGCGCTTGAGCGACGACCTGGAGCGCGAGCGCTTGCGCAAAGTGTTCAGCCAGGGCCTGGATAAAGTCATCGGCCAGGTGTTGCCGCTGGCACGCACCGCCGCCAATGATCGCTGGCAGAGTGGGCGTTGGTACCTGCGCGATAACCATTGCCGCCTGGTGCCGGGGGATTCGCCGCTGGGCTATCGCCTGCCGTTGGCCTCGCAGCCGTGGGTGACGGCGGCTGAGTATCCGTTCGTGCACCCCACCGACCCTAACCAGGATCAGCCGGAACTGCCGACCAGCACGCAACTGCAAAGCCATGGCGAACCTGCGCCGAGCGACGAGCGTGTGCCCAAGGTCGACGAGTCCGCCGACTGGCTGACCCGCACCGCCCTCTGCGCCGAAGCGCGGGAAGGGCGCCTGTACCTGTTTATGCCGCCGCTGGAGCGCGTCGAGGATTACCTGGAGCTGGTGGCCGCCATCGAAGCCACCGCCGAGGAGCTGCACTGCCCGGTGCTGCTGGAAGGCTACGAACCACCGTTCGATATGCGCCTGAGCAACTTCCGTGTTACGCCGGATCCGGGTGTGATCGAGGTCAACGTGCAGCCGTCTGCGACCTGGGACGAGTTGGTGGAGCGCACCGAATTCCTCTACGAGGAGGCGCGGCAAACCCGGCTGACCACCGAGAAATTCATGATCGACGGCCGCCACACCGGCACCGGCGGCGGTAACCACTTTGTGCTGGGGGGCGCGACGCCCAAGGATTCGCCGTTCCTGCGCCGGCCCGACCTACTGCGCAGCCTGATCAGCTATTGGCACAACCACCCCTCGCTGTCGTACCTGTTTTCCGGCCTGTTTATCGGCCCGACCTCCCAGGCTCCGCGGGTGGACGAAGCCCGTAACGACGCGCTGTATGAGCTGGAAATCGCCTTTGCCCAGATGCCGCAGCCGGGTGAAGAATGCCCGCCGTGGTTGGTGGATCGCCTGCTGCGCAACCTGTTGATCGACGTGACGGGCAACACCCACCGCGCCGAATTCTGTATCGACAAACTCTACTCGCCCGACGGTGCCACTGGCCGCCTGGGCTTGCTCGAGTTGCGCGCCTTCGAAATGCCGCCCCATGCGCGCATGAGCCTGACCCAGCAACTGCTGCTGCGGGCGCTGGTCGCGCGCTTCTGGCGTGAACCCTATGCACCACCGAAATTGGCGCGCTGGGGCACCGAGTTGCATGACCGCTTCCTGTTGCCGCACTTTATCGAGCAGGATTTTGCCGATGTGATCGTCGAGTTGAACGCCGCCGGTTACCCGTTGCGCGCCGAATGGTTCGCCGCGCACCTGGAGTTCCGCTTCCCCAAGGTGGGCGATTACGCCGTCAGCGGGATCGAACTGGAACTGCGCCAGGCCCTGGAGCCTTGGCATGTACTGGGCGAAGAGGGTGCGGTGGGCGGCACGGTGCGTTATGTGGATTCGTCCCTGGAGCGCTTGCAGGTGAAGTTGAGCGGGCTGCCGCCGCAACGCTACCTGTTGACCTGCAATGGCATCCCGGTGCCGCTGCAACCGACCGGGCGCATCGGTGAGTTCGTCGCCGGCGTGCGTTACCGCGCCTGGCAACCGGCCAATTGCCTGCAACCGACTATCCCGGTCCATGCGCCGCTGGTGTTCGACCTGCTGGACACCTGGATGCAGCGCTCGTTGGGCGGCTGCCAGTACCATGTTGCACATCCGGGCGGGCGTAACTACGACAGCTTGCCGGTGAACGCCAATGAGGCTGAGAGTCGGCGCATGGCACGGTTTTTCCGTCTCGGCCACACGCCTGGGAAGCTCACCGTGCCGAGTGTTGTGATCAATGACGAATTCCCGATGACCTTGGATCTACGGCGTCACCCCAATAATAATGACTAAATGCGATCCAAATGTGGGAGGGCGCTTGCTCCCGATTACGGTGAATCAGCCGATACATAGGTTGACTGACCCACCGCGATCGGGAGCAAGCTCCCTCCCACGAGGATTTGCAGTGTTTGTTAGGTTAATCTGAGCCCCTTTGCCTCTGCCGAGCGTTCCATGCCCGACTTGCTCGACCAATACCCGCTGACCGCGGGTACTTATCACGAACTGCTGGACGACAGTGGCGCGGTGCGCGCCCATTGGCAGCGCTTGCTTGATCACCTGCAACGCAGCACGCCCGCGCAACTGGCCCAGCGCCAGGCGCTGCTGACCCGGCAGATCCAGGAAAACGGCGTGACCTATAACGTCTACGCCGACCCCAAGGGCGCCGATCGCCCCTGGGAACTGGACCTGCTGCCCCATGTGCTGGCGGCCGATGAATGGCAGCAGCTGTCAGCCGGTATCGCCCAGCGTGCGCGCTTGCTCAACGCCGTACTGGCGGACCTCTACGGGCCGCAACGTTTGATCAAGGAAGGCCTGCTACCGGCCGAGCTGGTGTTCGGGCATAACAATTTCCTGTGGCCGTGCCAGGGTATCCAACCGCCTGACGGTGCGTTTCTGCACCTGTATGCGGTGGACCTGGCGCGTACCCCGGATGGCCGCTGGTGGGTCACCGCCGACCGGACGCAGGCGCCTTCGGGCGCCGGTTATGCGTTGGAAAACCGCACCATCGTGTCCCGCGCCTTCCCGGACTTGTACCGTGATCTGCAGGTGCAGCACCTCACCGGTTTCTTCCGCACGCTCCAGGAAACCCTGGCCCGCCAGGCACCGAGCGATGACCAGCCACCGCTGATCGTGCTGCTCACCCCTGGGCGTTTCAACGAGAGCTATTTCGAACACCTGTACCTCGCGCGCCAGCTCGGCTACCCGTTGGTGGAAGGCGGCGACCTCACGGTACGCGACAGCACGGTGTTCCTGAAAACCCTGAGTGGCCTGCGTCGGGTGCACGCGATCATGCGTCGCCTTGATGACGACTTCTGCGACCCGCTGGAGCTGCGCACCGACTCCGCTCTCGGCGTACCCGGGCTGCTCGACGCCGCGCGCCAGGGCAATGTGCTGGTGGCCAATGCCCTGGGCAGCGGCGTGCTGGAGTCCCCCGGATTGCTCGGCTTTCTGCCCAAGATCAACCAGTTCCTGTTTGGCGAAGAGTTGATCCTGCCGTCCATCGCCACCTGGTGGTGCGGTGAGGCGCCGGTGCTCGCCGAGGCCCTGGAGAAGCTGCCCGAACTGCTGATCAAACCCGCGTTCCCGTCGCAAAGTTTCACGCCGGTATTCGGTCGCGACTTGAGCGACGAACAACGCCAGGCCCTGGCCGAACGCATGCGTGCTCGGCCGTACGCCTACGTCGCCCAGGAGCTGGCGCAACTGTCCCAGGCACCGGTGTGGCACACCGTGGATGATCACTTGCAACACCGCGCCATCGGCATGCGCGTGTATGCCGTGGCCAGCGCGGAGGGCTACCGTGTACTGCCCGGCGGCCTGACCCGCGTGGCGGCCGATGCCGATGCCGAAGTGGTGTCGATGCAACGCGGCGGCGCCAGCAAGGACACCTGGGTGCTGGGCGAACGTGCCACCGGTGGCGAGCATTGGCGCGCCCAGCGCGCGATTAGTGCGCATGACCTGGTGCGCCGCGACCCTTATCTACCGTCCCGCGTGGTGGAAAACCTGTTCTGGTTCGGCCGTTACTGCGAACGCTGCGACAACAGCGCCCGCTGGCTGCGGATCGTGCTGGCGCGTTATGTCGACGGCGATGACCCACTGGCGTTGCAGGCGGCGGTCGAGTTGGGTGAAAACCTGCGCCTGCTGCCGGAGGAGGGCGAGTTGCCCGAGCGTTTGCAGGCGGCCTTGCTCGGTGATGATTGGCCGTCGAGCCTGCGCGCCAACCTGCAACGCTTGCAGTGGGCGGCGTCCCAGGTGCGCGGCAAGTTGTCCCGTGAGAACTGGCAGGCCCTGGTGGAGCTGCAGCGTGAAGCCCTGGAGCTGGAAAGCGAAAGCCCGGATTTTGGTGAGTTGCTGGATTTCCTCAACCGCCTGGTGATGTCCCTGGCGGCGCTGTCCGGGTTTGCCCTCGACGACATGACCCGCGACGAAGGCTGGCGTTTCCTGATGATGGGCCGGCGCATCGAGCGTCTGCAATTTCTCAGCAGCAGCCTGGCGGCATTCCTGCGCGGCGTGGCGGTGTTCGACCAGGCGGGGCTGGAGTGGTTGCTGGAGCTGGGCAACAGCAGCATCACCTACCGCTCGCGCTACCTGGCGGTGCCGCAGCTGATTCCGGTCCTGGATTTGTTGTTGCTGGATGAACAGAACCCCCACGCGGTGCTGTTCCAGCTGAAACTGGTGAGCCGTACCCTGCGCCGTCTTAACGATGATTTCGGTGTGCCACGGGAGGCCGGCTTGGCGCCGTTGGTGGAGCGCCTGGCGCGTTTCGACCTGAGTTGCCTGGAGAACCCGTTGTTTGGCGAATCCAGCGTGCATGCCGCGCTGGAAGGCCTGGCCGACCTGCTGCAAGCGGTCGCCGATGAGAGTGGGCAAGTGTCGGATCGTCTGGCCTTGCGCCACTTTGCCCATGTGGATGATGTCAGCCAGCAAACGGTGTCGGTGTGATGAGTGCGCGCTACCAGATTTTCCACGATACCCATTACCACTACGACAGCCCGGTGTCCCTGGCCCAGCAGCTGGCGCATTTATGGCCGAGGCCGTGCGCCTGGCAGCGTTGCAGCGACCAGCAACTGGATATCAGCCCGCAGCCGTCTTCACGCCGGGATGAGCTGGACGTGTTCGGCAACCCGATTACCCGCCTGGCGTTCGAACGGCCCCACGATGAATTGCTGGTCAATGCCGGTTTGACTGTGGAAGTACTGGCGCGGCCGGTGCTGGATTTCCAGCACTCGCCCGCCTGGGACCAGACCCGCGACAGCCTGACCTACAGCAGCCAGCCGCTGTCGCCCGAGTTGATTGAAGCCTGCCGTTATCGCTTCGAATCGCCCTACGTGCACCTGAAGAAAACCTTCGTCGAGTTCTCGGAAAGCTGTTTTCCCCCTGGCGCGCCCTTGTTATTGGGTGTGCAGGCCTTGATGGAAAAAATCTTCAGCGAATTCACCTTCGATGCCGAAGCCACCCAGGTTGCCACGCCACTGGTGGAAGTGCTGGAGCGCCGCCGCGGCGTGTGCCAGGACTTCGCCCACCTGATGCTCGCCTGCCTGCGCTCGCGCGGCCTGGCGGCGCGTTACATCAGCGGCTACCTGCTCACCCAGCCACCGCCCGGCCAGCCACGGCTGATCGGCGCCGACGCGTCCCACGCCTGGGTCTCGGTGTATTGCCCGGTATCGGGCTGGGTGGATTTCGATCCGACGAACAATGTGCAGCCGGCACTGGAGCACATCACCTTGGCCTGGGGCCGGGATTTCTCCGATGTGTCGCCGTTGCGTGGGGTAATTCTGGGGGGAGGGAGCCATGACCCTGAGGTACGGGTGACGGTGATGCCGCTGGTGTAGGAGCGAGCAAGCTCGCTCCTACAGTAAATAATTATTCAGCTGGATCTTTTGGTGTTTCAGTCTCGTCGCTCGTTACTTCACCATCAGCATCCGGGTTGAGTGCGCCGGCTTCTTCATCTACCGCGGCTTTCTTGCGTTGCAGCTTTTCCTCTTTCTTCTGTTCCTTGGCCAAGTCTCTCTGACGTTTGGCGAAGGAGTAATTAGGTTTGGCCATGGGCGATCCTCTAGGGTCGAAGGTGAGGGTGGCGGCGCGCAGCTGCCTTGGGACGACATGGTAGCAGCTTCAAGGGGCGCTTGGCCTTCACTTACCGCAGGCGTACGCGGCCAGAAGGCCATTGAACAGTTGGTTGAGGTGCATGGCTCGGACTCCAGTGGGTGATGGGCCGATCATAGGCAGGTGCTGCGACTTTAGCTGGTAGATTGTGTCGATAAGTCTGATAGCCTAAAGTTGTATACAATCTGTTGATTCAGATCATAAGAATTTAAGCCTGCTTGAGGCACCCTTGTCGCAATACGCGTTTTTAAACCCTGCCTTGGAGATTCACATGTTTGCCAAACTCGTTGCTGTTTCCCTGCTGACGCTGGCTAGCGGCCAGTTGCTTGCTGCAGAGTGCAAGGTCACCGTCGACTCCACCGATCAGATGTCCTTCAACACCAAGGAAATCACGATCGACAAGAGCTGCAAGACGTTCACCGTCGAGTTGACTCACTCCGGCAGCTTGCCGAAAAACGTCATGGGTCATAACTGGGTGCTGACCAGCGCCGCCAACATGCAGCCGGTTGCCACTGACGGCATGGCCGCTGGCATCGACAAGAACTACCTGAAAGAGGGTGACGACCGCATCATCGCCCACACCAAGATCATTGGCGCCGGCGAGAAGGATTCGGTGACCTTCGATGTATCGAAACTGGCCGCCGGTACGGATTACGCATTCTTCTGCTCGTTCCCGGGCCACATCTCGATGATGAAAGGCACTGTGGTCGTCAAGTAAGACCGCGTTATCGTTCATCGGGGGCTTGCCCCCGATGACTGCCTGCCAATCAACACACCACTATCTGGCCCACCTCACGGCGCAAACGGCATCACCCGTTTGTGTTCTGTCTTGCGGTACGTCTCGCAAATAATCCGGAACGCTTCCTCACGCACCGGCTCACCGTGCAGGAATGCATCGATCTCGGCATAGGTCACGCCATGTGACGCCTCATCCGGCTTGCCCGGCGACAGGTCTTCCAAGTCGGCCGTCGGCACCTTCTCCACCAACGACTCCGGTGCTCCAAAGAACCGCGCGATGGCGCGTACCTGATTTTTCACCAGCCCGCTCAACGGTGCCAAGTCGCACGCGCCATCACCGAACTTGGTGAAAAAGCCCATCACCGCTTCCGCCGCATGGTCGGTGCCGATCACCAGGCCGCTGGCCGCGCCGGCGATGGTGTACTGCGCCACCATGCGCATGCGCGCCTTGGTGTTGCCGAGCACGAAGTCGCGGGACACCGCTGCCTTGCCTTCAAACGCCGCCACTTCATTGGCCAGGGATTTCACCGCCGGGCCGATGTTCACGGTGTGGCGCTCGTCCGGGTCGATAAAATCCACCGACGCCTGGGCATCGATTTCATCGAACTGGGTTTCGTAGGGCAGGCGTACGGCGATAAAGCGGTAGGCCTCGTCGCCGGTGCTGGCGCGCAGTTCCTGTATCGCACGTTGGGCCAGGAGGCCTGCGGTCAGGGAGTCGACGCCGCCGCTGATGCCCAGCACCAATGTCTTGAGCCCGGAATTGCGCAGGCAGTCCTGGATAAACGCCACGCGCCGGGCAACTTCGGCCTCGAGGGCGGCCTGGTCCTTGAACGGTGCTTGGACCTTGAGCTGCTGCGCAATCTCACGCTGTACGGCTTGCATGATTCACTCCTTGCTGGAAAGGGCAGGTACTTTGAAAACATGACGCAAATAGGCGACAAAATTCGGGTCGGTGCAGTGGGTCTTGCCCGCTTCATCGGAGATCTTCGCGACGGGCTGGCCATTGCAGGCGGTCATTTTAAGCACGATGCTCATCGGTTCCACCCCTGGAATATCGCAGGTCAGGTTGGTGCCGATGCCGAAGCTCACATTAATGCGACCACGCAGCGCCCGGAATATTTCCAGGGCCTTGGGCAGCGACAGGCTGTCGGAGAACACCAGGGTCTTGCTCATCGGCTCGATGCCCAACTTATGGTAGTGGGCGATGGCTTTTTCCGCCCACTGTACCGGGTCGCCGGAGTCATGGCGCAGGCCATCGAACAGCTTGGCGAAGTACAAGTCGAAGTCGCCGAGGAAAGCGTCGGTGGTGATGCAATCGGTCAGGGCGATACCGAGCAGGCCACGGTATTCGCGGACCCAGCAGTCGAGAGCGGCGATCTGGCTGTCGATCAGGCGCGGGCCGAGTTGCTGGTGGGCCATGATCCATTCGTGGGCCATGGTGCCAAGCGGCTTCATATCGAATTCGCGGGCCAGGTGCACGTTGCTGGTGCCGACGAAGCGCCCGGGGAAGTCATGCTTGAGCACGCTGACCACTTCTTCCTGCACGCGGTACGAGAAGCGCCGGCGCGTGCCGAAGTCGGCCACTTGCAGCTCGGACAGCTCTTCGCTGCTGGCGTTGGCGGTCAGCCAGTCGAACTTGCGATACAGCTGCTCGCGTGCCTGTTCGAGGATCACGGTCTGGTAGCGGTAGCGGTTGCGCACCTCGCTGACGATCGCGAGCATCGGCACTTCGAAGAGGATTACATGCAGCCACGGCCCGCGCAGGCGGATAAACAGCTCGCCGTTCTCGATGCCGGTCTGCACATAGCGCAGGTTGAAACGAAACAGTCCAAGGAAGCGCAAAAAATCCGGCTTCATAAAGCTGATGCGTTCCAGGAAGCCCAGTTGGTCCGGGCTCAGGCTCAACTCGGCAAGGCGCTCGATCTGGTAGCGGATCTCCGCCAGGTACGGGCGCAGGTCTTCGCTGTTACGGCAACGAAACTCCCATTCAACTTCCACGTTGGGGTAGTTGTGCAGCACCGCCTGCATCATGGTCAGCTTGTAGAAGTCGGTGTCGAGCAGGTTCTGCACGATGCGATCGGCAAACACACTCTCGCTCATAACGGGAATCTCCAGACGGGTCGGCGATGGGCGCCGGCCTTTACGCACAATTAAGGAAGGGGGCTAGTGGCGCATAGACCTGTAGGGTTTTGCCAGTGATTTTTTTCGGTTAGACCACTGGCCTCATCGGGAGCAAGCCCCCTCCCACACGTGGAATGTGTTTCAAATGTGGGAGGGGGCTTGCTCCCGATAGCGGTATTCCAGGCACTAAAGAACCTGCTCCATCATCCACTTCACAAACTCCCGCACCTTGGGCACTTCCGCCGAATGCTCGGGATAGGCCAGGTAATACGCGTCCTGGCTCGGCATCGCATGCTGCCAGGGGATCACCAGCTTGCCGTCGGCCAGTTCCTCTTCCACCAGGAAGCGCGGCAGCAGCGCCACGCCACAGCCCACCTGCGCCGCACGAATGCACATATAAAAGGTGTCGAAACGCGGGCCGTGGTAGCTGTGCTCGGTGTGATACCCCTGATCGGCAAACCAGTCATGCCAGCCCTGGGGGCGCGAGGCGTTTTGCAGCAGCACCAGGTCGCTCAGTTGCGTGGGGTCGGTGAACGGCTGCGCCGGCAGGCTTTCCGGGGCGCACACCGGCACCAGCTCTTCGCTGAACAGTTTCAGGCTCTCGGTGCCGGGGCGCGAGCCCTGGCCGAAGTAGAAGGCCATGTCGGCCTTGCCTTGCAGCAGTTCGTCCGGCTCCTGTTCGTTGCACAGGTCCAGGTGGATCTGCGGGTGGCGCAGGCGCCAGCCCTTGAGGCGCGGTACCAGCCAGCGCGCGCCAAAGGTGTAGGGCGTGGACACGCGCAACACTTCGGTCTCGCCGCCGTAGGAGCGCAGGTAGTGGGTCGACATCTCCACCTGCGTGAGGATCTTGCGCACTTCCACCAGGTACAGGTCGCCCGCCGGGGTCATCTGCAAGCGGCGGCGTACGCGGCGGAACAGCAGGTGCTGGAGCAGTTCTTCCAGCTGCGCGACCTGTTTGCTCACTGCGCTTTGCGTGAGGTTCAGCTCCTCGGCGGCGCGGGTAAAGCTCAAGTGGCGGGTGGCGGCCTCGAAACACTGCAGGGCGGTGATCGAGGGCAAATGTCTTCTGTTCAGCACGGCACGCCTCTTTTTATTCTTTGCATGAATAAACGGAATGATATCTCGCCTAATCGTCGTTTGTTGGCAAGTCTTGGGCCAGCTACAAATAAGGCCTGGATCGCCGTGCGTGCCGCGGTGCGATTTTTTGTTCGAAGATTAAAGGAGTGACCCATGGTTGCCGCATTGCTTGATCGTCTCGGGGTAAACCCGGCGCTGTACCAGGCGGGTAAACAACCCGTGCATTCGCCGATTGATGGCAGCCGTATCGGCAGTGTGCACTGGGAAGGTGCCGCCGAGGTGGAGCAACAGGTCAGTCGCGCCGAGCATGCATTCGAGGCCTGGCGCAACGTGCCGGCACCGCGTCGCGGCGAGTTGGTGCGCCAGTTCGGCGATGTACTGCGCGAATACAAGGCCGATCTGGGCGAGCTGGTGTCCTGGGAAGCCGGCAAGATCACCCAGGAAGGCCTGGGTGAAGTGCAGGAAATGATCGACATCTGCGATTTCGCCGTGGGTTTGTCCCGCCAGTTGTACGGCTTGACCATCGCCTCCGAGCGCCCAGGCCACCACATGCGTGAAACCTGGCACCCGCTGGGCGTGGTCGGGGTGATCAGCGCCTTCAACTTCCCGGTGGCCGTGTGGGCGTGGAACACCACGCTGGCGCTGGTATGCGGCAACGCGGTGATCTGGAAACCTTCGGAAAAGACCCCGCTCACCGCCCTGGCCTGCCAGGCGTTGTTCGCGCGCGTGCTGAAGAACTTCAAGGACGCCCCCGAGTACTTGAGCCAGGTGATCATCGGCGGCCGCGATGCCGGTGCTGCGCTGGTGGATGACCCCCGCGTGGCGCTGATCAGTGCCACCGGCAGCACCCGCATGGGCCGCGAAGTGGCGCCGAAAGTTGCCGCGCGGTTTGCCCGCAGCATCCTCGAACTGGGCGGCAACAACGCCATGATCCTCGGCCCGAGCGCCGACCTGGACATGGCCGTACGCGCCATCCTGTTCAGCGCCGTCGGCACCGCCGGCCAGCGTTGCACCACCCTGCGTCGGCTGATCGCCCACGAGTCGGTCAAGGAAGAAATCGTCACCCGCCTCAAGGCCGCCTATTCCAAAGTGCGCATCGGCCACCCGCTGGAAGGCAACCTGATCGGCCCGCTGATCGACAAGCATGGCTTCGACAACATGCAGGACGCCCTGGAGCAGGCCTTGAGCGAAGGCGGCAAGGTGTTCGGCGGCAAGCGCCAACAGGAAGACACGTTCCCCAACGCCTACTACGTATCGCCGGCCATCGTGGAAATGCCTGAGCAGAGCGATGTGGTGTGCACCGAAACCTTCGCACCGATTCTGTATGTCGTCGGCTACAAGGACTTTGCCGAAGCCCTGCGCCTGAACAACGCCGTGCCCCAAGGCCTGTCGTCGTGCATCTTCACCACTGACGTGCGCGAGGCCGAGCAATTCATGTCGGCAGTGGGCAGTGACTGCGGGATCGCCAACGTCAACATCGGCCCTAGCGGCGCGGAGATTGGCGGCGCGTTTGGCGGAGAGAAAGAGACCGGTGGCGGTCGTGAGTCAGGTTCGGATGCATGGCGCGGGTATATGCGCCGCCAGACCAACACCGTGAACTACTCGCTGGAATTGCCGCTGGCGCAGGGTATTACCTTCGACTAAATACCTGCCGGAACGCGGAAAAAATGTGGGAGCGGGCTTGCTCGCGAATGCGATGGATCAGCTGTATATCTGTTGACTGATCCACCGCTTTCGCGAGCAAGCCCGCTCCCACAGTTGATTGGATTACCAAGTCAAAACTGAATTTAGATGTTTGTTAGGTCTCATCGGAGTCTGGCAATGGCATTGCGCGAAACATGTTTGTGGGAACACCTAACCCCCGGCCGACCGGAGCGTGCGGCGCTGGCGGGCGAGGTCAAAGTGGATGTGTGTGTGATCGGCGCCGGCATCACCGGATTGTCGGCCGCCATTCACTTGCTGGAACAGGGTAAAAGCGTCGCCGTGCTGGAGGCTCATCGCACCGGTCACGGTGGTTCGGGGCGCAACGTCGGGTTGGTGAATGCCGGCCTGTGGATCCCCCCGGACGAGATCGAAGCCGGTTTCGGCGAAGCGGTGGGCAGCCAGCTCAACCGCATGCTCGGCGCGGCACCGTCGCTGGTGTTCAGCCTGATCGACAAATACACCATCGATTGCCAATTGCGCCGCGAGGGCACCTTGCACATGGCGCATAACGCCCGTGGCGAGGCGGATTTGCGCAGTCGTGAAGAACAATGGAAGCGCCGTGGCGCGCCGGTGGAATTGCTCACCGGCCAGGCCTGCGAGCAAGCCACCGGCACAAAAAAAATCGCCGCCGCCTTGCTGGACCGGCGTGCCGGCACCTTGAACCCGATGGCCTACACCAGTGGCCTGGCGAATGCTGCCGTGGGGCTCGGCGGGCAGTTGTTCGACCATTCGCCGGTCACCCGGTTGGAGCGCCAAGGTGCGAGCTGGTCAGTTCAGACCACCAGCGGTTCGGTGCAGGCTGCACAAGTGGTCATCGCCTCCAACGCCTACACCGAAGGTGAGTGGACCGAGCTGCGACGCAATTTTTTCCCTGGCTACTATTACCAGGTCGCCTCCGCGCCGCTGACCGACGCCGCCGCCGAGCAGATTCTGCCCGGCGGCCAAGGCTCATGGGATACGCGCCAGGTATTGAGCAGCATCCGCCGCGATGCCGATGGCCGCCTGTTGCTCGGCAGCCTGGGCAACGGCAACCAGAAACCGGCGTGGTTTCTCAAGGCCTGGGCCGATCGGGTGCAACAGCATTACTTCCCGTACCTCAAATCGGTGCAATGGGAGTTCACCTGGACCGGCTGCATCGCCTTCACCCCCGATCACCTGATGCGCCTCTTCGAGCCCGCCCCCGGCCTGGTGGCAGTAACGGGCTATAACGGGCGCGGCGTGACCACCGGCAGCGTGGTCGGCAAGGCGTTTGCCGACTATTTGTGTCACCAGAATCCCCAGGCGTTGCCGATTCCGTTTGCACCCATGCAACCGCTGGCCGGGGTGGGCCTGCGCAGCTGCCTGTATGAAGCCGGATTTTCGCTGTATCACGCCGGGCAATGCCTGAGGATCGTGATCTGATCACCGAAATACCGCTCAGAAGCCTGCATTTTCTTAGCCGGCTACTAATCTGTATTGGTGCAGGTCGTAGCAATCGCGCACTGTAAATGTGCAGTTCCGTTACGCAGCCTGTTACAGCTGTAGGAACTGTCGTTTATTGCTTTGGTTGCAGGTGCGACCCGTCAGGGTTGTACTTTTTCGGTCAATGGGTTGCACCTATTGATGCCAGAGGGTTGCACGTCCTGGCGAGCGGAGCCGAAAGGCCTGTAATAACAATGACACCGTGTCTTTTTGAAGAATAAAAACGTAATGGCACGAGGCTTGCTCTGGGCTTTCAGTGAAAAGTTTGAACGCAAGTTGTAGTGCCAAAAATCAAAAATATCGGAGCACCACTCATGTCCCAGACGTTTTACAAGAAAGGTTTTCTGGCCCTCGCCGTTGCAGCGGCGCTGGGTGTTTCTACGTTTGTTCAAGCTGATGTGAAGATTGGCGTTGCGGGGCCGATGACCGGCGCCAACGCGTCGTTCGGTGAGCAGTACATGAAGGGTGCCCAGGCGGCAGCCGAGGTGATCAACAAGGCCGGCGGCATCAACGGCGAGAAAGTTGTGCTGGTGGCAGGCGATGATGCCTGTGAGCCGAAACAGGCCGTGGCCGTGGCCAACCGCCTGGCGGACCAGGACAAAGTGATTGGCGTGGTCGGGCACTTCTGCTCGTCGAACACCATCCCGGCCTCCGAGGTCTACGACGAAGCGGGCATCATTGCGATCACCCCAGGCTCTACCAACCCACAGGTCACCGAGCGCGGCCTGGGCGCCATGTTCCGTATGTGCGGCCGTGATGACCAGCAAGGCATCGTCGCCGGCGATTACATCGTCGATGTGCTCAAGGGCAAGAAAGTCGCCGTCATCAACGACAAGGACACCTACGGCAAAGGCCTGGCCGACGCCACCGCTGCCCAGTTGACCAAGCGCGGCGTCAAGCCAGTGCTGGAAGAAGGCCTGACCCGTGGCGAGAAAGACTTCAGTGCCCTGGTCACCAAAATCCGCTCCCTGGGCGCCGACGTCGTGTACTTCGGCGGCCTGCACCCGGAAGCCGGTCCATTGGTTCGCCAGATTCGTGAAGCCGGCCTGAAAGACGTCAAGTTCATGTCCGATGACGGCGTGGTGACTGATGAACTGGTGGCCACCGCTGGCGGCGCGCAATACGTCGATGGCGTCTACATGACCTTTGGTGCCGACCCGCGCCTGCTGCCTGACAGCAAGGCCGTCGTGGAAGAGTTCCGCAAGGCTGGCTACGAGCCTGAGGGCTACACCCTGTACGCCTACGCTTCGCTGCAGGCCCTGGCCGCCGGCTTCAATGGCGCCAAGTCCAACAAGGGCGAAGACGCGGCCAAATGGCTGAAAGCGCACCCGGTCAAAACCGTGATGGGCGAGAAGACCTGGGACGCGAAGGGCGACCTGAAAGTCTCCGACTACGTGGTTTACCAGTGGGATAAAGACGGCAAATACCACCAGCTGGAAAAGCAGAAGTAATCCAAGTGGGAGGGGGCTTGCTCCCGATGCGGTGGGTCAGATGGACAATTGTTGACTGACACACCGCTATCGGGGGCAAGCCCCCTCCCGCATTGGGACAGTGTTGTTATTGAGATCTGTCTTTTCCTCCAGAAGCGCCGCACACCGATTGGTGTGCAGGTGCTCACCGCGTGAGATTGCGTTATGGATGGTATTTTCCTGCAGCAACTGGTCAACGGCCTGACCCTCGGGTCGGTCTATGGCCTGATCGCCATCGGCTACACAATGGTCTATGGCATCATTGGCATGATCAACTTCGCCCACGGCGAGGTTTATATGATTTCCGCTTACCTCGCGGCGATCAGTCTGGCACTGCTGGCTTACTTCGGCATCGAATCCTTCCCGCTGCTCATTCTCGGCACCCTGATCTTCACCGTAGTCGTCACCGGCGTGTACGGTTGGGTTATCGAACGGGTCGCCTACAAACCGCTGCGCAACTCCACCCGACTGGCTCCGCTGATCAGCGCCATCGGGATTTCCCTGATCCTGCAGAACTACGCGCAGATCGCCCAGGGCGCCAAGCAACAAGGTATTCCAACCCTGCTGGCCGGGGCCTGGCGTGTCGATATCGGCACAGGCTTCGTGCAGCTTACGTACACCAAAGTGTTCATCCTGGTCGCGGCATTCGCCGGCATGGCCTTGCTCACCTACATCATCAAGTACACCAAGCTCGGCCGCATGTGCCGCGCTACCCAGCAAGACCGCAAGATGGCTTCGATCCTGGGGATCAACACCGACCGCGTCATTTCCTACGTATTTGTCATCGGTGCTGCCATGGCGGCCCTGGCCGGCGTGCTGATCACTCTCAATTACGGCACGTTCGACTTCTATGCCGGCTTCATCATCGGCATCAAGGCGTTTACCGCAGCGGTACTCGGCGGCATCGGCTCCCTGCCAGGGGCGATGCTGGGCGGGATCATCCTGGGTATTTCCGAGTCGTTGTTCTCAGGGTTGATCAACTCTGACTACAAAGACGTGTTCAGTTTCTCCCTGCTGGTGGTGATTCTGATTTTCCGTCCTCAGGGCCTGCTTGGTCGCCCACTTGTGGCGAAGGTGTAAACATGTCTGCTGCCAAACCCATCGATATCAAGAAAAGTGTGGTCGATACGGTCCTCGCCGGCCTTATTTCGCTGATCGTGTTCGGTCCGATCGTCGGCGTGGTCCTCGACGGCTACAGCTTCAACCTGGAACCTGCGCGCGTGGCCACGTTGGTCGCCATCGTGATGGCCGGGCGCTTTGCCCTCAGCCTGTTCCTGCAAACCCCCAAGGGCCTGAAGGTTCTGCAAGGCTTCGAAAGGAGCGGCTCCGGCGTTCATGTACTGCCACCGGACTACAAGTCGCGGCTGCGCTGGATCATCCCGGCGCTGATCGTGATCGCCATCGTGTTCCCGATCTTCGCCAACAAGTACCTGCTGACCGTGGTGATCCTCGGGCTGATCTACGTGTTGCTGGGCCTGGGCCTGAACATCGTGGTCGGCCTGGCCGGGCTGCTCGACCTGGGTTACGTGGCGTTCTACGCCATCGGTGCCTACGGCCTGGCGCTGGGTTATCAATACCTCGGCCTGGGCTTCTGGAGCGTGTTGCCGCTGGCAGCCATCGCGGCGGCGCTGGCGGGGTGCATACTCGGCTTCCCGGTGTTGCGAATGCACGGTGACTACCTGGCCATCGTGACCCTGGGCTTCGGTGAAATCATTCGCCTGGTCCTCAACAACTGGCTGTCGTTCACCGGCGGCCCGAACGGTATGCCGGTGCCTTCGCCGACCTTCCTGGGCCTGGAGTTCGGGCGCAGGGCAAAGGAGGGCGGGATTCCGTTCCACGAGTTCTTCGGCATCGATTACAACCCCACCATCAAGTTCGTGTTCATCTACATCGTGCTGTTCCTGGTGGTGCTGGCCGTGCTGTACATCAAGCACCGCCTGACCCGCATGCCGGTCGGCCGCGCCTGGGAAGCCTTGCGCGAAGATGAGATCGCCTGCCGCTCCATGGGCCTGAACCACGTGCTGGTCAAGCTCTCGGCCTTCACCATTGGCGCGTCCACGGCCGGTTTGGCCGGGGTGTTCTTTGCCAGTTACCAGGGCTTCGTCAACCCGTCGTCGTTCACCTTCTTCGAATCGGCGCTGATCCTGGCCATCGTGGTGTTGGGCGGCATGGGCTCGACGGTCGGCGTGGTGATCGCGGCGTTCGTATTGACCGTCGCCCCTGAACTGCTGCGCAGCTTCAGCGAATACCGCGTGCTGCTGTTTGGCGTGTTGATGGTGGTGATGATGATCTGGCGACCGCGCGGCCTGATCCGGATCAGCCGTACCGGTGTGACCCCACGTAAAGGAGTGGCGCCATGAGCAAGGAAGTCGTCCTCTCTGTGGAACACCTGATGATGCACTTCGGTGGCATCAAGGCCCTGAGCGATGTGAGCCTCAAGGTCGAACGCAACTCGATCTTCGCCCTGATCGGCCCCAACGGCGCGGGCAAGACCACCGTGTTCAACTGCCTCACCGGCTTTTACAAAGCCAGCGGCGGCAAGATCGAACTCAATATCCGTGGCAAGCAGACCAACGTGATCCAACTGCTCGGCGAGCGCTTCAAGGCCGTCGACTTCGTGTCGCCGAAGAGCTTCTTCAGTCGCGTCTACTACAAGATGTTCGGCGGCACCCACCTGGTTAACCGCGCCGGCCTGGCGCGGACCTTCCAGAACATTCGCCTGTTCAAGGAAATGTCGGTGCTGGAAAACCTGCTGGTGGCCCAGCACATGTGGGTCAACCGCAACATGCTCGCGGGCATCCTCAACACCAAGGGCTACCGCAAGGCCGAAAGCGATGCCCTCGACCACGCGTTCTACTGGCTCGAAGTGGTGGACCTGGTGGACTGCGCCAACCGCCTGGCCGGTGAGCTTTCCTACGGCCAGCAGCGCCGCCTGGAAATCGCCCGCGCCATGTGCACCCGGCCGCAGATCATCTGCCTGGACGAGCCCGCAGCGGGCCTCAACCCCCAGGAAACCGAAGCCCTCAGCGCGATGATTCGCCTGCTGCGCGACGAACATGACCTTACGGTGGTGCTGATCGAACACGATATGGGCATGGTGATGAGTATTTCCGACCACATTGTGGTGCTGGACCACGGCAACGTAATCGCCGAAGGCGGGCCGGAAGCGATCCGCAACGACCCCAAAGTGATTGCCGCCTACCTGGGCGCAGACGAAGAGGAGCTGGTATGAGTGCGCCTATCCTCGAAATGAAGGACCTGGACGTGTTCTACGGCCCGATCCAGGCCCTGAAAAAAGTCTCGCTGCACATCAACGAAGGCGAAACCGTCAGCTTGATCGGCTCCAACGGCGCGGGTAAATCCACGCTGCTGATGTCGATCTTCGGCCAGCCACGGGCCGAGTCGGGGCAGATCATCTACAACGGCGTCGACATTACCCACAAGTCGTCCCACTACATTGCTTCCAACGGCATTGCGCAGTCGCCGGAAGGGCGGCGGGTGTTCCCTGACATGACCGTCGAGGAAAACCTGCTGATGGGTACCATCCCGATTGGCGATAAGTTCGCCCAGGAAGACATGCAACGCATGTTCGAGCTGTTCCCACGGCTCAAGGAACGGCGTAACCAGCGGGCCATGACCATGTCCGGTGGCGAGCAGCAAATGCTTGCCATCGCCCGCGCGCTGATGAGCCGGCCCAAGCTGTTGCTGCTGGACGAACCGAGCCTGGGCCTGGCGCCGATTGTGGTGAAGCAGATCTTTTCCACCCTGCGCGAGCTGGCCTCCACCGGGATGACCATCTTCCTGGTGGAGCAGAACGCCAACCACGCGCTGCGGTTGTCGGACCGGGCGTATGTGATGGTCAACGGTGAGATTCGCCTTACCGGCACCGGCAAGGAGCTTTTAGTGAACGAGGAAGTGCGCAACGCCTACCTCGGTGGCCACTGATCTAAATAACAACGCAGTACCCCTGTGGGAGGAGGCAAGCCCCCTCCCACATTTGTTTTGTGTCGCCTGCAAGGGGCGATCCCAAATTGTGGAAAACAAATCCAGCCCCCCTCCAAAGCGCGACATATAGCCGCCGCAAATCCCTGTTTTGTCACAGTTTTGACTTGTCCCCATCCACTGTGGAACCGGCTGTGGGTAACGTGGGAGTAGCTGGCTGAACGCCTTTAAAACCGTGGCTTTCAGCTGTGTGGTTGTTTTTTGATCAGTGGCTTTTTCGCGGCCGATCGAGGGGTTTGTCAACCTGTTTAAAGACACAGGTATATGACTGAAATATGTCCCGCCAGCCTGTGGATAAGTCTGTGATTAAACTCTGGAAAGACGGCCGCAGAGGCCGGAATGACTGGCCTGGAGCCATCGTTCGTTTTCCCCCGCTGCCCGTAGGCCTACATACGCCTGTGTCCAGGTCAAGCAAAAAACTTTCTAAAACTGCCTGAAAGCCTTGTACACAGCGGCCTGAAGCGTTTTGCACTTGCCCCCAAAGACTGTGGGCGCAGCTGTGGATAACCTGCGCGCATATGGCTGCAAGCCACGGTTTATAAGGCTTTTATAACTATGGTTAAAAAGTGATCAGGTGTGCGCGACGTTATGTGCATAGCGGTTGCCG
The DNA here is from genome assembly GCF_024809815.1 of Pseudomonas sp. BIGb0381. NCBI lineage: Bacteria > Pseudomonadati > Pseudomonadota > Gammaproteobacteria > Pseudomonadales > Pseudomonadaceae > Pseudomonas > Pseudomonas sp. BIGb0381. Next base: position 134,935 of record NZ_JANUEN010000011.1, read on the forward strand.
CAACCGCAGCGTAAGGGCATTCTGCTGGCTGATTTTTTTCCCGATGCCCGCAAGGAGAACACCATGTCCAACACGCTGTTTATTACTGGCGCTACTTCAGGTTTCGGCGAAGCCTGCGCCCGTCGGTTTGCCGAAGCCGGCTGGAAACTGGTGCTCACCGGTCGTCGTGCCGAGCGTTTGAATGCCTTGGTCGAAGAGCTTTCCAAGCAGACCGAAGTGCACGGCCTGGTGGTCGACGTACGGGATCGCAAAGGCATGGAAGACGCGATCGCCAACCTGCCGCCATCGTTCGCCACCTTGCGCGGGCTGATCAACAACGCCGGCCTGGCCGTGGGCACCGACCCTGCGCCCAAGTGCGACCTTGACGATTGGGAAACCATGGTCGACACCAACATCAAAGGCCTGCTGACCACCACCAGCCTGCTGCTGCCGCGCCTGATCGCCCACGGCCGTGGTGCCGGGATCATCAACCTGGGCTCCATCGCTGGCAGCTACCCGTACCCGGGCAGCCATGTGTATGGCGGTTCCAAAGCGTTCGTGAAGCAGTTCTCCCTGAACCTGCGCTGCGACCTGCAAGGCACCGGCGTACGTGTGACCAACATCGAGCCGGGCCTGTGCGAAAGCGAGTTCTCCCTGGTGCGCTTCGGCGGTGACCAGGCGCGCTACGACGCCACCTACGCCGGCGCCGAGCCGATCCAGCCGCAGGACATCGCCGACACCATCTTCTGGGTGCTGAACACCCCGGCACACGTCAACATCAACCGCCTGGAGCTGATGCCGGTGAGCCAGACCTGGGCTGGGTTTGCGATTGAGCGTGGGGCCAAGTAAGGCTTTAGACCGAGTTGCTGCCATCGGGAGCAAGTCGAATCGTCGCACCGCCCCTCCCACATTGGGTCGTGTTCACACATTCAAATTTGTGAATACGGTCAAATGTGGGAGGGGGCTTGCTCCCGATGAGGCCCTGCAGGTCACCCAAGATGCTGGATCAGCCCCTGGTAGCAGGTTGCCAAATGATAGGGGGTGGTAGAAGGCATATCCCGCCGGCTCACCGCACCCTTGGCATCCAGGCATTCATGCCAGCCTTTTTCATGCAGGAAATGCTGTTGCAGCGCGAGCAATTGGCGCTGCAGCACCGCCTCACTGCCAGGCCGCAAGGTCAGTGCCCGCAGGTATTCCGCCTGGGCCCAGATACGCTGGGTGCCGTCGCGCACGCTGCCGTCGAGTGCCAACATGCCGCTGACCGCTCCGGACGCGTTATCCACACCCTTGTGCTCTGCGTAGGCAAACGCCCGCGTCAGTGACGCATGCAGCGGCGTGCCGCGCAGCACGGGCGAGGATTCGAGCAAAAAGAACCACTCGAACTGGTGCCCCGGCTCAAACCAGTTATCCACAGCGCCCAGCGGTTTTTCCATCATCACGCCGTGCTGGCGGTCGATGAAACGCTGCTGCATGGCCGTCGCCAAGGCCAGCAGGGCTGCTTGCACAGGGGCATCCTCGCGCACCGCGAGGGTAGCGAGGAACGCTTCGGCCAGGTGCATCAACGGGTTTTGCAGCGGGCCGGACTGGAGGGACGACCAGTTGCGTTCCAGCACCGCCTCGTACAGGCCATCCTCGGTGGCGAAGCGCTGGGCGACTACTTCCAGGGCGGCGTTGAGCACCGATTCCACCAGCGGCTCACGCACCTTGGCCCAGTAATGGGCGCAGGCAAAGATGATGAAGGCGTGGGTGTAGAGGTCTTTGCGCTTGTCCAGCGGCTGGCCGGCGGGGTCGATGCTGTAGAACCAGCCGCCGTGTTCCGCATCGTGGAAATGCCGTTGCAGGGAGCGGAACAGCACGGCCGCGCGCGCTTCAGCGAAGGCCGCGCCTGGCTCGCCGATCAGGCTGGCAAACAGGTACAACTGCCGCGCGCAGGCCATGGCGCGATAGCGTTGCGGGGGCAGTGGGCGGTGATCGGCGTCCAGCGCCTCATAGGGCAACGCCAATTCGGCATTCCAGCCCGGGCCCTGCCAGAGCGGCACGATCAGGGTGTGGAAGTGCGTGAGCACGGCATTCAATGAAGGCTGAGGGGCGGAGCTTGGAGCGATGGGCATCGGCTGGCGTCGTCACGGCAGGGGTGTAGGCGCGCATGGTAGCAGAGGGGCAGCGTTAAGTTGTGAGCGGCAAGCTGCAAGTAAGAGCGGTTCGGCGTTTACTTGCAGCTTGTAGCTTGCGACTGTTAGCTGGCGAGCAACCACACCCCAGTCGCCGCCGAAGCCGCTCCGGCAATCCGCACCAACGGTGCCGCCGCAGCCGGCAGCCAGCGCACCAGCGCATACCCGGCAGCGTGCAGTGCAGCGGTGGCGCCGACAAACCCTGCGGCATACGCCCAAGGGCTCGACATCTCCGGCAACTCCAAGCCATGGGCCACACCATGGAACAGCGCAAACAACGCCGTCGCACCCATGGCCATGAACAACGGCGGACGCACCGCCAGTGCCACCGCCAGGCCCAGGGCCAGCACCGAGGCGGCAATCCCGCTTTCCAGCGCGGGCAATTGCAGACCTTCAAAACCGAGGATGCCGCCGATCAGCATGGTGCCGACAAAGGTGCACGGCAGGGCCCAGCGCGCGGCACCTTTTTGCTGAGCGGCCCACAGACCCACCGCAACCATGGCCAGCAGGTGGTCGAGGCCGCCCAGCGGGTGGCTGATACCGGCCACCAGGCCGTTGTCGCCGTGGCCAGGATGAGCGAAGGCCAGGGCGGGCGTGAGCAGCAGGGCGGCGGCTGCGAGGAGTTTGTTGAGGTTCATAAACAGGTTCCTTATGGGTTGATCAGGCGGCGGTCAGCAGGCCTTGGCGTTCGATAAAGGCGACGATTTCTTCCAGGCCTACCCCGGTTTTCTGGTTGCTGAACACGAAAGGCTTGCCGTTGCGCATGCGCTGGGTGTCGCTGTTCATCAGCTCCAGCGAGGCGCCGACCAGCGGCGCCAGGTCGATCTTGTTGATCACCAGCAGGTCGGATTTGCAGATACCCGGCCCGCCTTTGCGCGGCAGCTTGTCGCCGGCGGACACATCGATCACATAGATGGTCAGGTCCGACAGCTCCGGGCTGAAGGTGGCCGACAGATTGTCGCCACCGGATTCCACCAGGATCAGGTCCAGGCCGGGAAAGCGACGGTTGAGTTGGTCCACCGCTTCCAGATTGATCGAGGCGTCCTCGCGAATCGCCGTGTGTGGGCAGCCGCCGGTTTCCACGCCGATGATGCGCTCCGGCGCCAGGGCCTGGTTGCGCACCAGGAAGTCGGCGTCTTCGCGGGTGTAGATGTCGTTGGTGACCACCGCCAGGTTGTAGCGATCGCGCAGCGCGAGGCACAGGGCCAGGGTCAGGGCGGTCTTGCCGGAGCCGACCGGGCCGCCGATACCGACGCGCAGGGGTTGTGTGTTCATCTGATTCTCCAAAATAAAAGGCCCAAAATTTAAAGCCCTAGGAACGGAACAGGCGGCTGTACTGGCGCTCGTGGGCCATGCTCGCCAGGGACAGGCCGAAGGCGGCGCTGCCGAAATGGTGGGGGTCGATGCAGGCGGCGTCCTGCTGGGCTTGTTGCAGCAGGGGCAGCAGCTCGCTGGTGAGGCGTTGCGCGGCTTGTTGGCCCAGGGGCAGGGTTTTCATCAGCACGGCCAATTGGTTTTCCAGCCAGCTCCAGAGCCAGGCGGCGAGGGCGTCGTCGGCGCTGATCGTCCAGGCGCGCGCGGCCAGGGCCCAGCCCAAGGCCAAGTGCGGTTCGCTGCGTTGCTCCAGGAAGCTGTGGGCGTCGCTGTCCAGTTCCGGCAGGCCATTGAGCAACTGCTGCAGGGAATAACCCATCTGCCGACTTTCCTGATACAGCTCCCGGGTTTCGCGGCTGGCTTGATGCGCTTCGCACAGCTGTGCCAACGCTGGCCAGTCCTGCTCTGCGGCGGCGCGACAGTGGGCGAGCAACAACGGGGCTTCGAAGCGCGCAAGGTTGAGCAGCAATTGGTCGCTGATCCAGCGGCGAGCGCTGGCGGCATCGTTGACGCGGCCGTTCTCCACGGCCATTTCCAAACCTTGGGAATAGCTGTAGCCGCCAATCGGCAATTGCGGACTGGCCAGACGCAACAGCGCCCAGGCTGGGTTCATAGACGCACGCCGAACTGATGCAGCTTGGGCGGGTAGTTGAAATCTTCATCGCCATGACGGGAGTGATGGTGGCCACCGCCGTAGGCGCCGTGTTCCGGTTGGAACGGCGCTTCGATGGTTTCGGTGTGGGCGCCCAGTTGCTCAAGCATGGCCTTGAGCACGTAGTCGTCGAGCAGGCGCAACCAGCCATCCCCCACTTGCAAGGCCACATGGCGGTTGCCGAGGTGGTAGGCGGCGCGGGTCAGTTCAAAGGCGTTGCTGCAGGTGACGTGCAGCAGGTGTTCAGGGCGTGCGCACACGCGTACGACACGTCCGTCTTCGGCTTGTAGGAATTCGCCATCGTGCAACGGCGGCTGGCCGCGCTCCAGAAACAGGCCGACGTCTTCACCGTCGGCACTGAAACAGCGCAGGCGGCTCTTGCTGCGTGCTTCGAAATTCAGCAGCAGCTCAGCGGCCCAGAGGGCTTGGGGGGCGATTCGGCGGTGGATCACCAGCATCAGGAAGCTTCCAGCTATGAGCGATGGAAGTGCTACAGCAAGGGGCTTGCCAACCCGGTCAAGCGTAGGAATTGCCTGTAGGCAGGCAAGACGGTGCTACTAAACGGGGCGTGGGAAGGGTTTTTGAGTGGGCCAAAATGGTGCGATTTGCTGTTGTGCGCACTGGTCTCGGGCGTTTTCGGATTTGTCCTACGCGTGATCAGGAATCGGCGTTCAAAACATTACGTGCCGTGTCTTTAGGCTATGCGCCGTGTTTAATCCACTGCGACGTTCATCATGTTCAAGTCATTTTTTTGCTTGGTTATTGTCAGCCTGTCTTTGGCCATTTCATCGGCCTCGGCCAATTTGCAGCCACGTTCAACCTTCACCGTTTCGGTTAAGGAGGCCCCTATCAATGATGTGATCGACCGCGCCCACGAACTGCTGGGCACCCCCTACAAGTGGGGTGGTTCTTCAGCAGAGCAGGGGTTCGATTGCAGCAGCTTCCTGGTTTACCTGTTCAAGACCCAAGCCAATATCCAGATACCGCGCACCACGGTGGCGATGCACCGATCAACGGCCCCGACCATCCAACGCACGGCTTTAAAACCAGGGGATGCGGTGTTTTTCAAAGGCAATGGGCGCGGCCAGGTCAGCCATGTCGGCCTGTATATCGGCGAGGGTAAATTCATTCATTCACCGCGCACCGGCAAAAGCATCCGCATCGATTCACTGAGCAACAGCTATTGGAACAAGCACTACACCACCGCCAAGCGTTTTCACACGGCGGGTTGACGGCTTATTCGGTGCTGCCCAGGCCTTGCCAGTGTTTGAGGCCGATAAAGATAAAGCGCAGTTGCTGGGTGATTTTCGCCTGGGGCGTGAGGTGGGCAGGCAACGCCTGGGCAGGCGGGTCGATGATGTCGGGGAGGGTGGCAAACACGCTCTTGACGATCAGGTCCGCCATCACGTGCAAACCTTCGGCATCCAGGTGCTGCAGTTTGGGCATCAGCGTCAGGTCTGCCGCCAGGTCGCGGGTGATGTCTTCACGCAGGGCTCCGATGGCTTGGCGCACCGCCAGGCAACCGCCGTATTGCTCACGGGCCAGGAACAGGAATTGCGAGCGGTTGGCCGAGACCACATCGAGAAAAATCCGCACTGAGGCATCGATAATGCCGCCCATCACGAATTCGTTGTGGCGCACCAGGCGAATGGTGGCGCGAAAGGTCTGGCCCACCTCACTCACCAATACAAGTCCAAGTTGGTCCATATCGGCAAAGTGGCGATAGAAACCGGTGGGGACAATGCCTGCGGTCTTGGCCACTTCACGCAGGCTCAGGCTGCCAAACCCACGACCACACTCCATCAGATGGCGGGCAGCGTCCATCAGGGCGAGGCGGGTCTGTTGCTTCTGTTCGGCGCGGGGCAGCATGGGCAGGCGGGCTTTGTCGGCGAGTACAGCGACGCACTCTAGCAAAACAGCTTCGTTGACGTCGAACTTGGCGGGGGATAGATGAGGAGGTTGCGTGACAGGCTCTACAAAAAGTCAAAAGCCCGGTCGGTAGATCGGGCTTTTTTGTGGGCCACCACGGGGTCAGCTCTGAGCTTGATGCAGTTCTTGCAGGCGATCAGCACCACCTTCGGCGACACCTTCAGTGTAGGCACGTTCGTTGGCTTGTTCCGCGCCACCTTCAACCAAACCTTTCTGTTCCAGGCGGTTACGGCCGTTTTCGGTCAGGCCTTCGGTGTAGGCGCGTTTGTTGGCTTGTTCCGAACCGTTTTCAGCAACAGCGCCTTTGGCGTAGTCACGGTTCTCGTCTTCTTGCGAACCGCTGCGGGCCAGGGTCTGGTTGAAGTGAACGGCGTCGGCTTTGACTTGTGGGGTAACCTGTTCGGCGGCAGGCAGCGCAAATGCGCTGGAAGCCAGGATGGATAACAGGACGGTAGCGAGTACTTGGCGTTTCATGATGGGTTGCTCCTTGGGAGGGCGATAAAGTGGGTACGGGGCTAATGCTACTCTCGATAAGTCGATATAAAAGTTCATAAACGCAATGGTAATAATCAACAGAATTGATTGTTCCCGGCGGAGGCTCTAGAACAAGCCTCTCAAGCACGCGGTTTTGCACCGTGGTGGGTATTTTCGACACGAACCTGGGTAACAATGGTGCGTCGTTGATGGCCAGAATGTGTCTGGTTGGTCAGGTAAATGGCTTTTTGCGGTTAAATCGGTGATCGGGTTAAACCCCCGGTCGGTTTGCCAGTCGTAGTTTTATAAGCTGTCTTAATGGCTGTAACCCGGCCAGTCGTATTCAGGAGTCCTGTGCAATGACGCGCACTCGTAAAATCGTCACTTGGAGCTGCGCCAGCTTCGTTGTGTTAATCGCTGTGGTGGTGCTGGTCCTGGTGTTCTTCGACTGGAACCGCATCAAGCCCCCGCTCAATGCCAAAGTCTCCGAAGAGCTGCATCGTCCGTTTGCCATTAACGGCAACCTGGCGGTGGTGTGGGCACGTGAGCCCGATGAAGGCGGCTGGCGCGCCTGGGTGCCGTGGCCCCATGTGATTGCCGAGGACCTGACCCTGGGCAACCCCGACTGGTCGAAAAAACCGCAGATGGTCACGCTGAAAAAGGTCGAGCTGCGTATTTCGCCGCTGGCGTTGCTGGTGCAGCGCGTGGTGATCCCGCGTATCGACCTCACCGAGCCCAGTGCCGAGTTGCAGCGCCTGGCCGATGGGCGCGCCAACTGGATGTTCAAGTTCGATCCCAAGGACCCCGACGCCGAACCTTCCAACTGGGTGGTGGACATCGGCGCCATTGGTTTCGACAAGGGCCACGTGACCCTCGACGACCAGACCCTCAAGACTCAGTTGGACGTGATCATCGACCCCCTGGGCAAGCCGATCCCGTTCGGCGAAATCGTCGGTGACGCCGATGCCAGGAAGTCCTTGGAAAAAGGCTCCGCGCCCCAGGACTATGCGTTCGCCCTCAAGGTCAAAGGCCAGTACCACGGGCAGAAGCTCGACGGCAGCGGCAAGATCGGTGGCCTGCTGGCCTTGCAGGACGCGGCCAAGCCGTTTCCGCTGCAAGCCCAGGTCAAGATTGCCGATACCAGCATCGCGCTGGCAGGCACCTTGACCGACCCGTTGAACCTCGGCGCCCTGGACCTGCGCCTGAAACTGTCCGGCAGCAGCCTGGGTAACCTCTACCCGCTGACCGGCGTCACCTTGCCGGATTCACCGGCCTACTCCACTGACGGCCACTTGATCGCCAAAGTGCACGAGGCCAGCGGCGCGTCATTCAGCTACGAAAACTTCAACGGCAAGATCGGCAACAGCGATATTCACGGCAACCTCGCCTATGTCGCCAGCCAGCCACGTCCCAAGCTCAGCGGTGCGTTGGTGTCCAACCAATTGCTGATGACCGACCTTGCCCCCCTGATCGGTGCCGACTCCAACGCCAAGCAAAAAGCGCGTGGCGGTGAGAGCAAACAGCCGGCGACCAAGGTGCTGCCGGTGGAGGAGTTCCGCACCGAGCGCTGGCGCGATATGGATGCCGATGTGGAATTCACCGGCAAACGCATCGTGCACAGTGCCGAATTGCCCTTCAACGACCTGTACACCCACTTGGTGCTCAACGACGGCGAACTGAGCCTGGAACCGCTGCGATTCGGCGTCGCCGGCGGCAAGCTGGATGCGCAGATCCGCTTGAACGGCCGCACCACGCCGATGGAAGGCCGCGCCAAATTCACTGCGCGCAACTTCAAGCTCAAGCAGTTGTTCCCGACCTTCGAACCGATGAAAACCAGCTTTGGTGAACTCAACGGTGATGCCGATATTTCCGGGCGCGGTAACTCCGTCGCGGCGCTGTTGGGCACCTCCAACGGTGACCTGAAGATGTTGATCAACGACGGCGCCATCAGCCGTGGCCTGATGGAAATTGCCGGGCTCAACGTGGGCAACTATGTGGTGGGCCGCCTGTTTGGCGACAAGGAAGTGAAGATCAACTGCGCGGCGGCGGACTTCGGGATCAAGACCGGCCTGGCAACCACACGGTTGTTTGTGTTCGATACCGAGAACGCGATCATCTATATCGATGGCACCGCCAACATGGCCACCGAACAGCTCGACCTGACCATCACCCCCGAGTCCAAGGGCTTCCGCCTGTTTTCCCTGCGTTCGCCGTTGTACGTCAACGGCCCGTTCATCAAACCCAATGCGGGTGTAAAAGCCATCCCCCTGGCTCTGCGTGGCGCGGGTATGGTGGCTCTGGGTGTGATCGCCGGCCCGGCAGCGGGTCTGTTGGCGCTGGTGGCACCAAGCGCCGATGCGCCGAACCAGTGTGCACCGTTGTTGCAGCAGATGAAGGAGGGCAAGGCACCGAAGACGGTGAAAGGCTAGCGGACAGAACACAAACCCAAATGTGGGAGGGGGCTTGCCCCCGATGCGTCGTTTCAGCCACTGCATCCGGTGGCTGACACTCCGTCATCGGGAGCAAGCCCCCTCCCACATTTTTTTGAATTGCGCGGCTTACAGGCTTTCGAGAATATCCGCCATATCGTCCGCATGCTCTTCTTCCTGAGCCAGGATCTCTTCAAACAGACGACGCGTGGTTGGATCCTTATCACCGATGTACTGGATGATTTCACGGTAGCTGTCCACCGCGATCCGCTCGGCCACCAGGTCTTCGTAGACCATTTCCTTCAAGCTGTTACCGGCCACGTATTGGGCGTGGGAGTTTTTCGACAGCAGGTCCGGGTTGAACTCCGGCTCGCCGCCTAACTGCACGATGCGTTCGGCGAGTTTGTCGGCGTGCTCGGCTTCCTGGGTGGCGTGTTCGAGGAACTCCTGCGCGGCGACGGCAGCTTTAACGCCGCTGGCCATGAAGTAGTGGCGCTTGTAGCGCAGCACACACACCAGCTCAGTGGCCAGGGAGCCGTTGAGCAGGCGGATAATCTCTTCGCGGTCGGCGTCATAGCCCTCGGTCACGGCACCGTTTTCGACGTTTTGGCGGGCGCGGCTGCGCAGGGTCGCAACGTCAGTCAAGTTTGCTTCAGTCATCTCAATCTCCTGGGGCTAATCCGGTTTTACGCCACGCTCTGTCGGCGTGATCGCTCCCAGTTGTGAGTCACGGGCGCAGCAAAAAGTTTTATTGGATTTGCCCGGCGTGTCATCAGCGCGTCGCTGGAGTTGCGCTAGCCTGCCATCATCCTTTCTTGATCCAGGGCGTTCGCTACATGTCGCAGTTGTTAGCCACGCGTTACCCCTTGGTGCTGGTGCCTGGCATGCTGGGGTTCGTGCGCCTGGGGTTCTTCCCTTACTGGTACGGCATTGTCCCGGCACTGCGGGCGGGTGGGGCGCAGGTGTTTCCCATCCAGGTGGCGCCGCTGGATTCCAGCGAGGTGCGTGGCGAGCAGTTGCTGGCGCAGATCGAGCGGATTCGCCTTGAGACCGGCGCCGACAAGGTCAACCTGATCGGCCATAGCCAGGGCGCGCTGACCGCCCGTTATGCGGCGGCCATGCACCCGGAGTGGGTAGCATCGGTGACGTCGGTGGCCGGGCCCAATCACGGCTCGGAACTGGCGGACCATATCCACGCGCATTATCCGGCCGACAGCGTGAAGGGGCGGCTCATGAGCGCGCTGTTTCATCTGGTTGCAGCGGTGATGAGCCTGCTGGAAACCGGCTATCGCGGCCCGCGCTTCAAGGCGGACTTGCAGGCGTCCCACCACTCCCTGACCAGTGCAGGCGTGGCGCTGTTCAACCGCGAGTATCCCCAAGGGCTGCCGCACACCTGGGGCGGGCACGGGGCGGAGGTGGTCAATGGCGTGCGCTACTACTCATGGTCCGGCACCTTGCAACCGGGCAAGACCGATCGCGGGCGCAACCTGCTGGACGGGACGAATCGCAGTTGCCGAGTGTTCGCACGCAGCTTCGTGCGCGAGAAGGGCCAGTGCGACGGCATGGTCGGGCGCTGCAGCTCGCACCTGGGGCGGGTGATCGGCGATGACTACGCCCTGGACCACTTCGATATCGTCAACCAGTCCATGGGCCTGGTAGGCAAGGGCGCCGAGCCGATCCGGTTGTTCGTCGAGCATGCCCAGCGCCTGAAGGCCGCCGGGGTTTAAGCCTGGCGGCGCACCGGTGTGGTCCAGCGCTCGGACAAAATCACCCCGCCCAAGGTCAGCAAGCCCCCCACCAGGTGATACAGCGCCAACTCTTCCTTCAACACCACGGCGGCAATCAACGCGGTGATCAACGGCAGCAGGTTGAAAAACAGCGTTGTGCGGCTTGGTCCCAGGGTCTTCACCGAATGCATCCACGCCAGCGGCGCGAGCATCGAAGCCAGCAAGCACGCATAAAGCACCAGTGGAATATTCGCCCAGCCCAGGCCGGCTTTTGCCGAAAACAGAAACAGCGGAAACAGCACCACCACTGCCACCAGCACCTGTAAATACAGAAGCACCAGCGGCGGCAAGCGCAGTTGCCATTTTTTCAGCAGGGTGCTGTAGACCGCATACGCCAGGGTCGCGACCAGCATCATTGCGTCGCCCAGGTTCACGCCGTGCTGCAGCAACGCGCCGAGGCTGCCGGCCGACACCACCACCACAACCCCGGCGAACGACAGCACCGCACCCGTCAGCGCACCAAACGTCAGGCGCTGGCCCAGGCTGATGATGGCCGCCGTCAGGGCCATCAACGGCATCAACGACAGGATGATGCCCATGTTGGTGGCGCTGGTCAGCGAAGCGGCGTAGTACGCCAGGCTCTGGTACACCGCCATGCCCAGCACGCCGAGGATGCAGATCTTGCCCAGGTTCGGGCGGATCAGCGGCCAGTTGGCGATGACCGGTTTGAGCATGAACGGTGTAAACAGCAGTGCTGCCAGCAACCAGCGGTAAAAGCCGATTTCAGCGGGGAAAATCGAACCCACGGCCAGTTTGTTGACCACGGTGTTGCCGGCCCAGATAAAAATGGCCAGCAAGGGATACGCGTATTGCATGACATCGCCGTACAGAGGAATGAGCGGGGATTATCCTCTCTTCGCGGGAATGTGTAACAGGATTTGGCTACACTCTCGGAAGGCTGCGCTCCTCGGCGCGGTAACAGGGAGAAAACTTCATGAAGATGTTGCGTGTTCCGTTGATGATGTTAGGCCTGCTGCTCTGTTCCCAAGGCTTTGCCGCCACCGCGCAGCAAAACAAGATGACCACCTGCAATGCCGAAGCCACCACCAAGACGCTCAAGGGCGACGAGCGCAAGGCATTCATGAAAACCTGCCTGTCGGCTCCGGCGGCCAATGATGCGAAGACGCTCACGCCGCAGCAGCAGAAGATGAAGGATTGCAATGCGTCGGCGAAAACCAAGGCGCTGACCGGCGATGCGCGCAAGACGTTCATGAGCACCTGCCTGAAGAATTGATAGCCCCGGGCCCTAGAAGGCTGCGACACTCGCACACAGCCCACCTGTAGGAGCGAGCTTGCTCGCGAAGAACACAATTACCCCGCGTTTATTCAGAATAAACGCGTTATCGTTGGCGACCTTCGCGAGCAAGCTCGCTCCCACACATCCTTTAATGCCGTTCGTTTTGAGGCTGTATGCCAACGTTTTCTCAGCGTCATGTGTTGTTGCTGGCCAGCTACATCATCATTTTCGGCGGGTTGCTGCTGGTATTGCCGCTGAAATTGCTGCCCAGCCTGTTGGCCGGCCTGTTGGTCTATGAACTGGTCAACATGCTCACCCCCCAACTGCAACGGTTGATCGAAGGGCGCCGCGCGCGCTGGTTGGCGGTGGCCTTGCTCGGCACCCTGATCGTCAGCGTGCTGACCCTGATCTTCGCCGGAGCCATCAGCTTCCTGCTCCACGAAGCGGAAAACCCCGGGGCCTCCCTCGACAAGTTCATGGGTGTGGTCGACCGGGCACGCGGCCAGCTGCCGCCGTTCCTCGATGCCTACCTGCCCGCCAGCGCCGCCGAATTCCGCGTGGCCATCGGCGACTGGCTGAGCAAGCACCTGAGCGAACTGCAACTGGTCGGCAAAGACGCCGCCCACATGTTCGTCACCCTGCTGATCGGCATGGTGCTTGGCGCGATCATCGCCCTGCAGCGCGTGCCGGATCTGACCAAGCGCAAGCCTTTGGCCGCCGCGCTGTTCGACCGCCTGCACCTGCTGGTCCAGGCGTTTCGCAACATCGTTTTTGCACAGATCAAGATCGCCGCGCTCAACACCGTCTTTACCGCCGTGTTCCTCGCCGTGGTATTGCCGTTGTGCGGCATTCACCTGCCGCTGACCAAAACCCTGATCGTGCTGACCTTCCTGCTCGGCCTGCTGCCGGTGATTGGCAACCTGATGTCCAACACCCTGATCACCATCGTCGCGCTGTCGCTGTCGATCTGGGTGGCGGTGGCGGCGCTGGGGTATTTGATCGTGATCCACAAGGTCGAGTACTTCCTCAACGCGCGCATCGTCGGCGGGCAGATCAGTGCCAAGTCGTGGGAATTGCTTCTGGCGATGCTGGTGTTTGAAGCCGCGTTTGGTTTGCCGGGGGTGGTGGCGGGGCCGATTTACTATGCGTATCTGAAGAGTGAGCTGAAGCTCGGCGGGATGGTTTAAGGCGTGTGTTGCCTGGGCGGGCCCCATCGGGGGCAAGCCCCCTCCCACATTTACTGTGTTTACATAGGTCGACTTGTGAACACTGTCAGTGTGGGAGGGGGCTTGCCCCCGATGAAGTCACCACGGTATTTCAGGTGAAACTCAGCAGCCGTAGCGCTTGCTGGCTTCAATCGCCAAACCGCTGCCGATACTGCCGAAGATATTCCCTTCCACATGCCGGGCATTCGGCAGCATTGCCGAGATGCTGTGGCGCAGTGCTGGAATACCGCTTGAACCACCGGTAAAGAACACCGTGTCCACCTGGGCCACCGACACCGAGGCATCGGTGAGCAACTGCGTCACGCTGTTGCGCACGCGTTCCAGCAAGCCATCGATGGCCGACTCGAACAGTGCGCGGCTCAGGTCCACGCTCAACCCCGGCTCAACCCGGTCCAGCAGGACGTGGCGGCTGTCGTCATGGGTGAGTTGGATCTTGGTCTCTTCCACTTCCATGGCCAGCCAGTGCCCGGCGCGCTGTTCGATCAGCTTGAACAGGCGGTCGATGCCGCCGGTGTCTTCGATGTCGTAGCGCATGCTGCCCAGGGCCAGCTGGGATTTCTGCGAGTACACCGAGTTGATGGTGTGCCAGGTCGCCAGGTTCATGTGGTGGCTGGTGGGCATGTAGGCGCCGCTTTTCATGCGGCTGCCGTAGCCGAACAGCGGCATCATGCCGGCCAGGGACAGTTGCTTGTCGAAGTCGGTCCCGCCGATGTGCACGCCGCCGGTGGCGAGGATGTCGTCCTGGCGGTTGTCGTTGTGGCGGCGGTCCGGGGACAGGCGCACCAGCGAGAAGTCGGACGTACCACCGCCGATGTCGACGATCAGTACCAGCTCTTCTTTCTCGATGGTGGACTCGTAGTCGAACGCGGCGGCAATCGGTTCGTACTGGAACGAGATGTCCTTGAAACCGATCTTGCGCGCCACGTCGACCAAGGTGTTTTCGGCTTCCTGGTCGGCCATAGGGTCGTCATCGACGAAGAACACAGGGCGGCCCAGCACCACTTCTTCGAACTCGCGGCCGGCGGTGGCTTCGGCGCGGCTCTTGAGTTGGCCGATAAACAGCGCCAGCAGGTCGGTGAACGGCATCGCCGTGCCCAATACGCTGGTGTCGTGCTTGATCAACTTGGAACCCAGCAGGCTCTTGAGCGAGCGCATCAGCCGGCCTTCGTAGTTTTCCAGGTATTCGTGCAAGGCCAGGCGACCGTAGACCGGGCGGCGCTCCTCGAAGTTGAAGAACACCACCGACGGCAGGGTGATCTTGTCGTCCTCCAGCGCGATAAGCGTTTCCATGCCGGGGCGGATCCAGCCGACGGTGGAGTTGGACGTGCCAAAGTCGATACCGCAGGCACGGGCTGGGGATGGGTTTTTCATGTCTATCGGGTTCCGGTTGAAAAACGGCCGCGCAGTGTATGCCAGTCGAGGGCGGATGCGTAGGCCGACCATCCGTTAAATCGTGCTTGAAAGTTCAGCATTTGCCCCCACATCTGGTGCATACGGCAAGCGCCGATAACACTTTGACGCACCCCCAGGCCACGACACTCTACAGGTGCAAAGCAACGCACGTTGTGCCCCGGGCTGTGCGATCTCGATTAAGGATGGTGAACCGCCGATGGATTTCAAAGACTACTACAAGATTCTGGGTGTCGAGCCGACGGCCGATGACAAGGAAATCAAGGCCGCCTATCGCAAGCTCGCGCGCAAATATCACCCGGACGTGAGCAAGGAAAAAGACGCCGAAGCCAAGTTCAAGGACGCGTCCGAAGCCTATGAAGCGCTTAAAAGCGCCGATAAGCGCGCCGAATACGACGAGCTGCGCAAATACGGCCAGCATGGCCAACCGTTCCAGGGCCCGCCAGGCTGGCAGAGCCGTGGCGGTTTTGGCGGTGGCCAGGGCACCGAAGACTTCTCTGACTTCTTCAGCTCGATCTTTGGCGGTCGTGGCGATGCCTTTGGTGGCGGCCAGCGTCGTCCGACCGGGCGCAAGGGCCAGGACGTGGAGATGCAGCTGTCGGTGTTCCTCGAAGAGACGCTGTCCACCGAGTCCAAGCAGATCAGCTTCCAGGTGCCGCAATACGACGCCTCGGGCCGGCATGTCAGCAATACCACCAAGAGCCTGAACGTGAAGATCCCCGCCGGCGTGGCCGACGGTGAGCGTATCCGCCTCAAAGGGCAGGGCGCACCGGGCATTGGCGGTGGGGCCAATGGTGACCTGTACCTGATCGTCAAGTTTGCGCCGCATCCCAAGTTCGAAGTGGATGGCGAAAACCTGATCATCAACCTGCCGCTGGCGCCGTGGGAATTGGCGCTGGGCGCGGAAGTGGCCGTGCCGACCCTGACTGGCAAGATCAACCTCAAGGTGCCGGCCGGCAGCCAGAACGGCCAGCGCATGCGTGCCAAGGGCCATGGCTTGCTGAACAAGGCCGGGCAGCGTGGCTTCCTGTACGTGCAGCTCAAGGCGGTGATGCCACCGGCAGGCGATGACGACGTGAAAGCCTTGTGGCAGGAGCTGGCAAAAAAAGCCGCGTTCAATCCGCGCGAGCAGTTCTAAGGGGATTTGTGGTGAGGGCACAAGCTCCCTCACCACAGGTTCCAAGTCAGAACAGGAAATACCGCTGCGCCATCGGCAACACATCCGCCGGCTCACACCACAGCAGCACCCCGTCGGCCTTGACCTGATAGGTCTGTGGGTCCACCTCGATATCCGGCAGGTAATCGTTGTGGATCAGGTCGGTTTTCTGCACGTCGCGACACCCTTTCACCACCTCAATCTGTTTCTTCAGGCCCAGCGCTTGCGGCAAGCCTGCGTCCAGGGCTGCCTGGCTGATAAAGGTCAGGCTGGTGGCATGCAGTGAGCTGCCGAAACTGGCGAACATCGGGCGATAGTGCACCGGCTGCGGGGTGGGGATCGACGCATTGGCATCGCCCATCAGGCTGGACGCAATCGCGCCGCCCTTGAGGATCAGGGTCGGCTTGATGCCGAAGAACGCCGGGCGCCACAGCACCAGGTCAGCCCACTTGCCCACTTCGATGGACCCGACGATATGGCTGATGCCATGGGTGATCGCCGGGTTGATGGTGTACTTGGCGATGTAGCGCTTGGCGCGGAAGTTGTCGTTGCCGGGGCCGTCACCGGGCAGGGCGCCACGCTGTTTCTTCATCTTGTCGGCGGTCTGCCAGGTGCGGGTGATCACTTCACCAACGCGGCCCATGGCCTGGCTGTCGGAGCTGATCATCGAGAACGCGCCGAGGTCGTGCAGGATGTCTTCGGCGGCGATGGTCTCGCGGCGGATGCGGCTTTCGGCGAAGGCCACGTCTTCGGCAATGCTTGGGTCCAGGTGATGGCAGACCATCAACATGTCCAGGTGTTCGTCGATGGTGTTGCGCGTGAACGGCCGCGTCGGGTTGGTGGAGCTGGGCAGCACGTTGGGAAAGCCGCAGGCCTTGATGATGTCCGGCGCGTGGCCGCCACCGGCACCTTCAGTGTGGTAGGTGTGGATGGTGCGGCCCTTGAGCGCGGCGAGGGTGGTTTCGACAAAGCCGGATTCGTTGAGGGTGTCGCTGTGGATCGCCACCTGCACGTCGTACTGGTCGGCGACGTTCAGGCAGTTGTCGATGCTGGCGGGCGTGGTGCCCCAGTCTTCGTGCAGCTTCAAGCCGATGGCGCCGGCCTTGACCTGCTCGATCAACGGCTCGGGCAAGCTCGCGTTGCCCTTGCCGGTAAACCCGATGTTCATCGGGAACGAGTCGCTGGCCTGCAGCATGCGCGCCAGGTGCCAAGGCCCGGAGGTGCAGGTGGTGGCGTTGGTGCCGGTGGCCGGCCCGGTGCCGCCGCCGATCATGGTGGTGACGCCGCTGGTCAGCGCCTCTTCGATCTGCTGCGGGCAGATGAAATGCACGTGGGAGTCGATGCCGCCGGCGGTGAGGATCATGCCTTCACCGGCGATCACTTCGGTGCTGGCGCCGATGGCCATGGTTACGCCGGGCTGGATGTCCGGGTTGCCGGCCTTGCCGATCGCGTGAATGCGGCCGTTCTTCAAGCCGACGTCGGCTTTGACGATGCCCCAGTGGTCGATGATCAGCGCGTTGGTGATCAGGGTGTCGACGACTTCATGGGCGAGCAATTGGCTCTGGCCCTGGCCGTCGCGGATGACTTTGCCGCCGCCGAATTTCACTTCTTCGCCATAGACGGTGAAGTCCTGCTCGACTTCGACGAACAGCTCGGTATCGGCCAGGCGGACCTTGTCACCGACGGTGGGGCCGTACATGTCGGCGTAGGCTTGGCGGCTGATTTTCATAGGTGTGTGCCCTGAGAAGAATGTGTTGAATGTGACACCGCTATCGGGAGCAAGCCCCCTCCCACCTTTGATGTGTGAACACGGTCAAAATGTGGGAGGGGCGGTGCGACGATTCGACTTGCTCCCGATGAGGCCCTAAAGGTCGCCCATGATTCGTCCGGCAAACCCGAATACCCGCCGCCCGCCGCTCAAATCAACCAGCTCGACCTCACGGCTCTGCCCCGGCTCAAACCGCACCGCCGTGCCCGCCGGAATATTCAGGCGCATGCCGCGGCTCAATGGACGGTCAAACGTCAGCGCGTCATTGGTCTCGAAAAAATGGTAGTGCGAACCCACCTGGATCGGCCGGTCGCCGCTGTTGGCCACGCTGAGGGTGACGGTGCGCCGGCCGACGTTGAGTTCGATCTCGCCAGGCTGGATCTGATATTCGCCAGGAATCATGCAGGTTGCCCCAGGGTCTTGAAGTAGATGGCGGTCGGGCTGTAGCGCCCGTCCGGGCTTTGGCAGTAGTCGGGCAGTTCACCGAGCTTGGTGTAGCGCAGCGACTGGTAGAAGGCTTCGGCAGGCGAGCCGGCTTCGGTGTCCAGGTACAGCAGGCCGCGCTTGTGCTGGCGCGCGGCGAGCTCCAGGGTGTTCATCAATTGTTGGCCCAGGCCGTGGCGCCGCGCGCTGCTGTGCACCAGCAGCTTTTGCACTTCGGCGCGGTTCAGGCCGTTGGCTTTCTGACACAGTGCCAACTGCACGCTGGCGATCACCTGCTCATCGCGCACCACCACCCACAGCAACAGGCTGGCGTCTTCAATGCTCGCCTGCACGCTTTCCAGATAGACGCGGGCCTGGGCCTCATCGAAGTCGGCCATAAAACCAACCGACGCACCCTGCTTGACCGCATCCAGCAACAGCTCGATCAGGCCCCGGCGGTAGTGGGCAAAACTTTCAGCATTGACTCGACGCAGTTGCGCGGCATTCATCGAACTCACTCCTTGGGCGGTTGCGCGCCCGGATTCAATGTCAGTTGCATAAAGGTCAGGTCCAGCCAGCGGCCGAACTTGATGCCCACTTGGGGCATTTGCCCGGTGGTGACGAACCCCAGGCGTTCATGCAGGCGGATCGACGCCAGGTTGCCGCTTTCGATAGCCGCCACCATCACATGCTTGCCACAGGTTCTGGCGCGTTCGATCAGGGCCTGCATCAGCAGTGGGCCAAGGCCTTTGCCGCGCTGGTCGTTGCGTACATACACCGAGTGCTCGACGCTGTAGCGGTAGCCTTCGAACGCGCGCCAATCGCCAAACGAGGCATAGCCGATCACTTGCTCATTTTCGGTCGCCACCAGAATCGGATAGCCCTGGGCCTGGCGTGCACTGAGCCAGGCCTGGCGGTTGCCGAGATCCACCAGTTGTTCGTTCCAGATCGCCGTGGTGTTGAGTACCGCGTCGTTGTAGATGTCGCGGATCGCCGGCAGGTCCTGCTCGGTTGCATCACGAATCATGGCCGTGCCTCACGCGATGGGTTGGTGGACAGTCACCAGTTTGGTGCCGTCGGGGAAGGTGGCTTCCACCTGGATATCCGGGATCATTTCCGGGATGCCTTCCATCACCTGTTCACGGCTGAGCAGGGTCGTGCCGTAGTGCATCAGGTCGGCCACGGTGCGGCCATCGCGGGCGCCTTCCATCAAGGCTGCGGAGATATAGGCGATGGTTTCCGGGTAGTTGAGCTTCACACCGCGCGCCAGGCGCCGTTCGGCTACTAAGCCGGCGGTGAAGATCAGCAGTTTGTCTTTTTCCCGTGGGGTCAGGTCCATGGTTCAGTCCGTCGTGAAATACATTCGTAAATACAATGGAGATTAAGTGTGGGAGGGGGCTTGCCCCCGATAGGGCAGTGTCAGGCAATACATCTTTCACTGACCCACCGCTATCGGGAGCAAGCCCGCTCCCACATGTTGATCTTCATGTGCTCCAGATTCGTGGTGCGACCGCCTCTCGCCCAAACATGGCGGGGCGTAACAATTTCCATAAATCAATCAACCAGCCCCGCGCCAGCAGCGCTTCGCTGGCCAGGCAGCGGGCGACCAGCAAGCCGGGCAGTTGGGTCAGGTCGCCGCGCACGGCGTGGGGCAGGGCGCGGCAGTGTTCGAGTAATTCAGGTTCTATATCGCCGGTCACCAGCAGTGTGGCGAACACCGGTTGGCCGTCCAGGCCGATGGGCGAGTCGAGCAGACCGTCGGCGCCCACAATGCGCTGGCGCTCGTGCCAGAGCAACTGGCCGTCGCGGCGGATATCCAGGTGCGATTGAAAGTGCCCCAGGTCGAAACGCTCGCCACTGGCCGGGCGTCCCAGGGCGATCACGTCCCAGTAGAACAACCGGGCATCGCCGTGCAGGTCGATGCGGGTGCTGAGTTCGGCCTGGGCGGCGCTGAACACGATGGTTTCCTGGGGCAGCCATTCCAGGGTCGCGCCGGTTTCCACGGTCAGGTCCAACTGCTGAAACGCCGGGCCGCTGGCGCGATACCACTTGGCTGCGCCGGGGCTGGTCAACTGGGCCCAGGCGCCCTCGGCGACATGGGCGCGGATGTCCAGGCGATCACCGCCGGCAATCCCGCCAGGTGGGTGCACGATGATGTGCTGGCACACCTCGGAACCTTCGGCGTACAGGTGCTTTTGCACCCGCAGCGGGCCGAGATGGCGGCGCATCACCGGGCGCGTGGTGTCGCCGAAACGCGCATAGCCGAGTTCCAGCTCGGCGTGCCAGCTGGGCGTGAACAGGGCAGGGGAAACGGGCAGGTTCATGGTTTCTTGTGCTTATCGTCAGGACGCTACAGGTTAGATGGTAACCAAGCCGCGCACACCCTCGCTTTCCATATTTTCACCGCGGCCCTGCTGCACGATTTCACCGCGCGACATCACCAGGTAGTGGTCGGCCAACTCGGCAGCAAAGTCGTAGAACTGCTCCACCAACAGGATCGCCATGTCGCCGCGCGCCGCGAGTTTCTTGATCACTGCACCGATCTCCTTGATTACCGACGGCTGGATGCCTTCGGTGGGCTCATCGAGGATCAACAGGCGCGGACGGCTGGCCAGGGCCCGGCCGATGGCCAGCTGTTGCTGCTGGCCGCCGGACAAATCGCCGCCGCGCCGGTGCTTCATTTGCAGCAAAACCGGGAACAGTTCATAGATAAACGCCGGCACTTCCTTGGCTTCCGAGCCGGGAAAACGCGACAGCCCCATCAGCAGGTTTTCTTCCACCGTCAGCCGCCCGAAAATCTCCCGGCCCTGGGGCACATAGGCGATCCCTGCGTGCACCCGCTGGTGCGGCTTGAAGCCGGTGATGGCCTTGCCTTCCCAATTCACCGCGCCTTCTTTGGCCGGCAGCAGGCCCATCAGGCATTTGAGCAGGGTGGTCTTGCCCACGCCGTTACGGCCGAGCAGGCAGGTGACTTCGCCGATCTTCACGTCGAAGGACAGCCCACGCAGGATGTGGCTACCGCCGTAGTACTGGTGCAGCTTGTCGACTTGCAGCATGTTCAGTTCTCCTTAGCGACCGAGGTACACCTCGATCACCCGCTCATTTTCCTGCACCTGTTCCAGCGACCCTTCGGCCAGCACACTGCCCTGGTGCAACACGGTCACGTGGTCGGCAATCGAGCCGACAAAACCCATGTCGTGTTCCACCACCATCAACGAATGCTTGCCCGCCAGGCGCTTGAACAGTTCGGCGGTGAATTCGGTTTCGGCGTCGGTCATGCCCGCCACCGGTTCGTCCAGCAGCAACAGTTGCGGGTCTTGCATCAGCAGCATGCCGATTTCCAGGAACTGCTTTTGCCCGTGTGAGAGCAGCCCGGCGGGCCGATGCACCGAAGCGGTGAGGCGGATGGTGTCGAGCACTTCATCGATACGATCCTTTTGCTCACCGCTCAGGCGTGCACGCAGGCTGGCCCACACCGACTTGTCGGTCTTCTGCGCCAGCTCCAGGTTTTCGAACACGCTCAGGGCTTCGAACACCGTGGGTTTCTGGAACTTGCGGCCGATGCCGGCCTGGGCGATCTGCACTTCGCTCATGCTGGTCAAGTCGAGGGTTTCGCCAAACCAGGCCTTGCCGTGGCTGGGCCGGGTCTTGCCGGTGATCACGTCCATCAGCGTGGTCTTGCCCGCGCCGTTGGGGCCGATGATGCAGCGCAATTCGCCGACCCCGATGTACAGGTTCAAGTTGTTGAGCGCCTTGAAACCGTCAAAGCTGACGCTGATGTCTTCGAGGGTCAGGATGGTGCCATGGCGGGTGTTCAGGCCGGTGCCTGCGGCCTGGCCGATGCCGATCGCATCGCGGCCGCTGCCCGCATCAAAAATAGGTTCGAGCATGACGTTCCTCATTTCTTCAACAGCCCGATAACGCCCTTGGGCAGGTACAGGGTGACGATGATGAACAGCGCCCCGAGGAAGAACAGCCAGTACTCCGGGAAGGCCACGGTGAACCAGCTCTTCATGCCATTGACCACGCCCGCGCCGAGCAACGGCCCGATCAGCGTGCCACGCCCGCCCAAGGCCACCCATACGGCGGCTTCGATGGAGTTGGTCGGCGACATTTCACTCGGGTTGATGATGCCCACTTGCGGCACGTACAACGCACCTGCCAAGCCGCATAACACCGCGCTCAACACCCATACGAACAGCTTGAAGCCGCGCGGGTCGTAGCCGCAGAACATCAGGCGGTTCTCGGCATCGCGCAGAGCGGTCAGCACCCGGCCGAACTTGCTCTGGGCCAGGCGCCAGCCGATGTACAGGCTCGCCACCAGCAACCCCACTGTTGCCACGAACAGCACGGCACGCGTGCCTGGTTCGGTAATGCCAAAGCCGAGGATGCTGCGGAAGTTGGTGAAGCCGTTGTTGCCACCGAACCCGGTCTCGTTGCGAAAGAACAACAGCATCCCGGCAAAGGTCAGCGCCTGGGTCATGATCGAGAAATACACGCCCTTGATCCGCGAGCGGAACGCGAAGAAGCCGAACACCAGCGCCAGCACCCCCGGCGCCAATACCACCAGGCACAGGGCCCAGAGGAAGTGCTCGGTGCCGACCCAATACCAGGGCAATTCGGTCCACGACAAAAAGGTCATGAACGCCGGCAGCTCATCGCCAGAGGCCTGGCGCATCAGGTACATGCCCATGGCATAACCGCCGAGGGCAAAGAACAGGCCGTGGCCCAGGGACAGCATCCCCGCATAACCCCACACCAGGTCCAAGGCCAGGGCGACGATGGCGTAGCAAAGGATCTTGCCCACCAGTGTCAGGGTGTAGGCCGATACATGCAGCGGGTTTTCCGGCGACAGCAGCGAACACAACGGCAGGGTCAGCAGGAGCAACAGCACCACCGCGCCGACTGCAATCGTCACCTTGGGGCCGGCCTTTTGTGCGGCCGTGAGCATCAATGGCTGGTTCATCAGTCAATCACCCGTCCTTTCAGTGCGAAGAGTCCCTGCGGGCGTTTCTGGATAAACAGAATGATCAGCGCGAGGATCAGGATCTTGCCGAGCACGGCACCGATCTGTGGTTCCAGGATCTTGTTGGCGATACCCAGGCCGAACGCTGCCATCACGCTGCCGGCCAACTGGCCGACACCGCCGAGTACCACCACCAGGAACGAGTCGATGATGTAGCTCTGGCCCAGGTCCGGGCCGACGTTACCGATCTGGCTCAGCGCCACGCCGCCCAGCCCGGCAATGCCGGAGCCCAGGCCAAACGCGAGCATGTCCACACGCCCGGTGGGCACGCCGCAGCAGGCGGCCATGTTGCGGTTCTGGGTGACGGCGCGCACGTTGAGCCCCAGGCGCGTCTTGTTCAGCAGCAGCCAGGTCAGCACCACCACAAACAGCGCGAAAGCGATGATCACGATGCGGTTGTACGGCAGCACCAGGTTGGGCAGCACTTGAATGCCGCCCGACAGCCACTGCGGGTTTGCCACCTCGACGTTCTGCGCACCAAACACCAGGCGCACCAGTTGGATCAGCATCAGGCTGATGCCCCAGGTGGCGAGCAGGGTTTCCAATGGCCGGCCGTACAGGTGACGAATCACCGTGCGCTCCAGGGCCATGCCGATGGCGGCGGTGACGAAAAACGCCACCGGCAGCGCGATCAGCGGGTAGAACTCGATGGCCGCCGGCACGTAGCGCTGCATCAGTAGTTGCACCACGTAGGTGGAGTAGGCGCCGAGCATCAGCATCTCGCCGTGGGCCATGTTGATCACACCGAGCAGGCCGAAGGTGATCGCCAGGCCCAGGGCCGCCAGCAGCAGGATCGATCCCAGGGACATGCCGCTGAAGGCCTGGCCGAGAATTTCACCCATCATCAGTTTGCGTTTGACCTGGGCCAGGCTGGTCTCGGCGGCGGTGTGCACGGCGGCGTCGGTTTCCACACCGGGCGCCAGCAGCGCTTCGAGGCGGGTGCGGGCCAGCGGGTCGCCGGTACTGCCGAGCAGGCGCACCGCAGCGAGGCGCACCACCGGGTCGGTGTCCACCAGTTGCAGGTTGGCCAGGGCCAGGCTGAGGGCGGTGTGCACGTCCTCGTTGGTTTCGGCGGCGACCTGCTGGTCGAGGAATTTGAGTTGCGCAGGTTGCGCGCTTTTTTGCAGGGTTTGCGCAGCGGCCAGGCGCACCTTGGGGTCGGCGGCGAGCAGTTGCTGGCTGGCTTGTACGTTATCGATCAGGCCACGCAGGCGGTTGTTCAGGCGCACGGTCTTGGTTTCACCGTTGAGCGTGAGCTTGCCTTGTTGCAGGGCGTCCACCAACTCGATGCGCGCCGGGTCGGGCTGGGCGGCCCAGTCCTGGAGGAGCTTGGCTTGTTGCATCGGGTTGGCGGCCAGGAAGTCTTCGGCGTCGCCGGCATGTACTGCCAAGGGCAGCAATAGCAGCAATGCCAGGAGATAGCGATTGAGGGCAGCGGGCATAAACAAATGTCCTAGTCATGCGCGGACAGTGTGGGAGGGGGCAAGCCCGCTCCCACAGTTGACCTGTGGTCGGGCTTTAGTTGCTCTTCACCGCATAGTCCGGCTTCTTGTCATTGCCCGGAATGTAAGGGCTCCACGGCTGCGCCCGGATCGGTTCCTGGGTCTGCCACACCACCGAGAACTGCCCATCAGACTGGATCTCGCCGATCATCACCGGCTTGTGCAGGTGGTGGTTGGTCTTGTCCATGGTCAAAGTGAAGCCCGACGGCGCGGCGAAGGTCTGGCCGGCCAGCGCTTCACGCACTTTGTCGACGTCGGTGGACTTGGCTTTTTCCGCCGCCTGCGCCCACATGTGGATGCCCACGTAGGTGGCTTCCATCGGGTCGTTGGTCACGGCTTTGTCCGCGCCCGGCAGGTTGTGTTTCTTGGCATAGGCTTTCCAGTCGGCGACGAACTTGGTGTTCACCGGGTTCTCCACCGACTGGAAGTAGTTCCAGGCCGCCAAGTTGCCCACCAGCGGCTTGGTGTCGATGCCGCGCAGTTCTTCTTCGCCCACGGAGAAGGCCACCACCGGTACGTCGGTGGCTTTCAGGCCCTGGTTGGCCAGCTCTTTGTAGAACGGCACGTTGGAGTCGCCGTTCACGGTGGAGATCACCGCTGTCTTGCCGCCAGCGGAGAACTTCTTGATGTTGGCAACAATGGTCTGGTAATCGGCGTGGCCGAATGGGGTGTAGACCTCTTCGATATCTTTATCCGCTACGCCTTTGGAGTGCAGGAACGAGCGCAGAATCTTGTTGGTGGTGCGCGGGTACACATAGTCGGTGCCGAGCAGGAAGAAACGCTTGGCGCTGCCGCCTTCTTCGCTCATCAGGTATTCCACCGCCGGGATCGCCTGCTGGTTCGGCGCCGCACCGGTGTAGAACACGTTCGGCGACATCTCTTCGCCTTCGTATTGCACCGGGTAGAACAGCAGGCCGTTGAGCTCTTCGAACACCGGCAATACCGATTTGCGCGACACCGAGGTCCAGCAGCCAAACACCACGGCGACCTTGTCCTGGGTCAGCAACTGCCGGCCTTTTTCCGCGAACAACGGCCAGTTCGACGCCGGGTCCACCACGACCGGCTCAAGCATCTTGCCATTCACCCCGCCCTTGGCGTTGATCTCGTCGATGGTCATCAGCGCCATGTCTTTGAGGGACGTTTCGGAGATGGCCATGGTGCCGGACAGCGAGTGCAGGATGCCGACCTTGATGGTCTCGGCGGCCTGCACGGTCCACGTCATGCCCATGGCGACAATGGAGGCGGACAGGGTGAAAGCCTTGATCAAGCTGCGACGCTTCATGGTGCGGTCTCCGTAAACGTTTAGTTTTTTTTGATAGGCCGATGTGAACGCTGAACAGGTACTAGCAAAGGCTGTGCCCGATGGCGAAATGCCCGGTTTTACTGGAGAAAAAGCCCGGCAGCGGTTGTGTGCGCACCAATAGCGGGCAGGCACGCATAGGCGGTGCAGGCGGTGCGCCTAAAGAGTGCTGCGCCCCCAGAGAACTGGATAACTATGCAGTGCCCTCGCTGTGATCCAAGCGAGGACGCTGTTGGGTGGCTGGCGTTCTGCAGGCCCGGTGCGGGTGAGCACCGACAATGAGCGTGATCAAGGAAGTGTCATGGAAGAGTATTTACCCAGAGAAAAACGAGCGGCCGCCTCGGCGGTGAGAGGTATTCAGTACAAGCTCAGTCCTGCATTTATCAGTGCCGACGATGCCGCGCGTTATGTGCACGCGCGCATCGGCAACAAGCGTGACAAGGAATACGGCGGCGTCATTCTCCAGCGCTTGGCGGATAACAAGGTCTTTGCCACCGAGCCGATTCCCGGCAAGGCGGTGACCTTCGATTTTTCATTGCTGCTGGCGCGTGGGGCGCGCAACGAGTTTCTCGCCCCGACGGGTTATAAACTGGTGGGCGGGGTGCACTCCCACCCTGAGCAATTTGCCGATTTGAAGGCGAAGAACCCACGGTTCCGCGATCTTCAGGTGCGTATTTTCAACAGTTTTTTTTCTGAGCGGGACGTTGTCTTCAATCACTATGAAGGGCGCGCGTTTGGCGCTGCCTACCTGTCGGGCCCCAATGGTGTACTGCTCAAGTACCTGCCCAGCTTCTCCGAAGCCGAGCGCAGGTTTGTCGATTGGATCGATAACGTCAGTACCGCCGTGCCTGAGGATGGGCACGACGGCTCGCTGGAAGGTTTCATCAAGAAGGTGGCGTCTTTGGGGCGCCTGTCATTGTTGGTCGCCAACGCGGATTGGGGCGGCGTCAGTGGCGTCATCGATCATCTCTGGCAGCCTTACCTGCCCTTGAAGGCAGGGCGTGAGACGATTGCGTGTGGCGGGCTCTACCCTGATGTGACGCGGGCACTGAATGCTGCGCAGGCCCGCATGAGGCGCACGCCCAACGTGCACCAGATGGCAATGGTGCTCAAACATGAGTTGCGTGATGAGTTCGTCGCTACCCAGGCTTTTTCCCTCAGCAGCGCAGCGCAATTGCCGGTCGATAACCAACTGCCGTTGCTCGCGGGCGGGCCGTTGTTGCCGGAGGGCTTTCACCTGCATGGGTTCTTCTATTTGTCGCGGCCGGTGCCGGCGCTGTTCCCCACGGTAGAACCCTGGCTGTACCAGCAGTTCTTCAGCCCCGAGGAGCTGGCAGCCTACATCGCCACATCCCGTCGCTACCTGCATGCGTCGCCGTCTGTGCTGGGTATCTCGTTGTACCTGCGCACCCGGGACAATGCGCTGTTGCGCTACCGGTTCAGTGGCTCGCCGGCGGAAACCCGATTGCTCGGTACTGAGCAGGCAGACCTTCAGCAGGCGTTGACCCCGCGTCAGTTTGTGGCGCGGGTGGCCGAAGCCGGTGAGTTGAGCGTCGAGCAAACCAGCCCGCTGTGGGATGTGGAAGGTGTGGTCGAGAGTGGCTGGGTACCCTACGCAACCTTCCCGTTCAAAAAACCAACGCTGGGCCAATCGTTTTCGTCGGCCGACAAGGCGGCGCGGTTCGCCCATGCGCAGGTGGGCGCGCGGCGTGAGCGTGAATATGGGGCGCTGATACTCAAGCATCCCGACCAGCATTACGTGTTGACCGAACTGCTGGAAACGGGTGCCAACCCTTTTGGGTTCGAGGGTTTCTTTCCCTGGGATACCTACAGCAAACAACTGGCACTGCCCGATGGTTACCAATTGCAGGGCTGGTTCGGCTCACACAGGGCGGTGTCGTCCGCGGACCTCGATAGCGCGTTCAAGATGAGGTGGACTCAGGACGATATCAGCGTCCACGCCCAGAGTTTCTCGGATGTCGAGGCATACCGTGTTCATCAGTTGCAAGTGCCGGGCTATCTCTCGGGCGCTGTGGACAGCCTGGTCGTGCTGGAACCCCAGGCGCCGGACCAGGCCGAGTTCTCCCGTTTTTTTGCGCCGGCGACCCAAGGCAGCTTGATTTCCAGGCAGTTGGCGGACGGTACCTACAAGCCCGCCGATGTCGTACGCAAGCTGGCAGAGGTCAGCCGATTGCGGGTTGTGCTGGGCAATGGGTTATGGGGGGTGGCCGGCGTTGTCGACCGACACTGGAAACCCTTTGCGGCAGTACCGCCGCCCAAATCCCGGCCGGGCGGCGTCGACAGGGTGGTGGCCCTGCCGACCTTGAGTCCGGCGTTTATTTCGCCGGATGACGCGGCGCTCTGGGCCCACCGACGTATCGGGGCGCGACGCGAACGAGAGTACGGCGGGGTGATTCTGCAAAGCCCTGGCGGCTATTTTTTCGCCACCGAACCGGTGCATGGCAAAGAGCTTGAGTTCGATGTGCGCGAGGTGTTGAGCACCCATGCCGATGGCAGCTTCTTGTCGATCCCTGGGTATCAGCGGGCTGCGCTCTACCATTCCCACCCGGCGGACCATGAGGTGGTAGCGAGCAGCAATCCGAATTTTTCCCCTCAGCAGGTGAAAGCACACCTGAATTTTTTCTCCACGTGGGACGCCGCCGCCGACATCGTCTGGCAAAAAAACTTCGCGCTTTCGTACGTGTCCGGGCCGGATGACTCACTGATTCGCTATCGACCCAGTGGCACATTTGCGGAAAAACAGTACGCCAAGTGGCTGTTGGGAGAAATTGCCGATGGCCCTTTCGGCAGCGATGGGACGCTGGAGGGTTTCATAAAAAAAATGCAGATGCTGGGAGAACTGAGTTTTGTCACCGCCAGCGCCCTGTGGGGCGGTTCTCGAGGCGTGGTGCCGGCAAACTGGCAACCCTACCAGGCATTCGCACACACGCCGACGGGGATGCGGCCTTTGCTGTCTGCCGTATGCACCGCGCCCACCGATGCCATCCAGGCTGCCGTGGAGGGCTTGCCTGCCAGTCAGGACACCTGGCGCATCGGCCTGATCCTCAAGCGTAGTGGCCAGCCGGAATACCTGGCGACCCCAGCGCTGGCCACTCAGCAACCGCGGTTCTCCATGACGGACTTTCTGATGTGGAACCAGGACGGTCGTTATGTACTGCCTGACGGGTTTGTCATCGAAGGGTTTTACTGCGACGCGCCCCCGGCGCGATCCCGGGTACCGGAGGCACAGCCGTGGCTGTATCGCAGCTTTTTCCCGGCGTTGGGGTTGGCGACGGCGGCGCAGCAGGCGCGTCTGATCCCCAGTGAGCAAGTGGCGGAGCAGGGCGTGAGTCTTTATCTACGGGCCCCGGACGACGCGGTGCTTGCGTACCGGTTTTCCTATTCGCAGAAGGAGGCTGGCCTTTATCGCGTCCAAGGCACCACGGTGGACGATCACGGATTTGAAAGCGCGCTGTTGACGGGTGTGCTGACCCCGCAGGCTTACGTCCACAAGGTGGCAATGGCCGGGACGCTGCAGGTGCTCAGTACCAGCCGGATCTGGGACCAGGCCGGGGAGGTGATGGATAACTGGCGGCCTTTTTCGAACATTCCCGAACCGGAGGTCGGCCCCGCCTTTGCCTTGCCCGATGACGCCGCCTACTGGGCTCACACCAGTATTGGCGAGCGGCGGGACAAGGAGTACGGCGGCGCGATCCTCAAGCGCGATAACCACTATTTCGCCACGGTGCCGGTTGCGGGGGACGGGGTGCGGTTCGACTTCCAGCGCATCCTGGCCACCGATGATCAGGGGCACTTCATCGCCCCGGCTTCTTATGAGTGCCAAGGTCTCTATCATTCCCACCCCGCCGACACCGGCGAGGTGAAGCAGCACAATCCCAGCTTCAACCTGGACCAGGTGGCGCTGTTCACCAGTTTCTTCTCGAATGCCGATCAGGTGTTTGCCCTGACCCACCGTGATTTCACTCCGGTGCATTATCTGTCCGGGCCTGACGGCTCGTTGCTCAAGTACACCAGCAGTGGTTCGAACGAAGAGCAAGTGTTATTGCGACAGATGACCGGGGCCGAGCCAGTGGTGCCGTTCACGGCATTTGAAGGTGCCGTGTGGAACCTGGCGCAAGCCGGAGACTTGCGGGTGGTGGTCGCCAACAAAGTGTGGGGCGGGATTCGTGGTCGCGTGGTAAAGGGCTGGACGCTGGGCAGCCCGGTCAGCCGTGAGGCCACGGTACAGGACCAGCCGTTTTTTAGCCCTCAGACCAGCATGGGGCACACCGCTGTGTTGGTTGCCCTGAACAGTCGCGATCTATCGGGGCGTGCCGCCGTGGGGTTTGTACTCAAGCACCGAACGGCCCCGAGTTATATCGCCACGTTGCCGGCGGCTCCGGGCACCACCTTGGGCAGCTTGTTTCCTGTGCGTGAAAACGGCCAGCCGAAGCTGGTATCGAACTACCGCCTGGTGGGGTTCTATTACGCGAACTCGGCCCAGGCACCGCAGAAACTGCCGCCCGAGGACGCGTGGCTGTATAAGCGCTTTGCGTCCCCTGCGCTGCTGGTGGATGTGATGACGCAGTCGCTGGCCACCACAGGTATCCAGATCGCCTCCCTCGGGCTCAAGCTCTACCTGCGAACCGCTGACAATGCCTTGCTGCACTGGCAGGTCCCGAGTGCCGAGTCCGCCCAGGAGCTGTTTACCCTCGACGGCCAAACCGTCACCGACAAAGGCAATGAAGCAGCGTTGCTCGACGGCTCGCTGTCACCCCGGGATTTTGTTCGCCGGGTGGCCCGTGCCGGCGACCTGGTGGTGGTTCAGCGAGGCGGGCTCTGGAGCACGCTGGGGCCGGTGCATGACAGCGAGGCATTACCACTGGGCTCGACTGCAGTGTCACTGAGTGCCGCGTTCCTCACCGCCGATGATGCCGCACGTCATGCCCACGAGAAGATCGGCTTTCGCCGGGGAACCGCCTATGGCGGTTATATCCTCAAGGGCACAACGGGGCGATTTGTGTTCACCGAGCCCATGATCATTCACGGCGATGGATTCGCCACCGACCTGCTGACACCCATCGTGGGCAATGGGGCACTGGTGCCCCCCGCAGGCTACCGGATTCATGCGCGCTATGCCTCCCACGCGGCGTTGTCTGCGGGTGATCGGGAACGCCAGCAGCGATTGAAATGGACGCTGACCGACCTGGAGGTCAACACCACGTTGTTCTCGGATGTGGAGATCCGCTCGGTGATTCAGTCGCGGTTGCCGGCCTATTTGAGCGGTTCGCCCAATAACCTGATCAGCTACACCCCCAGTGGCTCGGACAGGGAGTTGCTGGTACAGAGCAATACCACCCGCGAGCCGGGCAAAAATGGCTATTTCGAGCGGCTGGAGTCGGGCGCGCTAAAACCCGTGGACATCGTTACCCGGCTGGCCGATGCGGGCAGTCTGCAGGTGCTTGTGCAGAGCCCCCTGTGGGGCCCGCGCGGCAGGGTCTACAACGACTGGACGCCGAACTTCGAGTACGCCGCCGCTGCGCCGCAAACCCCGGCGCTGGGTGCGGTGTTCAGCAGCCAGGACGCGGCCGCGATCAATGCCCATGTTCGCGGGTACGGCAGGAACCTGGATGCCCAAGGGTGTACCGCGTACATCCTCAAGCACCCGCAGGCGGATGAGTACGTGGTCAGCGAACTCTTACCCATGAGTACCAACGGGCGTTGGTTGAGCGATGCTTCCAGGGGGAGTGGCTACCTGGGGGGTGGAAGTTTTGTGCAGAATTTCGTGCTGGTGGGGCTGCTCTATTCACAGCAATGGCAACCCTCGGGATTACCGACCCTGGAGGCCTGGCTGACGCAGTTTTTTGTCACGCCCGAGGTGCTGTTGCGTGCCGAAGAAGATGCCCGGTACCTGCCTCGCGCGTCCACCAACGGTGCGCTGCCGGTCTACCTGTCAACCCTGGATGGTGCCCTGTTGCGTTACCAGCCCCAAGCTTCCACCCTGCTCAAGGCGCCAAGCGCTGACGAGGGCGTGACGATTGAAGGCATGAGCCTGCGCAATGGCGCGTTCGATACGCGCCGGTATATTTCACTGGTCGCCCGCGCCGGTGACCTGCGGGTGCTGTACAGCAGCCAGTGCTGGGACCGACGAGGCGCGGTGAGCCCCGGCACCGAACAATGGCGACCGTATGCCAATTTCATCCGCCGTCGTCTGGGCCCGGCGTTCCACGATCAGGACGACGCGGCACGCCATGCGCGCTCGCTGCTCCAGAGTAACGGGTTGATGGGCGGCTTGATTCTCAAGCGTCCGGATGGTTTGTTCGTGACCACCGAACCCCTGAAAGTACCTCGGGAAGACTTTGACCCCAAGTGGATTTTCCCTGACGAAGTGGTCAGTACCGGCGGCTTCCCGGGGGGCCATACCATTGTCGCGCGCTACCGCTCAAGCTCGCCTCGCGACCTGCCGTTTGCGCTGGAAGCCCGGCAGGAGAGCCTCTACCGCAACATGCTGTCCACCCGGGTGATTTCTGCGGCTCTCTCGGGCCAGGATGCCAGCCTGGTCCGCGAGTACCTGTTGGGCTCCGATGGTTGTGTACTGAGCTACACCCGCAGCCATACCACCCTGGAAGAACAACTGAAAAAGGACCTGGTGCCGCTGAACCGGGTCCGCGGGGACCGCTTGGAAAACCGCATCGAACGTCAGATTCGCACAGGCGAATTGACCCCCGCCGAGTTCGTCACCCGCCTGGGCAATGCCGGTGTATTGCGCGTGGTGGAGGGCAGCCAGGCCTGGGGGATCCCACGCAGGATAACCGGGGCGTTCGTGGCGGTTCAGGTCGAGCCGTTGATGATCAGAAACGCGCTGGCAGACCCGGCGTTCAGTCCGATCTTCACCCAGCAGAAGGATGCGGTGCGTTATGCCCATGAGCACCGCAGGCATGGCGAACACCTGCAATTCGGCTACGTCTTCAAGTCGAAGAAAAACGGGCGCTACATGGCCAGCCTGCCCTTGGTACGCCAGAGCTATCGTGACTTTGGGCAAGTCTTTCCCCATGGCCTGCTCCCCCAGGACTATGGACTGGAGGGTTTCTATCTGTGTGCCAGCAACGAAACCCAGGCCCCCGTCGGTGATCCGCTGCGCCAGGCGTTCTTTTCTCCTACGGATATCGACACCGGCATCCGCTTCGCCTTGCAGGGGGTGAAGGACAAGCAACTGGCGTTTTACCTGTCGTGCCAGGACGGAGCCTTGCTTCAGTATCAGTACCAGGGCACCGATGCTCAACTGGACAGTTGGGGGCGACTGGTCGAGCTTCGGCAGCAGTTGCGCGATGGCGTGAGGACGGTGCTCAGTTACGTGCATGACCTTATCGCAATCGGCCAGTTGGACACCCTTGTGCCGGGGCGAATCTGGACCACGCGCAATCGTATCGATCAGTTCTGGCAGCCTGGCGTAGCCGAGATCTTTGTCCCACCGTGGGCGGCGGCCTGTGGGCCGGTGTTTTCCCACGGCGATGACGCCGTGCGCGACCTCAAGCGCCGACTGTCGCCCTATCAGAGTCAGCAGTACCTCTCTGCGGTGCTTGCCAATGGCGGGGGGGCTTCGTTCCTGGCCACGTTGCCGGTCGCCGCAGGGCTTGCCGAGTCGCTGATTCTGCGCTTGTTCTACAGCGGGCCCCAGGGTGCGGTCCAACCGGCGGTGCCACCTGCACCCATGCCGGACTTCCCGTCAGGCTACGCTGTTGCAGGCGTTCACCTGTTGTTCAGCAGCATGCCGGCCACGGACAGCCGTGAAGCCAGGGACCAAGCCCTGATCCGCAACTTTGTGGCACCGTCCTCCGTGAGCTATTTCATTCGCGTATTACGGGGCGGCGCTCGTCAGCCCGCGGCGCTGTACCTGTCGTGTCTGGGCGGTGGGTTATTGAAGTATCTGCCGAGCTTTTCGCCTCAGGAAAGCCAGGTGCTGGTGGCGGGTCCGAACGTGTATCCCAGCGTTTTTCTGAAGGGCTTGGTCAAGGTCGGGAAGCTGTTTGTCCTGGATAAGGATGATTTCTGGATGAACGAAGGGCAGTTGTCTGAACAACAACTGGAGCGTTCCAATGGCCCGGAAATCGAGGGCCCGGAAGAGGATGAACCGCTGAGCATTCGTGACCGCGATGAGCTGTAAGCGTTAGCGCGTCAGGCCGATAAAGCACAGACCACGGGGCGACAGCGAGAGGGTGCTGTCGCCCCGTGGTGTTCAGTGCGAGGGCATCTCACCTGGTTCATGTCGAACCTGTGGTGGGTTGACGTTGCGTAAACAGCCGCGACAACACCAGGCGATCCAGTGCCCAGACCACGATCAACGAGGCGCCCACCAGCGGGAAAATGATCGCCAGCCCGAGCATGATCACCATCGCGGTTTTCCACTTCGGCAGGTCGTGACGCAACGGCGGAACACCCAGGCCGCCCTGGGGACGGCGCTTCCACCAGATCACCACACCGCTTACGGCGCTGAGCAGGATCATCAGGCAGATCAGCAGCACGATCAGTTGGTTCACCCAGCCGAACATCTTGCCCTCGTGCAGCATCACGCCGGTCTCGGTGGCCCGCGCCACGGTGTTGTAGTGAGCCCAGCGCACATCGGCGAGGACTTTGCCGGTGTATTGGTCCACGTGCAGCGTGGCGTCGTTGCGCGGGTCGTCGGCGAACACGGCGATAGTGAACACGCCCTCGGCGGTGGTGGGGACGGTGATGCTGTAGCCGGGCTCGACCTTGCGTGCGGTGGCCAGGTCAACCACGTGTTGCAGGCTGACGGTGGGGGCTGCGGGAGCGGCGTGCATGGCGCCGTGCTTCATGTGTTCGGCATGATCGCCGGACATCGGCATCGGCGTATTTTCCATGGCCCAGGGCACGGTCTGTTGCGTCGCGGTGTTGAGCACGCGCGCCTGTTGGTCGGACTGCGGCACGTTGTTCCACATCGCCGCCGGGAAGGTGTTCCACAGGTCGGCGTATTGCTTGCCCCAGAAGCCGGTCCAAGTCATGCCGCTGAGCAGCATCACCAGCAAAAACGCCGCGCCCCAGAAACCTGCGACGGCATGCAGATCACGCCAGAACACGCGGCCACGGGTATTGAAACGTGGCCACAGCACGCCGGCCGACGTTTTTCCGCGCGGCCACCACAGGTACAGGCCGGACACCACCAGCATCACACCCCAACCGGCAGCGAGTTCCACCAGGCGATCGCCGACGGTGCCGATCATCAACTCGCCGTGCAGGGCGCGGGCAATGGCTTGCAGGTTTTTTTTCGCATCCTGCTCACCGAGTACGGTGCCGCGATAGGGGTCGACGAACACCGTCACTTCGCGACCACCGTCGTGCATCACGAACTGCGCGCTGCTGGTGGCGTCGACGGGTGGCAGGTACTTGTTGATCTTGCCCTGGGGAAAGGCCGCCTGGGCACGTTGCAACTGTTCGTCGGCACTCAGTGCGTGCTCGGCGCTTTGCACCTTGAGCAGGTCGCCGTACATCAGCGGGTCGAGTTGGGGCTTGAACAGGTAAATGATGCCGGTCAGGGCCAGCAGTACCATGAAAGGGGCGACGAAGAGGCCGGCGTAGAAGTGCCAGCGCCAGGCCAGGTTGTAGAAGGAAACTTTTTGAGTGGTCATCAGGGATGCTCCGCAAAGCTTAATTTTTTGTCGTTGGTCAGGCCGCCATCGGGGGCAAGCCCCCTCCCACATGTGGAATGCATTCCAACTGTGGGAGGGGGCTTGCCCCCGATGCTTTTAGAAGCTCATGTCCACCTTGGTCCACAGAGTGCGACCTGGCTCCTTGATGGCCTGCGGGTCGTTGGCCGGGTAGCCGAACCCGGCGTTGCCGGCCAGGTTCAAGTGCTCGGCGTAGGCTTTGCCGAACAGGTTGTCGACGCCGGTGCTGACCTTGAAGTTTTTGTTGATGCGATACGCGCCATTCAGCGAGAACACGCCAAAGCCGCCGCTCTTGTCGTAGTCCTTGCCGACCACGTTGCCCTTGTTCTGGTCGATGCGGTTTTGCGCCGCCACCACCCGCCACAGGGCGCCGACGCTCCAGTCGTCCTCGCTGTAGGTCAGGCCGAAACGTGCATCCAGCGGCGGCATTTGCGGCAGGGCCTTGCCGTCGCTGCTGTTCTTGCCCCAGGCGTAGGCGAGGGTGGCGTCGGCCTTCCAGTGTTGCGTCAGCGTGTAGGCCGCGCCCAGTTCGCCGCCCATGATGCGCGCGTCTACATTGCGCGCCTGGGAGGTGGTGCCCATCATCCCCGGCCGGTAGTCGAACAGGATGAAGTCACGTACCTGGCCGACGTAGCCCGAGGCCCAGGCTTCGAGGTTGTCGGCTTTGTACTGCGCGCCGAAGTCGAGCTGGGTGGTTTTCTCCGGCTTCACGCCGTCGAAGGCGTTGACCGAACCGACTGCACCGGTGTTGGGCGAGAACAGCTCCCAGTAATCCGGAAAGCGTTCCGAGTGGCCCAGGCCGGCATAGAGCGTGGTCGGGCTGTCGGCCAGGTCGTGCTCGTAGCGCATAAAGCCCGAGGGCAGGGTATCGGCGCGGGTGTCGTCGGCGGTCGGGTTGGCGCGTGCGCTCATGCCGGAACCGGTGGTCTGGCGGAAGTCCTTGGCCGAGGCGCGGTCCAGGCGCGCGCCGGTGATCAGGCGGTCACGGTCGGCGGCGTACCAGGTGAGTTCGCCGAACACGCCGTAGTTGTGGAAGTTGGCGTCCTTGACCTTGGGCAAATCCTTGTAGGTGTCGATGCCCATGCTGCTGCGTTGGCGATGCTCGTTGGTCTGTGCATCCAGGCCGCTGATCAGTTGCACGTCGGCCCAACGCCAGGTGGCCTTGATGCGCGCGCCGAGGGTGCGGCGGTCGACGTTGGAGGCCATGGGCCCGGCCATCATCCCGGTGCCCGAGGGCGTGCGCAGGCTGTAGTTGTCCATCACGTGGTCGGCGTAGTTGTAGTAGACCTGGGCTTCGACCTTATCCAGCACTTCGCCGATATTCGATTTCTCGAAGCGCAGGCCCAGGCTTTCGCGCAGGAACTGCGAGCCGTCCATGCCGCGCCCGGCGTAACGCGCTTCGCCGTCGCCACGGCCGGCGGTGAGCTCCAGCAGGGTGTCGGCATCCGGGGTGAAGCCGACGGCAACGTCGCCATTCCACTTGTCGTAACGCGAGGCGACGGTGTCGTTGTTGCCGTCCTTGTAGTCATCGGCATGGGCCTGGTTGCCGATTACCCGCACATAGCCCAGCGGCCCGCCAGCCGCGGCATCGATGACCTTGTCGAAGCGCCCGTTGGAACCGGCCAATACACTGGCATTGAGCCGCGTGCCGAGTTCACCGAAGTGCTCCGGTTCGCGCTCGAACAGGACGGTGCCGGCCGACGCGCCCGGGCCCCAGAGTACGGTCTGCGGGCCTTTGATCACGGTGAGCTTGTCGTAGGTTTCCGGCGAAATGTACGAGGTCGGTGCATCCATCCTGCCGGGGCAGGCGCCGAGCATCATGCTGCCGTTGGTGAGGATGTTCAGGCGTGAGCCGAACATGCCGCGCAGCACCGGGTCGCCATTGGTGCCGCCGTTGCGTACCAGGGCGAAGCCGGGGATGGTCTTGAGGTAGTCGCCGCCATCGCTGGCGGGCACCGGTTGGCGCGGGTCTTTGGGGTTGGTAATCACGGTCAGCGGCGAGCTGGGCGCGATCGCGGTGATCACCGTGGGCGTCAGCTCATGTTCGGCGTGCTCATCGGCCTGAGCGTGGGGGGCGAGCAGGGCGCCGCATAGGGCAGCGAGCACAGAAGTACTTCCCAAACGGGAGTCAGCAGTAAACCTGGACATGACAAATTCCATCAATCAATCGTAAACAACACGGCCAGCAGCCTGCGGCTGTCTGTCTAAAGTCGGCCGGGGTGAAGTAACGGTGTCAGGTGCTTACGAGGCGATGGGCGGGGCGCGGCTGCGCGCGCCGGGGAAAATGCTCTGCCGGGCATGGCCCAGGCGCGGGTTGGGGGTGAGGGCATTGGCCGGCGGCGGGGTACCGATGGCCACGAATGACACGCTGCCAGGCAGGGCCGGGCAACTGTACAGCAGGTCGCAATAACCGCACTTGGACCAGAGCGCGTGATGTTCGTCGGGGGCTTTAGGGTGGTGGCCTTCGCCATGCTCGCCGGGCATGTCCATGGACATGTTCATCGACATACCGGCGTGATGGTCCATCGGCATCGCTTGGGAAATCAGCGGACCGATAAAGATCATCAGCATGGCGAACAGGCTGATCCAACTGCCGCGCATCACGCGGCGGTGTGGAGATAACCTGGCGCGAGGGGCGCCCATCGAGGTTGGCTTACTGAGCGTGCATATGCTCGTGACCGGCCATCGGCGGCGCTTTCTGCACCGACACTTCCACTTCGACCTTGCCGGCTTTTTCGAAGGTCAGGGTCAGTGGGAATTGCTTGCCATCGGCCAGCAAGCTGCGGTCCTTGAGGCCCAGCAACATCACGTGATACGCCATGGGCGCGAAGGTCAGGTCACCCTTGGCCGGTACGGCAACGCTGGGGACTTGCTGCATCTTCATCAAGTCGCCCTGCATCACATGCTCATGCAGCTCGGCCTTGTCCGCCACCGGCGTGTCGGCACTGAGCAGGCGATCCGGGGTCGCGCCGGTGTTATGAATCACGAAATACGCGGCGACGGTCGGCGCATTCGGCGGCAACTCCTGGGACCAGGGATCGCTGACCAGCAGGTCGCCGGCCTTGTAGTCTT
Organism: Pseudomonas sp. BIGb0381; assembly: GCF_024809815.1. NCBI lineage: Bacteria > Pseudomonadati > Pseudomonadota > Gammaproteobacteria > Pseudomonadales > Pseudomonadaceae > Pseudomonas > Pseudomonas sp. BIGb0381. The sequence continues at coordinate 173,533 of NZ_JANUEN010000011.1, forward strand.
CGGCATTGGCAGCACTGAACACCGGCAGCAGCAACGCAGCCAGAAGCAGGGAAGATTTAAGCATGGCAGTTCTCCAGAACGGTTCTAAACGCAGTTCACTTGCGAAGACGATCAAACCGTTGGAGAGGCGCGGGGGTTAAGGCTCGGCCATTGCTGGCGCGGGGTGGGGGTTTGCAATGGGGGGTGTGGTTGACGCTGTACCGTCTCAAATCGCGTGAGATACAACTGCGGCACATGCCCCGGCAACGCCACCAACGGCGCCGAGCCGGAGCAACACCAGCAATGCTGCATGGTGGAATGATCGTCCTGCTGCGGCGCCGGGATTTCCAGCTTGCCCAGGGCAATGGTCTTCAGGCTGGCGCCATTGGACGAACAGAAACTGCCCCACAGCAATTGCTGCACGGGGTCCTTGGATTGTTGCATCGCACTGGCCATCGGCATGGCAAAGGCATTGAACAGCACTGCAAGGCAGGCGATCCAGGCAATTGCAAAGCGTTGACGGGCCATGGCGGACAATCCGTAGGGTTAAACGATCAGGCGGGTATTTAGCCTGATCGGGGGGGATAAGTAAAAAGTAGTGGTGTGGTTTGGTGTCGCAGTGCTGGGTTTGAGGATAGACGGGGAATCGAGGGGATGCCGATCTTCAAGTCAACGCCCCTCCCACATTTTGGATTGTGTTTGGCTATTGCTTGGCGTTGAGCCTGAGAGTCGCGCGGGCAATGTCGGCTCGCGCCACTTTGATCAATGAGCCATCGCCTGGGTCTTCTTCGATACAGGCCTCAAGGAAAGCATCCATATCTTCTTGTGTGTGGAGATGGTCAGCAGCGTCGAAAACTGTGAACGTTGTCTTTCTGTCAGATAGGTATTGGGCTTTTTCCAGCCATTGGTTTAATCGAGCTGCGACTTCGGGTTCATCCAATTTTAGTTCGTCGGCCTCAAGGCTTAGCGCGTGCGCGAACTCTGGGTTCGCGATTATGTGCTCGATAATTGTGCTTTCAGCAGGTCGAGTCAGGTGCTGCGTACGGGGTTTGTTAGTCATGTGAACCTCATGTTTACGCCGTAGGACAAAGCGTCGAGGATCATCGCCAAGGGTATGCGGTTCTAGGTAGTCAGCGGGTTCCGTTACGCATGTAGGTAAATTCTCCTTGATCCGCCGCGCAGCCCGAATATGAATTCGTTCCACAGAAACTTCCGACAACTCTTTGAGGTTGCCGGTAGGAAACTCAATTTCTAGTCTCCGGACACCGCTGAAAACTCAGCGGACGGGCGCCGCGGCCCGGATTGATTAAGCATTGCCTCCTTTCAGTTGACGCTTTTTTATCGTCTACTGTGTGGCGCTATGGTAGCTGTGCGCGGGATACCTTCGGGTATGCCGGCTTCCTTAATCTCCGGTCCGCGAACCTGCGCACAGCTGCCACCCCCATCGCATCGCGGCGATCAGTGGCAGCTCCACTTAGATTAAGGAGCTTCACAATGATCAAACCCACCCCAAATCCCCCCGTCCGGCTGTTCACCGTGACAGATGGCATCAGCACCGAAGACCTGCTGGTCAACCTCAGCGAAACACTCGCCTCGGCCAATGCGCTGAGTTGCGACCTGGCGTTTGACCTGGAAGGTTCGAAACGCGAGGAGTTGCTTGGCGTTGCGCAGTTGATCGAACTGGCGCAGTTGTTGGCTGATCGGGTACACCGCGGCGTTGGGCAGGTGTCCGCCGCGGGCAGCTAACAACGCAGTTCAAAATGAGGGAGGGGGCTTGCCCCCTCCCACATTTGAACTGTGTTGTTCAGGGAGATTGGATGGCCTGTAAGACCGCCGCCACTGTGGCGAACTCCCGATCCACCACAGCCAATACCGGCCGCTTCAACACCAACACCGGCACCCCTCGTTCCCGCGCCACTTCCAGCTTCGGCTCGGTGGCGGTACTGCCACTGTTCTTGCTGATCAGCACATCAATCCCACGCCGTTCAAACAACGCGCGTTCATCTTCAAGCAGAAACGGCCCGCGCGCGCCAATCACTTCGCACCGCTCATTCCCCGGATACACATCCAGCGCGCGCAGCGTCCAGAAGTGCTCGGGCGGGATTTCATCAAGGTGCTGCAACGGCTCGCGGCCCAAGGTGAACAATGGACGCTTGAAGGGTTTCAAGGCCTCGATCAATTCAGCCCAGTCACTGACCTCTCGCCAGTCATCGCCGGCCTGCGGTTGCCACGCGGGGCGACGCAATGCCCAACACGGCACACCGCTCAACCGTGCAGCCTCGGCGGCATTGCGGCTGATCTGCGCCGCATACGGATGGGTCGCGTCGAGGATCAGGCTGACCTGTTCGTCGCGAACAAACTGCGCCAACCCTTCGGCACCACCATAACCGCCGACACGCACCTGGCAGGTGAGATCGGTCGGCACACGCCCCACACCCGCCAGGCTGTAGATATGCGCCGGCCCCAAGGTGCGCGCGATAGCCAGTGCTTCGGTCACACCGCCCAGCAGCAGGATGCGTTTCATCGCGGCTTGACCACTTCCAGCAATGTGATCGGCAGCGCCTGGCGCCATGTATCGAACTCCCCCAACGGCTGCGCCTGGGCCACATGGATGCGCGTCAGTTCGCCGCCGTGTTCCGCGCGCCAGTTCATCAAGGTCATTTCACTTTGCAGGGTGACGGCATTGGCCACCAATCGACCGCCGGGGCGCAGGTGTTGCCAGCAGGTGTCGAGTACGCCGTCGCGGGTGACGCCGCCGCCGATGAAGATGGCGTCGGGTGCTGTAAGGCCGTGCAACGCGTCCGGGGCCTTGCCGCGAATCAGTTGCAAACCGGGCACGCCGAGGGCGTCGCGGTTGTGTTCAATAAGGCCCTGGCGGCCTTCGTCTGCTTCAATCGCCAATGCGCGGCAACTCGGATGGGCGCGCATCCATTCGATACCGATGGAGCCACTGCCCGCGCCCACGTCCCACAGCAGTTCGCCGGGCATCGGGGCGAGGCGGGCTAGGGTCATGGCGCGGACGTCGCGCTTGGTCAATTGGCCGTCGTGCTGGAAGGCGGAATCGGGCAAGCCAGCGAGGCGCGACAGACGTGGTGTGTCGTTGGAAGCCAGGCAGTCGATGGCGACCAGGTTCAAATCGGCGACCGAGGCGTGTTGCCAATCCTCAGCCAAACCGTCGATGCGCCGCTCATCCGCGCCGCCCAGGTGTTCAAACACGGTCAATCGGCTGGGCCCAAACCCGGATTCAGCCAACAACGAAGCAATCAACGCGGGACTGCCGCCGTCATTACTCAGTACCAATAAACGCACACCTGTGGCCAGATGCGCATTGATCGCCGCCGCCGGCCGGGCCACTACGGACAGCGTCACCACCTCCTGCAACGGCCAGCCCAACCGCGCCGCCGCCAATGACACCGACGACGGCGCCGGCAAAATCAGCAGTTCTTCAGCCGCCACCTGCCGCGCCAGGCTGGCGCCCACGCCATAGAACATCGGATCGCCACTGGCCAGCACACACACAGGTTCGCCACGCCGCGCCAGTACCGGCTCCAGGGAGAACGGGCTCGGCCACACCTGGCGCTCACCGCGAATACACACCGGCAACAGGTCCAACTGGCGCTGGCCACCTATAATCCGCGAAGCGCGCAACAGGGCATGCCGGGCATTCCTGCCCAGCCCCTTGAAGCCGTCTTCACCGATGCCTACAACCGTCAGCCAGGGCGACATATCAATTCCTTGAGCGACATCCGACGGGCAGGCTTTTCATGCCGCCGGACAAAGCAGGCATAATACCGCGCCTTTACCCGTCAACCGGTAGCCCCGTGAACCCAACGCCCGCTGTGAATACCTTGCGCCCCTCGGCTTGTCCGGGGTTGCTGCGTATCGTCCAGGCGTTGGATGGCGGCATTTGCCGGATCAAATTGGCCGGTGGCTCGATCAGCGCCGCCCAGGCCCATGCCGTGGCGGATGCGGCCCAGGCCTACGCGGGCGGGGTGATCGAGGCGACCAACCGCGCCAACCTGCAAATACGTGGGATCGGTGCCGAGCAAGACGCCTTGATTGCCATGCTGCTGGCCGCCGACCTGGGCCCGAGTAACGCTGCTGGCGACGACGTACGCAACCTGATGCTCAGCCCCAGCGCCGGTATCGATCCTCAGATGCTGTTCGACACCCGGCCGCTGGCCGAGCAGATCCTCGCCACCTTGCAAAATCATCCGCGTTTCCATGAGCTGTCGGCCAAGTTCGCCGTGCAACTGGATGGCGGCGAAGCCCTGGCGATGCTCGAACATCATCATGATCTGTGGCTGTCGGCGTTCGTACGCAATGGCGAGACGCTCCTCGCGTTCGGCCTGGCAGGGTGTCCAGGGCTGGATGCGCCGTTGGCCGCCGTGCCGCTGGAGCAGGGTCATGGGTTGGTGGTGGCGGTGCTGGAGGCGTTTCTTGACCTCGCCACCCCAGAGCAAACCCGCATGCGCCATCTGGCTGTGGATAAGTTGCTGAGCCGCCTCAGTCTCTCGCTGCTGCCGGTCGACGGCTTCAAACGCCCGCCCAGCGGCGCTTTGCTGCACCTCGGGAGTTATCCACAGGCTCAAAAAAATCAATTCTACGTCGCTGCCATCGCACCCTTGGGGCGCCTGGATTCGACGATGCTCAAGGGCGTCGCGCAACTCGCCAACGAACATGGCGACGGCACATTGCGCTTCACCCCTTGGCAAGGTGTGCTACTGCCCAACGTCGAAAAACCTCACGCCGTGACCCAACGCCTGACGCAATTGGGCTTTCTCTGCTCAGTCGACCAACCCCTGGCGCACATGATCGCCTGCACCGGCTCCAGCGGTTGCGCCAAGGCCCTCGCCGACACCAAGGCCGACGCCGTGCAACTGGCCGCGTTGCATCCCGGCCATGACGTGCACCTGTCCGGCTGCTCGCGCTCCTGCGCCGCCGCGCACGTTGCGCCGGTCACCTTGCTGGCGGTGAGCCCCGGCCACTACGACCTCTATTTTCGCGAGGCAGCCCACCCCGGTTTCGGCCGGCTGCACGCGCGCACTCTTTCCATTGAAGCGGCGGGCGCCTTGCTGCGCGCTCACCCACGGAGCAACACCGATGATTGATTACATCCGCGACGGTCAGGAGATCTATCGCAACTCCTTCGCCATTATTCGCGCGGAAGCCAACTTGGAGCGTATCCCGGCTGATTTGGAGAAACTCGCGGTGCGGGTGATTCATGCGTGCGGCATGGTCGAGGCCATCGACGGCCTGCAGTTCTCCGAAGGTGCGGGTAAGGCCGGGCGCGATGCGTTGGCCGCTGGCGCGCCGATTCTGTGTGATGCGCGGATGGTCTCCGAAGGCGTGACCCGTGCGCGCCTGCCCGCCAATAACCCAGTGATCTGCACCCTGCGCGACGACAGCGTGCCGGAGTTGGCGCGGGAGCTGGGCAACACCCGTTCCGCTGCCGCCCTGGAGTTGTGGCGTCCGCACCTGGCAGGCAGCGTGGTAGTGATCGGCAACGCGCCGACGGCGTTGTTCTACCTGCTCGAGATGCTGGATGCCGGTGCGCCGAAACCGGCGTTGATCCTCGGCTTCCCGGTCGGCTTTGTCGGCGCGGCCGAATCCAAGGCCATGCTGGCGGCGGACAGCCGTGGCGTACCGTTCGTGATCATGCAGGGCCGCCTGGGCGGCAGTGCCATGGCCGCCGCTGCGGTGAATGCGCTCGCCACGGAGGTCGAATAATGCCGGCACGCGGACGTTTGATCGGCCTGGGCGTCGGCCCTGGAGACCCGGAACTGATTACGGTCAAGGCCCTGCGCCTGCTGCGCGAATCACCGGTGGTGGCGTATTTCGTGGCCAAGGGCAAGAAGGGCAACGCCTTCGGCATCATCGAAGACCACCTGGTACCACAGCAAACCCTGATGCCGCTGGTGTACCCGGTGACCACCGAAGCGCTGCCGGCGCCGTTGTCCTATGAGCAAGTGATCAGCGACTTCTACGACACCGCCAGTGTCGATGTGGCTGTGCACCTGGACGCCGGTCGCGACGTGGCGGTGATCTGTGAGGGCGACCCGTTCTTCTACGGCTCCTATATGTATTTGCATGACCGTTTGGCCGAGCGCTACGAAGCCCAGGTCATCCCAGGCGTGTGCTCGATGCTCGGCGGTGCCTCCGTACTCGGCGCGCCGTTGGTGTATCGCAACCAGAGTCTCTCGGTGCTCTCGGGCGTGTTGCCTCACGAAGACCTCAAGCGCCGCCTGGCAGATGCCGACGCTGCGGTGATCATGAAGCTGGGGCGCAATTTCCCCAAGGTGCGCCAGGTACTCGAAGAGCTCGGCCTGGCCGAGCGCGCGCTGTATGTAGAACGCGCGACCATGGCCAACCAGAAAATCGTGCCGCTGGACCAGGTGCAGCCGATGTCTTCGCCGTACTTCTCGCTGATCATCGTGCCGGGTGAAAGGTGGCAAGGTTGATGAACCCGGCGATTGTCATTCTGGGCCAGGGCAGCCTGGCCACCGCGCGCAGGATTCAGCAGGCTTACCCTGGCGCACTGATCCACGGCCTGGCGGGTCGAGTTGAGGGTGCAGACCAGTCTTACAGCGAATTTGGCGCGACCCTGCGTCAGCTGTACCAGCAAGGCACGCCGCTGATTGCCCTGTGTGCGGCCGGCATCGTGATCCGCACACTGGCGCCGCTGCTGCTGGAGAAAGGCGAAGAACCCGCCGTGCTGGCCGTGGCGGAAGACGGCAGCGCCGTGGTGCCGTTGCTCGGTGGCCTGGGTGGTGTGAACGTCATGGCGCGGGACATCGCAGCGGTACTGGGCGTTGCTGCGGCGATCACCACCAGTGGCGAGCTGCGTTTCGGTACCTGCCTGCTCAACCCGCCGGCGGGTTATGAGCTGGCGGACCTGGAGCTGGGCAAGCGCTTCGTGTCCGACCTGCTGGCCGGCGAAAGCGTGCGCATCGAAGGTGCGGCGCCGTGGTTGGATCAGGCGAATTTGCCCCAGGACCAGCAGGCGCATTTAGCCATTCACGTGGGCAGTGCCGAGCGTGTGCCTGCCGCCAACGAGTTGCTGATCTATCCGAAGACTGTGTGCGTGACCTGCAGGCCGGGTGCGCAGTTGGCGGAGCGTGTCCGCACGGCGTTGCACGAGGCGGGCATCGCCGTGCAATCCCTGGCGTGCCTGTTGGCCAGCGATAGGCAGATGGCCGAAGCGTCGCTGCATGAAGCGGCGTTGCAGTTGGGGGTGCCGCTGCGGTTTGCCGACGTGGCGCCAAGTGCAGACATCGTCATCAGTGTTGCCGAGCAGCCTTTGGACCTGGCCCAGGTCGGTCGCCGCCGTGGTCGCCTTGCCGTGATCGGCCTGGGCCCTGGCGCCGCCGAGTTGATGGTGCCGGCGGTAAAGGCCGAACTCGCGCGCTGCACCGATGTGCTGGGCTACGAAACGTATGTGCGCATGGCCGGGCCGTTCCGTAACGACCAGGTGCAGCACTGCACCGATAACCGCGAAGAGATGCAACGCGCCCGCCATGCGTTTGAGCTGGCCGCCCAGGGCCGTTCGGTGGTGGTAGTGTCGTCCGGCGACCCCGGCGTCTTCGCCATGGCGGCGGCGGTGATCGAGGCGTTGCACGAGTCTGGCGATCCGGCGTGGCATCAGGTCGAGCTGGAAATCCTGCCGGGCGTCTCGGCCTCCCTGGCCACCGCCGCCCAGGCCGGTGCGCCGCTGGGCCATGACTTCTGCGTGATGTCGCTGTCGGACAACCTCAAACCCTGGTCGATTATCGAAAAGCGCCTGGACCTTGCGTCCCAGGCCGACCTGGCGCTGGCGTTCTACAACCCGATCTCGCGTTCGCGTCCTTGGCAGCTGGGGCGCGCCCTGGAAATCGTCGCGCAACACCGCACGCCTGAAATCCCGGTGGTGCTGGGCCGCGATATCGGTCGCCCCGGCCAGACCCTGCGCGTCACCACCCTGGGGCACCTCACGCCAGACCAGGTGGACATGCGCACCATGGTGCTGATCGGCTCATCCACCACCTGCACATTCCCTCGCGCCGGTGGCGGTGAATGGGTGTACACCCCGCGCTGGTACGGTGCCAAGCCCGCCTCCTGAAAACGCCTGGGCGGCTGCACGAAAGCTCCGAATGACAATGGGTGGTTGCCTATTGTCGCTCGGGGCTTTTTCTTTTTTTGGCCACGAAAACCGGAGGGGTTCGAGGAGCGCCCCGTCATTGCTGGGCAGGGGTTTTTGCCGTGTGCCGGCAAGCGATGTTTGTGGCATGGAAGAGCCGCCGGTGGCTGGACTAGTGTGGACACAAGCCCCGAGTCGGGGTGTTTGTGGAGAACTGAAAATGGAGCGACATCACAGAAGGATCAACAACACAAAACGGCGCAAGTTGATTGCGGCCTACACATTACCGAGGGCGTCAGGTGCGCAGCCCTCATTGCCCCTCGACACGGAGGACGACTGCAACGCGGCGGTGGTCAACAACGGTGTGATTTCGTTTGCCGAGGGGCTGTCCGGGCTGAACATGGAGTACATCCGTAAAAGCTATCTGCTGGCCAGCAGCTATGTCAGCGATGTATTGAAAATCCACCGAGGTACCGAGGCCTGGTACGACGAATTCATCAAAGTGATGATCGGTTTGGGTTGGCTGCCGGTGCGCAGTCGTTTCGAGCGGGTTTCAAGCTCCGGCAAGGGCCTGACGGTGCAACTTGCGGCGCTGAACATCATCGCCAGCCTGTTGGCGTCGACGTCACTGACCGGGCCGTTGCTCACTGCACTGCCCAAACTGGCCGCTGATGCGCTGGAGGCCCTGAAGCAGCAGCCGGCATCCTTCGAGCTGTTCAAGCGCAATAGCAGCGTGCACGAGGGCGGTGATTTTGGCCTGGCGTCATGCGCCGAAACGGACGGCGAATTGACGATGGTGCTGGTGACTTACAGCACCCATGGCGTGAGCAAGCAGGTTGGGCTGCCTTTTCTGGAATGGGACAGTACCCAGTTCGAGGCTTTCAGCGGGCAGACCTGCCTGGTGCTGAATACCTCGGTGGTCAACGAAAAAACCATCCGACTGATGCGTGAGAGTGCGGGCGACAAGGTGCAGTCGGCGATTGCCAAATACCGCATCTAAGGCACCAGGTAGCCGCGCACCCCAGTAAAGATGATCTGCGCGGCGAGGGCACACACGAACAATCCCATCAAACGACTGACAATCTGCAAGCCCTGGTCACCGAGAATCCGTTCGATACGGTTGGACAGGTACAGCACCACGCCGACCGTGAGGCTGGCCAGGGCGATGCTGAGAATGGCGGTGATCTTGTCATCCCAGTGCGGCTGGCTGACGCCCATGACCAGCAGTGCACCGATGGTGCCGGGGCCGACGGTGAGAGGGATGGTCAGCGGTACGATGGTCACGTCCTGCTGCACGTTGTCGGTCTGCACCGCCGATTTGCCTTGGGCCATGCCCAGGGCGGAGATAAACAGCACACTGCCGGCGCCGATGCGGAAGGCGTCGACGGTGATGCCGAACACGCTGAAGATCACCCGGCCGAACAGGTAGAGCAACACGCTCGACACCAGGGTTGCCAGCGCCACTTTCCAGGCCAGGCGTCGCCGCTCTTTGCTCGAATAACCACGTGTCAGGCTGATAAAGCAGGACAGCACGAAGAACGGGCTGTAGAGCACCAGCATCTTCAGGTAAACGCTGAATAACACTTGGAGCATGGGAGTGGCTCGCGGGCGGGGAAAGTGTGGAGAGTCTATCAGGCGCCAGAGATCAAATGTGGGAGGGGGCTTGCTCCCGATTGCGGTGTAACAGTCAGATTATCTGTAGCCGAACCACCGTCATCGGGGGCAAGCCCCCTCCCACATGGGGACAGCACTTCAAGTCAGGACGGGGCGTGCTCAGGCCGCTGTTGACGCTGCGCCACCCAGAACTCCACCAGCTCACGCAACTGCGACAACTCCACCGGCTTGGCCATATGTCCGTCCATGCCGGCCTGGCGTGCGCGCTCTTTGTGCTCCGAGAGAATATGCGCCGTGAGCGCTACCACGGGTGTGCGAATGCGCTGGTGGCTGACTTCCCACGCCCGCAGTTGCTGGGTGGCCGAGAAACCATCGAGAACCGGCATCTCACAGTCCATCAACACCAGGTCATAACGCTGGGCCTTCATCGCCTCCAGCGCTTCTTCACCATTGCTGGCCGTGTCCGGGTTGAGGTTGAGCTTGCCGAGCATGCCGCGAATCACTTTGGTGGAGATGCTGTTGTCTTCGGCCACCAGGATCCTGAAATCGCTGGGCACGGTCACCGCCGCCGGAACACTGAGGGGCGGACGGGGCTGCGCGCCACCTTTGCTGCGCTGGGTCAACTCGTCGGCCAGGGTGGTCTTGAGGGTGTAACCGGCAACCGGCTTGGCGAGGATGCGTTTGATCCCGCAGTTCCGCGCGATGATCTTGCTCGGCGCATTGCTGATGCCGGTGAGCATGATCAGCAGGATGTCGTGGTTCAGGCTCGGGTCTTCCTTGATCTTCGCCGCCAGTTGCATGCCGGTCATGCCGGGCATGTTCTGGTCCAGCAGCACCACATCGAAGTAATCGCGCAGGTGCGCCTTGGTGCGCAGCAAGGCCAAGGCCTCTTTACCCGACGGTACGGCGCTGACATTCAGGCCCCAGGCCGAGCACTGCTGCACCAGCACTTTGCGGCACGTATCGTTGTCGTCCACGACCAGCACGCGCGCGCCTTTGAGCGGGCCGTCAAGGTCCGAGGTAGGGCGCTCCAGACGTTCCGGGTCCAGCGGCAGGGTCAGCCATAACGTGCTGCCCTGATGGCTGCCGCTCTTGATGCCGAACTCGCCGTTCATCAACAGGATCAGCTGGCGCGCGATCACCAGGCCCAGGTGGCCGCTCAAACGGGTGGCCGAGAGGAAGTTCTTGCTGTGCAGTTCGCTGTGCAGCAGTGCCTCGCGTTCGGTGGCCTCCATTGGCAGGCCGCTGTCCTGCACGGCTATGCGCAGGCGTGGATTGGTGGTGCGGTCGTCCAGGGCGACGACGATCAGCACTTCGCCTTCGTCGGTTTTGTGCAGGGCGTTTTCCAGCAGGCTCAGCAGCGCCTGGCGCAGGCGTGTCGGGTCGCCGCTGATGACGCGGGGTACCTGGGGCTGGATGAAGCTGATCAACTCGACGTTCTGCTGCTCGGCCTTGGCGCGGAAGATGCTCAGGCAATCCTCGATGAGTGCATTGAGGTCGAATTGCACGTCATCCAACTCGATCTGCCCGGATTCGAGCTTGGAGATGTCGAGGATCTCGTTGATCAATGTCAGCAGTTCGTTCCCGGCGCTGTGGATGGTTTGTACGTAGTCGCGCTGCTTCACCGACAGCGGCGTACCCAGCAGCAGTTCGGTCATGCCCAGCACGCCGTTCATGGGGGTGCGGATTTCATGGCTGATCTTGGCCAGGAATTCGGCCTTGGCAGCGATCTCGGCATTGCTGGCGGCTAGGTCGCGGCTGAGGCTGAAGCGGGCCTCGACAATCGCGCGCTGGCGCTCGCCCAGGGCCAGGCTCATCAACAGGCCGCTCAGACAGATAAAGGCCAGCAATGTGACGATCAAATCTTGGGGCGACACCATCGTCAGCCCCAGCAAGGCCGGGAGAATGATCAGCGTGCCGATGTTGAACACCACCATGCCCGCCACGAACAAGCGCGCCGGGCGGTAGCCTTTCTGCCAGTGATACGCCGAGACAAACAGCATGCTCAGGCCCGCCAAGGCCACCAGCGCGTAGGTGATGATGTTCAGCGGCAGGGTACTGACGAACAACAACAGCAGGCCGCACAGCACGATAAACAGGATGTCGGCCATCAACAGTTTGTTCAACGGGTGCGGACCCAGGGGCATGAAGAAGCGATAGGCAAACATCAGCCCGCACGGCGCGGTCAGCAGCAGGGCCAGGTAGGCGCCTGGGGTCTGGACCGCGTGCCAGTTCGGCAGCCATGGGCCTACCAGGTTGAGCAGCAGCGCCAGGCTGAGCATCAGCAGCAGTTCGCAGGCCGCCAGCCACAGGCTGCTGCGCGAGCGGTGGTAAGCGAAGCGCGTGAGGTTGTGCAGGATCAGCATCAGCAGGCAGCCGAACAGCAGGCCGTAGATCAACGTCTGGGTCTGATCGGCGGCGGCCAGCACGGCCGATTCCAAGGTGATATAGGGGCGCAGTTCGTGTTCCGAAACCAGGCGCAGGTAGACGTCGAGGGTCTTTTGGCTCTGGGGCATCGGCAGCATGAAGTCGTTGCTGGGCAGCGGGCGTTCCGCCTGGGGCTGGCGGGTGCCGCTGCTTTGTTGTTCGACCAGGGTGTCGCCGTCCAGCACATAGAGGCTCAGGTGCGCCAGGTCCGGTGCGAATACTCGCAGCACTTGCTCGTGCTTGCCGGGTTGCAGCTTGAAACGTACCCACAACGCGCCGTCCGGTTCCGCGGCGGTAATGCGGTCCAGTTCGATGGGGCTGAATTGATTGGTGTAGCGTGAGGAGCGGATGTCGCTCAGCTGCAGGTCGGCCTGTTCATCAAGCAATACTGCCCAGCCACTGCCTTGCGCGGCGGCCTGGGCCGGGAACAGGCAGAGCAGCGTCAGCAGACTGACAGTGAAACCTATGGCGATCCTGAGCCAGCGCACGGCGAAATCCCTTCGTAGGTTGATGCACGGTTAACTATGCGCGGGGAGGCCTGTATACGGCAAGGGCCAGAAGCCCTTGCCTAACCGAACGGATAGCTAGCGTTACTGGCTTTCGCCACGTTCACGGGCAATGGCGCGGTAGCCGATGTCCGTGCGGTAGAAGCAGCCTTTCCAGTCGATTTTCGCGGCCAGCTTGTACGCCTGTTGCTGTGCAGCGTCGACGCTGGCCCCCATTGCGGTGGCGCACAGCACACGGCCGCCGGCGGTCACGACCTTGCCGTCCTTGAGCGCGGTGCCCGCATGGAACACCTTGCCTTCCAGGGTGGCCGCCGCGTCCAGGCCTTCAATCACATCGCCCTTGGCGTAGTCGGCAGGGTAACCGCCGGCTGCCAGCACGATGCCAACGCTCGGACGTGGATCCCACTGCGCTTCAACTTTGTCCAGGGCCTGGGCGAGGGCGGCTTCCACCAGCAGCACCAGGCTCGATTGCAGGCGCAGCATCACCGGTTGGGTTTCCGGGTCGCCGAAGCGGCAGTTGAACTCGATGACTTTCGGGTTGCCGGCTTTGTCGATCATCAGGCCGGCGTAGAGGAAGCCGGTGTACACATTGCCTTCGTCGGCCATGCCGCGCACGGTCGGCCAGATCACCAGGTCCATCACGCGCTGATGCACGTCGGCAGTGACCACCGGGGCAGGGGAGTAGGCACCCATGCCGCCCGTGTTCGGGCCGCTGTCGCCGTCGCCGACGCGTTTGTGGTCCTGGCTGGTGGCCATCGGCAGGACGTTCTTGCCATCGACCATCACGATAAAGCTGGCTTCTTCGCCGTCGAGGAATTCTTCGATGACCACACGCGAACCGGCATCACCAAAGGCATTGCCGGCGAGCATGTCACGCACGGCGTCTTCGGCTTCCTGCAAGGTCATGGCGACGATCACGCCTTTACCGGCGGCCAGGCCATCGGCCTTGATCACGATCGGCGCACCTTTTTCACGCAGGTAGGCCAGGGCCGGCTCGATCTCGGTGAAGTTCTGGTAGTCGGCCGTCGGGATCTTGTGGCGCGCCAGGAAATCCTTGGTGAAGGCTTTCGAGCCTTCCAGCTGGGCAGCGCCGGCGGTAGGGCCGAAGCAATCCAGGCCGCGGCTGCGGAACAGGTCCACAACACCCGCCACCAATGGCACTTCCGGACCGACGATGGTCAGGGAGACGTTTTTCTCGGCGAAGTCGGCCAGTTGCTCAAGGGCCAGTACGTCGATGGCGACGTTTTCGCACTTGGCTTCGATGGCGGTACCGGCGTTGCCGGGGGCGACGAAGACTTTCTGGACCCGTGGGTCCTGGGCAACTTTCCAGGCCAGGGCGTGTTCACGGCCACCGCTGCCAATGATCAAAACATTCATTTCAAAAACCTCTGTGAAACGCTGTGCTTTCTGTAGGAGCGAGGGGGACGCCTAGTTCTTGCTCGCGAAGATCGTCAACGATAACGGGGGTATCTGACTCCCCGTGGCGTTTTCGGGCTTTTCGCGAGCAAGCTCGCTCCTACAGTAGGAAAGTAGGGGTGTTTAGTGACGGAAGTGGCGCATACCGGTGAAGACCATGGCGATGCCGGCTTCATCAGCAGCGGCAATCACCTCGGCATCACGCATCGAGCCGCCCGGTTGGATCACGGCAGTCACGCCCGCTTTGGCGGCGTTGTCCAGGCCATCACGGAACGGGAAGAATGCATCGGACGCCATCACCGAACCGGCCACCTGCAAACCGGCGTGCTCAGCCTTGATCGCGGCGATACGCGCCGAGTTCACGCGGCTCATCTGGCCAGCGCCGACACCGATGGTCTGGCGGTTCTTGGCGTAGACGATGGCGTTGGATTTAACGTACTTGGCCACTTTCCAGGCGAAGATCAGGTCGTTGATCTCTTGCTCGGTCGGGGCGCGCTTGGTCACCACTTTGAGGTCTGCGCTGCCGATCATGCCGATGTCGCGGCTCTGTACCAGTAAGCCGCCATTGACGCGCTTGTAGTCCCAGGCAGCGGCACGCTCAGCCGACCACTCGCCACAGGCCAGCAGGCGCACATTGGCCTTGGCGGCGACGATGGCGCGGGCCTCTTCGCTGACGGATGGGGCAATGATCACTTCGACGAACTGACGCTCGACGATGGCCTTGGCGGTCTCGGCGTCCAGTTCGCGGTTGAACGCGATGATGCCGCCGAATGCCGATTCGGTGTCGGTGGCGTAGGCCAGCTCGTAGGCCTGGCGGATCCCGCCTTCAGCGTCCGGGCTCACGGCCACGCCGCACGGGTTGGCGTGCTTGACGATCACGCAGGCTGGCTTAACGAAGCTCTTCACACATTCCAGCGCGGCGTCGGTATCAGCCACGTTGTTGTAGGACAGCTCTTTGCCCTGCAGTTGGGTCGCGGTGGCGATCCCCACTTCGGCAGGCTTGGCTTCCACGTAGAACGCCGCGCTCTGGTGCGGGTTCTCGCCGTAGCGCATTTCCTGGGCCTTGATGAACTGGCTGTTGAAGGTGCGCGGGAACTGGCTGCGGCCTTCAGTGCTGAGGGTCTCGGCGGCCTGGTTCACGGTGCCCATGTAGTTGGCGATCATGCCGTCATAGGCCGCCGTGTGTTCGAAGGCCTTGAGCATCAGGTCGAAACGCTGGGCGTAGGTCAGGCCGCCAGCTTTCAGGCTTTCCAATACTTGGGCGTAGTCGCTGGCGTTGACCACAATGGCCACGTCTTTGTGGTTCTTGGCTGCCGAGCGCACCATGGTCGGGCCGCCGATATCAATGTTCTCGATAGCGGTCGGCAGGTCGCAGCCTGGCTTGTTGATGGTGGCTTCGAACGGGTAGAGGTTAACGGCCACCAGATCGATCGGCTTGATGCCGTGCTCGGTCATGATGGCGTCGTCGATGCCGCGACGGCCGAGGATGCCGCCGTGGATTTTCGGGTGCAGGGTCTTGACGCGACCGTCCATCATTTCTGCGAAGCCGGTGTAGTCCGCCACTTCCACTGCGGCCACGCCGTTGTCCTGCAGCAGTTTGAAGGTCCCGCCCGTGGAGAGGATTTCCACACCCAGGGCTTCCAGCTCCCGGGCAAATTCGAGGATCCCGGTCTTGTCGGAGACACTGATCAAGGCGCGGCGGATCGGCAGGCGGGTAGTCTGGTCGGTCATTTCAATTTCCATCAAAAGCAAAGGAGTCAGCAAAAAAGGCGACCGGTTTTACGCGGGCGCCTTTCTGGTTTGATTGAATGCTTACAGCAAATCGTATTGCTTGAGCTTTTTGCGCAAGGTGCCACGGTTGAGGCCCAGCAGCTCACTAGCTTTGGTCTGGTTGCCCTTGACGTAGTTCATCACGCTTTCGAGCAGGGGCGCCTCGACTTCGGAGAGCACCAGGTTGTACACGTCCGTGACGGAAGCGCCCTCAAGGTGGGCGAAATAATTATGCAGCGCCTTCTCGACACTCCCGCGAAGGGTCTGGCCTTCTTCGCTCGGCGTGTTGAGGTGCTGTTTTAAATTGACGTTGTCGCTCACGGGTGTTGTTCCACTCACTAAAGTCTCGGTCATCATCGTCATGCGGCCACCCATTCTCCGTCCCCTGCTCTCAGGCTCTTGTCTCGTTCGGCAAAAAACTCACGAACGGCGGTGACCTGTGCTTGCGTTTCATCCAAACGATTGAAGCCGGCGCGAAACTCCCTGGCGCCCGGCAGGGTTGCGAGATACCAACCCACATGCTTGCGAGCAATACGCACGCCCATCACCTCTCCATAGAAGGTGTGAAGTGCAGCCAGATGCTCTAGCAGAATACGTTCCACTTCGACCAGTTCCGGCGCCGGCAGGACTTCACCCGTACGCAGAAAATGCTCGATCTCACGAAAAATCCACGGTCGCCCCTGTGCGGCCCGGCCAATCAACACACCATCGGCACCGGTGGCTTGCAGCACGCGCCGGGCTTTTTCGGCTGAGTCGATGTCGCCATTGGCAAATACCGGCATCGACACCGCCTGCTTGATCGCGGCGATGGTGTCGTACTCGGCTTCACCGGTGTAAAGGTCGGCGCGGGTGCGGCCATGCACTGCCAGCGCTGTAATGCCTGCCTGTTCGGCGATCTTCGCCACCGTCAGGCCGTTCTTGTTGTCCCGGTCCCAGCCGGTACGAATCTTCAGGGTTACCGGCACATCCACTGCGGCAACAACGGCCTGCAGGATCTCGGCAACCAACTGCTCATCCTTCAACAGCGCGGAACCGGCGGCCTTGTTGCAGACCTTCTTGGCCGGGCAGCCCATGTTGATATCGATGATCTGTGCGCCCAACTCCACGTTGGCTCGGGCCGCATCCGCCAGCATTTGCGCATCACCGCCGGCGATCTGTACCGAGCGGGGCTCGGGATCACCTTCGTGGATCATGCGCATCCGCGATTTGCGGGTGTTCCACAAGCTCATGTCGCTGGTGACCATTTCCGAGACTACTAGACCCGCGCCCAAACGCTTGCACAGCTGACGAAAGGGCTGGTCGGTGACGCCCGCCATCGGGGCGAGAATCAAGCCATTCTGCAATGTATATGGGCCGATGCGTACCGCCGACATAGGACTTCCCTGTTGTGGGGCCGGATCATTAGAGTTCGAAAAAGGGTTGGCATGATACCCGCTCTCGATGACTGGATAAAGGCTGAATTGGATAAAATCTGAACAGTTATTTCTTTATCGCCGCCGGTTTGGATGGGCGGCGCCCAGTCAATAACCCACCGTCAAGCTTCGGTGCGTGAGCCGATTCACTCGGGCGAGTGGAAGCTCAAGCTGTAATTCACGGCTTTATTGCCCGGATCGAGGATGTCCAGGGAGATATGGATCGGGGTCTGTGATGGCATTTCGCTCACCCCGGCCAATTCGCCACTCAGGTATTCGGCGGGCTTGAAGCGACGACTGGCAATCAGGTTGCCGTTGATGTCGGCGAAACGCAGCTCCAGCAGCGGAAAGGGCTGGGAGAACGTCGCGCGGTTATAGATGATCGCATCCACCACCAGCGCCCCGGCGAACTCCGGGTGGCTGCGGACCACCAGGTTGCTGCTCTTGATGTGGGCGATATCGACCCGCGACGGCACCGTGCAGCCCAGTGTGGGGCACAGTTGCTGGAACCACGGGCGGTAAGCGTCCTGGCGGGCCAGATCGTCGAATTGATAGGCAATGTACTGCGCGGCCAGGCCGGCGGCGGCGATGAGTACCAGCAGCATCCAGATCAGGCGGCGTCCCAGGCCCTGCGGGCGTTTTTGCGCGTACAGGTGCAGAGGGTCGTCTTCCAGGTCCTGGAGCAGGTCGTCATGGACGCCGGCCTCGGGGCGTGGGCGCTTGCGACGGGATTGCGCGCGCTCTTCGGGCTGCGCTTCATCCGCTGCTGCTGTCAGGGGCGTGAACGGCGGGTCGGTGTGTTCATCGTCCGGGGTTGAGCGCAGCGCTGGCTCATCGTCGCTGTCGTCGATGTGCAACGACATGGATGGCTCGGTGCGTTGCCTGGTCGCAGGGGCTTTGCTCGGTTCAGGTTCTTCTTCGGAAGCGTTGGCGCGTTCTTCAGCCGGCTCGCTGAACAGGCTGGCGGCCCATTTTTCTTCTTCGGCCTTGACGGTTTCGCGGCTGGCGCTGAGGGCGTCTTCTTTCTGCCGACGGTCGGCGCCGGGCTGGCGGCGTTCCGCGCCCACGGGCTGGGTATGCTGAATCTCGCGGCGTTCCAGCTTGGCCAGTTCCTTGTCCAGGTCCAAGTTGTCCAGGTCCAGCTCTTCGGCGCTCCACTGCTTCTGGCTGATTGCCCGCTGTGGCTCAGGCGCTGCTTCGCGCGCGGGCTCGATCGCGGCCGGTTGCTCCGGCGCAGGCGCCTGGGCGCGCTGCTCCAGCAACTGGCGGGCAGCGTTGAAGACTTGCAGGCACGAGCCGCAGCGAACCACGCCGCGAGCCACGCTCAATTGGGCGTGATTGACGCGAAAGCGGGTTTGGCAATGCGGGCACTGGGTGACGAAACTGTCGGTCATGCGGCCATCCGATTCAGGCAAGCGCTCATTCTAGCGCCGACGTCCGCTGATGCGTACCCAGCCATCACGGTTAGCGATCGGATCCAGCTCGAAATCCTTAGCGTAGGCGGCGGCGACGTCTTCGCCTTGCTCGGCGAGGATGCCCGACAGCGCCAGGCGCCCACCCGGCTTGACCAGGCTCGACAGTTGCGGCGCCAGGGAAACCAGCGGGCCGGCGAGGATATTGGCGACCAGCACGTCGGCCTGCACCTGGGGCAAATCCTGCGGCAGGTAGAGCGGGAATTTGCCTTCAGGAATGTTGTTGCGCCCGGCGTTATCGCGGGAGGCTTCCAGGGCCTGCACGTCGATGTCGGTGCCCACGGCTTCTTTGGCGCCCAGCAACAGGGCGGCAATCGCCAGGATCCCCGAGCCGCAGCCGAAATCCAGCACGTGGCTGTCAGTCAGGTCCTGGCCGTCCAGCCACTCCAGGCACAGCGCGGTGGTGGGGTGGGTACCGGTGCCGAATGCCAGGCCCGGATCCAGCAGCAGGTTGACCGCGTCCGGCTCCGGGGCGGCATGCCAGCTCGGCACGATCCACAGGCGCTGGCCGAAGCGCATCGGCTGGAAGTTGTCCATCCAGCTGCGTTCCCAGTCCTGGTCTTCGATGATTTCGCTGTGATGCTCAGGCAATGGGCTGCCGGTGAGCAACTCCATATGGGCCAGCACGGCGGCGGCATCGGCGCCGTCTTCGAACAGGGCCAGCAGGTGAGTGTGGGACCACAGCGGGGTGGTGTTCAGCTCGGGTTCGAAGATCGGCTGGTCTTCGGCGTCCATGAAGGTGACCGAGACGGCGCCCAC
This sequence comes from Pseudomonas sp. BIGb0381, assembly GCF_024809815.1. NCBI lineage: Bacteria > Pseudomonadati > Pseudomonadota > Gammaproteobacteria > Pseudomonadales > Pseudomonadaceae > Pseudomonas > Pseudomonas sp. BIGb0381. The sequence continues at coordinate 193,004 of NZ_JANUEN010000011.1, forward strand.
TTCGAGGAAAGCGTCTTCGTAGGTTTCGGCTTGTTCTGGGCTGATGGCGAGACGGACTTGCAGCCAAGGCATGGCGGGCACCTTTGAAAAAATGAGTGTGCAGCGGGGTAGGCTGCGAAAGCGCGCAAGTTTACGCGAGCGGCGGGCAGAAGACGACACTACTGACTGCACGCCGGTCAAATGTGGGAGGGGGCTTGCCCCCGATTACAGTGTGTCAGTCTCGGTATCTGTAACTGATCCACCGCTATCGGGGGGCAAGCCCCCTCCCACATTTGGACTGTGTACATCTTCAAAATAGAGGGCCCACAAACAACAAAGCCGCCCGAAGGCGGCTTTGTTGGGTGGAGCACTTACTGGTTGGCCAGCTTGTGTTCCAGGTAGTGAATGTTCACACCACCTTCGCAGAAGCCTTCATCACGAACCAGGTCCCTGTGCAGCGGGATGTTGGTCTTGATGCCGTCAACCACGATTTCGTCCAGGGCATTGCGCATACGGGCCATGGCCTCGTCGCGGGTGGCGCCCCAGGTGATCAGCTTGCCGATCAGCGAGTCGTAGTTGGACGGAACCTTGTAGCCGCTGTACAGGTGCGAATCGACGCGAACGCCGTTGCCGCCCGGAGCATGGAAGTGCTTGACCAGGCCTGGACTTGGGATAAAGGTCTTCGGGTCTTCGGCGTTGATCCGGCACTCCAGGGAGTGGCCATGGATCTTCACGTCGTCCTGGGTGAAGGACAGCACGTTGCCGGCGGCGATGCTGAGCATCTCCTTGACGATGTCGATACCGGTGACCATCTCCGACACCGGGTGCTCTACCTGCACACGAGTATTCATCTCGATGAAGTAGAAGCGGCCGTTCTCGTAGAGGAACTCGAAGGTGCCGGCGCCGCGGTAGTTGATGTCGATGCACGCCTTGACGCAGCGAGCCAGGACTTCCTGGCGAGCGGTTTCGTCCAGGCCCGGTGCCGGTGCTTCTTCCAGCACCTTCTGGTGACGACGTTGCAGCGAGCAATCGCGGTCGCCCAGGTGGATGGCGTGACCCTGGCCGTCGGACAGTACCTGCACTTCCACGTGACGTGGGTTGGTCAGGTACTTCTCGAGGTAGACCATCGGGTTGCCGAACCAGGCAGCCGCTTCGGAGCGAGTCTGCTTGGCCGCTTCGATCAGCTCTTCTTCCTTGTGCACCACGCGCATGCCGCGACCACCACCGCCACCGGCGGCCTTGATGATCACTGGGTAACCGACTTCGCGACCAATGCGCAGTGCGGTTTCCTCGTCTTCAGGCAGTGGGCCGTCGGAGCCCGGAACGGTTGGCACGCCGGCGGCGATCATGGCGTCCTTGGCCGATACCTTGTCGCCCATCAGGCGAATGGTTTCGGCTTTCGGGCCGATGAAGGCAAACCCGGATTTTTCCACCTGTTCGGCGAAATCGGCGTTTTCCGCGAGGAAGCCGTAGCCCGGGTGGATGCCATCAGCGCCGGTCACTTCAGCGGCCGCGATGATGTTCGAGACTTTCAGGTACGAGTTCGTGGCCAGTGGCGGGCCAATGCAGATGCTTTCGTCCGCCAGTTTCACGTGCATCAATTCGGTATCGGCCGTCGAGTAAACAGCGACGGTCTTGATGCCCTCTTCCTTACAGGCGCGCAGGATACGCAGCGCGATCTCGCCGCGGTTGGCGATCAGGACTTTTTGCAGTTTCTTCGCAGGTTTCAACATCGAAGGCGCTCCGCGGTTCAAACGATGGTGAACAGCGGCTGGTCGTACTCAACCGGCTGACCGTTTTCTACCAGGATGGATTCGATGACGCCGGCTTTTTCGGCCGTGATGTGGTTCATCATCTTCATCGCTTCAACGATGCAGATGGTGTCGCCCACTTTCACGGTCTTGCCCACTTCAACGAAGGCTGGCGAGGTCGGTGCCGGGGTGCGGTAGAACGTACCGACCATTGGCGACTTGACCACGAAACCGTTCAGCGCAGGGGCTGCCGGTGCGGCAGGTGCAGCGGCAGCAGCAGGCGCGGCGGCCGGAGCAGCAGCTGGTGCCGGTGCCTGCATCTGTGGCGCGTAGAACTGTTGGGCCGGGGTCTTGCTGTGGCGGCTGATCCGTACGGACTCTTCGCCTTCCTTGATTTCCAGCTCGTCGATACCGGATTCTTCCAGCAGTTCGATCAGTTTCTTAACTTTACGGATATCCATGAATCATCAACTCCCAAGGGTCGGTCAGGGGCGCTTGGCCTGTTCTTCAAGCTGTTCCAGGGCGGCCTCCAGGGCCAGTCGGTAACCGCTGGCGCCAAGGCCGCAGATCACTCCTACCGCAACGTCGGAGAAGTAGGAGTGATGGCGGAAAGGTTCGCGTTTGTGCACGTTCGATAAATGCACTTCGATGAATGGGATGCTCACCGCCAGCAGCGCGTCACGTAATGCAACACTTGTGTGCGTAAAAGCGGCGGGATTGATCAGGATAAAGTCCACGTCTTCGCCACGCGCGGCATGGATGCGATCAATCAATTCATACTCGGCATTGCTTTGCAGGTAGAGCAGATGGTGGCCGGCTTCACGTGCCCGTCGTTCCAGGTCAAGGTTGATCTGATCGAGGGTTACTGCCCCGTAGACGCCCGGTTCACGGGTGCCGAGCAGGTTCAGGTTGGGTCCGTGAAGAACCAGTAAGGTCGCCATCGGCTGTTCCTTGTTATTGATGTGGGCAAGGCAGAACCCGGCGACTATGCCGCAAAGCCTTTGTGACTGTCCAGTTCTATGCAGTAGGCGGCACGATTAGCGAGGATTGCGCAAAATTTGTGACTGGGGGTCGGGATCCGGTCATTGGTAATACGCCCTTGAATCCCGTGGAGATCAAATGTGGGAGGGAGCAAGCCCCTCCCACATTATTTGATTTTGGATCTTCAGGGGGCAGGTCAGACACGGAACGCCTGCACAGCCGTATTAAGCTGCCCACCCAGCACCAGCAAATGCTCACCCTGGCTGCGGCCCTGGCCGATGCGCAGCAGGTTGTCCTCACCCAGCTGATGAATCCGTTCGCTGTTATCGCGAATCTCACTCACGGCGCCACTTTGCTGCGCCGTTACATCGGCAATGCGCACGGCGGTGGCGGAAATGGTCTGGATCGCGCCGACGATTTCATCCAGTGCGCCATCTGCCGCCTGGGCTTGCTGGGCGGTGGCCTCGGCGTGTTCGACCTGGGCGCGCATGCCCTGCACCGATTGGTGTGCAGCGGTTTGCAGGCCGGTGATCAAGCCCTGGATCTCGGCGGTGGCGCCAGCGGTGCGTTGGGCCAGGGTGCGCACTTCGTCGGCGACTACGGCAAAACCGCGCCCGGCCTCACCGGCGCGTGCGGCTTCGATGGCGGCGTTGAGCGCCAGCAGGTTGGTCTGGTCGGCAATCGAGCGAATCACGGTCAATACGCCGCCAATGGTGGCGGACTCTTCGGCAAGTTTCTCGATCATCTGCGCATTTTGCTGCACTTCACCCACCAGCGCGTGCAGGCCGGTCAGGCTCAGGCCGATCACGCGCTGGCCTTGCTCGACCGCCTGGCCCGCGCTGCGGCTGGCGCCGGCCGCCTGGCTGGCATCCCCGGCGACTTGCTGGATGGTGGCTTCCAGTTCGCCCAGGGAATCACGAATCTGCGCGGTATCCCCGGCCTGGCGTTCGGCGCCGTCGTGCAGGCCACTGCTCAGCTCGGCCAGGGCGCGGCTGCTGCCGGCCACTTCTTCGGCATTGCCACGGATGGTACCCACCAGGTCCACCAGGTAGGCGCGCAAGCGGTTAAGGGATGCTTCGATGTCGCGCAGTTCGCGATTGGTCTTGCCCACGATAATCGGCTGGCTGAAATCGCCTTCGCCCCAGGTCGACAAGGCCGGGGCCAGGTTGGTCAGCACCCGCGCCAGGCGTCGTTGCAGGGTGTCGATCAGCAGGGCGATCAGCAGGATCAGGCCGATCATCACGCCTTGTATCAGGCGCACTTCGCCCTGGATCTTGCCGTGTTGTGCACGCACCACCGGCTCCAGGCCGGCGATGGCTTGTTGAACGGCAGCGATTTTCAAATGGGTGGCAGCGGCCAGGTCGGCGCGTTGCTGGATCTGCGTGCGGGTGCGCTGGAGTTCGGCGGGGTAGCGGGCCAGCAGGCCGTTGAGTTCGCGCTTGAGGTCGACGCCGGTGTCCTGGGCTTCGGCTTTTTGCGTATTTTCCAGGCCCATCAAGGCCGAAAAATCATCGGTGTTGGATTCTGCGCTGGCTTTTACCCCAAGCAGTGGCAGTTGTTCGAGCAGATCTGCCTGGCTGCGCATATTGCCGACTTCACGCTCTACATCGTCCGCCAGTTCCGCGCGACCGCTGCTCACCAGTTTGCCGCGGGCCAGGGACAGCTTGCCCAGGTGTTGCGAGGCGGCCAGCAGCGGTGGCAGGTAGCGCGCGGCTTCGGGGGTGTTGACGCCCATTGCGTACTGGCTCAGTTGCTCCAGATTGGCGCCCAGCTCCCGCTCTGCTTGCAGCAACAAGGCTTGCGGGTCGCCCGCCAACTTACCGGCCGCCAGCAGGTCGGTCTTGCTGAAGGTATCCAGGTCCGCGAGGCTGGGGCGCAGGTTTTGCGCGAGGTCGGCTGGCAGTTCATCCAGGTGCTGCAACAGGCTTTCCAGGCTCTGGCTGGCGCTGCTCAAGCGCAATGCATCACCGCTGGCCAGGTAGTCGTCGATATTGCGCGCGGCCTGGTTCTGAAAGGTCTGTGACAGACCGAGGTAGCGTTCCATCAGCAAATAAGGGCGTTCCAGCGCCCGTTGCGACCACCACAGCGTCGCTCCAAGCGCCAGGCAAACGGCCACCAGCAGGAGGGTATTGAGATTGGTCAGCAGCTTCAGGCGCATGCGGGATATCAACCGACGGCAAAAGGTAAGTGCCTGAAGTTATTGCGTTTTCATTACAGGGTTATGACGGAATCACTGGATTCTGGTGAAAAGATGGCACTTTGCCTTGGCGTGCGCGCCGCTTGCACGCGGTTACGTCCGGCATGCTTGGCGCGGTACAGCGCCTCGTCGGCCTGGGCGGCCATCATCAGGCTGTCGGAGTCGTCGCACAGCTCCACCACCCCGGCGCTGAAGGTGCACCACAAGTCCTGGGGCTGGGCCGGGTAGTGAATTTCGGCAAAGCGCCCACGAATTTCATCCAGCACCTTGCAGGCCGATTCCAGGTCGGTGTCGGGCATCACGATGGCGAACTCTTCACCGCCATAGCGGCCGATGTAATCGGTCTTGCGCAGGCGTTGCTTGAGAAACAGCGCCAGGCTCTTGATCACGCGGTCACCCATGGGGTGGCCGTGGCTGTCATTGACCCGCTTGAAGTGGTCGATGTCGAGCATGGCAAAGCTCAACGGCTTGTTCTCGCGGCGCGCGCGGAAGCTGCAGTCTTCGAGCAATTGCAGGATATGGGTGTGGTTGTACAGCCCGGTCAGGCTGTCGCGCACCATCCGCGCCTTGAGGTTACGCGCACGGGCGGCGCGGTTGCGCACCGTGGTGATCAGGTGGCGCGGCTTGATCGGTTTGGTGAGAAAGTCGTCGCCGCCTTCGCTCATGGCGTCCAGCTGCTTGTCCAGGTCGTCTTCGGCCGACAGGTAGATGATCGGCACACTGACGTAACGGTCATTGTGGCGAATGACCTTGGCCAGTTCGGTGCCGGTACAGGCCGGCATGTACATGTCGAGGATAATCAGGTCGGGCTGGAAGTCCGCCAGCTCGGCCATGGCCTGGATCGGCTCGATCAAGGTACGGGTGACGATGCCGGCACTGTTGAGCAACCGCTCAGTGTGCAGCGCCTGGGCCCGCGAGTCATCGATGATCAGCACTTTGTATGGTTCGTACTGGGCGACGCAGGTCAGCACTTCGATCTTTTCCAGCAGGCTGGAGGCTTCCAGCGTGCCGGTGAGGAATTCCTGGCCGCCGGCGCGCACGGCGGCGAGGCGAGTGGGGGTGTCGGTTTCATGCAGGCTGAAAAACAACAGCGGCAGCTTATGCTCCAGGCCTTCCTGGGCCTCGGCCGCGAGCCTGAGGCCCAGACCGGCGCCACAGAAATCCACGTCCATGACAATGACTGAGGGCAGGCGCTCGCTCATCGAGGTGCGAAACGCCGCCACGCTGTCCAGGGAGTGGGCGCTCATGCCAAAGAATTCCAGCTGCTTGGCCAGGCGCTCGGCGCGGTCGTGATCGGCCAGCATCACGTAGATCGGCTTGCGCATCGGCGGCAGGAAGGTTTGTTCCAACTGGTCGCCCTGGCGCAGGCCGGTGCGGGACAAGCGCTGCATCAAGCGGTTGAGTTCGGTGATCAAGTGGCTACTCAAGCGTCCGCGGTTTTCGTCCACCGCCTTGAGTGAGTCACCGATGTGCCGCGCCAACTGGCCGTGCTCGGGTTGTTCGAAGCGCTCGGCAAAGCGCAGCAGGCGCAGGTTGGCTTCGCTGAGTTCGGAGAGGTCGGCGCTTGACCATTCGCTGCGTTGCAGGCGCTGCCAGATCTCAAGAATTTGACGTGCCTGATGAATTACCCGCTGGGCAAAATGCTGCTTGAGACGCTCACGGCTGGGGTCTTCTGGCTCGGTCATATCCTGACTACTAGTTAGGGTGCATGCTGAGGTCGAACTGATGGCTCTATGCTAGCACCTCTTTTCAATGGGATGAGTGTCATATGTCAATTAACTGCGTGTCCCTGATATTCAGTGGGTGACCTGATGGTCGCGCAGCTTAAAAGGCGTGCATCCTTTATAGTCGAATGCTTCCCGTCTGCACGTTTGGTGAAAAGCCCCGCATGGGCGGGCACGATGGGGTAGGGTTGTGGTCGGAGTGTTTGAACGCACGCCCTCAATTCAAGTGCATGAACTCAAGTGATTGAAAGGATATCGCCATGCTGGACTGGAAAAACCGTGCGGGCAGTGCCAAAGGCCCTGCCCCTGAGCCCAAGTCGGCCAACCGCAGCTATTTTCGTACTTTGCTGATGAGCCGAGCCGTGCTCAGCGTGCTCGGCCTGTATCTGTTGGTCACCGGCGCCCTGGGCTGGTACTGGAGCGAAGAGCCGGCGCTGTTCCCGGTCCAGCAGAATGCGCAGCTTGCCGCCGAGAAGGAAGGCAAGCAGATGGTGTTGGGCTATACCACCGTCGAAACCCTCAAGACCGTGGTCGGCACGTTGCTGAACAAGCCCGGTGGCTATATTTCCAACGACCGTTTCCCGCCGGGCCTGTGGATGGACAACATGCCGAGCTGGGAGTACGGCGTGCTGGTGCAGGTGCGCGACCTGACCCGCGCCCTGCGTAAAGACTTCGCCCGCTCCCAGTCGCAGTCGGCCGAAGACGCCGATCTGGCCAAGGCCGAGCCGCGTTTCAACTTCGACAACAAGAGCTGGGTGCTGCCCTCCAGTGAGTCGGAGTACCAGGAAGGCATCAACTCCCTGAACCGCTATGAAGCGCGCCTGTCCGACCCGAATCAGCGTGGCGCCTTGTTCTATGCCCGCGCCGACAACCTGAACAACTGGCTGGGCGATGTGGCCACCCGCCTGGGTTCGCTGTCGCAACGCCTGTCGGCCAGCGTGGGCCGGGTCAAATTGAACACCGCACTGAAAACCGAAACCCTGGCGCCGGGTGAAGTGCCGCAGGTCGACGAAGAAGTGGTGGAAACCCCATGGATGCAGATCGATAACGTGTTCTACGAAGCCCGTGGCCAGGCCTGGGCGCTGTCCCACCTGTTGCGTGCCATCGAAGTCGACTTTGCCGACGTGCTGGCCAAGAAAAACGCCACCGTCAGCGTGCGCCAGATCATTCGTGAGCTGGAGGCTTCGCAAGAGCCGGTATGGAGTCCGATGATCCTCAACGGCAGCGGCTTTGGCGTGTTGGCTAACCATTCGCTGGTCATGGCCAACTACATTTCCCGGGCCAACGCGGCGGTGATCGATTTGCGTCAACTGCTCAACCAGGGTTAATGATGGACGCGACTCAAAAGGAGGCTGCGCACCGCGTAGCCTCCGATGCCGAACTGATCTGCTGGGTCGACGAGCAGGACAACCTGCTCGGCCACCTCGTCAGGTCAGACCTGCGCCAGCGCGGCCTGATCGGCCGCTGCACCTTTATCTTCCTGTTCAATTCCAAGGGTGAGCTGTGTGTGCATCGGCGCACCCTGAGCAAGGCCCTGTACCCGGGTTTCTGGGATACGGCGGCGGGCGGGATGGTCGCGGCGGGCGAATCCTACGCGTTGTCGGCTGCCCGCGAGCTCGAAGAAGAACTGGGTGTCGGCGGGGTGGAATTGATCGAACATGACCATTTCTATTTCGAAGATGGCGACAGCCGACTCTGGTGCAAATCCTATTCCGCGACCTGGGACGGGCCTCTGCGCCTGCAGCCTGAAGAAGTCATGGAAGCGCGCTTTTTGCCCGTTGAAACGGTCCTGCAGGAAGCGCAGCAAAAGCCTTACTGCCCGGACGCCCAAGAGGGGCTGCGGCGCTATCTGGCCTCACGTCGCTAAAGCTGCACAAATTGGCGCCATTTGGCTCTTAGCAAGTCGGCTTTTTGCCGTTACACTGCGCGACTTTTCACCCGAACCGCCTTGGCGGCTCGGTAGCGCTGCCCCTGCCTGAGTGGGGCTTCGCGGTCGGTCGTCCCTTAGCGGAGGCCGATCAGTCTTTGTCCTCCCGAGAGGATTGCCGGTGGCCAAAAAAGCCGCATCCTTCGCCGCCCTCGGCGGCCTGGTATTTTCCACCGACGCAGGTCGACACTGCCCGGACTGTCGTCAGCCCGTGGATTCGTGTACCTGCAAACAGACCCTGATCCCTGAAGGCGACGGTATTGCCCGCGTGCGCCGCGAAAGCAAAGGCCGTGGCGGCAAGACGGTGACCACTATCACCGGCGTGCCCCTGGCTGAAGACGCGCTCAAGGAATTGGCCACCACGCTGAAAAAGCGCTGTGGCACCGGTGGCGCGTTGAAAGACGGGGTTATCGAGATCCAGGGCGATCACGTCGAACTGCTGTTGGCCGAGCTGATCAAGCTCGGTTACAAGGCCAAGAAGTCCGGCGGCTGAAAGCCTCTTCCCAACCTGTGTCTAAACTCTGTCCTGCGAGTGGGGTCTACCTTGCTTACAGGCAAATCGTCATTTTCATTCTTTAGACTGCGCCAGCCTCGAACGCGAGGCGGCGCCTTCGCCTTCATTTATAGGGGACTTCGATGTCCGTACGACGCACACGCAAAGACGATGGCAGCCAATGGACAGTTGCGGACAGCCGCAGTGTTTACGGGATTCGCCATTGGGGGGCCGGGTATTTCGCGATCAATGATGCCGGTCGCGTTGAAGTCCGTCCGAACGGCCCGAACAGCACGCCTGTCGACCTGTACGAACAAGTCGACCAGTTGCGCAAGAGCGGCCTGTCGTTGCCATTGCTGGTGCGCTTCCCCGATATCCTGCAAGACCGTGTCCGCCAGTTGACCGGTGCCTTTGACGCCAACATCGAGCGCCTGGAATACCAGAGCAAGTACACCGCGCTGTACCCGATCAAAGTGAACCAGCAGGAAGCGGTGATCGAAAACATCATCGCCACCCAGAACGTGTCTATCGGCCTGGAAGCCGGTTCCAAGCCTGAGCTGCTGGCCGTACTGGCCCTGGCGCCGAAGGGCGGCACCATCGTCTGCAACGGTTATAAAGACCGCGAGTTCATCCGCCTGGCGCTGATGGGCCAAAAGCTCGGCCACAACGTATTTATCGTGATCGAGAAAGAATCCGAAGTTGAACTGGTGATCGAGGAGGCCGCCAGCCTCAAGGTCAAGCCACAGGTGGGCCTGCGTGTGCGGCTGTCGTCCCTGGCGTCGAGCAAGTGGGCGGACACCGGTGGCGAGAAGTCCAAGTTCGGTTTGTCGGCGGCGCAACTGCTGTCGGTGGTCGAGCGCTTCCGCGCGGCGGGCCTGGACCAGGGCATCCGCCTGCTGCACTTCCACATGGGTTCGCAGATCGCCAACCTGGCCGACTACCAGCATGGGTTCAAGGAAGCCATTCGTTACTACGGCGAATTGCGCAACCTCGGCCTGCCGGTGGACCACATCGACGTGGGCGGCGGCCTGGGCGTGGATTACGACGGTACTCACTCGCGTAACGCCAGCTCGATCAACTACGACATGGACGACTACGCCGGTGTGGTCGTGGGCATGCTCAAGGAATTCTGCGACGCGCAGAGCCTGCCGCACCCGAATATCTTCTCCGAAAGCGGCCGCTCCCTGACCGCCCACCACGCCATGCTGGTGGTGCAGGTGACCGACGTCGAGAAACACAACGACGAAATCCCGGTCATCGAAAACAAGGAAAGCCTGCCTGAAACCGTGCAATGGCTGGTAGACCTGCTCGGCCCGACCGACATCGAAATGGTCACCGAAACCTACTGGCGCGCCACTCACTACATGAGCGACGTGGCCACCCAGTATGCCGACGGCAAACTGACCCTGGCCGAGAAAGCCCTGGCCGAACAGTGCTACTTCGCCGTGTGCCGTCGCCTGCATAACTCGCTCAAAGCCCGCCAGCGCTCGCACCGCCAGGTGCTGGACGAACTCAACGACAAGCTGGCCGACAAGTACATCTGCAACTTCTCCGTGTTCCAGAGCCTGCCGGACACCTGGGCCATCGGCCAGGTCCTGCCGATTTTGCCGCTGCACCGCCTCGACGAAGAACCGCTGCGCCGCGCGGTGCTGCAAGACCTGACCTGCGACTCCGACGGCAAGATCAAGCAATACGTCGACGAGCAGAGCATCGAGACCAGCCTGCCGGTCCACGCCTTGAACGACGGTGAAGACTACCTGCTGGGTATCTTCCTGGTTGGCGCCTATCAGGAAATCCTTGGCGACATGCACAACCTGTTCGGCGACACCGACTCGGTGAACATCTATCAGCGCGAAGACGGCTCGGTGTACAGCGCCGGCATCGAGACCCACGACACCATCGAAGACATGCTGCGCTATGTGCACTTGTCGCCGGAGGAGTTGATGACTCACTACCGTGACAAGTGCGCCAGCGCGAAGATCAGTGCCAGTGAGCGTACGCAGTTCCTCGACGCGTTGCGTCTTGGCTTGACTCGTTCTTCCTACTTGTCCTCGTAAAAAATGTGGAAGGGGGCTTGCCCCCTTCCACATTAGGATTGCATTTCTTCAGTTAACTCCCAGCCACAGCCCCTGCCGATTCAGACGCCAGGCTATCGCCCACAGCGTCAGACTGCGCACTGCCATGAACAGCAGGAAGGTTATCCACAGCCCGTGGTTACCCAACCCCTGTAATGCCCAAGCGATGGGCAGCGTCAGCAATACCGTCAGCAACATTCCATCGCGCATCTCTCGTGCCCGAGTAGCGCCGATAAACAACCCATCCAACAGATAACTCCACACCGCAATCAACGGCAGTACCGCCAGGTATGGCAGGTAGATATCGGCGGTTTCGCGCACGCTGGGGATATCGGTCTGCATGGCGATAAACAGGTGGCCGGCGACAGTGAAGAGCAGGGCGAAGCCGACGCTGGCGATCAATGACCAGCCGCCGGCAACCACCAGGGAGCGGCGTAAGGATTGGCGATCATGGGCGCCGATGGCATGGCCGCATAGGGCCTCGACCGCGTGGGCCAGACCGTCCAACGCATGAGCGGTCAGTAACAAGCCATTGAGCAATAGAGCATTGGCCGCCACAGTGGCATCGCCCAGGCGTGCGCCTTGTACCGTGATCATGAAAAACACCGACTGCAACGCCAGGCTGCGGATAAAAATGTCGCGGTTCACCGCGAGCAACGGGCGCCAGCTTTCCCAAAGCTTCAACGCGGCCCAGGCGATATGCCCGGGGTAGGCGCGCAGGGCTTTTCGCGTGAGGGCCAGACCGAGCAAGGCGCCGGTCCATTCGGCGATCACCGACGCGCGGGCGGAGCCGACCACACCCCAGTCCAGCCCGAGGACGAACCACAGGTTGAGGGCAATATTCACCAAGTTGGTGGTCAATAGAATCGCCAGCGGCGCGCGGGCGTTTTGCGTGCCCAGGAACCAGCCCACCAGCGCATAACTGGCCAGCGCGGCAGGCAGGCCGAACAGGCGGGTGTGGAAGAACTCGCGGGTCAGTTGGTTGAGTTCGGGGGAGGGCTGCATCCACTCCAGGGCTAGATGGCTCAGTGGAATGCCGACGGTGCCGAGCAGCATCGCCAACCCCAGCGCCAGCAACAGGCCTTGCAGCAGGATTTGCCGCAGTGCCGCACCATCACTGCGCCCGGCGGCCTGGGCGGCGAAACCGGTGGAGCCCATGCGCAGAAAACCCATGGCCCAGGCGAGGAAGGTATAGAGGCTGGCGCCGACGGCCACGGCGCCCAGTTGGTGGGCGTGGGGCAGGTGGCCGATGACCATGCTGTCGACCAGTGCCACCAACGGCACGGAGATGTTCGAAAGAATCATCGGTGCAGCCAGAGCCCATACACGGCGATGGGTAGGGCGATCGCGCCAGTCGGTCAGTAAGGTGGACATGCAGGATCCTTGGGGGAGCGGCATTGTAACCGTCCATTGGCACCGCAACAGGGTCAATGTGGAATGGGGCCCCTCCCACATATTAATCTCCAATGTCCGTGGGATTTGGCTGGAACGCGAAACACGCCCAGAACCAAACCACCCTCCGTCGGTCAATGTGACCAGCGCCACATCGGCTTTGCCGACGCTGATATATAGTTCATCCCTCGGTTCCCTCTGACGACGAGTGCCCCATGCTTAACAAAGGATTGTTCCTGGCCTGCGCGCTGGCCCTGCTGAGCGCCTGCGATTCCTCCGATAAACCGGCTGCACCGCCTGCGCCCACCGTGGCGGCAGCGCCGAAACCGGCCAAGGCGGCGGTGGATGTGGCGGCGCTGAAACAGCGTTATGCCGGGCGTGAGCTGAGTGTGGTGGACGTGTCCGAGGTGCAGCTGGACGGGGCCAGTACCTTGTCGGTGAGCTTTTCCATTCCGTTGGATCCGGAGCAGAAATTTGCCGACAAACTTCATCTGGTCGACAGCAAGTCCGGCAAGGTCGACGGCGCCTGGGAGCTGTCGGATAACCTCATGGAACTGCGTCTGCGCCACCTGGAGCCCCAGCGCAAACTGGTGCTGACGGTGGATGCCGGGGTGAAGGCGGTCAACGCCAACACGCTCGCCGCCGAGTACAGCGCGCGCCTTGAGACCCGCGACCTGCAAGCCACCGTCGGCTTCGCCAGCCGTGGCACGCTGTTGCCGACGCGCCTGGCCGAAGGCCTGCCGGTGATCGCGCTAAACGTCGACAAGATCGACGTTGAATTCTTCCGGATCAAGCCCGAATCCCTGCCGTCGTTCCTGGCGCAGTGGGGGCGCAATACCAGCCTGCAAAGTTATGAATCCCGCGAATTGCTGCCGCTGGCTGACCTGGTCTACGGCGGCCGTTTCGACCTGAACCCGGCGCGCAATACCCGCGAAACGCTGTTGCTGCCGATCGCCGGCCTCAAGCAATTGCAACAGCCGGGTGTGTACCTGGCGGTGATGCGCGCCTCGGGCACCTACAACTATTCGCAACCGGCCACGCTGTTTACCTTGAGCGATATTGGCCTGTCGGTGCACCGCTACGCCAATCGCCTGGATGTGTTTACCCAGGCGCTGGAAGGTGGCAAGGCATTGGATGGCGTCGACCTCGAAGTGCTCGATGCCGACGGCCGTGTGTTGGGCCAGGGCAAGACCGAGAAGGGCGGTCACGCTGAACTGCCATTGCCGAAAAAGGCCCAGGTGTTATTGGCCAAACAGGGCGAGCAGACCAGTTTGCTGCGCCTGGACAGCGCCGCCCTTGACCTGGCGGAGTTCGACATTGGCGGCCAACCTTCGCACCCCCTGCAGTTCTTTGTGTTCGGCCCGCGCGACCTGTATCGCCCCGGCGAAACCGTGTTGCTCAACGCCCTGCTGCGCGACAAGGACGGCAACGCCGTCAAGCCGCAACCGGTGAGCGTCGAAGTGCGTCGCCCGGATGAACAGGTGAGCCGCAAGTTCGTATGGGATGCCGACGCCTCCGGCCTCTATCAATATCAACTGCAACTGGCCGGTGAAGCCCCGACCGGGCGCTGGCAGTTGGTGTTCGACCTGGGTGATGGCAAGCCGCAGCTGTATGAATTCCTTGTCGAAGACTTCCTGCCCGAGCGCCTGGCGCTGGAACTCAAGGGCAGCGACACGGCATTGAGCCCGGCGGATAACCCGGTGATTAAGGTCAATGGTCGCTACCTCTATGGTGCGCCGGCGTCGGGCAACCGCGTCAGCGGGCAAGTCTATGTGCGACCGTTGCGCGAAGCGGTCAAGTCGCTGCCGGGCTATCAATTCGGCTCCGTCACCGAAGAAGAACTGAGCCAGGACTTCGAGCTGGACGAAAGCGTACTCGACGCCAAGGGCCAGGAAGAACTGACCCTGGAAAGCAAATGGGCCGACGCCAAATCCCCTCTGCAACTGATCGTGCAAGCCAGCCTGCAAGAGTCCGGCGGTCGGCCGATCACCCGGCGCCTGGTGCAGCCGATCTGGCCGGCCGAGCAATTGCCGGGCCTGCGCGGCCTGTTTGACGGCAAGGAAACCAATGGCGATGGCCCGGCGGAATTCGAAGTGCTGCTGACCAACCAGGACGGGCAAAAACTCGCCGCGCCAAACCTCAAGGTCCGCCTGGTGCGCGAGCGCCGTGACTACTACTGGAATTACTCGGACAGCGATGGCTGGAGCTATCACTACAACGAGAAATTCCTCAACCTCGACGAACAGACCCTGAACATCAAGGCCGGCGATACCGCCAAGGTCAGCTTCCAGGTGGAGTGGGGCCCGTACCGTGTCGAGGTCGAGGACCCGCAGACCGGGCTGGTCAGCAGCCTGCGTTTCTGGGCCGGTTACCAGGCCCAGGACAACACCGAAGGCGGCGCCGTGCGCCCCGACCAGGTCAAGCTGGCGCTGGATAAACCCGCGTATGGCGACGGCGACACCGCCAACGTCACGGTCACGCCGCCGGCTGCCGGTAAAGGTTACCTGCTGGTGGAATCCGCCGAAGGGCCGCTGTGGTGGCAGGAAATCGACGTGCCGGCCGAGGGCAAAAGTTTTGCCGTGAAGCTCGACCCGAAATGGTCGCGCCATGACCTGTACGTCAGCGCCCTGGTGATTCGCCCAGGTGAGCGCAAAGCCAATATCACCCCGAAACGCGCGGTGGGCCTGCTGCACCTGCCGCTGGATCGCACCCAGCGCAAGCTTGGCGTGACCCTGACCGCGCCGGAAAAAATGCGTCCCAAACAACCGCTGACGGTGAAGATTGCCGCCAAGAATGCCGATGGCAGCGTACCGAAACAGGTGCACGTGCTGGTGGCGGCGGTGGACGTGGGCATCCTCAATATCACCGAATACCCGACACCCGACCCTTACTCCAGCCTGTTCGGTCGCAAGGCTTACGGCGTGGACCAGTTCGACATCTACGGCCAATTGATCGAAGCCGGGCAGGGCCGCCTGGCCAGCCTGGCTTTTGGTGGTGACGCCGCGCTGGCCAAGGGTGGCAAGCGCCCGGACACCAGCGTGACCATCGTTGCCCTGCAAAGCGCGCCGGTGACCTTGAATGAGCAGGGCGAGGGTGAAGTCAGCGTCAATATCCCCGACTTCAACGGCGAGCTGCGCCTGATGGCCCAGGCCTGGAGCGATGACCGCTACGGCATGGCCGAAGGCAAGACCGTGATCGCAGCACCGCTGATCGCCGAGCTGTCGGCGCCGCGCTTCCTCGCTGGCGGTGACCAGACGACGTTGGCCCTGGACCTGTCCAACCTGTCGGGCAAGGCGCAGAAACTCGACGTGCAATTGAGTGCTGAAGGGCAGCTGGAGTTGGTCAACGGTGGTGCTCAAACCGTCGAACTCAAGCAAGGCCAGCGCACCACCCTGCGTATCCCGGTGAAAGCCTGGGGGGGCTTGGGTCAAGGCAAGGTGAAGGTCACCGTCAATGGCCTGGACCTGCCCGGTGAGAACCTCCCGCCGTTCAGCCGCGAATGGACCCTGGGTGTGCGCCCGGCGTATCCCGCGTTGCTCAAACATTACCGGGCAGTACTCAAAGGCGAGCCGTGGAGCCTGCCAGTGGGCACACTTGATCAGTTCGATGCCTCTGGGCGTGAGGCGCTGCTGAGCCTGTCGAGCCGGCCACCGCTGAACCTCGGCGCGCAGATCTCGGCACTCAAGGCCTACCCCTATGGTTGCCTGGAGCAGACTGCCAGTGGTCTGTACCCATCGCTGTATGCGGACGATGCGTTGCTCAAGCGCCTGAGTATCAAGGGTGAGCCGGATGCCGAGCGCAAACGCAAGATTGAGCTGGGCATCGAGCGCCTGCTGGGCATGCAACGCTACAACGGCAGCTTCGGTTTGTGGGGCGCGGATGGCGAAGAGGAATATTGGCTGACGGCCTATGTCACCGACTTCCTGTTGCGTGCCCGTGACCAGGGCTTCGCGGTACCGCCCGAAGCGTTGAAGAAAGCCAGCGAGCGCCTGCTGCGTTATGTGCAGGAACGCAACCTGATCGAAGTCGACTACAGCGACAACGCCGACCACACGCGCTTTGCCGTGCAGGCCTACGCTGGCATGGTGCTGGCGCGCAGTCAGCAGGCGCCGTTGGGCGCATTGCGCAGTATTTTCGAGCGACGCAGTGACGCGCGCTCCGGGTTGCCGTTGGTGCAACTGGCCATCGCCTTGCAGAAGATGGGTGACCAGCCGCGCGCGGATCAAGCCTTGCTGGCCGGCCTGGCGGCGCAACGCAGCGCCAAGGAATGGCTGGCCGACTACGGCAGCCCGCTGCGCGACCAGGCGATGATCCTGGCGTTGCTGGAAGAAAACGACTTGGCCAAGGGCAAGCGTGAGGAGCGTTTGTTTACCCTGTCGGACCAATTGGCAGCCAGCCCGTACCTGTCGACCCAGGAGCGCAATTCGCTGTTCCTGGCCGGGCGCCTCGGGTTTGCCAAGCCGGAGTCGGACTGGCAGGTGTCCCTGACCGGCAGTGGCGGTGTGCATGAGTTGAATAATCAGCAATCGACCCTGGAGCTCGAAGGCAAGCTGCTGTCCAGCGACCTGGCCTTGAGCAATCAGGGGGATACGCCGGTGTACCAGCAACTGACAATCTCGGGTTATCCACAGCTGCCGCCGGCGCCGGGCGGCGACAACCTGAGCATCCGCCGTGAATACCTGGGCATGAATGGCCAACCGCTGAACCTGCGCAACCTCAATAGCGGCGACCTGGTGCTGGTGCACCTTGCCGTGAGCGCCAAGCAGCGCGTGCCGGATGCCTTGGTGGTCGACCTGTTGCCTGCGGGCCTGGAGCTGGAAAACCAGAACCTGGCACAAAGCGCGGCCAGCCTGGAAAACGCCAGCAGTCAGGTGAAGGAGTGGCGCGAGTCGATGCAGAACGCGGCGCTCAAGCATCAGGAGTTTCGTGATGACCGTTACGTAGCGGCCATCAACCTTGACGGTGACGGCACCACGCACTTGCTGTATCTGGCCCGTGCCGTGACACCGGGTACTTACCGCGTGCCACCGCCGCAGGTGGAGTCGATGTACCGGCCGAACTGGCAGGCAGTGGGGGAGACGCCGGCAGACCTGGTGATCAAAGGACGCTGATCTCTCAACTTGGAATCGAAACTAATGTGGGAGGGGGCTTGCTCCCGATAGCGGTGGGTCAGTTGCCAGGTGCATTGACTGAAACACTGCTATCGGGAGCAAGCCCCCTCCCACACAGGATTAGGGGCATTCTTGGGTTTAGTGGACGACCCAACTGAGCAGCCACAGGCCAAGTATCAGCCAGATCACCCCGAAGATGATCGAAGCGCGCATGAAGGCGCGTACGGCCGAGTACAGAAACAGCAGGCCGACGATCAGGGTGAGGATGCTGATGATCGAGGTGTCCATGCCCAACGTGCGTGACAGGCCTTCGACAAAGTTGCCGCCGGCGTGGGTCAAGGCTCCGAACAATCCGCTGAGCCCGTCGACGATAAAGCGGATGACGGAACCGAGCGCCTGGCCCAACCATTCGAAAAAGCTCTCTACCTGCATATGTGTGTCCTGATAAGAAGATGGGCGTATCTGTGCCTTTGGTTGTTATTGCAACAGGCTAGTTCCCTACAAGCATAGAGGTTTGCCCGTTTGAATTTGCGTTTAGTTGCCCGTTGGACCCTCGCGAGCCTGTTGCTGGTGATCGCCCTGCTGTGGCTGGCTGATCGCATCTGGCCCGTGCCGTTGCCCAAGGATGATCTGGCACGGGTAGTGCTGGCCGAGGATGGCACGCCGTTGTGGCGGTTTGCCGATGCCAACGGCGTGTGGCGTTACCCGGTGCAAACCAGCGAAGTGTCGCCGTATTACCTCGATGCACTGCTCACCTACGAAGACCGCTGGTTCTACCAGCACCCCGGTGTTAACCCGTTGGCGCTGGTGCGGGCGACGTGGCAGAACCTGACGGGCGCGCGGGTGGTGTCGGGCGGCAGTACGTTGTCGATGCAGGTGGCGCGCCTGCTCGACCCGCACTCGCGTACTTTCCACGGCAAGTTGCGCCAACTGTGGCGCACGGCGCAGTTGGAGTGGCACCTGTCCAAGGAACAGATTCTCAACCTGTACCTGAACCGCGCACCGTTTGGCGGCACATTGCAGGGCGTGGCGGCCGCCAGTTGGGCGTATCTGGGCAAGTCCCCGGCACACCTGACCCACGCCGAAGCGGCCTTACTCGCGGTATTGCCCCAGGCGCCGAGTCGCCTGCGTCCGGATCGGCACCCGCAGCGCGCCCAGGAAGCCCGCGACAAAGTCTTGCGCCGCCTCGCCGAGTTCCAGGTGTGGCCGCAGTCGGCGGTGGATGAAGCCCTCGAAGAACAATTGCTGCTCGCGCCGCGCCTGGAGCCCAGCCTGGCGCCGCTGCTCGCCCGCCGCCTGAACCGTCCCGACAGCCCGCCGCTGATTCGCACCACGCTGGATGCCACCCTGCAACGCCGTCTTGAAGACCTGTTGCTGGGCTGGCGTGCGCGGTTGCCGGAACACACCTCTGCCGCGATCCTGGTGGTGGAAGAAGAAAGCATGGCCGTGCGGGCTTATCTGGGGTCTGTGGACATCAACGACGCCAAGCGTTTTGGCCATGTGGACATGATCAGCGCGCTGCGTTCGCCGGGTTCCACCTTGAAGCCCTTCCTGTATGGCATGGCCCTGGACGAGGGCCTGATTCACTCCGAATCGCTGTTGCAGGACGTGCCCCGGCGTTATGGCGA
Organism: Pseudomonas sp. BIGb0381; assembly: GCF_024809815.1. Taxonomy (NCBI): domain Bacteria; kingdom Pseudomonadati; phylum Pseudomonadota; class Gammaproteobacteria; order Pseudomonadales; family Pseudomonadaceae; genus Pseudomonas; species Pseudomonas sp. BIGb0381. Next base: position 212,262 of record NZ_JANUEN010000011.1, read on the forward strand.
TTATCGGCCGGGCAACTTCTCCATGGGCTTTACCGGCGCAGTGCCAGCGAGCACGGCGCTGTCCAGTTCACTGAACCTGCCGGCGGTGCAGTTGTTGGAAGCCTACGGGCCGAAGCGCTTTGCCGCGCAGATGCGCATCGGTGGCGTGCCATTGGCCCTGCCGGCGTTGGCCGAACCCAATCTGGCGCTGATCCTCGGTGGTGCGGGCAGCCGGCTGGAAGATCTGGTCAGCGGCTACAGTGCCTTCGCCCGTGCCGGCAGGAGCGCAACGATTCGATTGCAACCAGACGACATGCTGAGGGAACGGCCATTGCTGTCGCCAGGGGCCGCGTGGATTGTGCGGCGCATCCTCAGTGGCCAGGCGCGGCCTGATCGCGACCCGCGTGCCGAACTGGTGCAGCGCCCGGTCCTGGCCTGGAAAACCGGGACCAGCTACGGCTTTCGCGATGCCTGGGCGATTGGCGTGGGGCCGCGCTATCTGATCGGTGTGTGGATCGGTCGCCCGGACGGCACGCCGGTGCCCGGGCAGTTCGGTTTGGCCTCGGCGGCACCGCTGATGTTGCAGGTGCACGACGTGCTGACCAATCGCGACAGCCAGCGCGGCATCAGCGCGCAGGTTTTACCGGTGCCGGCCAATGTCGGCGTGGCGGCGATCTGTTGGCCGCTGGGCCAGCCCATGAATCGCAGCGATCCGAATTGCCGCCGCCAGCGCTTTGCCTGGACCCTGGACAACACCACGCCACCGACCTTGCAGGCGCTGGACCAACCGTTGAGCGTCGGTTTGATGGAAAGTGTCTGGGTCAACGCCAAGGGCTTGAGGGTGGATGCTCATTGTCCGGGCGCCGTGCCCAGGAACATCGCCCTGTGGCCCGCACCGCTGGAACCGTGGCTACCGAGGGTCGAGCGCCGTGAAGCGCGGATTCCCGCTGCCGACCCCGATTGCCCACCACCGGCGCTGGCGGCGTCTTCGCCGTTGTCGATTGTCGGCGTGCGCGAAGGCGACCAACTGCGCCTGCCTGCCGCCAGCCAGCAGACCCTGCGCCTGAAACTCTCCGCCCTGGGCGGCAGCGGCCGGCGCTGGTGGTTCCTCAATGGCGCACCACTGGGCGACAGCGCCAACCAGGACTTTATCAACACCAGCTTCGAACGCTTGGGCCGCTATCAGCTCAGTGTGTTGGATGAGGCCGGTCAAACCGCCAGGCTTGAATTCAGCGTGGTGGATTAGGGCCGCCGATGGCGTCGCTGAGCACACCACCGCTATTCACTTGCCTTCACTCTCCATCCCCCTGAAGCTATACCCCTTCAGGAGCCCCCTATGAACCTCGAACACCTCACCGAACGCCTGCACCGCATCCGCGATACCAACAACTGGAAGCAATTCCACAGCCCGAAAAACCTGGCCATGGCCGCCAGCGTGGAAATGGCCGAACTGGTGGAAATATTCCAGTGGCTCAGCGAAGACCAGTCCCGCCAGTTGCCCGCCGACAAACTCGCCCACGCCGGCCAGGAAGTCGGGGATATCGTGCTGTACCTGCTGTTGCTGTGCAGCGAGCTGGGCCTGGACATGAACGAGGTGGTGCGCGCCAAGCTGGCCGACAGCGAGCGGCGGTTTGCCCATGAGTGACCGGCATTTCGACCAGCTGGCCACGCGCTTCGCCGAGAAGATCTACGGCGGCGCAAAAGGTGCCATTCGCCTGGCGGTGCTCCAGGCCGACCTGGCTGAGGCCCTGCCGGAGCGGCCGTTGCGCGTGCTGGATATTGGCGCGGGCCTGGGGCATATGTCGCTGTGGCTGGCCGAGCGCGGCCATCAGGTGACCCTGGCCGAACCCGCCGAGCCGATGCTCGAAGGCGCGCGCCAGCGCTTCGCCGAGGCCGGACAGAGCGCCACCTTCATCCATGCGCCCTGGCAGGACCTGCTCGGCCAGATCACCGAGCCCTACGACCTGGTGCTGTGCCATGCCGTGCTGGAATGGCTGGCCGAACCCCACGCGATCCTGCCGGTACTGCACCAGCTCACGCTGCCCGGTGGCTGGTTGTCGCTGGCGTTCTACAACCGCGATGCGCTGATTTATCGCAACCTGCTCAAAGGCCACTTCCGCAAAATGCGCAAGAATGACATGGCTGGCGAAAAGCAGAGCCTGACCCCGCAACAGCCCCTCGACCCGCGCGAGTTGGCGGCGCAACTCGAAGGGCTTTGGCAGGTCGAAAGCCAAAGTGGCGTGCGGGTATTCCACGACTATATGCCGGTGGAATTCCAGGCCCGCGCGAACCTACCGGACCTTATCGAGATGGAACTCGCTCACCGTCGTCACCCAAGCTTTGCCGGACTTGGGCGTTATTTGCACTGGATCTGCCGTCCGGTATAAGCGGCCCAGTCTGCGGAGGTCGAAATGCGTCGTCTCTGTTTGATCCTGTTATCCCTCGGGCTGGGCGCCTGCTCCAGCCCTAACCCTTACGTGGCGGCGTCTGCGCCCATGCCGCCGGCGCCCGCGCAGGCGGCCACGACCTTCGACGCAAGCGCCTACCCGGCGCCGGTGCGCGACTATGGCGCCTACCGCAATTGGGCCTGGCGCAACGGCCAGTTGCCGGCGGGCACGGCCTGGGCGGATTCTGCGCAAGTCGCCGAAGCGGTCAGCGGCGCCCTCGATCAGCGCGGCCTGCGCCCCTTGCATGACAACCGCCCGGCGGACCTGCTGGTGAGCGCCGATGTGCGCCTGGAGAAACGTCTCAAGCAAGTCCAGGACGATTACGGCTACGGATACGGCGGCTATAACCGCTACGGTCCGGGCTACGGGATGTACAACTCGGTGCCGATCGTGCGCACCTATGAAGTGCAAGTGGTGGTGGTGCGCGTCAACCTGTTCGACGCCCGCAGCGGCCAGCCGGTGTGGAGTGCCAGCGCGGAAACCGGCAGCCAAGGCAGCCTCAGCGAGCGCGCCGATGCGTTGCGCCAGGCCGTGCAAAAGGCGATGACGGCGTATCCTCCGAGTTAACAGCTATTCTCATCTAAAGCCCGGTCGCTTGTTGGAGATCAACCATGTTTCGTCGTATCGCTACGCTAGCTTTTGTTGTGCTGCTGGGCGGTTGCCAGACCAGCCAGGTTAACCATGATTTTGATGCCAGCCGCGACTTCGGCGCCTACCGCAGCTGGGCCTGGAAAGACCCGGCACTGCAATACCGCCCCGATGATCCGCGGATCAAGAGCGACCTCACCGAGCAACGCGTCCGCCAGGCGGTGGGCGAACAACTTGATCAACGCGGCCTGCGCCCGGCATCAGCAGGTACCAAGGCTGACCTGAACGTGCAGGCCTACCTGATCGTCGAAGACCGCCAGCAACAAGTCACCACCAACTATGGCGGCGCCTGGGGCGGGCCGTGGAACGGCTACTGGGGCGGACCGATGTACAACGAAACACGCAACATCACCTACAAGGTGGCGACCCTCCAGATCGACCTGCTTGACGGCAAGGACGGCAAGCTGGTGTGGCGCGGCAGTGATGAACAGATGATGAGCAGCACGCCCAACCCGCAGGATCGTGATAACGCGATCCGCACGACGGTGACCCGCATCCTCTCCAGCTATCCCCCACGCTGACAATCAGTCCGCGCCCGCTTCAGGGGCGGCAAGCGCTGCTATCGGTTGCCATGTGCCTACCATGTGCTCAATATCGCCGGCCCCTTTCAATAACAGCTCTCCGCTGGAACCGGCGGCGCTGGCCAGCAATGTCACCTCACTGGGCAGGCGCACCGGTTTCCTGAATTCGACGTCTATTTCGATATTGGCGGCCGGCAAGTGTTCGCCCAAGGCGGCGAGGGTGTGCGCCTTGTTCCACAGTCCGTGGGCGATGGCCTGGGGGAAGCCGAACAGTCTGGCGGTCAGGGCGCTGAGGTGGATCGGGTTGTAGTCGCCGGATACTCTCGCGTAGCGGCGGCCGATATCGGCTGGGGCCTTCCAGCGAGTCAATTCGCTGATCTCGGCGGGGCTGGGACGGGCATCATCGGTCGCTTCGCCTTCGAGCTTTACACCCCGGCACAGCATACGGCTCTCGGCTTCCCACAGCAGGCCGAGAGAGTCTTCAACCGTGGTGACCACTTCAAAGGTCGCGCCCTTTGGGTGGGGCTTGAGGTTCTGCGTGTGCACGCCGATGGACAATTCGCTGACACCGCCCAGCGGGCGATGGATGCGGATGCGGTTGCTCAGGTGAATCAACCCCAGCAGCGGGAAGGGAAACTTTTTGTCGGTGAGCAACTGCATTTGCAGACCGAACGCGAGGATGTGCGGATAAGTTGCCGGCAGCAGGGGGCTCTCGGTAAACCCGCAGACTTTGCGGTACGCCGCCACCTGCTTGGGGTCGACGCTCACCCGGCAGCGCAACCCTTGCTCGGGCAGCGTGTTGCCGGTGATCTTGCGCTTGAGCGCCGCTCGCCAATACAACGGCGGCAGAAACGGCGTACTGCCTAAGGTTTGCCAATCCATGCTCATGCTCCCAACAGACTTTGGCCACACACCCGCAGCGCTTGGCCGCTGACCGCACCGGACCCCGGCTGGCCCAGCCAGGCCACGGCTTCGGCGACGTCCTGCGGCAAACCGCCCTGGCCCAGCGAGCTCATGCGGCGTCCGGCTTCACGCAGTGCAAATGGAATATGCGCGGTCATCTGGGTTTCGATAAAGCCTGGGGCTACGGCGTTGATACTGATCCCGCGTTCTTCCAATAACGGCGCCCATGCCTGCACCAGGCCGATCAAACCGGCCTTGCTCGCGGCATAGTTGGTTTGCCCACGGTTGCCGGCGATGCCGCTGATGGAGGCCAGCACCACCACGCGGGCGTTGTCGTGCAGGGTGCCGCTGTCGAGGAGTGCCTTGGTCAGCACTTGCGGGGCATTGAGATTGACCGCCAGCACCGCGTCCCAGTATTCCGGGGTCATGTTGGCCAGGGTTTTGTCACGGGTGATCCCGGCGTTGTGCACCAGGATGTCGAGGCCGTCGGGCAGGTGTTCGATCAACTGGCCGGCGGCGTCTGCGGCGCAGATGTCCAGCACGATTGTGCGCGCACCCAGGCGTGCGGCCAGGGCTTCGAGGTCGGACTTGGCCTGGGGCACGTCGAGCAGGATCACTTCGGCGCCGTCGCGGGCCAGGGTTTCGGCGATGGACGCGCCAATGCCACGGGCTGCGCCGGTGACCAATGCCTTGCGCCCGGCGAGGGGGCGGGTCCAGTCTTCGACGGGCGTGGCACAGGCCTTCAGGCGAATCACCTGGCCGGAGATATAGGCGCTTTTCGGTGACAGGAAAAAGCGCAGTGCGCCTTCCAGTTGGTCTTCGGCACCGTCGCCGACGTAGAGCAATTGCAACACGCCGCCGTTGCGCAGCTCCTTGGCCAGGGACCGGCTGAAACCTTCAAGGGCGCGCTGGGCGCTGGCGGCGAACGGGTCGCTGCGACTCTCGGGTGCACGGCCAAGAATCACCAGGTGGGCACTGTTATCCAGGTTTTTCAGCAACGGTTGGAAAAACTCACGCAGTTGCTTGAGCTGGTCGGTGTGGTGGAGGTCGCTGGCATCGAACACCACGGCCTTGAGCTTGGGGCCGTGGCCGGGAATCCACGTCGACGCCTCGGCGCCGTAGGTGTAAATGGCGTCGGTGAACTTGTTGGCAAACGCCTGTACGTTGCTTGCCAGCGCGCCACCTCCCAGCAGCAATGCACCTTCCACCGGACGCAGGCGCCCGGCTTGCCAGCGTTCCAGGCGTACCGGTGACGGCAGGCCAAGGGCGGCGACCAGGCGATGGCCGAGGCTTGAGTTGGCGAAGTCGATATAACGGTCAGACATGGAACGCTCTCCGAAGGCTGGGGTTCAAACGGTTGACCATCCCAGGGTAGCAGTCGTTCGACTAGGCTCAGTTATCCAGACCACAACCGACAGGGAGCTTTCCATGACTCAATTGCGCCGTGTAGCGATCATTGGCGGTAACCGCATTCCCTTCGCCCGCTCCAATGGCCCTTACGCCACGGCAAGCAATCAGGCGATGCTGACCGCGGCCTTGGAGGGCCTGATCGAACGCTACAACCTGCACGGCCTGCGCATGGGCGAGGTGGCCGCCGGCGCGGTGCTCAAGCATTCCCGTGACTTCAACCTCACCCGTGAATGCGTGCTCGGTTCACGCCTGTCGCCGCAAACCCCCGCCTATGACATTCAGCAGGCGTGCGGCACCGGGCTCGAGGCGGCGTTGCTGGTGGCCAACAAGATCGCCCTGGGCCAGATTGAATGCGGGATTGCCGGTGGGGTGGATACCACCTCCGACGCCCCTATCGGCGTGAATGAAGGGCTGCGCAAGATCCTGCTGCAAGCCAATCGCAGTAAATCCATGGCGGATAAGTTAAAAGTCTTGTTACAACTTCGCCCCCATCACCTCAAGCCCGAGCTGCCGCGTAACGGCGAGCCGCGCACCGGTTTGTCCATGGGCCAGCATTGCGAATTGATGGCCCAGACCTGGCAGATTCCCCGTGTCGAGCAGGATCAACTCGCCCTCGAGAGCCACCAGAAAATGGCCGCTGCCTATGCCGAAGGCTGGCATAACGATCTGCTCACGCCGTTTCTGGGCCTGACCCGCGATAACAACCTGCGCCCCGACCTGAGCCTGGAGAAACTCGCCGCACTCAAGCCTGCGTTCGAACGCAGCGAAAAAGGCACGCTCACGGCCGGCAATTCCACACCGCTCACCGACGGCGCATCCCTGGTGCTGTTGGGCAGCGAGGCGTGGGCCCAGGCGCGTGGTTTGCCGATCCTGGCCTACCTGCGCGATGGCGAGGCGGCGGCGGTGGATTTCGTCAACGGCGCCGAAGGCCTGCTGATGGCGCCGGTGTATGCGGTGCCACGTTTGCTGGCGAGGAATGGCCTGACGCTGCAGGACTTTGATTACTACGAAATTCATGAAGCCTTCGCTGCTCAGGTGTTGTGCACGCTCAAGGCGTGGGAGGATGCGGATTACTGCAAGACGCGCCTCGGGCTGGACGCACCGTTAGGGGCCATCGATCGCAGCCGCCTGAACGTCAAAGGCAGTTCGCTGGCGGCCGGTCACCCGTTTGCCGCCACCGGTGGGCGCATTGTCGCCAACCTGGCCAAGCTGCTCGACGCGGCGGGCAAGGGGCGCGGGCTGATTTCGATCTGCGCCGCCGGCGGGCAGGGCGTGACGGCGATCATCGAACGTTGAATTCGCCGAAATTGGCATATTGGATGCATTCTTGAGTGGTCAGAGGTCGGTAGCCCCTCCCACCGGCGAGCCGATTGCCGTATAACGAGTGCCATACGCGTATTTGGTAATAAAGGACCCACAATAAAAGCTGATGAAGACTCCTAAACGCATTGAACCCCTGATCGAAGACGGTCTGGTCGACGAAGTGCTGCGCCCACTCATGAGTGGTAAAGAAGCAGCTGTTTATGTGGTGCGCTGCGGCAATGAATTGCGTTGCGCCAAGGTTTACAAGGAGGCGAACAAACGAAGTTTTCGTCAAGCGTCTGAATACCAGGAAGGCCGTAAGGTCCGTAACAGCCGGCAGGCCCGGGCCATGGCCAAGGGCTCGAAATTCGGCAAGAAAGAAACCGAAGATGCCTGGCAGAACGCCGAAGTAGCGGCGTTGTTCCGTCTGGCCGGTGCGGGCGTTCGCGTGCCCAAGCCGTACGACTTCCTCGAAGGCGTGTTGTTGATGGAACTGGTGGCCGACGAGTACGGCGATGCGGCGCCACGCCTGAATGACGTGACCTTGGAGCCGGACCAGGCGCGTGAATACCACGCCTTCCTGATTTCCCAGATCGTGCTGATGCTGTGTACCGGCCTGGTGCACGGTGACTTGTCCGAGTTCAACGTACTGCTCACGCCGACCGGTCCGGTCATTATCGACCTGCCCCAGGCGGTGGATGCGGCGGGCAACAACCACGCGTTCAACATGCTGGAGCGGGATGTGGGCAACATGGCTTCCTACTTCGGGCGTTTTGCCCCGGAGTTGAAGAAGACCAAGTACGCCAAGGAAATGTGGGCGCTCTACGAAGCCGGCACCTTGCACCCGGCCAGTGTATTGACCGGCGAGTTCGACGAGCCGGAAGAGCTGGCGGACGTGGGCGGTGTGATCCGCGAGATCGAAGCGGCGCGGCTGGATGAAGAACGGCGCCAGGCTGTTCGGGCGGCAGATGATGCGCCACCGAGCAAAGCGTCGGAAGAACCACCACCGCCGCCCTGGATGCAGTGATCTTCGGGTACATGAAGATCAAAATGTGGGAGGGGCGGTGCGACGATTCGACTTGCTCCCGATGGCAGTGTGTCAGTCTCTATATCTGTAACTGACACACCGCTATCGGGAGCAAGTCGAATCGTCGCACCGCCCCTCCCACATTTGGTTTTGCATGCATTCAGATAGATTCCGTCACGCGCAGCAGCTTCCCGACGCCAACTCCTTGAGAATCGGACAATCCGGCCGGTGATCACCCTGGCAGTGTTCGACCAGGTCCTGCAACGTATCGCGCAGTTGCCCCAACTCCAGAATCTTCTGGTTCAGCTCATCGATATGTTGGCGCGCCAAGGCTTTCACATCGGCGCTGGCTCGCTGCCGGTCCTGCCACAGGGTCAGCAGTTTGCCGACCTCTTCCAATGAAAACCCCAGGTCCCGCGAGCGTTTGATAAACGCCAGGGTGTGCAGGTCATCGGCGCCGTAGATGCGGTAGCCGCTGTCGGTGCGATGGGCCGCTTTGAGCAGGCCGATGGATTCGTAGTAGCGAATCATCTTCGCGCTCAGCCCGCTTTGCCGGGCGGCTTGGCCGATGTTCATGGGCGTTGATCCTCCAAATCCGACTGTTTCCAAGTGCTTGGTTTCCAGGTTTTCAACAGCAAGGCATTGCTCACGACGCTGACGCTGGACAAGGCCATGGCCGCGCCCGCGAGCACCGGGTTGAGCAGGCCGAACGCGGCCAGGGGAATGCCGATCAAGTTATACACAAAGGCCCAGAACAGGTTCTGGCGGATTTTGGCGTAGGTCTTGCGGCTTATCTCCAGGGCGGCCGGGACCAGGCGTGGGTCGCCGCGCATCAGGGTGATACCGGCGGCATGCATGGCCACGTCGGTGCCGCCGCCCATGGCGATACCGATATCGGCGGCGGCCAGGGCCGGCGCGTCGTTGATGCCGTCGCCCACCATGGCTACCACGCCGGTTTTTTTCAGTTCGGCGACGGTGGCGGCTTTATCGGCTGGCAGGACTTCGGCGTGTACGTCGTCGATGCCCAACGCTTCGGCGACGACGCGGGCGCTGCCGCGATTGTCGCCGGTGAGCAAGTGACTGCTGATGTGTCGGGCCTTGAGTTGTGCCACCGCTTCCAGCGCGCCAGGCTTGAGCGTGTCACCAAAGGCAAACAGCCCGAGCACACGCGGTTGCGCGCCTTGCTCGATCAGCCAGGACAAGGTGCGGCCCTCGGCTTCCCAGGCAGTGGCGGAGTCGGCCAGCCCACCCGCGTCCAGGCCGCTTTCTTCCAGCAGGCGCCGATTTCCCAACGCCAGTTGGCGCCCGTCGAGGCTACCGGCAATGCCGCGCCCGGTCAGGGATTGGCTGGCACTTACATCCGCCACCGTCAGCCCTTGCTCGCTGCACGCATCCAGCACGGCCTTGGCCAGCGGGTGCTCGCTGCCGCGTTGCAGCGCGCCGGCCTGTTGCAGCAGCAAGGCTTCATTGCCATCCACCGCGACCAAGTGGGCGATTTTTGGCGTGCCGGAGGTGAGGGTGCCGGTCTTGTCGAACACCACGGTGCTCACTTCATGGGCGCGCTCCAGCGCTTCGGCGTCCTTGATCAGGATGCCGTAGCGTGCGGCGACGCCGGTGCCGGCCATGATGGCGGTCGGTGTGGCCAGCCCGAGGGCGCAGGGGCAGGCGATCACCAGCACCGCCACGGCGTTGATGATCGCGGTCTCCAGCGGCGCACCGTATAACCACCACCCCACCAGCGTAATCAACGCCAGCACCAGCACGGTCGGCACGAATACCTGGCTGACTTTATCCACCAGCTTCTGGATCGGTGCCTTGGCGGCCTGGGCGTCTTCCACCAGGCGGATGATGCGTGCCAGTACGCTTTCGGCACCGAGTGCGGTGGTGCGCACCAGCAGGCGGCCTTCGCCATTGATGGCGCCGCCGGTCACGGCGTCGCCAGGTTGTTTCGGCACCGGCAGGCTTTCGCCGCTGATCAGCGCTTCATCGGCATGGCTTTGGCCTTCTACCACTTCGCCGTCCACCGGGAACCGCTCGCCGGGTTTGACCAGCACCCGGTCATCGAGCTTGAGCGCGCTGATGGCGACATCGTCCTCGCGGCCATCCTGTACACGAATGGCGCGTTCAGGGCGCAGGGCTTCAAGGGCGCGGATAGCGCTGGCGGTCTGGCGTTTGGCGCGACTCTCCAGGTATTTACCGAGCAACACCAGGGCGATCACCACGGCCGACGCTTCGAAGTACAGATGGGGCATGGTGCCCACGGGCGCGGTCAGCCATTCATAGAGACTCAAGCCGTAACCGGCGCTGGTGCCGATGGCCACCAGCAGGTCCATATTGCCGGCACCGGCACGCACGGCTTTCCACGCCGCGATATAGAAGCGCGCACCGAAGATGAATTGCACAGGGGTCGCCAGGGCGAATTGCACCCAGGCCGGCAGCATCCAGTGCAGGCCGAAGGGTTGTACCAGCATCGGCAAAACCAGAGGCAATGCCAGCACAATCGCCAGCACCAGCGACCAGCGCTCGCGGTGCAGGCGTTGGGCCTGATCGGCTTCGGTCTTGGTTTCGCTTTGCGGCAGGCTGGCGGTGTAGCCGGCTTTGTCGACGGCGGCGATCAGCACGGCCGGATCGATGTGGCCCAGCACTTCGACGTGCGCGCGCTCGTTGGCCAGGTTGACGCTGACGCTTTGCACCCCCGGCACTTTGCCCAGTGCGCGCTCGACACGCCCGGCACAGCTGGCGCAGGTCATGCCGCCGATGGGCAGATCCAAGGTGGTGGGTCCATTCATGGGGCAGTCCTCCAGAGAAGTTGCCCCTAGGATCAACCTTGACCTGTGGGGAAGGTCAAGCGCCTTCAGTATTCCAGCGCGGCGGGTTTGAGGTACATGCCTTCCGGCCCCTGGGCAATGCGCAGCTTGCGTACGTCACCGGCCTTGAGCGTGATGTTCTGCGCCGGCGGTGCGAGCAGGCCAGGCAAGCAGCCCGGTGACTGGCCCGGCAGCAGTTTCAGGCGCAGCGACACATTGCCGGCGGGCAGGTTGAACGAGGTGGACTGTTCCTGGAACAGGCGCCCGGCCAACTGGTCCTGGATGTACAGACCGATTTCGCAATTAGTCGGTACTTCCAGGCGTTCGCGGGAAATGATCAGCACCGCATAGTCTTCTGCGGCGAGGGCCTGAGGCGCAGCGGCAGATAAGCTCATCAGGCCGACAAGGCCAAAAAACGACCAGCGCATGGCGAATGCTCCGTGGTTTGAATCAAAGATGGGTGAAGCTTGGCCGACGGAGCGGTGTAATACCAGCCCGGCCGAAAGTTTCAGAACTTGACCTTGCCATCGTGGCAAGGTCGAGACTGGGTTCAACCTCATCAAAGGAGTCATGTCATGCAAATATTCAGCGTTGAAGGAATGACCTGCGGCCATTGCGTTCGGGCGGTCACCCAGGCGGTGCAGAGCCAGGACCCCGCGGCCAGCGTGAAGGTCGACCTGGCGGCGAAAGAGGTGGGCGTCGAAAGCCGTCTGTCTGCCGATGAAGTGATCAGCCTGATCACCGAAGAGGGCTACACCGCCAAGCTGGCCTGACCCATTCAAATAGTTAGCGAGCTATCGTATTCAATGCACCCAAGCGCGGCTAAACTGTCGGGCTGCCGACACACTTGGGTGCCTGATGAACCTTCGCATAATCCTGATTCTGGGTGCCTTGAGCGCCTTCGCGCCGTTGGCGATCGACTTCTATCTGCCGGGCTTTCCTGCCATGGCGACGGCCTTCGGGACCGACGAAAAACATATCCAGTTGACCCTGGCGGTGTATTTCGCTGGCTTGGCCATCGGCCAGTTGATCTACGGCCCGCTGGCGGACCGCTTCGGTCGGCGCGGCCCGCTGCTCAGCGGCGTGACCCTGTTTACCCTGGCGTCCTTTGCCTGCGCGTACGCGCCCTCCCTGGAGTGGCTGATTGGCGCACGCTTCGTGCAGGCCCTGGGCGGTTGCGCAGGCATGGTGATTTCCCGTGCAGTGGTCAGTGACAAATGTGATGCGGTGGGCTCGGCCAAGGTGTACTCGCAACTGATGCTGGTGACCGGCCTGGCGCCGATCCTGGCGCCATTGGCGGGTGGTGTGATGGTCGGGTTGTGGGGCTGGCAGTCGATTTTCCTCGCGCTGTCGATCTTCAGCGTGATGGCGGCGATCGCCGTGGCGGTCGGTTTGCCGGAGACCTTTCCGGCCCATCAGCCGCGTCAGCCCTTGTCCGGGTCGCTGCGTCGCTATGGTGCGCTGTTGTCAGACCGGGTCTACCTCGGTTACGCCCTGACCGGGGGCATTTCGATTGCCGGGATGTTTGCCTACATCGCCGGCTCCCCGTTCGTATTTATCAAACTCTATGGCGTGCCCGCTGAGCATTACGGCTGGCTGTTCGGCTCCAACGCCGCCGGCTTCATCCTGGTTGCACAGGTTAACGCGCGGCTGCTGGCCAAACGTGGCCCGGCGTTTCTGCTGTCGCGTACGGTGTGGGTTTATCTGCTGGCAGCGCTGTCACTGCTGGGCATCGCGGCCTTGCGCACCGATGCGCTATGGCCGTTGCTGGTACCGCTGTTCATCTGTATCGCCAGCCTGGGCTGCATTCTGCCCAACACCTCGGCCTGCGCCATGAGCGGGCAGGGCGCCCGGGCCGGCAGTGCGTCGGCCTTGCTCGGTTGCATTCAGTTTGGTGTGGCGGCAGGGGCGGCTTCGTTGGTGGGCGTGCTGCACGACGGCACGGCGATGCCGATGGCGATGGTCATCAGCTTGTGCGGGGTGTTGGCGGTGACGATTGCGATGTTGACCCAGCGCCTGCAACGGGCAAGGGCCACGCAGGCGCAGGGCTGAAATGCAGGTCAGCCAGCGGCGGAGCGTTGCTGGCTGAGTGGGAAACGGTGGGGGGCCCGGATACGGGCTTGCAGGGTATCGGCAAAGGCGCGAGCCTCGGCCTCGCTGCGGAAGGTGAATGCATCGCCGTCGAGACGAACCTGCCATTTGTTGCCTGGGGATTTTGCTAACGCTTTTATCAGGATTTTCATTGCTGACTTCCTCACGTAAAAGAATCGTGGCAAAGGCGGCCAATATAAACCCGAATACGCTCACAAATATGACAAAGATCAACTCTCTGACTAGTGGTGTCGTCCATCACTCACACGAATAACGGACGACACTGACAGACGTTATCTTCAGAACCCTTCCAGCACGATCTTGCCCTTGGCCTTGCCGCTTTCCAGCAGCGCATGGGCACGGCGCAGGTTCGCCGCATTGATCACACCGAAGTGCTCGCCCAGCGTGGTTTTCAAGGTGCCGGCGTCGATCAGTTCGGCCACGCGATTGAGCAGGTTGTGCTGCTCGATCATGTCCGGCGTCTCGAACATCGAGCGCGTGTACATGAACTCCCAATGCAGTGACAGGCTCTTGCGCTTGAGTTTGCTCACGTCCAGCGCCTTGGGGTCGTCGATCAGCGCCAGCTTGCCTTGGGGTTGCAGCGCTTCGACCAGTTGGTCCAGGTGATGCTCGGTTTGGGTCAGGCTGGCGACGTGGGTTACCTGCGGGTGGCCGGCTTGTTTCAACGCTTCGCTCAGCGGTTGGCTGTGGTCGATCACCAGGTCGGCGCCGAGTGCCTTGGTCCATTCCTGGGTTTCCGGGCGCGAGGCGGTGCCGATCACCGTCAGTGCGGTGAGCTGGCTGGCCAGTTGGGTCAGGATCGAACCCACACCACCGGCGGCGCCGACAATGAGCAGGCTCTGACCTTCTGCCTCTTGACCTTCACGCACTTGCAGGCGTTCGAATAGCAGCTCCCAGGCGGTGATGGCGGTCAGCGGCAGCGCGGCGGCTTCGGCAAAGCCCAGGCTCTTGGGCATGTGGCCGACAATGCGCTCATCGACGGTGTGCAGTTCGCTGTTAGCGCCTGGGCGTATCAGGGAACCAGCGTAGAACACTTTGTCGCCGACTTTGAACAGGCTCACTTCGCTGCCGACGGCCTTGACCACACCGGCCACGTCCCAGCCCAGCACTTTGGCCGCGCCGTTTTCGGGGGCGACGTTCTGGCGCACCTTGGTGTCCACCGGGTTGACCGAGATGGCTTTGACTTCCACCAGCAAGTCGCGGGGGCCGGCAACGGGCTCCGGCAGTTGGATGTCTTGCAGGGATTTTTCATCGTTGATCGGCAGTGATGCGTAGTAGGCAATGGCTTTCATGGGGGCTCCGGAAAAAGGCGGTGATCAGGCGAGAAACTTCAGGCGCTTGAGTTCGAAGTGTTCGATGACATCAGCGGCTTTAGCGCGAAAACTTTGGATATGCGCGCTCTGGTCGTGGTCGGCCAGTGCTGCGTCATCGCTCCAGCGTTCGAGCATGTAGAAGGTCTCAGGGTGCTGCAGGTCCTGGTGCAGGTCGTATTGCTCGCAGCCGGCTTCAAGACGCGTGGGTTCCAGCAAGTCGCGCAGCAGCGGCTCCAAGGTGGCCTGTTGGCCAGGTTTGGCGATCAGCGTGGCGATGACGTTAAAGGCTGTGGACATATTCAACTCCAGACACGTGATAACGGGATGGGTAGATGATTGGCCATTTCCCTGCAAGATAAAAGCGGCTAAAACAGCACGCTGTTTCAATAATATTTTGATAATGGGTGGGTGAATGCTGCGTTTTGACGATTTGCAGTTGTTTGTACGCGCGGCGGACCTGGGCAGTTTGTCGGCGGCGGCGCGGGTGATGGACCTGTCGCCCGCCGTGGCCAGTGCGGCGCTCAAGCGCATCGAACAGCAATTGGGCGCGCGTCTGCTGGCGCGCTCCACCCGCAGCCTGCGCCTTACCGCCGAAGGTGAAGGCTTCCTGCAATATGCCCGCGCTGCGCTGAGTTCCCTGGACGAAGGACGGCGCTTATTGGCCAGTGGTCAGGACCATGTCAGCGGGGTATTGCAACTCTCGGCCCCTTCGGATTTCGGCCGCAACCAATTACTGCCCTGGCTGGACGAATTTCAGTACGAGTACCCGCAACTCACCGTACGCCTGCTGTTGGGTGATCGGATTGCCGACCTGTTCCGCCAGCCGGTGGACATTGCCCTGCGCTATGGCGAACCCGAAGACTCGAGTCTGATCGCCCTGCCCGTCGCGCCGCACAACGTTCGTGTGTTATGCGCAGCCCCCAGCTACCTCGCGCGTTATGGCGAGCCGCGACACCTGGAGCAATTGGCCCAGCACAATTGCTTGCTTTACATGCTTGGCAGCCGAGTCCATGACCACTGGACCTTTCACGATGGCAAACGTGAAATCAGCCTCACAGTCAGTGGCGACCGCTTCAGCGATGATGCCGATGTGGTGCGCCGCTGGGCGGTGGCGGGCGTGGGCATTGCCTACAAATCCTGGCTGGATGTGAGCACCGATGTACTGGCCGGGCGCTTGCGCCTGGTCTTGCCTGAGTTGCGTGGCGAGCGCACACCGCTCAATTTGCTGTGCGCCCACCGGGCCCAGTTGAGCAAACCTATCAACCTGCTGCGGGAAATGCTCGTGTCGCGCTGTGCGATATTGACCGCTCAATTGCCGGATCGATTGTGTACGACGTAATAGCCTCCATCAGACAAGGAAATTTCACTCAGCTCCTGTCCCTACTCACGCTGTCAGACACCGCGGAACCGCTGGTTTACGCACCTATACTTTGGCGCCCACCGCATCAGAAAAATAATTCGATAGGGAGTGAATCGATGGAAGAAGCACCATGCATCAGTCAGATCGCCAGCTTGCTCGCCGAGCCCAAACGCACCGCCATGCTCTGGTCCCTGATGGACGGCTCGGCCAAGTCCTCGGAGGAATTGGCAACGCTTGCCGGGCTGTCACCCGCCTCGGCCAATGCTCATCTGGCACGACTGACGGGGAGTGGCTTGCTGCGTACCGAGGGCGGGCGTGGCAAGCGACTGTTCCGCGTGGCGGCTGCCGATGTCAGCGTCGCCATCGATGCCTTGGCCAGTACGACCCTGGCCAGCGCAGCACGTAGCGCACCGCATGCTTCACCGCCGGTGTTGGTGGCGCCGCCACTGTTGCGACATGCGCGGCTGTGCCAGGGCCACCTCGGCGGCGAAGTGGCGGCGCAGCTGTATGAGCGGATGTTGGCGGCGGGGTGGATCGAGCGTCATGAACAACGCATTGAAGTCACGGTCAAGGGCGCACGGCACTTGGCGGGCCTGGGTATTTACACCCAGGCGCTGGCGTCGCCACTGGTGTGCGACTGCTTCGATTGGAGCCAGCGGCAACCGCACCTGGGCGGCGCGCTGGGCGCGGGGCTGTTGCAGTTGTTCCTGCAATCGAACTGGATCAGCCTGGTCAACGAGTCCCGGGCGGTGCAGCTCAACCATAACGGGCTGGCAGAAATCGCCCGATTGGCCATGTCCGAACAACCCTAGCGCCGACGGTTACCGCCGCGTACTCCTTATCATCATCGCCCTGGATTTTTTCGATTCCATGGACCTGGCGATGATGACATTGCGTGCAGTCAGGGTTTTACCAGGCGCGCATCCAGGCTGTTCTGCGCCAGGCGTTTGGCCTGGTCCTGGGTCATGCCCAGCGAGGTGTACAGCGCGTGGAAGTTTTCGGTGACATAGCCGCCGAAGTACGCCGGGTCATCCGAGTTCACCGTTACCTTCACGCCACGTTCGAGCATGTCGAGGATGTTGTGCTGGGCCATGTCGTCGAACACGCAGAGCTTGGTGTTGGACAGCGGGCAAACGGTCAACGGGATCTGCTCGTCGATGATGCGCTGCATCAGGCGCTCGTCTTCGATGGCGCGTACGCCATGGTCGATACGCTGGATTTTCAGCAGGTCGATGGCTTCCCAGATGTACTCGGGCGGACCTTCTTCACCGGCGTGGGCGACGGTGAGGAAGCCTTCGTGTCGGGCACGGTCGAACACACGCTGGAACTTGCTCGGCGGATGACCCATTTCCGAACTGTCCAGGCCCACGGCCACGAACGCGTCACGGAACGGCAGTGCCTGGTCGAGGGTTTTCTCGGCTTCGGCTTCGCTCAGGTGACGCAGGAAGCTGAGGATCAAACCGCTGGTGATGCCCAACTGCTGCTCGCCATCTTTAAGCGCGGCGGCGATGCCGTTGAGCACCACTTCGAACGGCACTCCACGGTCGGTGTGGGTTTGCGGGTCGAAGAAGGGTTCGGTGTGGATCACGTTCTGGGCTTTGCAGCGCAGCAGGTAGGCCCAGGTCAGGTCGTAGAAGTCCTGGGAGGTGCGCAGCACATCGGCGCCCTTGTAATACAGGTCGAGAAACTCTTGCAGGTTGTTGAAGGCATAGGCCTTGCGCAGGGTTTCGACGTCGTTCCACGGCAGCGCGATCTTGTTGCGCTCAGCCAGGGCGAACAGCAGCTCAGGCTCCAGCGAGCCCTCCAGGTGCAGGTGCAATTCAGCCTTGGGCAGGGCGTTGAGCCAATCGTACATTTTCTAAATTCTCATCAGGTGCAATGGCGGCATTCTACAGGCCATGGCTGAAATAATCGGCAAAACCTGACCAGCAGGAGAGTATTCGATTTGTTCACGCAAGGACCGTGTGAACTAAGGTGTAACGAAACGTTAGCGGCTTGGCGCAGTCTGTACCCCATCAATGACTGATTTGCCGTACTAAAAGGCCCGGAATGCTCACATCCCTCAAGCAAGAAAAATTCATGTTGCTGGCGCTGATTGCCGCCATCGCCGCCTACCCGTTGGAGCACTGGATGCTGCACAGCGGGCAAATGGTGGCGCTGTTGGCCGGCGTGGTGTTGATCGGTTTTATCGTGGTGGCATCGATGCGTGTGGCCCACCACGCCGAGCAACTCGCGGAAAAGGTCGGCGACCCCTACGGCACCATGATCCTGACCCTCGCCGCCGTGCTGGTGGAGGTGGTGATCCTGGCGATCATGATGAGCAACGAGCCGTCACCCACCTTGGTGCGCGACACCATTTATTCGGCGGTGATGCTCGATATCAACGGCATCCTCGGTCTGGCAGCGTTGATGGGCGGCATCAAGCATGGCGAACAGTCCTACAATGATGATTCGGCACGTACCTACAGCGTAATGATCCTGACCGCCATGGGCGTGTCGATGGTGGTGCCGGAGTTTATCCCCGAAGCCGACTGGAAGATTTACTCGGCCTTCACCATCGGCGCGATGGTGGTGCTCTACACCTTGTTCCTGCGCATGCAGGTGGGGCCGCACAGTTATTTCTTCAGCTATAGCTACCCGGAAAAGCGCCGCAAGAAACTTCCTGAGGAAGACGCGTCGCCGCCGGTGAACCTGGCGTTTTCCATCGGTACCCTGGTGTTCGGTGTGATTGTGATTGGTGCGCTGGCCGAGGTGATGTCCAAGACCCTCGACCTGGGCCTGGAAGGCACGGGCGCACCGCCGGTGATCACGGCGATCGTGGTGGCGGCTATTTCGGCGGCACCGGAGATTCTGACGGCCTTGCGTGCTGCGCTGGCCAACCGCATGCAGTCGGTGGTGAACATTGCCCTGGGCGCGTCGTTGTCGACGGTGATCCTGACGGTGCCGGTGATGGAAGCCATGGCGCTCTACACCGGCCAGCCGTTCCAGATGGCGATGACGCCGGTGCAAACGGTGATGGTGTTGATCACGTTGATTGTCAGCGCGATCAACCTCAACGACGGCGAAACCAATGCTATCGAGGGGATGACCCATTTTGTGTTGTTTGCGACCTTTATCATGTTGTCGCTGTTGGGTTTGTAAGCACCGCGCACTCCAATGTGGGAGGGGGCAAGCCCTCTCCCACATTTTGACCGGTGTTTGACTCAGGTTCCGGCGATCAGCTGCCGCGCCGCCTGGCTGTGATCGGCGATCAAGCCTTTCAGGTCCAGGCCTTCCACCTGCCCGTCGATGACCCGCCATTTGCCGCCGATCATCACCCGGTCCGCCCGATCCGCGCCGCACAGCAGCAGTGCGGAGATCGGATCATGGCTGCCGGAGAAGCGCAGTTCATCCAGTTTGAACAGCGCCAGGTCGGCCTGTTTGCCTACGGCCAGTTCACCAATATCCGTACGCCCCAGTAGCTGCGCCGATCCTTTGGTCGCCCAGCCCAGCACGCCTTCGGGAGTGATCTTTTCGGCGCCGTAACGCAGGCGCTGGATGTACAGGGCCTGGCGGGTTTCAAGAATCATATTTGACGCATCGTTGGAGGCAGAACCGTCCACACCCAGGCCGATGGGCGCGCCGGCAGCGATCAGGTCCAGGGTCGGGCAGATGCCGGAGGCCAGGCGCATGTTGGAACTTGGGCAATGGCAGATACCCGTACCGGCGGCGCCAAGGCGCGCAATTTCATCCGGGTTGAAGTGAATGCCATGGGCCAGCCAGGTGCGCGGGCCGAGCCAGCCGACGCTGTCCAAGTAATCCACCGTGCGCAGGCCGAAGCGCTGCAGGCAGAAATCTTCTTCGTCGAGGGTTTCGGCCAGGTGGGTGTGCAGGCGCACATCCAGGCTGTTGGCCAGTTCGGCGCTGGCCTGCATGATTTGCGGGGTGACGGAAAACGGTGAGCAGGGTGCCAGGGCAATCTGGATGTGCGCACCGTCGCCGCGCTGGTGGTATTCGCGGATCAGGCGCTGGCTGTCGTCGAGGATGACCTGGCCCTGTTGCACCGTCTGTTGCGGTGGCAGGCCGCCGTCGGCTTCGCCCAGGCTCATGGAACCGCGGGTGAGCATGGCACGCATGCCCAGCTCGCGCACGCTGTCGACTTGCACATCGATGGCGTTTTCCAGGCCGTCGGGGAACAGATAGTGGTGGTCTGCCGCCGTGGTGCAGCCCGAGAGCAGCAACTCCGCGAGTGCCACCTTCGACGCCAGGGCGAGTTTTTCCGGAGTCAGTCGCGCCCAGACCGGGTACAGGGTTTTCAACCAGGGAAACAATGGCTGATTGACTACCGGCGCCCAGGCGCGGGTCAGGGTTTGATAGAAGTGATGGTGGGTGTTGATCAGCCCGGGCAGTAACACATGCTCACGCGCATCGAACACTTGGGCGCAGGGCTGTGCGGGCTCTTGGCCTTGGGCCAGCACTTCGGTGATCACACCGTCTTGCAGCACCAGGCCGCCACGGGCGTCGAGGCCGTTGGCGGTGAAAATCGCGAGGGGGTTTTTTAACCAGATACGGGTCGCAGGCATTGGCCGGCTCCTCTGAATAATGGGTTCAGGTTTGCCAGCTCAGTGATGCCCTGTCTGCTGATCCAGGGTCGCCGGTGAGGGCGAGGTGGGCAGTCTACGCGTGGATCGTTATCGACGGCAATCGCTCGATAACGACCCTGTGCGGCTTACCAGGCGATGGTGTCGCCTTTGTAGTCCACGAAGTGATGGCCGCCCTTACCGGTGTAGGCGTTCACTTGGTCCACCAGGCCGCGCACGCTGGTGTCGACATCAATGTGCGCGTTTTCGCCGCCCATGTCGGTCTTCACCCAGCCAGGGTGCAGCGACAGCACGGTGAGTTTGTGATCGCCCAGTTGGGTAATGAAGCTGTTGGTCATGGAGTTGAGTGCGGCCTTGCTGGCCTTGTACAGCGCCAGGTCCGAGCCGTCGGGGATGGTCACGCTGCCCAGCACCGAACTCATGAACGCCAGCACGCCGCTGTCCTTGCGGATCTGCCCGACGAAGCGCTGGGCCAGGTTGATCGGCGCCACGGCGTTAGTGAAGAACAGCTGGCCGACTTCCGCCAGGGTGGCATGGCCAGGTTCTTGATTGGCGGGGCCCTTGACGCCTGCGTTGACGAACAACAAGTCGAAGGTGCGGTCCTTGAGGCGTTGGTTCAGGGCGATCACGGCCTGCTGATCGTCCATGTCGAGTTTCTCGATCTGCACCGGGCCCACGGCTTTCAGGGCATCGGCCTTGTTCGGGTCACGCACGGTGGCGGTCACGTCCCAGCCGTCCTGGAGCAATTGCTTGACCAGGCCAAGGCCCAGCCCGCGTGAGGCGCCGATGATCAGTGCGGTTTTTGGCGTAGGCATGAAGGCTTCCTTTAAAAGTCGCGGTTCAGGGTGTTCAGCGGACAACATTAGCAGTTTCAGCGTTGCAGCAGGATGCGCCCACGGCTCAGGTCGGCGAGCTGGGTTTGCAGGGTGCCGATGTGGGCTTCGCCCAGGGCCAGTTGTAACTCCACGCCATTGGCGGTGAAGGTTTCTTCCAGCACCAGCCCGCCCAACTCGGCGACGCGCAGTTTGACCAGGTTCAACTCGGAGAAAGCGCAGGCGCAACTCAGCGGCACGCGGCTGATCAGTTCGATGCGCTCGGCATTTTGCAGGCACTTGTTCGCACCGCCACCATAAGCGCGGGCCAGGCCGCCGGTACCGAGTTGTATGCCGCCATACCAGCGAATCACTAGCACTGCGACCTGATCAAAACCTTGGGCTTCGATGGCCGCCAGGATCGGCCGCCCTGCGGTGCCGCCGGGTTCGCCGTCGTCACTGCTGCGGTATTGATCGGCCAGCTTCCAGGCCCAGCAGTTGTGCGTGGCGTTGAGGTCGCTGTGCTGCTCGAAAAATGCCTGGGCTTCTTGCGGGCTGGTGATCGGTGCGGCCAGGGTAATGAAGCGGCTTTTGCGAATTTCTTCGCGGAACTCGCAAAGGCCGGTGAGCGTGAAAGACATAAATAGCTTCGTCTAGAGGGCCGGCTTGATGCCGCAGCCCTTGAGAATGATGTGGATCAGGTTGGTGCCGGCGTCATCCATATCTTGCTTGGTCAGCTTGGTGCGACCGGTGACGCGGCAGATCTGGGTGGCGAAGTCGGCGTAGTGCTGAGTGCTGCCCCACAACAGGAAGATCAGGTGCACGGGGTCGATGGGGTCCATCTTGCCGGCGTCGATCCAGGCCTGGAACACCGCCGCCCGACCACTGAACCAGGCGCGGTAATCCTGGCTGAAGTATTCTGTCAGGCATTCGCCACCGCTGATGATTTCCATGGCGAAAATCCGCGAGGCCTGGGGCTGGCGCCGCGAAAACTCCATCTTGGTGCGGATGTAGCGGGAGAGGGCCACGGCCGGGTCGTCCTCGGCGGTCAGCGTGTTGAAGGTGCTGTCCCACAGTTCGAGGATATTGCTGAGCACTGCGATATACAGGCCCAGCTTGTTCGTGAAGTAGTAGTGCAAGTTGGCTTTGGGCAGCCCGGCGCTGGCAGCAATGGTGTTCATGCTGGTGCCCTTGTAGCCATGGCGCGCGAACTCATCTTCAGCAGCCTGGAGAATCGCTTGTTCGTTCTTTTGCCGGATGCGGCTGGCGGGCTTACCGGCGTGGTTGCTGTGGGCAGGAACTTCGAGGCTCATGGAGGTTTCCGTGCTGATCGATAGAGACGACGTGTGCACAGATAACCCACCCTCAAGCCTCAGACAAGTCCCGATGCAATAAAACCGTCAAAGCGGTTCCAGGGTGTCGCTTTCCTGCGCGTGGTTTGCGGCAGGAGCGGGCACCTTGGATTCCGGCAGTAACAGGCACAACACGATGGCGGTCAGGCCGCCGCTGGTGATGGCTGAGTCGAACAGGTTCTGCACCAGGGTTGGCATCAGGTGCAGCAGGTTCGGTTGTGCGGCGATGCCCAGGCCGACGCCGAACGAGGTGGCGATGATCAGCATGCTGCGACGGTCCAGGGGTGCCTGGGCGAGGATGCGTACGCCGGCGGCGGCCACACTGCCGAACATCACCAGGGTTGCGCCGCCCAACACGGGCTTGGGGATTTGTTGCAGCACGGCACCGATCAACGGGAACAAACCCAGGCAGAACAGCACCACGCCGATGTACAGGCCGACGTAGCGGCTGGCCACGCCGGTCAGTTGGATCACGCCGTTGTTCTGGGCAAAGGTGGTGTTGGGGAAGGCGCTGAACGTGGCGGCGATCATGCAACTGACGCCATCGCCGAGGACGCCGCCTTTGAGTCGGCTTATATAGGAAGCCCCGCTGATGGGCTGGCGCGCGATCATGCAGTTGGCGGTGAGGTCGCCGACGGTTTCGATGCTGCTGATCAGATAAATCAGCGCGATCGGCAGGAAGGCGCTCCAGTCGAAGTTGAAGCCGAATCGAAAGGGGATCGGCAGGCTGACTAAAGGCAAGTCGCCCAGTGCCTGGGGGACCAGCTTGCCACTGAACCAGGCTGCGAGGCTGCCGAGGGCGAGACCGATGATGATCGCCGAGAGGCGCACCCAGGGTGTGTTGGAGCGGTTGAGCAAGATGATTGTCAGCACCACGAACAGGCCCAGGGCAAGGTTGGTCGGTGCGCCGAAGTCCGGTGCGTTGAAACCGCCGCCCAGGTCAGTGATACCGACCTTGATCAGGCTGATGCCGATCAGGGTAATGACAATCCCGGTCACCAGCGGGGTGATCACTCGGCGCAGTTGACCAATAAAGCGGCTGAGAATGACCTGCACTGCTGCGCCGAAAAAGCACACGCCGAAGATCATCGCCATGATGTCTTCCGGGCTGCCGCCGCGTTGCTTGACCAGAAAGCCGGCCGACAGCACTGCGCCCAGAAACGCAAAGCTGGTGCCTTGCAGGCAGATCATCCCGGCGCCGATCCCAAATGGCCTACGGGCCTGAATGAATGTGCCGACGCCGGACACCATTAACGCCATGCTGATCAGGTAGGGCAAGTGTGCGGTCAGGCCCAGGGTGGAGCCGATGATCAGCGGTGGCGTGATGATGCCGACAAAAGCGGCCAGCACATGTTGCAGTGCGGCCAGCAAGGCAGGGGCGGGTTTGGGGCGGTCATTGAGACCGTAGATCAGGTCACTGGGGCTGGAGGATTCTGGTGGCATGGCAAGCAAACTCGAGGCGGACGGTTCTAGGTCCTGGTGTCCTTGCAAAAAGCTGTCCAGGTGCTCAGCTTTTTGCGTAAGGCCCGAGTTAGCGCGTTGCCGCCAGGCTTTCCAGGAAGCTTTCCAGCACCAAATGAGGGCGACGGCCTTTGCGCGTGACCGATGCGAGGCTTAAATCGTAAAAGCGCGTAGCCGGTTTCAGCGCGCGCAGTCGGCCTTGTTGCACCCATAGGCTCGCGTAGTGGTCGGGCAAGTAACCGATGTAGCGACCGGTGAGAATCAGGAATGCCATGCCTTCGCGGTCCGAGGCGCTGGCGGTGCAGTTGAGTGCCTGGTAATGGGCCTGGATCTCGGCGGGCAGGCGGAAGGTGGGGGCGATGGCGTCCTGGGCGTCGATGCGCTCGTCGCCCAGTTGCTTGTCGTCGGCATAAAACAGGGGGTGGCCAACCGCGCAGTAAAGCAGTGAGCGTTCGCTGTACAGCGCCTGGTATTCCAGGCCGGACAGGGCGCTGGCCTGGGGCACCACACCGACATGCAGGCGGCCGTCGAGTACGCCTTGTTCGACTTCATTGGGGGCGATCATGCGGATCTGGATTTGTACGTCCGGTCCACGCTCCTTTAGCTGTGCCAGGGCGTAGGTGATTCGCATGTGGGGCAAGGTGACCAGGTTGTCGGTGAGGCCGATGATCAACTCGCCGCGCAAGTGCTGGTGCAGACCGTTGACCTCGGTGCGGAAACTTTCCAGGGCGCTTAGTAGTTGTAGGGCCGATTGGTAGACCTCGCGGCCTTCTTCGGTCAGCGAGAAACCGGCACGGCCGCGTTGGCAGAGTCTTAATCCGAGCCGCTGCTCAAGATCGCTCATTTGCTGGCTGATGGCGGAGCGGCCGATACCGAGCACAGTTTCCGCCGCCGAGAAGCCGCCGCACTCCACTACGCTGCGAAAGATGCGCAACAGGCGGATATCGAAGTCGCTGACTTGGGCCAGGGGATCGGGTCGACGGCTGCTCATAGTTTAGTGAAGCCCTGACTGAAGGTTAGAAGAGTTGGATTTCACCGACTTTATGCCCGTGGCAATTTAGCTGCAACAACGCTTTTTCAATCCCGACGCTGCCTGTTGCCCTGCGAGGTTTTGCTGATGAACATGCCCGAAAACGCCCCATCGTCCCTGGCCAGCCAATTGAAGTTGGACGCTCACTGGATGCCTTACACCGCCAACCGTAACTTTCAGCGTGACCCGCGTCTGATCGTAGCCGCCGAAGGCAGCTGGTTGACCGATGACAAGGGGCGCAAGGTGTACGACTCGTTGTCGGGCCTGTGGACCTGTGGCGCCGGGCATACGCGCAAGGAAATCCAGGAGGCGGTCGCCAAGCAACTGGGCACGCTTGACTACTCCCCAGGCTTCCAGTACGGCCATCCATTGTCTTTCCAACTGGCGGAAAAGATCACCGATTTGACCCCAGGCAACCTGAATCACGTGTTTTTCACCGACTCCGGTTCCGAGTGCGCCGATACTGCGGTGAAGATGGTGCGTGCCTACTGGCGCCTGAAGGGCCAAGCCACCAAGACCAAGATGATCGGCCGCGCCCGTGGTTATCACGGTGTGAACATCGCGGGTACCAGCCTGGGCGGCGTCAACGGCAACCGTAAGATGTTTGGTCAGGCGATGATGGACGTTGACCATCTGCCTCACACCTTGCTGGCGAGCAATGCTTTCTCTCGCGGCATGCCGGAGCAGGGCGGTATCGCCTTGGCTGATGAGTTGCTCAAGCTGATCGAACTGCACGACGCGTCGAACATCGCCGCTGTGTTTGTCGAACCGATGGCCGGCTCCGCTGGCGTGCTGGTGCCGCCGCAGGGTTACCTCAAGCGCCTGCGTGAGATCTGCGACCAGCACAACATTCTGCTGGTGTTCGACGAAGTGATCACCGGCTTCGGTCGTACCGGCTCGATGTTCGGCGCTGACAGCTTCGGCGTGACCCCGGACCTGATGTGCATCGCCAAGCAAGTCACCAACGGTGCGATCCCAATGGGGGCGGTGATTGCCAGCAGCGAGATTTATCAGACCTTCATGAACCAGGCCACGCCGGAATACGCGGTGGAGTTCCCCCACGGTTACACCTATTCGGCGCACCCGGTTGCCTGCGCGGCGGGCCTGGCGGCATTGGACCTGTTGCAGAAGGAAAACCTGGTGCAGAGCGTGGCCGAAGTCGCGCCGCACTTTGAGAATGCGCTGCACGGTTTGAAGGGCAGCAAGAACGTGATCGACATCCGTAACTACGGCCTGGCCGGTGCGATCCAGATTGCCCCACGTGACGGTGATGCCATCGTGCGTCCATTCGAGGCCGGCATGGCTCTGTGGAAAGCGGGCTTCTATGTGCGCTTTGGCGGTGACACCCTGCAGTTCGGGCCAACCTTCAACAGCAAGCCGCAGGACCTGGATCGCCTGTTCGATGCGGTCGGCGAAGTGCTGAACAAGATCGACTGATTTCTCCTTCTATATAGAACAACTTTTCAGGAGCCCTGCATGAGTCTTATCCAGCATTTGATCAACGGTGAGTTGGTCAGTGAGTCCGGCCGTACTGCCGATGTGTATAACCCGTCCACGGGCCAGGTGATTCACCAAGTGCCACTGGCCAGCCGCGAAACCATTCAACGTGCTATCGACTCGGCCAAGGCGGCCTTTCCGGCTTGGCGTAACACGCCGGCGGCCAAGCGCGCGCAGGTCATGTTCCGGTTCAAGCAATTGCTGGAGCAGAACGAAGCACGTATTTCGCAGCTGATCAGCGAGGAGCATGGCAAGACGCTGGAAGATGCCGCTGGCGAACTGAAGCGCGGGATCGAGAACGTTGAGTATGCGTGCTCGGCGCCGGAGATTCTCAAGGGCGAGTACAGCCGCAATGTCGGGCCGAACATTGATGCCTGGTCGGACTTCCAGCCTTTGGGCGTAGTGGCCGGTATTACCCCGTTCAACTTCCCGGCGATGGTGCCGCTGTGGATGTATCCGCTGGCGATTGTTTGCGGTAACTGCTTCATCCTCAAGCCTTCGGAGCGTGATCCGAGTTCGACGTTGTTGATCGCGCAACTGCTGCAGGAAGCCGGTCTGCCTAAAGGTGTGTTGAGTGTTGTGCACGGCGACAAGGGCGCGGTGGATGCGTTGATCGAGGCGCCGGAAGTCAAGGCGCTGAGTTTTGTGGGGTCGACGCCGATTGCCGAGTACATATATTCCGAAGCGACCAAACGCGGTAAGCGCGTACAGGCACTGGGTGGGGCGAAGAACCATGCTGTGCTGATGCCGGATGCAGACCTGGATAACGCGGTCAGTGCTTTGATGGGCGCGGCCTATGGTTCCTGTGGCGAGCGCTGCATGGCGATCTCGGTGGCGGTGTGCGTAGGTGATCAGGTGGCGGATGCGTTGATCGCCAAGCTGGTGCCACAGATCAAGGCGCTGAAGATCGGTGCGGGCACGACATGTGGACTGGATATGGGGCCACTGGTGACGGGCCAGGCGCGGGATAAGGTCAGCGGCTATATAGAAGACGGTGTTGCGTCTGGTGCGGAGTTGGTGGTTGATGGTCGTGGACTGAGTATTGCCGGGAATGAAGACGGCTTCTTCCTGGGAGGTAGTCTGTTTGACCGTGTGACGCCTGAGATGCGCATCTATAAGGAAGAGATCTTCGGGCCGGTATTGTGCGTGGTCCGGGTGAGCAGCCTGGAAGCGGCGATGCAACTGATCAACGATCACGAGTATGGCAACGGTACGTGCATCTTCACCCGTGACGGTGAAGCGGCGCGCCTGTTCTGTGACGAAATTGAAGTGGGTATGGTCGGTGTGAATGTCCCATTGCCTGTGCCGGTGGCTTATCACAGCTTTGGTGGCTGGAAGCGTTCGTTGTTTGGCGACTTGCACGCCTATGGGCCGGATGGGGTGCGTTTCTACACCCGTCGTAAGGCGATCACCCAGCGTTGGCCGCAGCGGGCCAGCCATGAAGCGTCGCAATTCGCTTTCCCTAGCTTGTAAGCCTCAGTAAGCAGAAAGCCGGCCCCTTGGGGCCGGCTTTTGCGTTTTTGACTTATATGACAGAAAGATGAAAAAGAAGGTTGACGGCAGATCCTAGAAGTCTATAATTCGCCCCACTTCCGGCGCAGTCGAAACGTAAAACTCCTTGGTAAACAAAGAGTTATGCAGGATTAGACGGCGAGTTGCTTCAGTTCATCGAAGCCCAGAAGGCGTTGATAGAGTCGTGTTGTTTGGCGCTATTAACGATTCGATCTTCTCGGTCGAAAGCGGAG
>NZ_JANUEN010000012.1:0-238490 GCF_024809815.1 Pseudomonas sp. BIGb0381
CTGGTGCGATACAACCGTGTCCACTCAAACGGCAAAATCCCGTCCAACGTGCCATCGGTCAGGGTCAGCAGTTCCTCCCCGGTAACCATCGACACGGGGCAGCCGTTGGTGACCGTCTTATCCGAAGAGGCCGCCGCATCGCCCTTCGGATTCGTCGATACAACAGGCACATCATCCACAGGCTCTTTTTGCTTCAGCACCGTGTTCTGCCGCGCCCGCCAGCGCATCTGAAGCGTGCCTTGCTTCACCCCGCCGACCACACCGCGAACCGCCACCGCCTTGTAGCGATCCACCGCCTGCATGAACTTCGTCAGAATCGCCAGCACGCTCTGAACAAAACCAACAGCCGCCTTAACAATCTGCGCGCCATACCTGGCCAGCCGCAGGCTCAAATACGCCACAGCCGCCGCCGGCAGTGCGATGGTCAGCACCGCGCCAATCACCAGGTCAATCAGCAGCGACACCACCAACCCAGCGGCCACTTGCGCAATCTCACTGGGCGGCAATGCGTCCAACCAGATCATCGCCGTGCGCACCAGCAGGAACAGCGCCGCTTCATCACTGGCGAGCAACATCGCCTGTTCCATGACCTTGGGCGCATCGGTGGCGATTTGTGCCAGCTTGGTCGCTTCGGCTCCCAGCTGTTCGACGTACTTCAACGGGTTTTCAAGAATCGCCTGCACCAGCTTGATGCTGTCCCACACGTCCCGGATCGCGGCCCAACTGCCCGCCAGCACGCCGCTGCCAATCGCACTGGCCGTGGACTGCTGCCAATGCGGTTTGAAGCCTTGCCACTGTTCGCGAAGCCACCACTCCAGGTCCGCCATCAGCCCGGCATAGGAGGTGAACAATGCGTCAACCTGCTCCTGGGAAACACCGCCCTGTACCCGCACCTGATAGCGCCCGCCAGCGGCGCAGTGGTGTGAGCCCTTGCCGTGTTCATCCAGCATGACCCGCGTGGAACTGCCGTCATCCAGCCCGATCACCTCGACCGGAATGCCGCCGATCGGCACGTCATACACCGAGTCGAATTTGCTCTCTATCTTCAGCTCGCCGCCCAACTGGCACACGGCGACACTGCCGATAAAGTTCGGGTCGCTCATGCTCACGGTTGTCTGCGAGTCACCGACGCGCAACACCCGATCCATCCCCAGCAACGACGGCATATCCGCCGTATGGCTCACCGAATCCAACGCCCGCGAATACCAGGCGTCCATCTGCTGGCGATAAATCACCAGGCTCTGATGAAAGCCATCCAGCTCATGTTCGATAGAGGCAATGTGGGAAGCGTTGGTCATCCGTGACGTCTCGGCAGAGGGCAAGGCGTCGGAGTCTGCCGCAGTAAAAAGCGGCTGGATGAACGGCGGGGAAAATCAGAAAGGGCTTACGAAGGTCGCGTAATAGTCAGCCCCAAATCACAGTTGGGGGCTACTTTAAATGGCGATCATGCTGATCGAAGAGCAGTGCGCTGTGGTTCTTTAAGTTGGAAGCTCGGTTGAATAACGAAAGCCTGCTTTTCAAAGCAGGCTTATCGCGAATCTCGGCTGACTTACTTCTGGTGAGCCGTCAGCGCCGCATACCCATTCATCAAGTTGCGATAGTTAGGAATGCGCTGGGACAACAGATTGCCCAGTCCTTCGATATCGTTGCGCCAGTCGCGGTGCAGCTCACACGCCACCGAGAACCAGTTCATCAACTGCGCACCGGCCTGGGTCATCCGGCTCCACGCCGCCTGCTGCACGGTGGTGTTGAACGTGCCAGAGGCATCGGTCACCACAAACACCTCAAACCCTTCCGCCAGCGCCGACAGGGTCGGGAACGCTACGCACACATCCGTGACCACGCCGGCAATGATGATCTGCTTGCGGCCTGTGGCCTTGATCGCCTTGACGAAGTCTTCGTTGTCCCAGGCATTGATCTGGCCTGGGCGGGCGATGTAGGGCGCGTCCGGGAACATCTCTTTCAACTCAGGTACCAGCGGGCCGTTGGGGCCTTGTTCGAAGCTGGTGGTGAGGATGGTCGGCAGGTTGAAGAACTTCGCCAGGTCGGCCAGGGCCAGCACGTTGTTCTTGAACTCGTTGGGCGAGAAGTCCTGGACCAGGGAGATGAGGCCGGTCTGGTGGTCGACCAGCAGAACTACGGCGTCGTCTTTGTTCAAGCGGTTGTAGGTTGGAGTGCTCATGGTTGAATCCTTTTTTGTTTAGGTTGGTTGGGCGTTGCGTTCAACATGGGCGCAGATTAATGGGTGGGTGCTGGGGGATAAATCGGCTGGAATGGGTAATACCGTCAACTCAAAGGCGACAATTCATGAATTGTCAGTAGGACTGATCTTTTTAGCGGTCGGGAAAGCCAGTCAAAAAATCTCACGCGTGAGCTATTGAGTGTGGCAAAAAATGCCTGTAGATTTTCTCACGCGTGAGTTTTTCACCGCGAGGTCAGTACCATGGAAAGCAGCTCTCCATCGAGTCCGCCTAAAGGGCCCGATACCGATTCAGCAAGCCTCAAGGGAGAGCGCTTGAAGCCGTCCGCCAAAAAGCCATCGAGCTTTTACATGAAGCAGATGCGTGCAGGCCTGGCGGCCGCCGGCTACGTGAAACACGAGACTTGGGTGCTTCCCGAAAACCGAAGCCTGCTCAAGCAGATGGAGAAACAGCTTCGCCAGCCGATTCTGGCTGGCTCATTCATGTCGGAGAATTTCATGAGCGCAGGTACCAACTGGAATATCGATCGCCTCTTCACCGCTCTTCAGGCCCTGGACGACGTGGTGTCCCAGGACATTACGCTTTCTCTCGTTCAAGGCTCCGAGTCCAGCATCAAGCTGGAAATGAACGACTTCGGTGGCTTGCCGATTTACATCGCGGTGGTGGGCGAGCAGATCATCGTTGACACCGTCCTGGTCGATGTCGAGTCCATCAACGATGTCGCTAAATTCAATGACGCGGTGTTGCGCAGCCGGGAAATGTTCCCGCTGTCCTCCATCGGTATCGAGTCCATGCCTAACGGGCAAGTTGTCTACAACATGTTCGGTGCGTTGAGCTCCGACTCCAGCCTGACCAATATCGTCACCGAGGTGAAAACCCTGGTCGACAACGTGCAGCGCGCCAGCGAAGCCTTCGAACGTTTCTTCAATTAATTATTCGGGAGTATCCAATGACTCAGTCCATCTGGAGCAAATTGTTCACCGCGCTGCGTGGCGGTGCCAACGAAGTCGGCGAATCGATCGTCGACCAACAGGCCCTGCGCATCCTCGATCAGGAAATTCGCGATGCCGACACCGCGCTGGCCAACGCCAAGCGTGAGCTGGTCAGCATCATGGCCAAGCACAAATTGGCGACTGATCGCGTCAATGAGTACGACGCCAAGATCAAGGACCTGGAGTCCAAGGCGGTGGCTGCCCTGCAGGCCAATCGTGAAGACCTCGCCCTGGAAGTGGCCGAAGCCATTTCGAGCCTGACCAACGAGCGGGATGTCGAGCATAAGCAAGCCACCGAGTTCGGTGGCTATGCGGAAAGCATGCGCAAGGACATCACCAAGGCCGAAAGCCGTATCAAAAGCCTGCGCCAGCAAGTGGATATGGCCAAGGCGCGCGACAGCGTACAGAAGGCCCAGGTCAGCGCCTCCATTGCCAGCGGTGGTGCCAACGGCAAGCTGGAAACCGCCGTCGGTACGCTGAATCGTTTGCAGGCCAAGCAGCAGCAACGCGCTGCTGAACTGCAAGCCCAGGATGAGCTGGTTGAGGCGTCCACGGGGACCGACCTGGAACGCAAGCTGCGCGACGCCGGCATCACGCCGAACGAAGGCAGCGCCAATGCGATTCTGGAGCGTCTGAAGCAAAAGTCGGCCGAGTAAGCAACGTCGCCGCAGGAAGGGCAGTGTCTGCCCTTCTTTTTTTACGTCGAGGTCAGGATGGATGCCCTGAAGGGTTTCAAGACAATCGCAGGCTTGGCCTTCTTCATGGTCGTGCTGCAACTGCTCAATGTGGCGACCGGTTACAGCCTCATGGCGTTCGGCCTGATCCCGAGAACGCTGCAGGGGCTGCCGGGCATCCTCACCTCACCGTTTTTGCACGGCTCGTTCGCCCACCTGAGCGCGAACCTGGTTGCCTTTTTGATCCTGGGCACCCTGGTGATTATCGAAGGGCTCAATCGCTTCGTTACCGTCAGTGCGATCATTATCCTGCTG
Source organism: Pseudomonas sp. BIGb0381 (assembly GCF_024809815.1). NCBI lineage: Bacteria > Pseudomonadati > Pseudomonadota > Gammaproteobacteria > Pseudomonadales > Pseudomonadaceae > Pseudomonas > Pseudomonas sp. BIGb0381. The sequence continues at coordinate 4,183 of NZ_JANUEN010000012.1, forward strand.
GGCGGTTCGCTGGTCTGGCTGTTCGGTTTTGCGGGCATACACGTGGGGGCCAGCGGCTGGGTATTCGGGTTATGGGCCTATTTGTTGTCTCGCGCCTGGTTCCACAGGAGCTGGAGCAACCTGATAACGGCCGCTGTCGTAGCGGTACTGTATGGCGGCCTGATCCTTGGCTTCCTGCCTCGTCAGGGTGTTTCCTTCGAGGGGCATCTGTTTGGTGCATTCGCCGGATTTATTGCAGCCAAGGTACTTCTCTCCAAGCCACGCAGCAGGTTTAATGCCGGCTGAACGCACTTGAGCATCCACACGTCGAGGCGATGGCGTCATCGGGAATCAAGTACCCAGGGAGTCAGGGACGGAATGTCGATTTTTCTTTTGCTGCGCATGTACGCCTCCTCCCTCTTTCACCGTTTCGGCTGGGCAGGCCTGGTCGTTGCCTTGGGTGTACACCTGAGCACGGCTTATCTGGGCCTGGTGGTTCTGGGCGAACAACACCTCACCGCGCCCGCCACGTTCGTTTACTTCTATCTCACCACTACGCTGACCGTCGGCTATGGCGACCTTGCGCCACAGACCTCGGCGGGGCGCGTGTTCGTGGCAACCTGGGTCATGCTCGGGGGCATTGCGCTGCTCACGGCAGCCATCGGCAAAACCACCAGCACTGTCATCGATGCATGGAGAAAAGGCATGAAGGGCAAAGGCGATTTCACCGGCAAGGTCGGTCATACCGTGCTCATTGGCTGGGAGGGCGCGTCCAGTGAGCGGGTCATCGAGTTGTTGCTTCAAGACGAAACCTCGAACGACAACCTGATCGTCATCTGCGATTGCACCCTCGAAGAAAACCCGATGCCGGGCAAAGCGGCGTTCATCCGTGGTGAAAGCCTGTCTTCCACAGCGTTATTGCTGCGTGCCGGTGTGCCCGGCGCCGAGCGTGTACTGGTGCGAACCCCCTCCGACGATCTGACGCTGGCCACCGTGCTGGCGGTGAATCAATTGAGTCCGGTCGGGCATGTCGTCGCCCACTTCAATGAAAGTGAAATTGCCGCACTGGCCAGCTCCTACGCGCCCAGCCTGGAGTGCACGTCAAGCATGGCCATCGAGATGTTGGTGCGTGCCTCTCAGGATCCGGGCTCGTCGGTGGTCATTAATGAGCTGCTGTGCGTGGGGCAGGGTGCCACCCAATACCTGATGAAATTGCCCGAGGCCTTTGAGGCATCGTTCGGCGATCTGTACACCCAAATGAAAGAGCGCCACAACGCCACCCTCATCGGCTATCGCGCCAAGGGTGCGTCGCAACCGTCGATCAACCCGCCCAGCGCCACGCGCGTTGAAGGCGGCGAACTCTTCTACATCGCCTCCACCCGCCTCAAGGAAATCTCCAATGGGATGGTTTAAACAGTTGATGGGGCTTGAGGCCCCGCAAGCGAATACACACTCGAAAGGCGCCGCCGCCGAACCCCTGCCGACCACCGGGCCGCTGGGCCTGGCACCGGGCAAAGGCGTGATATTCGACGCGACCCTGAAGTTGTTGCTCGACGGGAAAACCACGGTGGTTATCCCCGGCTCCCAGGAAGTCTGGAGTAACGGCACCGTTGACCTCGGGCAGTCGACCTGGCTGTCGCGCTATTACATGAACGACGAAGATTACTGGTTGCAGGTGCACACCACGGGCGACATCGCCGGGCAGGTCGAGTCTGTGATCCTGTTCAACTACCTCAGTTACGTCACCCTCAGCAGCGAAGCTGAACTGCGTCGGCTGGCGGGGCCGCAGAGTCCGATCGGGTTGCCGACTTATACCCACAATGGCGTTGAATACGCGCGCGTGTGGGGCAGCGAGGAAGGCCAGACAGAATTGGTGGCCATGAGCGAGCACGTGATAAACCCCGAGGATTTCTACAACGTCGAGCACCGTTCGATGCTATATGCCCGTGACACAGGCCTGACCGATCGACGCGAGTTTCTGCTGTTCTCTGTAGAAGAAGACGCTGAAGGCACCGTCAGCCTGAGCACGTCGCTGGGCATTTCGCTGTACACAACCGACTTGAATGCGCTCTAAAAAAGGAAGAAGTCCATGCTAGAAGCTCTCTCCATCTCCCTGAACAAAGCCGCCGTAGTCGGGTTTGTCACCTACATTCTGGGGGCGGCGGTGCTGTTCGCGCTGTTCCAGTTCATCTACACCCGCGTCACCCCGCACAAGGAGTTCGAACTGATCCGGGCGGGCAACGTTTCCGCGGCAGTCGCCCTGGGCGGCGCCATCGTCGGTTTCGCCATTCCGGCCAGCAACGTGATTGCCTACTCGATCAGCATCCTCGACTTCGTCGTCTGGGCGGTGATCGCAGCCGTCGTCCAACTGTTGGCGTTCCTGCTGACCAGCCTCGTGCTCAAAGGCACTTCCGAGCGCATCAAGAGAGGCGAGCTCGCAGCGGGCATCTACGTGGCCGCCGTGGCCATCAGCGTCGGCATGTTGAATGCCGCCTGCATGACGCCTACCCAGAACTGATTGCGCACGGAGCTCCCGATGAAACGAAGCAAGTACGTCCAGCTTTCGCTGGCAGCGTCGGTCGCCATGGCGATATCCGGCTGTGGGCCGACGGAAAAAACCTACGATTTGCAGAAGAAGTACAACTTCCAGTCGGTGCAGCAATGTGCCGATGAAAAGCTTCCGGTGGACGTCTGTTCGGACGCCTACATGACCGCCATGGCCGAGCATCGCCGCATCGCCCCGGTATACGCCAGCCAGGCCGATTGCGATGCCGACTTTGTCGCCGGCTGGTGCCAGCTGGACTCCAATGGCCAGTTCATTCCCAAGCTGGGCGGTTTCGAACTGACCGCCGAAGGCCAGGTGACGCAATCCCAGGTCGACGCTGCCAACGCTCAGGCGGGTAATGCTCAGGCAAGCGGCGGCTCCGGCTTCTCCACCAGCAGCCTGCTGACCGGTCTGCTGATCGGCAACATGCTGAGCAGCAATCGCAACAGCTACCGCTCTGAGCCCGTATACCGCTACCGCGATGATCGCGGCAACTACGGCAACTCGACGCTCAATCAGCGTGTCTCCAATGGCGCGACGTTTGGCCGCTCGAATCAGGCCCGTTACGGCAGCAGCAATTACACCAACACGCTGCGCTCCTCCAGCCAGTCGAGCTCCGTGGCGTCGGCCACCTCCCGTGGCGGCTTCGGCAGCAAGGCCAGCGCACGCAGCGGCTGGGGCGGCGGCGGGTCGAGCAGTTAAGGAAACCGGGCCATGAAGAAAATCCATTGCGCAGAGCGTGATGACTGGAAACAGACGGCTGAAAACCTTGGCTTTCTGTTCCATACCATCGACAACGAACCCTACTGGGACGAGAGCGCGTATTACCAGTTCACGCTCAAGCAAATCGAGCACGACCTCGAAGACCCGACCACCGAGATCCACGACATGTGCATGGACCTCGTCGCCCGCGTGGTCCAGAGCGAAGAGCTGCTCGAACGCCTGAGCATTCCCGCGCCCTTCTTCGACATGATCAAGACCTCTTGGCTCGAAGGCCACCCGCACCTGTACGGGCGCATGGACTTCTCCTACAACGGCACCGGCCCCGCCAAACTGCTGGAACTCAACTACGACACACCGACCAGCCTCTACGAGGCGGCGGCGTTTCAGTGGGGCTGGCTGGAGCAATGCATCGAACGCGGCTTGCTGCCCAAGCATGCCGACCAGTTCAATAGCATCGACACCAAACTGCACCAGGCTTTCGCTCAACTGCAGGTCAACCAGCCGTTCTACTTCGCCTCGATGAAAGACTCGGTCGAAGACAAAGGCACCACCGACTACCTGCGCCTCGTCGCAGAAAAAGTCGGCATCGAATCACGCCACATCGACATCGAAGACATCGGCCTGACCGGCGAAGGCCGCTTCGTCGACCTCCAGGACCGCTGGATTCCCCACCTGTTCAAACTGCACGCCTGGGAATTCATCTTCCACGAACCCTTCGGCGCCGCGATTGCCGAGAGCGACACACAGTTTTTCGAGCCGGCGTGGAAATCCATCATTTCCAATAAAGGCATCCTGCCGTTGCTGTGGGAATTCAACAAAGGCCACCCGAATTTGCTCGCGGCCCACCTGGATACCGAACCGGGTAAAGCTGTGCCGAAGGGCTGGGTGCGCAAGCCGTTTTTCTCGCGGGAAGGGGCGAACATCGAGCTGCAAACGGCTGATGGGCTGATAGTGAAGGAGGACGGTCCCTACACGGATGCGCCGTTTATTCTTCAGGAGTTTGCGCCGTTGCCGCGGTTTGGGGACAGCTATACGTTGATTGGGTCTTGGGTGATTGGGGACCAGGCGGCGGGGATTGGGGTGCGGGAGGACAATAGTTTGATTACCAAGGATTCGAGCCGGTTTTTGCCGCATTTGATATTGGATTGAGGCTGGAGCTTAAAGGGCCAGCAGGGCTGATCCCTTTCATTTGCAGGACGTTTCCTAGAGAATCCCAACCGCATTGCGCCAGCGGGAATGCGTGACTAGGCTGCGGATCGTCACTGCCTATTCAGTGATCGGGTTTAGTCGCCCGGATTCGATTGGCGCATAAGCAACTCATGAGTCAGGCCCCCTTCGCCTGCATCTTATGGTGGCTGTGCGCAGGGCACCTCCGGGTGCGCCGGGTTTCCAATCGACCGGTCGACTAACCTGCGTACAGCTGCCACCTTTCGTTTAGTCGCGGTTAGTGGCAGCTCCAAATTATCGATTGGAGGTTTGCTATGGATAACGTTGTTTCGGATTCGCCGTCATCGCCTGCGACCAACCCATTTACTGTCAATGAAGAGCTGAGCTTTGAAGATGCTTGGGTGCGCGTGGCTGAGTTGCTGCAGTGTGCGGTGGCTACATCGCAAGTGCTTGGTGAACCGGTGGCTGCGCCGCAAAGGGCGGTGATGCATTTGGTTGAGATGGCCAGGATGGTGGCGGATCGGGCTGTGGAGTGTATGCAGCCGAGGTGATGTGATAATTGCATTTGGTCAGCAAGGTGCTGACCAAGTGCTGTCCGTTTACGTATCGTGCCATGTCTTTATTTGCCGTTTTTTGCGACACGTCTTTCTTTCATGTCGCTATTAGCGACATATCAATCATCTCGTCCGATTTGTGCAGCAGCCTGTTGCCCAATTGTGCTTGTCGCCAGAATGGCGTGCGACGGTGTTAGAGTCGCGAAATTCCACCTCATCAAGGATGTACCACTTGCCCATAAAAACGGATGTTTGGACCGTCGGTGTTGCGCCGAGCAAGCTCCCTCTGAGCCGACTGGTCAGTGAGCAGTTGCTTGAAGATATGATCCTCAACTCGCCAGGCATCCTCTCAGACGAGTGGATGCTGATAGGCAAGCAAGAAAAAACTAACTCAGGTGGACGCATTGACCTCCTGGCGATAGCTCCCGATGGAAACCTTGTGCTGGTTGAGCTCAAACGCGACCGCACACCTCGGGACGTTGTTGCCCAGACACTCGATTACGCTGCGTGGGTTCAAGGTTTACAGCCTAATGAGATCGGCGCGATTTACGAGCGATTCAGGCCGGGAAATACCCTCTACGCTGACTTTTTAGCTCGTTTTGGACGTGTCCTAGACGATGACGAGCTAAACCAAAGCCATCAACTGGTCATTGTTGCTACGGAGTTAGACGCGAGCAGTGAGCGAATTGTTGAATACCTCAGTAAACGAGATATACCCATCAACGTGCTGTGTTTTCAGATTTTCAAAATGGGTGAGCAGCAACTGTTGAGTCGGTCCTGGCTACTCGATCCCGTTCAGACACAAGTGAACGCGGTATCGGCGAGCGAGGGGCATAACGAGCCTTGGAACGGTGAGTTCTATTGCTCGTTCGGAGATTCGACTTCGCGCTCATGGGAGGACGCCAGAGAGTTTGGCTTTATTTCAGGTGGCGGCGGCGCTTGGTATAGCAGAACTTTGCAGCTGCTTTCGCCAGGGGATCGTGTATGGGTGAATATTCCGCAGCAGGGTTATGTTGGCGTTGGAAGGGTGCGCGGAAAGTCGACACCTGCGAACGAATTCACAGTAACTGTGAACGGTGAGGAGCGTCCGGTGCTTGAGGTTGCCAAGCGTGCAAATTATCACGCTGAGTTTGTGGACGATCCGGAGCGGTGTGATTACTTTGTGTCGGTTGAGTGGTTGGATACCGTGCCAGTGAGCCAGGCTGTGCGGGAGACGGGGATGTTTGGAAATCAGAATACGATTTGTAGGCCCAGGACAACAAAGTGGCGGTGGACGATTGAGCGGTTGAAGGAAAGGTTTGCTGATTTTGATGAGGTGGTTGCGAGTATGTTGTAGCGATGCTTGTAGAGCCGAAAATACGGTAGGGGACGCATTAAAAAGCCGGCTTGTGGCCGGCTTCTCTGTGACCGCCTCAGCTTGTTTTTGACAAACCTCAGCAGCCTTCAAATCGCTCAGCCCACATTGCGTCGGGCTGAATAGTAGGGGCATCCGCGGGAAATCCTCCGCATCGCCGAGCAGGGTGGATAGCGCAACGCAACCCCCTGCCAAATGTGCGGCGCATGATACCCACATTCACCTCAGTTGCCCACCTCCGGTTCCGATTTAGAGCCTTCCCAGCCCAAAAGATGCTCATCCAGCGGCACGGGTGGGCGGCGGTTGTTGAGGGTGGACCACCAGAACACCCAGCCCACGATCTGGAAGTTCTGCTCAAACCGTTGCTCGTGTGTCAGGTATTCATCCGGGTGTTCGCCGGCGTTGTGGCTGCGCATGCGCAAACCACCCCCTGGGCGGTTGTAGAGGTATTTGATGCGTAGCATTCCATCGTGTTCGACGGCGTAGATTTCGCCGTCGATGATTTGGGTGCGGCCTTTGTCGATGGCGAGGGTGGCGCCTTGTTGGATGATGTCGATCATGCTGTTGTCGACCATGTACGCGCCCAGCGCGCGGTCGGGGTTGACGTTGAGGGTTTCGAGGGTGTGCAGGGAGACGCGGATGCGTTCGGTTGAGGTGAAGGTGGGGTGGAGGGGGATCTCCACGTCGATTTTTTCCGGGCTGCAGGCGGGGCCTGTGAGGTATTTGCCACTTTCTTCGCGGGTGGGGAGTCCTTTCCTGATGCTCGGGCCTTCCAGCAGGAAGTTGGCCGGTGGGTGTTTGGGGCCTTCGCCGGTGCGTAACCAACGGCTGGAGATACACAGCAGTTCTGCGATCTCGTTGAGTCGGCCCATGGGTACACCGCGTTTGAACCAGTTGTTCACGTGTTGAGGCGTGACACCACGGTTTTTGGCGAAGTCGGAGGCGGAAAGATGAACTTCCCTTAATAGCGCTTTTAAGCGATCACCTGATGTATTCATAAACGCAGAGTTTACTGGCCGAGAAAACACATCAAATAAACCATGCGTTGAGTTAGGCCTGTAGGTTTTTGCTTAGTTGTAGCTTGTTACTTCGGATTTGAGCGGTGGTTAAACTAAGCTTATAAAGCATTGAACTTGTCGTTTAATTTTTCCCACAAAAAAGCCCCGAATAATCGGGGCTTTTTCAATTGCCGGGGCAATGAGTAGCGGGTATCAGCCTTTGTAGGCTGCGACCGACTTCATGATCTCGGCGCGGGCGGCGTCTGCGTTGCCCCAACCGTCGATCTTCACCCATTTGCCTTTTTCGAGGTCTTTGTAGTTCTCGAAGAAGTGCTTGATCTGTTCCAGCAGCAGTGGCGGCAGGTCGGTGTATTCCTTCACGTCCACGTACAGCTGGGACAGCTTGTCGTGTGGCACTGCGATCACTTTAGCATCGCCGCCGCCGTCGTCGGTCATGTTCAGGATGCCGACTGGGCGAGCGCGGATGACCGAGCCTGGGGTAACCGGGTAAGGGGTTACGACCAGCACGTCGAGGGGGTCACCGTCGTCGGCCAGGGTGTTAGGGATAAAACCGTAGTTGGCCGGGTAGAACATCGGGGTGGCCATGAAACGGTCAACGAACAGGCAGTCGCTGTCTTTGTCGATTTCGTATTTGATCGGCGCGTGGTTGGCCGGAATCTCGATGGCGACGTAGATGTCGTTCGGCAGGTCTTTGCCAGCCGGAATCTTGCTGTAGCTCATTGGGCGTTGCCCCCGTAGTTGGCCATATGACATGGCCGGATTGGCCTAAAAGTGGCGGCGATTATAGGCATATTCTGACGGCGATGCCATGCGCCAGACGTCGTACGGTCATTCGCCTTGTGGCTGATAACGCGGGTCGTGCGCTTGCAGTTGGGTCAGGCGGGCCAAGGGATCCTGGCGGTAAAAGCGGCTGAGTTGGGCGTACACCTGTGGATAACGGTTGACGAGTAAATCCGGGGCGCTGAAAAAATATTCGCTGGTGACCGCAAAGAACTCCGCCGGGTTTTCCGCCGCGTAGGGGTCTATCTCCGTCTCGGCGTCGGGGTTGGCGTCCAGTTGGCGATTGAGATCGTCATAAGCGCTCTGCATCACGCTGGCCCATTCCTGCACGCGCATGTCGTGGTGCAGCGGCGGCAGGCCGTTGGCGTCGCCGTTGAGCATGTCGAGCTTGTGGGCCAGTTCGTGGATCACCAGGTTGTAGCCTTCCCACTGACCGCTGGCCAGTACGCCCGGCCAGGCGAGGATCACCGGGCCTTGCTGCCAGGCTTCGCCGCTGTGTTCGCCGTCCCACTCGTGTTCGATGCCGCTGCTGTCGCGATGGCGCTGGGGGCTGAGGAAGTCGTCGGGGTACAGCACGATTTCATGGAAACCCTGGTACCAGTCGAGGTCACCCAGGTTCATCAGCGGCAATTGCGCCTGGGCGGCGAGCAGCAGGCGTTGTTCCTGGTGCAGCTCGACGCCGGGCAGGGCGGTGAGGTGTTTTTCGGCGAGGAACACCACGCAGGCTTCGCGCAGCCACTGGTCCTGCTCGGCGCTGATGCCGTCGAGGAAGGTCAGGTGGTGGCGCACCCGCTGCCAGGTGTCATCGGCAATCGGGTGCTTGGCCAGCAGGCGCCGGCGACGCCAGGCGCTGAGGGACCACATGCCGGGTTACTGCGACTTGGCTTCTGAAGACGGGCGGCCAAAGCGGCTGCGGAACACGCCGATGATCATCGGCACCAGCGACAGCAGGATGATGAACACCACCAGCAGCGAGAGGTTTTTCTTGATAAATGGCACGTTGCCGAAGAAGTAGCCCAGGGTCACCAGGCCGCCGACCCAGAGGATGGTGCCCAGCACGCTGAAGCCGAAGAAACGTGGGTAAGGCATTTTTGCGATACCGGCAACGAACGGCGCAAAGGTCCGCAGGATCGGCAGGAAGCGCGCCAGGGTCACGGTTTTGCCGCCGTGCTTGTCGTAGAAATCGTGGGTCTTTTGCAGGTAGTCGCGGCGGAAGATTTTCGAGTTCGGGTTGCTGAACAGGCGTTCTCCCGCCGTTCGCCCGATCACATAATTGGTACTGTCGCCGAGAATCGCCGCCAACATCAACAGCCCGCCCAACAAGACCGGGTCCATGCCGCCGCCCGCAGCGACGGCGCCGGCGATAAACAGCAGCGAATCACCTGGCAGGAACGGCATGACCACCAGGCCGGTTTCGCAAAAGATGACCAGGAACAGAATGGCGTATATCCACGGACCATAGTTGGTTACCAGCATGTCGAGGTACACGTCGAGATGCAGGATAAGGTCGAGCGGGTTGAAATCCATGGATGGCACCTGTGTGAACGGCCCGACTCGGCAGGCCTGTGCGGAAGCTCGGGTAATAAGGCTACACGTGTATGTAGTGTTTCTTACAACCCTGAAAGGTCCGCATTATACGGATTGAGAGGTGAAAAGCGTGTTGGTTTTGTAGCGGGGGATGTCGCAGTACACGGTGCGCTGGGCGCCACATAACCCGCTGTACGAGGGGCTTGCTACCGATGAGGCCGTGTCAGTTATAAATAGTCTGACTGAAAAGCCGCTATCGGTGGCAGACCCCTCCCACAGGGTGTCTACGTGTAAGGGAATCAGTCTTCGCTGATCGGCAACGTGTAGTTCTTGAACTCGGTGTCTTCACGAAACCCGATTGACTCGTACGTCTTTTGCGCCACTTGGTTATTACTGCTGGTCGACACCCGCAGCCGGACCGCATGGGTCTCCTTGGCCATCTTCTTTGCTGTGCGTATCAAATTGTCCGCCACCAGTTGTCGGCGCGCGTCTTCGGCCACATAGATGTCGTTGAGGATCCACACACGTTTAAGCGACAGCGAGGAAAAGCTCGGGTAAAGCTGGCAAAACCCGAGCACGCGTTTGTCATCGTCATCGGCCAGGGCCAGGTAGATCACCGACTCCTTGCGGCGCAGGCGCTTTTCCAGGAAGGCCCGTGACGAATCCGGAAAGGGCAGGGCCCCATAGAACTCGCGGTACTTGACGAACAACGGGGTCAACAGGTCCAGGTGTTCCAGGGTCGCTTGAGTAATCCGCATGCCAGGCCTCAACTTCCAAATGGGGTATGACCACGCGAGCGGCCGTGACTTGATGCTGCCTAAAGACGCGAAAAAGCGCAATCGTGCCGGGATCAGTCGGTGGGTGGGCTGAGCAGGAAATTGCCCTTCATCAGGTCCGGGTCGTCGGATTCGATCGTCTGAAGCTGGGCCTCGTCCTTCAGGTTGACCCCCGACAGCTGCCGGCGACACGCCTCTCGCATCAAGTACAGCAGGCGATGGGCCGCCATGCCATAGCTCAAGCCTTCCAGGCGTACATTGGAGATGCAGTTGCGATAGGCATCGGTGAGGCCGACCTTGGGGTTGTAGGTGAAATACAGCCCCAAACTGTCCGGCGAACTGAGCCCCGGCCGTTCACCGATGAGGATCACCACCATCTTGGCGCCGAGCAGTTGCCCGATTTCGTCGGCCACCGCCACGCGGCCCTGTTCCACCAGGATCACCGGCGACAAGGACCAACCTTCGGCGTGGGTCTGTTCTTCCATGCGCGTAAGAAACGGCAACGTATGTTTATGCACCGCCAGCGCCGACAAACCATCAGCCACCACGACCGCCAGGTCCATGCCGCCCGGATGCGCAGCCGCGTAATCCCGCAGGCTCTGGGCCGATTCATCACTCAAGCGCCGCCCCAAATCCGGACGTTGCAGGTAGCTATGCCGGTCGGTTGCGGCACTGTGCAGCAACAGACTGTCACGCCCACGTTCGGCTAACTGACTGCTCAGGCCGGCATGGTCAAAGGGCAGGTGCACCGCGTCCCGCGCCTGGGCGTGGGCGAACTGAAAATCAAGCTGTGCGTTGGTGGGAATGCTGGTGCCGGTGCGGCCCAGCGCAATCCGCGCCGGGGTCAGGCGGCGCAGTTCCAGCCACGGGTTTTCAGGCAGGTCGAGTTGCACAGGCGGCTCCTTCATCCCAATTGCGCCAAGGCGTGGCGAAACGCCGGTGGCAGGCTGTTGCCGAAGCGCACCTTGCCGTCGGCTTGCGTAAAGATGCCCATTTTGGCCAGCCACTGTTCAAACTCCGGCGCTGGCTTTAAACCCAATGTTTGGCGAGCGTACAGGGCGTCGTGGAACGAGGTGGTCTGGTAGTTGAGCATGATGTCGTCGGAGCCGGGGATACCCATGATGAAGTTAATCCCGGCGACGCCCAGCAGGGTCAGCAGGGTGTCCATGTCGTCCTGGTCGGCTTCGGCATGGTTGGTGTAGCAGATGTCGCACCCCATGGGCACGCCGAGCAGCTTGCCGCAGAAGTGGTCTTCAAGGCCCGCGCGAATGATCTGCTTGCCGTTGTACAGGTACTCGGGGCCGATAAAACCGACCACGGTATTCACCAGGAACGGCTTGAAATGCCGGGCCACCGCATAGGCGCGGGTTTCGCAGGTTTGCTGGTCGACGCCAAAATGCGCGTTGGCCGACAAGGCACTGCCCTGGCCGGTTTCGAAATACATCAGGTTCTGGCCCAAGGTGCCCCGGTTCAGGCTCAAGCCCGCCTCGTAACCTTCCTGCAGCACGCTCAGGCTGATGCCGAAACTGGCATTGGCCGCTTCGGTGCCGGCAATCGACTGGAACACCAGGTCCAGCGGCACGCCGCGGTTGATGGCTTCGATGGAGGTGGTGACGTGGGTCAGCACGCAGGCCTGGGTGGGGATTTCGTAGCGTTGGATGATGGCGTCGAGCATCTCCAGCATGGCGCAGATCGAGGCGATGCTGTCGGTGGCCGGGTTGATGCCGATCATGGCGTCGCCGTTACCGTAGAGCAGGCCGTCGAGAATGCTCGCAGCGATGCCCGCCGGCTCGTCGGTCGGGTGGTTAGGTTGCAGGCGGGTCGACAGGCGCCCCCGCAGGCCCATGGTGCCGCGAAACTGAGTGACCACCCGGATCTTCTGCGCTACCAGCACCAGGTCCTGCACGCGCATGATCTTCGACACAGCCGCTGCCATTTCCGGTGTCAGCCCCGGCGCCAATGCGCGTAGGGATTGTTCATCGGCGGCGTCGCTCAGCAGCCAGTCGCGCAGACCGCCGACGGTCAGGTGGCTGACCACGGCGAAAGCCTGCTTGTCGTGGGTGTCGATGATCAGCCGGGTGACTTCATCGCTTTCATAGGGGATCAGCGCTTCTTCGAGGAAGTGTTTCAGCGGGATATTGGCCAGCGCCATTTGCGCCGCCACCCGCTCACCATCGTTCTGCGCGGCGACGCCGGCGAGAAAGTCCCCGGAACGCGCGGGGCTGGCCTTGGCCATCACGTCTTTGAGGCTGTCGAAGCGGTAGGTCTGTGCACCCACCGCGTGGGAAAAGCTTGCCATACAGTGTCTCCTTGACGACGCGGGCAGGAGAGGAACCCGCGTCGAGGTTTACGGCAGTTAGTGCAAGGCGGCCTCTGCGGCCTGGATCGCGGCGAATTCTTCTTCGGGCGTGCCTGCTACCAAGTGATGCCGGCTGTAGAAAGCAAAGTAAGCAATTAATACTCCATAGATGATTGCGGCGCCAATCACCACCCGTGGATCCACCAAAAAGCCCGCAACGACGGCCACGCAGGCCAGTACCAGGGCTACACCGGACGTGAAGATGCCGCCCGGCGTGCGATAAGGACGGTCCATTTTGGGGCGACGGATGCGTAGGGTGATGTGCGCGGCCATCATCAGCACGTAGGAAATGGTCGCGCCAAACACCGCCACCAGAATCAGCAAATCCCCCTGGCCGGTCAGCGACAGGCCGAAACCGATAATGCCGGGGATCACCAGGGCCAGTACCGGTGCCTTGTTCTTGTTGGTCTGGGACAGTTTGCGCGGCAGGTAGCCGGCACGGGACAAGGCAAAGATCTGCCGTGAATAGGCGTAGATAATCGAGAAAAAGCTGGCGATCAAGCCGGCCAGACCGACCAGGTTGACGAAGCTGCCCATCCAGGTCGAACCGCCATAGGACAGCGCCAGCGCTTCCACCAGCGGGTTACCGGATTTGATCAGCGCGTAGGTGCCCGCGCCGCCCGGTGCGATCACCAGGATCAACAGGGCAAAACTGGTCAGCACCACAATGGCGCCGATCAAGCCCCGGGGCAGGTCGCGCTTGGGGTTCTTGGTTTCTTCGGCGGCGAGCGGCACGCCTTCTACGGCAAGGAAAAACCAGATCGCATAGGGGATCGCCGCCCACACGCCGACATAGCCGAATGGCAGGAAGGTGCTGGCGCCCTTGGCTTCGCTTACCGGGATATCCAGCAAGTTGGCGACATTGAAGTGCGGCACCATCGACACCAGGAACACGCCCAGTGCAATCGCGGCGATGGCGGTGATCACGAACATCAGCTTCAAGGCTTCACCGACGCCGAAGATATGGATGCCGATAAAGATGATGTAGAACGCCAGGTAGATCATCCAGCCGCCGATACCGAACAGCGACTCGCAATAGGCACCGATAAACACCGCGATGGCGGCGGGGGCGATGGCGTATTCGATCAGGATGGCGGTGCCCGTCAGGAACCCGCCCCAAGGCCCGAAGGCACTGCGGGCAAAGCCGTAGCCACCGCCGGCGGTGGGGATCATGGAAGACAGTTCGGCCAGGGAAAAGCACATGCACAGGTACATGGTGGCCATCAGCAATGTGGCGAGGAACATACCGCCCCAGCCACCCTGGGCCAGGCCGAAGTTCCAGCCGGCGTAGTCGCCGGAGATGACGTAGGCAACGCCAAGGCCGACCAGCAGCACCCAGCCGGCGGCTCCTTTTTTAAGTTCGCGTTGTTGGAAGTATTGGGAGTCGACTTTTTCGAAGTCGACAGAAGATCCAGTCGGTTCGCTAGGCATGAAGAAGTACCTTTCATTGTTATTGTTTTTAACTCGGCCTCTGTGTGCCGAATGCAATTCGCAAGTACTTGTGGAGAGCTAAGTGTGGGAGAGGGCAAACCCCTCCCACATTTGAGTACATTTCAACTGTGGGAGGGGAGGGGTTAGTTAGAAGAAGCCCAGCGGATTAATGTCGTAGCTCACCAGCAAGTTCTTGGTCTGCTGGTAGTGATCCAACATCATCTTGTGCGTCTCACGGCCCACGCCGGACTTCTTGTAACCGCCAAACGCGGCGTGCGCCGGGTACAGGTGGTAGCAGTTGGTCCACACGCGGCCAGCTTTAATCGCACGGCCCATGCGGTAGGCGCGGTTGATGTCGCGGGTCCACACGCCGGCGCCCAGGCCGAACTCGGTGTCGTTGGCAATCGCCAGGGCTTCGGCTTCGTCCTTGAAGGTGGTGATGCTCACCACCGGGCCGAAGATTTCCTCCTGGAACACGCGCATTTCATTGGTGCCCTTGAGCAGGGTCGGCTGGATGTAATAGCCGCCGGCCATGTCGCCAGTGAGCTGCTCGACCTTGCCGCCGGTCAGCAGTTGCGCGCCTTCGCCCTTGGCAATTTCCAGGTAGGACAGGATCTTGTCGAACTGCTGCTCGGACGCCTGGGCGCCGACCATGGTGTCGGTGTCCAGCGGGTCGCCGCGTTTGATCTGCTCGACTTTCTTCATCACTACTTTCATGAACTCGTCGTAGATCGACTCTTCCACCAGCGCACGGGATGGGCAGGTGCACACTTCGCCCTGGTTAAAGAACGCCAGCACCAAGCCTTCAGCGGCTTTCTCGATAAACGACGGTTCGGCTTTCATGATGTCGGCGAAGAAGATGTTCGGCGACTTGCCGCCCAGCTCAACAGTGGACGGGATAATGTTCTCGGCCGCCGCGTGCATGATGTGCGAGCCCACCGGCGTGGAGCCCGTGAAGGCGATCTTGGCGATACGCTTGCTGGTGGCCAGGGCTTCGCCGGCTTCGCGGCCGAAACCGTGCACCACGTTCAGCACGCCCGGTGGCAGCAGGTCGCCGATCACTTCCATTAGCACGTTGATGCCCAGCGGCGTTTGCTCGGCGGGCTTGAGTACCACGCAGTTGCCGGCGGCCAGGGCCGGAGCGAGTTTCCAGGCGGCCATCAGCAGCGGGAAGTTCCACGGGATGATCTGGCCGACCACGCCCAGCGGCTCGTGGAAGTGGTAGGACGCGGTGTGTTCGTTGATCTCGGCGCTGGTGCCTTCCTGGGCGCGGATGCAGCCTGCGAAGTAGCGGAAGTGGTCCGCCGCCAGCGGGATGTCGGCGTTGAGGGTTTCACGCACGGCCTTGCCGTTGTCCCAGGTTTCGGTGATGGCCAGCAGTTCGAGGTTCTGTTCGATGCGGTCGGCGATTTTCAGCAGCACCAGCGAGCGGTCCTGGGCCGAGGTCTTGCCCCATGCGTCAGCGGCAGCGTGGGCGGCGTCCAGCGCCTTGTCGATGTCTTTGGCAGTGGAGCGCGGGAATTCGGCGATAGGCTTGCCGTTGACCGGCGAGGTGTTGGTGAAATAGTTGCCATCGACCGGGGCAACGAATTCGCCACCAATGTAGTTGCCGTACTTGGCCTTGAACGAAACGATCGCGCCTTCAGTGCCGGGGTGTGCGTAACGCATGGTGGGTATCTCCTGGCTTTTATGTTTATTGGAGTGCAGCGCGCAAGCGCTTGATAAAGCGTAGAGCAAAGGTTGGGCCACTGCTTCGCAGGCCAGGGAAATCAAGGGGTTGGGGTTTGTTGCAAAGCGTTGCTGTGACACGGGTGGTACAGGCGCTGTGACAGTTTGTGCCATAAACGGTACACGCTGTGACCGGCGGGTCGGTCCGGGATTGCATTGGCTGGGTGCCTGGGGGATGCTGGTTGCTCTCACGCAGGGAGAATAATAAGAACATGCATAACGATCATTTCAGTCGCCATGCCCAGCAAGTCCTCACCGTGGCGCGCGGGCGCGATCCGTCCAGCGACCCGTCCATCGCCCGTTCCTGGCTGCGCTGCCTGGAGGACTACCACCTCGACCCTGCGCAAACCATTGCCCCCACTGTGCTTGAGCATGGCCGCCTGCTGGAAAGCCGTGAGCGCCTGCAACAGGTGCTGCATATCGCTGGCAGCGAGATGAACAGCCTGCACCAGCAGCTGTCGGGCGCTGGCCATGCGGTGCTGCTGACCGATGCGCGTGGGGTGATCCTCAACTGTGTCACGGCGCCGTCCGAGCGCAAGATTTTCGAACGCGCCGGGTTGTGGCTCGGTGCGGATTGGAGCGAAGCGTGCGAGGGCACCAACGGCATCGGCACCTGCCTGGTGGAACGCCAGTCGTTGACCATTCATCGCGACGAACATTTTCGTGGGCGCCACACTGGACTGACCTGTTCGGCGAGCCCGGTATTCGACCCCCATGGCGACCTGCTGGCGGTGCTGGACGTGTCGTCGGCCCGTGAGGAGGTGTCGCGCCAGAGCCAATTCCACACCATGGCGCTGGTCAACCTGTCGGCGAAGATGATCGAGAGTTGCTACTTCCTGCGTCACTTCGAAAACCATTGGCTGCTGCGCTTTCATCTGCAGGCCGAGTCGGTGGGCCTGTTCAGTGAAGGGCTGCTGGCGTTTGACGGCGAGGGCCGGATTTGTGCCGTCAACCAGAGCGCACTCAACCTGCTGGGGCAGGTTCGGGGTGGTTTGATGGGGCAACCGGTGGAGGCGTTTTTCGAGTGTTCCCTGGACCAACTGCTCGGTCGCGCCAGTGCCAATGCCACCGCCAGTTGGCCATTGCGCACGCGGGATGGCCGGCACTTGTTCGCGGCTTTGCGCGGTCAATCGCGCAGTGTGCCTGCGCCCATCGTCAAGCCTGAGCCCGTGCGCCTGGCCGGTATCTGCCTGGGCGACCCGACACTGCAGAGTGACTTCCGGAAAGCGCTGCGGGTATTCGAGCGTGATGTGCCCTTGCTGATCAACGGCGAAACCGGCTCCGGCAAAGAGGCCTTCGCCAAGGCGGTGCATCACGCCAGCCCGCGCGCCGACAAG
This sequence comes from Pseudomonas sp. BIGb0381, assembly GCF_024809815.1. Lineage (NCBI taxonomy): Bacteria > Pseudomonadati > Pseudomonadota > Gammaproteobacteria > Pseudomonadales > Pseudomonadaceae > Pseudomonas > Pseudomonas sp. BIGb0381. Next base: position 21,462 of record NZ_JANUEN010000012.1, read on the forward strand.
GCTTTCGTTGCCCTCAACTGTGCCGCCATCCCGGAAAGTCTGATCGAAAGCGAACTGTTCGGCTATCGCGGCGGCAGCTTTACCGGCGCGCGCAAGGACGGCATGCAGGGCAAGTTGCAACAGGCCGACGGCGGCACGCTGTTCCTCGATGAAATCGGCGATATGCCGTTGGCGCTGCAGACGCGCCTGTTAAGGGTGCTGGAGGACCGCATGGTGGTGCCCATCGGCGGTGAGCCCCAGGCGGTTGATGTCAGAATTATCAGCGCGACTCACCGGAATTTGCTGGAGCGCGTGCAGGACGGAAGTTTTCGGGAAGACTTGTACTACCGGCTCAACGGCCTGGAAGTCGGTTTGCCAGCGTTGCGTGAACGCAGCGATAAGCCTCAGTTGCTGGATTTCCTGCTGGCGCAGGAGGCGGGTGGGCAGAGCGTACAACTCGACCCGGCAGCGCGCTCGGCGCTGCTGACCTACCCCTGGCCGGGCAACGTCCGGCAACTGCGCACGGTGTTGCGTACGCTGGCAGCGCTGTGTGACGACGGGCGGGTCGGTCTTGAGGATTTGCCAGCGTTGATCCGCCAGGCTCGGCCACAGCCGGTCGCCGAGGCCAGGCTTGCAGAGTCGCCCCTGGGGGACGCCGAACGACTCGCCCTGCTCACGGCCTTGGAGCAACAACGCTGGCACATGACCCACACGGCGGAGCAGTTGGGTGTCAGCCGTAACACGCTGTATAGAAAGCTGCGCCGGCACGGCATTGCACGGGCTGCTCCATAGATCGGTCCTACAGCTAAAGAGTGCGATTTTCGCCCCCCTGCGCTAACCTGCCTCGATGTTTACGAGGTCGACTATGCACATTCATATTCTTGGTATCTGCGGCACTTTCATGGGTTCGATGGCGGTTCTGGCCAAAGAGCTGGGCCATCATGTAACGGGCTCCGATGCCAATGTTTACCCGCCCATGAGCACGCAACTGGAGGCTCAGGGTATTGAGTTGACCCAGGGTTACGACCCGGCGCAATTCGACCCGGTGCCGGACCTGGTGGTGATCGGCAATGCCATGTCCCGTGGCAATCCGGCCGTCGAGTACGTACTCAACAAAGGTTTGCCTTACGTGTCCGGCCCGCAATGGCTGGCCGACCATGTGCTGCAAGGTCGCTGGGTCTTGGCCGTTGCCGGCACCCATGGCAAGACCACCACCAGCAGCATGCTGGCCTGGGTGCTGGAGCACGCGGGCATGAGCCCGGGCTTCCTGATCGGCGGCGTGCCACAGAACTTCTCGGTCTCCGCGCGTCTGGGCGATACGCCTTTCTTCGTGATTGAAGCCGACGAATACGACAGCGCCTTTTTCGACAAGCGCTCCAAGTTCGTCCACTACCGTCCGCGCACGGCGATCCTCAACAACCTCGAGTTCGATCACGCCGATATCTTTCCAGATTTGGCGGCCATCGAGCGACAGTTCCACCATTTGGTGCGCACCATTCCCAGCGAAGGCCTGGTCATCCACCCGACCACCGAGCCAGCTTTGCAGCGTGTGATCGAGATGGGTTGCTGGACCCCGGTGCAAACCACCGGGGCGGGTGGGCAATGGCAGGTCAAGTTGCTCAGTGAAGACGGTTCCAGGTTTGAAGTGCTGTTTGAAGGCGAGGCCCAAGGCATTGTCGATTGGGACATGACCGGCCAGCACAACGTTGCCAACGCCCTGGTCACCCTGGCCGCCGCGCGCCATGTGGGCGTGGTGCCGTCCATGGGCATCGCGGCGCTGAGTGCATTCAAGAGTGTGAAGCGACGCATGGAGAAAGTCGCCGAGGTGAATGGGATTACCATCTACGACGACTTTGCCCACCACCCGACTGCGATTGCTACCACGCTGGACGGCCTGCGCAAGCGTGTCGGTGATGCCCAGGTAATCGCGATCGTCGAGCCGCGCTCCAACTCCATGAAGCTCGGCGCCCACCGCGACGGCCTGCCGGAAAGCGTTAACGATGCCGACCAGGCGGTGTGGTACGCACCGGCCAATCTTGGCTGGGACCTGCCGGCGATTGCGGCGCAGTGCACGGTGCCGTCGAAAGTCTGTGATTCCATCGAGGGCATCATTGAGTTCGTCAAGCACCAGGCCAAGCCTGGCGCCCATGTGGTGGTCATGAGCAACGGCGGCTTCGGCGGCTTGCACGGCAAACTGGCCGAGGCGCTGAAATGAGTGGCCCGGAACGCGTCACCCTGGCGATGACCGGCGCATCCGGCGCGCCGTATGGCTTGCGCCTGCTGGATTGCCTGGTGCGTGAGGATCGTGAGGTGCACTTCCTGATCTCCAAGGCCGCGCAGTTGGTGATGGCCACCGAGACTGATGTCGCGCTGCCCCCCAAGGTGCAGATGATGCAAGCCTTTCTCACCGAGTACACCGGTGCGGCGGCGGGGCAGATCAAGGTCTATGGCAAGGAAGACTGGATGTCGCCGGTGGCATCGGGTTCTGGCGCGCCGGCGGCAATGGTGGTGGTGCCGTGCTCCACGGGGACGTTGTCGGCGATTGCCACGGGCGCTTGCAACAACCTGATTGAACGCGCCGCCGACGTGACGCTGAAGGAGCGCCGCCAGTTGATCCTGGTGCCGCGTGAGGCGCCGTACTCGAGCATTCATCTGGAACACATGCTCAAGCTGTCGAACCTGGGGGTGACTATCCTGCCAGCGTCGCCCGGCTTCTATCACCAGCCGCAGACCATCGATGACCTGGTGGATTTCGTGGTGGCGCGCATTCTCAACCTGTTGAATATCCCTCAGGACATGCTGCCGCGTTGGGGCGAACATCATTTGAGCAGCGATGAATAAGGCACTGTTGGTGATACTGGCGCTGCAACTGGCCGGCTGCGCCACCGTACGTACCCTGGACGCCGCGCAGCCCGGCGCGCCGGTGGTGTATGCCGGCACGCGGTTGGATTTGTATGCAATGAACGGAGGTTGCTGCGCCAAGGACCGGTTCGGTGCCGAGGCGCCCAGCTATCCCGGCGTCGACCTGCCAGCCAGCGCGTTGCTCGACACGCTGTTATTGCCGCTGTCAGTGTTGACGGTGCTGGGGGTAGGGTTTAATGCGACTGGCGGGCTCTAGCCCGGATTTTAAACGCATCACAAAACCAATGTGGGAGGGGCTTGCCCCCTCCCACATTTTTGCTTTGTGTTCGGCCTTATTTACCGAGCTTGCGCAGTTCGTCCGACTCCACCACCCGCACCCCGTCCTGCTCTTCCAGCGCCAGGCGCCACATGGCCCGTGCCAGTTCGCAGACTTCAATGCCGTGGTATTTGCCTGGGATCAGGCGTGACAGCGGCCCGGCCAATTGCTCGGCCAAGCGCGGCTCCAGCCGTTCCCCCAACAGCAACGAAGGCCGCACGATGGTCAGCTGCGGCCAGTCCTGGGCCTTGAGCGCCTGTTCCATTTCGCCTTTGACCCGGTTGTAGAACACCGAGGATTTCGGGTCGGCGCCAATTGCACTGATTACGATCAGGTGCCGCGCGCCCATCTCCCGCGCTCGCTTGGCAAAGGCTACGACCATATCCAGGTCGACGGCACGAAAAGCCTCTTCGGAACCGGCTTTCTTGATGGTGGTGCCCAGGCAGCAGAAGGCAATATCCACCTGGCCGCTCAGTTGCGGCAGGAACACCGCTGGGTCGCCCACCGGGTTTTCCAGGTGCGGGTGCTCGGCCAGCGGTTTGCGGCTGGGTGCAAGTACACGGGTCACGGTGGGTTCGTTGAGCAGGCGATCGAGCAGGTGTTCGCCGGTGAGGCCAGAGGCGCCGGCGAGCAGGATATGCTGAGGTGTCAGGTACATGGTGTTTCCCCCTTGTTACACGTTACAGCTTAGTTGCCTTTGGCTTCCTTGCTATTCATTGAGACGCTTTCCAGCGCCTTTCGTGCCTGCTGCTTGCGTAATAATTGCCAATGGGCGATCACGCCTTTGGGGGCCCAGATCTGCGGTTCGGACGCTTCGAAGTTGTCTGCCTGTTCGCGTTCGCTCACATGCAACTGCGCCAGCTTGAAGGCTTGCTGCAAATCGTCGGTCTGGTTGAAGGCTTGGGCGAAGAGGGCGTCGCCGAAGTAGGTGAAGTCGGCTTCTTCGGAGCAACCGAAGGACACGCGGTCGGCGCGCGAGGCGGTCATGATCAGGGTGCGTTCGTCTTTGAGCACGGGGATGAAGCCGCCGGAGTAGCAAGCTGAAATCACGACGATCTTGTCGCGGTTTTTCAGCGGCGCGAGCACGGCGGCCAGCTCATCGGCGGGCAGATCGGCCAGTTCCATGCGTGGTTGGTCCAGCACCAGCTCGTGTTCGTGGGTGCCGTGGCTGGTCAGGTAGATAAACACCAGGTCTTCCGGGCCGGTGCGCTCGGCCAGGGTTTGCACGGCACGGCGCAGGCTTTCGCGGGTGGCCAGTGGCCGGTCGGCGATATGGTCGCGGTGGTTGACCAGGCGGATCTGCCCACGTGCGCCGAAGCGGGTGGCGAGCATATTGCTGACGTAATCGGCTTCGCGCAGGAACACGCTCTGTTTGCCGTCGCCGGCCACGGCCAGGGTGTACAGCTCCACTGCTGGGGTGGATGCAGGCACGGCGGCGAGGGCGGCGTCGAGCAAACGGCCCTGGGCCAGTACGCCGATTTCCAGCGGATCGGGCAACAGCTTGCCGTCGGCATCACGCACGCGCATGCCGTTGACCCACGTGCCGGCCTGTACGGTGCCGTCGGTGAGTACCAGGGTGCCGCGGCCTTGATAGTTGTCGCTGTCGAAGCCACCAATGTAGAAGCTGCCGTCGGTCAGGTTCAGGCGGCCTTCGCCGGTAAAGCGCCAATCGCTGAACTGGCCGACGTAATGGCTGCCGTCGACGCCGATCAACTCGCCCTTGCCGCTGAGTGCGCCTTCCTTGAACTGGCCGATCCACACGTCGCCATCGGCGTTTTCATAACGGCCCTTGCCGTTGAGTTGGTTCTGTTTGAACTGGCCGACATAGATGTCGCCGTCCGCGCTGTTGAAGGTACCGTTGCCCTCCAACTGGCCGTCGACGAAGTGGCCACTGAACTGGTTGCCGCTGTCGTCATTGCGCTGGCCTTCGCCGTTCGGCTTGCCGTGGGCGAACTGGCCCTGATACTGGCTGCCGTCGGCCAGTTCCAGGCGGCCGAGGCCGGAATACTGGTCGTCCTTGAATTCGCCGCGATAGGTCATCTGCCCTTCTTTGAGGGTGCCTTCGCCGTTGCGCCGACCGTTCTTGAACCCGCCCACATAGTGGCTGCCGGCTGTGGTCAGGCTGCCCTGGCCGTCGAACAGGCCTTGCTGGAACTGGCCTTTATAGATTTCGCCGTTGCTGCCATGCCATTCGCCCTGGCCGTGCCACTGGCCTTTGTCGAACTGCCCGGCGTACCAGCTGCCGTTGGGGTAATCCACGCGCCCCTGGCCTTGCAGCAAACCATTGACCACATCGCCCCGGTAACGGCCGCCATCGGGCAGGCGCGCATCGGGCGGCAACAGCGATTCGCCGTCTCCGCAAGCGGTGAGCAACAGGGCAAGGGCAAGGGGGGCGAGTGGGCGCATAGCGGGATCCGGATATTTGAGCGCCGAGTATGCCGCAGCTGCGAGTTTCATACATAAATTTACATACCCTGTGGCGAGTTTCAGTGGCTCGCCACAGGGATGGGCTTACACGAAGTAGAGCGACAACGACTCGGCAACGTAAGCGGGTTTTTCCTGGCCATCGATTTCCAGGGTAGCGGTGGCCTTGAGCAACCACTGGCCGGGCTTTTTCTCGGTGACATCGGTGAGGGTCACGTTCAGGCGCACCTTGGAATTGACCTTCACCGGCTGGATGAAACGCACGCTGTCCAGGCCGTAGTTGACCGCCATCTTCAGGCCTTCGGGCACGATCAGGATGTCTTCCATCAGCTTGGGCATCAGTGACAGCGACAGGAAACCGTGGGCGATGGTGCTGCCGAACGGGGTTTGCGCGGCCTTGACCGGGTCGACGTGGATGAACTGATGATCGCCGGTGGCTTCGGCGAACAGGTTGATGCGCGCCTGGTCGATGGTGAGCCATTCGGAACGTCCCAGTTCCTTGCCGACATAGTCTTTGAGCTGCGCTACGGGTACATAGGGCATTGCGTCTCTCCTTGGTTCATCGGTTCTGTTTTTTGGGGTTACAGAGAACCAATGTAGATCATCATGGGCATCCAGCCCGGTCAACCCACCATGCTTTTGGCGAATGCCGGGGCATAGGGCGGGCATGCTTATAATGCGGGTGGGTCTTGAGGGGGAGAGAACGGATGCTGTTACGCGGTCTGACATGGCTGGTGCTGTTTCAATTGATCGGCACGGCGATCAATCATTTGCTGGTGCCGGTACTGCCGGGGCCGATCATCGGCCTGTTGTTGATGCTCGGTTTCCTGATCTGGCGTGGCGAAGTCGGCGAGCCCCTGAGCCTGGCGGCCAGTAGCTTGTTGCGCTACTTGCCGTTGCTGCTGGTACCGCCGGCGGTGGGGGTGATGGTGTATGCCAAGGATATTGCCGCTGATTTCTGGGCCATCGTCGGTGCACTGGTGTTGTCGCTGGTGATCGCCATGGGCTTTGTCGGGTTGTTGATGGAACGCATGGTCAAGCGCAAGGAGAAGGATCAATGATTTTCGACTGGCACGGCGCGTGGACGGCTGTGATTCATCACCCGCTGTTCGGTATCGGTATCACCCTGGGTGCCTATCAGCTGGTGCTGGCGGGTTTTGAGAAAACCCGCTGGATTTTCCTGCAACCGGTGCTGGTCTCCATGCTGCTGGTGATCGGCGTGTTGCTCACGTGCGGCCTGAGCTACGCCGAGTACCGCAAGAGCACGGAGATCATGGGGATTTTGCTGGGCCCGGCCACCGTCGCGCTGGCCGTGCCGCTTTATCTCAATCTGCGCCGCATTCGCCAATTGTTCTGGCCGATTTTTACTACGCTGGTGATAGGCGGCGTGCTGGCCACCGGCCTGTGCGTACTGCTGGGTTGGTGGTTTGGCGCCGAACACAGGATGTTGATGACCATGGCACCGAAGTCGGTGACATCGCCGATTGCCATGCTGGTGGCCGAGCAGATCGGCGGTGTGGCAGCCTTGGCGGCAGTGTTTGTGCTGATCACCGGGGTGGTGGGCGCGATGGTTGGCCCGGCGTTACTCTCGCGTCTTGGGGTGTACAGTCCCGAGGCGCGCGGCATGGCGCTGGGCATGACTGCCCACGCCGTCGGCACCTCGGTGGCCCTGCAGGAAAGCGAAGAGTGTGGCGCCTTTGCGGCGCTGGCCATGAGTCTGATGGGCGTAGCCACAGCGGTATTCCTGCCGCTGGCCGTGTCAGTGATTGTTTAAACCGGGTTTAAGGAAGCCTTTATGAGTCTGGCGCTGTTCCCCCTCAATACCGTGCTGTTCCCTGGCTGCACCCTCGACCTGCAACTGTTCGAGGCGCGCTACCTGGACATGATCAGCCGCTGCATGAAAATGGGCGAAAGCTTCGGCGTGGTGTGCATCCTCGATGGCAAGGAGGTGGGCATGGCCCCGGATGGCTATGCGCTGATCGGCTGCGAAGCGTTGATTCGCGACTTCAGGCAGCAGGACAACGGCCTGCTGGGGATTCGCGTCGAAGGCGGGCGGCGCTTCCGCGTGCGTGACGCCGGTGTGCAGAAGGACCAGTTGCTGATAGCCGAGGTGCAATGGCTGGAAGAACTGCCGGACCAGGCGCTGGAAGAAGAGGATGCCGACCTGCTGGCTTTGCTCCAGGCCCTGGCCGAACATCCGATGGTCGCGTCGCTGGACATGGGCACCCATGCCGATGGCCAGCAAGCCTTGGGCAATCAACTGGCTTATCTGTTGCCGTTCACCGAGGCCGACAAGATCGACCTGCTGCAACTCGACGACCCGCAGCAGCGGCTGGATGCGATCCAGATGCTGCTCGATGAACTTCAGGGTGAGTTGTTCACCTGAGTTTCGGATCAGTCCTGCACCACTTTCAGATGTTTCTTCGTTGCTCCCGGTGCGTGGGCTGAAATAGTCGCCGATCACTCAACAATGATCGGGGATGAACATGATTCGGCTAGTGCAATCGGAGCAGGCAGCCTGGGACGCTTTTTTTGGCAGTATTGCCGCGCAATTGCTGCGGTTGGACGCCAAGCGCGGTCCGGAATACATCGCTGAACGCGCCGCGGAAATAGCTGATGAGATGTTGCTGGAGCGACGCGAGCGGTGTATTGAACGCCGCGCCGCGCCAGTTGATTGGCTCGGCCCGGCCCAGGATCAGTAGGCGTACCTGAGCAGCGCGTGGGGGGTGCCGGTAAAGGCAATGAAACCGAGCACCGCCACCACGGCGGGTAATACCAGCCACCAGGCCTTCTGCGGCATCGGCGGCAATGGGCTGCGGTACTGGCAGACGGTGAGGCTGAATGCACAGACGGTCATTGCCAGCAGCGTGCCAGCCAGGATGTCGGTGGGCCAATGGGCGCCGAGGTAGACCCGTGACAGCGCGATGAAGGCCGCAGGAATACAGCCCAGCAGCATCCAGGTCAGGCGCAGGCGCGTGGGTTGTCCGCGACCGGCCAGCACCGCCAACGCCAGAAAAAACGCAAACGCACCAGAGGCGTGGCCGCTGGGCATGCTGAAGCTGGTCAATGGGTCGGTGAGGATTTCCGGGCGGCCGCGGGCGAAAAACAGTTTGGTCCCGGTATTGATCACCGCCGCCCCGGCCAGAGTTGCACCGACAAACACGGCATGACGCCATTGCCGCGCCAGTAGCAGCAGACCCGTGAATACGGCGCTGGCGAAGAACATTTTCTTGAACTCGCCCAACTGGGTCACCATCACCATGGTCTGGTCCAGCCAGGGGCTGCGATGCTCCTGCACCAGCGCACTCAGGCCGTGGTCGAAGTCGTCCAGGTGGGTATAGCCGATAAACAGGGCGATCAACAACGTCAGGCTGGCGCAACCTATCCACAAGGTCGCGCGACGATGGCCGCGCACGCTGGTGTTCAGACTCAGCCCCAGCATGACCGCCAGGCAGGCTGTAACAACCCCCGCCTCAGGCCAGAACCCTTCCGGCAATGGCAAGCGGAACGCAGCGCCGGTCGCCCAGCCCGGCAGCAGGTAGGCGACCGACCAACCCGCTGCTGCCAGCAGGCTGACCAGGGCGAAACGCGGGAACGGCATGTCGCACATCCCGGCGACCATCGGCAGCATCGGCCGCAATGGCCCGATGAAGCGGCCCACCAGCAGGCTGGCGATGCCGTATTTGTGGAAGTAGGTTTCCGCGCCGTTCATCCATTCCGGGTGGTGGCGCAGGCCGGGCAGGCGGCGGATGTTCTGATGGAAGTGTCGCCCCAGGAAGTAGGAAACCCCGTCGCCCAACAAGCCTCCCAGGAACCCCATCAGCAGGGTTTCACTCAGGGACAAGGCGCCGCTGCCAGCCAGTGCCGCAATGGCAAACAGCAACACCGTGCCCGGCACGATCAGTCCGGCAATGGCCAGGCATTCCACGCACGCGACGATAAACACCGCCGCCGCCAGCCATTGCGGGTTGAGGGTCAGCCAGCCGGTAATGCTATCGAGCCACTGGCCCATAAATCTTCACTCCAACGCCACAGATTCAAATCAAAAAGTAGTCGCGGCCTTCGACCTGGCCCCGGCGCAGTGGGTTCCGCGTGCAATAGGGCGCATAGCCGGCATCGACGAAGCGGTACATCAAGTGCTCGTCACGGCCGCTGGGGATGCCCAATCGGGTGGTCTGGATGATGTGCGTCGGTGTCTGGCCGACGTCTTCCACATAGAGCAATTCTTGATCAAAGCGCTTGGCATCCCACATCGGCACCTTCAGGCCCAGCGCCTTGCACAGCAACGTCTGGCCGGCACACAGCTTTTGCGACGCGCGCGGGCTGCCATCGGCATTCGGGTTGTTCAGCAGCATCTGCGCCAGGCTGGCGGGCCCGGAGGTTTCATCGACCCATGGATAGGCCGATTTGATCAGCACGGCATTGCCCGGCCCCTGAGCGCTGAAGTTCAGCGAATCCCCGCCACGGGCGTAGTACATATAGATATGCCCACCATCCAGAAACAAAGCCTTACGCTTTTCTGTGTAGCCAAGTGAGGCGTGGCTGCCTTTTTCGGCCACGTAATAGGCTTCGGTTTCAATAATTCGCGCCGAAAGCCAGATATCGCCGACACGATGGCGTATGACTTTTCCGAGCAAATCTCGCGCGAGTATTTGCGCATCACGGTCGAAGAAGCTGTCGGGCAGGGCGCTGGCGGGGAGTTGGGGCGAAGAACTGGGCATGGTGGTCTGGGGTTAATACGGCTAAATGTGACGGAATAATAACAACTCCCACCTTAATTACGGCTGAACCCCAGGTTTTTACAGTTCATTTCGACCTTCCGCCCCTCACCGCTGTCAGTCGGGCGGCGTCACAGCTATAATCTGCCGCTTTCCTCTTTGCCAAGACTCCCTGACCATGACTGAGTCCGTTCTTGACTACATGACCCGCCTGGGTCGCGCTGCCCGTCAGGCCTCGCGGTTGATCGCCCGTGCGAGCACCGCGCAGAAGAACCGTGCCCTGCTGGCCGCCGCCGATGCTCTGGACGCTTCGCGCTCCGAGCTGACTGCCGCCAACGAACTGGACCTGGCCAACGGCCGCGCCAATGGCCTCGAGCCCGCCCTGCTGGACCGCCTGGCGCTGACCCCGGCACGCATCGACGACATGATCGAAGGTTTGCGTCAGGTGGCCAAGCTGCCTGACCCCATCGGTGAAATCCGCGATATGCGTTACCTGCCGTCCGGTATCCAGGTCGGCAAGATGCGCGTGCCCCTGGGCGTGATCGGCATCATCTATGAGTCGCGCCCGAACGTGACCATCGACGCCGCGAGCCTGTGCCTCAAGTCGGGTAACGCCACCATCCTGCGTGGCGGTTCCGAGGCGATCAATTCCAACCGCGCCATTGCCGCCTGCATCCAGCAGGGCCTGGCCGTGGCCGAGTTGCCGGCCGACGTGGTGCAAGTGGTCGAAACCACCGACCGTGCCGCTGTCGGCGCGCTGATCACCCTGCCGGAATTCGTCGACGTGATCGTACCGCGCGGTGGCAAGAGCCTGATCGAGCGCGTCAGCCGCGATGCCAAGGTGCCCGTAATCAAGCACCTGGACGGCGTCTGCCACGTGTACATCGACATCGCCGCCGACATCGACAAGGCAATCCGCATTGCCGACAACGCCAAGACCCACCGCTACGCGCCGTGCAACACCATGGAAACCCTGCTGGTGCACGTCGGCATTGCCGAGCGCGTGCTGCCGCCGTTGGCTGCCATCTACCGTGACAAGGGTGTGGAACTGCGCGGTTGCGAACGCACCCGTGCCCTGTTGGGCGCGGACGTGATCGAAGCCACCGAAGAGGATTGGTACACCGAGTACACGGCGCCGATCCTGTCGATCCGCATCGTCGACGACCTGGACCAGGCCATCGAACACATCAACAAGTACGGCTCCAAGCACACCGACGCCATTGTTTCCGAGCATTTCAGCGACGCCCGGCGTTTCCTCACAGAAGTGGATTCCGCTTCGGTGATGATCAACGCCTCGACGCGCTTTGCCGACGGCTTCGAGTATGGCCTGGGGGCGGAGATCGGCATCTCCACCGACAAGCTCCACGCACGCGGCCCGGTTGGCCTGGAAGGCCTGACCAGCGAGAAGTACGTGGTGTTCGGCGACGGTCATGTGCGCACTTGATGGCTAAACGCATCGGGCTGCTCGGCGGTACCTTCGACCCCGTGCACATCGGCCATTTGCGCAGCGCCCTGGAAGTCGCGGATGCCTTGGCGTTGGATGAGCTGCGCCTGATCCCTAATTTCCGGCCGCCCCATCGCGATACCCCGCAGGTGTCGCCGCAGCAGCGCCTGGAAATGGTACGCCTGGCCGTAGAGGGCATACCGCCGCTGGTGGTGGACGATCGTGAGCTCAAGCGCGATAAACCGTCCTACACTGTCGACACCCTGGAGCTGATGCGCGCCGAGTTGGCCGCGGATGACCAGTTGTTTCTGCTTTTGGGCTGGGACGCATTTTGCGGCCTGCCCTCTTGGCATCGCTGGGAGGAACTCCTCCAGCACTGCCACATCCTGGTTTTGCAACGCCCGGATGCCGACAGCGAACCGCCGGATGCCTTGCGCAACCTGCTGGCCGCGCGGTCGGTAAGTGACCCCTTGGCCCTGACCGGGCCAAACGGGAATATTGCATTCGTCTGGCAAACCCCGCTTGCGGTGTCTGCCACCCAGATCCGTCAACTGCTGGCCAGCGGGAAGTCGGTACGTTTCCTGGTGCCTGACGCGGTCCTGGCCTACATCGATGCGCACGGGCTTTACCGTGCGTCGAACTGAAAAGGCGCGCTTGAACGCACGAACAGTCGTGCAGCGAGCGCCCGAACATACGAGCAAAACGAGTTTTTTATGACGAACAAAGACGTAAGCAAAGTAAAACGCAAAGGCACGTTCAAAAGCGCCCCGCTGCCGGTTGAAGCCCACGTTGGCCCTGAACTGGCTGGCGAAGAGCTGGTAAAAGTCGCCGTTGCCGCCCTGGAAGACGTGAAGGCCCAGGACATCCAGGTCCTGGACGTGCGCGACAAGCAGAGCATCACCGACTTCATGATCATCGCCACCGGTACCTCCAACCGCCAGATCGGCGCGATGCTGGACAAGGTTCGCGAAGCCGTCAAAGCCCAAGGCGTGAAGCCGCTGGGTGAAGAAGGCAAGGGCGACAGCGACTGGGTGCTGCTGGACATGGACGACGTAATCGTTCACATGATGACTTCCAACGCCCGTCAGTTCTACGACCTGGAGCGTCTGTGGAAAGGCGCCGAGCAGAGCCGTGCCGCCGATGGCAAGCACCACAGCCCGGAAGTGGGCCACGCGCACTTCGACAAGCTCAACAAAGACCAGGAATAAGGAACGGCTGTGCGCCTGCGTCTGATTGCTGTCGGTTCACGCATGCCCAAGTGGGTGGAAGAAGGCTGGCACGAGTATGCCAAGCGTCTGCCCGCCGAGCTGTCGCTGGAACTGGTAGAGATACCGCTCAACACCCGGGGCAAGAATGCCGACGTGGCGCGCTTTATCCGTCAGGAAGGCGAAGCCATGCTGGCCAAGGTCGGTCCCAACGAGCGCATCGTCACCCTCGAAGTGCACGGCAAGCCCTGGAGCACCGAGCAGCTGGCGGTGGAACTGGATCGCTGGCGCCTGGACTCGCGCACCGTCAACTTCATGGTCGGCGGCCCCGAAGGGCTGGCGCCGGAAGTCTGCGCGCGGGCGGACCAGCGCTGGTCGCTGTCGGCGCTGACGCTGCCGCACCCGTTGGTAAGGATCCTGATCGGTGAACAGCTGTATCGCGCCTGGACAGTTCTGTCCGGGCACCCTTACCACAAATAATCTGCGCCCCTCCCGATGACCCAGCCGATCCGCATCAAGGACCACGAGAAAGACGCACGTCTAGTACGCGCGCGCGTGGTGTTTGGCGCTTTTATGGTGGTGGGTTTGATCGGGGTGCTGATTGCGCGCCTGTATTTCCTGCAGGTGATCCAGTACGACTATCACTCCACGCTGTCGGAGAACAACCGGGTGCATGTGCAGCCGATTCCGCCGACCCGTGGGCTGATCTTCGACCGCAATGGCGTGGTGGTGGCGGATAACCGGCCCAGCTTCAGCCTGAGCATGACCCGCGAACGTTCCGGTGATTGGCAGCAGGTCCTCGATGTGATCGTCGAGGTGTTGCAACTGACCCCGGAAGACCGGGTGATCTTCGAGAAACGCATGAAGCAGGGGCGTCGGCCATTCGAGCCGGTGCCGATCCTGTTCGAGCTGACCGAAGAGCAGATCGCGCGGATCGCGGTGAACCAGTTCCGCCTGCCGGGAGTGGAAGTAGTGGCACAGTTGGTGCGCCACTATCCCCAAGGGCCGCACTTTGCCCACTCCGTCGGCTACATGGGACGGATCAACGAGAAAGAGCTGAAAAGCCTCGATCCCGTCAATTACAGCGGCACCCACCATATCGGCAAGACCGGCATCGAGCGTTTCTACGAGCCCGAGCTGCACGGCCAGGTGGGTTACGAAGAAGTCGAGACCAATGCTCGCGGCCGCGTGCTGCGGGTGCTCAAGCGTACCGACCCGGTGCCGGGCAAGGACATTGTGCTGAGCCTGGACATCAAGCTGCAGGAAGCGGCCGAGATGGCACTGGGTGGCCGGCGTGGCGCGGTGGTGGCGCTGGACCCGAAGACCGGCGAAGTGCTGGCGATGGTCAGTCAGCCGAGTTTCGATCCCAACCTGTTCGTCACCGGGATCAGCTTCAAGGCCTACGCCGAGCTGCGTGATTCCATCGACCGGCCGCTGTTCAACCGCGTACTGCGCGGCCTGTACCCGCCGGGTTCGACCATCAAGCCAGCGGTGGCGATTGCCGGCCTGGACGCCGGAGTGGTGACTGCATCGAGCCGGGTCTACGACCCTGGTTACTACATGCTGCCCAACTACGATCACAAATACCGTAACTGGAACCGCACCGGTGACGGCTATGTCGACCTGGATACGGCGATCATGCGTTCCAACGACACCTATTTTTACGACCTGGCCCACAAGCTGGGGATCGACCGCTTGTCCGCCTACATGGGCAAGTTCGGCCTCGGTCAGAAAGTCTCCCTGGATATGTTCGAAGAATCCCCTGGCCTGATGCCATCGCGGGAGTGGAAGCGTGCGACTCGCCGCCAGGCGTGGTTCCCGGGCGAAACCCTGATCCTCGGCATCGGCCAGGGCTATATGCAGGCCACGCCTTTGCAACTGGCCCAGGCCACGGCGCTGGTGGCCAACAAAGGCATCTGGAACCGCCCGCACCTGGCCCGTACCATCGAAGGCGAAAAGCCTTTGGATGAAAACCCCATCCCCGACATCGTGCTGCGCGACCCGTCCGATTGGACCAAGGTCAACCACGGCATGCAGCAGGTTATGCATGGCGCACGCGGTACCGCGCGCAAGGCGGCGATCGGTGCGCAATACCGTATCGCCGGCAAAAGTGGTACCGCCCAGGTGGTCGCGATCAAGCAGGGCGAGAAATACGACCGCTCCAAGGTCCAGGAACGCCACCGCGACCACGCCTTGTTTGTGGGTTTTGCCCCGGCCGACGACCCGAAAATCGTGGTGGCGGTGATGGTCGAGAACGGCGAGTCCGGCTCCGGTGTGGCGGCGCCTGTGGTGCGCCAGGTGATGGACGCCTGGTTGCTGGCCGACGACGGCAGGCTCAAGCCCGAATATGGCGGCCCCCCTTCAACCCCAGAGGTTACGGCCAGTGAAGAGTAATTTTGACCGCATCCTCTCCAGCGAGGATGTGATGCGTCGTCGCGCCACGCTGCTGCAGCGCATGCACATTGATGGTCCGTTGCTGATCCTGCTGCTGACCCTGGCGGCCGGCAGCCTGTTCGTGCTGTATTCGGCCAGCGGCAAGAACTGGGACTTGCTGATCAAGCAGGCGTCGTCGTTCGGCCTGGGCCTGTTATCCATGGTCGTGATCGCCCAGCTGGAGCCGCGTTTCATGGCGCGCTGGGTGCCGCTCGGCTATGTCGCCGGCGTATTGCTGCTGGTGGTGGTGGACGTCATGGGCCACAACGCCATGGGCGCGACCCGCTGGATCAACATTCCGGGGGTGATTCGCTTCCAGCCGTCGGAATTCATGAAGATCCTGATGCCGGCGACTATCGCCTGGTACCTGTCCAAGCGCACCTTACCGCCGCAGCTCAAGCATGTGGGGATCAGCCTGATCCTGATCGGGGTGCCGTTCATTCTGATCGTGCGCCAGCCTGACCTCGGCACCTCGCTGCTGATCCTGGCCGGCGGTGCGTTCGTGCTGTTCATGGGCGGCTTGCGCTGGCGCTGGATCCTCAGCGTGCTGGCGGCGGCAGTACCGGTGGCCGTGGCCATGTGGTTCTTCTTTATGCACGACTACCAGAAGCAGCGAATCCTGACTTTCCTCGATCCCGAAAGCGACCCGCTTGGCACCGGTTGGAACATTATCCAGTCGAAGGCCGCCATCGGTTCCGGCGGTGTATTTGGCAAGGGCTGGCTGCTGGGCACCCAGTCGCATTTGGACTTTTTGCCCGAGAGCCACACCGACTTCATTATTGCGGTGATGGGCGAAGAGTTCGGCCTGGTAGGCATTTGCGCGTTGTTGCTGATCTATTTGTTATTGATTGGTCGTGGCCTGGTGATTACCGCGCAGGCGCAGACGCTGTTCGGCAAATTGCTCGCCGGCAGCCTGACCATGACTTTTTTTGTTTACGTTTTCGTCAACATCGGTATGGTCAGTGGCCTGCTGCCGGTGGTTGGGGTGCCGTTGCCGTTCATTAGCTACGGCGGAACTTCGCTGGTGACATTGCTGTCAGCGTTTGGGGTTTTGATGTCGATTCATACGCATCGCAAGTGGATCGCACAGGTTTGAATAAGGTGAAGATGTCAATGCAAGTAATGCGCGGCTGGGCGACTCGGCATGCGTCCTGGATGGGCCTGATTGGGCTGCTGGGCGCAACGCAGGAGGCGCAGGCCGGTGACTACGATGGCTCACCCCAGGTCGCCGAGTTCGTTGGTGAAATGACCCGCGACTACGGTTTCGCCGGTGAACAGCTGATGGGCGTGTTTCGCGAAGCGCAGCGCAAGCAGGCGATCCTCGATGCTATCTCTCGCCCCGCTGAGCGCGTGAAACAGTGGAGTGAATATCGCCCTATGTTCCTCACCGACGCCCGCGTGGCCCGGGGTGTGGACTTCTGGCGCCAGCACGAGGCCGTATTGGCCCGTGCCGAGCAGGAATACGGCGTGCCGGCCCAGGTCATCGTTGCGATCATTGGCATTGAAACCTTCTACGGGCGCAATACCGGCAGTTACCGGGTGATCGACGCCCTGTCGACCCTGGGCTTCGATTACCCGCCGCGCGCCGACTTTTTCCGCAAGGAACTGCGTGAATTCCTGCTGTTGGCCCGTGAAGAGCAGGTCGACCCGCTGACCCTCAAAGGCTCCTACGCCGGTGCGATGGGCTTGCCGCAGTTCATGCCGAGCAGCTTTCGCGCCTACGCGGTGGATTTCGACGGCGACGGGCACATCAATATCTGGAGCAACCCGGACGATGCCATCGGCAGTGTGGCCAGCTACTTCAAGCGCCATGGCTGGGTCGGTGGCGAGCCGGTGGTGATCCGCGCCGATGTCACCGGGGAGCACGCCGATGAAGGCCTGACCCAGGGCATCGAGCCGGCCAAGACGGTTGGGGAGTTGCGGGCGCTGGGCTGGTCGAGTCAGAATGCGCCACGCGACGATATGCCGGTGACGGCGTTCCGCCTCGAAGGTGAAAACGGCCCTGAATACTGGATGGGCCTGAAGAATTTCTACGCAATCACGCGTTATAACCGCAGTGTGATGTACGCCATGGCCGTGCATCAGCTGTCAGACATGCTGGTCCAAGCACGGGGCAACAAGTAATGCGGGCATCGCCGTTCAATCAACCGCTCAAGCTGGTGGCGTTCGCCGCGTTGTCCCTGCTCGTCGTCAGTTGTTCCACCAGCCGTGGCCCGGTACAGAAGTCCGGCGGCACGGCTGTGCGTTCCCAGCCAGGACTGGACATCAACCGCGCGCACAAAGACGGCGCGCCGTGGTGGGATGTCGACGTGTCGAAGATCCCGGATGCCACGCCGACCCTGCACACCGGTCCATACAAGGCCAACCCCTATACGGTGCTGGGCAAGTCCTACTTCCCGTTGCAGGACTCCAAGACCTACGTGCAATCGGGCACGGCGTCCTGGTATGGCACCAAGTTCCACGGTCAGAACACCGCTAACGGCGAGGTCTACGACCTGTACGGCATGAGCGCGGCCCACAAGACCCTGCCGCTGCCCAGCTATGTCCGCGTGACCAACCTGGACAACAACCGCACGGTAATCCTGCGGGTCAACGACCGTGGACCGTTCTATTCGGATCGCATCATCGACTTGTCCTACGCCGCCGCCAAAAAACTCGGCTATGCCGAAATCGGTACCGCGCGGGTCAAGGTCGAAGGCATCGATCCGGCGCAGTACTGGGCCCAGCGTGGCAAACCAGCGCCGTTGATGCTCAACGAGCCCCAGAGTGCGCAGCCGCAAGTGACGGCATCAACCGGCAAGATCGAACAGTGGACACCGCCACCGCAGCAGCACGCACCGGATACCGTGGTCGTGCCCCATGCGGCGCCAGGCGCCGCGGTCGCGGGCGGGCAATACCTGCAAGTGGGCGCTTTCGCCAACCCGGATGCGGCAGAACTGTTAAGGTCCAAGCTCAGCAGCATGGTCAGCGCGCCAGTGTTTATCAGCTCCATCGTGCGTAACCAGCAAACGTTGCACCGTGTGCGTATGGGCCCGATCGGTTCGCCGAGCGAGGTTGCACAAGTGCAGAACAGCGTGCGTCTGGCCAACCTGGGGCAACCCAGCGTGGTCACCGCTGAATAAAAAAGGATTGATGGCTCAGGTCCGTGCGCGGGTATGAGCCGTGGTTGTTGGCTCGTTGAACAATAAAAACCCAGGGGCAAGGGGTGAGCGTGCAACCGAACACGTGACAGTCTGGTAGCGGGCTGTCTGAATAAGTTTTGCCCGCGAGGGCAAGTTTCCATAAGCAATTTCGAGAGACGGATGAACATCACCACCTTAGCCAAACGCACGTGCCTGCTTATCTCGCTGATCATCACCCCGGCCGCCTGGGCGGTTGAAATGGTGCCGGCTTCACCGCAACTGGCTGCCAAGTCCTGGGTCCTCATGGATGCCGCCAGTGGCAACGTGCTGGTCGAGAGCAACGGTGACCAGCGCCTGCCACCGGCCAGCCTGACCAAGCTGATGACCGCCTACATCGCGACCCTGGAAATCCGTCGCGGCCAGATCGGCGAAAACGACCCGGTGACCGTCAGCGAAAACGCCTGGCGTACCGGCGGTTCGCGGATGTTCATCAAGGTGGGCTCGCAAGTCACCGTCAGCGACCTGCTGCACGGCATCATCATCCAGTCCGGTAACGACGCCAGCGTCGCCCTGGCCGAGCACATCGCCGGCAGCGAAGACGCATTCGCCGACATGATGAACAAAACCGTGGCCGACCTGGGCATGACCAACAGCCACTTCATGAACCCCACCGGCCTGCCAAACCCTGAGCACTATTCGTCGGCTCACGACATGGCGATCCTGGCGCGCGCGATCATTCGTATCGACCCGGTTCACTATGCGATCTACTCCCAGAAGGAGTTCTTCTGGAACAACATCAAGCAGCCTAACCGCAACCTGTTGCTGTGGCGCGACAAGACCGTCGACGGCCTGAAAACCGGCCACACCGAAGAAGCCGGCTACTGCATGGTGTCGTCTGCGGTACGTGATGGCCAGCGCCTGATCGCCGTAGTCTTCGGCACCAACAGCGAGCAGGCCCGTGCGGCCGAGACGCAAAAACTGCTGACCTACGGTTTCCGCTTCTTCGAAACCCAGACCTTCTACCAGAAGGGTGCTGAACTGGCGACCGCGCCGGTGTGGAAAGGCGCGACCTCGCAAGTCAAGGCCGGCCTGGCTGAAGACCTGACCCTGACCATGCCTAAAGGCCAGCTGAAAAAGCTCGCTGCCAGCATGACCATGAACCCGCAATTGGTTGCACCCATCGCCAAGGGCGACGTGATCGGTAAAGTCGAAGTGAAGCTGGACGACAAGGTGGTACACAGCGCCGACCTGATCGCGCTGGACGCCGTCGACGAAGGTGGTATCTTCCGCCGCGTGTGGGATAGCATCCGTCTATTCTTCTACGGCTTGTTCAACTGATTGTGTGCACCTGCAAAGCCCCGCGTTGATCCGACGCGGGGCTTTGCCGTCGCCACGGCTTACCGCTTACGAGGCCGTTCTGCCATGACCGATAAAGAAGTAAAGGCGCCAAAGATCGAATTCCCAGTGACGGATTATCCCGTCAAGGTGATCAGCGATACCGGTGTAGGCAACAAAGACAAGATTCTCGATATCGTGCGTAAACACGCGACGATCAATGACAACCGGGTGGACGAGCGTTCGAGCACCAACGGTAAGTACACCACGATCCAGTTGCACATCGTTGCGACCGGTCAAGACCAGCTCTACGACATCAATAGCGAACTGCGGGCCACCGGCTTCGTGCACATGGTGCTGTGATGTCACAGGTCCTGGGCTTTCGCGAGCTCGGCCGGATGGACTACGAGCCCGTCTGGCATGCCATGCAGCGGTTCACGAATGAACGCGGCACTTCGGCACCCGATGAAATCTGGCTGGTGGAGCACCCGCCGGTGTTCACCCAGGGCCAGGCCGGCAAAGCCGAACATCTGCTGCTGCCGGGGGATATTCCGGTGGTGCAGGTCGACCGAGGTGGCCAAGTGACTTACCATGGGCCCGGTCAACTGGTGGCGTACCTGCTGCTGGACGTGCGCAAGCTGGGTTTTGGCGTGCGCGACCTTGTGAGCCGTATGGAGGCTTGCCTGATCGAGCTGTTGGCCAGTTACGGCGTGAGTGCCGCGGCCAAGCCCGATGCACCCGGTGTGTATGTGGATGGCGCGAAAATCGCGTCCCTCGGTTTGCGCATTCGCCACGGTTGTTCCTTTCATGGCCTGGCCCTGAACGTGGACATGGACCTGGCACCGTTCCGGCGGATTAACCCGTGCGGTTATGCCGGGCTGGCGATGACCCAACTGAGCGACCACGCCACACCGATTAAATTTGCCGAGGTAAGTGCCCGGCTGCGTGCGCAGCTCGTCAAACACCTCGACTATGCTGAGCAGACGACCCTCACGGGCGGAATCGACTGATTATGACTACTGATGCAGTGCAAACCATGATCCCGACGCTGGACATCACCGAGCGTCCGGCCCCGGCCCCGCGTGCCAAGGTGGAAGCCGGCGTCAAGCTGCGCGGCGCCGAGAAGGTTGCACGCATCCCGGTCAAGATCATCCCGACCACCGAGTTGCCGAAAAAGCCCGACTGGATCCGCGTGCGCATCCCGGTTTCGCCGGAAGTCGACCGTATCAAGGCCTTGCTGCGCAAACACAAGCTGCACAGCGTGTGCGAAGAGGCGTCCTGCCCGAACTTGGGCGAATGCTTCTCCGGCGGCACCGCCACCTTCATGATCATGGGTGACATCTGCACCCGTCGTTGCCCGTTCTGCGACGTCGGCCATGGCCGGCCGAAGCCACTGGACGTCAACGAACCGGAAAGCCTGGCCATCGCCATCGCCGACCTGAAACTCAAATACGTGGTGATCACCTCGGTTGACCGTGACGACCTGCGCGACGGCGGTGCCCAGCACTTTGCCGACTGCATCCGCGAAATCCGCAAATTGTCGCCGAACGTGATGCTCGAGACCCTGGTGCCGGACTACCGTGGCCGTATGGACGTCGCGCTGGAAATCACCGCTGCCGAGCCGCCGGATGTGTTCAACCATAACCTGGAAACCGTGCCACGCCTGTACAAGGCCGCGCGTCCAGGTTCGGACTACCAGTGGTCGCTGACCCTGCTGCAGAAATTCAAGCAGATGATGCCGCACATCCCGACCAAATCCGGCTTGATGCTGGGCCTGGGCGAGACCGATGAAGAAGTGATCGAAGTCATGAAGCGCATGCGCGAACACGACATCGACATGCTGACCCTGGGCCAGTACCTGCAACCGTCGCGCAGCCACTTGCCGGTGCAGCGTTTTGTGCACCCGGACACCTTCGCCTGGTTCGCCGAAGAAGGTTACAAGATGGGCTTCAAGAACGTCGCCTCGGGCCCTTTGGTACGCTCTTCGTACCACGCCGACGAGCAGGCCAAGCTGGTCAAGGCTAGCCTGGTTTCCTGATAGGGGTTTAGATCCAGTGTGGGAGGGGGCTTGCCCCCGATTGCGGTATGTCAGTCGCTACATGTGCTGGCTGATCCACCGCTATCGGGGGCAAGCCCCCTCCCACATTTCGTTCTGCGTTAGTTAGGGAGAGTTGTGTATGACTGCAGCCGTTCCAGCCCTTCGTTCTGAAGGCACCATCGCCCTGATCGCCCCCGCCGGCCCCGCCGTGCTGGACGTTGAAAAGGCCGGCCAATGGATGCGTACGCGCGGCTACGATCTGCGAATTTTCCCCGGAGTCTATGAACGCGACGGCTACCTCGCCGGCAGCGATGCAGTGCGCCTGCGTGACCTGCACGCGGCTTTTGCCGATCCGCACATCGACGCTATCTTCTGTCTGCGCGGTGGTTACGGCACACCACGGCTGCTCGACGCGCTGGACTTCGACCTGCTGCGGGCCAATCCCAAGCCGTTGGTGGGTTACAGCGACATCACCGCGTTGCATCTGGCGATCAACCGCTACGCCGGTTTCGTGACCTTCCACGGGCCGATGCTCAATGCCGACCTGCTCGGCGGCAAGCAACAACCTACCGAGTCATCATTGTTCGGCCTTCTGCGCGGCCAGCTGGGCGCCGGCAGTGTGCTGGCGCACCCGGTGGCGTACCCGCTGACCACGATTGAGCCTGGCATTGCCCGTGGGCGCTTGCTGGGGGGTAACCTGTCGATGATTGCGGCGGTCATGGGGACGCCTTACGAAATCGACGCTGAAGGCATCATCCTGTTTATCGAAGACGTCAATGAGCCGATCTACCGCATTGACCGTCTGCTGACCCACCTGCGTCTGGCGGGCAAGTTGGCGCAGGTCGCGGGTGTGCTGGCAGGGGATGTGGCGGGTGTGGATAACGTTGCGCTGGAGCGCCTGCTGAAGCAGACGTTCGAGCCGTTGCGCATACCGGTACTGGCCGGCTGGCGCAGCGGGCATTGCGATCCGAACCTGACGCTGCCGATGGGCGCATTGGTACGGTTGGATGCGGGGGAGCAGCGGGTGGTGTTGGAGCAGGATGTGGTGCTCAGGTCCTGAGTCTGTTGGCGTTTGAGACACCGCAATCGGGGGCAAGCACCCGATTGCGGTAGTCGCCATACGCGGATCTATCGGTTTTGCAGCGACTCCAGCAATTTCACCGTCGGATACCCATCCGCCGGCCAGCCCAGCGTCTGCTGCGCCGCCCGAATCGCCTTGCGCGTGTTTGCGCCAATAATCCCATCCGGGTTGCCGGCGTCGTAGCCATTGGCGCTCAGCGCCGTCTGCAGGTCAATGCGCTGGGAACGGCTCAGTGGCAGTTCATCCTTTGGCCAATCGCCACGAATCACACCACCGCCGCCAAAGCGCTCCGACAACAGACCCACTGCCAGTGCATAGGACGACGAGTTGTTGTACTTGAGGATCGCGCGGAAGTTATCCAGCACCAGGAACGCCGGGCCACGGTAGCCTGCCGGTAGCAGCAGGGCGGCGGACAGTTGGTCGACGTTCGGCGGCATACTCGCGCCCGGTGGCAGCTGAATGCCCAGTTTCATCCAATCGGCAATGCTCTTGCGCACGCCGCCGTCAGCCAGGGTGTAGTCGAAGTTCGCCGGCAATTGCTTGACTTCAAAGCCCCACGGCTGGCCTTTCTGCCAACCGGAGCTTTGCAGGTAGTGCGCGGTGGACGCGAGGGCGTCGGCCGGGCTGTTCCAGATGTCGCGGCGACCGTCGCCATCGAAGTCCACCGCGTGGGTGTTGTAAGTGGTCGGAATGAATTGGGTCTGGCCCATGGCCCCGGCCCAGGAGCCCTTCATCTGGTCGGCGGCGATGTCGCCGTGCTGGATGATCTGCAACGCCGCGAGCAATTGCGCCTGGGCAAAGGCCGGGCGGCGGCCTTCATAGGCCAGGGTCGCCAGGGAGCGGATCACCGAGTTGTTGCCCTGGAACTGGCCGAAGTTACTCTCCATGCCCCACACCGAGACCAGCGCCTGGCGGTCGACACCATAACGCTGCTCGATGCTTTGCAGGATGTCGGCGTACTTGACCAGCAACGCCTGGCCATTACGTACGCGCAGCGGCGACAGGGCGCCGTCGAGGTATTCCCACACCGGTCGGGAAAACTCCGGCTGGCTGCGGTCGGCGCGGATCACCGCCATATCGGGGGTGACATTGGCGAATGCAGTGTCGAAAACGTCGGCCGTGATGCCGGCCTGCAGGGCTTGCGCGCGAAAGCCAGCCTGCCATTCAGCAAAGGTCTGGGTCGGTTGGATGTCGAGATTGTCCACGGCCAGGGGGGCCACGACGGCAGGTGCTACCACGGGTGCGGTCTGGAGCTTCGGCAAGGGTTGGGCATCGGCGGCGGTGGGTTTTTCCGCGCAGGCGACAAGCAGAATGAGGCTGGAGGCAGCGATCAATTGGCGAAGGTGCCAACGACGGGAAAGACAAGAGGGCATGCACAGGTCCAGGAATTACAAATCAGGCACAGACCTTATCATGCCAGAGGGGCGCTTGCCTTCAGGCAGCCAGAAAGTAAGAAGCCTCCCAGCTATTAGACTGGAAGGCTTCGCGGCGGTAGCTGCCTTTGCCCTTGCCGGCGCGTTCCTGACGGCTGCGGAACAGTGGCTGGGCGATGGTGGATTTGGCCTTGTTGGGGCCATGCTTGGATGGCTTTTTGCTCATGGTCGATGCTCTTGATGGGGGGGATGCGGCGCAAATAATCTGCCGAAGTCAGGCCGCTGTAAAGCCCATGAATTGTAAACGCAATCAAAAGTGTGGAAGGGGGCTTGCCCCCGATGATGGTGTTTCAGTCAATACATGTGTCGACTTCAGCGCCGCCATCGGGAGCAAGCCCCCTCCCACATTGGTTCTGTGGTGTGTGGAAACTAGGGTTATTCCGCTGGTAATGTCAGGCGCTGACCGGCCATCAACAGCGACAAACGGCTGAGGCTCATCCACGGTGAACCCGCCGCCTGGCCCTTGATCTGTGCATCAATGCGCTGCGCCTCCAGCAACAGCTGCGCCCAGCGTTGCGCCGAGTGCCGTTGCAGGGCTTTGCTCATAAGGGGTTTGCGCTTGTCCCACACCGGTGGCCGAGCCTGGCTGAAGCACTTGTCCAGCGGCGTGCCCTGGCTGTATTGCAGGGCAATATTGGCCAATACCCGTAGCTCCCGGGCCAGGGCCCAGAGAATCACCGGTGGCTCCACCCCTTCGCCGCGCAGGCCTTCGAGCATGCGCAGGGCATGGGCGGGCTCGCCGTTGAGGATCGCATCCACCAGCCCGAACACGTCAAAACGTGCACTGTCTGCTACTGCGCCTTGGACGGTCTCGACGGTAATCTGCCCGTCTTCGGCCATCAGCTTGAGCTTTTCGATCTCCTGGGCGGCGGCAAGCAAGTTGCCTTCGACCCGCGCGGCGATCAGCTCCACTGCATCCTGTGTCGCGGACAGCCCCGCCTGGGACAGGCGCTGGCGAATCCATTGCGGCAACTGATTGCTGTCCACTGGCCAGATCTGGATGAACTGGGTCTGCGCCCCCTCCACCAGGGCCTTGCCCCACTTGGTCTTCTGCGCGCTGCCGTCGAGCTTGGGCAAGCTGATCAGCAACACCGTGTCTTCGGCGGGCCGCGAGCAGTATTCCATCAGTGCCGCCGCGCCCTTATCGCCGGGCTTGCCCGAAGGCAGGCGCAGCTCCAGCAGGCGTTTTTCGGCGAACAGCGACATGCTTGCACCGGCTTGCAGCAGCGTGCCCCAGTCGAAACTGGCGTCGGCGCTGAATACCTGGCGTTCATCGAAGCCCTGCTGGCGTGCGGCGGTACGGATGGCGTCGGCGGCTTCCTGGCACAGCAGCGGGTCATCACCGCTGACGATGTAGACAGGCGCGAGGCCACCTTGCAGGTGTTTGGCGAGTTGGGCGGGGGCGAGTTTCATAGGCAGGGTGAACGGGGCGCCTGGGGCGCCCCGTCTGGCTTACTCGACAGGTACTTCAACAGGCGATTGTTTCGGCGTGTTGTCTTCGTACTCTTTCGCTGCTTTCAGCGCGTCGGCATCGGCCTTGGCCTTGTCGTCAGCGCGTTGCTGCAAGGTTTCGAGTTGTTGCGGAGTCAGCAGCGACAGGCGCAGGACCATGCGTTGCACCAGCTCGCGACGCATCTCCTTGCGCACCTGGATGATTTCGGAGTCCGAACCCACCAGATTGTTACCATCGTGGCTGACAATCTTCTGCACCTGAATGTCGTCATTCATCAAGGGCAGGCGATCGCGGCCCTGGATTTCAAAACTGAGCACGGTGCTCAGTTCGATATCGGACGCGCGCCCGGCGCTGGCGTAGCTCAGGTTGCGCTGGGTTTCTTTCTCGTTAGCCAGGAACAGCTTGTAGGTCGCGCCGGTGTAGACGTGCACGCCGCTGTTTTCCAGGACCTGGCGCAGCTGGGTCACTGTTTCGCTGTAGGCGTCGCGAGCGCTGACGTCCAGTTCCTTGATCGTCAGGTCATTGGTGCCGGTGCCGCGCAGCTGGAAGCCGCAAGCGCTCAGCAGTACGGCAAGGCCCATAACCAGCAGATTGCGTTTGATCATTTTGTTGCTCCCCTTGAAACCATGTGGGCCTTATCGAGGCCCTGAAGGCTTTGTTCGGCGCAGGGCTTGAGCCCCACGCCCGATCCGATTAGCTAGCGACGATATTGACCAGTTTGCCAGGCACCACGATCACTTTGCGGATCGTCAGGCCTTCGGTAAAACGCAGCACGTTCTCGTTGACCCGTGCGGCCGCTTCGACTTCTTCACGGCTGGCACTTGCCGGCATGTCGATCTGGCCGCGCAGTTTACCGTTGACCTGGATGACCAGTTGCAGCGTGTCCTGTACCAGGGCGCTGTCATCCTGTACCGGCCAGCGTGCATCGATGACCGCGTTGCTATGGCCCAGGCGGCTCCACAGTTCGTGGCTGATGTGCGGCGTGATCGGCGCCAGCAGCAGGGTGACCGTTTCCAAGCCTTCCTGCACCAGTGCGCGATCCTGTTCGGTCGCTTGCGGGGCTTTTTCCAGCACGTTCATCAGCGTCATCACCTGGGCGATGGCGGTGTTGAACTTGTGGTTCTGGCCCACGTCCTGGCTGGCTTGCTTGATGGCCAGGTGAGTGCTGCGGCGAATGAGTTTCTGCTCGTCGGTCAACGACGCCACGTCCAGCTTGGCCGGCAGGCCCTGGCTGACATGGGCGTGCGCCAGGCGCCAGACGCGCTTGAGGAAACGGTGCGAACCTTCGACGCCGGAGTCGGACCATTCGGCGCTCATGTCAGGCGGCGAGGCGAACATCATGAACAGGCGGCAGGTATCGGCGCCGAACTGATCGATCATTGACTGAGGGTCGACGCCGTTGTTCTTCGACTTGGCCATCTTCTCGGTGCCGCCGATTTCCACCGGCAGGCCGTCAGCGATCAGTTTGGCGCTGATGACCTTGGCTTTGCTGTCGCGCTCAAGCTCGACGTCCGCTGGGTTGAACCAGGTGTAGGCGCCATTGGCTTCGCGACGATAGTAGGTCTCGGCGATCACCATGCCCTGGGTCAGCAGGTTCTTGAACGGTTCGTTGGAGCTCACCAGGCCTTCGTCGCGCATCAGCTTGTGGAAGAAGCGCGCGTACAGCAGGTGAAGAATGGCGTGTTCGATACCACCGATGTACTGGTCTACCGGCAACCAGTGGTCGGCTGCGGATTTTTCCACCAGGCCGCCTTCGTAATGAGGCGACGCGTAGCGAGCGTAGTACCACGAGGACTCGACGAAGGTGTCCATGGTGTCGGTTTCACGCTTGGCCGGCTGGCCGCATTTCGGGCAGTTGCACTCGTAGAACTCAGGCATGCGTGCCAATGGCGAACCGGCGCCGTCCGGCACCACGTCTTCCGGCAGGACGACCGGCAGTTGGTCTTCCGGCACCGGCACGTCACCGCAGGTTTCGCAGTGGATGATCGGGATCGGGCAGCCCCAGTAGCGCTGGCGGCTGATGCCCCAGTCGCGCAGGCGGAACTGGGTGCGCGAGGCACCGAGGTTCTTCTTGATCAGTGCAACTTCGATGGCGTCGAAGGCACCGGCGAAGTCCAGGCCGTCGAACTCACCGGAGTTGATCAGCGTACCGTGCTCGCCGTAGGCGTCTTGCCACGGCGCCGGGTTGGTGTCGCCCGAACTGGTGCGCACCACCGACTTGATCGGCAGGCTGTACTTGGTGGCGAATTCGAAATCGCGCTCGTCGTGGGCCGGCACAGCCATTACTGCGCCATCACCGTAGTGCATCAACACGTAGTTGGCGACCCATACCGGCAACTTCTCGCCGGTCAGCGGGTGCTCGACGAACAGGCCGGTCGGCAGGCCTTTTTTCTCCTGGGTGGCGACGTCGGCTTCAGCCACGCTGCCGCCTTTGCATTCGGCGATGAACGCCTGCAGCTCGGGGTTGTTCTGTGCGGCCTGGGTGGCCAGCGGGTGCTCGGCGGCCACGGCGACGTAGGTCGCGCCCATCAGGGTGTCGGGACGGGTGGTGAAGACTTTGAGTGCGCCCGCTTCGCCGATGGAGTCGACGTTGTACGGGAACTGCACTTCCATGCCCTTGGACTTGCCGATCCAGTTGCGCTGCATGGTCTTGACCTGTTCAGGCCAGCCCGGCAAATCGTCGAGGCTCGACAAGAGTTCATCCGCGTAGGCGGTGATCTTGAAGTAGTACATCGGGATTTCGCGCTTTTCGATCAGCGCGCCGGAGCGCCAGCCGCGACCGTCGATCACCTGTTCGTTGGCCAGGACGGTCTGGTCGACAGGGTCCCAGTTCACGGTGCCGCTTTTTTTGTAGATCACGCCTTTTTCGAACAGGCGGGTGAACAGCCATTGTTCCCAGCGGTAGTAGTCCGGCTTGCAGGTGGTGACTTCGCGGGACCAGTCCA
Source organism: Pseudomonas sp. BIGb0381 (assembly GCF_024809815.1). Taxonomy (NCBI): domain Bacteria; kingdom Pseudomonadati; phylum Pseudomonadota; class Gammaproteobacteria; order Pseudomonadales; family Pseudomonadaceae; genus Pseudomonas; species Pseudomonas sp. BIGb0381. The sequence goes on from NZ_JANUEN010000012.1 coordinate 50,250, forward strand.
CCGCCAGGCCCAGGCTGCGCAGCTGGGTCTTCATGTAGGCGATGTTTTCGTAGGTCCACTTGGCGGGGGCCACGTTGTTTTTCATCGCGGCGTTTTCCGCCGGCATGCCGAAGGCGTCCCAACCCATGGGCTGCAGGACGTTCTTGCCTTGCATGCGCTGGTAGCGGGAGATCACGTCGCCGATGGTGTAGTTACGCACATGCCCCATGTGTAGCTTGCCGCTGGGGTAAGGGAACATCGATAGGCAATAGAAAGTCTCCTTGCCTGGCTGTTCACTGACTTCAAAGGACTTTTGCTCGTCCCAGAAGGTTTGGACGGCATTTTCTATTTCACGGGGCTGATATTGTTCGTGCATGGCTACTTTTGAACTGAATAGGGGTGGCCTAATCCTCTTCGGTGCAACGTTCAGGTTGTTCGACACCAAAAAGCGGCGCGTCCGTGCCCAAACCCTGCGGGAAGTGGAGTTACAGGAAGCGCCGTAGCATACATGACCCCACTCTATCGAGGGAAACCCTGATTGCGCGGCGAGGGCCGTCTGTCGCGGCGCCGGGCAGGCGCAGCCACGGGGACTACGCTGTTTATTGGGGAGCAAGTCTTTCTTCAATGAGGTGAGGGGATGGTCGAATCGCAGCGAATCGCAACGAAACCGGAAATCTACGAAGGACTGATCGACCGATTGGGTCGTGCATTGGATGCAGCGAGGACCGCGGGCCGATTGCGTGATGAACGGCCCGTCGAGTTGGAACTGCGCGGTTTGAGCCGTGCGGAGCTGGAACTGATCAAAGCTTACCTGGAACGTAACAAGTGCAGTGCGCCTCCTTGGGTGGCAACCCCGCCAGCCAAAGAGCCTACGCACTCAGCCAAGGTGGTGTGGCTCAAGGACTTGTCGGCCGGTCGTGGCCCGGAAAGGCTCCGGTCCGCCCGCTTCAAGTAGTTCACTCGCCTGAATCACGTCATCGTGCCATGTCACTGTAAAGATTGTCGCTGAACCCCGTTACACCTTAGGCTTCGGGCATCTTTGGAGATGCCCGATGCCTATTCGTTATTTCATCAAACAACTGCTCCTGCCACCCGGCATCCTCTTGCTGCTGCTGGCCCTTGCCTGGTGGTTTCGTCGCAGTCGCCCACGTTTGGCCGGCTGTTGCTTTGCCCTGGGGTTTGGCGGCATGTGGTTGATCAGCCTGCCGGTGACGGTGGAGTGGGGCGCGCGTGCCCTGGAGGCCGAACCGCCGTTGGCCCGTGAAGACTGGTCGACCCTGGCCCAGCGCGCCGACGCCATTGTGGTGTTGGGCTCGGGACGCGAGCGCGGCGACCCGGCATGGGGTTCTGATCAGCCGACCGGTATCGGCCTGGAGCGCCAACGGTATGCCGCGCGATTGGCCAAGGCCTCCGGGCTGCCGGTGTTGACGACCGGCGGCCTGCATTACGGCACGCCGCCCAGCGAGGCGCAATTGATGGCGGTGTCGATGCAGGATGACTTCGGCGTTGCTGTGCGCTGGAGGGAAGAGCGCAGCCGCACCACCTGGGAAAACGCGCAGATGAGTGCCGAGATTCTATTGCCTGAGGGCATCAAGCGTGTGGTGGTCGTGACCCAGGCCTGGCACATGCCGCGTTCGGTGTGGAGTTTTGAACAGGCCGGCTTCACCGTGGTGCCGGCGCCGGTGGGGTTCCTGGGCGTGGACAACGCCCGGCCGCTGGGCGGCTGGCTGCCGGAGTTCAAGTCGGTGTGGCAGAGCGGGCAATTGATCAACGAGGCGGTGGGGCAGGTGGGGTATCGGTTGTTCTATCGATAACACCGCCCCCTCCCACATTGGTTGTGCATTGTCTGTTAGACGGTTTTTGACATCCGGCCTGCCAGCAACGCCCAACCAAACAACCCCAGGCACACGATGATCAGCGGCCACGAGCGCCATTGCAGGTACGGCGTCAGGTTGTGCATTGGCACCACTTCGCCGTAGAGAATGCCGCGTTCGAACTGCGGGATCTGCACGGTGATCTGCCCAAACGGGTTGATCAACCCGGTCACGCCATTATTGGTGGCGCGGATCATCCAACGGCCAGCCTCCAGTGCACGCATCTGCGCCATTTGCAGGTGCTGCAAGGGGCCGATGGAGCGGCCGAACCAGGTGTCATTGCTGATGGTCAGCAGCAGGTCGCTCTGGGCTGAAAGGCCGGCTGCGAATTCCGGGTACACCACTTCGTAGCAAATGAACGGCGCAATCTGATAGCCCTTGGCTTGCAGCATCGGCTGGTCGGCAGGGCCGCGGGCGAAGTCCGACATGGGCAGGTCGAAGAAGGCAATCAGGCCGCGCAACATATCCTGCAGCGGCACGTACTCGCCAAACGGCACCAGCTTCTGCTTGAGGTAGGTGCCGTCACCTTCACCCACCACGGTGATGCCGTTGAAGTAGCGCTTCTGGTGATGCACTTCCTGGCGTATCGGCACGCCGGTGATCAACGCGGTGTGCCGGTCGGCCGCAAACTTGCCCATCATCCCCAGGTAGCCCTCGACGGACTCCTTGAGCACCGGCACCGCCGTTTCCGGCCACACCAACAGGTCGACCGGCTTGGAGCTGAAGCTCATGTCGCGGTACAGCGCGAGCTGCGCATTGAGCTGCTCAGGGTCCCACTTCATGCTTTGTTCGACGTTGCCCTGGATCGCAGCGACGGTCAGCGGCGCGCCGGAAGGCGTGGTCCAGGCATGATGCTTGAGCGCCAGGCCGATGGCCCAGGGCGCTACCAGCAACACCAGGCCAGCGCCGATAAATGCATTGCGCTTGGCCGCCAGCAGGCGCGGCAGGTTGCACAACAGGGCCGCCGTCAGTGCCAGGGCAAACGAAATCAGCCACATGCCGCCCACTGGCGCCAGGCCGGTGAGTGGGCCGTCGAGCTGGCTGTAACCGGAGTACAGCCACGGGAATCCGGTGAGGAACCAGCCGCGAAAGGCTTCCTGGCCGACCCACAATGCGGCAAACGTGAGCGCATCTGCCAACGGTGCTTCATTGCGACGCAACCAGCGCGCCCATAGCCAGGCGGGCAGGGCGAAGAACCAGGCAATGGCGGCGGTGAACAGCAGCATCAGGAACCCCGCCAGCAGCACCGAAGCGCCGCCGAAGTGGTGGATGCTGTAATAGATCCAGCTGGTACCGGCGCCAAACAGCCCGAAACCGAAGCACCAACCACGGCCCAAGGCCTGACGCGGCGTCAGTTCCCGCAGTCCGATATAGAACAATCCGACCGCGACCAGTGCAAATGGCCACAGGTCGAACGGCGCCAGCGCCAGGGTGGTGATGGCGCCGGCCACCACGGCCAGCAAATTACCGGGCCAGCCGGGGCGGGTCAGACGGCGCATATCAATCCTTAGCGGGCAATAGGTGTCAGGCGAATCAAGTGGATGCGGCGGCTGTCGGCATTCAGGATGCGGAAGCGATAGGCGCCGATCTCGGTGGTTTCGTTACGCTTGGGCAGATGCCCGAACGCACTCATCACCAGGCCACCGACGGTGTCGAACTCATCGTCGGAGAATTCGCTGTCGAAGAACTCGTTGAAGTTCTCGATCGGCGTCAGCGCCTTGACCAGGAAGTCACCACTGGGCAGCGGCTTGATGTAGCTGTCTTCTTCGACGTCGTGCTCATCTTCGATGTCGCCGACGATCTGTTCCAGCACGTCTTCGATGGTCACCAGGCCCGCCACGCCGCCGTATTCGTCGATCACAATGGCCATGTGATTGTGGTTGGCGCGAAATTCGCGCAGCAGCACATTCAGGCGCTTGGATTCGGGCACGAAGGTGGCCGGACGCAGCAGGTCCTTGATGTTGAAGCTGTCACCGTTCTCCTTGAGGATCAGCGGCAGCAGGTCCTTGGCCAGCAGGACACCCATGACGTCGTCATGGCTTTCACCGATCACCGGGTAGCGCGAGTGCGCCGAGTCGATCACGGCCGGGAGGAATTCCCGTGGGGTCTGGGTCGCCTTGATGCTGATCATCTGCGAACGCGGGACCATGATGTCCCGAACCTGCAGGTCAGCCACCTGGATGGCGCCTTCGACGATGGCCAGCGCTTCGCTGTCCAGCAACTTGTTCTGATGGGCCTCACGCAGCAGCTCCAGCAGCTCCTGGCGGTTTTTCGGCTCGTGGGCAAAAGCCTGGGTCAGTTTACCCAGCCATGACTTTTGCCCGTTGCTCGATCGGTCTTCGCTCATAGCGATTACTCTAAATCCTTTGATGTGACAGTTGAGTGTTGATCAGTTTTCGTCGTCTGCATACGGATCAGGGTGACCCAATTCTGCAAGCAACGTTCGTTCCAGCGCTTCCATTTCCTCGGCTTCTTCATCATCTATATGGTCGTAACCCAAGAGATGCAAGCAGCCGTGGATGACTAGATGGGCCCAGTGAGCCTCGAGTTCCTTGCCTTGTTCCTTCGCTTCACGCTCGACCACCTCGACGCAGATCACCAGGTCGCCCAGCAAGGGGATGTCCAGTAACTCATCGGGTACGTCAGCGGGAAACGACAGCACGTTGGTCGCGTAGTCCTTCTGGCGCCAGGTGTGATTCAGTTCGCGACCCTCGGGCTCGTCCACCAGGCGGATGGTCAGTTCCGAGTCGGCGGTGCGCTGGCGCAGGGCCAGGGCGCACCATTGCCGGAACTGTTCTTCACTGGGGGCGGGCGCTTCGGTGGCCAGCTGCAGGTCAAGCTCAAGCATCGCGGCGAACGTCCTTGGCCGGTGCGTCATCGCGGTGGTCGAAGCGCTCATAGGCTTCGACAATGCGCTGCACCAGTGGGTGGCGGACCACGTCCTTGGGCATGAAGTGCGTGAAGCTGATACCCGGCACATCCTTGAGCACCTCGATCACCTGGGCCAGGCCGGACTTGGTGCCTTTGGGCAGGTCGACCTGGGTGACGTCACCGGTGATCACGGCGGTGGAGCCGAAACCGATCCGGGTGAGGAACATCTTCATCTGCTCGACGGTGGTGTTCTGGCTTTCGTCGAGGATGATGAAGCTGTTGTTCAAGGTGCGGCCGCGCATGTAGGCCAGCGGAGCGATCTCGATCACCTGGCGCTCGATCAGCTTGGCCACGTATTCAAAGCCGAGCATCTCGTACAGCGCGTCGTAGAGCGGGCGCAGGTACGGGTCGATCTTCTGGGCCAGGTCGCCGGGCAGGAAGCCGAGTTTTTCACCGGCCTCCACCGCTGGGCGCACCAGCAGGATACGGCGTACTTGCTCGCGCTCGAGGGCGTCGACCGCACAGGCCACGGCCAGGTAGGTCTTGCCGGTACCGGCGGGGCCGATGCCGAAGTTGATGTCGTTGCCGAGGATTTCCTTGACGTAGCGCTGCTGATTCAAGCCGCGAGGGCGAATCATGCCTTTTTTGGTACGCAAGGCAACGCTGGCTTCGGCCACCGGGTTGTTGGCCAGGTCTTCCACGGCGGACTCCTGCAGGTACAGGTGCACCGTTTCCGGCGACAGTTCACTGCCCTTGGTCTCGCGATAGAGGCGACGCAGCAGGTTTTCTGCAGACGTGGTGTGTTGGGGGTCGCCAATAAGCTCGAACTGATTGCCGCGATTGCGGATCTCGATGCTCAGGCGTTGTTCGATCAGGCGCAGGTGCTCGTCGAACTGTCCGCACAGGTTGGCGAAACGGCGAGCCTCAAAGGGCTCGAGGAGAAAACGATGGGGTTCTGCTATGGGTGCGTTCAAGGTTGCTTTTAGCCGCCCTTTGGCTGTTTAAGTGAAAGAGAGGATAACGCCAGTGACGCGGGTACGAAAGCACTTACGTCATTGGAATGTTGCACGGTTCCAATGTGGGAGGGGGCTTGCCCCCGATAGCGGTGTGCCGGCAATCAATGAGTGCTCTGATTCGCCGCCATCGAGGGCAAGCCCCCTCCCACGCTTATTGCACCAGCGACCCACGCAACGAGTGCGGTTGCGCCGCATCGATGTGCACATCGGCAAATTGGCCGATCAGGGTTGGATTATCGCAACGGAAGTTGACGATTCGATTGTTCTCGGTGCGGCCCTGCAATTCGCCAGGGTCTTTTTTCGAGTAGTCGGTGACCAGGATGCGCTGGATCGAACCGACCATTTGTCGGCTGATCTCGAAACCCTGCTGGTTAAGGCGATGTTGCAGCGCGTTCAAGCGCTCTTTTTTCAGCGCTTCCGGCGTTTCGTCCAACAGGTCCGCCGCCGGGGTGCCTGGGCGCTGGCTGTAGACGAACGAGTAGGAGAAGTCGAAACCGACGTCTTCGATCAGCTTCATGGTCTGCTGGAAGTCTTTCTCGGTTTCGCCGGGGAAGCCGACGATAAAGTCTGAGCTGATGCAGATGCCTGGCACCGCTGCGCGCAATTTGCGCAGTTTGGATTTGTATTCCAGGGCGGTGTGGTTGCGCTTCATCGCCGAGAGGATGCGGTCCGAGCCCGACTGCACCGGCAAGTGCAGGTGCTTGACCAGTTCCGGCACTTCGGCATGGGCCTGGATCAGGCTGTCGGAGAATTCCAGCGGGTGCGAGGTGGTGTAGCGAATGCGTTCGATGCCATCCACCGCAGCGACCACGCGGATCAACTCCGCCAGGTCAGCCAGGCGCCCGTCGTGGGTCAGGCCGCGATAGCCGTTGACGTTCTGGCCCAGCAGGGTCACTTCGCGTACGCCGTTTTCGGCCAGGTGGATGATTTCTGCGAGCACGTCGTCAAACGGCCGGCTGACTTCTTCACCACGGGTGTAGGGCACTACACAGAAGGTGCAGTACTTGCTGCAGCCTTCCATCACCGACACGTAGGCGCTCGGCCCGTCGATGCGCGGCTCGGGCAGGTGGTCGAATTTTTCGATTTCCGGGAACGAGACGTCGACCTGGGGCAGCTTGGTGATGCGTGCGGCGTCGATCATTTCCGGCAGGCGGTGCAGGGTCTGTGGGCCGAAGACCACGTCGACATACGGCGCACGGTCGCGGATCGCGGCGCCTTCCTGGCTGGCCACGCAACCGCCGACGGCGATCACCATGTCGGGGTTGGCCAGTTTCAATTCGCGCCAGCGGCCCAGCTGCGAGTACACACGGTCCTGGGCTCGCTCACGGATCGAGCAGGTATTGAGCAGGATCACGTCGGCATCTTCGGCGCGGGCGGTGACTTCCAGGGCCTGGTGTTCACCCAGCAGGTCGACCATGCGCGAGCTGTCGTACTCGTTCATCTGGCAACCGTGGGTTTCGATATAAAGCTTCTTGGCCATGGGAATCGTCAACTGGTGGTAAAGAACCGCGCATTATAGGGGTCATGCCCATCGGTTCCTAGCGCTGTGCATCGGGTGCCATGCTATAGTTCGCGCCCTCTTTTATATCCCCCATGTGTTCCTCACCCACCATGACCAAACGTGAAGCTCCAATCTATAAGGTGATTTTCCTCAACCAGGGCCAGGTGTTCGAAATGTACGCCAAGCAGATCTATCAAAGTGATCTGTGGGGCTTCCTGGAAGTGGAAGAGTTCGTCTTTGGCGAGCGCACGCAGCTGGTCGTCGATCCGGGCGAGGAAAAACTCAAGGCCCAGTTCGAAGGTGTGGTGCGCAGTTTTGTGCCGATGCATTCGATTGTGCGCATCGACGAAGTCGAGCGCCTGGGCACGCCGAAAATCAGCGAAGCCCGGGGCGTGAGCAATGTCATGCCGTTTCCGATGCCGATGCCTGAAAAGTGAATTTCAACTATTTTGTAGGGCGTTTCTGATTTTGCTCTCTCGTGCATAGACATTTTGTTTGAAAAATAGCAGATTTTGTTTATGCAGAGAGGGCGTCATGAATATACCAATAATAAAGTGCCTCGACGTTTCCCCTGTTTCAGTGGCGTTTTAGTTTCGCTTGTTAATTAATGAGCCGTCAAAAAAGTTTGATTTTGAAGCGCGTGGGCATTAGCGCACTGTTGCACTGTTACGCCACGCTATTAGTTAACGCCGAGTTTCTTTTCACGCAGTCATCAACGGACTTATCTGTTCGGGAGTAGCCTTGTGCGCGATCCTCGTTATGACATTCTGTTTGAACCGGTACAAATAGGCCCGGTTCGCACCCGCAACCGTTTTTATCAAGTTCCCCACTGTAATGGCATGGGCCATGTGCATCCGTCGGCCATGGCCCGTATGCGCGGCGTAAAAGCCGAGGGAGGGTGGGGCGTGGTCTGTACCGAAGAATGTGAGATCAGCCCGCTGAGCGAGTTCTCTCCCTATATAGAGGCGCGTTTGTGGGATGAACGCGACATTCCGGCACTCGCTCGGATGTGTGAGGCGGTCCACGAGCACGGTTCACTGGCCGGCGTCGAGTTGGCGTTCAATGGTTACTCCGCGCCCAACCGCTACAGCCGTGAAATCCCCTGGGCGCCCTCCAATACGCCAGTGCGTGGTTATGACCCCGTGCAGGCGCGGGCCATGAGTCGTGCCGATATCCAGCAGTTACGCGCCATGCACCGCGCAGCCGCCCTGCGGGCGCGGGACGCGGGTTTTGACATCATTTATGTCTATGCCGGGCATGACCTGAGCGTGCCATTCCATTTCCTCACGCCGCGTAATAACCGGCGCACCGATGAGTACGGCGGCCTACTGGAAAACCGCGTGCGCCTGTTGCGCGAATTGATTGAAGACACCCGCGATGCGGTCGGTGATCGGTGCGCCGTGGCGGTGCGCCTGGCGGTGGATGAGCAGATGGCCGGCGGTCTGTGTCGCGAGGGCGAAGGTACTGAAATTTTCTCGATGCTGGCGAACTTGCCGGACCTGTGGGATGTAAATGTCGCCGATTGGGCCAACGACAGCGTCACCGCGCGCTTTGCCTCGGAAGGTTATCAAGAGGCCTTCCTGCTGGGGCTCAAGGCGTTGACTTGCAAGCCGGTAGTCGGCGTCGGGCGGTTCACCTCGCCGGACACTATGGTCTCCATGGTCCGCCGTGGCGTTCTCGACCTCATTGGCGCGGCCCGCCCTTCGATTGCCGATCCTTTCCTGCCAAAAAAGATTGAAGAGGGGCGCGCTGAAGAGATCCGTGAATGCATTGGCTGCAATGTGTGTGTCAGTGGCGATCACACCAGCACGCCTTTGCGTTGTACTCAGAATCCAACCATGGGCGAGGAGTGGCGGCGCGGCTGGCACCCCGAGTCGGTGAAGCGTACGTATGAGCCTGGGCGCGCCCTGGTGGTCGGCGCCGGCCCTGCAGGGCTTGAGTGCGCGCGGATACTGGGCGCGCGAGGGATGGACGTTGCGCTTGTAGACAGCCAGCGCACGCTGGGCGGACGCGTAGCCTTGGAGGCCCGGCTTCCGGGGCTGGCGAGTTGGGCGCGAGTCATCGACTATCGACAGGATGCCTTGAGCCGCCTGGCATCGGTCGAGATATATCGGGAAAGCCCATTGCAGGCCCAGGACATCCTCGACTTTGCTGCCGAACATGTGTTTATCGCCACCGGCTCTCGCTGGCGGCGGGACGGGCTGGGGCGCGCCCTGCGGTGCACCTTACCGGGTCTGGAGTGCCTGCCCGTGCTGACGCCGGACGATCTGATGGCGGGTGTACTGCCGCCTTCACCGGTGCTGCTGTTCGACGACGATCACTATTACATGGGCAGTGTATTGGCCGAGCACTTGGTGGCGCGGGGCGTGGACGTGGTATTCGTCACCCCGGCGGCGGATGCGGCGACGTGGACCCACAACACCCTGGAGCAGCATCGCATCCAGCGTCGGCTGCTGGAGTTGAATGTCACGATCATCCCGTCCCACACACTGGTCAGCGGTATGCCGGAAGGTGTGCTGGCCGGGTGTGTCTATACCGAGCGAACTCGCTTTATTCCAGCAGCGTCCCTGTTGTTGGTCACGTCCCGCGAACCCGAGCAGACGCTGTTTCACGCGTTGAATAACGCGCCCGAGCACCTGCGTGCGGCCGGCATCAGCACGCTGTCGTTGATCGGCGACTGCATGGCACCCGGCACGATAGCCGCTGCGGTCTATTCGGGGCATCGAATGGCACGAGAGTTCGATGCGCCTGCTGATTCTTTATTTGTACGTCGAGAAATTCCGTTGATTGAGGTGTAGCGGTTACTGCTGTTTCATTAATAACGAGGAATACAATAATGAAAAGAATAATCCTGATGTTATTTGCCCTGTTCTTTATAAACGCGCCACTCGTTGCCGACGAATATACGGTAATTCGTTTCGGTGTCGATCCCAACTATGCTCCGTTTGCCTATAAGGACCGGACGGGAACTTTGACTGGTTTCGAAGTTGATATAGGCAATGCTGTTTGCGCACATTTGAATATTCGCTGCCAGTGGGTCGAGAGCGACTTCGACGGAATGGTCCCGAGCCTGAACGCCGGCAAGATCGACGCGATCCTGGCTTCAATGACGGTCACCGAAGCACGGCAAAAGGTGATCGATTTTTCCTCAGAGGTGTTTTCCAGCCCTACTGCCATGGTATTCCGCCCCGGCACTGAGCTGGCCAAGGGTACGGCCGTGGGCTATTTGCAGGGCAGTACTCAAGAAACTTACGCCCGCCAAGTGCTCGTTAAACAGGGCATGAAGGTCGTGGCCTACGCCGATCAGGAGCAGGTCTACGCCGATCTGGTAGCGGGACGTTTGCAGGCTTCGCTGCAGGATGCCCAGCAGGCGCAAAGCGGATTTTTGCGCCTGCCCCAAGGCGCGGGGTTCGTGCTGGGGCCGTTGATTGAAAGCGAACTGATGCCCTCCCAAAGTGCTATCGGTATCGCCAAGGGCAACCACGTGTTGAAAGCCTTGCTAGACAACGGGTTGGCCGCCCTGCACGTCGATGGCACCTATGCCCGGCTGCAAGAACAGTACTTTCCGGGTGTGGATATGTTCAGCGGTCAATGATCGGCGAGGACCCAACCATGCTACCGACCTTCACGCAATTCGCTGCAACCTTGGACGATTTCGCGCCGCTGTTGTTGCACGGTGTCTGGATCACACTGCAACTGGCGTTGTTATCACTGCTGTTGGGGCTGGTATTCGGCCTGGTGGGTGCAGGCGCCAAGCTGTCCGGGTGCAGGGCTTGGCGCTTCTGCGCACAGCTCTACACCACCCTGATCCGTGGGGTGCCGGACCTGCTTTTGATGTTGTTGATTTTCTACGGGGCACAAACCGGCTTGAGTCGTCTGACGCAGGAACTGGGCTGGGCCTACATCGAAATCGACCCTTTCAGCGCAGGAGTGCTCACCTTGGGGTTTATCTACGGCGCCTATTTCACCGAAACCTTTCGCGGCGCCTTGCTGGCCGTGCCTCGCGGTCAGTTCCAAGCCGCCAAGGCCTTGGGCATGACTTTCAGCCAAGCTTTCGTGCACGTGATATTCCCGCAAATGATGCGGTTCGCCCTGCCAGGGCTGGGCAATAACTGGATGGTTTTGCTCAAGGCCACTGCGCTGGTATCGATCATCGGCCTGGCGGATTTGATCAAGGTGGCCCAGGTAGCGGGCAAGAGCAGCCAACAGGTGTTGGCCTTTTTGCTGATGGCGGCATCGGTCTACCTGTTGCTCAGCAGCGTTTCAAGCCTCGCGTTGCGCTGGTTGGCGCGTCGCTACTGCGGCGGTGTGCAGGAGTCATCACGATGATCGAGTTGATCCAGGAGTACTGGCGGCCGTTGCTCTATTCCGACGGTCAACAACTGACAGGCCTGGCCATGACCCTGTGGCTGACCAGTGCCTCGCTGTGTTTCGGCCTGCTGCTTGCACTGCCACTGTCCATTGCCAGGGCGTCCTCCCGGCGCCGGTGGCGTTGGCCGGTGCAAAGCTTCACCTATCTGTTTCGCGGCACGCCGCTGTATATCCAGTTGCTCATCTTCTACACCGGTATCTACAGCATTGCTGCGGTTCGTGAGCAACCACTGCTGGATGGGTTTTTCCGCGAGGCACTGAACTGCACGCTGTTGGCGTTCGCCCTGAATACCGCGGCCTACACCACGGAAATACTGGCGGGTGAGATTCGAGCGATGCCGCGCGGTGAAATCGAGGCTGCGCGGTCCTTGGGGTTCGATGGTTGGAAGCTGTATGTCCACTTGATCATGCCTTCGGCCCTGCGCCGCGCATTGCCCTACTACAGCAATGAAGTGATTTTCATGCTGCATTCCACCACGTTGGCGTTTACGGCCACCGTGCCGGACATCCTCAAAGTGGCCCGGGATGCCAACGCTGCCACCTTCCTGACCTTCCAATCCTTCGGCCTCGCCGCAGTCCTTTACCTGTGCATCACCTTTGCCTTGGTCGGTCTGTTTCGCCTGGCAGAACGGCGTTGGCTGCGCTTTCTTGATCCAGGCCGATAGGAGGCCGATATGCAGGCTCACATACACGAGTTACTGGCGGCTGTGCCGGGTACGGCACGACAGATCCATAGCTTTCATTACGGTCCAGACAATGCGCCTGGCAAGGTCTACCTCCAGGCCTCGCTGCATGCCGATGAGTTGCCGGGGATGCTGGTCCTATGGCATCTGAAGCAACGGTTGGCGCAGCTGGAGGCGGCCGGATTGTTGCGTTGGTCGGTTGTGCTGGTGCCGTTGGCCAATCCGCTGGGGTTGGAACAGGTGCTGATGGACGTGCCTCAGGGGCGCTTCGATAACGATAGCCGGGAGAACTTCAACCGTTTCTTCCTTGATGTGAGCCAGCAGGTCGGTGATTGCGTGCAAGACCTGTTGACCGATGATCCTGCCAACAATCTGCAACTGATCCGTTCCAGCCTGCGGCAAACGCTTGCCTGCCAAGTACCGGCGACGCAGTTGCAATCGATGCGCTTGGTCCTGCAAAGGCTGGCCTGTGACGCTGATATCGTACTGGACCTGCATTGTGATTTCGAAGCCGTGCAGCACTTGTACCTGTCACCGGATTTCTGGTCACAGGTGGAGCCCTTGGCTCGCTACCTGGGCGCCAGGGCATGCTTTCTCACCAAGGAGGCAGGAGGGCAGTCGTTCGATGAGTGCTTTACGTTGTTCTGGGCGCAGATGCAGGCGCGGTTTACCGGGCGCTTTACAGCGCCGGGGTTCGCGGTGACGGTGGAATTGCGAGGTGTTGCCGATGTGGACCACGGGCTGGCGCGGCAGGATTGCCAGGCACTGATTAACTACCTGATTCAGCGCGGAGCCATTGATGGCCATGCGCCGCCCCCGCCGCCATTACTCCACGCGCCGACGCCGTTGGCCGGGGTAGAGCCCGTGATCAGTCCGGTGGGAGGTTTGATTGTGTTTTGCGCGCAGGTGGGCGATTCCCTGGAGGCGGGGCAAGTCCTGGCCGAAATCATTGATCCGATCACCGACCACGTAACTCCGGTCATTTGTACGCGCGGGGGGCTTTTGTATGTTCGGTCACTACGGCGAATGGCTACCGCTGGTATGACGATTGCTCATGTCGCAGGCCCGAAGGCATATCGACAGGGTTATCTGTTATCGCCTTGATCAGGGCAGGGGTGAGAAGGGCGAGCGCCCATCGGCACTCTGCAGCTCCAGCAGGTAGTTGCGGAAAATCTGCCCCAGGACCTGGGTGGCCACTTCCAATTCATCGCGTTGCATGTGCTCGGCGACTTCGTCGGCGGTGTCCAGCGCGTCTTCGGCGCCGTTGACCGCGGCCATTTTCAGCACGATATAGGCCTGGACGTTATTGGCCGGCACGCCTTCGCCTTTGAAGAACATGGTACCCAATTGGAATTGCGCCTGGGCGTGGCCTTGCAACGAGGCTTTCTCGAAGTAGCTCAAGGCTTTGTTGAGGTCACGGGCCGGGTTTTTGCTGTCGTGGTAGTACTCGCCCAACTCGTATTGCGCCTGCGCATCCCCGCCGTCGGCCTGTTTCTGACACGCGCTCAGGGCTTCGGCCTGGCTGTCTGGCTGGGTATTGAGGGTGCAACGACCCATCGCTGGAATTAACAACGAGTTGCCGCCTGCCTGGGCATGTGCCAGCAGCGGCTGAAGGAGCAACAGGCAGCCCAGTACCAGGGCGCGGCCGGTGCGTTTCATGGGAATCGACTTACCTCTGACGGGGCGCGCGGATCCTCTCGGGATCCAATAAGCGCGCATTATGAAATAAGCAGGCCTCTGCTTACAAAGTCTTTACTCGTTTTTCTGCTGCTTGGGCAAGTTATCTGCCGGATTGCAGGTAAATTCTCGGAAAAATAAGGAAATGCCTGTCAGCAAAGTAGCAAACCTGACGCCGCCTACAGCAACGCCAGATTTTTTCAGCGGCTATTTCAGTGCGGCAAACGCGCGCTCGGCGGCATCCAGGGTCAGTTTCAGCTCGGCATCGCCATGGGCGATCGAGGTAAAACCGGCTTCGAAGGCACTCGGCGCCAGGTACACGCCGCCCTCCAGCATCAGGTGGAAGAAGCGCTTGAACAGGTCGGCATCGCTGCCCATCACATCATCAAAGGTGACGATGTCATCGGCGCCGCTGAAGTACAGGCCAAACATGCCGCCCGCTTGCGTGGTCACGAACGGGATACCGGCGGCATCGGCGCGCTGTTGCAGGCCGTCCAGCAGGCGGGTGGTGTAGTCGGTCAGCTCGGCGTGGAAGCCCGGGCGGCTGATCAGGCGCAGGGTGGTCAGGCCGGCCGCCATGGCCAGCGGGTTACCCGAGAGTGTGCCGGCCTGGTACACCGGGCCCAGCGGCGCGATGTGCTGCATGATTTCGCGTTTGCCGCCGAAGCAGCCCACGGGCATGCCGCCACCGATGATCTTGCCGAACGTGCTCAGGTCCGGTGTGACGCCGTAGTGCGCCTGGGCACCGCCGAGGGCAACGCGGAAGCCGGTCATCACTTCGTCGAAAATCAGCACCACGCCGTGCTTGTCGCACTGTTCGCGCAGGCCTTGCAGAAAGCCAGGGGCGGGCGGCACGCAGTTCATGTTGCCGGCCACCGGCTCGACGATGATGCACGCCACGTCCTGGCCGACTTCACTGAGCATCTGCTCGACGGCACCGATGTCGTTGAACGGCAGGGTCAGGGTGTGTTTGGCGAACGCTGCCGGTACGCCGGCCGAGCTGGGTACGCCTTGGGTCAGCGCGCCGGAACCGGCTTTGACCAGCAGGCTGTCGGAATGGCCGTGGTAGCAGCCTTCGAACTTGATGATGCTGTCGCGGCCGGTGAAACCACGGGCCAGGCGGATCGCGCTCATGGTGGCTTCGGTGCCGGAGCTGACCATGCGCACCATCTCCATCGACGGCACGATGCTGCAGACCAGATCGGCCATCTCGGTTTCCATGGCGGTCGGCGCGCCGTAGGACAAGCCGTGTTCCAGTTGCTTGCGCACGGCGTCCAGCACGTCCGGGTGGCTATGGCCGAGGATCATCGGCCCCCAGGAACCGACGTAATCCACGTAGCGCTTGTCATCTTCGTCGGTGACGTAGGCGCCTTCGGCATGCTTGAAAAACAACGGCGTGCCGCCCACGCTCTTGAACGCACGCACGGGGGAGTTCACACCGCCGGGGATGTGTTTCTGGGCATTGGCAAACAGGGTTTCGGAACGAGACATGGTGAGGGCTCTCTGAATTCAGGATTTGATGAGTTCGTTGAAGGCGCGGGCGCGGCGCGTGACTTCCTGGGTGCTTTCGGCACCGAACAGGCCGTGGACCACGGCCAGCAGGTCGGCACCATGAGCCACCAGCGGTCCGGCGTTCTCCAGGGTGATGCCGCCGATCACGCAGATCGGCACATGCAGGCGCTTGCGGGCCTCGGCGAGCATTTCAACGGTGGCGGCCGGAGCGCCCGGCTTGGTGTTGGAATTGAAGAAGCGGCCGAAGGCGACATAACTGGCGCCTTCTTTTGCCGCCTGTTCGGCCAGTTCGATCTGGCCGTGGCAGGTGGCGCCGATGATCGCCTTGGAACCGAGCAGCGCACGGGCCGGCGTCAGTGGGCCGTCGGTCTGGCCCAGGTGCACGCCGACGCCCAGGCGCGCTGCCAAGTCAAAGTCATCATTGATAATAAGCTGGGTCTTGTAGCGCGAGCACAGCTCCCGCAGTTTTTCGGCTTCGCGCAGGCGCCGGGCTTCGTCGCTGCTTTTGTCGCGGTACTGCAGCAGGGTCACGCCACCGTCCAATGCCGCTTCGACGTAGGCGAGGAACTTGCCGGCCAACAGTTGGCTGTCGGTAATGGCGTAAAGGCCACGTAGTTTCATCGGGCAGGCCTCTTGCTTTTAAGAGCAGAAAGTTACGAACAGAAATCCAGCGGCAGACGGCGCGGTACAAACTGGCCCTGGCCGAGTTGTTCAGCGTCACGCAGGGTGCGCCAAGTGTAGTTAAGTGCCGACTGCACCGCACTCACCAGCCCTTCGCCTTGGGCGATCCGTCCGGCCAGGGCGCTGGCCAGGGTGCAGCCCGAACCGTGATAGCTGCCGGGCAGGCGCTGGCAGGTAAAGGTCTGGCGCGTGCCATCACGGCTGTAGAGGCGGTTGTGCACTTCGTGCTCATCGCCATGGCCGCCGGTGATCAACAGATGCTTGATAAACGGCAACAGCTTCTCGGCACATTCGTCGGCGGTGCCCTCGGGCAGCTCGGCGAGGATACGGGCTTCAGGCAGGTTCGGCGTGGCGATCAGCGACAGCGGCAGCAGCCGCTCGCGCATGGCGTAGCCGACTTCGTCCTTGCCCAGGCTGCCGCCGCCGCCGGCACGCAGCACCGGGTCGCACACGACCGGCAGGTGCGGGTGCGCCTGCAGCAGTTCGACCACGGTGTCGACCATTGCGGTAGAGCCGAGCATGCCCAGCTTGACCGCCGCCACTTCGGAGTCGTCGAGTACGGCATTGGCCTGGGCCAGTACCCACTCACGGTCGAGCACGCGGAAATCGCTGACATTGACGGTGTTCTGCACAGTCAGGGCAGTGACGGCCGGAGCCGCGTGGCAGCCTTGGGCGAGCAGGGCTTCGATATCTGCCTGCAAGCCGGCGCCACCACTGGGATCATGGCCGGAGAGACAGAGGACAACGGGGCGAGAGCTGTAGATATTCATGGTGCGCGAGCTTACCACCAAACGCTTTTGGCGGGGCCTTCGGGCGATGGTTGAATTTTGTCCAAAGAATGACGATTTTTTGGCGCTTTTCTTCTCGCAAAAAGCGCTGAAAGCCTTGTTCTAGAGCGTTAAGGAAAATTATTTCAATGGTGTCCAATGGCCTTTGGTGGCTATGCTAAAGTGGATCCAAACAACTTACTGTACCGCCGGTGTACGTCTTCTCAAAAGGATGGGGGGCTTTTGACATAACCGGACAGGCCACGCTGGGGCTCTATGCGCTATTTGCTGATCTTATTGTTGTGCGGGCTGCCGATGCTCGCCAGCGCCATCGAGTTCAATCAGGACACCCGAAGCCTGCCGCTGGGCCGAGCCATGCAAGTGCTCGAAGACCCGACCGATGCCCTCACCATCGCCGAAGTAAGCTCTCCCGCCTACGCTGCTCAATTCAAGCACCATGACAAAGCCACCCTCAACGCCGGCTATTCGCGCTCGGTGTTCTGGCTCAAGGTCGACCTGCATTACATGGCCAAGGACCCCCGTGCCCCCCGCACCTGGTTCCTGGAGTTGGCTTATCCACCGCTCAATCATCTGGACCTGTACCAGAACGATGGCACCGGCAATTATCGGCTGGCCAGCCGCACCGGCAGTGCGCTGCCTTTTTCCAGTCGTGACGTCAGCCAGAGCAACTATCTGTTCAAGCTCAACTTTGTGCCCAACCAGCAACAGACGCTCTACCTGCGCCTGCAAAGTGAAGGCTCGATCCAGGCGCCGCTGACGCTCTGGTCCGGCACCGCTTACCTGGAGCAACAACCGCTGCGCCTGTCTGTGCTTGGCGTGATCTACGGCGTATTGCTGGGGATGCTGGTCTACAACCTGTTCATCTACCTGAGCGTGCGCGACACCAGCTACCTGTATTACATCCTCTATATCGCCTCGTTTGGCCTGTACCAACTGTCGGTCAATGGCGTGGCCGTGCAGTACTTTTGGCCGAACAACCCGTGGTGGGCGAATGCAGCGGTACCGTTGCTGATCGGTTCGGCGGCGCTGTTCGGCAGCCTGTTCGCCCGTAGCTTCCTGCATACCGCGCAGCACAGCCGCTGGCTCAACCGGGTCTTGCTGACACTGGCGGTATGCGGCGGCGTAGTGATGGCGCTGGCGCTGCTGACCAGCTACGCCCTGGCCTTGCGCCTGGCGACCGGTTTGGCGCTGGTATTCACCGTCACCATCTTCGTCGCCGCCATCAAGGCCTGGTACTGCGGCCAGCGGGTGGCGCGGTATTTCATCATCGCCTGGTCGGCGTTCCTGTTGGGTGGGGTGGTGAATACGCTGATGGTGCTGGGCTACTTGCCCAATGTGTTCCTCACCATGTACGCCAGCCAGATCGGCTCAGCGATTGAAGTGGCGCTGTTATCCCTGGCCCTCGCCGACCGCATCAACGCCATGCGTGAACAACAGGCGCAGATCCTGTTCGATGCCAGCCAGAAGCTCGAAGTGCTCAACCAGCAACTGGCCCGCAGCAACCGTCTTAAGGATGAATTCCTCGCAACCCTGACCCATGAACTGCGCACGCCCATGAACGGTGTGATCGGCTCCCTTGAGCTGATGCAAACGGTACCGTTGGACGACGACCTGACGCAGTACCAGCAAACTGCCGCCGGTTCGGCACGGGACATGATGCGCATGGTCGATGGCATCCTCACACTTACCGAATTGCAGGCCGGCCGCCTGAGTTCCCAGCCTCGGGTGTTCAGCCTGCGCGGCGTGCTCGACACCCTGCGCCAGCAATTCAACGCCAGCGCCCAAGGCAAAGGCCTGGCATTTTCCATCGATGTGGCCGAGGAGCTGCCGGACCGCGTGGTGGGTGACGTCGACAAACTGATCCAGTGCCTGGATTGCTTGCTGGACAACGCTTTCAAGTTCACCCGCGAAGGCTCCGTGCGCCTGCGAGTGGTGGGTGTACCTCACAGTGATGGCGGCGTACGCCTGAGCTTTATTGTTACCGACACCGGTATTGGCTTCGCCTTCCTCGACGAGGCGACCTTGTACCAGCGCTTTTTCCAGCTCGATGGCTCCATGACCCGCGAATACGGCGGCCTGGGTATCGGCCTGGCCATCTGCCGGCAATTGATCGAGCTGTTGGGCGGACGCCTTACCCATCATTCCGAGCCGCACAAGGGCAGCCGCTTCCAGCTGGACGTGAAAGTCAGCCCGGTGCCGCCCGAGGCAAAACCGGCGTCCGACCGGCAACGCGCGCCCCAGGATTGCGCGGTATTGCTGGTGGATGACCACAGCGTCGGCCAGTTGGTGGTGCGCGGCATGTTGCTTAAGTTGGGCTACCGGGTGAAAACCGTGGAGAGCGGTCCGGCGGCGTTGGCGGCCTTGCAGGGGCAAAACTTCGACGCCGTCTTGTTGGATATACCTGAAGGCGGTTTCTCGTTGTGCTGTCAGATTCGTGCACTGCCGGGCTGTGGTGAATTGCCGGTGATCGCCTTGAGTACGTCGCTGAATACGTCTGAGCGCGAGCGCTGCCATGGCATCGGCATCACCGACCGCCTGGCCAAGCCGGTGCGCTTCGAGGCGTTGCAGGCGGTACTGGAACGCCACTTGTTGAGCGCGCTAGAGGGCGAAGGCGCCGGGCATTCGGCGCGTATGCCACTTTTTTAACCCGGATGACGGTGCTTAACTGAAAAAACCGGCCTCAATCGATCTGCGCCTTCATGGGTAGGTGTGCATTCGACAGGGCCTTTTTCCAGGAGGCCCGTCATGAACCTGCATCAGTTCGCCGAAACCCACGACGTCACCAACCAGCCGCCCTCCCTGGACGGCACCAACCTGTACCGCATCGACGTGCCCCTGCAAGACTGGTCGCGGCGCTTTGGCGCCGGCTGGGCGCAGGCGCGCATCGATGCATACGGAGCGTTGGCCGGCGGGCCGCTGATGACGGCCGGGTTCCTGGCCAACCAGAACAAACCGCTGTTCAGCAGCCATGACCGGTATGGGCATCGTATCGATCTGGTGGAGTTTCACCCGGCCTACCATGAGCTGATGCGCACGGCAGTCGAGCATGGCCTGCCGTCGCTGCCGTGGGCCCATCCACAGTCTGGCGCCCATGTGGCGCGCGCAGCCATGACCTACCTGCACAGCCAGGCGGAGGCCGGCACCGGCTGCCCACTGACCATGACCTTCGCCTGTGTCCCGGCCCTGCGCTTGCAACCCGACCTGGCGCAGACCTGGCTGCCGAAAATCCTCAGCACCCAATACGACCCGCGCAATGTCGGCATTGCCCACAAGGCCGGTGTAACCATCGGCATGGCGATGACCGAGAAACAGGGCGGCACCGACGTGCGCGCCAACACCACCCGCGCCTATCCAGTGGGCGCGGGCGGGCCCGGGCAAGCCTATGAGCTGGTGGGCCACAAGTGGTTCTGCTCGGCGCCGATGTGCGATGCCTTCCTGACCCTGGCCCAGACCGACAAAGGCCTGACCTGTTTCCTGCTACCCCGGCACCGCCCGGATGACACCCGCAACGAGTTCTACATCCAGCGCCTGAAAAACAAATTGGGTAACTGCTCCAACGCCTCCAGTGAAGTGGAGTTTCGCGGCGCCCTGGCCTGGATGATCGGCGAAGAGGGGCGTGGCGTGCCGACCATCATCGAGATGGTTGCCATGACGCGTTTCGATTGCATGGTCGGCTCCAGCGCCTTGATGCGCCAGGCGCTGACCCAGGCCAGTCATCATTGCGCCCATCGTCTGGTCGGTGGCCGCGTACTCAGCGAGCAACCTTTGATGCAAAACGTGCTGGCCGACCTGGCCCTGGAAAGCGAAGCCGCGCTGGCCTTGAGCATGCGCATGGGCTGCGCCCTGGACAATCTGGGCGATGAGCGCGAAGCCAAGTTCGCTCGGCTGGTGACGGCGGTGGGCAAGTATTGGATCTGCAAGCGCGCCCCGGCGATGATCAACGAAGCCGCCGAATGCATGGGCGGCGCGGGCTACGTGGAGGACAGCATCCTGCCGCGCTTGTACCGTGAGGCACCGGTGAATTCGACGTGGGAAGGTTCCGGCAATGTGCAATGCCTGGATGTGCTGCGCGCACTGTCCAAGGAGCCCGGCGTGCTGGAAGCGCTGTTTGTCGAACTCGGTGACGGGCATGGTGATAAGCAACTGGCGCGGCATATCGAACACCTGAAGTCGGCGTTCATGGACACCCAGGACATCCAGTACCGCGCTCGGCAGTTGACCGAGGACATCGCCGTGGCGCTGCAGGCCAAGTTGCTGCTGGAAGCCGGTGATGGGGCGGTCAGCGATGGTTTTATTGCCAGCCGTTTGGGCCAGTCGTCTGGCCGCGTCTACGGCACCTTGCCGCGTGGCGTCGATGTCGGGGCCATCGTCGCGCGCTCAAGCCCCAATGTATCTGAATAAACACGGTCCAAATGTGGGAGGGGGCTTGCTCCCGATGGCTGAGTGTCAGTCAGCCTATCTATAAACTGACCCACCGCTATCGGGAGCAAGCCCCCTCCCACAGGGATTGCAGCCATCTTGCGAGGGCACTCCAATTCAAGGTTTGCGTCTGACAGGGATACAGGCAAGATAAAGGCCTGCAAGTCAGAACACAGGATGCTTACCGTGACCGAAGCTTTTGTTGTCGTTCAAACCGCCGAAGAAGCCGTGGATCGGCTGGCGGCCCTGCATGAGCGGGCTACCGGCGCGCTCAATCAAGCCCTCAAGCAGTACCTCAAGGACCGCGTCGAACCCGACGCCGAACAACGCGCGCTGTTTCGCTATCCGGAACTGCGCCTGACTTACCACTGCCACGGTGAAGTCCCACAGACTACCCGGGCGTATGCCAAGGTCCAGTTACCGGGGACCTACAGCGTTACCGTTACTCATCCGGCGGCGTTTCGTAAGTATTTGCTGGAACAACTGGTGCCGCTGATGCACGACTTTACCGTGACGGTGGAAGTGGGCGTCAGCCAGCAGAACATTCCGTACCCGTACGTGGTGGAGCAGGGCGACGAACTGGCCGGCTCCGGTGTGACCGCCGCGACCTTGGCGCGCGTGTTCCCCAGCACCGACCTGTCGGCCGCCACCGACGGCATCGCCGATGGCCTGTACGACTGGGAAAACACCGATCCGCTGCCCCTGGCGCTATTCGATGCAGCGCGCGTGGACTTTTCCCTGCGTCGGCTGGTGCATTACACCGGCAGCGACTGGCGCCATGTGCAGCCGTGGATCCTGCTGACCAACTATCACCGCTATGTCGACCAGTTCATCCTGCATGGCCTGGAACAATTGCGCAGCGACCCGCGTTTTATCCGCATGGTGCTGCCGGGCAATGTGATCATCGACAAGAGCATGGACCACGGTGAAGCGTCGGCGATTGCCGCGGGCGTGGTGTGGCACCGCTACCAAATGCCGGCCTATCACCTGCAGGCCAGCGATGGCCACGGTGTGACCCTGGTGAACATCGGTGTCGGCCCGTCCAACGCCAAGAACATCACCGATCACCTGGCGGTGCTGCGTCCACACTGCTGGCTGATGATTGGCCACTGTGGCGGCCTGCGCCAATCCCAGACCATCGGCGACTACGTACTGGCCCACGCCTATATGCGCCGCGACGGGATTCTCGACCGCGTGGTACCGCCGAACATCCCGATCCCGGCCCTGGCTGAAGTGCAGATGGCCTTGCAGCAGGCGGCGGCGAATGTCACCGGTGAGAAAGGCGAAGAGCTGAAAAAACGCCTGCGTACCGGCACCGTGCTGACCTACGACGACCGCAACTGGGAGCTGCGCTGGGCCCAGGAACGGCCGTTGATCAACCTGTCCCGCGCCGTGGCGGTGGACATGGAAAGCGGCACCATCGCCGCCCAGGGCTATCGCTTGCGCGTACCGTACGGCACGTTGTTGTGTGTGTCGGACAAGCCGCTGCACAGCGAGATCAAGCTGCCGGGGTCGGCCAACGCGTTCTACGAACGTGCGGTCAGCCAGCACTTGAAGATCGGCATCGAGGCGGTCGACCTGTTGCGCACCGAACTCAACTCGTTGCACTCGCGCAAGCTGCGCAGCTTCGACGAGCCGCCGTTCCGCTAAGCGGTTGGGATGGTCATTTAGCGGTCAGGCCACTAGCATTGTCGGTCCTGACCGTTAGATGTTCCTTTGCCATGTCCCGTCCCACCCGTCCCGATTCGCGCCGCCCCGGTGTGAAACCTCCGTATTCTGCTGCGCGCCGTGTTGCCAAGGCGCCGCCGGCCGAGCCGAAGTTGATCCTGTTCAATAAACCTTTCGATGTGCTGACCCAGTTCAGCGACGAGGGCGGGCGGGCGACGCTCAAGGACTTTATCGACATCCCCGGCATTTACCCGGCCGGTCGCCTGGACCGTGACAGCGAAGGCCTGTTGCTGCTGACCAACGATGGCCAGTTGCAGGCGCGTATTGCCGACCCCAAGCACAAGCTGGCGAAAACCTACTGGGTGCAGGTGGAAGGCGAACCCACCGAAGCATTGCTGCAACGCCTGCGCGATGGGGTAGAACTCAACGATGGCAAAACCTTGCCCGCCGAGGCCCGGCGTTTGGATGAGCCCGAGTTATGGCCGCGCAACCCGCCGGTGCGCTTTCGCAAAAACCTACCGACGTACTGGCTTGAACTGGTGATTCGAGAGGGACGTAACCGCCAGGTGCGGCGCATGACCGCCGCCGTGGGCCTGCCGACCTTGCGTCTGGTGCGGGTGCGCATTGGCGATTGGACAATCGACGGCCTGGACCAAGGCCAATGGAAGGAAGTACCCGCGCGTTTATAAAGCGCCGGACTCGATGAGGCCGATCACCACGCTCTTGATGATGAACGCGGCCACGCCCAGGCCCAGCACGAAAAACAGGATGAACGAACCAAAGCGCCCGGCCTTGGATTTCTTCGCCAGGTCCCAGACGATAAAGCCCATGAAAATGATCAGGATAGTGACCAGGCCGGTCATCATCCATTCTTCGAACAGGGCGGGGTCGATGTTGTTCATGGGCTCTTCCAACGGGGCAGGCGGCAAGTATACGGCAGCGTCACAGGTGCAACATTGACCTGGATCGAAGTGCGTTCCAAATGTGGGAGGGGGCTTGCTCCCGATGGCGGTGTGTCAGTCAGCTAATCTGTGGCTGACACACCGTCATCGGGAGCAAGCCCCCTCCCACAGTTGACCTTCACCGATCTTAAGTGCGCAGGTGGGTCAGTGGCAGCTCGGTGCTGTTCAATACCTGGTTCAGCACAAAGCTCGAGCGCACGCTGGTCACGCCTTCGATCCGAGTGAGGTGGCCCAGCAGCAGTTTCTGATAGTGGTCCATGTCCGGCACCACCACTTTCAACTGATAGTCCGCATCCATCCCGGTGACCAGGCTGCATTCCAGCACCTGGGGCAGGGTGCGGATGGCCGCTTCGAAGTTCTCGAAACGCTCGGGGGTGTGGCGGTCCATGCCGATCAGCACATAGGCGGTGAGGCTCAGGCCGAGCATCTTGCGGTCGAGCAGGGCGACCTGGCGCGAGATGTAGCCGTCGTCTTCCAACTGCTTGACCCGGCGCGAGCAGGGCGAAGGCGACAGGCCGATGCGCTCGGCCAACTCCTGGTTGGAGATCCTCGCGTCGCGCTGCAATTCCGCCAAAATACTCAGGTCGTATCGGTCAAGCTTGCTCATCGGGTTGGCCTTTGTCGTAACTATTGCGGTGAATTATCCATGAAGGGTTAAAAATTGCGCAAGCACTGTTTATTGACGCAATCTTCGCAATCATCTGTCGGGCGCGGGCCTGTATCTTTATCAACAGAATCACCGCCTGGACAATAGTCCACAGCAGCTCGCCCAATCAGGCGCGCTGCGGCCGCCACCCCAGCAGGGTTGAGCCGGCCTCCAGGCTGCACACTGTCCACAAGGCGGCGTGAGGTGAGCCAACGTCAAAAGCGTTGAGCATGGACGAAGTTCTCAAGGGGTGGCCGACGGGTCACCCCTTTTCTTTTGCCTTAAGAAAATTGTTCTTGTGACTGATAACCTGTCTCAGAACCGGGCGAGGCTTTTCCAGTCTCATCTATGAGGCCGGACCTTCCAGGCCCTATCCGCAGTGAGGAATAGCATGAAGCGCATCTGGCGTATGGCAGGTGTAGGTTTGCTGATGGTCACCGTCGGCACGCAAGTGATGGCCGAAGACCCACGCCCTGAAGGGGGCGGCCAGCATGAAAGAGGGCCGGAGGGCGGTCGGCAAGGTCAAGGTAACGAACAACCGCGCCCGCAAAATAACCAACCGCGCCCGCAGCCCCAGAACAATCAACCACGGCCGGAAAACAATCAGCCGCGTCCACAGAACCCGCATTTTGATCGCGCCGAGCAACAACACGGTGGCGGTCAGTGGCAAGGTCGCCCGCAAGGTGCCGAACAGCCTCGGCCAGCCCCGCAGCCTGCGAATAACCTGCCGATCCAGGGTCGCCCCGATACCGTGCGTCAGACCCAGGAACCGCGTCAGGGTTACTACCGTGACATTCCTCGACGCAACGACGACAACCGGAATTGGGAGGCCGGTGGCCCAGGTTCGCGGCCGGGCTACAACGGGCATCCCAACGACAACCGCTGGCCAGGTCGCCCCGATGGGCATGGCAACGGCTGGGGCCCCGGCCCGCAGTATCGGCCCGGTTATACCGTCGACCGCTTCCCCGACCGCAATTACCGCGTGCCGTACCGTGGCCAGGATTACTTCTTCTCCGGCGGCTACTGGTACCGCCCCCAAGGCCCGCGCTATGTGGTCGTGGCGCCGCCGTATGGTATCCGCGTGCATTACCTGCCCGACTATGCGCGCGAAGTGTGGGTAGGTGGCTCGCTGTTGTTCCTGGCCGCCGGCGCCTACTACGCCTACGAACAAAGCACCCAGCAATACGTGGTGGTGCAACCGCCGACGCAAGTGCCGGCGCCGCAGCCAGCACCGCAAGGCAATGGCTATGACGTGGTGGCCTATCCCACCAACGGGCAGTCACCGGCGCAAGTGCAGCAGGACGGTTACGACTGTTATCGCTGGGCGGTGCAACAAAGCGGCTTCGACCCGCAGGCGGTCACCTACGCCCCTGACCCGGCGGTGGTGCAAACCTACCGCCAGGCCCAGGGCAACTGCCTGAGCAGTCGCGGGTATCAGGTGCAGTACTAGGCCTTGGCGCCCGTGACCACTTCTCGCGGGTCGGCGTGCACCAGCACTTCGGCGCGCGGGTAGGCTGCGTGAATGGCATCGGCGGCCTGGTCGCTGATGCCGTGGGCCACTGACAACGTCAACTCCCCCGGCAACTCCAGGTGCAACTGCACAAACCAGTGGTTGCCCGAGATGCGCGTGCGCAAGTCATGGGCACCCAGCACCCCCGGCACGCCTCGCGCCAGTTCCAGCATGTGCTGGCTGACGTCCGGCGGCAGTTCCTCGTCCATCAACACCGCAAAGCTTTCCTTGGCGATGTGGATCGCGCTCCACAAAATGTAGGCAGCGATGCCCAGGCCGAACCAGGCGTCGACCTGATGAAAGCCCATGCCCGCCAGCACCAGCGCCACCAGGATGCTGCCGTTGAGCAGCAAGTCTGAGCGATAGTGCAACGAGTCCGCCCGCACGGCATTGGAGCCGGTTTCGCGCACAACCCGGTGTTGCAGCATCAGCAGCGCCACGGTCAGCACCAGGGAAAACACGATCACCCCAATGCTCAGCCACGGCGCGCCGACCGGTTCCGGATGCTGCATACGCTCGTACGCCTGTAAGGCGATCAACACCGCGCTGCCACCAATGAACAACGCCTGGGCCATGCCCGCCAGCGACTCTGCCTTGCCATGGCCGTAACGGTGATCGTCATCGGCCGGGCGCAGGGCGTAATGCACTGCCAGCAGGTTCAGCAGCGAGGTCACGCCATCGAGCAGTGAGTCGGTCAACCCGGCGAGCATGCTCACCGAGCCGCTGAGCCACCAGGCGATGGCCTTTGTAACGATCAGCGCACAGGCCACGCCCACCGAGGCGCGGGTGGCCAGGCGTAACAGGCGGGCGTGTTCGGGACTGCTGGTCATAAACGTTCCTTAGCCGGCGGGTTGCAGGCCCAGGGACGCCAGTTGTTGCACGCTGCCCTTGAACTGGATCATGCGCGGGTCGTCCAGCGGCAGGGTGCGGCCGGTTTCCTTCTGGATGATGCTTTGCAGCTTGGCGTTGTCGACCTTGCCGTCGGCGCCGATGGCTTCGTGGAGTTTTTCCGGGGCGACCTGGGCAGTCTTGCCGGGTTCGAAATAGATCGCGCCCGTGGCGAAGTCGACGCCGAACGCGATCAAGCCAGGGATCACGTAGAACAACAGGCCTACGGCATCGAGCACGGCAATGGTCGGGTCGATCTTGCCGTCGATCTGGCCACGGCGGTCCGGGTAGAAAATCGAACCGCAGGCCGTCAGTTGGCTCAGCAGGGTGATGGCGAGGACACCGCCGATGACACGGGAAGCGATACGCATGGAGACTCTCCTGAACACGGTTGATACGGGACTATATAGCACTGCCATTGAGACCAGCGTCGGCATCCGGCAGTTCGCCGTTATACTCGCCGCTCTGCTTTGGAGCCAGTATGAATTCGTTGCCGATCGATGATGTTTTACCCGCCCTGCGTGACGCCTTGGCGAATCGCCATGAAGCCGTGCTGGAAGCGCCGCCCGGCGCCGGTAAAACCACCCGCGTACCCTTGGCCTTGTTGAATGAGCCTTGGCTGGCCGGGCAGACCATCCTGATGCTCGAACCCCGGCGTTTGGCCGCTCGCGCCGCCGCGGAACGCTTGGCCAGCGA
Source organism: Pseudomonas sp. BIGb0381 (assembly GCF_024809815.1). Lineage (NCBI taxonomy): Bacteria > Pseudomonadati > Pseudomonadota > Gammaproteobacteria > Pseudomonadales > Pseudomonadaceae > Pseudomonas > Pseudomonas sp. BIGb0381. Next base: position 77,992 of record NZ_JANUEN010000012.1, read on the forward strand.
ACTGGGGGAGAAAGTCGGTGAGACCGTCGGCTATCGCATCCGCCTCGACAGCAAAGTCGGGCCCACTACGCGTATCGAAGTGGTCACCGAAGGCATCCTCACCCGCCGCCTGCAGGACGACCCGGCACTGGACGGTGTGGGCCTGCTGATCTTCGACGAATTCCACGAGCGCAGCCTCGACGCCGACCTGGCACTGGCCCTGAGCCTGAACGGCCGCGATGTGTTTCGCGACGAGCAACCGCTGAAAATCCTGCTGATGTCCGCCACCCTCGAAGGCGAGCGCCTGGCCCGCCTATTGGACGACGCGCCGATCCTGCGCAGCGAGGGGCGCATGTTCCCGGTGCAGATGCGCTGGGGGCGGCCGTACCAGCCGGGTGAATTCATCGAGCCGCGCGTGGTGCAAACCATTCTGGAAGCCCTGCACGATGAAACCGGCAGCGTGCTGGTGTTCCTGCCGGGCCAGGCGGAAATTCGCCGGGTCAACCAGCAACTGGCCGACGCCCTGGGGAATAGCCCTGACGTGTTGCTCTGCCCGCTGCATGGCGAACTGGACCTCAACGCCCAGCGCGCAGCCATCGATCCTGCCCCTGCCGGTAAACGCAAAGTGGTGCTCGCCACCAACATTGCCGAGACCAGCCTGACCATCAACGGCGTGCGCGTGGTAATCGATGCCGGGTTGGCGCGGGTGCCGCGTTTCGACCCCGGCAGCGGCATGACCCGCCTCGACACCCAGCGCATCTCCCGCGCCAGCGCCACCCAGCGCGCGGGCCGGGCCGGGCGATTGGAGCCGGGGGTGTGTTACCGGTTGTGGTCCGAAGACCAGCATGAAGGGCTGGCCGCGTATGGCAGTGCGGAAATCCTTGCGGCCGACCTGGCAGGGTTGGCCTTGCAGCTGGCGCGCTGGGGCGTCACGCCCACGCAGCTCGTGTGGCTCGACGTACCACCGACCGCTGCGTATGCCCAGGCCCAGGACTTGCTGGTGCGCCTCGGGGCTTTGAATGAAGAAAGACTCACGGCTCATGGCCAGAAGATGGCCGAGTTGCCGGCCCATCCACGCATCGCCCATTTACTGCTGCGCGGCCAGGACCTGGGGCTTGCGGCCACCGCCTGTGATGTCGCTGCACTGTTGGGCGAGCGCGATATTTTGCGCGGTGGCGGCGCGGATCTGCACAGCCGCCTGGCGCTGATGTCCGGCGAAGAGCGTGCGCGCGGTACTCAAGGTGGCGTGCAGCGCGCCAAGCAACTGGCGCGGCAATACCGTGGCTATTTGAGAGGCCAGGCGACCCGGCCGGTAGCCGACCCCGACCACCCGCGCTGGCTCGGTGCGTTGCTGGCGCTGGCCTACCCGGACCGTGTCGCCCAGCAACGCCGCCCCGGTGGTGCCGAATACCGTTTGGCCAACGGCCGCGCCGCGCTGTTCGCCGAGGCCGACAGCCTGATGAAACAACCTTGGCTGGTGATCGCCGACCTCGGCAGCCGCCAGGGCCAGCGCGAAGAACGCATCTACCTCGCGGCAGATTTTGACCCGACGCTGTTCGACACGGTCCTCGCCGAGCAAGTGCGCAACGTCGACCAACTGGACTGGGACGAGCGCGAAGGCGTGCTGCGCGCCGAACGCCAGCGCAAAGTCGGCGAACTGGTGCTCAGCCGCGAACCGCTCACTGGTCTCGACGAATCCGCACGCAGCCAGGCGCTGGTCAACCTGGTGCGGCGCAAAGGTCTGGAGCTGCTGCCCTGGACCCCTGAACTGCGCCAATGGCAATCCCGCGTCCTGCTGCTGCGCCAGTTGGACGCCGGCAAAAGCAGCGAATGGCCCGATGTCAGCGACAGCGCCTTGCTCGCCGGCCTGGAGCACTGGCTGATGCCCTACCTGGGCAAAGTCTCGCGCCTGAGCCATTTCGCCAACCTGGATATTTCCAGCTACCTGCACAACCTGTTGCCCTGGCCGCTGCCCCAACGCCTGGACGAGCTGGCGCCGCAGCATGTGAAAGTGCCGTCTGGCTCATCGGTGCGTTTGGACTACAGCGAACATCCGCCGATCCTGGCGGTGCGCTTGCAGGAACTGTTCGGCCTGGCCGACACCCCGCGCATTGCCGGCGGGCGCCAGGTGGTGAAGTTGCACCTATTGTCGCCGGCGCGGCGGCCGGTGCAGGTGACGCAGGATCTGGCGAACTTCTGGCGCAGTACCTATGCCGAAGTGAAGAAGGATCTGAAGGGCAGGTATCCCAAGCATTACTGGCCGGATGATCCGCTGATAGCCGAGCCGACCGCGCGGATCAAACCCCGAAAGTCGTAACGCTAAGGATCCAAATGTGGGAGGGAGCAAGTCGAATCGTCGCACCGCCCCTCCCACATTAATCTTGTTGTGTGGGTTATTGCGCGGCGGGCAGCAGGAACCGTGCAATCACCGGCAAATGGTTGGAAATACGCAACGTATCCTCCTGCCTAACCTTGGCCTCCACCCGCTTGATTCGCGGGCTGTAGAACAGGTAATCCAGGGTGCGATCCGGGCCATCGATGCTCGGATCGTTGGGGAAATGCGTCAGCCATTTCTCACGATCAATCCCGCTGGATTGGCTGTTGCTCGGGATCATCGGGTACTTGTCCCACAGTAAGTGCAGCTCACTGTCCGGCGAATACTGCCCACGCTTACCCGCATCCAAACGCAGGAATTGCCCCAGTGGCAGCAGGTTGAAATCACCGCCGATCAGCCAGGGCGTGCCACGGCCTTCGAATTTATCCAGCAGCTTCACTGTCGTTTGCACCTGCTCCTGCACCGCACTGCGCCCAGGTGCATCACCGTCCAGGCGGGTGTTGAGCACGGCCAGTTGGCCGCCATCGCTCAGTGGCAGGTAGGTCAGCAGCAAGGCCGGCTTGGGTTGGAACTGGCGGCTGATGATATTGGCCTCGGGCGCCGGCAATTGCAGGCGCTCGGCGTGTTCGATCTGATAGCGGCTCAGGGTCGCCAGCTTGCGGCCCACGCTGCCGAAGATATGCCGGTCGGGTACGAAGTCGGCTTTCCAGTCGAACGCCTGGGCGCTGCACGGGTAGAGGTCGACCAGGCGCTCCTGCAAAAGCGCTAGCTGGTCCTGGTAGTGGGAAGGCTTGGCGTTTTCGTCGAGTTCCTGCAACAGCAGGATGTCGGGCTGTTCGTCACGAATCACCCGCGCCACTTCGTCGAGGCTGACGGCCATGTCTTCGACGGTAGGTCGTTCGTCCGGGCCGCTGCCGTCGGCGGTGTCGTACCAGAACACGTAGTTCTTGCCCGCCAGGTATTGCACGTTCCAGGTCATGACCTTGAGTGCCTGCCCTGGCAACAGGGTCGGCGCACGGGGCGCGACGCAACTGACGGGCAGGGTTTCCTTGGCGGCGGGGCGCCAGGTGAGGCTGTAGATCAGGGCCGTCAGCAGGCCCGCAACGATCAGCAGGCCCAGCAGGGTGATGCGCAATAAACGGGTCATCGGCTCGGCTTATAGCGTTTCAGGAGTGGCGTGGAGCATATCACCGCGCGTCGGCATCGCCACCGATCAGCATGAATAAACGGAACAGGACTACGCTGGTAAACAGTTGCAGGAAGCTGTGGGCGCTGTCCATCAGCAGCCCCAGCAACGGCGCGGGGTTGGGATAGGCCGCGACGCTGGCGCCTTTGAGCAACCACAGCGGTGTCATCACACACAACAGGCACACCAGGATTCGCCAGAAATGCCCACGGGTCAGGCGCAGACTTTCCTTCATCGCCTCCAGCGCCGACATGCCGCGCAGCACCAACAGGTACTCGGCGAACGCCAGCACCACCATCAGCCACAGGCCCGGCAGGAAATACAGCGACAGGCCCAGCAAAATCAGCAAGGTACTCATGGCGGTCAGCAGGGCGAAGCGCGGCCACAGGGTCAGGGCCATGGCCCAGATGTCCTTGGTGCGCGGCGATTCGCCACGGGTGCGGGCGTCGAGAAACAGGATCAAGGCACCGGTGTACAGCGGGTACACCAGCAAGCCCACCACCACGCTGTAGCCGGGGAACGCATCCGCGCCGAGCGTGTGGTCGAGCAGCTGTTGCAGCAGGGCCTCGAGGATCACCAATGGCAGGCACAGCTGGACGATTGCGCCCAGGTTGCCTCGGGTAAAACGGAAGGAGTCGCGCAATACGTCTAACGGATTCATCGGGGTCATCGCAGGCCTGAAAGCAAGGGCAACACTTTAACCGATCATGGCCAGCGGTAAGCAAACGTAAACCTTGAGTAAAGACCATTGAAACAACTCGTAACACCCCCATAACTAGAACGCACCTGGCCTGATCACAGGCAGGACCACGATTTTTACCGGCAATCTAACGAGGTCGCCATGAACAGCGAAGAGCAAACCCTGATCGATGGACTGTTTTCACGGTTGCAACAAGCCGAAACGGACTCAGCCCCCCGCGACGCCCAGGCAGAAGCGCGGATCAAGGAGCACATGACTCGCCAACCGGCCGCCGGGTACTACATGACCCAGTCGATCCTGGTGCAGGAACACGCGCTCAAGAGTCTCGACGCGCAGAACAAGCAACAGGCGCAGCAGATCCAGCAATTGCAGGATGAGTTGCAGCGGGCCAAGTCCGCACAAGCGGCCCCGGCGAGCAGCGGTGGTTTCCTGTCGAGCATCTTTGGCGGCGGTTCCCGTGACCCGCAACCGGCCCAGAGCGCTCCGGCCTCGTCGGGCGGTGGCTGGCGTGAACCGGCGCGGCCGTCCTTTGGCCAGCCAGCGCCGCAACAGAACTATCAACAGCCACAACAACCTGCCGCCGCCCCCATTGGCAGCGGGTTCCTCGGTGGCGCGATGAAAACCGCCGCGGGCGTGGCCGGTGGTGTGTTGCTGGCCGAAGGCATCAGCAGCCTGTTCAGCCACAACTCGCAACAGCCGCAGGTTGTGGAAGAAATCATCCGTGAAGAGCCGGCGCCCGCCAGTGACAACGGCAACTGGGGCAACGATGACCAGAAGTTCGCCGGCAATGACAGCTGGGGCAGCGACAACGCCTCGGACAGCTTTGCCGATAGCGACTATTCCGACGATTCTTCCTCCTTCGGCGACGACGATTCCTTCGTCTGACACTCCCGGTCCGGGGCGCTGAGCCGCCCCGGTCTGATTTTTCCCGGAAACGTTCTCGCGGCTGGCATACTGGCACCCTTTCCGGGCCCTGGCGCCTGGCTGTCATGAGGAAGTGCGGTGAAGAAAATTGCAGTGTTCGCCGATGTACAAAACCTCTACTACACCGTCCGCCAGGCCTATGGCTGCCATTTCAACTATGCCGCCCTGTGGGCTGATATCAGTTCGCGTGGGCAGATCGTCGAGGCCTATGCGTATGCCATCGACCGCGGTGACAGCAAGCAGCAGCAGTTCCAGCAGATCCTGCGCAACCTTGGGTTCACGGTAAAGCTCAAGCCGTATATCCAGCGCAGCGACGGCTCGGCCAAGGGCGACTGGGACGTGGGCATCACCATCGACATCATGGACGCCGCCGACCACGTCGACGAAATTGTGCTGGCCTCGGGTGACGGCGACTTCGACATGCTGCTCGACCGCATCATCCACAAGCACGGCGTCGAAGCCGTTGCCTACGGCGTACCGGGGCTGACGGCCAACTCACTGATACGTGCCGCCAGCCGCTACGTGCCGATCGAAGGCGCGTTGCTGCTCAAATAAGCACGGCGGCTTAATAAATAAAGGGTTAGACGGAGTTGGAACAGGTTTGGAACGTATAGCGGTCATCGACTTTGAAACCACCGGCATCACCCCGAGCAGCCATTGCCGGGCCACGGAAATCGCGGTGGTTATCCTCGAACGCGGCCAGATCGTGGACCGCTACCAGAGCCTGATGAACGCAGGCGTGCGCGTGCCGGGCTTTATCGAGCAACTCACCGGCATCAGCAACGCCATGCTGCGCAGCGCCCCGCCGGCCGAGCGGGTGATGAACGAAGTCAATGAATTCGTCGGCACCACGCCGCTGATGGCGCACAACGCCGCGTTCGACCAGAAATTCTGGGATTTCGAACTCGGCCTGATCCGCCGCACCCGCCTGCAAAAATTCGCCTGCTCCCTGCTGCTGGCCCGCCGCCTGATGCCGGCTGCGCCCAACCACAAGCTCGGCACCCTCAACACCTACGCCCAACTGCCCCACACCGGCCAGGCTCACCGAGCGCTGGCGGATGCGGAAATGGCCGCCAACCTCACGGCGCACCTGGCCCAGGAACTGCGGCGTACCCATGGCTTGCGCGAACTGTCCCACGACCTGCTGTGCACCCTGCAGAAGGTGCCGGCGGCGAAGATCAATGAGCATCTGAAGAAACATCGCGGGTTCTGATAGAACAACGCCGTTCAGAAAAATGTGGGAGGGGGCTTGCTCCCGATTGCAGTGTGTCAGCCAGTACATCTGGTGACTGACACTCAGCTATCGGGAGCAAGTCGAATCGTCGCACCGCCCCTCCCACATTGGTTATCTGTCGTTCATCGAGGCTGCACACACTCCAACGCCCGATCCATCACCCTCTGCTGCACATCCATCCCCTCACCCGACGTGTGCGCAGTGCCCACCGCGCAGCTCAGCAAATCCGCCGCATTTGCTGGCGATTAAAAACCGCCCTCTGGTATCTGTTCAGTTATTCGGGGCGAAGAAAAGGACGCTGACTAAATGAGAGCCGAGATCAGCGAAAAGGTGATTCAGCTATTCGTCGATATCATCGGTTTCATCGACCGAAGCCAGGTCACGGAGCAAACGGACTTCATCCATGACTTCAAGCAGATAGTCGATTTGATCGTTGAACGCTCAAGTTTGCAGTGCGGCCACTGACGCCATCGGGAGCAAGCCCCCTCCCACAGTTTGATGTGTGAATACATTCAAAATGTGGGAGGGGGCTTGCTCCCGATGGCGGTAGATCAGCCACCATTTTTGCCATTGGTTTCCAACTGCCCCAACGGCACCCGCCGCTCTATCGCGCTCGACAAAATAATCGAGGTCTTGCTGAACCCGAACTTCGCCAGCCGATTGATCAGACTCTCCAACTCCGGCATCGAGCCCACCGCCGCTTGCATGATCACGCACGGATCGCCCGTGACCCGGTGGCATTCGGTCAGTTCGGGGATTTCGGCCAAGGCGTCATAGACCTTCTGGCTGCCGTGGTTGGTCAGCCGCAGTTCAATCACGCACTGAATCGGCAAGCCCACCTTCGAAAAATCCACCTTGGCCTGGTACCCGGTGATCACCCCGCTGGCTTCCAGCTTGGCCACGCGTTCGGCCACGGCGGGGGCGGAGAGGTTTACCGTGCGGGCCAGTTGCGCGTAGGAGGCGCGGCCGTCTTCGAGCAGGGCGCTGAGGAGCATGCGGTCGTATTTGTCCATATAAGGCTCCAGTTGCGCGTGGCTTTCGAAAGCACGGGTTATAGCCCTGATAACCATGCTTTGAAAAGTGTATGGGCGGTTTAAACAGGTTTTGTAACTTATGTTTAACAACCTGCCTTTTTAGAATAAGCCTCTCTTATATCTGCCTTAGAGCTGCCCAATGCCTGGCCCACGTCGCTTTCCTTTACCGTTGATCGCCGCCTTTTTTGCGCTGTATGTCATCTGGGGGTCTACCTACCTGGTGATTCGCATCGGCGTTGAATACTGGCCGCCGCTGATGCTGGGCGGGATTCGTTTTTTGCTGGCCGGTGCGGCGATGTATGGCTTTTTGCGTTGGCGCGGGGCGCCGGCGCCGACCTGGGAGCAGTGGAAGGCCGCTGCCAAGATCGGCATTTTGCTGCTGACCTTCGGTAATGGCGCAGTGAGTGTGGCCGAGCACACCGGGGTGTCGTCCGGCGTGGCGGCGCTGGCGGTGGCGACCGTGCCGTTGTTCACCTTGCTGTGTGGTTATTTCTGGGGCGCGCGCAATACCCGGCTGGAATGGGCCGGGGTGATTCTGGGCATGATCGGTATCGCCATGCTCAACATGGGCAGCACATTGCAGTCGAGCCCCATGGGCGCGGCCTTATTGCTGTTTGCGGCGGCGTCGTGGGCATTTGGTTCGGTGTGGAGTCGGCGCCTGCCGTTGCCGCCGGGCGCCATGGCCAGTGCTGCAGAAATGCTGGTGGCCGGGGTGACGCTGTTGATCGCCAGCGTGCTCACCGGTGAACACCTGAAGGCCGTGCCGCCGTTGGAAGGCTGGCTGGCTTTGGCATACCTGGCTGTGTTCGGCTCTATCATCGCCTTCAACGCCTATATGTACCTGCTCAAGCACGTACGCCCGGCGGCCGCGACCAGCTATGCCTACGTCAACCCAGCTGTTGCAGTGTTACTGGGGATTGTGTTCATCGGCGAGACCATCGGTTTGGAAGAGGCCCTGGCCATGCTGGTGATTATCAGCGCCGTGCTGTTGATCAGCCTGCCCCAGTGGCGAAAGCCCAAGCCGGAAATAAGGTAAACTGCGGCGCAATTGCGACTTGCGCTGAATTTTTCCTACGGTAAACACATGACTTTCGCCACACTTGGCCTGATCGAACCCTTGCTGCGCGCCCTTGAGACGCTTGGCTACCAGACCCCGACGCCGGTGCAGGCGCAAGCCATTCCGGCGGTGCTGGCCGGTCGCGACCTGATGGCCGCGGCTCAGACCGGTACCGGTAAAACCGCCGGTTTTGCCGTGCCATTGTTGCAACTGCTGACCATGGAAGGGCCGAAAGTCGCCGCCAACTCGGCGCGCGCGCTGATCTTGTGCCCGACCCGCGAGCTGGCCGAGCAGGTTCACGCCAGCGTTGCCGAATACGCCCAAAACCTGCCGCTCACCACCTACGCGGTGTACGGCGGCGTGAGCATCAACCCGCAGATGATGAAGCTGCGCAAGGGTGTCGACATACTGGTCGCTACGCCGGGCCGCCTGATCGACCTGTTCCGCCAGAACGCGCTGAAACTCAACCAGCTGCAAACCCTGGTGCTGGATGAAGCCGACCGCATGCTCGACCTGGGCTTCTCCGAAGAACTGGCGAACATCTACCGCATGCTGCCGAAAAAGCGCCAGACCCTGCTGTTCTCCGCGACCTTCTCCGATGACATCCGCCAGCTGGCCGGGCAGATGCTCAACGACCCGCTGACCATCGAAGTCAGCCCGCGCAACGTCGCCGCCAACACCGTCAAGCAATGGGTGGTGCCGGTGGACAAGAAGCGCAAGGCGGAGCTGTTTGTGCACCTGATGCGCAAAGGCCGCTGGAAGCAGGTGCTGGTGTTCGCCAAGACCCGTAACGGCGTGGATGCGCTGGTGGATAAGTTGCAGGGCCTGGGCATCAATGCCGATGGCATTCATGGCGACAAACCGCAAGCCACGCGCCAACGTGCGCTGGACCGTTTCAAATCGAGCGAAGTGCAGATCCTGGTCGCCACCGACGTCGCTGCCCGCGGCCTGGACATTGAAGACTTGCCGCTGGTGGTCAACTTCGACCTGCCGATCGTGGCCGAGGACTACATCCACCGCATCGGCCGGACCGGTCGCGCGGGCAACACCGGTGAGGCGATTTCCCTGGTGTGCGCCGATGAAGTCAACATGCTCTCGGCCATCGAGATGCTGACCCGCCAGACCTTGACCCGCAAGATGGAACAGGACTTCGAGCCGGAGCACCGCGTGCCGGATACCGATGCCAGCGGTCAGGTGGTGAAGAAGCCGAAAAAACCGAAGAAGCCTAAGGCGTCCGGTGGCGGCGGTGGTAAGCGCAACCTCGGCAAGTGGGTGGACAGTGGTGACGTGGCGCCGTCGGAGCCTTCGATCAAGCCGGTGCGTAAGGTGCCTGTTTTTAATACTGGGCCGCGTAAGAAGAAGTAAGTTTTGAGGTGCTGCTAAGGGCCTCATCGGGGGCAAGTCGAATCGTCGCACCGCCCCTCCCACAGTTTGAATGTATTCACAGATCAAAAATGTGGGAGGGGCGGTGCGACGATTCGACTTGCCCCCGATGGCGGCTTTGAATTCACCGCAGATCTCAGCGGTTGAGCCACTCCAACATCCCCCGCCCAGCCGCTCTGCCACTGGCAAAACACCCCGTCAGCAAATACCCGCCGGTCGGCGCTTCCCAATCCAGCATCTCCCCCGCACAAAACACCCCAGGCAATTGCTTGAGCATCAAGCGCTCATCCAACGCTTCAAACGGCACGCCGCCTGCGGTGCTGATGGCTTCATCCATCGGACGTGTCTTCACCAACGTCAACGGAAGCGCCTTGATATCCACTGCCAATTTCGCCGGATCGATGAAGTGTTCGGCGGGCGCCAACTCGCGCAACAGCGCCGCCTTGACCCCATCGAGGCCCAATTGACTGTGCAAATGTTTGCTCATCGAGCGTGAGCCACGCGGCTTGGCCAGTGCCACCTGAACCTTGTCCAACGGTTTGCTGGGCAGCAAGTCGATATGCACCGTGGCCGAACCGTCGCGATTGATGGCCTCACGAATCGGCGCCGACAGCGCGTAGATCAAACTGCCCTCGATACCGGTGGCGGTGATCACGCATTCGCCGAGTCGCGGCTTGTCATTCCCCAGGCCGATGGCGACGTTTTTCAGCGGCGCGCCGGCGAATTTGCTGACCATCAATTCGCTCCAGGCCGACACCTCGAAGCCGCAGTTGCTGGGTTGCAATGCAACGTAAGGCACGCCTTTATCCTCCAGCAGCTTGAGCCACGCGCCGTCGGAGCCCAGCCGCGACCAACTGCCACCGCCGAGGGCCAGGAGGAGCGCATCGCTACGGACGGTTTTCTCGCCTTCAGGGCTGTGGATAAGTAGATCACCGTCGGCGCTCCACCCCAACCAACGGTGTCGGGTGTGGATAACCACACCCTGATCGCGCAGGCGCTTGAGCCAGGCGCGCAGCAGCGGGGCGGCTTTCATATCCGTAGGAAACACGCGGCCGGAGGTGCCGATAAAGGTCTGGATACCCAGGCCATGAATCCACTCGCACAACGCCTCGGCACCAAACCCCCGCAGCAACGGTGCGATGTTCGGTGCGCGCTCGGCGTAGCGCGACAGGAACGCCGGGTACGTTTCGGAGTGGGTGATGTTCATGCCGCCCACGCCAGCCAGCAGGAATTTGCGCCCCACCGATGGCATGCCGTCGTACAAGTCAACCTGCACCCCGGCCAGGCTCAAGACTTCGGCGGCCATCAGCCCGGCTGGGCCGCCGCCGATGATGGTGACGTGTCGTGAGGAAATGTCGGGCATGGGCAGGGCTACGATCGCGGAAAATAAGCCGAGCATTCTACCCGAGGAGCGCGGCGCTGCCTGATCAAAAAACGTACAGCTTCCTACAGGCTTTACGGATACAGGCTCTCAGACGCTTACGCTCAAGTTATCCACAGGCCGTTCCACAGGCATTGTGGGTAACGCCCACCTTTCAATGACAACCTGATGACGTCCACACCCGCTGGGCGCTGTGGTGCAGGATGCCGTGGCGGCGTGCCAGGGCGGGGCGATCCTTGCTGTAGCCGCCGCCAATCACGCCCATCACCGGAATGTCGCGGCCCAGGCAATGGCGCATCACGCTTTCATCGCGAGCGGCTACGCCTGCGTCTGTCAGCTTGAGGTAACCGAGGGCGTCATCCTTGTGTACATCGACGCCGGCGTCGTACAGCACCAGGTCCGGCTGGTAGAGCGGCAGCAGGTAGTTGAGGGCATCGTCCACCACCTGGAGGTAGTCGGCATCGCCCATGCCCATGGGCAGCGGGATGTCCCAATCGCTCTGGGCCTTGCGGGCGGGGAAGTTCTTTTCGCAGTGCAGGGACACGGTGATTGCATCCGGCGTGTCGTGGAGGATGCGCGCGGTGCCATCGCCCTGGTGCACGTCGCAGTCGAAGATCAGCACGCGGTTGACCCGGCCGCTATCCAGCAGGTAACGGCTGATCACTGCCAGGTCATTGAAGATGCAAAAGCCCGCTGGGTAGTCGTAGTGGGCGTGGTGGGTGCCGCCCGCGAGGTGGCAGGCCAGGCCGTGTTCCAGGGCTTGCTCCGCCGCCAGGATCGAGCCACCGACCGCACGCACGGTACGCCGGGCCAGGGCTTCGCTCCAGGGCAGGCCAAGGCGCCGTTGGTCTTCGCGGGACAACTCGCCGCTCATGTAGCGTTCGATATACCCAGGTTCATGGGCGAGGGCCAGAATCTCCGGCGGGCACAACGGCGGGCGCAGCAATTGGCTGTCTTCGGTCAGGCCGCTGGCTACCAGGTGGTCACGCAGCAGGCGGAACTTGTCCATGGGGAACCGGTGGTCTGCCGGGAACTCGGGGCTGTAGTCATCGTGGTAGATCAATGGCAAAGGCATGGGATTTTCTGACGGGGATCTGCGAAGGATCTTAACAGCGCTGTACACTCACGCACATGGCAAGGGGAGGGGACCCATGGAGGCGATATTGCAATTGGAAAGCGCGCGCCTGGTTATGCGCCAGTGGCGCGATGCCGACCTGACGGAATTTGCGCGCATGTGCGCCGACCCGCAGGTGATGCGCTATTTCCCGGCCAAATTGAGCCACCTGGAAAGTGCTGCCTTGATAGGCCGGATTCGCGGCCACTTCGCCGAATACGGTTTTGGCCTGTGGGCCTTGCAACGCAAGGACACCGGTGAGTTTATCGGCCTGACCGGGTTGCAGAACGTCAGCTTCGAAGCGGGCTTTACCCCGGCGGTGGAAATCGGCTGGCGCCTGGCCCGTGAGCATTGGGGCCTGGGTTATGCCAGTGAGGCGGCCTGGACCGCGCTGCGCTGTGGTTTCGACCGTTTGCAGTTGGACGAAATTGTCGCCTTCACCACTCAAGCCAATCTGCCATCACAAAAAGTCATGCAGGCCATCGGTATGCATTACGATCCCCAGGCAGATTTTGAACACCCCAAGGTTGCAGCCGATGACCCGCTGCGGCCCCACGTTTTGTACCGCATCACCCGCGCCCAATGGTTGGACACGCTGCACGGATAAGCAGCCCGGAATGCCCTATCGATTGTTGTAGGAGTTGCTCTATGAGCCAAGTATTGGAAGATCTGGTGGACTTGCTGACCCTGGAACCGATCGAGGAAAACCTCTTTCGCGGCCGCAGCCAGGACCTGGGTTTTCGCCAACTGTTCGGTGGCCAGGTGCTCGGCCAGTCGCTGTCGGCCGCGAGCCAGACCGTCGAAGAAGCGCGCCACGTGCATTCCCTGCACGGTTATTTCCTGCGCCCCGGCGATGCGAAGTTGCCGGTGGTGTATTCGGTCGACCGCGTACGCGATGGCGGCAGTTTCAGCACGCGCCGCGTGACGGCGATCCAGAAGGGCCACCCGATTTTCACCTGCAGCGCGTCGTTCCAGTACGACGAGGCCGGCTTCGAGCACCAGACCACCATGCCTGTGGTGGTCGGCCCGGAAAACCTGCCGTCGGAGCTGGAACTGACCCAGCAGCGCGCGCACCTGATCCCCGAGCATATGCGCGACAAGCTGCTGTGCCCCAAGCCGATCGAAGTACGCCCGGTCACCGAAAAAGACCCGTTCAACCCGCAGCCGTCCGACCCGGTCAAATACGTGTGGTTTCGGGCCGATGGTGCCCTGGCGGATACGCCGGCACTGCACAAATACCTGCTGGCCTACGCCTCCGACTTCGGCCTGCTGACCACCTCGTTGCTGCCCCACGGCAAGACCGTGTGGCAGAAAGACATGCAGGTCGCCAGCCTCGACCACGCGCTGTGGTTCCACGCCGACCTGCGTGCCGATGACTGGTTGCTGTATGCCATGGACAGCCCATGGGCCGGCAATTCCCGTGGGTTCTCCCGCGGTAGCGTGTACAACCGCGCCGGGCAACTGGTGGCGTCGGTGACCCAGGAAGGCTTGATTCGCCATCGCAAGGATTGGGCATGAGCCTGACGGACGTTAGGCACTGGGTGTTCGACATGGACGGCACCCTGACGGTAGCGGTGCATGACTTTGCGGCGATTCGCGTGGCCCTGGATATTCCCCCCGAGGACGACATCCTCACCCACCTCGCCGCCTTGCCGGCGGACATCGCAGCGGCCAAGCACGCCTGGCTGCTCGAACATGAGCGCGAGCTGGCGCTGGGTTCGGTCGCGGCGGACGGTGCGGTGGAGCTGGTGCGCGAGCTGGCCGGGCGCGGTTATCGCCTGGGTATCCTGACCCGCAACGCGCGGGAGTTGGCGCATATCACCCTGGAGGCGATTGGCCTGGCGGACTGCTTTGCCGTGGACGATGTGCTGGGTCGCGACGATGCGCCGCCTAAGCCCGATCCGGGTGGGTTGTTGAAATTGGCGGCAGCGTGGGATGTATCGCCGAGCGAGATGGTGATGGTCGGCGATTACCGTTTTGACCTGGACTGCGGCCGGGCGGCGGGGACCAGGACGGTGTTGGTCAATTTGCCGGAGAACCCGTGGCCGGAGCTGGCGGATTGGCATGCTGCAGATTGTGCTGCATTGCGCCGGATGATCTAACCCAAGCAATAGAGATCAAATGTGGGAGGAAGCTTGCCCCCTCCCACATGTTGAGACTGTTTCTTCAGGTATTACTGAGTGAACAGTACCTTCTGCCCTTCGGGCGAAGTAAACATCCCATCCCCGTCATGCCCCACCCCCGGCACTTCCACCAGCGTCTGGCTCAACTGCGGATGGCGCTGCTTGAGGTAGTCAAAGTAGTTGTGCCCGCGAATCAGCCGATACGCGCCCTGGGTCTCGGCTTCGCAGCTTTTATCCAGTGCCGGGTGGTTCGGGTCGGTGTCCTGCTGGCCCAGCAGGTAAGTGATGGGGCGTGATACGTAGGCTTGCTCCAGCTGCTCGGCGTTTTGGCCCTTGGCGTAGGCCGGTAGGTGCTGCATGCCGTACTTCCAGTCGTTGAAGCCTGGGCAGCTGGCGGTCTCGAACCTTACCGGCCGCTGTGGGCTGAAGTAGGCATAGGACGAGGGGTTGGCCACCACATAACGCAGGCGGATGCCCTCGGTTTGCAGGGTAGGGTGGGCGTGGCCGGTGAGGGCGAAGCGCTGCACCACCTGGCCACCGCCGGAGTGACCGGCGACCACGATTTCCTTGAGCTCCGGGAACAGCGTGCGGTTGCCCAGGTGCTTGATGAGCTGGTCGAGGGCGCCAAAAGAGCTGATCTGGCCCGGGCCGGTCGAGGTTTCGCCGGCCATCCAGTCATTGCCCTTCCAGCGCAGCACTTGGCTGTCCAGATGGTTGCGCTGCATGTCGGACCCGTTCAGAAACTGCGGCGCGATCACCAGGGTGGTGGCGGCAACCCCGGCGTGTTCGGCGGCATCGATTCCGCTTTTCAGATAGGTCTGCGCATTACGCAGGCGCCCGTGCACGATGATCAAGGCGCGGGTGACGTTGGGCAGTGGCTGGCGCCAGTCCTGGCTCACGCCGAGGCTGAGGTCACCAGCGTCGAGGTGAAAACGATCGGGACTGACCACCTTGACGCCATGCTCGGCGGCCCAGGCGGATGATGAGATGAGCAACAGGCCCAACAGCAGTCCCAATCGTTGATTCATTTATAGGCTCTTGGCAGCGAACGTGTCGCATTGAGTGATCTGGCCCTGGGCGAAGCCGGTCTTGAACCAGCGCACCCGCTGTGCCGAGGTGCCGTGGGTAAACGAGTCCGGCACCACGCGCCCCTGGCCCTGTTGCTGCAAGCGGTCATCGCCGATGGCGTTGGCCGCATTCAGCGCTTCTTCAATATCGCCAGGCTCCAGCCAGTTCAGGCGCTTTTGCGCACGGTTGGCCCACACACCGGCGAAGCAGTCGGCTTGCAGCTCCTGGCGCACCAGCAGGCCACCGTCGCCTTGCATCTGCCGGCCTTGCTGGCGTGCGGCCTGGATCTTCGACGAAATGCCCAGCAATGTTTGGACGTGGTGCCCGACTTCGTGGGCGATCACGTAGGCCTGGGCGAAATCGCCAGCCGCCTGGAAGCGTTGCGACATTTCCCGGAAGAAATCCAGGTCCAGATAAACCTGCTGATCCGCCGGGCAATAGAACGGGCCGCTGGCCGAGGTGGCGCCACCACAGGCGGAATTGACCCGGCCACGGAACAGAATCAGTTTGGGGTTCTTGTAGGCCAGGCCGTTTTCCTGGAACACCTGGCCCCAGGTGTCTTCGGTATCGCCCAGCACAGCTCGTACGAAGTCGGCTTGCTCATCGTTGGCCGGCGGCGCCTGGCGAGACTGCGTGCTCACCGAGGGCGCCTGCTCCATCTGGCCGGTCAACTGGCCGAGGATCTGCAACGGGTCCTGGCCGGTCAGCCAGCCGATGCCGACGATCAGCACAATTGCGGTCAGGCTCAGGCCCTTGCCGCCACCAAAACGCATCCCGCCACCGCCGCCGCCACTGTCATCGCGGGCATCCACCACGTTGTCGCTGCGTCGGCCTTTTTTCCATAGCATGGGGCAATCCTCTGTGTGCTAACCGTGATTGAGTATGGTCGGTATTAACGGCAATAGCCTTCGCCGGTGGCGACGATCAGGCAGTCTTTTTTATCCGCCAGCCATTTCAGCCCGGTCGCTTCGCCATCGCCGGCGCGCAGCAATTGCGGGCCGTCCGGGCGGGTGAAGGCGATGCCGTCTTCGGCCGCTTCACCCTTGAAAGTGCCCGAGTCGTCGGCGTCGAGGCCGTATTGCATGGTGAGGACGTAGTGGCCACGGCCGATGCTGTCGTCCTTGGCGATGGTCAGATGCAGGCCTTCGACGCCGATCCATTTGCCGACCCATTTATCGGTGGGCGGGGTTTCGGGTACCAGGGTGGCCTGCACGGAAGGCGGTGCGGGTTTGGGCGCTTGCTTGGCCTCCTGGTCGCAGGCGGTCAGCAGGGCAAGGGCAGAAAGAACAAAGAGGATTTTTTTCATAGCGGCGAGGCCTTGGTTAAAAAGTATGCAATGCGGGGGCTAAGGTGCTGCGTTGGACTCGAATGCGGTGATTTAGTGCGCTGTTCGCCCGGTGTTTGGTTATGCTCTTGGGGCAGACTCCAGCCCGGCTGCTAGATTACCGGGTTGAGCGCTACTTCGTTCAGTGCTCAGCGTTTCGCTCGCCACGCAAGAGAATTCCATGACTGTCAGCACCCCCCTTTCCGGCGTCAACCATCCCTTCAAAGGCATTTTGCTGATTGTGTTGGCGACATTCCTGTTCTCCAGCCACGATGCCTTGTCCAAATACCTGGCCGGGTTCTACCCGATCGTGATGGTGGTGTGGGTGCGCTACGTGGTGCACACCTTGCTGATGGCCGGGATTTTCCTGCCGCAATCGGGGCTACGCGTGCTGCGCAGTAAACGCCCGGGAATGCAGGTGGTGCGGGCCTTGTGCCTGTTGGGCACCAGCCTGTTTTTCACCACGGCGTTGCATTACATCCCGTTGGCGGAAGCCACGGCGGTGAACTTCCTCGCCCCGATCCTGGTGACGGCACTGTCGGTGCCGCTGCTTGGCGAGCACGTGACACGCGGCCAATGGCTGGCGGTGATCTGCGGCTTTGTCGGCGTGCTGGTGATCATTCACCCAGGCGGTGAGTTGTTTACGCCTGCGGTGTTACTGCCGCTGTGCTCGGCGCTGTTCTTCTGCTTCTACCAACTGCTCACGCGCATCCTCAGCCAATACGACACGCCCACCACCAGCAACTTCTTCGCCGGGCTGTGCAATACCTTGGTGATGAGTGCGATGGTGCCGTTCTTCTGGCAGGTTCCCACGCTGTGGCATGGCGTGTTGATGCTGGCGCTGGGCACCTGTGGGATGACCGCACACTTGATGCTGACCCAGGCGTTCCGCTTCGCGGCACCGGCCTTGCTGGCGCCGTTCGGCTATTGCCAGATCGTCTTCGCGGGGTTGTTGGGTTGGCTGGTGTTCAGTCATACCCCCGATATGACCACGGTGGTCGGTATCGGGGTGATCTGCATGAGCGGGTTGGCCGCTGCCTGGCAGCAGCGGCGTCGGTAAATCAGGCGTCGACGGTAGGAATCTTGCGCGGCGCCATGAAGTACATCCAGGTCAGCGCAATGAAGTACATCGCCGGGATCAGGGTGAACAACACGGTGTAGTTGTTGTTGGTGACGGTAAGGATGTGGCCGACGATCTGGGTCATAAACATGCCGCCGATGGCTGCGCACATGCCGCCGAAACCGAACACCGTGCTCATCATGTGCTTGGGTGTGTAGTCCATCACCAGGCTCCAGATGTTGGCGGTCCAGGCCTGGTGCGCGCCGATGGCCAGGGAGATGGCAAATACCGCGACCCACAGTTGGCTGGAGCCGGCCGCCATGATCACGCCGACGATGCAGCAGGCAAACAGCAGCATCGACAGCAACCGCGCCTTGATTGAGTTCATCCCACGGCCGATCAGGAACGACGACAGAATCCCCCCACCCACACTGCCGAAGTCGGCGGTCAGATAGATGATGATCAGCGGGATACCCATCTGCGTCACGTTGATGCCCAGGTTGTACTGCTGGTTCAGGAACGGCGGCAGCCAATACAGGTAGAACCAGAACACTGGTGCGGTGAGTGCATAGGCGATGGCAAAGGCCCAGGTGCCGCGCATGCGCAGGATGCGGCTGAACGGTACGCCAGGTTGTTCCGGCTCGACTTCCCGCTGCACGTAGTCCAGTTCGGATTGTTTGACGCTCGGGTGGTCTTCCGGGTTGTAGTACTTCAAACCCCAGAACACCAGCCAGATCGCGCCCAGCGACGCCATGCACAGGAACGCAGCCTGCCAGCCCCACACATGCAGGATCAGCGGCAGCAGCATCGGCGTCATCATTGCGCCGACGTTGGTACCGGCGTTGAAGATACCGGTGGCCACCGCACGCTCGCCAGCGGGGAACCACAGGCGCGTGGTCTTCACGCAGGCCGGGTAGTTGGCGGCTTCGGTCAGCCCGAGGATAAAGCGGCAGACCATAAAGCCGACGGCCGAAGTGGCCAGGCCATGGGCACCGGTGGCCAGGCTCCACAGCAGTACCGCGCAGAAGAACACGCGTTTGACGCCCACGCGGTCGATCAGCCGGCCTTGCAGCACAAAACCGATGGCGTAGCCGACCTGGAACCAGAAGTTGATGTTGGCGTAGTCCATCGCCGTCCAGCTCATTTCCTTGGCCAGGATCGGTTGCATCACGCCCAGTGCGGCGCGGTCGATGTAGTTGAGGGTGGTGGCAAAGAACACCAGGGCCAGCATGCCCCAGCGGGTTTTACCCACGGCAAGGGCGCCGCGGATCTTGTCGCCGATGCCGGCGTGCGGGGTGCCCGGGCGCGCGGCCAGGGCGGAGTTTTGCGAAGGCATGTGGTTGTACCCGTTTTTTGAAATTTTTATGAGGTGTTGTGGGTCTTCTTTTGGGTGTCGCTGCGTGATTGATGGTGCGCAGTGGCTAAAAAATCGTCAATTCGCCAAAGAGGCTTAGTGTTCGATAATCGCACCAAAAACTAACCGGTTCGTACATTTTAATTGCTGCGGGTAGTCTGGGGGCGAATAATTTGCCACAAACAACAATTGCCGGGAGTCTTCCATGCAACGTTCCATCGCCACCGTGTCCTTGAGCGGTACCCTGCCGGAAAAGCTCGAAGCCATTGCCGCCGCCGGGTTCGATGGGGTCGAGATCTTCGAAAACGACTTGTTGTATTACGACGGCAGCCCCCGGGAAGTCAGGCAGATGTGTGCTGACCTGGGCATCGCCATCACCTTGTTCCAACCCTTTCGCGACTTTGAAGGCTGCCGCCGCGATCGTCTTGCGCGCAACCTGGAGCGCGCCGAGCGCAAGTTCGACCTGATGCAGGAACTGGGCACCGACCTGGTGCTGGTGTGCAGTAACGCCTCGGCCGATTGCGTCGGGGATGAACGCATCCTGCTGGACGACCTCAGCCTGTTGGCCGAACACGCGGGCCGTCGCGGCCTGCGCATTGGCTATGAAGCGTTGGCCTGGGGCAAGCATGTGAACACCTGGCAGCAGGTGTGGAACCTGGTGCGCCAGGTCGATCACCCGAGCCTTGGGGTGTTGCTCGACAGCTTCCACACGCTTTCGCTCAAGGGCGACCCGAGTGCCATCGCGCAGATCCCCGGCGACAAGATCTTCTTTGTGCAAATGGCCGACGCGCCGATCCTGGCCATGGATGTGCTGGAGTGGAGCCGGCATTTTCGCTGCTTCCCCGGCCAAGGCGAATTCGACCTGGCGGGGTTCCTCGCGCCGATCATCAAGAGCGGCTACACCGGGCCGTTGTCCCTGGAAATTTTCAACGATGGCTTCCGCGCCGCGCCGACCCGCGCGAATGCGGCAGATGGCCTGCGTTCCTTGCTGTACCTGGAAGAGAAAACCCGCGAGCGCTTGCAACAGGAGGCGCCCGCGCAACCTGTCGAGATTCTGTTTGATACTCCCGCAGCCAGCGAGTACGACGGTATCGAGTTCCTCGAATTCGCCGTGGATGAAAACCTCGGCGCCAAGCTTACCCATTGGCTGGAGCGCCTCGGTTTCGTCAAGGCCGGCCAGCACCGCTCCAAGAGCGTGAGCCTGTTGCGCCAGGGCGATATCAACCTGATCCTCAACTGCGAACCCTATTCCTTCGCGCATAACTTTTTCGAGGCCCATGGGCCGTCGTTGTGCGCCACGGCGATTCGGGTCAAGGACAGCGCCAAGGCGCTGGAACGGGCGGTGGCCTACAAGGGCCAGCCCTATCGCGGCCTGGTCGGGCCCAACGAGCTGGAACTGGCGGCGGTGCGCGCGCCGGACGGCAGCCTGATTTACCTGGTGGATCAGAGTGAGGGGGGGATCTACGACACCGATTTCAATCTGCAGCCGGCCAATGCTGCGGGCGGTGGTTTGCTGCGCATCGACCATATGGCCATGGCCTTGCCGGCCGACAGCCTCGACAGTTGGGTGCTGTTCTACAAGAGCCTGCTGGATTTCGAAGCCGATGACGAAGTGGTGCTGCCCGACCCCTACGGCCTGGTGAAAAGCCGTGCGCTGCGCAGCCGTTGCAGCTCGATTCGCTTGCCGCTGAATATTTCGGAGAACCGCAACACCGCGATTTCCCACGCGTTGTCGAGCTATCGCGGCTCGGGTGTGCATCACATTGCCTTCGATTGCGCGGATATTTTTGCCGAAGTACGTCGCGCCAAGGAGGCCGGGGTGCCGCTGCTGGATATCCCGCTCAACTACTACGATGACCTGGCAGCACGCTTTGATTTCGATGACGAGTTCCTCAGCGAACTGGCGTACTACAACGTGTTGTACGACCGTGACGCCCAGGGCGGTGAGTTGTTTCATGTGTACACCGAGCCCTTCGAAGGACGGTTTTTCTTCGAGATCATCCAACGCAAAAACGGCTACGCCGGCTACGGCGCGGCCAACGTGGCGGTGCGCCTGGCGGCGATGGCCAAATCCCGCAGCGGCGCGGTGCGCCAGGCGCGTTTATAACGGTGGGCCAAGTGCTTCCTTCGTAGGACGCCTCGGCCCATAATCGCGGCCTGCACAATAAAAATGGCCGTGAGCGCACCATGACCTCAAGTCCCGAACTCCCCGCGGTGTCAGACGCACCGCGCAAGAGTCGTAAGAACAACCCGGAAAAGACCCGGGAGAACATTCTCCAGGAAGCCATCGTCGAGTTTGTTCAGCAGGGCCTGTCCGGCGCTCGCGTGGATGCCATCGCCGAGCGCATCCACACCTCCAAACGCATGATCTATTACTACTTCGGCAGCAAGGAGCAGTTGTACGTCGAGGTGCTGGAGAAGCTCTACGGCGATATTCGCAACACCGAAACGCGCATGAACCTCACTGCCCTGGAACCGCGTGAGGCGATCCGGCGGCTGGTGGAGTTCACCTTCGACCACCATGATCAGAACGTTGATTTCGTGCGTATCGTCAGCATCGAAAATATCCACAATGCCGAGTACGTGAAACGCACCGAAACGATCAAGGCGATGAACAGCAAAATCCTCGAGGGGCTGGGAGTGACGTTGCGCCGGGGCGCCGAGATGGGGCTGTTCCGCGAAGGGCTGGAACCGTTGGACGTGCACTTGCTGATCAACTCATTCAGCTTTTACCGGGTGTCCAACCGCCATACGTTCAGTGAGATCTTTCAGATCGACCTGTCGGATGAGGCGGTTAAACAGCGGCATCGCGAGATGATTTGCGAATCGGTGTTGCGCTACCTGCAGGCCTGAATACACCGCCTAACCCAATGTGGGAGGAGGCAAGCCCCCTCGCACATTTCAGGTATTCATGCTCTTGAAGTGCGCGAGCATTCGCTGCGCATCCGGCACTTCACCACTGAACAATTCAAACGCCTTCACCGCCTGGAACACCGCCATGTTGCCGCCATCCAGGGTGCGGCAGCCCAAGGCGCGGGCATCGCGCAGCAGTTCGGTTTCCAGTGGGAAATACACAATTTCAGCCACCCACAGTTCGGCTCTCAGCAGGGCTGCTGGCACCGGTGTGCCGGGCAGTTTGGCCATGCCCATCGGCGTGGTGTTGACCAGGCCATCGGCCTCGGCCATGGCGTTTTCAAGGTGGGTGCCGACTTGGGCGCGGCCGGCGCCGAAACGCTGGGCGAGGTTATCCACAAGGTCGCGGGCGCGGCTGGCGTCCACGTCGAAAATACTCAAGTGTTCGACACCTTCGGCCAATAGCGCATGCGCCACTGCGGCACCGGCGCCACCCGCGCCCATCTGCACCACGCGTTGGCGCGGCACATCGTTGAGGTTGCGGCGAAAACCCTCGGCAAACCCCAGGCAGTCGGTGTTATGGCCGATACGCTTGCCGTCCTTGAAGACCACGGTGTTGACCGCTCCGATGCCTCGGGCCTCGTCGGACAAATCATCGAGCAGCGGCAGGATTGCCTGCTTGCACGGGTAGGTAATGTTCAATCCGGTGAAGTGCATCAACTCGGCAGCGTCCAGCAGGTCGGGCAGGGCGTTGATGTCCAGGTGCAGGGGCTCAAGGTCAATGAGGCGATACAGGTAACGCAAGCCTTGGGCGTCTCCTTCCTGCTCATGCAGGGCAGGGGTGCGGGAAGCCTGGATGCCGGCGCCGATCAGCCCGGCGAGGATGCGCGGTTTCATCGGGCCGACCCCTTCAACAACTGGCTGAAATGTTCCAGGGCCAGGTGGTAGCCATGGCTGCCAAAACCCGCGAGCACGGCCTTAGCGATGGGCGACACAAACGAGTGATGCCGAAACGCCTCGCGCGCATGCACATTGGATAAGTGCACCTCGATCACCGGCACTTCACTGGCTACCAAGGCGTCGCGAATCGCCACCGAGGTGTGCGTCCAGGCGGCCGGGTTAATCACGATACCGGCGCAGCGGGCGCGGGCGCCGTGGATCCAGTCCAGCAGCTCGCCTTCGTGGTTGGTCTGGCGGAATTCGATTTTCAGCCCCAGTTGTTCGGCGCTGCGGCCGCACAGGGCGGCGACGTCGGCCAGGGTTTCATGGCCGTAGGTCGCGGGTTCGCGGGTGCCGAGCAGGTTGAGGTTGGGGCCGTTGAGCACCAGCACGATGGGCGGCATAAAGGGTCTCTCCACAGTTCTTGTTCGTTGTGGGGATAAAATGTACTGGTTGGTTAATTTGGTCAATTGATGGCAACGGATGTGTTCGATTATCGAACTCTTAATCGCACAGTGTTCAGGTACGAATCAGATTACATATCAATTGAAAATCATTCTCGACAACGCTTAAGATGCCCGCCTGTTTCCTTTACATTCCAGGGAGTCGGTTTGTCGGACGTGGATCTCAAAGGCCTGTTTCTGAAGCATGCCGATACCCTGCGTGGGTATCTGGCGCGCAAGGTACGGGACCCGCAGTTGGCCGCCGACCTGGTACAGGAGAGCTTCCTGCGCCTGGCGGAAAAACCGGCCGGCGAGCGTATCGACAACTCCCAGGGCTATCTCTATCGAACGGCGAGCAATCTGCTGATCGACCATATTCGCCAGGAAGCGCGGCGCAAGACCGATTCCGTGCCCCATGAGGCGCTGGCCGAGATTGAAGATGAAGTGGCCGGGTTGGAGGCTCAGGCAATGGCGCAGCAACAGCGACAGGCATTGAAGCAGGCGTTGGCGGAGCTGCCGGAACGCACCCAGCAGATCTTCCGTCTGAACCGTATAGAGGGCATGACCCACGCCCAGGTTGCCCGGCATTTGGACATTTCCGACAGTTCCGTGCAAAAGCACCTGGCCAAGGCGCTGGCGTATGTGATGCAGCGCTTGCAGGATGGCGAGGTGGGGCCATCCGACGAATGAATTACGGAAAAACCTCAGGTCAGACGTCACAGCGTCATATAACGAAAAATTCGAGATTCACACGTGAATAGCCAGGGTCAGCAACAGCACAGCATTACCGAGGAGGCCGCCGAGTGGGCGGTGCGCCTGCACGCCGGTGCCCTGACCGACCAGGAGCAGGCCGAGCTGTGCCAGTGGATCGCCTGCGACAGCCGCCACGAAGCGGCGCTGCGCTTTGCCGAACAGACCTGGGCGGCGTTGGGCGAGGTGCACAAGGACGAGAGCGTTCACCGCCAGCGCCCCGCGACTGCAGCGCTGCCCATGCGCCGCTCCCCGCGGCGCAGGCCCTGGCAACGTGCGGCGGCGGTCGCGTTGGTCGTGGTGGTGGCCGGCGTCGGCTGGCTGCGTGGGCCGGACGCCTGGCTGCACATGCAGGCCGACTATGTCACCCAAAAAGGCGAGGTGCGCACCGTGCACTTGGCCGATGGCAGCACGGTGGAGCTGGATTCCGCCAGTGCCATCCGCCTGGATTACGACGGCGTGCAGCGGCGTATCAGCCTGATCCAGGGCTCGGCGATTTTTGATGTGGCGCCGATGGTGGGTCAGGAGACCCGTCCGTTCGTGGTGCAGAGCGCCGGCGGGCAGACGCGGGCGTTGGGCACGCGGTTTGTGGTGGCGCGCGAGGCCGAACGCCGGGCATGGGTGGGCGTGTTGCAGCACAGCGTTGAAGTTTCTTTGCACGCCTCGCCGAAAAAAGGCCCGAGCGATCGGGTGCTCCAAGAGGGCCAGGCTGCACGTTACAACGCCCAGGAGGGTGTGGTGCCCCTGGATCAGTTCGATGTAGACCGTGCCACCAGCTGGCGACGTGGCGTGCTGATCTTTGATCGCCAGCCCCTGGCCAAGGTCATTGAGCAGCTCAATCGCTACCGCCCGGGGCGGGTGGTGTTGACCCATGCCGACCTGGGCGAGCGCGAAGTCAGCGGCGTCTTCCGTCTCGATATGCTCGACAGCGCCCTCGGTACTCTCACCCAGGAACTTCAAGTGCAACGCTTGGACCTGGCAGGCCTCAGCCTGATCTATTGATGATCCGGTGGGAGGCCCGCTCCCACCCGCTTAACTCCCCCCAGCGCAAAAACTTTTTAAAAAGTCTTACTGACTTCCTGCGCCTCGTACGTCTTGCTAGGTGAGAAGCATTCGCATAAACAAAAATACGATCAGCGCAGGGAAACCAGAAATGTCAGTACTCACCAAGGGGCGTATCACCGGTAGCCGGTTAGCCCTGGCCATCCACTTGGGCCTGTTCGCCGCAGCCGCTCCCGTGTATGCAGCGCAGCCTCAGGTGGGCGCTGCCCAGCCGGCGGTGCTGGCGTTCGATGTGCCGGCGCAATCCTTGGGCAGTGCCGTATTGGCCTTTGCCGATCAGGCCGGTTTGCAGGTGCTGTTCGACAGCCCACGCCTGCAAGGCTTGAGCAGCACGGCGCTCAAAGGCAGCTTCAGCGTGCAGGAAGGGCTTGGCCGTTTGCTCGGTGCCACGCCGGTGGAATATCGCTTTACCGGCGAGCGCCAGGTCACCCTCAACCGTGTCAGCGACGACCACGACGGCGCCATGACCGTGGGCACCACCACCATCACCGGCAACACCAACGGCCAGGCCAGTGACTGGGTGTACCAGACCCCAAAGTCCGTGGCGGTGATCAGCCGGGACATGATCGATAAACGTCCGCCCCGTCACGCCGCCGACATGCTCGAAGAAACCGCCGGCGTCTACACCGCCGTCAACCAGCGCGACCCTGGCCTGTCGGTGAATATTCGCGGTGTGCAGGACTATGGCCGCGTGAACATGAACATCGACGGCATGCGCCAGAACTTCAACGTCAACGGCCACCAGCAGCGCAACGGCACGATGCTGATCGACCCGGAGTTCATCTCCAGCATCGAGATCGACAAAGGCAGCCAGTCGGGGCAGGGCGGAGCGGCCGTGCTGGGTGGCATTGCGTCGTTCAAGACCCTGGATGCCAGTGAGTTCCTCAAGGACGGCAAGGACTACGGCGGCCGCCTTCGCGCCGGCAGCGGCATCGGTGAGCTGGGTAACGGCACCGACTTCAACGGCAGCGGCGTGTTCGCCTTTGGTGATGAGCGCGGCGATGTATTGCTGGGCTACAGCGAGCGGCATTTCGGTAACTACCGCGCCGGCAGGCACAACGACGACAACCTGGGCACCAACCTGCGCGCCAGATCATCTGCCCCTGCGGCCTTCGACGACTGGTTGAACAGCGAAGTCGGCGACACCGGCAGCGTGACCCGCTCACAGATCGTCAAGTTCGGCCTGAACCTGCCCAACGACCAACGCGTGCAGTTGAGCTACCTGGAAACCGACACCGACAGTAACGATGCCTGGGGCTATATCTCCGACGACCTTCAGAGCACCTACTACGTACGCACCAGCAAAAACAATCTCAACGCCAAAAACGTCGCGCTGGACTACAGCTACAGCCCGGACAACCCGCTGATCGATCTCAAGGCCAAGCTCTATTACGTCACCACCCAGATGGATCGCGGCAACGCCCCCAACCTGTCGTCGCCAGGTACCGGTAACTACGTCGGCGCCTACACCGATCACTTCCAGACCGACACCTGGGGCCTGCAGGGTGACAACACCTCGCGGTTTGATTTCGGCGAACGGGGGCATGTCACTTGGAACTACGGGGTGGAGTTGTATCAGGACGAGTTCAAGCCCCGGACCAACAAAGTTGAAGCCACCAACAACCTGGGCTTGTTGCCTTACGCAGAGGGCAGTACGCCAGGGGGCAAACGCACCATCGCCAGCCTGTTCAATAACGCGCAGTACGAATATGGCGGCTGGCTAACCCTGGATGCGGGCTTGCGTTATGACCGCTATCGGCTTGAAGGCGAAACCGGCATGACCCTGTACCGGCGTGATCGTTTCTACAGCAGCCTCGTCGGCGCCAGGCGTGTCTCGGAAGTGATCGAGGTCGACCGTGAAGAGGGCCAGTTTTCCCCCACCTTCGGTCTTGCGGTAAAACCGGGCGTGGACTGGCTGCAACTCTATACCCGTTGGGGCAAGGGCTGGCGGCCACCGGCGGTGACCGAAACCTTCATGACCGGCCGCCCCCACGGTGGTGGTTCGGGAGAGCGCGTGTTTCCCAACCCGTACCTCAAGCCTGAAGAATCACGGGATTGGGAAGTGGGCATGAATGTCTTCAAGGAGGGGTTGTTCTTCAGTGATGACCGCCTCGGCATGAAGGTGGCTTACTTCGATACCCGGATTGAAAACTTCTCTTTCCTCAACACCAGCGTCAGCTTGCCGGAAACCCAGGTGGGTGGATTTCTCGGGACCATGGCTTACGTCAATAACACCAACCCGACGCGTTTTCGCGGGGTCGAATACCAGCTCAATTACGACATGGGGCGCGCGTACGCCAACCTCAGCTACACCCACATGATCGGCAGCAATGAGTTCTGCTCGAAGAACTATTACATGGGCGGCGCCAAGACCACCGGGCCAAGGACCACTCGCCTGGAGCGTTTCACCCTGCCGGATGGGCGCATCAGCATACGGCCGGTCACCACCTATGAAGTATTGGATGACGACGTCGCCAACAACAAGGAAAGCTGCGGGCGAATCATGGGTAACGCCACGTATATGCCTGCCGATCGCGGCTCGCTGACCCTGGGCACGCGCTTCCTGGAAAAACGCCTGGATACGGGTGTGCGTGTGCGCTACAGCTCGGGCAACGGCGAAAACCTCGATCAGCAGGGCTACGAGCTGATGGATCAGGCGATGTGGCCCAAGTACACGCTCTATGACCTGTACGCCAGTTACTGGATGACCGATCAACTGAACATTGCACTGGCGTTGGAAAACGCCACCGATGAAGCCTATTTCGTCGCCATGGGCGACGCCAACAACCTCAGCCTGGCGCGCGGGCGAACCCTGAGCGGCATGCTGGAATACAAATTCTGATCAGTGTGCCCAGGCAGCTGATCAACGGTTTTGCCCATGGGTGGGCAAAAAAGGCGCGCCGCACCGGCGTGCTCATCAACAACGTTGTTTAACGAGGTTTAGCGATGACTATTTCTGTTAGCTACGATTCGGGCCTGGGTTCTCTGTCGGTATCGGACTACCTGAGTTCCTGGGCAGTGGGGTTCAACACGGCAGGTCACGGCACCAGTAACACGGGCGGCTTCAGCAACGGCACCCTCAGCGGCGACCAGTATTCGACCCACGGCGCCAACAACTCCGAGTACGCGTTCATCGCCGACAGCGACACCAGCAATGGCCTGCACTATGTGTTCAACCCATCGTTGCCCGCCAGCAGCAACCTGAACCACTACCTGTGGGGCGACCTGGATAATGTGCAACTGGGCACTGGCCTGGGCGGCGGCAATGGCAGCGACTTCAGCCTGAGCGACTTCAAGGTCGCGTTCAACGGCCTCGACCTGAGCGCCGCCGAGGGTGCCGGCCGGGCTGGCAACGAAGTACAGAGCGTGATCTACGGTTTGATGCAGGGCAATACCGCCGCGCTGGAAACCGTGCTCAACAACCTGCTCGACGACTTTGGTCTGTCCACTGCCAGCACGTTCGACGAAGTGTCGGCGGGCCTGGCGGCACACGCCAGCGCAGTGTCCACCGACGTTGCTCTGGTGGGCGTGCAGGACGTGGCACAGGACTGGGCACTCGCTGCCTGAACCTGCTGCGGCATGAAAAAAGCGAATGGAAGATCGCTCTCCCATTCGCTGCATTACACCGCCTTCGCCCAAGCCTTCTAACTCTTCCGGCGACGGCGGTGCCGAATTCTGCGCAGCGTCGTATCGCCTGTCAACGCGGCGACGCTGCACGCTCAACCCCACGAGAATTCCCAGATGCGCCACGCCGGTAACGAAACCCTGGCCGCCCTCACGGCCTATAAAGGTGGCTTCTTCAACATCGGCCTGTTCTCGGCGGTGATCAACCTGCTGATGCTGGCCCCGGCGTTGTACATGCTGCAGGTGTACGACCGCGTGCTGGCCTCGGGTAATCAGATGACCCTGCTCATGCTGACGTTGATGATCCTCGGGCTGTTCGGCCTGATGGGCGCGTTGGAGTGGGTGCGCAGCCAGGTGGTCATCCGCCTCGGCACACAGATGGACATGCGCCTCAACCAGCGGGTCTACGACGCCGCATTCGAAGCGCAACTCAAGGGCGGCACCCAGGCGGCGGGCCAGGCGTTGCATGACCTGACCACCTTGCGCCAGTTCGCCACCGGCCAGGCGCTGTTCGCGTTTTTCGATGCGCCGTGGTTTCCGGTGTACCTGCTGGTGATCTTCCTGTTCCACCCCTGGCTTGGCCTGCTGGCGCTGGGCGGCGCAGTGATGCTGATCGCGTTGGCGTGGATCAACCACCACGTCAGCCAGGCGCCGATGGCCCAGGCCAGCCAACTGTCCATCCACGCCAGCCAGCAGGCCACGGCCAACCTGCGCAATGCCGACAGCATCGAAGCGATGGGCATGCTCGCCACCTTGCGCGGGCGTTGGTTCAACCAGCACCAGGCGTTCCTCGCCGAGCAAAACCTGGCCAGTGAAAAGACTGCCGCCGTCACCGCTTGGTCCAAGGGCGTGCGCCTGGCATTGCAATCGCTGGTACTCGGCCTGGGCGCGTTGCTGGCGGTGCAGGGCGATATCACGCCGGGGATGATGATTGCCGGCTCGATCCTGATGGGGCGGGTGCTGAGCCCCATCGACCAACTGATCGGCGTCTGGAAACAATGGGGCTCGGCGCGCCTGGCGTACGAGCGCTTGTCGCAGTTGCTGGCGGCCAACCCGGCGCGACCGCCGCGCATGAGCCTGCCGGTGCCCAAGGGCCAGTTGAGCGTCGAGCAAATCAGCGCCTGCGCCCCCGGCAGCCGGCGGCCGGCGCTGGTGAACCTGGCGTTCAACCTGCCAGCGGGTGAAGTGCTCGGCGTGATCGGCCCGTCAGGTTGCGGCAAATCCACCCTGGCGCGGGTGCTGGTGGGTGCCTGGGCACCGCTGGCCGGCAAGGTGCGGCTGGACGGCGCCGACCAGGCCCAGTGGGACAAACAGCAACTCGGCCCGCACATCGGCTACCTGCCTCAGGACATTCAACTGTTCGCCGGCAGCATCGCCGACAACATCGCGCGGTTTGCCGAGCTGGAGGCCGACAAAGTCCTCGCTGCCGCGCAAATGGCCGGCGTGCATGAACTGATTCTGCAACTGCCCCAAGGCTACGACACGCAATTGGGGGAGGGCGGTGCGGGGTTGTCCGGCGGGCAAAAGCAACGCGTCGCCCTGGCCCGTGCGCTGTACGGCCTGCCGGCGTTGATCGTGCTGGACGAGCCCAACGCCAACCTCGACGAAGTGGGTGAGCAGGCCCTGCTTCAGGCCATCACCCAGCTTAAGCAGCAGCGCCGCACGGTGATCCTGATTACCCACAAAGCCAATGTGCTGAGCCTGACCGACCAGTTGCTGATCCTCAAGGACGGCCAGTTGCAGGCCTTTGGTCCTACGGCTCGGGTGTTGGAAGCACGGCAGAAAGCCGCAGCGCCCAAGCCGGTGTCGACCCTGAGCATGAGCTACCGCCTCGGTGAAGGAAAACAGGCATGAGCATGAGTAAACCGGTGCTGGTCAGCGACCGCCCTCACACGGTGTTGGCGCTGGATGACAAACAATATTCGCGCTTGGGCTGGTGGCTGGTGCTCGGTGGCTTTGCCGGATTTATCGGCTGGGCCGCGTTGGCGCCGCTGGACAAAGGCGTGGCGGTGTCGGGCAAGGTCATGGTCTCTGGCCATCGCAAGACCGTGCAGCATCCTGCCGGTGGCATCGTCGAGCGCATCGAGGTGCGTGACGGTGATGTGGTCAACGCTGGCCAGGTGCTGCTGCGCTTGAAGGAAACGCCCTTGCGCGGGCAGATGCAGTCGCTGCGCAGCCAGTACCTGGCGTCTCTCGCCAGTGAGGCGCGCTTGAGTGCGGAAAGCGAAGGTTTGCCCGCCATTGCATTCGGCCCTGAATTGCTGAATGAACCTGAGGCAGCCAACACCCTGAATCTGCAACGGCAACTGTTCACCAGCCGCGCCCAGGCGCTGGCCACCGAGCAACAAGGCCTGCGCGAAACCATCGCCGGGGCCGAGGCGCAGTTGCGTGGCACGCGGGATTCCCAAGCGAGCAAGGTGCAGCAACGCGCGGCGTTGAATGAGCAACTGCAAGGCCTGCGCGAGTTGGCGCGCGACGGCTATATCCCGCGCAATCGCCTGCTCGACAGCGAGCGCCTGTACGCCCAGGTCGACGGCGCGATTGCCGAAGACTACGGGCGCATCGGCCAGTTGCAGCGCCAGGTTTTGGAGCTGCGCCTGCGCATCCGCCAGCTCGGCGAAGACTTCCAGAAAGACCTACGCGGCCAGTTGGCCGAAACCCGCACCCGCAGCGACGACCTGCGCAACCGGCTGGCGTCGGCCGAGTTCGAACTGGCCAACAGCCTGGTGCGTGCGCCGGCTTCGGGGGTGGTGGTGGGGTTGGACGTGTACACCGAAGGCGGGGTGATCAAGCCCGGCCAGGCGCTGATGGACATCGTGCCCCAGGGCGAACCGCTGTGGGTGGAAGCACGGGTGCCGGTGCAAATGATCGACAAGGTGCACCCAGGTTTGCCGGTAGAACTGCTGTTCTCGGCCTTCAACCAGGCCACCACCCCACGGGTGGCCGGTGAGGTGACGCTGGTCTCCGCCGACCGCCAGGTCGATGAGCGCACCGACGAACCTTATTACACCGTGCGCGCCCAGGTCAGTGCGGCGGGCATGCAACAACTGGACGGCATGCAGATTCGCCCCGGCATGCCGGTGGAAACCTTCGTCAAGACCGGTGAACGTTCGATGCTCAACTACCTGTTCAAACCCTTGCTGGATCGCACCCACATGGCCCTGGTGGAAGAATGAAGGCGCTGTTTTTTACCCTGTGCCTGAGCGTTACACCGGCGGCGCATGCCTTGGGTTTGCTCGACGCCTACGACCTTGCCCTACGCAATGACCCGACCTTTCAGGCAGCCATCCAGGAACGTGAAGCCGGCGAAGAGAACCGCGTGATCGGCCATGCAGCGTTATTGCCGAACCTGTCCTGGAGCTATAACAACTCGCGCAACGCATCCGAAGTTACCCAAAGCACCGCCGTCGGCAATGTCACCAGCGACCGTGACTACCGCAGCTATGCCTCGACCCTGACCTTGCAGCAACCGTTGCTGGATTACGAAGCCTACGCGCGCTTTCGCCAAGGCACCGCCCAGGCGCTGATGGCCGATGAACGTTTTCGCAGCAAGAGCCAGGAGTTGGCCGTGCGCGTGCTCAGCGCCTACAGCCAGGCGCTGCTGGCCCAGGAGCGCATCGAGTTGAGCCGCGCGCAGAAGCGTGCGTTTGCCGAACGCCTGCAACTCAATGATCGTTTGCTCAAAGGCGGCGAAGGCACACGCACCGATGTGCTGGAAACCCAGGCGCGCTTGAGCCTGGCCCAGGCGGAGGAAATCGAGGCGGTGGACGCCCAGGACAGCGCCTTGCGCGAGCTGGAAGCGATTGTCGGCCAACCGTTGCAGGTCGAAGAGCTGGCACCCCTGGCCCGCCAATTTGACATCCCACCCCTGGAGCCCAACCGCTTCGAGACGTGGCGTGAATTGGCCATGGCCAACAACCCCGAACTCAAGTCCCAGCACCACGCGCTGGACGTGGCCTCTTACGAAGTGGAGCGCAAACGCGCCGGGCACATGCCCAAGGTCAGCCTGTACGCCAGCAGCCGTCAGACCAGCTCCGATTCGGAAAGCAGCTACAACCAGAAGTACGACACCAACAGCGTCGGTATCCAGGTCAGCCTGCCGTTGTTTGCCGGCGGCTCGGTGTCGGCCTCCACGCGCCAGGCGGCCAATCAACTGTCCCAGGCCCAATACGAGCTGGACGCACACACCTCGGCGATGCTGGTGGAGCTGCGCAAGCAGTTCAACCTCAACACCAGTGGTGCGGCGAAAGTGCGTGCCTACGAGATGGCCGTCAGCTCCGCCACCGCGCTGGTCACTGCGACCAAAAAAAGCGTCAGCGGCGGTGAGCGGGTCAACCTCGACGTGCTCGACGCTGAGCAACAACTGTTCACCGCCCGCCGCGACCTGGCGAATGCGCGGCATGCGTATCTGCTGGCCAGGATTCAGTTGAAGTATTACGCGGGGTTGCTGAGTGAGCAGGACTTGCGGGCGTTGGCGGGGTATTTCCAGCCGTCGGCATGAGTGGTTACAACCCGGCATTCGCCGGGTTTTTTGTCGTTACTAATCTGTGAAACAGCTTCGAGACCATGGAGCCGGTTGTCGGGTGGCAGGGGGAAATTGTTACCTGGCGGAAAATAACCTAACGGATGGGTTACGATGAGAGTAGGTGCTTACAAGGGGTATGTCATCTCGGTGTTTATCAGGGACGAGCATTGCCCGCCTCATGTACATGTCAGGGGCAAGGGGTGGGATGCGCGGTTTCGTTTCAGTTTTTTGGATGGGGACGTTGAGTTGTGGGATGTAGAGCCTGAACGGAGGCGGCCACCCACTGCGGTTCTGAAGGAAATACGCGAGGTAATCATGCAGCGACATTATCTGGCACGGGCGCGCAGGATTTGGTGGGAAAAACTGCAAACGGTTTGCCTGGAGAACCATTCATGGAACTGGGACACCAGTGAATTGGTTCCAGGGTTAGTCATTCGACGTGGTGTCTACGTCATCGCAAGCGCCTGGCACGACGCTGTAGCGCAACGGACTATTTTGAATCTGGTAAGAGCGCCAGATTGCGTGGGATTAATTTATGAAAATCGTAAAAGCCAAAGTCATACCTTATGTACCTCTCACTGACGCCGACGTCGACAAGGCAATCGCCCGTGGCCGCAGGCTAAAGCGCCTGTACGCCAACGCCAGCAATGTGCGTTACGAAAACGATTGCATCTCCATCGGCTTCAGCGACGGCAGCCGCGTCATGTTGCCGGTGGCCGGCCTGCCGGAGTTCGAAGGGTTTTCAGAGGAAGATTTCCAGCAGTTGGAAGTCAGTTTCGGTGGCAAGGCCATTAGTTGTGAGGCTCAGGACTTGGATGTTTCGATCACGGGCCTGATCGCCACAAGCCAGCCGCTGATGGACCTGGCCACCAGCCTGGTAGCCTCACGCAACGGTCGCAAGAGCAGCGCCGCCAAATCCGCCGCCGCCCGCGCCAATGGCAAGAAGGGCGGCCGGCCACGCAAGAAGGAATCTGAGGACGTTGAATTACCGCCGGGTCAATAACACCCCGGATTCCATATGGTGCGTCCACGGGAACTGGTCAAACATCGCACACTGGGTAATGCGGTGGGTGTCATGCAGTTGCGCAATGTTCGCCGCCAGCGTCTCCGGGTTGCAGGAGATGTACAGGATGTTGTCGAAGCGCCGGGTCAGTTCGCAGGTGTCCGGGTCCATGCCGGCGCGGGGCGGGTCGACGAACACGCTACCGAATTCGTAGCTCTTCAGGTCGATGCCGTGCAGGCGGCGGAACGGGCGCACTTCATTCAGCGCTTCGGTGAGCTCTTCGGCGGAGAGGCGCACCAGGGTGACGTTATCCACCGCGTTTTCATCGAGGTTGCTCAGGGCCGCATTCACCGAGGTCTTGCTGATCTCGGTAGCCAGCACTTTACGCACACGGGTGGCCAGCGGCAGGGTGAAGTTGCCGTTGCCGCAATACAGCTCCAGCAAGTCATCCGGGCGATCGCCCAAGGCTTCGTATGCCCAGTTGAGCATCTTCTGGTTCACCGTGCCGTTGGGCTGGGTGAACGCGCCTTCGGGTTGGCGGTAGCTGAAGGTGCGGCCGCCGACGTCGAGTTTTTCCACCACGTAATCGTGGCCGATCACATCACGCTTGCCCTTGGAGCGGCCGATGATGCTGACATTCAAATCAGCCGCCAGCTTATTCGCCGCGGTGTGCCAGTGTTCGTCCAGCGGGCGGTGATAACACAGGGTGATCATCGCGTCGCCGGCCAGGGTGGTGAGGAACTCCACCTGGAACAGCTTGTGGCTCAGGGCGGCGCTGGCTTGCCAGGCGGCCTTGAGCTGGGGCATCAACTGGTTGATGCGAGTGCTGGCGATGGGGAATTCTTCGATCAGGATCGGCGTGCGCTTGTCGTCCTGGGAAAACATCGCGTAGTGGCGTTCACCGTCTTCGCGCCACAGGCGGAACTCCGCCCGCAGGCGGAAGTTCTGCAGCGGCGACTCGAAAACCTGCGGCTCGGGTGCGTCGAACGGTGCCAGCAGGTCACGCAAGCGCGTGACCTTGTCTTGCAGTTGAGCGGTGTAGCGTGCGGCGTCAAAAGTCATGCGTTGAACCAGCCCAGCTTGATCACAAACAGAATCGACAGAATCACCAGTGCCGGATTGAGCTCACGGTAGCGGCCCGAAAGCAGCTTGATGGCGGTCCAGGCGATGAAACCGAAGGCAATGCCGTTGGCGATGGAGTATGTGAAGGGCATCGCCAGGGCGGTGATCACCACTGGCGCTGCAACGGTAATGTCATCCCAGTCGATTTCGGCCAGGCCTGAGGTCATCAATACAGCGACGAACAGCAGCGCCGGCGCGGTAGCAAAGGCCGGTACGCTGGCGGCCAGCGGCGAGAAGAACAGCGCCAGCAGGAACAGGATTGCGACCACGATGGCGGTCAAGCCGGTACGGCCACCGGCGCTCACGCCCGCAGCGGATTCGATGTAGCTGGTGGTGGTCGACGTACCCAGCAGCGAACCGGCCATGGCGGCGGTACTGTCGGCGATCAGCGCACGGCCCATTTTCGGCATGTGGCCGTCCTTGCCCATCAGCCCGGCGCGCTTGGCCACGCCGATCAGGGTGCCGGAGTTGTCGAACAGGTCAACGAACAGGAAGGCGAAGATCACGCTGACCAGGCCGATGTCCAGCGCGCCCTTGATATCCAGCTGCAGGAAGGTAGGGGCCAGGGACGGTGGCATCGACATCACGCCACCGAACTCGGTGACACCCAGCAGGATGGAGACGATGGTCACCGCCAGGATGCCGATCAGCACCGCACCACGTACGGCCAGGGCTTCCAGCGCAACGATCAGCATGAAACCGAGGATGGCCAGGATAGGCGCTGGTTTGGTCAGGTCGCCCATGCCCACCAGGGTGTTCGGGTTGCCGACCACGATCCCGGCGTTATGCAGGGCGATCAGCGCCAGGAACAGGCCGATACCGGCGGCAATCGCCGAACGCAGGGGCAGGGGAATGCTGTTGATGATCCACTCACGGATACGGAAGATCGACAGCAGGAAGAACAGCACCGCCGAAATGAACACCGCCCCCAGCGCAACCTGCCAGGTGTGGCCCATGTGCAGAACCACGGTGTAGGTAAAGAAGGCGTTGAGGCCCATGCCCGGCGCCAGTGCGATCGGGTAGTTGGCGATCAGGCCCATTACGGTCGAACCGATGGCCGCCGCCAGGCAGGTCGCGACAAACACTGCGCCTTTGTCCATGCCGGTCTCGCCGAGGATGCTCGGGTTCACGAACAGGATGTAGGCCATGGCCAGGAATGTCGTGATGCCCGCGAGGATTTCGGTGCGCACGTTGGTGTTGTGTGCCTTGAGTTGAAACAGCTTTTCCAGCATGCCTGCTCCCTGTGACGCTATGTTGCGTCGTTATTTGTTGACCTCTAAGTCAAAGCACAAACTGCGCCAAGCGCCTGTGGTTCCAGAGAGGATCGGAAAAAGCGGCGCATCATACCAGCAGCCGAGGCTGTGTGGCGCATGGCCTTGAGGCATACTGCTGTGACGTTCAGTACCGGGTCTTCGACAGCATGAAAAAAGCCAACGCGTGGAGTCTAGCCTTGATCCCTTGTCTCGGCCTGTGGTTGGGCGCGGCACCGGTGTGGGGCGCGACTGCACCGCCCTTGAGCGAGGTGCGCGTGTTCAAGGTCGAATCGGCGCGCTGCACGGAAACCATCCCGGAACGCGCGCAAAGCACCCAGATGTGCACGCACCGTGGGCCCACCAAAGTGTCGGTGATGGAAGTCGGCCTGGGCAACAACCCGATGGGCCGCTTCAATGGTGCCGAACTGAACGGGCAGCGTACGCCCGTGTGCCAGGTCGGTAGCATCAGCGAGGCCTGCAGCGGGGCGGGCACGCTGATGGGCTACATCTATGTATTTGACCTGAATGTCGAAGCCCAGGGCTGGTTCGAATACAGCAACTCGTCGATCAACGGCCCGCGAAACACCTTGAAGACGCTGCTCAATATCCGCTGATCAATCAGCTTGAACGCTCAAAATTCCGGGAAGTCGTACCCCTGAGACGGCGATTTTCCTGAACGCCGCGGATGTACACCAACCCGTGAGGTGTTTATGAGCGCGACCCCTAATGGCGCGGCGGCCCAGCCGTTCGTCGCCCACTCCATACGCTTGACCCTCAATGGTCAGGACCGCCAACTGGATGTATTGCCCTGGACCACGTTGCTGGACCTGCTGCGCGAGCAACTGGACCTGGTCGGCAGCAAAAAAGGTTGCGACCACGGCCAATGCGGTGCGTGCACGGTATTGCGCGACGGCAAACGCATCAACGCCTGCCTGACCCTGGCGGTGATGTGCGACGGCGCCGAATTGACCACCATCGAAGGCCTGGCCGGCGGCGACCAACTGCACCCGATGCAGCAAGCCTTCATCAAGCACGACGCCTTCCAGTGCGGCTACTGCACGCCCGGGCAGATTTGCTCCGCCGTCGGCCTGGCCAATGAAGGCCGCGCCCACGATACCGCGCAGATCCAGGAACTGATGAGCGGCAACCTGTGCCGCTGCGGTGCCTACAGCAACATCCGCGATGCCATCGAAGAGGCCTTGCCTGCCTGCCGTACTCAAGGAGGCGAGCAATGAATCCCTTCCAGTACAGCAAACCGGCGGATGTCCACGAAGCCGTGCACCTGAGCAGCGCCGCGTCGCGCTTTATTGCCGGCGGCACCAACCTGCTGGATTTGATGAAAGAAAACATCAGCCGCCCCGAGCACCTGATCGACATCACCGGCCTGCCGCTGAATGAGATTGAACAAACCGCCGAGGGCGGCCTGCGGATCGGCGCGCTGGTGAGCAATGCCGACCTGGCCTGGCACCCGCTGATCGAACAGCGTTACCCGTTGCTGTCCCAGGCGATCCTTGCCGGTGCTTCGCCGCAACTGCGCAATATGGCCAGTACGGGTGGCAACCTGTTGCAGCGCACCCGTTGCTACTACTTCTATGACGCCACCGTGCCCTGCAACAAGCGTGAGCCCGGCAGCGGCTGCCCGGCGCGCACCGGCTTGAACCGCATCCACGCAATCCTCGGCGCCAGCGAGCAATGCGTGGCCACTCACCCGTCGGACATGTGCGTGGCCCTGGCGGCGCTGGAGGCGCGGGTGCATGTGGAGGGGCGTGGCGGTGCGCGGGTTATCGAGTTTGCCGACTTCCACCGCTTGCCCGGTGATGCGCCGCAACGCGACAACCAACTGGCCGACGATGAGCTGATCACCGCCATCGAATTACCCGCCGACCACCTGGCGCGTCACAGCCACTACCTGAAAATCCGCGACCGTGCGTCTTACGCGTTTGCGTTGGTGTCTGTCGCCGCCGCTCTCGAATTGGAGGGCGACCGAATCGTCGACGCGCGCCTGGCCCTTGGCGGCGTGGCCCATAAACCCTGGCGTGACCGCGCGGTGGAAGCCTCGCTGATCGGCCAGGTGGTCAGCCGCGAGACCTTCAGCAACGCCGCCGACGCCCTGTTGCAAGACGCCGAGCCGCTGAAGCACAACGGCTTCAAGATCAAGCTGGCGCGCCGCGCAATTATCCGCGCCCTGAGCGACGCCGCCGTCGCAGGAGAACGCCCATGACCGCTATTGGCAAACCCCTGGACCGTGTCGACGGTCTGCTCAAGGTCACCGGCCAGGCGCGTTATGCCGGTGAATTCCCCGAGGACGGCCTGCTCCACGGCAGTGTGGTGTCCAGCACCATCGCCAAGGGCCGTGTGCTGGCTATCGACGCGGCCAGGGCACTGGCTCTGCCGGGCGTGGTGGCGGTTATCCATCACCTCAACCGGCCGAAAATCGCCAGTTACGACGATGCCTTCCAGGATGATGATGCGGCGGACGGTTCGCCGTTTCGCCCGTTGTATAACGACCGTGTGCTGTACAGCGGGCAGCCCCTGGCCCTGGTGATCGCGGATAACCTGGAGCTGGCGCGACATGCGGGCTCGCTGGTAGAAATCGAATACGCGCGTGAAGACTTCGAGACTGACCTGCTCGCCCAACAGGAACAGGCCCATGCCTCACCGCAGACGCCACCCGCGCCGCGCGGCAACTTCCAGGCCGAGTGGGCCGCTGCCGCTGTCAGTCTCGACCTGCACTACAGCACGCCCATCGAACACCACAACCCCATGGAACCCCACGCCAGCACCGTGCTGTATCAGCCGGACGGCACCCTGCATATTCATGACAAGACCCAAGGCCCGCAGAACTGCCAGGCGTATGTGCAAAAAGTCTTCGGACTGGATAAAAGCCAGGTGCGGATTTTTGCTGCATTCGTCGGCGGTGCCTTCGGCTCAGGTTTGCGTCCGCAGTATCAATTGCCCTTGGCAGTGATGGCGTCCCTGGCGCTCAAGCGCTCGGTGCGCGTCACCCTGACCCGCCAGCAGATGTTCACCTTCGGCTACCGCCCGCGCACGTTGCAGCGTTTGCAGATGGGCGCCGCCGCCAATGGTCGCCTGCTGGCGTTGGGGCATACGGCGATTGGCCAGACCTCGCGCTTCGAAGATTTCAGTGAGCACGTGGTGGAGTGGAGCGGCATGCTCTATCACTGCGACAACGTGCAACTGACTTACAAACTGGTGCCGCTGGATGTGTTCACGCCCCTGGACATGCGCGCGCCCGGCGCTGCGTTGGGTGTGATCGGCCTGGAGTGCGCCATGGATGAACTGGCCAGCGCCTTGGGGATGGACCCGGTACAGCTGCGGCTGGTCAACTACGCCGAGCGCAACCAGAACGAAGACAAACCCTGGTCGAGCAAGGCTCTGCGCGAGTGTTACAGCGAAGGTGCCGAGCGCTTCGGCTGGAACCAGCGCAACCCGGAACCGCGCAGCATGCGCGACGGCCGCCAGTTGATCGGCTGGGGCATGGCCGGTGGCGTGTGGGAAGCCATGCAGATGAAGGCCAGCGCCAAGGCGCGCATCGACGCTGAGGGCAAGCTGACCGTCAGCAGCGCCACCACCGACATCGGCACCGGCACCTACACGGTGATGACCCAGATCGCGGCGCAGGCCAGTGGCGTGGCGGTGGAGGACGTGGTGTTTCTGCTCGGCGACTCTTCACTGCCCACCGCGCCGCTGCAAGGCGGCTCGTTCACCGTGTCGTCCGTCGGCACCGCCGTGCAGCAAGCCTGCGAAGCGTTGAGCGCCAAGCTGCTGACCATCGCCCGGCAAACTTACCCGGTGTTCAAGGAGGCCGAGTCCGTGCGCTTTGAAGACGGCCAACTGCACACCGGTGACGTGAGTGTGTCATTGGCTCAACTGGTCAAGGACAGCGGCGAAGAGACCTTGGAAGTCCAGGTCGACAGCGAACCGGACAAGAAACGCGAGGGGTACGCCACCGCCACCCATTCGGCGGTGTTCGTCGAAGTGCGGGTTGATGAAGACCTGGGCACGATCAAGGTCAGCCGGGTGGTCAGTGCCATCGCGGCGGGGCGGGTGGTCAACCCGAAGATGGCGCGCAGCCAGATCCTCGGCGGGGTGGTGTGGGGTATCGGCATGGCGCTGCACGAAGAGACTCAGATCGACCATCAATTGGGACGCTACATGAACCACAGCCTGGCTGAATACCACATCCCGGTAAATGCCGATATCGGTGAGATAGACGTGGTGTTTGTCGAAGAACACGACGAGATCGTTAACGCCCTTGGGTCCAAAGGCGTGGGGGAAATCGGGATTGTCGGGGTGGCGGCGGCGGTGGCGAATGCGATTTACCATGCCACCGGCAAGCGGGTGCGGGAGTTTCCGATCACCCTTGATAAGGTGCTCTGACGCGGTCCAGCAAACACTGAAAATCCAAATGTGGGAGGGGGCTTGCTCCCGATGGCGGAGTTTCAGTCCAAGCATAAGTTGGCTGATCCACCGCTATCGGGAGCAAGCCCCCTCCCACATTGACCTTATTGCCACATTGAATCATGCAGCGGGCTTGATGCTTTCTTCCATCGGCACATGCATACGATCCCGATTCGCCAGGGTCGGGAACAGTTTGATCCACACCCCGGTCACCACCAGCGTGCCGATCCCGCCCATCACCACGGCTGGCACTGTGCCAAACCAATGGGCCGTGATGCCCGACTCGAACTCGCCCAATTGGTTGGACGCGCCGATAAACAGGCCATTGACCGCACTCACCCGGCCGCGCATTTCATCCGGGGTTTCCAACTGCACAAAGGATGCGCGGATGACCATGCTGATCATGTCCGCCGCGCCCAGTACCACCAGCACCGCCAGGGAAAACCAGAACGAGGTGGACAGGCCGAAGGCAATG
The DNA here is from genome assembly GCF_024809815.1 of Pseudomonas sp. BIGb0381. Classification (NCBI taxonomy): domain Bacteria; kingdom Pseudomonadati; phylum Pseudomonadota; class Gammaproteobacteria; order Pseudomonadales; family Pseudomonadaceae; genus Pseudomonas; species Pseudomonas sp. BIGb0381. Next base: position 119,719 of record NZ_JANUEN010000012.1, read on the forward strand.
GTCGCCACGCCGAATACGCCGACGGCGGTGAACATCACCCGGCCGACCTTCCGATCTACCGAAAAACGCGCCAGCCACAGTGACATCAACAACGCACCCACCGCCGGTGCCGAACGCAACAGGCCCAGGCCCCAGGCGCCGGTCAGCAGGATGTCCTTGGCGAACACCGGCAGCAACGCGGTGGCGCCGCCCAGCAGCACGGCGAACAGGTCGAGGGAAATCGCCCCGAGGATGTCCGGGCGGCTGCGGATAAAACGAATCCCCGCCAGCAGCGAATCCAGGGTGGCCTTGCCTTTATTGAGCGGGGTGTGGCGGGCGGGCAGGTTGAGGGTCAGCACGCAGGCGATGAGGTACAGCGCTACTGTGGGGCCATACACCCAGACGCTGCCGAAGGCGTAAAGCAAACCGCCCAGCGCCGGGGCAACGATGGTCGCCAGTTGCTGGGCCGACTGCGACGAGGCCACGGCCCGCGGAAACAGCGCGCTGGGTACGATGCTCGGCAACAGGGCCTGGGTGGTGGGCATTTCAAACGAGCGCGCCGCGCCGAGCAGGAACGCCAGGATAAAGATCATCTCGCGGGTCACGTTGCCGGTCAGACCGCCGATGGCCAGGGAGAGGGCAATCAGCGCCTGCACGGTCTGGCAGATGGCCGCGACTTTGCGTCGCTCATAGCGGTCGGCCACATGCCCGGTGTGCAGCATGAACAGCACGCGCGGCACGAACTCCACCAAGCCGACCAACCCCAAGTCCAGCACGTTGCCAGTGAGCTGGTAAAGGTTCCAGCCGATGGCCACGGTAAGCATCTGGAAGCCGCTGGCGGTGAAAATCCGTGCCAGCCAGAACGCGATGAAAGGGCGGTGGTGACGTAACAGCAACGCGGGTTCACTGGGCATCGGGAATTCTGGTCAAGGCCGGAGGAAGGGCCGAGATTATCATCAAGTTGTAACAGATGGTTGCAAGAACTGCGCTGAGGCAGTCTGTCACGCGGCAAAAGACCACACGGACCAACCGCGAAAATGGGACTACTCTTTTGACTGTGATTGATCCAGATCAAAGTCATTTCAGAATTTGTTCTGGTGGCCGCAAGGCCCGATTCCCTACGTGGTTGGTTAAAAAAAGAAACGAATTGAAATTCGCCAGACTCCATATCCGTGGGGGCAGTGGGTGCAGGCTCCCGCCAGCAGCCGGTATTACCTGACAGAGGAAGACTTATGTTCGGTTTGGAGGCGCTAGATCTCGCCCGAATTCAGTTCGCGTTCACCATCTCATTCCACATCCTGTTCCCGGCGATCACCATCGGCCTGGCCAGTTACCTCGCGGTGCTGGAAGGCTTGTGGCTCAAGACCCATAACGACACCTACCGTGACCTCTACCATTTCTGGTCGAAGATCTTTGCCGTCAACTTCGGCATGGGCGTGGTCTCCGGTCTGGTCATGGCCTACCAGTTCGGTACCAACTGGAGCCGCTTCTCGGACTTCGCCGGCGCCGTCACCGGGCCTCTTCTGACCTACGAAGTGCTCACGGCCTTCTTCCTCGAAGCCGGTTTCCTCGGTGTGATGCTGTTCGGTTGGAACAAGGTGGGGCGCAAGCTGCACTTCTTCTCCACCGTGATGGTGGCCGTCGGTACGTTGATCTCGACCTTCTGGATCCTGGCGTCCAACAGCTGGATGCAGACACCGCAGGGCTTTGAAATCATCGACGGCCGCGTGATTCCTACCGACTGGCTGGCGGTGATCTTCAACCCGTCGTTCCCCTACCGGCTGGCGCATATGGCTACGGCGGCGTTCGTGGCGACCGCGTTCTTCGTCGGTTCCTCGGCGGCCTGGCACTTGCTGCGCGGCAAGGACAACCCGGCGATCCGCAAGATGTTGTCGATGGCGATGTGGATGGCCCTGATCGTGGCGCCTATCCAGGCAGTGATCGGTGACTTCCATGGCCTCAACACCCTCAAGCACCAGCCGGCAAAAATCGCCGCCATCGAAGGCCACTGGGAAAACAAAGGCAATGAGCCTACCCCGCTGATCCTGTTTGGCTGGCCGGACATGAAAGCCGAAAAAACCAAATACGCGGTGGAGATTCCGTACCTGGGCAGCCTGATCCTGACCCACTCCCTGGATAAACAGGTGCCGGCGCTCAAGGAGTTCCCACCGGAAGACCGGCCGAATTCGACCATCGTGTTCTGGTCGTTCCGGGTCATGGTCGGCTTGGGTTTCCTGATGATCTTCACCGGTCTGTTCAGCCTCTGGCTGCGCCGGGGCGACAAGATGTACACGTCCAAACCGTTCCTGTACCTGGCGCTGTGGATGGGGCCGTCTGGCCTGATCGCGATTCTTGCCGGTTGGTTCACCACCGAAATCGGCCGCCAGCCGTGGGTGGTCTACGGGTTGATGCGCACGGCGGATGCTTCTTCCGGGCATAGCCTGGCGCAGATGACGATCACCCTGGTGTTGTTCGTGGTGGTGTACTTCGCGCTGTTTGGTGCGGGCCTGGGCTACATGATGCGCCTGGTGCGCAAAGGCCCGGTGACCCACGAAAGCACGGAGCCGACCCACGGTGGCCCTGGCCAGAAACGCACACCGGCCCGTCCTTTGTCCGCCGCCGATGATGGCAGCGATGACGACCACGCCCACATCCAGCACAAGGGGAATTGAGATGGGTATTGATCTTCCGCTGATCTGGGCCGTGATCATCATCTTCGGCATCATGATGTACGTGGTCATGGACGGCTTCGACCTCGGCATCGGCATTCTCTTCCCGTTTATCCCGGGCAAGACCGACCGTGACGTGATGATGAACACCGTGGCCCCGGTCTGGGACGGTAACGAAACCTGGCTGGTACTCGGTGGCGCGGCGTTGTTCGGCGCGTTCCCGCTGGCCTATTCGGTGGTGCTCTCTGCGTTGTACCTGCCGTTGATTTTGATGCTGATCGGGCTGATTTTTCGCGGCGTGGCTTTCGAGTTCCGCTTCAAGGCCAAGGACCACAAGCGTCACCTGTGGGACAAGGCGTTTATCGGCGGCTCGCTGGCGGCCACGTTCTTCCAGGGTGTAGCGCTGGGCGCGTTTATCGACGGGATCCCGGTGGTCAATCGCCAGTTTGCCGGCGGCTCGCTGGACTGGCTCACACCGTTCACGATGTTCTGCGGCGTGGCGCTGATCGTGGCCTATGCGTTGCTGGGCTGCACCTGGCTGATCATGAAAACCGAAGGCCCGTTGCAGGAGAAGATGCACAACCTGGCGCGGCCGTTGGCTTTCGTGGTGTTGGCCGTGATCGGCATCGTGAGTATCTGGACCCCGCTGTCGCACCCGGAAATCGCCTCGCGCTGGTTCACCCTGCCGAATCTGTTCTGGTTCCTGCCGGTACCGATCCTGGTGCTGGTGACCATGTACGGGTTGATCCGCGCCGTGGCGCGTAATGCCCACTACACGCCGTTCCTGCTGACGCTGGTGCTGATCTTCCTCGGCTACAGCGGCCTGGGGATCAGCCTGTGGCCGAACATCATCCCGCCATCCGTGTCGATCTGGGATGCCGCTGCGCCGCCCCAGAGCCAAGGCTTCATGCTGGTGGGCACCTTGTTCATCATCCCGTTCATCCTGGGCTACACCTTCTGGAGCTACTACGTGTTCCGCGGCAAGGTCACCCACGAAGACGGCTATCACTAGGAGGGTCGTTGCATGTCCGGCAAACCTACGTTGCACGAGATTGAACAGGCCGAGAAACAGCCGTTGTGGCGGCGCCTGGGGTGGCTGGCGATGATCTGGACCGGCAGTGTGCTGGCCCTGTTCGTCGTGGCCAGCCTGATGCGCATGTTCATGAATGCGGCCGGCCTGACCACCCACTGACATCCCGATCCGGGCTTCGCGCTCGGTTTTCAGCCCTGCTCTTCTTTTGGAAGGGCAGGGCTTTTTTTATTTGCGCGCTTTGAGAATCACAAACTTTGGCGTGGCGGCCACTTGCTCTACGCCACGGAACAAGCGCGCCAACTTGCTGTGATAACCCAGGTGACGGTTGCCGACGATATACAGGGCGCCGCCGACCACCAACGCCTCCCGCGCCTGCTGGAACATACGCCAGGCGAGGAAGTCGCCGACCACCTGCTGCTGGTGGAACGGCGGGTTGCACAGCACAACGTCGAGGGAGTCTGGTTCCTGACCGGCCAGGCCATCGCCAGCGCGTACGGTGACGGCGCGGTCACCGAGGGCGGCTTGCCAGTTCTCCAGCGCCGATTGCACGGCCATATAGGACTCGTCCACCAGAGTGTATTGCGCCTCGGGGTTTTGCAGGGCGCTGGCAATCGCCAGTACACCGTTGCCACAACCCAGGTCCGCCACGCGGGCACTGCCCAGGTTGTTGGGCAGGTGCGGCAGGAAGGCGCGGGTGCCGATGTCCAGGCCTTCACGGCAGAACACGTTGGCATGGTTGAGCAGTTCGATAGCCGGCGCGTCCAGGGTGTAGCGCGTCGGGTAGGGCGAGACAGCGATGGGCCGGTCGGCCTGGGTGGCGATCAGCAACCGGGCTTTCTTGACGGCCAGGGAGGCGTGCATCGGCCCGATATAGCGCTCAAGCATTTCCCCGGCCGCCCTTGGCAGGTGCTTGATCATCGCCCCTGCGATCACCTCGGCACCCGGCGCCAGTTGGCCTTGCAGGCGGATCAGTTGTTCTTCCAGCAATGCCAGGGTTTTGGGTACACGGATCAGCACCCGGTCGAACGGCCCTGTGGGCACTTGGCTGGCGGGGATGAACGGCACGGCGTCAAAGGCCTTGCCATTGCGCACCAGGTTTTTATCCAGGCCCAGGGCGGCCAGGAACGAGTCGCCGCTGGAGGTCACCTGCGCCCGGCCTTCGAGACTGGCAGCCAGGGCGCCGAAGCTGTCATTGAGCACCAGCACGCGAGTCGCAGCGCTCGGTTGCTGTTCAGCCAGATAGCTGAGCAGGTACTCGTCGGCGGCGTCGAAGGCTTGCAGCGGATCGTTATGCTGCTCTGGCTGGCGGATCAGATCGAGCTGGGCGAAGGGGCTGTCGAGCAGGGGCATGGCGAGGGAGGCTCTGGGTCATCGATGGGTGTTCGGCAGTCGGCTGCAGAACCGTCTGAGTGAACAGCGGGCGGCGCCCCGTGGGGACAGCCCAGCACTCAGAATGGGTCGTAAATGTTACTTTTTTTCCTGAGGGATTACATGCGGTGTTTCAACGCGGCTTAAAACAACCCCGCTTTCGAGGCGCAGAGCACAGCGGCGATCTTGTTGTTGACCCCCAGCTTTTTGAAGCAACTGCAGATATGAAAGCCCACCGTACGTTCGGACAGGCACAGAATGGTGGCTATGTCCGCAGCGGTCTTGCCCATGGCTGACCACTTGAGGATTTCGGTTTCGCGCGGGGTTAATTTGCTGGCAGGGTTAATGCTGGGCTTGCGTGCGTAAGTCTGCGCCACTACCGCGTGCATCGCATGGCACAGCCACAGGACCTGGCCGGCTTTTTCGTACAGCTCCTGCGGGGTCACTTCACCCGTGCTACGGCCAAGGGTCAGCATGCTGAACACACCCTGGAAATCATGCACAGCTTGGGTCCATCCCAAATGCACACCAAAGGATTTGGCTAAAGACCACAAGTTTGGTGAGTCTTTAAAGGTTTTTTCCTCCCAGACAAGGGGGAGTACACAACGTTTGCAATGTTCCACCACGGGATCAACTTCAAAGAAGTGGGCCTGGTTATACAGTTTGTTCCACTCATCGGGATAGTTGTTGAGGTGAATAGGTTTCGTTTGGTTGTTAGGCAGTTGAGAACTCATCGTAAAAGAACAGTATTGGAAGCCAAGTGCGTAGGTGTGGTTCACAGCCGTCTCGAAAAGAGTAGTTGCCTCGCTCTCGCCCTCCAGCTTGGGAAGTCGGGTGTTGCGCCAGTTGACCATTGGTAACTCTCCATGGGTTTCCGCATGACATGGGATACGTCCCGAACTCCCACTGCACGCAAACCAGTGTAGGACATGAGCTACATCGCGAGATGAAATTTTCGCTCTTGCAGGGCGGCGTTTAAGAAGTTTTCTCTACGGTCGCGGCGGGCTTTGCTAAGGGGCTTAGTTGTTTTTTTCGATTTTTTAGTCAGTTGAAGCACTTGTGGCAGACACAACTTAGCGTGTGCTTGTGGTGCTGATAGGGGCGCTAATAGCAAATTTATTAGTGCTGATATTAAGTTGCTACTATTTTGTGCCTGCACCATGCCATTACCCGGCATGGGTGTTTCCGGGCGCGACTTTGAGGGACACTAGGGCACCTGTAGAACGGAGTCCCCCATGACGGCCAGTGCTGAGAAATTTACCCGCCAGACCTTGCTCGATGTGCAATCCCTGACCCCCAGCCTGTTTACGCTGCGAACCACCCGTGACCCAGGGTTCCGTTTCACCGCCGGGCAATTCGTGCGCCTGGGGGTCACCAAGGCGGATGGCAGCACGGTGTGGCGTGCCTATTCCGTGGTGTCCTCGCCATTTGATGAATACTTGGACTTCTTCTCGATTGTTGTCCCAGGCGGCGAATTCACCAGTGAACTCAGCCGACTGCGGGTAGGCGATACCTTAATGGTGGAGCGCCAGGCTACCGGGTACCTGACCCTGAATCGTTTCGTCGATGGTCGTGACTTGTGGATGTTGGGTACGGGGACCGGGGTGGCGCCGTTTTTGTCGATCCTGCAGGACTTTGAAGTCTGGGAGAAATTCGAGCGCATCATCCTGGTATACAGCGCGCGGGAAGCCCAGGAGTTGGCCTATCAGTCGCTGATCAAAGAGCTGGGTGAACGAGAGTACCTGGCCGAATACGCGCATAAATTCACCTACATCCCGCTCGTCACCCGTGAACAGCACCTAGGTGCGCTGAATGGGCGCATTACCACGCTGATCGAGAATGGCGAATTGGAGCGTGCTGCCGGCGTCGAGCTGACTCCGGAACATTCCCGTGTGCTGATTTGCGGTAACCCGCAGATGGTGGATGACACTCGCCAGTTGCTCAAGCAGCGCGACATGCAACTGAGCCTTAGCCGCCGGCCGGGGCAGGTGGCGGTGGAAAACTACTGGTAATAAAAAGGCGCCTCAAGCAGGCGCCTTTTTTCCAAGCCGGTACAGGTTAAAGCGGCTTGTCGTTCTGTGCCTTGAGCAGGTCGCGAATCTCACCCAGCAGCACTTCTTCCTTGCTCGGTGTCGGTGGCAGGCTAGGTGCAACGGCTTCTTCGCGCTTGAGGCGGTTGATGGCCTTGACGCCCATGAAGATCGCAAACGCGACGATCACAAAGTCGATCACGCTCTGGATGAACTTGCCGTACGCCAGGACGACGGCGGGCACATCGCCTTGGGCCGCCTTGAGCGTTATCGCCAGGTCACCAAAGTCCACGCCACCGATCAACAGACCAATGGGCGGCATCACTACGTCGCCTACAAACGAAGAAACAATTTTGCCGAAGGCGGCGCCGATGATGATACCGACGGCCATGTCGACCACATTACCTTTGACCGCGAAGGCCTTGAACTCACTGATCACGCCCATAGGTTATTCCTTGTTACAAATGAGAAGGGTGCCGCTTAGTGTAAGTCAGCGGTAGCGGGCTTGCCCGACACAACCGTTAACACTGTTAGTTTTTATCGACACATTAAAACGCAAATAGTTTGCAAAGTGCCACCAATCGCGCGCGAAATACCCGCTGTTTCAGTGGCTTACCACATTATTTTCTTTATCGCCCTGGTGGGGTTTTTCTATTTATCTTCTGACTCGTGGGTCACTAGCCTCTGGCAAGCACAACTGAATGTGCACTAAAAAACCAGAGGAAACCTTGATGAAGAATCCAATCAATCGCGGCCCGGTATTGGCGCGTCATGTGCTGGTACTGGCGACCGCCAGCCTGCTTTCCCTCTCCGTGCAAGCCGCCAACCTGACCCGTGATAACGGCGCCGCGGTGGGCGATAACCAGAACTCGCAAACCGCTGGCGCCAACGGCCCGGTGCTGCTGCAGGACGTGCAACTGATCCAGAAGCTGCAGCGCTTCGACCGTGAACGCATCCCCGAGCGCGTCGTGCATGCCCGTGGCACCGGCGCCCATGGCACCTTCACCGTCACCGATAACCTCAGCGACCTGACCAAGGCCAAGGTCTTCGCTGCTGGCGAAACGACCCCGGTGTTCGTGCGCTTCTCGGCCGTGGTGCACGGTAACCACTCCCCGGAAACCCTGCGTGACCCGCGCGGCTTCGCCACCAAGTTCTATACCGCCGATGGCAACTGGGACCTGGTGGGCAATAACTTCCCGACGTTCTTTATCCGCGATGCCATCAAGTTCCCCGACATGGTCCACGCCTTCAAGCCGGACCCGCGCACTAACCTGGACGATGACTCCCGTCGCTTCGACTTCTTCTCCCATGTTCCCGAGGCCACTCGCACACTCACCGAGTTGTATTCCGACTCCGGTACTCCGGCCAGTTATCGGGAAATGGACGGCAATGGTGTACATGCCTACAAGTTGATCAACGCCAAGGGTGAAGTGCACTACGTCAAGTTCCACTGGAAGAGCCTGCAAGGCATCAAGAATCTCGACCCCAAGCAAGTTACCGAAGTGCAGGGGCGTGACTACAGCCATATGACTAACGACCTGGTCACCCATATCAACAAGGGCGACTTCCCCAAGTGGGACCTGTATGTGCAGGTACTCAAGCCGGAAGACCTGGCCAAGTTTGATTTCGACCCGCTGGACGCCACCAAGATCTGGCCGAATGTGCCCGAGCGTAAAGTCGGGCAGATGGTGCTGAACCGCAACCCGGCGAATGTCTTCCAGGAAACCGAGCAAGTGGCCATGGCCCCGGCCAACCTGGTGCCGGGCATCGAACCGTCGGAAGACCGCCTGCTGCAAGGGCGGGTGTTCTCGTATGCCGACACGCAGATGTATCGACTGGGCGCCAATGCCCTGCAGTTGCCGATCAACGCCCCACGGGTCACCGTCAACAACGGTAACCAGGACGGCGCGCTGAACTTCGGCAAGACCACCAGCGGCGTGAACTACCAGCCAAGCCGCCTGGAAAACCGTGAAGAGCCGCAAACTGCGCGCTACAGCCAGACGGCGCTGTCGGGCAGCACCCAGCAGGCGAAGATCCAGCGTGAGCAGAACTTCAAGCAGGCCGGCGATCTGTATCGCTCCTACAGCAAGAAAGAGCGTCAGGACTTGATCGACAACTTCGGCGGCTCCCTGGCCACTACCGATGACGAGAGCAAGCACATCATCCTGTCGTTCCTCTACAAGGCCGATCCGGAATACGGCACCGGCGTGGCCAAGGTCGCCAAGGGTGACCTGGCGCGCGTGAAGGCGCTGGCCGAAAAACTCACTGACTGACGTTGGTTTCGGTCGACGCCCACGCGGGCGTCGACCTCTGGCAGGAGAGAACCCATGCGTATTTCGATCGGCCTACTGATGGCTATGCTGGCCTTTGTCGCCCATGCCGAGTCGCCCGACCCGGTCGCGCTCAAGGCGCAGCTCCAGGATTATTACTTCGACGCCGCCCGCCGTGGTGACCTCGACATGCTCAACACCTTTATCGACGCCGGCTTCCCCCTCAACACCCAGGACGACAAGGGCTACACGGCGTTGATTCTCGCCGCCTACCATGGTGAAAGCGCCTACGTGGAGCGTTTGCTCGCCGCCGGTGCCGACGCCTGTGTGCAGGACAAGCGCGGTAACACCGCGTTGATGGGCGCGATCTTCAAGGGAGAACTGAAAATTGCCCAGCGCCTGCTGGCGACCGACTGCAACCCCGACCAACGTAACGGTGCCGGTCAGACGGCGGCCATGTACGCCGGCCTGTTCAAGCGCATCGAGTTGCTCGACGAACTCAAGGCCAAGGGCGCCGATCTCAACGCCGAAGACCCGGTCGGCAACAGTGCTTCACGACTGGCCAGCGGTGAAATCCGGACCCCGGCGTCGCGCTGAGCTATCATCGCGGTTTTTCCGTTGGAGGTTTTCAAATGGCAAAGGCCAAGCGCATGTACGGCTGCACGGAGTGCGGCGCGACCTTTCCCAAGTGGGCCGGCCAATGCACCGAGTGTGGTGCGTGGAATACCCTGACTGAAACCATGATCGAAAGCGGCGGCGCCTCGGCCCCCACCGGCCGCGCCGGCTGGACCGGGCAACAGGCGCAAATCAAGACCCTGGCCGAGGTCAGCGTTGAAGAGATCCCGCGTTTCTCGACGGCTTCCGGTGAGCTGGATCGGGTTCTGGGTGGCGGCCTGGTGGATGGTTCGGTGGTGTTGATCGGCGGCGACCCCGGCATCGGCAAATCGACGATCCTGCTGCAAACCCTGTGCAGCATCGCCAGCCGCATGCCGGCGCTGTACGTCACCGGCGAAGAATCCCAGCAACAGGTGGCCATGCGTGCCCGCCGCCTCGGTTTGCCCCAGGATCAACTGCGGGTCATGACTGAAACCTGCATCGAAAGCATCATCGCCACGGCCCGGATCGAAAAACCCAAGGTCATGGTGATCGACTCGATCCAGACGATTTTCACCGAGCAACTGCAATCGGCGCCGGGCGGCGTGTCCCAGGTGCGCGAGAGTGCGGCGTTGCTGGTGCGCTACGCCAAGCAGAGCGGCACGGCGATCTTCCTGGTCGGCCACGTCACCAAAGAGGGCGCGCTGGCCGGGCCACGGGTGTTGGAGCATATGGTCGACACCGTGCTGTATTTCGAAGGCGAGTCCGATGGCCGTTTGCGCTTGCTGCGGGCGGTGAAGAACCGCTTCGGCGCGGTGAACGAACTGGGTGTGTTCGCCATGACTGACCGGGGGCTGAAAGAAGTCTCTAACCCCTCGGCGATTTTCCTGACCCGTGCCCAGGAAGAAGTCCCAGGCAGCGTGGTTATGGCAACGTGGGAAGGCACCCGGCCGATGCTGGTGGAAGTCCAGGCGCTGGTGGATGACAGCCATCTGGCCAACCCTCGTCGCGTCACGTTGGGCCTGGATCAAAACCGCCTGGCGATGCTGTTGGCGGTGTTGCACCGTCACGGTGGCATCCCCACCCACGACCAGGACGTGTTCCTCAACGTGGTCGGCGGGGTCAAGGTGCTGGAAACCGCGTCCGACCTGGCGTTGATGGCGGCGGTGATGTCCAGCTTGCGTAACCGGCCATTGCCCCACGACCTGCTGGTGTTCGGTGAGGTGGGCCTGTCCGGCGAAGTGCGCCCGGTGCCGAGCGGTCAGGAACGCTTGAAGGAAGCGGCCAAACACGGCTTCAAACGCGCGATTGTGCCCAAGGGCAATGCGCCGAAGGAAATGCCGCCAGGATTGCAGGTGATTGGGGTCACGCGCCTGGAACAGGCATTGGATGCCTTGTTCGAGTAATCACCAACGCCGCAAAACCAATGTGGGTGGTTAGATCTCCAACAGCGCCGACAACTCCCGGTGCAGTTCTTCTTCATCTCCAAGGTTCAGTTCGATAAGCCGCCTTAGGTGGCTGATCGAGTCCAGGTCGATGTCTGTGCACACAAACCCCAGTTGACCATCTGCTTCGTGGGTCAGCCGTGCTTGCATCTTTATATGCGCCTTGGGATCCAGGCGTATGTCGACCGCGAACGGCAGCGCCTTATTTCCCTTCCAGTCTTCAGGCCGTTGCGCCAACAGGCCCTTGAGCGACAAATCCACCAATTGCACTGGCCATTCGTTGCCGTTTTGCCGAAGTTCGGTCTTGGCATCAAAGGCGATCCGGCGAAAACGGCGGCGATCAGACGCTTGCTCGGTCATGGTGAAACCCTCTGTGGATAAAAGGATTGTAGCCCTGCGCCATCATTGGGCGGTTTTTTCTGTTTTTTTTCCGCTGCAAGGCTCTAGACCAACGTAGGGGGGTGGCCTTTAAGGCCAGTAGCGCTAAACTCCGGATGGCTGTCCTTTCTGTCCACCCTGGCTGGAATATAAAAATGAAAAATAATAATAGCCTGCTACGCCACTTACCCTGGCTGGTGCTGGCAATCGTAGGAGCGTGCGCCCTGGGCGTAGTGGCCTTGCGCCGAGGCGAGGCGATCAACGCCTTGTGGATTGTGGTCGCTGCCGTGGCCATCTATCTGGTCGCTTATCGCTACTACAGCCTGTTCATCGCTAATAATGTGATGCAACTCGATCCACGACGGGCCACCCCCGCAGTGGTCAACAATGACGGTCTGGACTATGTGCCGACCAACAAACACATCCTTTTCGGTCACCACTTTGCGGCAATTGCCGGTGCAGGCCCCTTGGTCGGCCCGGTACTGGCGGCGCAAATGGGCTACCTGCCCGGCACACTCTGGCTGATTGCCGGCGTGGTACTGGCCGGTGCGGTGCAGGATTTCATGGTCCTGTTCCTGTCCACGCGTCGTAATGGCCGTTCCCTGGGGGACATGGTTCGCGAAGAGATGGGTCGTATCCCAGGGACCATCGCGCTGTTCGGCTGCTTCCTGATCATGATCATCATCCTTGCGGTGCTGGCGCTGATCGTGGTCAAGGCCCTGGCCGAGAGCCCATGGGGCATCTTCACGGTGATGGCGACCATCCCGATCGCGATGTTCATGGGCATCTACATGCGCTACATCCGCCCGGGCCGCATTGGTGAAATTTCGATCATCGGCGTGCTGTTGCTGCTCGGTTCGATCTGGCTGGGCGGGCAGATTGCCGCTGATCCGGTCTGGGCCAAGGCCTTCACGTTCACCGGGATCCAGATCACCTGGATGCTGATCGGCTACGGTTTCGTGGCCGCGGTACTGCCGGTGTGGCTGATCCTCGCGCCACGTGACTACCTCTCTACCTTCTTGAAAATCGGCACCATCATCGCCCTGGCGATTGGCATCCTGGTCACCATGCCTGACCTGAAAATGCCGGCGTTGACCCAGTTCATCGATGGTACCGGTCCGGTATGGAAGGGCGGCCTGTTCCCGTTCCTGTTCATCACCATTGCCTGTGGCGCGGTCTCTGGCTTCCACGCGCTGATTTCCTCGGGCACCACGCCCAAGCTGCTGGCCAGTGAAAGCCACGCCCGTTACATCGGTTACGGCGGCATGCTGATGGAGTCCTTCGTGGCGATCATGGCGATGGTTGCCGCTTCGGTGATCGAGCCAGGCGTGTACTTCGCCATGAACAGCCCGGCGGCAATCGTCGGCACCGACGTGGTGACCGTGGCACAAACCGTCAGCAGCTGGGGTTTTGCAATTACCCCCGAGGCGCTGTCGGCCGTGGCCCATGACATCGGTGAAACCACCATCCTCGCGCGTGCCGGTGGTGCGCCGACGTTGGCGGTGGGTATCGCGCAGATCCTGCACAGTGTGCTGCCGGGTGAAAACACCATGGCGTTCTGGTACCACTTTGCGATCCTGTTCGAAGCGCTGTTTATCCTGACTGCCGTCGACGCGGGCACCCGTGCCGGTCGCTTCATGCTTCAGGATTTGCTGGGCTCCTTCGTACCGGCGCTCAAGCGCACCGAGTCCTGGACCGCCAACCTGATCGCGACCGCCGGTTGCGTCGCCATGTGGGGTTACCTGCTGTACCAGGGCGTGATCGACCCGCTGGGCGGCATCAACACCTTGTGGCCGCTGTTCGGTATCTCCAACCAGATGCTGGCCGGTATCGCGCTGATGCTCGCCACCGTTGTGCTGATCAAAATGAAACGCCAACGCTACATCTGGGTGACCATGCTGCCGGCGGTATGGCTGCTGATCTGCACCACCACCGCAGGCTTCATCAAGCTGTTCGACGCCAACCCGGCGATCGGCTTCCTGTCGCTGGCGAAGAAGTACAGTGATGCCCTGGCGAACGGCCAGATCCTGGCCCCGGCCAAGAGCGTGGACCAGATGCAGCACGTGATCTGGAACGCTTACACCAACGCAACGCTGACTGTGCTGTTCCTGTTCGTGGTGTTCAGCATCCTGTTCTATGCGCTCAAGGTTGGCGTCGCCGCCTGGGGCAACAAAGAGCGTACGGATAAAGAAGCCCCGTTCCAGGCAGTACCGGACGCATAACCGAGGATTGCAAGCATGTTCAATGACATCAGTCGCCTCGGTAAATACCTCGGTCAGGCCGCGCGCCTGATGGTCGGCATGCCCGACTACGACACGTACGTCGAGCATATGCAAACCAAGCACCCGGACAAGCCGATGATGGACTACAAGGCGTTCTTCCGGGAACGCCAGGAAGCCCGTTACGGCGGCAAGGGTGGGCCCAAGTGCTGCTGACCCGTTAGTTCGGGCTGGCGGTGATCCACTGTGGGAGGGGGCTTGCCCCCGATAGCGGTGTCTCAGTGACACATAAGTGCCTGACACACTGCTATCGGGGGCAAGCCCCCTCCCACATTTGTTTTGTGTTTCTTCAGTTAATAAGGAGAACTGTTTTTGTCCTCTCCCATTCCCGTCACCGTCCTCAGTGGCTTCCTCGGCGCCGGCAAGACCACCTTGCTGCGCCACCTGCTCAAAGCCGAGCACGGCCTTAAAATCGCCGTGATCGAAAACGAATTCAGCGATGCCGGTATCGACACCCAGTTGTTGGGCGAAGAACCGGTGCAAGTCATGACCCTGTCCAACGGCTGCGTGTGCTGCACCATCCACACCGACCTGACCAAGGCCCTCTATCTGCTGCTCGAGCGCCTGGACAGCGGCGAGATCGCCTTCGACCGCCTGGTGATCGAGTGCACCGGCCTGGCCGACCCGGCGCCGGTGGCCCAGACCTTTTTCATCGATGAAGAACTGCGCGAGCGCTACATCCTCGACGGCATCATTACCCTGGTGGACGCGGCCCACGCCGAGCACCACCTGACCCAGACCATCGCCCAGGCGCAGATCGGTTTTGCCGACCGGCTGCTGGTGAGCAAGCGTGACCTGGTGGACGACGCGACCTTCGACGCCCTCAGCGAACGCCTCACACGCATCAACCGCCGCGCGCCGATTCGTGTGGTCGAGCACGGCAAGATTGATTTGGCCGAACTGCTCGATGTGCGTGGTTTCAACCTTAATGCCGGCATGAGCTTGCGCCCGGTGAGCAAGGCGCCGTCCATCGACCGTATATCCAGCCTGGTGTTGCGCACCGACCAGCCGCTGGATATCGACCGCCTCAGTGAGTTCATGAACGAACTGCTGGAGGATCATGGCAAGCAACTGCTGCGCTACAAAGGCGTGCTCAACATCGCCGGCGAAGACCGCCGCATGGTGTTCCAGGGCGTGCTCAAGCTCTATGGTTTCGACTGGGATACTGAGTGGGCCGAGGGTGAAGCGCGGGAGAGTGTGATCGTGTTTATTGCCGATGAGTTGCCGGAGGACAAAATCCGCGAAGGCTTTGCCAAAGTCTACCAACCCTGACGTGTGATGCAGTCAACTGTGGGAGGCGGCTTGCTCCCGATGGCGGTGGGTCAGTAAACCTATATGTGACTGACACAGTGCTATCGGGGGCAAGCTCCTCCCACACTTGGGCGCATTTCAAACTGGACAATTGGCATAAAAAAGCCCGGCTCAAGAGCCGGGCTTCTTAGTCAAGCAACTGCAATCAAGCGCCGTATACCGGCAGTTTTTTGCAGATGGCCTTGACCTTCTCACGTACCGCGTCGATCACGGCTTCGTTGTTCAGGTCTGCCAGGATGTCGCAGATCCAGCCGGCCAGTTCCTTGCACTCTTCTTCCTTGAAGCCACGAGTGGTCACAGCCGGGGTGCCGAAGCGCAGGCCCGAGGTGACGAACGGCGAACGTGGGTCGTTCGGCACGGAGTTTTTGTTCACGGTGATGAACGCTTTGCCCAGGGCAGCGTCAGCATCTTTACCGGAAATGTCCTGCTTGATCAGCGACAGCAGGAACAGGTGGTTTTCAGTACCGCCGGACACCACGTCGAAGCCGCGTTCGATGAACACGCTGGCCATGGTCTGGGCGTTTTTCACCACTTGTTGCTGGTAGGTCTTGAACTCAGGTTGCAGGGCTTCCTTGAAGCAGATCGCTTTAGCGGCGATCACGTGCTCCAGTGGGCCACCCTGGGCGCCCGGGAATACGGCGGAGTTCAGCTTTTTCTCGATCTCGGCGTTAGCGCGCGCCAGGATCAGGCCGCCACGTGGACCGCGCAGGGTCTTGTGGGTGGTGGTGGTGACCACGTCGGCGAAAGGTACCGGGTTCGGGTAGACGCCAGCGGCGACCAGACCGGCTACGTGAGCCATGTCGACGAACAGGTAGGCGCCAACCTTGTCGGCGATGGCGCGAAAGCGTGGGAAGTCCAGGATCTGCGAGTAGGCAGAGAAACCGGCCACGATCATTTTTGGCTTGTGCTCGATCGCCAGGCGCTCGACTTCGTCGTAGTCGATCAGGCCGTTGGCATCGATGCCGTATTGAACGGCGTTGTACAGCTTGCCGGAGGAGGAAACGCTGGCGCCGTGAGTCAGGTGACCGCCATGGGCCAGGCTCATGCCCAGGATGGTGTCGCCGCCTTGCAGCAGGGCCAGGTACACGGCGCTGTTGGCTTGGGAGCCGGCGTGTGGCTGGACGTTGGCGTAATCGGCGCCGAACAGTTCTTTTGCACGGTCGATGGCCAGTTGCTCAACCACGTCGACGTACTCGCAGCCACCGTAGTAGCGCTTGCCTGGGTAGCCTTCGGCGTACTTGTTGGTCAGAACCGAACCTTGAGCCTCCATCACCGCAGGGCTGGTGTAGTTTTCCGAAGCGATCAGCTCAATGTGCTCTTCCTGGCGCACGGCTTCTTGCTCCATGGCGGCGAAGAGATCGGCGTCGTACTTGGCAATAGTCAAATCACGGCTGAACATGGCGGTCCTCAAGGATCGGGGGCAGAAAAGGAGGGCATTCTAACCCAATGGGTTTTAGATGGCATATGAAAGGACATCATGTCGCGGACAAGTGGGGCTCATCTCGGGATGGGTGGTGACTGTGCCGGCCTCATCGGGGGCAAGCCCCCGATGAGGCCAGTGGCTTCACCACAAAATCTCAGTCGAACATGAAGAGGGCATCATTGCTGAACTGCGCCTCGAACCGATGTGCCGGCATCGGCCGTCCAAACAGATAACCCTGCACTTCATCGCAACCATGCTCGCGCAGGAAGTCCAGCTGCTCATGGGTTTCCACACCTTCGGCGATCACCGCCAGGTTGAGGCTGTGGGCCATGGCGATAATGGCGCGGGCGATTTGCGCATCCTGCTCGCCGGATGGCAGGCCATCGACGAAGGTGCGGTCGATTTTCAGCACGTCGATGGGGAATTGCTTGAGGTAGTTGAGTGACGAATAACCCGTGCCGAAGTCGTCCACCGCAATGCTCAGGCCCAGGTTTTTCAGGCTGTCGAGGATATGCATGGCTTCGTTGACTTCGCGCATCAGGATACTTTCGGTCAGCTCCAGCTCCAGGCACGCCGGTGGCAGGCCAGTGTCCTTGAGGATGGTGGCGATGCGCGTGCCCAGCTGGCCGTCGGAGAACTGCCGCGCGGAGATGTTCACCGAGACTTTCGGCACCCGCACCTTGTTATGGTGCCAGGTCTTGAGCTGGCGACAGGCTTCGCTGATCACCCAGTCGCCTACGTCCACCACCAGGCCCAACTCTTCGAGCACCGGAATAAAGTCCCCCGGCGGCACCAGTCCACGGCGTGGATGGCGCCAGCGCAGCAGCGCTTCGGCGCCGGTCAGGCGTTTGCCGTCGCCGCTGAACTGCGGCTGGTAATAAAGCACGAATTCGTCCTGCTCCAGCGCGTGGCGCAGGTCGCTTTCCAGCTCCAGGCGTTCCAGGGCGCTGGCGTTCATGTCGGCCTGGTAGAACTGGAAGTTGTTCTTGCCACGTTCCTTGGCGTGATACATCGCCGTGTCGGCGTTCTTCATCAGCTGGCTCAGCTCGTTGCCGTCCTGCGGGCTGAGAGCAATGCCGATACTGGCGGTCACAAAGAACTCGCGGCCCTCCAGCACAAACGGCTTCACCAGGCTGGCCAAAATCTGTTCGGCCACATGTATCGCGCGGTTCAGCGCCATTTCGCGGCTGACCCGCGGTTGCAGCAGCAAGGTGAACTCGTCGCCGCCCATGCGCGCCACGGTATCGTCTTCGGCGACGCAACCGAGCAGGCGGGTGGCCATTTCCTTGAGCATGCGGTCGCCGGCGGCGTGGCCCAGGGAGTCGTTGATCGGCTTGAAACGGTCGAGGTCGAGGAACATCAGCACCACCCACGACTTCTGCCGTTCGGCCGACTGCAACGCGGTGTGCAGGCGGTCCTGGAACAAGGTGCGGTTGGGCAGGTGGGTCAGGGCGTCGTAATAGGCCAGGCGGTGGATGCGCTGTTCGCTGGCCTTGCGTTCGCTGATATCGCTGAAGAAGCACACATAACTGGCCAGGTCGCCTTCATCGTCGAACACCGCCGTAATGCCGACCCAGGCCGGGTAATGCTCGCCGTTACGGCGCTTGAGCCACACTTCGCCTTCCCAGGTGCTGTGCTGGTGCAGTTGCTTGAGCACGTAGCGCAGGTGGGCTTCCTGTTGTTCGTCGACGGTGAGCATGTTCGGCAACTGGTCGAGTACATCACTCACCGCATAACCGCTGACCCGGCTGAACGCCTCGTTGGCCTGCACGATATAGCCGGCGGGGTCGGTGATCAGGATTGCCGACGTGGAGTGCTCGAATACGGTGGCGGCCATGCGCAGGTCTTTTTCGGCACGGCGTTGCTGGCTGATGTCGCGGCCCACGCCAAGGATGCCCTCGAAGGCGCCGTGCTCATCCCACACCAGCACCAGGCGCAGCTCGATCGGCACCTTGCGGCCATCGGCGCGCAGGCAGTCGAACAGGAACAATTGGGTCTGCACTTGATCGCGCAGCCTATTCAGCGCCTCGGGATCGCCCAGTGCGCGGCTGACCTGTTCCACCAGGCTATAGATGCCGGTCAGTTGCTGCGGGTTGGCGATGATCGACTGCCAGCCGTTCTTGAATACCCAGTCCACGTCGTAACCCAGCACGGCGTTGACCGACGGGCTGACGTAGTTCAGGGCCAGTTGGCTGTCGGTGGAGCAGATCACGTCGCTGATGCTTTCGGCCAGCATGCGGTAGCGCTGTTCGCTGTCGCGCAGGGACTCGCTGGCTTCGATCTGGTCGGTGATGTCCTTGGCCACACCGATGATGCGCGTGACTTGCGCCGTCTTGTCCCGCGCCAGGGCCTGCTCGCGAATATCAAAGCGCCGCCATTGGTTATTGCGATGGCGAAAGCGCAACTGGCAGTGCAGCTGCGTCGTGTATCCGACCTGGCGTTGCTGTTGGCGCAGATCGTGGTAATGCTCGGCGTCTTCGGGGTGCAGCAGGATTTCCCAGAAATACTCGCCCATTTGATGAAGTTCGGCCTTGGTATAGCCGAGGGTGTGGCCCAGATGGTGGTTGCTGAAGATCATGCGCTGGCTGATCACATCCTGCACATACAGGTGGTCGGGCACGGTACGGACCACGTCCGACCAGAAGCTTTCACGTTCCACCAGCGACAGTTCGATCAGCTTGCGGCTGGTGATGTCGCTGATGCTGAGGATCACCGCCTTGAAGTCGTCCTGCTGTTCCGGCAGGCGCATCACCATCCAAAGGTACTGTTCGTTGCCGGCCACATCCTTGAGCTGGATTTCCAACTCAAGCTGACTCTGTTGGGTCAGGACCGCTTCGAGTATCTGATGACCGATGGACGTGGTGTTGCGCGGGCAATCATCGATCAGCCGCTCCCACGCTTCCTCGCAGGAGCACACTCTGAGCAGGCTCACCGCCACCTGGTTGATCTCGGTGATGCGCAGTTCGGTGAGCAACTGCCGGCATTCCTCGGGGGAAGTTTGCAGCCAGGCGTGCAGTTGCTCGCGGGTCTGCAAGTGCACCTTGCCAAAGAATGCATTCAGGCCCGACAAGTCAAGTACGCACAGCGCGACGCCGGTGCCTTCGAAAATATCCTGATACCGCCGCCGGCCTTCATGCACCTGGCGCTGGCGGCGACGCATATTCAGCAGCACGATCACGGGGATCAACGAGAAGGCCAGGCCCAGCAGGCATTTACCGATAAACGCCGGCAGCAATTGTTCCAGCACGGCTGCACGGTCGAACATCCCGCGCAACTGCCAGTCGCTTTTGCTCAAGGGCGTGACCAGCACGCTTTTATTCAGGTCATCCGGGGTCAGGGCGTCGCCCCATTGCGCCGGCATGCCACTGTCACGGCTGACCACACGGTGGTTCAGGCGGTTCTCGATGGCCCACATGGGGCGCTGGCCCTGGCTGTCCTGGCGGGTCAGGTTGACCAGGTAGTTGGGTGCCAGGCGCAGCGCCCAGTACATCTTTGAGCCACCGCTGGGCTGGTGCAGCAGCAGATAGATGAGGGTGCCGTCGTCGTTATTGCTCAGGTAGTAGGGTTGGCCGTGGCTGCGCTGCACCAGCTCTTCCAGCCAGGCGCTGTCCTGGCTGTCATTGGCGCTGTCGCTGATCATCGCGCCGCTGGGCGCGAGCAGGGCGATACTGCGCAGTTCCGGCAGCGAGCGCTGCAACGTGCGCGTCAGGGCCTGTTGCTGTTCGATGTCGCGCGGCGGTTCGACCATCGGTAGCAGGTTCAGGGCAATTTTTGCGCTCAGGGCCATGTTCAGGCTGATCTGTTCAGCCAGGTCGGCGCTGTAGTCGATGGTGTATTGCTGCTGGTTTTTCTGGTTTTGCTGCAGTTGGTCCAGCAGTTGCCAGAACAATAACGCGAGCAGCAGGAGGACAAGCGTCGCCAATGCGCCTTTGAGGGTGCCGTGCAGGGGCATTCCCGGCGCTACATGAGCGGCGCGCAAGGGAGTTGGCGGCGTGACTTTGGACAAGCTGTGATCCTGCGGTTTGGCTGGACTGGCGCGCGACGTGCACTATAAGCCGGACGCCCGAAGGGCGGCTAGCATGCCTTGACTTGTGGCAAAGTGCCAGCCCTGCTTGGCTGGACTGACCAAGCGCATTGAGGTAGCTTTGCCGGTTACGCGGTGGCGTTCCAGCCCCAGATCTTCAGGCTTTTCCGCTCGCTGGCATTGATGATAGTCAACTGCCCGCGCGGCGCATGGCCTGGCACGGGCTTCGCCCGCTTAATTCATCAGTCACAGACGCTAGGTTCACCATGGCTCAATACGTCTTCACCATGCATCGGCTGGGAAAAGTTGTTCCGCCGAAGCGGGAAATCCTGAAAAATATTTCGCTGTCCTTTTTCCCCGGCGCCAAGATCGGCGTGCTCGGCCTCAACGGCTCTGGTAAGTCCACACTGCTGAAAATCATGGCTGGCGTCGATACCGAGTTCGAAGGCGAAGCCCGCCCGATGCCGGAACTGAACATCGGCTACCTGCCACAGGAGCCGATCCTGGACCCGACCAAGACCGTGCGTGAAGTGGTTGAGGAAGCCGTCAGCGTGATCAAGGACGCCCAGGCCCGCCTGGACGAGGTCTACGCCGCCTACGCCGAGCCGGATGCCGACTTCGACAAGCTGGCCGCCGAACAGGCCAAGCTTGAAGCGATCCTGCAGGCCGGCGACGGTCACAACCTGGAGCGCCAGCTGGAAGTCGCCGCCGATGCGCTGCGCCTGCCGGCCTGGGACGCCAAGGTCGAATTCCTCTCCGGTGGTGAAAAACGTCGTGTGGCCCTGTGCCGCCTGCTGTTGTCGGCTCCCGACATGCTGCTGCTCGACGAACCGACCAACCACTTGGACGCCGACTCCGTCGCCTGGCTGGAGCACTTCCTGCACGATTTCCCGGGCACCGTGGTTGCGATCACGCACGACCGCTACTTCCTGGACAACGTTGCCGGCTGGATCCTCGAGCTCGACCGCGGCGCCGGTATCCCTTACGAGGGCAACTACTCCGGTTGGCTGGAAGCCAAGTCCGACCGTCTGGCCGCCGAATCCAAGCAGCAATCGGCCCACGAAAAAGCCATGAAGGAAGAACTGGAGTGGGTGCGCAAAGGCGCCAAGGCCCGCCAGTCCAAATCCAAGGCACGTCTGCAACGCTTCGAAGAAATGCAGTCGCAGGAATTCCAGAAGCGCAGCGAAACCAACGAGATCTACATCCCGGCCGGTCCGCGCCTGGGTGACAAGGTCATCGAGTTTAAGAACGTTTCCAAGGGCTATGGCGACCGTGTGCTGATCGACAACCTGTCGTTCTCCATGCCAAAAGGCGCGATCGTCGGCGTTATCGGCGGTAACGGTGCGGGTAAATCCACCCTGTTCCGCATGCTGATGGGCAAGGAAACCCCGGACTCGGGCACCATCGAAGTCGGCGAAACCGTGCAGTTGGCCTGCGTGGACCAGAGCCGTGAAGACCTGGATGGCAGCAAGACGGTATTCCAGCAGATCTCCGACGGTTCCGACCAGATCCGCATCGGCAACTATGAAATCCCGTCGCGCACCTACGTCGGTCGTTTCAATTTCAAGGGCGGCGACCAGCAGAAGTTCGTCAAGGACCTGTCCGGTGGTGAGCGCGGTCGCTTGCACCTGGCCCTGACCCTGAAAGAGGGCGGCAACGTCCTGCTGCTCGACGAACCGTCCAACGACCTCGACGTTGAAACCCTGCGTTCCCTGGAAGAAGCCCTGCTGGACTTCCCGGGCGCCGCCATTGTGATCTCTCACGATCGGTGGTTCCTTGACCGCGTCGCGACCCACATCCTGGCGTACGAAGACGACTCCCAAGCCGTGTTCTTCGAAGGCAACTACACCGAGTACGAAGCCGACCGTAAAAAGCGTTTGGGCGAAGCTGCTGCTCAGCCGCACCGTGTACGGCACAAAAAACTGGCCTGATCCGGCTGGTTTGAAAAAAGCGGGGCCCTCGGGCTCCGCTTTTTTTTGCGCATTTTTCCCAACCCACACCGATCAAATGTGGGAGGGGGCTTGCTCCCGATGGCTATTTCCTTGCTGGTGCATCACCTGCCTTGGCAATCCCCTTTTAAGTGCGATAAATCCCTGTTTCTTGGGTTTATTTATATCTAATGCACCATTTAAATTCACAAAAGCGACATTTTGCCCTGTCGCGGTGCGACATGAATTGATAAAGTCCGGCTCAATCTCATTTAAAAACAATCAATTTGCCGAGACTTTTCATGATCGAATCCGTCGAATCCTTCCTCGCCCGCCTGAAAAAACGCGACCCTGACCAGCCGGAATTCCACCAGGCCGTAGAAGAAGTCCTGCGCAGCCTGTGGCCGTTTCTTGAAGCCAATCCCCACTACCTGACATCGGGCATCCTGGAGCGCATCTGCGAGCCGGAGCGGGCGATTACCTTTCGGGTGTCGTGGGTGGATGATCATGGCAAGGTCCAGGTCAACCGTGGCTTCCGTATCCAGATGAACAGCGCCATCGGCCCTTACAAGGGCGGTCTGCGTTTTCACCCGTCGGTAAACCTGGGGGTGCTGAAGTTTCTTGCCTTCGAGCAGACCTTCAAGAATTCCCTGACCTCGCTGCCCATGGGCGGCGGTAAAGGCGGCTCGGACTTTGATCCAAAAGGTAAGAGTGACGCCGAAGTCATGCGCTTCTGCCAGGCGTTCATGAGCGAACTGTACCGCCATATCGGCGCAGACGTGGACGTACCGGCCGGCGACATCGGCGTGGGCGCCCGCGAGATTGGCTTCCTGTTCGGCCAGTACAAGCGCCTGAGTAACCAATTCACCTCGGTGTTGACCGGCAAGGGCATGACCTACGGCGGCAGCCTGATCCGCCCGGAAGCCACCGGATTCGGGTGTGTGTACTTCGCCGAAGAGATGCTAAAGCGCGACGGTCAACGGGTAGAAGGCAAGCGCGTGGCGGTCTCTGGCTCCGGCAACGTGGCCCAATACGCGGCGCGCAAGGTCATGGACCTGGGCGGCAAGGTGATCTCCTTGTCCGATTCCGAAGGCACGCTGTACGCCGAAAGCGGCTTGACCGAGGAGCAATGGTCGGCGCTGCTGGAATTGAAAAACGTGCAGCGTGGGCGCATCAGCGAACTGGCCGCGCGTTACGGCCTGGAGTTCCGCGCCGGTAAAACCCCTTGGGAACTGGCCTGCGATATTGCCCTGCCATGCGCTACCCAGAACGAACTCGACGCCGAAGCCGCCCGCACGCTGCTGCGCAACGGCTGCATCTGTGTGGCCGAAGGCGCCAACATGCCGACGACGCTTGAGGCTGTGGATATTTTTATCGAGGCGGGCATTCTGTTCGCGCCGGGCAAGGCATCGAATGCCGGCGGCGTCGCCGTGAGCGGCCTGGAGATGTCGCAGAACGCCATGCGCCTGTTGTGGACCGCCGGTGAAGTGGACAGCAAGCTGCACAACATCATGCAGTCGATCCACCATGCCTGCGTGCACTACGGCGAAGAGAACGGTCGGATCAACTACGTGAAGGGCGCGAACATTGCGGGCTTCGTGAAAGTTGCCGACGCGATGCTGGCGCAAGGCATCGTCTAAGCCTCGGCTTCGATGCGCAGCACTTCGATCAACTGATCGCCGACGGGGCGCTTCCACAGCACCTCGTCACCCACCTGGGCTCCCAGCAAGGCACGGCCCAGGGGCGAACCCCAGTTGATCAGGCCGGCGCCGGCATCGGCCTGGTCTTCGCCGACCAATTGGATGCGCTGCTGCTCGTCATGCTCATTGGCGAAGGTCACCCAACTGCCGATCTGCACCTTGTCGGTGGACGTAGCGGGCGCAACCACCTGGGCGCTCTGCACGCGCTGGTTGAAGTAGCGCAAATCCCGCTCGAGGTCGGCCTGGCGCTGTTTGTCGGCCTGTTCGCCCTTGGCGGATTCGGCGCTGTGCTCGGCCTGTAGTTGCGTAACCTTGGCCTGCAATTGCGCCAACCCCTGCGCGGTCAGGCGATTGGGCTGCTCACTGACCTGACGCTCCACCGGTTGATCGGCCTGGGCGGCGGCGTTGTCCTCATTTACAAAAGCTCGGCTCATGACGTTCTCCCTCTATGGAGCTTGGGCCATGTTCGCCGCGCTTTAGTTTCGATGGATGTCTGAAAGCGACCTATTGCGAGCGATAGGCCCGCGCAGCATCTCGGTTCTTCTCCTGCTGCCAGGCGCGCTCGCGGTCGTCCCAGTGGTCGTTCTTGTAGTCGCGCAACTCCTCGTTCTCGCGCATGGCCTTGCACTGGCGAAAACCATCCTCCCAGCCTGCGGCGTATTCCCGGTCTTTCAGGTAGCGGGGAACGTTCTTGCGAAACTCCCCAGTGATCACGCCAGCGGCCTGGCGACCGCTGCTGCAGCCATCATCAAAGCCATCGGCAAAGGCCGGTGGATAGCCCTTGGCCAACAAATCCTGGTGGGTTGATTGGCAACCCGCCAGCCACGCCACCGCACACAGCATTACTGCATACCGCCACATTGCTTGCTCCCTCGCCGTTTCACGGCTGATGGGGGAAGTCTAGATAGGGATTTGTCGGGGAGGCGTGAAAGGCGTGTGAGAAAGGTGTGGAGCGCGAGGAGATCGAGCGGTGGGCGCCGAAACCGTTGGCGCCCTCACCACAAGGGCCTATGTTGCCTGGTTGGTCGTCAGAGCCGCATGTTCCGCCAATTCCTGCTGGATAAACGCCGCAATCATCGCGCGATAGACCTGCTCGGTCACCTCGAGGTTGGCGCCTACGGCTTCCGATAAACCCCGCACCTTGGCAATCACCTGCTCAACCCGCTGTGGGGCCTTGACGCCATCGGTGTCTTTTTTGAAGCGTGCCGCCTGGGAGACGTAGCGGCCGCGTTCGGCCAGCAGGGTGACGATTTGCTGGTCGAGGCGGTCGATGTTGTTTCGAACTTCTTCAAGGGTGGTGCAGGTAACGGCCATGTCGAATGAACTCCTGATTGTGCGGGCAATGCTGACAAAAGGTGTTAGTCAGTAGTGATACCACTTCACCTCAAGCATCACTTCATTCACCGGCGTCGACAAGTGGCTGTACTCGCGCTGTGCACTCAGGCGCAGGCCCAGGTTGCGGGACAGTTCCCACTGCTGGTTCAGGCTGAGGCTGCGCCGCACTTCACCATTGGTGAAGAAATCCCCTTTTGCTTCCAGGCTCAAATTGCCCAGCGGGTTTTTCCACAACACGCCGGTATTGAACCCGGCAGCGGGGGAGATGGCTTCGTTGAAGTCATTGTTGTGTTCCACGCGCACGGTGCCGAGGGCGAAGCCGAGCATGTCGTCGCTCAGTTGCCAGGTGCCGCCGGCGCCGCCGTTGACATGGGCGACCAAGGTTTCGTCGTCGTGTTTACCGGGTACGCGCTCCAGGCCGCCGGTGACTTGCCAGGACCACGGCTGCAGCAAGGCGTTGCGCGGGGTCAGGGAGCGGATGGTGGCCAGGTCCAGTTGCTGCAGTTGCCAGTGGTTACCTTCGTACTGGCGCAGTTTCATCTGCAGGATTTCGATCTGCGCGCCGAGGGGGAAGCCTTCGGCGTTGTCGTTGAGGTCGTGGTAGGCCATGCGCAGGCCATATTCGCCGAAAGCCTTGTCGCCGCGTGTGCCGATGCCGGCTTGCCAGGTACGTGACTCATGGCCGTTTTCGGGCAGACCGGGGGGCGTGATCTTCAGGTCGGGCGCGGGGTTCTGGTTGATCGCGCGCAGCAGCTCGAAGCTGCGTTGGGAGCGTGCGGTGTCGCGTTCCAGGCCGTTGGCGCGGTAGCGACCCAGGCGGTAGGCGGCGTCGATGATCAGGGCCTGGCGGTCGCGAGGCAACGCCTTGAAGGCAGGCGCCTGCAATTGCTGCTGGTCGTCGCTGACCTTCAGCACCCACTGTTGCTCATCGCTGTCCAGCGGCTTGGCGCGCTCCAGCAGCTCGCGCTCACGGGAAGGCCGGTAGTCGATCTTCTCGACCAGACCGGCCTCTTTCACTGCCTTGACCGTGTCGGTGGGGATGGCGGTAAGCGGGAATTGTTCGGTCAGGCGCAGGCCGGGGCGGGCCACTTGCAACAGTTCCAACAGGCGATAGGAGCAGTTTTCATCGAAGAAGAAGTAGTCGAACTGGATCTGCTTGAGCTCCCACACGTGCTCGACCATGCGCTCGGTCTCGACCTGGGTGAGGTTGAGGCGGTATTCCCACAGGTCACGGTTTTCGAGGCTGCGGTATTCCGAGAGTTTTTCCTGGTAGGGCACCAGGGCGAACAGGCCGGGGTAGCCGCCCATCAGGCCTTTCCAGGCATACAGGATGCTGTTGTCCGAGCCTTCGATATAGGCGCCGAAGTTGATCGCGTAGCTGAGCAGCGCGGTCTTGTTGCTCTGCACGTCGGCCTGGTCGATACGCAGCAGGGTATGGCCGAACATCGAGGACGGGCTGTTGAGGTAGGCCGCCGGGAAGATCATGACCGCGCTATGGGGCGCGACGTCCTTGAACCACTGCTTGAATTCCTTGCAGTCCACAGCGGGCAGGTCAGTAAGGTGCAACTGATCCTTGAGCCAGCGGGTACGTGCGGGATAAACGCATTGGGCGTGTTTTTCACCCAGGCTGGCCGGAGCGTAAAGCGCGTCGACGGTGGCCTTGAGTTCTGCATCCGGGTGGTGGGCGCCATCGGCTGCGAGGAAGAATTTCTTTTCACTGACATAACTGCGCCAGCCACTGATTTTGCCGGCTTCGTAATGGCCTAAAGAGAGCCAGAACGGATCATTGGCCAATTGCTGCAAACGTTGATCATCAAGGTGCGGTGCCGCGTACAGCGGGGCGCAGGCGAGGAGTGCCATCCAGGCAAAGCGTTTGAGCATAGGGGCAACTTAAGTCGGAAATTAGAGAGACCCAAAGGGAGGCGGGTCCAAAAATAAAACCCGCGCCTGGGGAGGCGCGGGCAGGTCGAGCTTAAGCCTGGGTAGCGTATTTCGCCAGACGGGCATCGCCTTTCAGTACAGCCAGGGTGTTGTTGTGCACGTCTTCAGCGGTCACATCGGCCTTGCTGAAGATTTGCTGGAAGTGCTCGTGAGCCACAGCCGCGAAGTGCTCGCGATCTTCCGGAGCAACGCCCAGTACCACGGCGTAGGTGGTCAGTGCTTCACCATTGCCCTTGGCCATGTCTTCGGACAGCTCGTTCATCATGCCATTCATGGCAATCCAGGACTTGCCGCCGTAGGTCAGCGCGCTGTTGGTGCTGCAGCCGTTGGTGCCCGAGGTCATGCCGAAGGTGGCGTTACCCGAGGTACCGTTGGTGGTGGAAGCCAGGAAGTGCGCCGGAGTACCGCGCTGGCCTTCGAACAACATGTTGCCCCAACCGCAGTTCGGGCCGCCTGGTGCTTCAGCCATTGCATTGAGGGAGACGACGGTGAAGAGAGTACCGAGAAGGATCCGTTTCATAGCTTTGTTCTCTTTGTGTGCAAACCAATGGACAAGGGTTCAGGCACTTCATAGCGCCCCTGGGATCGGTTATTAGTCCAACCCGCGCAGTTTGGAGTTTAGGCACGTTCCAAGGGTTCCGTGTGTTTTTATAAAACAATCAGCAATGTCGCGTTTTTTTGTAGGGTATGTTCCGTGTCTATGCTTTCCCTACGGCTCGCCTTGCCAGAGCGCGCAACGGAGAGCCAGAATGCCGTCATCTGCCCCGCCTGATGTAAGGAAGCCCGATGCCTGATCCTGTTGCTGCCAGCTTGCGTCTAGCGCCCGAAGCGCTGACTCGCCCTTTCTCCGCTGAACAGTTCAGCTTCTCGACCACCAATGATCTGGAGCCCTTTCGCGGTGTGCTTGGCCAGGAACGCGCGGTTGAAGCGTTGCAGTTCGGTGTGGCCATGCCACGCCCCGGTTACAACGTATTTGTCATGGGCGAGCCGGGCACCGGCCGCTTTTCGTTCGTCAAACGCTACCTGAAAGCCGAGGGCAAGCGCCTGCAGACCCCGGCGGACTGGGTTTATGTGAACAATTTTGACGAGCCTCGCGAACCCCGCGCCCTGGAATTGCCAGGCGGCGGTGCGGCGGCGTTCATTGCCGATATCAATGGCCTGGTCGACAACCTCGTCGCGACCTTCCCGGCGGTGTTCGAACACCCGACGTATCAACAGCGCAAAAGTGCCATCGACCGCGCCTTCAACCAGCGCTATGACAAGGCCCTGGACGTGATCGAACGCCTGGCCCTGGAAAAGGACGTGGCGCTGTACCGCGACAGCTCAAATATCGCCTTCACCCCGATGCTCGACGGCAAGGCCCTGGATGAGGCCGAGTTCTCGCAGCTGCCGGAAGTGGATCGCGAGCGTTTCCACACGGATATTTCCGAGCTGGAAGAACGCCTCAACGAGGAGTTGGCCAGCCTCCCTCAGTGGAAGCGCGAGTCCAACAACCAACTGCGTCAGTTCAACGAAGAAACCATCACCCTGGCCCTGCAACCTTTGCTCGCACCGCTGTCGGAAAAGTACGCGGAAAACGCCGGTGTCTGCGGTTACCTGCAGGCCATGCAGGTGTACCTGCTGAAAACCGTGGTGGAGCAACTGGTGGACGACGCCAAGACCGACGCCCAGGCCCGCAAGCTGCTCGAAGAGCAATACTGCCCGAGCCTGGTGGTGGGCCATGCGGTCAACGGTGGCGCGCCGGTGGTGTTTGAACCGCACCCAACCTACGACAACCTGTTCGGCCGTATCGAATACAGCACCGACCAGGGCGCGCTGTACACCACCTATCGCCAGTTACGCCCGGGGGCGTTGCACCGTGCCAACGGCGGCTTTTTGATTCTTGAAGCCGAGAAGATGCTCAGCGAGCCGTTTGTATGGGACGCCCTCAAGCGTTCCCTGCAGTCACGCAAGCTGAAGATGGAATCGCCCCTGGGCGAACTGGGCCGCCTGGCCACCGTGACCCTTAACCCGCAGATGATCCCGCTGCAGGTCAAGGTCATCATCATCGGTTCGCGCCAGTTGTATTACGCGCTGCAGGACGCCGATCCGGACTTCCAGGAGATGTTCCGGGTGCTGGTGGATTTCGACGAAGACATCCCGATGGTGGACGAGAGCCTGGAGCAGTTCGCCCAGTTGCTCAAAACCCGCACTTCGGAAGAAGGCATGGCGCCGCTGACCTCTGACGCGGTGGCGCGCCTGGCCACCTACAGCGCACGGCTGGCAGAGCACCAGGGCCGTTTGTCGGCGCGTATCGGGGATTTGTTCCAGCTGGTGAGTGAGGCGGATTTTATCCGTCACCTGGCAGGCGATGAAATGACCGATGCTGGCCATATCGAGCGTGCACTGAAGGCCAAGGCCACGCGTACCGGGCGTGTGTCGGCGCGGATTCTCGACGACATGCTCGCCGGGGTAATCCTGATCGACACCGCCGGCGCGGCGGTCGGCAAGTGCAACGGGCTGACGGTGCTGGAGGTCGGTGATTCGGCGTTCGGTGTGCCGGCACGGATTTCCGCCACGGTGTACCCGGGCGGCAGCGGCATTGTCGACATCGAGCGTGAAGTTAACCTCGGGCAGCCGATTCACTCCAAGGGCGTGATGATCCTCACCGGTTACCTGGGCAGCCGCTATGCCCAGGAGTTCCCGCTGGCGATCTCGGCGAGTATCGCGCTGGAACAGTCCTACGGTTACGTGGACGGTGACAGCGCGTCCCTGGGCGAGGCGTGCACCTTGATCTCGGCCTTATCGAAGACGCCACTCAAGCAGTGTTTTGCCATCACCGGTTCGATCAACCAGTTTGGTGAAGTGCAGGCCGTGGGCGGGGTCAACGAGAAGATCGAAGGTTTCTTCCGCCTGTGCGAAGCCCGCGGTTTGACCGGTGAGCAAGGGGCGATCATTCCCCAGGCCAACGTTGCCACATTGATGCTGGATGAGAAGGTGTTGCAGGCCGTGCGCGCCGGGCAATTCCATATCTATGCGGTGCGTCAGGCGGATGAGGCGTTGAGCCTGCTGGTGGGCGAGGATGCCGGTGAGCCGGACGCCGAGGGCCAGTTCCCGGAGGGCACCGTCAATGCCCGCGTGGTCGAGCGCTTGCGCGCGATTGCCGAGATGATCAGCGAGGAAGACCTGAAGGAAGCGGAGAAGGAGCTGGCGCAGCAGGCGCTGGCCGAAGCCAAGCCCACCTGAGTTCTGAGGCCAGCCGGATCAAACATGTGGGAGGGGGCTTGCTCCCGATTGCGATAGGACAGTCATGTAGATGTCGACTGACACACTGCATCGGGAGCAAGCCCCCTCCCACATTTGGATCTGGTTGCGTCACTAAATTGACTTCCTTCTGGGGGACTAATGTCCGTTGGTCCCTACAGCCTTGGTTTGTCGTGTTTTTCTTCTATTCTGAGCGTAGGGATATCCACAGGAGTCGCTGGATAGAAACAGCCTCGCCATAGGTTGAGGTTGAACACCGATCTACCGAGGGTCGCCGCCATGCCGCGCAACCTTTGCCTTACCCGCCAGTGCTTCGGCCTGGTTACCCGAATCGAATGTTCCGTTCGCCCTCTCGCGGGGGATAACGGGATGTGGACCTTGTTGTTTGCCGCTGGAATGACCGGCGAACAACCTTCCACGATCAAATCCCAGGGTCCGTTTCATGGGCCCTTCGTGGCAGAAACCATGCTGCAATCGATCGTCGAAAGCCTGACCCTGCACGGCTATGAGCTGGCGGGTGACCCGCAGATCTGGTGCCTGCACATGCAGGCCCATCTCCGCCAGCTCAATGGCAGCCATGAGCAACTGGCGCTGTAGGCGCGTTTATTTGCTCTCGGGCTTGTCCAATTTGACCTCAAAGCCGTATTGCACGGTACTGAGGTCGGTGCGCTGGTAGCTTTCCAGTGCCGTCGGCTGGCCGTAGAAATAATGCACGTCAAACAAGGCCGTGCCGTATTCCTCGGCGCGGTGGCTGACGCCGAGGATTTCCTTGAGGTAGTTGCCGCTGGCGTCCTTGGCGTAGAAGCGCCAGCTGTCGGCAGGGAATTCCTTTTGGTCGACGATCAGTGCGTTGTCCTTGAGCGACAACCCCTTAGGCAGCTTGGCCGCATCGATGTCGCCTTTCTCGATAGTCGCCAGGAACAACGGGATCGAACCCACGACAAACGCCGGGTTTTCCGGGAACAGGTTGAGGTCGTAGGTGAGAGTGCCGCGGGCCGGGTTCAATTCATACGCCTCGGTCGGCAGTTCAATAGGCTCGCCGCGTTCACCTTTCTCGTCGGCAGTGAAGAACGTCACCGGTGATTCGCTGCTGTTGCGCTCGCTGCCCACCAGGTCGTCATTGAAGGTGAATGGGTGGTCGAACACGATATGGGCGGCGCTGGCATCTTCGACGGACTGGCTGATGGTGACGCTGTTCTTCAGTTGTTCCTCGCTCAACGATGCATCCTTGAGCCAGCTGGCGGCGCCGTCGTCATACACGGTGACCGGCATGGGCAAGGCTTGTACGGTCTTTTCCAGGCTGTTCTTGTCGAAGCGCAGGACCGGCAGGTCGAGGTCCTTGCGGGTGACCGTGGCCGTGGAGAAATCCAGCACGTTGATCTGCAGGGTGTCGATCAGGCCATTGAAATAGACCTTGGCGTAATGGCTGCTCTGCTTGTGTTCGAAGGCTTTCTGCTCATCGACCAGTTGCTTTTCAAATGCGTCGGACCAGGCCTTCTGTTTTTGCATCTCGGCCAATTGCTTCTGGTAGAACTCGACTTGCGCGCTGCTTTCGTTGATCGAACCCGAGCGTGTGAGGAATTGCCCGGTGCTGTCCCGCGCCTGTACCAGCAAGGGGTTAGGCGATTGGTCACCCACCTCGGGTGCCAGCGGTTGGCTGTTGGTCAGTTCGATTTCGGCGTAGTTCTTTTCCAGGAGCAGCAGGTTGACGGTGATATTGCCTTCGGTGCGTTTGTGGCCCACGTCCTTTTTCGACAAATCGAAAGTCAGCGCTTTGCCCGGTGCGATCACTTCTACCGTGCCCTTGAGGCGGACGGGTTGCGGCTGGCTTTTGTTTTCCGTCTCGATGCCATCGATGAACGGATAGGTGACCGTCAGGTCATCCGGGTTGGTCAGGTTGGAGCTGCTGGGGCTCAACTGGATGCCGGGATCAGTTTCCGACCATTCCGGCTGGAACGGCACGACCTTGTTGTTGCTCAAGGTGACGGATTGCCATTCCAGGCCGTGGGGGAAGGGGAACTGGTCTGGCACATTGAAGTTGAACGGGAAGACCGGCTGCAGGTCGGTCAGGTAGTCCGAATGTGAGGCTTTGCGCAGTACGAACAAGCCATTGATGTAGGTGTCCACCAGCCCTTGCGGCGTGGGGTAGTGCTTGAGCAGGGCGAGGGTGTCTTCGCCGTATTCGGCTTCTATGGGCTTGGTGGCCAGCTTGACCCGCGCCCGTTCCAGCAGCAGCAGCGAGCCGCCGAGGTCGGCAATGGCGTCGCGCAGTTTCGGATCCTGGATGCTGTCGAGGGACTGTTCGAACTTTGCGGTTTTCTCTTCGAGGGTGGCCTGTTTCTGCTCATCGCTTGGGGAACAGCCGCCGGCCAGTAACAATGCGGCGCATAGGCCAACGCTGGCCAAAGGGGATCGCACATCCATCATCTGAGTTTTTTCCTGTCCGACGTCATCGAGCCGAGTTATTGGGCTCGACACTAGCAGAAAAATTCTCTTACAGATGCCGCCCAGGTCAGTTTTCTCGTGGTTACAGGTGTCTTATAGCGGCTGGTATACTCGCCGCCATTTCTAGCCATGCTGTGTGAGATCCAATGGAACGCTTTATCGAAAATGCTATGTACGCCTCGCGCTGGCTGCTGGCGCCGATCTATTTCGGCCTGTCCCTCGGGTTGCTGGCGCTGGCGCTGAAATTCTTCCAGGAAGTGATTCACCTGCTGCCGAGCGTGTTCTCGATGGCCGAGTCCGAGTTGATCCTGGTGCTGCTGTCGTTGATCGACATGGCCCTGGTCGGCGGCTTGCTGGTGATGGTGATGATTTCCGGCTACGAGAACTTCGTCTCGCAGCTGGATATCGATGAAAACAAGGAAAAGCTCAACTGGCTGGGCACCATGGACTCTTCGTCGCTGAAGATGAAAGTGGCGGCCTCCATCGTGGCGATTTCCTCCATCCACTTGCTGCGCATCTTCATGGACGCCAAGAACGTCGATCCGCAACACCTGATGTGGTACGTGATCATTCACATGACCTTCGTGATCTCGGCGTTCGCCATGGGTTACCTGGACAAGGTCACCAAACACTGATGCCCGCGCCGGCCTTACTGCTCGATGAAGTAGTAGGGCTGGCGGTTGATTGCCATCTCCTTGATCACCGTGACCTTGGCGGTCAAGTCGTTGGTATGGTCCAGCAGCGCAACGTTGCCGGGCTTGGCCGCGAGGTAGCGGTGCAGGTCGGGTTCCGTCTGCAGGATCTTCAGGTACCCCTTCATGTAGAACACGCCGGCCCCCGCGATCCGCTCGTTGGGCTGGAACAGCGCGACTTCCTTGCCTTGCGCCTGCAGCGCCTGGACCTGACTGATCACCGGTACGAATGACTGGCGCGCATCAGCTTTTGGCGCGAACCAGAATGCGGTCACCAGATAGCAGGCGATCAGCAGGCTGAAGACACCGCCGATCACGTGCCGGTGGTAGCGGTACAACGCCGGCTTGTGATCCTTGAGCCATTCCAGCAACACCCGGGCATATTCTGCGGCCAGTACGGCGGCGGCCGGTGTCAGGGTCATCAGATAAACCGTGCGCTTGCTTGAGGCCAGCGTCAGCAGGGTGAATTGCGCCACCAGCCATACGCTGAAAAACAGGCGATAGCGGTTGCGCACCAGGCTTCTACGGAAATGCCACAGGCCCAGGTACACCAGGATGTTCCACGGCAGGAAGGCCTCGGGCAGCTTGGCGATGTAGTAGTAGAACGGTTCGTAGTGCCCGGCCTCCACAAACGAGCCGCTGAAGCGCCCGACGCTGTTGGTCCACAGCACTTCGCCCACGGCCTGCATTCCGCCGCGTTGGAACAGGAAGCCCAGCCAGATCATCAGCGGCACCAATGCCAGCAGGGTGAACAGCGCCGGCTTGAGCCAGTCGGCGATGCGCAGGCGCTTGTCCATCAGGCTGGTGCTGGCCAGGTACACAAATATCACGATGCCCGGCATCGCCAGGCCCAGTACGCCTTTGCTCAAGGTGGCGATCGCCATCCCGGCGGTAAACAGCGCCCAGGCCCAGGTCGTGGAGCCTTGGCGCTCGGACTCAGGCCGCATCGCCTGGTAGAACGCCAGCAGCGCGGTGGTCACGCCGAGGCTCAGCAGTGAGTCTTCCCCCACGCCGCGCACATTGCTCCAGTAGCTGGCCATGGTCGCCAGGATCAGCGCCGCGCTGAAGGCCAATGTTTTCGGGCGCCCGAACCGGCGCAGCATTCCATAGAACAGCATCACGCTGAACAGACCGGCAAATGCCGAGGCCAGGCGTACCGCCCCAGGCGTGCCACCGAACAGGCGAATCGCTCCGGCGTCCAGCCACAGGCTCAGGGGCGGTTTTTCCAGGAAGGGTTCACGAAACAGTTGCGGCACGACCCAATCATTGTCCAGGTGCATGGCCATGGCGATCCCCGCGACGCGGGCTTCGGTGGAGCCTTGCAGTTCGTGGTTTCCCAGGGCAAAGAAGAACAGCAGACCAGCAAGCAGGAGCAGCAGGGGAGCGGGGCGCGTCATGAGTTGTGGCTACCGGGGCAGGGGACCGCTCGGGGGAACGGCCCGCAATCGGCGAGTATAGGGAGGCGATTCTTAATATTTGATGAACGAAGAGTGGATTTAAGGGGCTGGGCCAGGGGTAACGTCCCCTGGCTTCGCGTGAGGCATTACGAGGCTTTGACTTTGAACCGGCTCAGGCCCTGTTGCATGGAGTTGGCCCGTTCCGACAGGTTCTTGGCCGCCTCCGCGCATTGCTGGGAGTTGACCTGATTCTGCTGGGTGACTTCGTCGATCTGCTCCAGGCCGATACTCGCCTGTTGCAGGCCGGAAGCCTGCTCACTGGAGGCTTGGTAGATCAACGACACCAGGCTGGACACCGTGCTGGTGCCGGTGACGATATTTCGCAACGAGTCGGCTGTGCGGCCGGCGATGATCATGCCGCGCTGGGTCTTGGTCGAAGAGTCGGCAATCAGCGCGGCAGTTTGCTGGGCGGCTTCGGCGCTACGGGCGGCGAGGCTCCTGACTTCATCGGCGACCACCGCAAAACCGCGACCCAGTTCGCCGGCGCGTGCCGCCTCGATGGCCGCGTTCAACGCCAGCAGGTTGGTTTGAGCGGCGATGTTGTCGATGGTGGTAATAATGGCAGTGATGTCTTTGCCCGAGTTGTCGATCTCCGCCATGGCCGCGATCAATTCGCTCATCAGCTTGTCGCTTTCTCCCGCATCGGCGCGCGAAGCCTGGGATTGCTCGTCGGCTTTTTTCGCATTGGCGGCGTTGTCGGTGGTCTGCGCCGCCATCTGGGTCATCACCGCACTGATTTCGGTGATGGACGAAGCGGAATTGGACGCGCCGTCGGACAGCGACTGGCTTAACTCGGTGACCTGTGCGGAACTGCCGGTGATTTGCGTGGCGCTGGCCTGTACCTGGGAAATTAAGTTGTTCAGGTTGCCGACCATTTTTTCCAGCGACTTGCCCAGGGTGTCATTGGGCGAGGACAGGCGTACTTCCAGATCCAAGTCCCCCTCGGAAATACGCTCGGCCACGCGCACCTGGCGTTGCAGGCTTTCCGACATATCGTTCAAGGCAAAGGACAATTGGCCCACTTCATCTTCAGATTTTTGCACCAGCCGGCGCGAGAAATCACCCAGGCTGATGTTGGCGGCCAGGGCGGCGGCTTCACGAATCGGGCCGACGATTTTCGCCGTGGCAAACCACAGCGCCAGCAATGCCAGCAGGGAGATGCCCACGCCGACCGAGACCTGCCAGATGCTGCTCTTGACGCCGCGTGACTGCAGTTCCTGCTCCAGGGCCAGGGCCTGGCTCATGACCACCGCCTTGGGCAGGTGGATCACGATCGCCCAGGGCTTGCCGGTGCGCCCCAGGTTGATCGGCATCTGCACTTCGATTTCCTGGGAGTCCGGGTTGAACCGGCTGTCTCCCTTACCCTTCTGTACATTGCTCAACACGTTCTCCCAAGAGCCGGGCAACAACGCTTTCAGTGACTGGCCAATGAGTTCCGGGCGTTTACTGTCGGCCACCACCAACCCCTGATGGCTCAGGATCGCCACGGAGCCTTTGCCGCCATACAGGTCGGCGGACATTTGCTCGCTGAGCTTCTGGATAAACGAGATGTCGAAGTCAGCACCGACCACGCCGTAGAACTTGCCATTGGCGGTGATAGGTACCGATAGCGTGGTCAGCCACACATTTTTGCCTTGCACCACATAGGGAAGCGGGTCGAGGACGCTTTCTTTCTGGGTGTCCCGAGGGCCGGAGTACCAGCCGCCCTTCAACACGCCATTGGGGTGGCGGGCATCGGAGTCATACTCAACCAGCGGTTGCACGGCGATATTGCCATCCGAGCTGCGTGTCCAGTAGGGGGTGAAGCGGCCCGTCAACGGGTTGTTACCGCCCTCATTGATACGAAAGGCTTGATCCTGGCCGTCCAGCGCATCCGGCTCCCAGCATGAATATGTGCCGTTGAAGTCGGGGTTGTCCTTGAGCACGCTGAGCAGCATCGTATTGATCTGCTCACGGCCCAGGGTCAGCGGGCTCTGGGCACTTTTACTCGCTCCCAGCGTGTTGGCCATTGTGCGTGCCGAATCCAAGGCGTTCTGAAGTTTTGCCTGGATGGCATTGGCACGCGACTCGGCCAGGTTTTGCACTTCGCGGATGGTGGCACTTTCAATCAGGGTTGAAACTTCCGTGCCGACATAGGCTTGATTGGCGGTTGAGGAATAAAGGCCATATAAGACCAGGCTCGCACACGAGATAAACAGGCAGAGCCCGGCGGTGAAGCAAATTCGAGTCTGCAATGAGTTGAATTTCATGATGTTTCCTGCCCATGCTAAATAGTCGCCAACATCATCGAATGTCGACATTTCGGTACTTTCTTTGCGCAAGGCATAGTGTTTTATCATTGGCTGCTTAGGCATAGACATGCGGTACAGCGCTGGGGATTGCTTAATGCTCTTTGGGCATCTCTTCATCGAGCCATAAACGTTCGGTGTTTTTAAAGCCGTAACGCTGGGTCGGTACTCGCGCGACAATCCGGTCGGGTTGTGCGGGATCACTCAGGTCTATTATTTTCTGTGTGACATAGAGATTTAGAACGGGCAGGAAGAACACTTTTATTTTTGGCGTCAATAAAGAGTCGGGATGTTGTTCTATCACGACGCCGATACTGCCACTTTTCAATTGAACGATAGAGCCGACCGGGTAAATACCCACGGACTTTAAAAACGCGCTGAATACCTCGTCATCAAAATGCCCGTCCCATGTGGACATTTTCTGGATGGCGATGGCCGGGTCCCAGCCCTGGTTGTAGGAGCGGTCCGAGGTGATTGCGTCGTAGACATCGCACACCGCCGCCATCCGGGCCACCAGGCTGATCTGGTCCCCCGCCAACTGATGGGGGTAGCCGGTGCCGTCGACTTTTTCGTGGTGATGCAGGCACACATCCACGACCATTTCGCACATCTGCGAGGCCGCCAGCAGGGTTTTTTCACCTTCCAATGGATGGGTGCGCACCAGCTGCAATTCGTCACTGCTCAGCCGGCCGGGCTTGTTGAGGATGGCGCCCGGTATGGCCATTTTGCCGATGTCGTGCAGCAGCCCGGCCATCCCGACGCGCCGAATCACTGCGGTGGACAGCCCCAATTGATTACCCAAGGCAATCATCAACGCACACACGGCGACCGAATGCATGTAGGTGTAGTCGTCGATGCTTTTCAGGCGTGCCAGGCTGATAAAGGCATCGGGATGGCGGGCGATCGAGCTCGAAATGTCGTCCACCAGTGCACTGATGTGTTCAAGCTCCAGGGCCCGGCCCATGCGGACATGGCCGAACATTTCGACAACGGCGGTCTTGGCGCGGCTACAGATTTCCTGTGCGGCGACCAACTCGTCTTGCATGGATGTTTGGATGACTGGGTTAGCTGGCGCAGCCGCCGTGGCAGGCGCGGCCGGCTGAGCACCGCAGCCCAAGGCGCACGGCGCCTCAGACTTTGCGCCGCCCCGCCAAAATGGCTTTTCCTCGCCGTCAGGCGCCTCAAGGTTGAGCTCATTGCACTTCAACATGGTATGCCCTCTGTTGATGTTTTTGTTATGTGTTTCCCATCAGCCTCCTTGGCTTGAATCTTGTTGTTTTGCGCTTCAGATAGGGCTCGCAGCCTTGATACGCGCGACTACGCGGCCTGCCAGGTCATCCGGGCGAAACTTCGCCAGGAAGTCATCGGCCCCGACTTTCTTGACCATGGCCTGGTTGAAACCGCCCGACAGGGAGGTGTGCAGCACGATATGCAACTTGGCCATGCGCGGGTCGCTGCGGATTTCGGCGGTCAGGGTATAACCGTCCATTTCCGGCATTTCGATGTCTGAAATCATCATCAGGAACTCCTCGTCCGGGTTGCGCCCCTCGTCGAGCATGGCCCGAAGGTAATCCAGCGCCTGGCGGCCATCGTTCAAGGCGACCACCTCGACGCCTACCGTCTCCAGGCAGCGGGTCACCTGTTTACGCGCCACCATCGAGTCATCCACGGTCAGCACACGCAGGTGCCTGGCCTGCTGGGTGACCGCGTCATCCACCACGCCAATGGATATTTCTTCGGATGATGGCGAGATTTCCGTCAGCACCTTTTCCACGTCGATGATTTCGACCAGACGATCATCGGCACGTGTAACGGCCGTCAGGTAATTGTTGTCACCGCTGCCCTTGGGGGGCGGATGAATGTCTTCCCAGTTCAAATTGACGATGTGCTCAACCGCATAGACCAAGAAACCCTGAACGCGGTTGTTGTACTCCGTAAGTATAATAAAGGCGCTTTCTTTATCCGTGATGCCGGGCAGTCCTGTTGCCATCGCGAGGTCTAGAATAGGGATGCAAGCGCCGCGGATATTGGCAACGCCACAAATGTTGTTATTAGACTTTGGTAGTAGAGATAACTTAGGGCAGCGGATAACTTCCCTGACTTTAAAGACGTTGATGCCATACAGCTGGTGGTCATTGAACCGGAATAGCAATAACTCGAGCCTGTTCTGGCCTACCAGTTGTGTACGGCTGTTAACGGATGCCATTACACCTGCCATACACACCCCTTGATTTTGGTTGGAATAGCGTTGATGTCGTAATGACATTAGCATATGTAGGGGAATGTAAAATATATGTGAAATAAAAATAATCGAGAGGTTTATCGTTAAAGCAATAGCGACGCGGATGATTAGCTATTCAGGCGGATGTTTGAAATTAGTTAGTTGGCTAACTTGCTGGTTTGAGTGTTGATAATGATTAAGATTGGAAACCCGTTTGCGGGGGCTTGAAGCACTCGACACGATCGGCCTCGCTGAACGTCAACGACCTGCTCGACAAGAAATACTTCGATGCCATCAAAAGG
The DNA here is from genome assembly GCF_024809815.1 of Pseudomonas sp. BIGb0381. Taxonomy (NCBI): domain Bacteria; kingdom Pseudomonadati; phylum Pseudomonadota; class Gammaproteobacteria; order Pseudomonadales; family Pseudomonadaceae; genus Pseudomonas; species Pseudomonas sp. BIGb0381. The sequence continues at coordinate 160,074 of NZ_JANUEN010000012.1, forward strand.
CCGAGACGCGGAATGCGCCTCGGCCTTTTTGGTTACTGGAATGTTTGCGCGTCTTGGGTGAGTACCAGCACTCGCTCGACCAACAGTTCACCCAGCACGATCAATTGTTGGGCGCCCAGTAACTTGTGACGGTTGGCGCCTTCGAGTTCGAAGGCCAGGTCGGTGGTCATGGCGTTGAGTGAGGCGAGGGTTTCGCTGGCCTGGATCAGCAGGGTTTCGGGGGAGATGTCCTGGGCAAGGGTGAAGAGGGTAGCAGAAGGGGGGTTGGGGGTGATTTTTGTCATGGCTGAAACTCCTTGATTGATGGAGTCGCCAGACATCGCTGCTAAACGAAAAGGGTGGCGACTGAGCGCGGGTTAGCAGACCAGGAATCAAGGAACCCGGCGCACCCGAAAGTGCCCCACGCACAGCCGCCATAACGCGAACCAGCCGACGCGAGAAGCATCGTTGGAACGGAGGGTGGCTTTGCCGGCCTTGATATTAACCGAGCTGCTAAACCCGGTCGCTGATTTTGCAGCGACTGGGGGAGGCTATCCGCGTCAGTCACAGCGCGCCAGTTCATCAAGCGCGCGACATCTTGCGGGAAAATTCCGAAGGCCCGTCCTGCGGTGCCGCCAGCCCCGAGTTGAAAGTGACGACTTCCGAGTTCGCCTAACTTGAGTGCTGTCTTTCTACTGCAACGCCGGTTGTCATGCAGCGCACGTCGTAACTGATAAGGCGGGCGTGCATTGAAGTTCACATGCCCTGGGGTTTTGTGACCCGGCATAATGATTGGAAGACGAACCTGATTGGAGTGCGTCCCTCACTGGAGATAAACCCGGCTTTGGCTTGAGAAGCACAGGCAAGCAGGCGGTTTGGCGACGCTCGCGAACGCTGTCGCCAGTCGGTTAACCTTCAACGTATCTGGACGATGTTTCGGCCTTCGGCTCGCCGAGTATGATGTGTCCGTGGATATCTAACGTAGAAGGTGTCGAACCCACCCGCGCAGCGCCGGCAACGCGAGTGGCTTCACCATGACTCAGCAGTGAACAGGGATGGACATTATCGATGGTCAGCTCAGCCTTGCGGATAGGGTGTGCAGTCAGTGTGCTGTGTATGGCCTCGTTCACGATGGTGACGTCCGAGTTCGCCCCCATTGGTTTGTTGTCGCAGATATCATCCGACCTGGGTCAACCCCCGTCTACCGTCGGGCTGACGGTGACGTTGTACGCATGGATCGGCGCTGCCAGCGGCTTGTTATCCAACTGGCTGAACCGCTGGATTCCGCGCAAGACGCTGCTGATCGCGTTGATGCTGATACTGGCCGTATCCAACGGCCTGGCGGCGTTATCCCCCGAATTTTCGACGTTGCTCGGCGCCCGCGCCGTCGGCGCATTGGCCCATGGTGTGTTCTGGGCAATCGTGGCTGCCACTGCCGCGCATATTGTGCCGCTGCATCGCATGGGGCTAGCCACCTCGATCGTGTTGGGCGGCATAACGATCGCCACGGTCATGGGCGTTCCGTTGATCAATCTGGTGGGCCAATACGATGGCTGGCGCACGGCCTTTGTGTGCCTGGCCTTGATGTGTGTTGCCAGCGCCGGTGCGATAGCACTGGTGCTTCCCAGCATGCAGATTCATTCGCTTGCCAGGGGTGTCGGGTTCGCAGCGGTGCTGCGGCGTAAGGATCTGTTGATCACTTACGTCATTACCGGCCTGACAGCGGCTGCGCATTTTGGTGCCTACACTTTCGTCGAACCGTTTATTGGCCAGGTACCTGGGATTACGGCGTACTTGATTGCTGTCTTGCTGTTCGCCTTCGGGGCCGCAGGTTTCCTCGGCAATCTGCTTAGTGCGCTCTTTATTGATCGCTACTTGAGCGCTTTCATTCTGATAGCGTTGATTGCGATGGCATTGGCCTTCGTGACCCTGGGCATTTACGGTCCTCTTCTGGGCATCGCGCCGGTGGTTATCTTGCTGGTGATCTGGGGGGTGGCCATTTCCGCTTTGTTTACTGGCCTGCAGACCTGGGTGTTGAGGATTGCCGGTGATCACACGGTACCGGCCACGGCAATCCATACCGCTGTACTGAATAGCGCGATCGGGCTGGGTGTGATTATCGGTGGAGGTGCGTTGAATGTGGCCGGATTCAAGGGGGCGATGCTATCGGCCAGCGTGGTTATTGTGCCCGCCATCGTCCTGATGGTTGCCGCAGGCGTTCGCGCTCGGACAGAACCAGTCTTCTCGTGAAGCAGGAGGGGGGGGGATTTCGTTGGCTAATATCTGCATTGATAAGGCTTAGGCGGGCAGATTGCATCATCAAAACGGCCACCAGCCTGCAAGTGGCCACCGGCGTGTGGTTAGGGATCATCCGGGCTATTAAGACCCTGACTGGAATATCACTGGGAGTACCAAATCGCCTGGAACACTAAAAGCCTCGAAAGCCCTCAATGGCCCCGAAACCCTTGTATTTACTGAATTTCAGGCACAAAAAAAGACGTCCGTGGACGTCTTTAGATGTAAAGTTGGTGGAGCCGGGGGGATTTGAACCCCCGTCCGCCAGTACTCCGCTGTCGGTACTACATGCGTAGCCGTTTCTATTAAGTTAACCCTCAGCGACCCGAAGGGCAGGGTGCTTTGGGCGAGTTGTGTAAGTTTTAGCCGCTTCGTCCACAACGTACTGCACGGCGATTCTGTTCTATATGACAATCACTTTGGGTTTACAGACATCCCCTGGTGATTGCTGGACCCGAAGGTACCAGAAGCTCAGGTCTAAGGCTGCTTACGCAGCGATAGCGAATTCCTGGCCGTAGTTTTCGTCATTGGCAACTATAAGTAGTTGCAACAGTGGATTTACGAGTTCTGTTACCAACTCGGCATGCACCTAAAGTTTCGCGACCGGCGTCGAATCCTAAACGGCCCCGTGCTTGTAACTCGTTGTTTCATAGTGAGTGACAAGCCTGTGCAGTGTACGCCAAACGGTCACGGAAGGCCAACCCGAAGGTTGGCCCTATCGTTTATTGGCTGCCTTTGTCGATGTTCTGCAGGTCTTGCAAGGCCTTTGAGGTGATCTCGATGCACTTCTTGTCGTCACCGGCGGCGTGGGCGGCCTTGGCCTGGGAGACGGCTGTGTCTATTTCACCGCTTTTGCCACTGGTGTCGGTGGCGAGCAGCGCTTTACCGTTGTTGATTTTGTCCAGGTTGATCTTGCACAGATCGGGCTCGCCCGCTGCGAAAACAGGGGAGGCCAGCATCGCAGCGGTAATGAACAAGCCAGCAAGAGCGGAACGCTTCATAGGGTATCTCCTTGCGCAAAAGGGCTCGACGCTGCTGGCGTTCAAGGGCTGCCAGCGACATCACTGATGGGCCTCGTTCGTCGAGGCCTATGCAGATGACTACGCCAGCGCGCAGGGGTTCTGTTTTTTTGCGGGGTTAATGGGCGCGGGCCTGGGTCACGCGATCCACGAGGTACACCAATCCGTGATAATCGATGCCGCCATGCTGGCTTAGGCCTATTTCGCAGGTGCGGCTGGTGGAGATGCCCTCGCTGCAATATTGCACCGCATCCTTGAGGGAGCGCAGCGAGTGGGCGTTGAGTTCCGGCGTGGTGAAACCTTTGTCGCCGGCAAATCCGCAGCAGTGAATGCCTTCCGGGATCACCACGGTTTTGGCACAGCGGCGGGCCAGGTCGATCAGGGCCTGGCTTTCTCCCAGGTGTTGGGTGCTGCAGGTGACGTGTACGGCGATCGGCGCTTCTTGCGGTGTGAAATCGAGACGGTCCATCAGGTGCGTGCGGATGAAACGTACTGGGTCGTAGAGGTCCAGGCGCGTTTCGCCAAGGTCTTGCACCAGGCGCAGGGTGCAGGGGCTGGTGTCGCAATAAATCGGGTCCAGGCCGCCGCGGCTGGCATGGAGCAGGGCACCGATCAATTCCTGGCGTTTGTGTTCTGCCTGTTCGGCGTAGCCTTTGGAAGCGAAGGGCTGGCCGCAGCACAGGTTGTCCTGATTGTCGGGAAACACGACCTGGTAACCGGCTTTTTCCAGCAGTGTCTGGGTTTTTTCGTACAGCGACATCTGCTCTTTATCACCGGCCGCCGGGCCCATGGCGCGTGAGACGCAGGCCGCCAGGTAGACCACCCGTGGCCGCTCATCCGTCACTACCGGGCTGAAGCGAATGGCTTTTTCCGGTTGTGGCATGGCGTTGCTCCACTGCGGGATCTGCCCCTTGGAGAGCTTGGTCACGGTGGCCGACAGCTTCGCCAGGCGAGGTGCCCCCAGCAGCATGCGTGCGCCATTGGCTACATGCAGGGTAAAGCGCGCACCTTGCAGTGCCGTGGCGAAATGGGTGGCCAGCCATTCGGCGGTTTTCGTACGGTCGGCGTCACGGCTTCGCAGTTTTTTCACCAAGTCGCCGGTATTGATTCCTACTGGGCAGCGCTGGGCGCATAGGCCGGTAGCGGCACACGTGTCGATGCCCTGATAGTGGTAGGCCGCTTCCAATTCGGAGGTGTCGACGCCGGCGCGTTTTTTCGCCTGTATATCTCGCCAGATTACGATGCGCTGGCGAGGGCTCAACGTCAGGCCTTTCGATGGGCATACCGGTTCACAGAAGCCGCACTCAATGCACTTATCCACAAGCTCGTCGGCTGCAGGCAGCGGCTTGAGGTGCTTGAGGTGAATCTGCGGGTCTTCGCTGAGCACCACGTCCGGGTTGAGAATGCCGTTGGGATCGAGCAGGCGTTTGAGTTGCCACATCAGTTGATAGGCGTCGCTGCCCCATTCCAGCTCGACGAAGGGTGCCATATTGCGGCCGGTGCCGTGCTCGGCCTTCAGCGAGCCGCCGAACTCCACGGCCACCAATTGCGCGACGTCATCCATGAACGCTTGATAGCGTGTGACTTCTTCCGCGCTGTTGAAGCCTTGGGTGAACACAAAGTGCAGATTACCTTCCAGGGCATGTCCGAACAGGATGGCTTCGTCGTAGTGATGTTTGTCGAACAGTTCGATCAAGCGGTTCACGCCAATGGCCAGTTGCTCGACCGGGAAGGTGACGTCTTCGATGATCACCGTGGTGCCGGTTTTGCGTACAGCACCAACGGCGGGGAAGGTGTCCTTGCGGATTGCCCACAGGCGGGCGTTTTCCACCGGGTCTTCGGTGAAGTCGACCTGTTTCTCCACCGGGAAACCGGTCAGCGACGCCATGATCAGCGCCAATTGTTCATGCAGCAATGACGAAGATGCGGCGCGGGATTCAATCAGCAGGGCGCAGGCATTTTCTGATAAGTGCTGTACGAATGCGGGCATGCCCGGTTTGTCCTGCACCGAGCGCATGCTGCGTCGGTCCAGCAGCTCTACGGCCGACACCGGTTGGGTTTTCAGTACGGTGACTGCGTTGCAGCAGGTCTCCACATCCGGAAACACAATCAGCGCCGACGCCTTGTTTGGGTGGTCGATCACGGTGTCGTAGGTGACTGCGCTGATAAACCCGAGGGTACCCTCGGAGCCCACCAATAGATGGCTGAGGATATCCAGCGGATCATCAAAATCCACCAAGGCGTTGAGTGACAGGCCGGTGGTATTTTTCAGACGATATTTGTGGCGTATTTTTGCTGCCAATTCGGCGTTTGCCCGCGTCTCACGACCCAGTGTCGCCAGGCGCTCAAGCAGTGCGCCGTGCTGTTCACGAAACGCCGTAACGCTGGTCGAGTCTTCTGTATCGAGGCGACTGCCATCGGCCAGGACCAGACGAATCCCGGCCAGGGTGTGGTAGGTGTTCTGTGCCGTACCGCAGCACATGCCACTGGCGTTGTTGGCTACGATACCGCCGATTTTGCAGGCGTTGATCGACGCCGGGTCTGGGCCGATCTTGCGCCCGAATGGCGCCAGCCAGGTGTTAGCCTGTGCGCCGATTACGCCGGGTTGCAGGCGGATCTGAGTGCCTTGCCCGCGAATCTCGCGGCCGTTCCAATTGTCCCCCAGCACGATCAGCACCGAGTCGCTTATCGCTTGTCCGGACAGGCTGGTGCCGGCCGCGCGGAAGGTCACCGGCACGCGGTCGCGTTGGGCCGTTTTCAGCAGCGCCACCACTTCGTCTTCTGACTCCACGCGGATCACCAGCTGTGGAACCAGTCGGTAAAAGCTGGCATCGGTGCCGAATGCGAGGGTGGACAGTGGATCGTCGAAACGCCGATCTTTTGGGATCAACTGTGCGACGTCAGCAAGGAAAGCGGCAGGCAGACTCATTGGTCCTCCAGGATCAGCACCCCCCTGGGCGCCGTATTGACACGATTGCGCAAAGCCGACGCCGAGGTTACAACCCGGCGTCGGTTATGACCCTATTGCTACGGCTTTAGTGCACCAGCATGCCGGTAAACCAGTAGGCCTGGGCCAGGGTGATCAGCCCGACTATCGTGGCGAAGAACAGGCTGTGCTTGAGGGTGAAGCGGAACAGGTCGGATTCTTTGCCCACCAGTCCGGTAGCGGCGCAGGCCACGGCGATCGATTGCGGCGAGATCATTTTGCCGGTCACGCCACCGCTGGTGTTTGCAGCGACCAGAAGCGTGTCGTTGACGCCGATCTGGTGCGCTGTGGTGGCTTGCAACGAACTGAACAGGGCGTTGGAGGATGTGTCGGAGCCTGTCAGGAAAACCCCCAGCCAGCCGAGGAAAGGCGAGAAGAATGGGAAGGCTGCGCCGGTGCCGGCCAATACCAGCGCCATGGTCGAAGACATGCCGGAGTAATTGGTGACAAAGGCGAATGCCAGCACCATGCCGATAGACAGGATCGGCCAACGCAACTCGTAGAACGTCTCTTTTAAGGTGGTAAGACCAATCTTGGCGTTGATTTTCAGTACCAGCATCGAGATCAGTGCGGAGAAGAAAATCGCGGTACCAGTCGCTGAGATCGGGTCCAGCTTGAATATCGCCGGAATCGCAGTCGGGTTGGTCACGATGGGTGCAACCTTGATCACCATTTGATCCAGGTGGGGGATCGCGAAGTTGAATACCCAGCTGTACATCGAGCCGCCTGCGGCGAACATCGCCTTGAACGGTTTGAGGGTCCAGATGGTGACCAGTACGGTGAGGATCAGGAACGGTGACCAGGCCTTGAAAATCTGCCCCAGGCTGTAAGGTGAGGCGACGGTGCTGCGCGGCAGGCCGAAGCCGCCGGCGCTGGCGGTAATCGCTACGTCGGAAGTGGCGCCGGCAATCTGCGCGCCCGCGGTGCGTTTGGGTTGCCAGATTTTCAGGAACAGAGTCAGAGAGATCAGGCTGGCCAGGGCCGAGGTGATGTCCGGCAGTTCCGGGCCGATGAAGTTGGACGTGAAGTACTGCGTAATGGCAAAGCTCAGGCCCGCGACCAGCGCCGCCGGCCAGGTTTCGCGAACACCACGCAGGCCATCCATCATGAATACCAGCCAGAACGGCACGAACAGCGAGAGCAGCGGCAGCTGGCGACCGGTCATGGCGCCGATCTTGAAAGCATCGATTCCGGTCACTTGCCCTGCCACGATGATTGGAATTCCCAGGGCCCCGAAGGCGACGGGCGCGGTATTGGCAATCAGGCACAGGCCGGCTGCGTACAATGGGTTGAAGCCCAGGCCTACCAGTAGTGCGGCGGTAATTGCCACGGGCGCGCCGAAACCGGCGGCACCTTCCAGGAATGCGCCGAAGCAGAAACCGATCAACAGCACCTGCAGGCGCTGGTCATCGGTGATCGACAGGACAGAGCTGCGGATGATCTCGAACTGGCCGCTCTTGACGGTGAGTTTGTAGAGAAACACCGCCGCGACAATGATCCAGGCAATAGGCCACAGGCCATAGGCAAAACCGTAACCGGCAGCGGCCAGCGCCATGTCCACTGGCATCTGGAAGGCAAAGATCGCCACCAGTATCGATAACGCCAGGGTGATGCTGCCGGCCACGTGGCCTTTGAGGCGAAACACGGCCAGCGCCAGGAAGAAGAACACGATCGGAATAACGGCGGCCAATGCGGACAGGCCGAGGCTGCCGAGCGGGCTGTAGAGCTGTTGCCAGGTTTGCATATGGGGTGGCCCCTAATTGTTGTTGGTCAGGCACTTCATAGTCGATTTGGATAATTGGTAATACCAATTTACAATCGCTGATGGCTAGGTTAAAAGCCTTCTGAAGATGTGTCAATTTGCCGCTCGCGAAACTTTGGTCGTAGGTCGGTGGGCGAGATGATCTGGCTGGGTGAGTCGAAGCGGTTCTGATAGGTGCTGGAAGGGCGGCGATAGGCCAGAATAGAGGGCCCGGCGAGTGGTCGGGATGATGGAGAGCGAGTTATGGGGTTTGATCAGGTGCGTCAGCGCCGTTTGTCTGACGATATTGTCGAGCAGCTTGAGGGGATGATCCTTGAGGGCACGCTGAAGTCGGGTGAACGCTTGCCGGCCGAGCGCGCTTTGGCTGAGCAGTTTGGTGTGTCGCGTCCTTCATTGCGGGAGGCGATTCAGAAACTCGCGGCCAAGGGCTTGTTGGTGAGCCGTCAGGGTGGGGGCAATTATGTTGCCGAGTCACTGGGCTCGACGTTCAGCGACCCGCTGTTGCACCTGTTGGAAAACAATCCCGAGGCCCAGCGTGACCTGCTGGAGTTTCGTCAGACCCTTGAAGCGTCCTGTGCTTATTACGCAGCATTGCGAGCTACTGAGGTCGACCGTGAGCGGCTGACCGCTGCATTCGACGCGCTACAGGATTGCTATACCCGCGTAGATGAAGTGAGTCGAGTCGAGGAGGGTGCTGCGGATGCGAGGTTCCATCTGGCTATTGCGGAGGCCAGTCATAACGCGGTGTTGTTGCACACCATTCGCGGTTTGTTCGACCTGCTCAAGCGTAACGTGGTGACCAACATTGGTGGCATGTATCAGCAGCGTACAGAGACCCGTGACATGCTGATCAGCCAGCACCGGGAACTGTACCTGGCGATTATTGAGGGGCGGGCCGAGCAGGCGAGAGACGTCTCGACACGTCACCTGGAGTACGTGCAGGAAGTGTTGGAGGAAGTGCGTCAGGAGGTTCAGCGCGTGGCGCGTGCGGAACGGCGCAAGGGGATGTAGCCGGGGGGAAGTCCCGAGGCTACATAGTTACAAGGATTATTCTTCCTTGCCCTTGTTGCGCACGGCGCGGTGCAGTTCGCGGTTGGAATCGCGTTCGCGCTCTGTATCACGCTTATCGTATTCCTTCTTGCCCTTGCCCAGTGCGATCTCGCACTTGACCAGATGCTTGCTCCAATACCAGGACAGGCAGATACAGGCGTAGCCTTTCTGTTGTACGGCTGCGGCGAGCTTTTCCAGTTCGCGGGCATTGAGCAATAGTTTGCGCGTGCGCACCGGGTCGGCAATCACGTGGGTGCTCGCGGTTGTCAACGGGGTGATATGACTGCCGAGCAGCCATGCCTCGCCATCCTTGAGCAATACGTAGCTGTCGACCAGTTGCAACTTGCTGGCACGCAGACTCTTTACTTCCCAGCCGGCCAGGACCAGACCAGCCTCGAACCGATGTTCGATGAAGTAATCGTGTCGCGCTTTTTTATTTTGCGCGATGGTCCCTGTGGGGTGTTTCTTTTGTTTAGCCATAGGGGCGGCATTATAGGGAGTTGCGAGCGTGTCGGCTACGGTCAACCTGCGTGCTTGAGCGTGTTGGTCGAATCCCGGACAATACGGGCAGTTCTTTGGTTTTTTTCTTTCGCGGATCCGACTGTTCTTTCGCGATGTTTGCCGCTCAGCTGTGGAAATCACGCACACATGACGACGCATATTCAACGTTCGGCCCTGCTGCCCTATCCGGCGCAGGCGCTCTATGATCTGGTCAACGACGTGGCGCGTTACCCGGAATTCCTGCCTTGGTGTTCAACTGCCGAGGTGCTGGAAAGCAGTGATGAGCATATGGTTGCCAGTGTCGGGGTGGCGAAAGGCGGACTCAGTCAGCACTTCGTTACGCGTAATGTACTGGTGCCGGGCAAGTCCATTGAGATGAATCTGCAGGAAGGGCCGTTTACCCAGCTGCATGGTGTGTGGGTGTTCAAGGCGCTTACCGACAAGGCGTGCAAGATCAGCCTGGACCTGTCGTTTGATTACGCTGGGCCGATTGTGCGGGCGACATTGGGGCCGTTGTTCAATCAGGCGGCCAATACCCTGGTGGATGCATTCTGCCAGCGAGCCAAGCAGCTGCATGGTTGAGATTGAGGTGGTATATGCCGCCGAGGATCGCCAGGTTTTGCTGGCGTTGACGGTGGCTTCGGGAACCAGTTTGCGCGCGGCAGTGCAGTTGTCAGGGATGGCTGTGCAGTTTCCTGAGCTGGATCTGGCTGATTGCCCTTTGGGGGTATTCGGTAGGGTCGTCACGGATGCTGAGGTGCGTCCCGTACAATCGGGCGATCGCATTGAAATCTATCGGCCCTTGCTTGTGGATCCTAAAGAAGTGCGCAGACTGCGTGCGGCCAAGGCGGCGTTGGCAAAGCGGCAGAATCCATAGGCTGGCTGAACGACAGGACAGGTAACAAAAAGCCCGGCATGCCGGGCTTTTTATATGCGCCACAATGTTACTGCGGGCTGGTGTCCAGAGGCTGGGGCGTCGGGACAGGGACCGTTTCGACCCCGTCGACGTCTTTCTGGATCTTGTCGAGCAAGGAGCCTGGCTTGGCTGGTACTTCGGACTTCGGCTTCTCGCTTTCCTGCACAGGTGCAGTCACATTCGCGCCGTTATCGTTGCCGAGCAGTGCTTGATCGCGGCTTACGCCTGGCATGAAATCACCCGACAGGCTGACAAGCTGGTCATTGCCATTGAAAATGACGCTGACGCGCTCCTGTTGGCGTTCACCGCCACCAGGTTGCAGGCTATAGAGATAATCCCAGCGATCGGCGTGAAAAGTGTCGGTCAGCAGGGGATTGCCCATAATAAACCGTACTTGCCGTCGGGTCATTCCCGGGCGTAACTGGTCTATCATGTCCTGCGTGACGACATTGCCCTGCTGGATGTCGATTTTGTAAACCCCGGGGAATGAACAACCGGCGAGTGCGAGCAGTCCCACAAGGGTGAAACTGGTTAGCAAGAGCTTGGTGTTTTGCATCGGTGGGCGACTTCCACTATCTTGGCTGGGACAACGTAAACGCCGATCATACCCGTATTAAGAGAAGCTGCGAAGCAGCATCCGCGAGAAAGCTAACCATGGTTGAAAATAGCGAACTACGCAAAGCCGGTCTTAAAGTGACTCTGCCACGAGTCAAGATTCTACAAATGCTCGATTCTGCTGAGCAGCGCCACATGAGTGCCGAGGATGTTTACAAGGCGCTGATGGAGTCTAACGAGGACGTCGGCCTGGCCACGGTTTACCGTGTACTGACCCAGTTTGAAGCCGCAGGGCTGGTGGTTCGTCATAATTTCGACGGCGGTCATGCAGTGTTCGAATTGGCTGACGGTGGTCATCACGATCACATGGTTGACCTGGATACCAATGAGGTTATCGAGTTCACCAGCCCTGCAATCGAAAAGCTCCAGCACGAAATTGCTGAGGAGCATGGATTCGATTTGGTCGACCACAATCTCGTGTTGTACATCCGTAAGAAAAAGTAAAAACGACGCAGAATTGCTCTGCGAAACGATCGAAGGCGACCCTAGGGTCGCCTTCGTGCTTTCTATAATAGGGAAAAGTTCGGCTCAAGCCTTAGCGGCTACGACCATTTTCTTCGCGTGTGCCAAAGACTCTTTGGTCAAGTCGATCCCTCCGAGCATCCGTGCCACTTCTTCTACGCGCTCCGACTTGTTCAGTTTGGATACCGCAGTGTGTGTCGCATCGCTGTTTCTCACCTTGTGCACAAACAAGTGTTGATGCCCTTGAGCCGCCACTTGTGGCAAGTGAGTGACGGTCAGCACCTGGCCGCGATCCCCCAGGCGGCGCAGTAACTGACCAACAATTTCCGCAGTGGGGCCACCGATACCTACGTCTACTTCATCGAACACCAGTGTCGGTACCCGTGAGGTTTGCGCGGTAATCACTTGGATCGCCAGGCTGATTCGCGATAGCTCACCACCAGACGCCACTTTTGCCAGAGCCTTGAGCGGTTGCCCAGGGTTGGCGCTGACCAGTAGCTCTACCTGCTCCAGGCCGTAGGGTTGCAGCTCATTGCTGGCGTTGGTGCGCAACTCGATGCTAAAGCGCCCGCCCGGCATGCCCAGGCGCTGAATTTCCTGCTCGACGGCGCCAGCCAGGCTGGTGGCGGCCTGTTGGCGCAGATCGCTCAGTTCGCGGGCCTTCTCCTGATAGTGGCGGGCAAAAGAGCTGAACTCTTCGCCCAGTCGCTCAATGGATTCGTCATTTGCGTTCAGGGTCTCGATTTCATCCAGCAGTTTTTGCTGCATGGTTGCCACTTCGGTGGGCTGGATTCGATGTTTGCGCGCCAGGGTATAGATGGTGTCCAGGCGCTCTTCTATCTCCTGAAGGCGCGCCGGGTCGGCGTCGAAATGATCAAGAAAGCGATTGAGTTCGCCTACGGCTTCCTCTACCTGGATTTGCGCACTGGTCAGTAGGGTGGTGGCTTCACTCAGTGGGCCTGAGGCGCTGTTAACACTGGATAGTCGGTTGAGGCTGGCCGTGAGCGCATTGAGCACATTGCCGGAATCGCTCTCGCTGCATTGCTCCACCACCTGGCGGCAGATACCCAGTAGGGTTTCGGCGTTGGTGAGGTTCTTGTGTTCCTGTTCCAGTTGTTCCAGCTCGGTTTCGCCAAGACCCAGGCTTTCCAGCTCTTCAAGCTGATAGCTGAGCAATTGGTGGCGGGCGCGTTGCTCGTCGCCGGAATTGGACAGTCGCTCCAGCTCCTGCCGGGTCTGGCGCCAGCGCTGGGCAGCCAGTTGTACCTGCCGGGCAAGGTCAGTGGCGCCAGCGTATTCGTCGAGCAGGCGGCGATGGGTGTCGGTTTTGAGCAGGGACTGGTGTTCATGCTGGCTATGGATATCAATCAGCAACTCACCCAGGGCTTTCAGGTCGCCAAGGGGGCAGGGCGTTCCATTGATATAGCCGCGTGAGCGCCCTTCGGCGGTGATGACTCGGCGCAGGATGCACGGGCCGTCATTATTAAGGTCGCGCTCGGCTAGCCAGGCCTCGGCTTCGGGGATGTCTGCGAGGTCGAAGGTGGCCAGAATGTCGGCCTTGTCTGCGCCGGGGCGCACCACGCCACTGTCGGCACGGTCGCCCAGGGTCAGGCCCAGGGCGTCGAGCATGATCGACTTGCCGGCGCCGGTTTCGCCTGTGATTACGCTCATCCCGCGATCCAGTTCGAGATCCAGATGTTCAACGATGGCGTAGTTGTGTACAGACAGGTGCACGAGCATGACGGCCGCTCCCAGGCTTTAGGTCTGGTTATTTATACAGTGTTTTGTTCTGGGCTGACAATCCTGATGCTTAGCTCAATTTGCTCGGTTACTCAGGTTTTTTAGTGCAAAGGAGAATGTTCGGGCCAGAAGTTGATCTGGGGCACGCCAAAGGCTTTTGGTAGCGCCTGCGCCCTTGAACCTGGAAATTGTGGCCCCATATACCGGAACAGAAGCGCGAGTTGAGTTCGCGCATGATTTTGAAAGGAGAAATCTATGGCTGACGAACAGACGCAGGATACGCAAACTCCAGACGCCAATTCGGCTGTCGGTGATGAACTGGCAACTCGTGTGCAAGTGCTCGAAGAGCAGTTGGCCGCTGCGCAGGATCAGTCTTTGCGTGTTGCCGCCGATCTGCAGAACGTCCGCCGCCGTGCCGAGCAGGACGTAGAAAAAGCTCACAAGTTCGGGCTGGAAAAGTTCGCGGGCGACCTGCTGCCAATTATTGACAGTTTGGAGCGTGGCCTTGAGTTGTCCAACCCGGATGACGAAAACATCCGCCCGATGCGCGAAGGGATCGAACTGACCCTGAAAATGTTTCAGGACACCCTGAAGCGTTATCAGCTCGAAGCCATTGATCCGCAAGGCGGCGAACCGTTCAGCGCTGAGCATCACCAGGCCATGGCCATGCAAGAAAGCCACGACCTCGAACCCAACAGTGTGTTGAAAGTGTTCCAGAAGGGCTATCAGCTCAACGGCCGCCTGTTGCGCCCGGCAATGGTGGTAGTGAGCAAGGCTCCTGCACCCGTTGCACCTTCTATTGATGAGCAGGCTTGAAATCCGCCGCAAGGCCCCCATTTATAAGTCAAGCGTTTAAGTGCTACCGCAGTTAGCCACCACTGCTGCGGCAACCAAATTCAAGTTTCGGGAGAGTAAATCATGGGCAAAATTATCGGTATTGACCTGGGGACCACCAACTCCTGCGTCTCCGTTCTGGAAAACGGCGTTGCAAAAGTAATCGAAAACGCCGAGGGCGCGCGTACTACGCCGTCGATCATCGCTTACGCCAACGATGGTGAAATCCTCGTTGGTCAGTCGGCCAAGCGCCAGGCTGTGACCAACCCACATAACACTCTGTACGCGGTGAAGCGCCTGATCGGCCGCAAGTTCGACGAAGAAGTCGTACAGAAAGACATCAAGATGGTCCCTTACAAGATCGCCAAGGCTGACAACGGTGACGCCTGGGTTGAAGTAAATGGCCAGAAAATGTCGCCACCGCAAATCTCGGCTGAAATCTTGAAGAAGATGAAGAAGACTGCCGAAGATTACCTGGGTGAGACAGTGACTGAGGCGGTGATCACCGTTCCGGCCTACTTCAACGACAGCCAGCGCCAGGCGACCAAAGACGCCGGCCGCATCGCGGGCCTGGACGTAAAACGTATCATCAACGAACCGACTGCAGCTGCTCTGGCTTACGGTATGGACAAGGCTAAAGGCGATCACACCGTGATCGTTTATGACCTGGGTGGCGGTACGTTCGACGTTTCCGTGATCGAGATCGCCGAAGTGGACGGCGAGCATCAGTTCGAAGTGTTGGCCACCAACGGCGACACCTTCCTGGGTGGCGAGGACTTTGACATTCGTCTGATCGACTACCTCGTTGACGAATTCAAGAAAGAAAGCGGCATGAACCTCAAGGGTGACCCGCTGGCGATGCAGCGCCTGAAAGAAGCTGCTGAAAAAGCCAAGATCGAGCTGTCTTCCGCTCAGTCGACCGACGTTAACCTGCCGTACATCACTGCAGACGCTACCGGTCCTAAGCACTTGAACGTGAAGATCTCTCGCGCCAAGTTGGAAGCGCTGGTTGAAGATCTGGTTCAACGCACTATTGAGCCATGCCGTATTGCGCTGAAAGACTCCGGTATCGACGTTGGTGCGATCAACGACGTGATCCTGGTGGGCGGTCAGACCCGTATGCCGCTGGTTCAGAAGTTGGTTACCGAGTTCTTCGGCAAAGAAGCACGTAAAGACGTGAACCCGGACGAAGCTGTTGCCATGGGTGCTGCCATCCAGGGCGCGGTATTGGCCGGTGACGTGAAAGACGTGTTGCTGCTGGACGTAAGCCCGCTGACCCTGGGTATCGAAACCATGGGTGGCGTGATGACTGCGCTGATCGAGAAAAACACCACGATTCCTACCAAGAAATCCCAGGTGTTCTCGACTGCTGATGACAATCAGGGCGCTGTGACCATTCACGTGCTGCAAGGTGAGCGTAAGCAGGCTGCTCAGAACAAGTCCCTGGGCAAGTTCGACCTGGCTGAGATTCCACCAGCACCACGTGGCGTGCCACAAATCGAAGTGACCTTCGACATCGACGCCAACGGCATTCTGCACGTAGGCGCGAAAGACAAGGCTACCGGCAAAGAGCAGAAGATCACCATCAAGGCCAACTCCGGTCTTTCTGATGAAGAAATTCAACAGATGATCCGTGATGCTGAAACCAATGCTGAAGCTGACAAGAAGTTCGAAGAGTTGGCAGGTGCCCGTAACCAGGGTGACGCACTGGTTCACTCGACGCGCAAAATGATCGCTGATGCTGGCGAGAAAGTGACCGCTGAAGAGAAGGCTGCCATCGAAGCTGCTGTGGTTGCCCTGGAAGCCGCTGTTAAAGGCGACGACAAGGCTGATATTGAAGCCAAGGTTGAAGAATTGTCGAAAGTTTCCGCGCCAGTGGCTCAGAAAATGTATGCCGAACAGGCTCAGCCTGCCGATGGCGCTGCGCAGAAAGCAGAGCCTGAAGCTAAAGACGATGTTGTCGATGCCGAGTTCGAAGAAGTTACAGACAAGAAGTAAGTTGGTCGCCCGGTTGACCGCTATCAAGCGGTGACTGGTAGGATGTCGCCGCGCGGGAGCTTGCTCCCGCGTTGGCGTGTCTGGGGTATGCGAATTTTTACAGCATGCGACAGCGTTCGGATGTTGGCGGTGTGATCGGGGATGCTCCTGCTTTCCGAGCAATAAATACCGCGTTTTTGGCCGGATCCCTGGCTAAAAAGTAGTAATGACCAGGATCGTTGAATTGACGTGAGTTGGGTCCGGGCCTGTATTGGGGCTCAACGAGTTTAGCCAGGCTCAGGAGGGTCTGGCTGAACGTCCTTAAGAGTGCAAAGACTTATGGCAAAGCGTGACTATTACGAAGTGTTGGGTGTGGAGCGCGGCTCCAGCGAGGCGGATCTGAAAAAGGCTTACCGTCGCCTGGCAATGAAGCACCACCCGGACCGTAATCCGGATAGCAAAGAATCCGAGGACATGTTCAAAGAGGCCAATGAGGCCTACGAATGCCTGTCTGATCCCAACAAGCGTGCGGCCTACGATCAGTATGGCCACGCCGGTGTCGACCCTAGCATGGGTGGCGGCGGTGCCGGTTTTGGCGGTCAGAACTTCTCCGATATTTTCGGTGATGTATTCAGTGACTTCTTTGGTGGTGGCCGGGGTGGTCAGCGCGGTGGTGCCCAGCGTGGCAGCGACTTGCGTTACACCCTGGAGCTGAACCTGGAAGAAGCTGTACGCGGCACCAGCGTCAATATTCGCGTGCCGACGCTGGTTAACTGTAAGCCGTGTGATGGTTCGGGTGCCAAGAAAGGTTCCTCGCCGATTACCTGCCCGACATGCGGCGGTATCGGCCAGGTCCGTATGCAGCAGGGTTTCTTCTCTGTGCAGCAGACCTGCCCGCGTTGCCATGGGCAGGGCAAGATCATTTCCGATCCGTGCGACTCTTGCCACGGCGAAGGCCGCGTCGAAGAGTACAAGACCCTGGCGGTGAAGGTGCCGGCGGGCGTGGACACCGGAGACCGTATTCGTCTGTCGGGTGAGGGTGAGGCCGGTGCTCAGGGTGGTCCGACGGGCGACCTTTACGTGGTGATCAATGTGCGCGAACACTCGATCTTCCAGCGCGACGGCAAGCACCTGTTCTGTGAAGTGCCGATCAGTTTTGTCGATGCAGCCCTGGGTGGCGAATTGGAGATTCCGACCCTGGACGGTCGGGTCAAGCTCAAGATTCCTGAAGGTACGCAGACCGGTAAGCAGTTCCGTATCCGTGGCAAGGGCGTAGCTCCGGTGCGCGGTGGCGGTGCTGGCGACTTGATGTGTCGTGTGGCCGTGGAGACTCCAGTCAATCTGGGTCGCCGTCAGCGTGAGTTGCTTGAGGAATTCCGCAGTTCGCTGGAGGGCGATGACACGCATTCGCCGAAAACCACTGGCTTTTTCGAAGGCGTGAAGCGCTTCTTCGGCGACCTGTAAGGAAGTGAGTATGCGACGTATAGCCGTAATGGGCGCTGCCGGGCGCATGGGCAAGACGTTGGTCGAGGCGGTGCAGCAGCGCTCCCCGGCCTCTGGGCTGACCGCGGCGATTGTTCGTCCCGGTAGCACGTTGATCGGTGCGGATGCGGGTGAGTTGGCTTCGCTGGGGCGTATCGGTGTCTCATTGTCAGGTAGCCTGGAGCAGGTGGCTGACGAATTCGATGTGCTGATCGACTTCACCCTGCCGGAGGTGATGCTGAAAAACCTCGCGTTCTGCCGCAAGGCGGGTAAGGCGATGGTGATCGGTACCACGGGTTTGACTGCTCAGCAGAAGCAGTTGTTGGATGAGGCGGGTAAGGATATCCCCGTCGTCTTCGCCGCCAACTTCAGTGTCGGCGTGAACCTGTCGCTCAAGTTGCTGGACATGGCGGCGCGGGTGTTGGGGGATGAGGCGGATATCGAGATTATCGAGACGCATCACCGTCACAAGATCGATGCGCCGTCGGGTACTGCGCTGCGCATGGGGGAGGCTATTGCCGATGCGCTGGGGCGGGACCTGTCCAAGGTGGCGGTTTACGGTCGCGAAGGGCATACCGGAGCGCGTGCGCGTGAAACCATTGGTTTTGCGACCGTCCGCGGTGGTGATGTTGTAGGCGACCACACGGTATTGTTTGCTACCGAGGGTGAGCGCCTGGAAATCACTCACAAGGCTTCCAGTCGCATGACATTCGCCAAGGGCGCGGTGCGCGCTGCGCTTTGGTTGGAAGGTCGCGAGCCCGGTCTGTACGACATGCGCGATGTGTTGGATCTGCACTAATCAGTAGCTAAAACGGGGCCCCAGGATTATCCTAAGGCCCCGTTTTTACCCGCTAAGCGACGTCCTGTCGCATTCTCCTGCCTTTAAGGCTCATTAGCGGTGGACCAAAAAAGCCTTTTTCTGTAAGCTACAGCTTTAGTGTGTCCACTAAAAGCGCGCAGAATAATTCAGTGAAGAAGCGGGGTGACGTGTCCATACGTCACTCCGCTTTTTTACAACCTGCGATCGCCCTTTCAGGCTTTATTTACGGGAGGTCTTCTTGACTAAGCCAGCCATACTCGCCCTTGCTGATGGCAGCATTTTTCGCGGCGAAGCCATTGGAGCCGACGGTCAAACCGTTGGAGAGGTGGTGTTTAACACCGCCATGACAGGCTATCAGGAAATCCTTACCGATCCTTCCTACGCCCAACAGATCGTTACCCTGACCTATCCGCATATCGGCAACACCGGTACTACGCCGGAAGACGTTGAGTCTGATCGTGTCTGGTCGGCGGGTCTGGTCATTCGTGATCTACCACTGGTTGCGAGCAACTGGCGTAACACGATGTCGCTGTCCGATTACCTGAAAGCCAACAACGTTGTGGCGATCGCCGGTATCGATACGCGCCGCCTGACTCGCATCCTGCGTGAAAAGGGCTCGCAGAACGGCTGCATCATGGTCGGTGACAATATTTCCGAAGCAGCAGCGATTGCAGCAGCGCAAGGCTTCCCTGGCCTGAAAGGCATGGACCTGGCGAAAGTCGTCAGCACCAAGGAACAGTACGAGTGGCGCTCCACCGTCTGGGACTTGAAGACCGACAGCCACGAAACTATCGAAGTGGCTGACCTGCCGTATCACGTGGTCGCATACGACTACGGCGTCAAGTACAACATCCTGCGTATGCTGGTCGAGCGTGGGTGCCGCGTGACCGTGGTGCCGGCGCAAACCCCAGCCAGCGACGTGCTTGCCCTGCAACCGGACGGTGTATTCCTTTCCAACGGCCCGGGTGACCCGGAGCCTTGCGACTACGCCATCCAGGCCATCAAGGAAGTGCTGGAGACCGAGATTCCGGTGTTCGGTATTTGCCTTGGTCACCAGTTGCTGGCGCTGGCCTCCGGCGCCAAGACCCTGAAAATGGGTCATGGCCATCACGGCGCCAACCACCCTGTGCAAGACCTGGACACTGGCGTTGTGATGATCACCAGCCAGAACCACGGTTTTGCGGTGGATGAAGCGACCTTGCCGAGCAATGTCCGCGCGATTCACAAGTCGTTGTTCGACGGTTCCCTGCAGGGCATCGAGCGCACTGACAAGAGCGCGTTCAGCTTCCAGGGCCATCCTGAAGCAAGCCCGGGCCCGAACGACGTAGCGCCGCTGTTCGACCGTTTCATCAATGAGATGGCCAAGCGACGCTGACTGAGCTGCCTGCGGGCGGCCCCTACCTTGGCGGCCCCCGCAGGCTCTTCGAAGATTGTTCAAGACGGCTTGCCGACTGACCTGCGGATTTGAGTGACAAACCCATGCCAAAACGTACAGACATAAAAAGCATCCTGATTCTCGGCGCTGGCCCGATCGTGATCGGCCAGGCCTGCGAATTCGACTACTCCGGCGCCCAGGCCTGTAAAGCCCTGCGCGAAGAGGGTTACCGCGTCATCCTGGTGAACTCCAACCCGGCTACCATCATGACCGATCCGGACATGGCCGACGCCACCTACATCGAGCCGATCAAGTGGCAGACTGTTGCCAAGATCATCGAGAAAGAGCGTCCAGACGCACTGCTGCCGACCATGGGCGGCCAGACTGCGCTGAACTGCGCCTTGGACCTGGAGCGCGAAGGCGTCCTGGAAAAGTTCGGTGTAGAGATGATCGGCGCCAACGCTGACACCATCGACAAGGCTGAAGACCGTTCGCGCTTCGACAAGGCGATGAAGTCCATCGGCCTTGACTGCCCGCGCTCGGGTATCGCCCACAGTATGGAGGAGGCCAACGCAGTTCTCGAAAAGCTGGGCTTCCCGTGCATTATCCGTCCGTCCTTCACCATGGGCGGCACCGGTGGTGGCATTGCTTACAACCGTGAAGAGTTCGAAGAAATCTGCGCGCGTGGCCTGGATCTGTCGCCGACCAAAGAGCTGCTGATCGACGAATCCCTGATCGGCTGGAAAGAGTATGAGATGGAGGTTGTCCGCGACAAAAAGGACAACTGCATCATCGTCTGCTCCATCGAAAACTTCGACCCGATGGGCGTGCACACCGGCGACTCGATCACCGTTGCTCCGGCGCAGACCCTGACGGACAAGGAATACCAGATCATGCGTAACGCCTCGTTGGCGGTATTGCGTGAGATCGGCGTTGAAACCGGTGGTTCCAACGTTCAGTTCGGCATCTGCCCGGACACAGGCCGCATGGTCGTGATCGAGATGAACCCGCGTGTATCGCGTTCTTCGGCGCTGGCATCGAAAGCTACCGGCTTCCCGATTGCGCGTATCGCTGCCAAGCTGGCTATCGGCTACACCTTGGACGAACTGCAAAACGAAATCACGGGCGGCGCGACGCCGGCGTCTTTCGAGCCGTCTATCGACTACGTTGTCACCAAGCTGCCGCGTTTTGCTTTCGAGAAATTCCCGAAAGCCGACGCGCGTCTGACCACTCAGATGAAGTCCGTGGGTGAGGTCATGGCCATTGGCCGGACTTTCCAGGAGTCCCTGCAGAAAGCCCTGCGTGGCCTGGAAGTGGGGGTTTGCGGCCTGGACGAGAAGCTTGACCTGAGCAATCCGGAAAGCATGAGCATCCTCAAGCGAGAGCTGACCGTGCCGGGCGCCGAGCGCATCTGGTACGTGGCCGATGCTTTCCGTGCCGGCATGACCGTCGAAGACATCTTCGGCATGAACATGATCGATCCGTGGTTCCTGGTGCAGATCGAAGATCTGATCAAGGAAGAAGAGAAGGTCAAGACCCTCGGTCTGTCGTCTATCGACCGCGACCTGATGTTCCGCCTCAAGCGTAAAGGCTTCTCCGACCAGCGTCTGGCCAAGCTGCTGGGTGTGACCGAGAAGAACCTGCGCACGCATCGTCACAAACTGGATATTTTCCCGGTCTACAAGCGCGTTGACACCTGTGCTGCCGAGTTCGCCACCGACACTGCGTACCTGTACTCCACCTACGAGGAAGAGTGCGAAGCTGCGCCGTCGGGCCGCGACAAGATTATCATCCTGGGCGGTGGTCCGAACCGTATCGGCCAGGGCATCGAATTCGACTATTGCTGCGTACACGCCGCCCTTGCGCTTCGCGAAGACGGGTACGAGACCATCATGGTCAACTGCAACCCGGAAACTGTTTCCACTGACTACGACACTTCCGACCGTCTGTACTTCGAGCCGGTAACGCTGGAAGACGTGCTGGAAATCTGCCGCGTCGAGAAGCCAAAAGGCGTGATCGTCCAGTATGGCGGCCAAACCCCGCTGAAACTGGCGCGTGCCCTGGAAGCCGCTGGCGTACCAATTATCGGCACCAGCCCTGACGCCATCGACCGTGCCGAAGACCGTGAGCGTTTCCAGCAAATGGTTGAACGCCTGAACCTGCGTCAGCCGCCAAACGCTACCGTGCGCAGCGAAGACGAAGCCATCCGCGCCGCCAGCAAGATCGGCTACCCGCTGGTGGTGCGTCCGTCCTACGTGCTGGGCGGCCGGGCGATGGAAATCGTCTACGAAGAAGAAGAGCTCAAGCGTTACCTGCGTGATGCAGTAAAAGTGTCCAACGACAGCCCGGTGCTGCTGGACCACTTCCTCAACTGCGCCATCGAAATGGATGTGGATGCGGTTTGCGACGGTACCGACGTGGTCATCGGCGCGATCATGCAGCACATCGAACAGGCGGGCGTTCACTCCGGTGACTCCGCATGCTCGCTGCCGCCTTACTCGTTGCCTGCACATATCCAGGACGAGATGCGCGAACAGGTCAAGAAAATGGCCTTGGAGTTGGGTGTTGTCGGCCTGATGAACGTGCAGTTGGCGCTGCAAGGCGAAGACATCTACGTCATTGAAGTCAACCCACGTGCTTCGCGTACCGTGCCGTTCGTTTCCAAGTGCATCGGCGTGTCCCTGGCCATGATCGCTGCGCGTGTGATGGCGGGTAAGACTCTGAAGGAAATTGGCTTCACCAAGGAAATCATTCCGAACTTCTACAGTGTGAAAGAGGCAGTGTTCCCATTTGCCAAATTCCCTGGTGTGGACCCGATCCTGGGCCCAGAGATGAAGTCCACCGGTGAAGTGATGGGCGTGGGCGATACCTTCGGTGAAGCCTTCGCCAAGGCCCAGATGGGCGCCAGCGAAGTGCTGCCGACCGGCGGTACTGCGTTTATCAGCGTGCGTGATGATGATAAGCCGCTGGTTGCAGGCGTGGCCCGTGATCTGATCAACTTGGGCTTTGAAATCGTGGCAACTGCCGGGACCGCCAAGCTGATCGAAGCGGCCGGCTTGAAAGTGCGCCGCGTGAACAAGGTGACGGAAGGCCGTCCGCATGTGGTCGACATGATCAAGAATGACGAAGTCACGCTGATTATCAACACCACCGAAGGTCGCCAGTCGATCGCGGATTCCTACTCCATTCGCCGTAATGCCTTGCAGCACAAGATCTACTGCACCACCACTATTGCTGCTGGCGAAGCTATCTGCGAAGCGCTCAAGTTCGGTCCGGAAAAGACCGTGCGTCGCTTGCAGGATCTACACGCAGGATTGAAGGCATGATCAAATACCCAATGACCGTCCAAGGCGCCAAGGCCCTGGAAGAGGAGCACGCCCATCTGACCAAGGTCGTACGTCCAAAGCTGAGCCAGGACATCGGTACGGCCCGCGAGCTGGGTGACTTGAAGGAAAACGCCGAATACCACGCTGCTCGTGAGCAGCAGGGTATGGTCGAGGCGCGGATCCGTGATATCGAAGGCCGTATGCAGAATGCGGTGATCATCGACGTCACGACTATTCCGCACACTGGCAAGGTGATTTTCGGTACCACCGTGGAGATCGCCAACGTTGAGACTGACGAGAGCGTGGTCTACCACATCGTGGGAGAGGACGAGGCTGACTTCAAACTCGGCAAAATCTCCGTCGGCTCACCACTGGCCCGTGCCTTGATCGCCAAGGAGGAGGGTGATGTGGTGTCTGTCAAAACGCCCGGCGGTGTGATCGAGTACGAGATTGTTGAAGTTCGTCACGTCTGAAAGGCGGCGCCCGCTTCGTGCGGGCGCCATGCTTTGGCAGCTTGCCCAGATGCTTTGGGTGGGTGGTGTGTGGCTATTGCATATTGGTGTATTGCCGGCGCTGGGCCTGATTGGCCTGGCCCCGTTGCTGATCGATGAGATCGATGGATTATTGAGTGCGCTGCTGGTGGGATTCGCGGCGGCGTGCGTAGCGCTTCAGGCGTTGGTGCTGGTCAAGGCTGAAGGCTTGGAGAGTTTGTGGCGGGATATTCGCGGCCAACTGCTGTTGATGGCGCTGTATGCATGTGCAATGTATTGCATTGTGCATGTCTGGCTGCCGGAAGCGTTGCGCTGGCAGCTATTCAGCTATCTTGTGCTAGGGTTCTCCGGCCTGGTGCTGGTTATACAGCCTGCTCCAGGATGGAGTGGCGGGGCGCGCGAAGCACGCCCGTGACCCTTTGTGTTACTTGAAGCGGTGTACGTTCGACAGTTGCTTGTTGACGCTGAAGTTCTTGCGATACAGCAGTGCCATCTTGCCGATGACCTGAACCAGGTCTGCTTTGCCAACCTTGCACAGTTCTGCAATGGCGGCCAGGCGCGCTTCGCGGTCAAGGATGTTGACCTTGATCTTGATCAGTTCGTGATCGCCCAGTGCGCGTTCAAGTTCGGCTAACACACCTTCAGTCAAACCGTTGTCAGCCACAATCAGAACTGGTTTCAGATGGTGGCCAATGGATTTGTACTGTTTCTTCTGCTCTTGAGTGAGCGGCATAATCTGACCCCTGCGTCTGATCTTGTAAAAAGCGGCGGCCAGTTTACCCGAGCGAGTCCGGGACCGCCCAGTTAATCACGACCCGTTTTATTTTCGAGGTGGCCCGTGGCCCGTTCCAAAACTAGCCTTAAGTGGCTGCAAGAGCATTTCAACGATCCTTACGTCAAAAAGGCGCAAAAGGATGGCTATCGTTCCCGGGCCAGCTACAAGCTGTTGGAGATCCAGGACAAGGACAAGCTGATTCGCCCAGGCATGAGCGTTATCGATCTTGGCGCGGCCCCTGGTGGTTGGTCCCAGGTGACCAGTCGTCTGATTGGTGGTCAAGGTCGCCTGATCGCTTCCGACATCCTGGAGATGGACAGCATCCCGGACGTGACCTTTGTTCATGGCGATTTTACCCAGGACACGGTGCTCGCCCAGATCCTTGAGGCTGTGGGAAATTCGCAGGTAGACCTTGTGATTTCCGACATGGCCCCCAATATGAGTGGATTACCGGCCGTTGATATGCCCCGGGCCATGTTCCTTTGCGAGTTGGCGCTGGATTTGGCGGGTCGGGTGTTGCGTCCCGGTGGCGATTTCCTGGTGAAGGTGTTCCAGGGAGAGGGTTTCGACGAGTACCACAAGAACATCCGCAAGTTGTTCGACAAGGTGCAGACGCGTAAACCTGACTCTTCCCGGGACAGGTCCAGAGAGCAATATCTGCTGTGCCGCGGCTTCCGCGGTGTCGAAGGCGCGGAGAGTGAAGAGCGTTTTTGAGGAATTCGAGGAGGGCGATAGGTTTTTTTATATCGCTTTCGTCACGAAGCTTTACGAATATTGTGTAGTCAAAGTTTCACAAAGGGTTACAGACGGCGCCTGCCAGAGTTGTAGGTAATGTAGTAAGTTAGGCCGGTGAATATCATGCGAAGCGCGCGCCAGTAGCGGAGCTTGCTTCAGAGGGTAGTTAATTGAACGATATGGCAAAGAATCTGATCCTGTGGTTGATCATCGCGGCTGTCCTCGTGACGGTGATGAACAACTTCTCCAGCCCTAACGAGCCGCAGACCCTCAACTATTCCGACTTCATCCAGCAAGTTAAGGATGGCAAGGTCGAGCGCGTAGCGGTTGATGGCTACGTGATCACCGGCAAACGCAACGATGGCGACAGCTTCAAGACCATTCGTCCGGCAATCCAGGACAACGGCCTGATCGGTGACCTGGTGGATAACCACGTGGTTGTCGAAGGCAAGCAGCCTGAGCAGCAGAGCATTTGGACTCAACTCTTGGTGGCAAGCTTCCCGATCCTCGTGATCATTGCCGTGTTCATGTTCTTCATGCGCCAGATGCAGGGCGGTGCGGGAGGCAAGGGCGGACCGATGAGCTTCGGCAAGAGCAAGGCGCGCCTGCTCTCTGAAGACCAGGTGAAGACCACCCTGGCTGACGTAGCGGGTTGCGATGAAGCCAAGGAAGAAGTCGGCGAGTTGGTTGAGTTCTTGCGCGATCCAGGCAAATTCCAGCGCCTGGGTGGCCGTATTCCTCGCGGCGTGCTGATGGTCGGCCCTCCAGGTACCGGTAAAACCTTGCTGGCCAAGGCGATTGCCGGCGAAGCCAAGGTACCGTTCTTCACCATTTCCGGTTCTGACTTCGTCGAAATGTTCGTCGGTGTCGGTGCGAGCCGAGTTCGCGATATGTTCGAACAGGCCAAGAAGCATGCGCCATGCATCATCTTCATCGATGAAATCGACGCCGTTGGTCGCCATCGTGGTGCTGGCATGGGCGGTGGTCATGATGAGCGTGAGCAGACCCTTAACCAGTTGCTGGTCGAGATGGATGGTTTCGAAATGAATGACGGCATCATCGTCATCGCGGCGACCAACCGTCCGGACGTGCTCGATCCTGCGTTGTTGCGTCCAGGCCGTTTTGACCGTCAGGTCGTGGTTGGCTTGCCGGACATCCGTGGGCGCGAACAAATCCTGAAAGTGCACATGCGCAAAGTGCCGATGGGCGACGACGTTGCACCGGCTGTGATTGCCCGTGGTACCCCGGGGTTCTCGGGTGCTGATTTGGCTAACCTGGTGAACGAGGCTTCGCTGTTTGCAGCCCGTACCGGCAAGCGCATCGTTGAAATGAAAGAGTTCGAGCTGGCGAAAGACAAGATCATGATGGGCGCTGAGCGCAAATCCATGGTCATGTCCGAAAAAGAGAAGCAGAACACTGCGTATCACGAAGCGGGTCACGCCATCGTGGGGCGCGTCGTGCCTGAGCACGACCCGGTCTACAAAGTGTCGATCATTCCTCGTGGTCGTGCGTTGGGTGTCACCATGTTCCTGCCGGAAGAGGATCGTTACAGCCTCTCCAAGCGTGCGCTGATCAGCCAGATCTGCTCGCTGTACGGTGGTCGAATCGCTGAAGAGATGACCTTGGGCTTCGACGGTGTGACCACTGGGGCTTCCAACGACATCATGCGCGCCAGCCAAATTGCGCGAAACATGGTGACCAAGTGGGGCTTATCGGAAAAACTCGGTCCTTTGATGTACGCCGAGGAAGAAGGTGAAGTATTCCTGGGGCGTGGCGGCGGTGGTCAAAACGCCAGTTTCTCCGGTGAGACAGCCAAGCTGATCGACTCTGAAGTGCGCAGTATCATTGACCAGTGCTACGGTACGGCCAAGCAGATTCTGACCGATAATCGCGACAAGCTGGATGCAATGGCTGATGCGCTGATGAAGTACGAGACCATCGATGCGGACCAGATCGACGATATTATGGCCGGTCGAACGCCTCGTGAGCCACGCGATTGGGAAGGCGGCTCGGGCACCTCTGGCACTCCGCCAGTGGTTCAGAACGAACGTCCTGAAACCCCAATCGGTGGCCCGGCAGCTGACCATTAAGGTTTGAAATGACTTTTGCTTCGTCCTCCCCCCGGTTGCCTTGCGGCAACCGGGTTCTTGATTTGGCCCATACACATGTTATGGGCATTCTTAATGTAACCCCTGACTCCTTTTCCGATGGTGGCCGCTTCAGCCAGCTTGATGCTGCATTGCGTCACGCAGAAGCCATGGTGGCGGCCGGTGCGACCTTGATTGATGTAGGCGGTGAATCGACGCGGCCTGGTGCTCGTGTTGTTTCCCCTCTGGAGGAGTTGGAGCGCGTGGCGCCGATTGTCGAGCGCATCGCTCGAGAGTTGGATGTGATCATTTCGGTGGATACCTCTACCCCGGCCGTAATGCGTGAGACTGCGCGATTGGGGGCCGGCTTGATCAATGATGTGCGCTCCCTGCGGCGCGACGGCGCTCTGGATGCAGCTGCAGCTACCGGTTTGCCGGTGTGTTTGATGCATATGCTGGGTGAGCCCGGCAATATGCAGGACAGCCCGCACTATGATGACTTGGTTGGTGAGGTGAGTGGTTTTCTCTCCGAGCGGGTTGCCCAATGCGCTGCGGTAGGTATTGCGCCGGAAAGGATCATCCTTGATCCGGGGTTTGGTTTCGCCAAGACCCTGCAACACAATTTGAGTTTGTTCAAACACATGGAGTCCTTGCATGCCCTTGGTCGGCCCCTGTTGGTCGGTGTTTCGCGCAAGAGCATGATAGGGCTGGCATTGAATCGCCCGGTGGGTGAGCGGTTGTACGGCGGTCTTGCACTGGCGGCGCTTGCGGTGACCAAGGGTGCGCGCATCTTGCGTGTGCATGACGTTGCTGAGACCCTGGATGTGGTGCGCATGATTGCAGCTGTGGAATCAGCCGAATAAGAATGATGGAGCACTTATGACTAAAAAATACTTTGGCACCGACGGTATCCGTGGTCGGGTCGGCGAGTTTCCGATTACTCCTGATTTCATGCTCAAGCTTGGATGGGCGGCGGGTATGGCGTTCCGCAGCATGGGGGCGTGCCGCATCCTGGTGGGCAAGGACACCCGAATTTCGGGGTACATGTTTGAATCAGCGCTTGAGGCCGGCTTATCCGCCGCAGGCGCCGATGTGATGTTGCTGGGGCCAATGCCGACGCCCGCTATTGCATACCTGACGCGTACCTTTCACGCTGAGGCCGGTATTGTGATCAGTGCTTCGCACAATCCACATGACGACAACGGCATCAAGTTCTTCTCCGGTCAGGGCACCAAGTTGCCGGATGAGATTGAGCTGATGATCGAAGAGCTGTTGGATGCGCCGATGACCGTGGTCGAGTCCAGTAAGCTGGGCAAGGTGTCGCGCATCAATGACGCATCCGGTCGTTATATCGAGTTCTGCAAGAGCAGTGTGCCAACCAGTACCAATTTTGCCGGCCTGAAGATTGTCGTCGACTGCGCCCATGGTGCGACCTACAAAGTCGCGCCAAGCGTATTCAAGGAGCTGGGCGCAGACGTGACAGTGCTTTCGGCTCAGCCCAACGGATTGAACATCAACGAAAACTGCGGCTCCACCCATATGGAGCAGTTGCAAGCAGCTGTCCTGGCAGAGCATGCCGACCTCGGGATTGCCTTCGACGGTGACGGCGACCGCGTGCTGATGGTTGACCACACGGGTGCCGTGGTCGATGGCGATGATCTGTTGTTCATCATTGCCCGGGACCTGCATGAACGTAACAAGCTGCAAGGCGGTGTCGTCGGTACGCTGATGAGCAACCTTGGGCTTGAGCTGGCGTTGGCAGACCTGGGTATTCCTTTTGTTCGCGCCAATGTCGGTGACCGGTATGTGATCGCCGAACTGCTGGAGCGTAACTGGCAGGTAGGTGGTGAGAACTCCGGGCACGTGGTGTGCTTCCAGCACACTACCACCGGTGACGCGATTATTGCGGCGTTGCAGGTGCTATTGGCTTTACGTCGCCGCGAAGAGAGCCTGGCTCAGGCGCGTCAGGCTTTGCGCAAATGCCCGCAAGTATTGCTTAACGTGCGTTTCGCAGGCGGGGAAAACCCGATCGAGCACCCTGCTGTCAAAGAGGCTTGCGAACGCGCGACCCTGGCAATGGCTGGTCGTGGACGGGTATTGCTGCGCAAGTCTGGCACAGAGCCTTTGGTGCGCGTTATGGTCGAAGGTGACGACGAAATACAGGTTCGCGGCCATGCCGAGGACCTGGCAAAACTGGTAACTGAAGTTTGCGCCTGAATTCGGCTTGCCAGTGATGATGTGGTTGGGTAACATCTGCGCCCACTTTGACCGACGAGGTACAGCATGCGTCGCACTATGGTAGCTGGTAACTGGAAGATGCACGGTACCCGCGCCAGTGTCGCTGAGCTGATCAATGGCCTTCGTCACTTGGCCTTGCCTAGCGGTGCTGATATCGCGGTGTTCCCGCCTTGCTTGCATATCACCCAAGTGGTTGATGGCTTGAAAGGTAAGTCGATTCAGGTCGGCGCGCAGAATTCTGCGGTGGAAGCCATGCAAGGTGCGTTGACCGGTGAGATTGCACCGAGTCAGCTGGTTGATGCGGGTTGTTCCTATGTGCTTGTCGGGCACTCCGAGCGCCGTCAGATGATGGGCGAGCGTGATGGGACGCTCAATCGCAAGTTCGCAGCGGCACAGGCTTGTGGCTTGATTCCGGTGTTGTGTATTGGGGAGACCCTTGAGCAGCGTGAATCGGGCAAGACTCTTGAGGTTGTCTCGCGTCAGCTTGGCAGCATCATCGAGGAGCTGGGTGTTGGTGCGTTCGCAAAGGCGGTAATTGCTTACGAGCCGGTCTGGGCCATTGGTACCGGGCTGACTGCTACACCGCAACAGGCGCAGGATGTGCACGCAGCCATCCGCGCTCAGTTAGCGGCAGAGAATTCTGACGTCGCACAAGGTGTGCGGCTTCTATACGGCGGCAGCGTGAAGGCGGCCAATGCGGTCGAACTGTTCGGCATGCCGGATATCGATGGGGGGCTCATTGGTGGAGCTTCCCTGAATGCAGATGAGTTCGGTGCGATTTGTCGCGCCGCGGGAAACTGAAAAAATGCTGGAAACAGTCGTAGTCGTTTTTCATCTGTTGGCTGCCTTGGGCGTAGTTGCCCTGGTTTTGTTGCAACAGGGTAAAGGTGCGGATGCTGGTGCGTCTTTCGGTGCAGGTGCTTCAAATACTGTGTTCGGAAGCCAAGGTACCTCTACCTTTCTTAGTAAGTTTACTGCTATACTTGCCGCCGGTTTCTTCATAACCAGCTTAGGGTTAGGTTACTTTGCTAAAGAGAAAGCTCATGCGCTGACTCAAGTAGGTTTGCCAAACCCAGCGGTGTTGGAAGTGCCAAAAGCAAAACCGGCTTCTGATGATGTCCCGGTGCTTCAAGAGCAAAAGTCGGCTACTCCAGCGACTGACGTACCTCCAGCTCAAGAGCAGAAGTAAGAAGGGTTGTAAGTGCTGTATTGCCGAGGTGGTGGAATTGGTAGACACGCAACCTTGAGGTGGTTGTGCCCATAGGGTGTAGGGGTTCGAGTCCCCTTCTCGGTACCAATTATCAGGAGAGCCCGCTGTTGCGGGCTTTCTTGTAGGTGGAAGGTTACATTGACCCTGTAAGGGATCGGTCGTATACTTCCGCCCCAGCTTTGTCGCGGGGTGGAGCAGTCTGGTAGCTCGTCGGGCTCATAACCCGAAGGTCGTCGGTTCAAATCCGGCCCCCGCAACCAGTTTTAGCGGAGCCCCTTTTAAGGGGCTTTTTGTTAGCTGGACACTTTCAACGCCGCTGTTCGACGGCGTTTCAAGGATGGGCGTTTCGCCCATTTTTTTATTTTGCACAGCATGCACATACATGCACGAGGGGGTTCAGGTGTCGAGCAAGCTAGAAGAGTTGCAGGCCTTGTTGGCCCCGGTGGTCGTGGCCCTAGGCTATGAATGCTGGGGTATTGAGTTTTCGGCTCAAGGTCGCCACTCAATGTTGCGCGTTTATATCGATAAAGAGGGCGGTGTGCTGGTGGACGATTGTGCCATTGTCAGCCGTCAGATCAGCGGTGTTCTGGATGTTGAAGATCCTATCTCCGTTGAATACACCCTCGAAGTTTCCTCGCCAGGCATGGAACGCCCACTGTTCACTATTGATCAGTTTGCAAAATTTGCCGGTGAACAAGTGAAGATCAAGCTGCGATCCCCGTTCGAAGGGCGTCGCAACTTTCAGGGCCTTCTGCGCGGTGTAGAAGAACAGGATGTAGTGGTGCAGGTAGAAGACCATGAGTTCCTGTTGCCGATCGATATGATCGACAAGGCCAACATTATTCCCAGTTTTGACTGAGACGCGGATCCCGCGGATCCAATGGCTTGCGAAAGGCGAGGCGTACGATGAGCAAAGAAGTACTGCTGGTTGTTGAGTCGGTATCCAATGAAAAGGGTGTACCGGCAAACGTGATTTTTGAAGCGCTGGAGCTGGCCCTGGCCACTGCTACCAAAAAGCGTTTTGAAGACGAAGTTGATCTGCGTGTGGAAATCAACCGCCACACTGGTGCCTATGAAACTTTCCGTCGCTGGACGGTCGTTGAAGAAGCCGATCTTGATGATCCGGCCATCGAAACCTGGCCGAGCAAGGTTGCTGAAACGCACCCAGGCGCCCAGGTCGGTGATGTCGTCGAAGAAAAGATCGAATCCATCGAGTTCGGCCGTATCGCTGCACAGACCGCCAAGCAGGTCATCGTGCAGAAGGTTCGTGAAGCCGAGCGCGCTCAAGTCGTTGACGCCTATCGCGAGCGCCTGGGTGAAATCATCTCCGGCACCGTGAAAAAAGTTACCCGCGACAATGTGATCGTCGACCTGGGCAATAACGCCGAAGCGTTGCTGGCCCGCGAAGACATCATCTCTCGCGAAACCTTCCGTGTCGGCGTGCGTTTGCGTGCGCTGCTCAAGGAAATCCGCACCGAGAACCGTGGCCCTCAGTTGATCCTGTCGCGTACTGCGCCGGAAATGCTGATTGAGCTGTTCCGTATCGAGGTGCCGGAAATTGCCGAAGGCCTGATCGAAGTCATGGCTGCGTCCCGCGACCCGGGTTCACGTGCCAAGATCGCGGTCCGCTCCAAGGACAAACGCATCGACCCGCAAGGCGCTTGCATCGGTATGCGCGGTTCGCGCGTTCAGGCAGTGTCGGGCGAATTGGGCGGTGAGCGTGTGGACATCGTCCTATGGGACGATAACCCGGCGCAGTTCGTGATCAATGCCATGTCGCCGGCTGAAGTGGCGGCAATTATCGTTGACGAAGATGCCCATGCAATGGACATCGCCGTTGGCGCAGACAATCTGGCTCAGGCCATTGGTCGTGGTGGTCAGAACGTGCGTCTGGCCAGCCAGTTGACCGGCTGGACCCTGAACGTGATGACCGAATCGGACATCCAGGCTAAGCAGCAAGCTGAAACCGGTGACATCCTGCGCAACTTCATCGACGAGTTGGAAGTCGACGAAGACCTGGCGCAGGTGCTGGTAGATGAAGGCTTTACCAGCCTGGAAGAGATTGCCTACGTACCGTTGGAAGAAATGCTCAACATCGACGGCTTTGACGAAGACACCGTCAACGAGCTTCGCGCTCGGGCCAAGGATCGTTTGTTGACTAAAGCCATCGCTACTGAGGAAAAGCTGGCAGACGCCCATCCGGCCGAAGACCTGCTCTCGCTTGAGGGTATGGACAAGGATTTGGCGATGGAACTGGCGGTGCGCGGCGTAATTACCCGCGAAGACCTGGCCGAGCAGTCTATTGACGATCTGCTCGACATCGACGGCATTGACGATGATCGTGCCGGCAAGTTGATCATGGCCGCCCGAGCCCATTGGTTCGAGTAATTAGGCGCGGCCTGAGGAGAGAAGTGCATGACGCAAGTCACGGTGAAACAACTGGCCGATGAGGTCAAAACACCGGTAGAGCGCCTGTTGCAGCAGATGCGTGAGGCAGGTCTGCCGCACACCGCCGCCGATGAAGG
This sequence comes from Pseudomonas sp. BIGb0381, assembly GCF_024809815.1. Lineage (NCBI taxonomy): Bacteria > Pseudomonadati > Pseudomonadota > Gammaproteobacteria > Pseudomonadales > Pseudomonadaceae > Pseudomonas > Pseudomonas sp. BIGb0381. Next base: position 193,274 of record NZ_JANUEN010000012.1, read on the forward strand.
TGTGAGCGATAGTGAGAAGCAGTCTTTGCTGACTCACTTGAAGAGCAGCCACAAGGCGAAAGTGGAAGAACCGCGCAAGATTACATTGCAGCGCAAAACCACCAGCACCCTGCGTGTTGCGGGTAGCAAGAGCATCAGCGTTGAAGTACGTAAGAAGAAAGTCTTCGTACAGCGCAGCCCGGAAGAAATTGAAGCCGAGCGCAAACGCGAACTGGAAGAACGTCGCGCAGTAGAAAATGCTGCACGTCAGAAGGCTGAAGAAGAAGCCAAGCGTCGCGCTGAAGAAGAAGCGCGTCGCCAGCCTGCTGCTGCGCAAACTGCTTCCACTGAAGCAGTCGCCGCGCCTAGCGCTCCTGTAGAGGCTGTGCGTGAGGCTGCTCCGGCTGCCGCAGCACCAGCGCCTGCAGCTGATGCCCGCAAGCGTGACGAACCTCGTCGTCCGGATAAACCACGTGCCGACGATAACAATCGTCGCGGTGGTGGTGGCGATGGCGAGCGTAAAAACGCTCCGCATCGTGCTTCGGTCAAAGAGAAAGCGCCTGCTCCACGCGTTGCCCCACGTACTACCGACGAAGAAAGCGATAGCTTCCGTCGTGGTGGTCGTGGCAAGGCCAAGCTGAAGAAACGCAACGCCCACGGTTTCCAGAGCCCAACCGGCCCTGTCGTGCGTGATGTGCAGATCGGCGAGACCATCACTGTTGGCGACCTTGCCAACCAGATGTCGGTCAAGGCAGCTGAAATCATCAAGTTCATGTTCAAACTGGGTACTCCAGCGACCATCAACCAGGTGCTTGATCAGGAAACTGCTCAACTGGTAGCCGAAGAACTGGGCCACAAAGTGACCCTGGTCAGCGACACCGCCCTGGAAGATTCCCTGGCAGAGTCCCTGAAGTTTGAAGGTGAGACGTTCTCCCGTGCGCCAGTCGTGACCGTAATGGGCCACGTTGACCATGGTAAGACTTCGCTGCTCGACTACATCCGTCGTGCCAAGGTAGCTGCTGGCGAAGCCGGTGGTATCACCCAGCACATCGGTGCGTACCACGTTGAAACCGAGCGCGGCATGGTCACCTTCCTCGACACCCCTGGTCACGCCGCGTTTACCGCAATGCGTGCCCGTGGTGCCAAGGCGACTGACATTGTGATCCTGGTTGTTGCAGCGGACGACGGCGTGATGCCGCAGACCATTGAAGCTGTCCAGCACGCTAAAGCCGCTGGTGTTCCTCTGGTTGTTGCCGTGAACAAGATCGACAAGCCGGGCGCCGATCTCGATCGCATCCGTAGCGAACTGTCGGTTCATGGCGTGACGTCTGAAGAGTGGGGCGGTGATACGCCGTTCGTTTCGGTTTCGGCGAAAGTCGGTACTGGCGTGGACGAACTGCTCGAAGCTGTCCTGCTGCAAGCTGAAGTACTTGAGCTGAAAGCAACCCCGTCGGCCCCAGGTCGTGGTGTTGTGGTTGAGTCGCGTCTCGACAAAGGTCGTGGCCCGGTTGCAACCGTACTGGTTCAAGACGGTACTCTGCGTCAAGGCGATATGGTACTGGTCGGTTCGAACTATGGCCGTGTACGTGCCATGCTCGACGAGAACGGCAAGCCAATCAAGGAAGCCGGTCCTTCCATCCCTGTCGAGATCCTCGGCCTGGACGGTACTCCGGACGCCGGCGACGAGATGAGCGTGCTGTCTGACGAGAAGAAAGCCCGTGAAGTGGCTCTGTTCCGTCAAGGCAAGTTCCGCGAAGTCAAACTGGCTCGCGCTCACGCCGGCAAGCTGGAAAACATCTTCGAGAACATGGGCCAGGCAGAGAAGAAGACGCTTAATATCGTCCTCAAATCTGACGTTCGTGGTTCCCTCGAAGCGTTGAACGGCGCCTTGAATGGCCTGGGTAACGACGAAGTGCAAGTGCGTGTTGTGGGTGGCGGTGTCGGTGGTATCACCGAATCCGACGCCAACCTGGCACTGGCTTCCAACGCTGTACTGTTTGGCTTCAACGTGCGTGCCGATGCTGGCGCTCGCAAGATTGTCGAGCAGGAAGGCCTGGACATGCGTTACTACAACGTCATCTACGACATCATCGAAGACGTCAAGAAAGCCCTCACCGGCATGCTTGGCAGCGACGTCCGGGAGAACATCCTGGGTATCGCCGAAGTACGTGACGTGTTCCGCTCGCCGAAATTTGGTGCGATCGCCGGTTGCATGGTTATCGAAGGTACCGTGTACCGTAACCGTCCAATCCGTGTACTGCGTGAAGACATCGTTATCTTCGAAGGCGAGCTGGAATCCCTGCGCCGCTTCAAGGATGACGCTTCCGAAGTGCGTGCCGGCATGGAATGCGGTATCGGCGTCAAGAGCTACAACGACGTCAAGGCTGGCGACAAGATCGAAGTCTACGAGAAGGTTCAGGTTGCTCGCAGCCTCTAACTCGCGCACTTCCGGAGCCACGCTGTGTGTGGGCATGCAAATGCCCCGCAACGCGTACGGACTCTAAACGCAACGCCCGGTCTGGCTTTTGTCAGGCCGGGCGTTTGCCGCTTTCAGACCCCATGGGTTTCCACCGTGTGGCAGTAACAGGTAACAAGACATGGCAAAAGAATACAGCCGTACCCAGCGTATCGGCGATCAGATGCAGCGCGAGCTGGCCCAACTGATCCGTCGCGAAGTTAAAGACCCGCGCGTTGGCCTGGTCACCATCACTGCCGTTGAAGTGAGTCGTGACGTGGGTCATGCGAAGATCTTCATCACCGTGATGGGGCAGGACAACAGCGAAGAAATCGCGCAAAGCATCAAGGTGCTCAACTCGGCCGCAGGTTTCCTGCGCATGCAGTTGGCCCGTGAAATGAAGTTGCGCAGCGTGCCCCAGTTGCACTTCCACTACGACGAAAGCGTCGTGCGTGGCGCGCACCTGTCGGCACTGATCGAGCGCGCCGTGGCTGAAGACAGCCAGCACCCATCCACACCTGAAGACGCCAAGGAGTAAGCGGTGGCTCAGGTCAAACGTATCCGTCGCAACGTCAGCGGCATCATTCTGCTCGACAAGCCCATTGGCTTTACCTCCAATGCCGCGTTGCAGAAGGTTCGCTGGTTGCTCAATGCCGAGAAGGCCGGACATACCGGCAGCCTCGATCCCCTGGCCACCGGCGTACTGCCGTTGTGCTTTGGCGAGGCCACCAAGTTCTCGCAATACCTGCTCGACTCCGACAAGGGTTACGAAACCCTGATGCAACTGGGCAAGACCACCACCACGGCAGACGCCGAAGGTGATGTTTTGCAGGTTCGCGACGTGACCGTTGGTCGTGCTGATATCGAAGCTGCTTTACCTGCTTTTCGTGGGCAAATCAGTCAGATACCGCCGATGTACTCAGCTCTCAAGCGTGATGGGCAACCCCTTTACAAGTTGGCACGTGCGGGCGAAGTAGTGGAGCGCGAACCGCGTTCTGTTACTATTGCGCGCTTGGAATTGCTCGCCTGTGAAGGTGACACCGCACGTCTGGCCGTGGACTGCAGCAAAGGCACCTATATCCGTACCCTGGTGGAAGATATTGGTGAACAGCTCGGTTGCGGCGCGTATGTTGCAGAGCTGCGACGCACCCAGGCAGGACCTTTCAGCCTGGCCCAGACGGTCACGCTGGAAGAGTTGGAAGCGGTACACGCTGAAGGCGGCAACGAAGCGGTTGATCGCTTCCTGATGCCATCGGACAGCGGTTTGCTGGATTGGCCATTGCTGCACTTTTCGGAGCACAGCGCGTTCTACTGGCTTAACGGTCAGCCGGTACGCGCCCCGGATGCCCCGAAGTTCGGCATGGTGCGGGTACAGGATCATAACGGTCGCTTTATCGGTATCGGTGAAGTGAGCGAAGACGGGCGCATCGCGCCACGTCGACTGATTCGGTCAGAATGACCGAACGAGTGTGGCTGTTAACAGGCACGGTCAACACTCATTTTTAGATACAGGGATTTGTCCCTGGCCTGTTGAGACTGCCCTTTGGGTGGTTTCCTGAAAAAAGGATTGCCTCATGGCTCTCGACGTTCAAGAAAAAGCACAAATCGTAGCTGACTATCAGCAAGCTGTTGGTGACACTGGTTCGCCAGAAGTGCAAGTTGCACTGCTGACCCACAACATCAACAAGCTGCAAGGTCACTTCAAGGCCAACGGTAAAGATCACCACTCCCGTCGTGGTCTGATCCGCATGGTAAACCAGCGCCGTAAGCTGCTGGACTACCTGAAAGGCAAGGATCTGGGTCGTTATCAGGCTCTGATCGGTCGCCTGGGTCTGCGTCGCTAATCAGCGATTGCGCTAGAGGTTGGTTGTCTGCCGTGTGTCAGTGGGATTCCCACTGGCCCATGGTAGGCTCCCAGCCTCAAGTTTTATCTGGATACACGTTTTACCCCTGGACAAGGGTTGGGCCGATTCCCGACATTGCCCAAGAATTTCGCAAGAAGACAAGTTCCCCAAGAGCCACAAAGAAGGTAGGACACCGTGAACCCGGTTATCAAAAAATTCCAGTTCGGTCAGTCGACCGTTACCCTCGAGACAGGCCGTATCGCCCGTCAAGCCTCCGGCGCAGTGCTGGTTACCGTTGACGACGACGTTACCGTATTGGTGACCGTTGTTGGCGCCAAGCACGCCGACCCAAGCAAAGGCTTCTTCCCTCTTTCTGTCCACTACCAGGAAAAGACTTACGCTGCCGGTAAGATCCCTGGCGGTTTCTTCAAGCGTGAAGGTCGTCCTTCCGAGAAAGAAACCCTGACTTCCCGACTGATCGACCGTCCGATCCGTCCGCTGTTCCCAGAAGGCTTCATGAACGAAGTGCAGGTTGTCTGCACCGTCGTTTCCACCAGCAAGAAGACCGATCCGGACGTCGCTGCGATGATCGGTACCTCGGCTGCCCTGGCCATCTCCGGTATTCCTTTCGATGGCCCGATCGGCGCAGCCCGCGTTGCTTTCCACGAAAGCACCGGTTACCTGCTGAACCCGACTTACGAGCAACTGAAAGCGTCGAGCCTGGACATGGTCGTTGCCGGTACTTCGGAAGCCGTGTTGATGGTTGAATCGGAAGCCAAAGAGCTGACCGAAGACCAGATGCTGGGCGCCGTACTGTTTGCTCACGACGAGTTCCAGGTTGTGATCAACGCTGTTAAAGAATTGGCTGCCGAAGCTGCCAAGCCTACATGGGCCTGGGCTCCGCAAGCTGAAGCCACCGAACTGCTGGGCGCCATCCGTTCCGAGTTCGGCACAGCGATCTCCGACGCCTACACCATCACCGTCAAGGCCGATCGTTACGCTCGCCTGGGTGAGCTGAAGGATCAGGTTGTTGCCAAGCTTTCCGGCGAAGAAGGCCAGCCTTCTTCCAGCGAAGTCAAAGCAGCCTTCGGTGAGATCGAATACCGCACCGTTCGCGAAAACATCGTTAACGGCAAGCCACGTATCGACGGCCGCGACACTCGCACCGTACGCCCGCTGAACATCGAAGTCGGCGTTCTGCCGAAGACTCACGGTTCGGCACTGTTCACCCGTGGCGAAACCCAAGCCCTGGTCGTCGCGACCCTGGGTACTGCCCGTGACGCACAGTTGCTGGATACCCTGGAAGGCGAGAAAAAAGACCCGTTCATGCTGCACTACAACTTCCCTCCGTTCTCGGTGGGCGAGTGTGGTCGCATGGGTGGTGCCGGTCGTCGCGAAATCGGTCACGGCCGTCTGGCCCGTCGCTCGGTCCAGGCCATGCTGCCTGCTGCTGACGTGTTCCCGTACACCATCCGTGTTGTGTCGGAAATCACCGAGTCCAACGGTTCCAGCTCCATGGCTTCGGTCTGCGGTGCTTCCCTGGCTCTGATGGACGCTGGTGTGCCGATGAAGGCACCGGTGGCCGGTATCGCCATGGGCCTGGTTAAAGAAGGCGAGAAGTTCGCCATCCTGACCGACATCCTGGGTGACGAAGACCACCTGGGCGACATGGACTTCAAAGTAGCCGGTACCGCCAAAGGTGTTACCGCGCTGCAGATGGACATCAAGATCAAGGGCATCACCGAAGAGATCATGGAAATCGCCCTGGGCCAAGCCCTGGAAGCGCGCCTGAACATCCTCGGTCAGATGAACCAGATCATTGGTCAGTCCCGTACCGAACTGTCGGAAAATGCTCCGACCATGATCGCGATGAAAATCGACACCGACAAAATCCGTGATGTTATCGGTAAAGGCGGCGCGACCATTCGTGCGATCTGTGAAGAGACCAAGGCTTCGATCGACATCGAAGACGACGGCTCGATCAAGATCTTCGGCGAAACCAAGGAAGCTGCAGAAGCTGCACGTCAGCGCGTCCTGGGCATCACCGCTGAAGCCGAGATCGGCAAGATCTACGTCGGTAAGGTTGAGCGCATCGTCGACTTCGGCGCATTCGTCAACATCCTGCCAGGCAAAGACGGGTTGGTTCACATCTCCATGCTGAGCGACGCTCGCGTTGAGAAAGTGACCGACATTCTGAAAGAAGGCCAGGAAGTGGAAGTGCTGGTATTGGACGTGGACAACCGCGGCCGTATCAAGCTGTCCATCAAGGACGTAGCAGCAGCCAAGGCTTCGGGCGTTTAATTACCCCAGGCTTCACGCTGAAAAAGAGGACTCTTCGGAGTCCTTTTTTTATGCCTGAAGGAAAATGTCGAAAAATCAGACGCTTAGTAAATCCAAGAAACCGCAACTTGCACGCAGGCACGATCGCCTTCATGCAAATTGCACGATTCCGAAATTAGGGGATTTTTATAAGTGCATGATTTTTAAGGATTTAATATGCGTTCGAGACTTGGCACACTGCCTGCAATAACCCTGTTAACGCTGCAGCATCAAGGTTCACACACTGCAGACTTTCAATAAAACAGGAGTTACTCGTATGAAGAAGTTCGCTCTCGCTACTGCCACCGCTCTGACCCTGGCCATGGGTGCTAACGTGGCCTTTGCTCAGACTTCCCAAGCTCCAATGACCCTGGCGGCTGGTGAGGCCACCAAGGCGAAAGAAAGCGTTTCGGATACTTGGATCACCACCAAAGTTAAATCCGATCTGCTGACTGAAAAAGGCATTCCTGGGTCGGACATCAAGGTTGAGACCAACAAAGGTGTGGTTTCCCTGTCTTCGACCGCAGCCATTTCGGACTCGCAGAAAGAAACTGCCGTAGCGATCACCAAGAAAATCAAAGGTGTAACCGCAGTTTCTGCTGACGGCCTGCTGGCTGGCGGCGCTACCAAGGCAGACAACATCGACAAGACCAAAGGCGCAGCGGCTGACGCCAAAGGCGCAACCTCCGATACCTGGATCACCACCAAAGTCAAAGCTGACCTGGTAACCGAGAAAGGCATTCCTGGTACCGACATCAAAGTCGAAACCAACAAGGGTGTAGTTTCCCTGTCCTCTTCGGTCGCTGTGACTGAGGCACAGAAAACGACCGCGGTGAACATCACCAAGAAAATCAAAGGCGTTAAAGCTGTATCGGCCGATGGCCTGAAAGCAGAGTAACGCTCAAGAACTCGTCTGAACTAGCGGCGGCGGCGAGTGAGTTAGATATCCACTCAATGCACCTCTAATTTTCATGCGACCGACCACACGGATGTGGTCATTACAGGCTCCGGCACTTCTGTGTCGGGGCCTGTTCTATTTGGGGCGGGAAATCAGTGCGGTAGCGGCTTGGCGTTGACGCCTACTCGGCGTCCAGATGCATCTGCGTTATCACCCGACCATCTTTCTCTGCCTGGCCCAGTTGCGCGTCAATGAAGTAAACCCGGTCGTCCTCCAGCTGCGCTTTATCTACCAAGTAGTCCTTGATGGTGCTTGCACGGTCCTGGCCCAACTGGCGCAGCAGCACGTCACTGCCACTCCAGAACCTGATGACGCCCTCTTTCAACTTGGCAGAGCGCTCACTGCTGCTCAGGTCCTTCCATTCTGCGGGAGGCTGCTGTTTCAAGCGGGTACGGTAAATACCTTCGAGCAAGGGTGCTTTTTCGCTCTCAGGGACTTCCAGCAAGGACGCCTGGGCCGGGACTTTCTCGCCACGGCGCTGCAGCATTTTGTAGTAGTTGTATTGGTATTCCCGCTCCAGCCGCTGGGCCGCCAGGAATGGGCCGTCGCTGCTAGCTGCGGCCGTGCCTTCGATTTCCAGGCGTAGAGTAGGGCGTTCTTTCAGCGCCTTGGCCAAGGTGTTCAGGGCGCCTTCGGCGTCTTTGTTCAACTCGCTGGAGCCCGCCGCGAACGACACGCTGCCCAGGTCCTCCGCTCCGCCTCCGGTGACCAACCCGCCAATAAACTTGAACGGCGCAGTGGCCGCTCGTACCACCAGATTGCGCAGGGTTTGCCACACAATTGGCATCACGCTGAATTGCGGGTTATTCAGGTCGCCGGATACGGGCAGTTCGATGGAGATCTTGCCATCGCTGTCCTTGAGCAAGGCGATTGCCAGACGAATCGGCAAGTCCACGGCATCGGCGCTGTCGACTTTTTCGCCCAGTTGCAATTGCTCGACCACCACTTTGTTCTCAGCCTTCAACTGGCCCTTGGTGATCACGTAGTGCAGGTCAAGGTTGAGGCGGCCCTTGCGGATGCGGAAGCCGGCGAACTTGCCCGAGTAAGGCGTCAGCGTGGTCAACTCGACACGTTTGAAGCTGGTGGCGATGTCCAACGCCGCCATCGGGTCAAACGGGTTCACGCTGCCTTTGATGGTGACCGGTGCATAACGGTCCACCTTGCCCTTGATGTCAACGCTCGCCGGCTTGGCCTGGCGACTGTCGATGGTGCCGATCTGCCCATTGAGCTGTTGGATCGCAGTGGCGAAGTTGGGGGTGAGGCTGAAGTCGGCGAAGTTGGCCGAACCGTCGTTGATCGCAATCTGCCCGATATGGATACCCAGCGGCTTGTCTTTACTCGGGGCAGGTTTGGCTGACGATTTGGCGCCACTGTCGGTTGGCTGCGGGATCAGCAAGTCGTCGACGTTGGTGGTGCGATCATCGTTGATCATGAACCGCGCATACGGTTGCAGAAGGTTGACCTTGTTGATCGTCAGGCTGTCGCCGTGTTGGTAGTTCACACCCTCCAGCACCAGCCGCTGCCATTTGAGGAAATCGCGGGTCTTGAGGGTGTCCAGGGTGTGCAACTGGTCGACCTGCGCGCGGCCGGTGACCTGCAGCGCCAGGGGATCGGTGCTTTTCAGGTTCACGTCGAGGTCGCTGCCAAGCATGCCACTACGCAGTTCCAGACGGATAAACGGGCTGATATAGGACTGTGCGACTCGCAGGTCGATGTCCCTGGTATTGACCTTCAACCTGGCGCTGACCGGGTTGAGGTTGACCGTGCCGGTCGCCTGGATCTTGCCCTGCTTGCCCAGGCCGGTGTCGACCTTCAGGGTAAAGGGGCTCTGGTTGAGGCTGTCGAAGTTCTGCACGTCGATGTTCAACGGGCCCAGCTCCAGCGCTACCGCTGGTTTGGCCTGACGGTCGGCCAAGTGCACTTGGTAGTTGCGCAGTTGTACATCCTTGAGCAGCACTTGCCAGGGCTTACTTGGGGCGACGGGTGCAGACTTTGGCGAGTCGGCCGTGGCTGGTGCAGTGGCAGGCTCCGGCGCCTTGGCCGGTTTGCTCGGCTGGCTGGCGAACAGTTTTTGCCAGTCCAGTTGCCCATCCGCTTCGCGAGCCGCCCAGGTCTCGAGTTTATTGCTGCGGATCTTGCCGACCACCACCTGCTGTTTGGCCAGGTCCACCGTGGTCTCGCTGACGTCCAAGCGCTCCAAGCGCACCAACGGCCGGCCATCCGGGGCCTTGATAGCGAACGGTGCGATGCTGGCGGCGGTGTTGGTCAGGTTCAGCTCGGTCTCTTTGGCCAGGCTGAACCTGTACTCGGTACTGAAGTTGAGCACGCCGTCTTCCAGCACCAGGGGTAAGGCGTCACGCACGTAAGGCCACCAGGCTTTCATCTTGCCACCGGTGACCTTCAGCGTACCTTCGGAGGTGATCGGCACCAGGCTGAAGTTGCCTTTCCAGTCGATCTGCCCACCTTCAGGGCCGGCGGCCACCAAGGTCATGTCCGCATTGTCTTCCGGCAGGGTGCTGAGGTTCTTCAGCTCGAAGTCGAGCGTGTCGTAGAGGAATTCGATAGGTTCGCTGGGGCGCAAGTCTTGAAAATGCACGTAACCGCCGGCCAGCTTGATGCTGTCGACGCGCAGCGGGAACGGTTTGGCGTCGGGGTTAGCAGGGGTAGGCTCGCTCGGTGGCAGCTTGAACAACTGCGCCAGATTCAGCTGGCCTGATTTGTCGAACAACAACTCGGTCTTGGGCTTGTCCAGTTGCACATCAGCCAGGTGCAGGGCGCGGGTCCACAGGCTATCGACCTGCAGGTTGGCGTAAAGCCGTTCGAAACCTACCTGTTCCTTACCGGGCTCGCCGATCTTCAAGCCCCACACCGTTACTTCCAGGCTGAACGGGTTAAGTTCGATCCGTTCGATGCGCGCTGGCACTGTGGCGTAATTGGCCAACTGTTGGTTGGCAATGCGAAGGGCGATGCCAGGCAAAATCAGAAAGCCCAGCAAGCTGTACAACGCGAGGGCAGTCAACAAGGCGCCAGCGGCGCGAATCAATCCTTTGGGCATGGGGCGGCGCCATCTATGTCAAACAGGAGTGCCTTGGAGTATGGCACGGGTTTTCGGTTCCGAAGAACTGGGCCTTTAGGATGCTTCTTACAGTTGAAGTATCAGAGTCTTCAGCGGTGGCTGGTGGTCCTGTGAGGGAAAGTCCGCGCCTGGCGTCATGATTTTCCAGTCCCGCACCGGACGCCCAGCCTTTTGCGCACAACGCAAAACCTGTTCACGCCAATCCTCCAGGCTGACTTTTGCCAGGTTGTTGCAGCAGATCAGCACACCATTGTCGGCTGTAGCGAGCAGTGCAGGCTTGAGCAGGCTCTGGTAGTCACGCAGCAGGTCGACCGTACCGAAGGCACTCTTGGCCCAGGCAGGCGGGTCGAGCAACACCAGGTCATATTGACGCTGCTCCAGGCGCGGGTAGCTCGGCAGTTTCTGCCCGCGACGTTGGGTGATCGGCAGCCCGGCCAGTTGGCGAATCGCCGGGAAGTAATCCGATTGCACGAACTCCATGGTGGGAAGCTGTGGATTGAGTCGACCGTTTTCACGTCCCACCGCCAGGTTGCCCTCGGCGAAGTCCAGGTTGCATACCTCGCGCGCACCACCGGCAGCGGCGCTCAGGCCCACCCCACAGGTGTAGGCAAACAGGTTCAATACGCTTTTGCCGGCGCTGTGGTCTTTGACCCATCCGCGCGTATTGCGCAGGTCAAGGAACAGCAGCGGGTCCTGGCCAGCGTGGCGCCCACGTACACGGTAATTGAGGCCCCATTCGTGGCCCACCAGGTCTTCCAGCGCGGCAGGTTCTGCGCGGTATACCGAATCTTCGCGATCGACACGCGAGTTGCCGCGGGAGCGGTCGTTGTATACCAGCAGCAACTCGAGGCCCATGTACTGGTTGATCACTTGGTGCAGGTCCAGCAGGTCGGCGGTCTCCAGCGACTGATGGAAGCTTTGCACCAGTAACTGTGGGCCATAGCGGTCGATGGTCAGGCCGCCGGCGCCTTCCTGGCTGCCATGGAACAGCCGATAGCAGTCGGTGCCCTGGGCGTGCAGCTCGTTGATCAGGTCTTGGCGATGATCGAGGGCGGCGCGCAGCGCCTGATTCAAGGGAAACATGGAGCGCGCCTTGCTTAGGTAAATGGGGGAAATAAAGGCGCGGAGTTTAACAGCTATGGCGCGTTGCCTACATCAACCCCATCCGCCGGTGTGCACGCTGCACCGAACCATTGCGCATCGCCCAGCGCAACAACGGCGCGCTGCGCTTGACCCCGGCGCGGATCATCTGGCGTTGCAGCGGGCTCTGGTGCTGATCGAGCAGTGTGCTGGCCCAGTCCGGCAGCAGGTCGATCCCGGCTTGCATCATCAAGGCGCCAAATGGCTTGGCCAGCGTGCTGGGGGAGGGAGCGTTCAGCAACAGGCGCAGCACTTCGCGGCTGCGCTCGTCGCACAGCAATTGCGGGCGGATATTCTCAAGGTAATCGGAAGTTTCGTGCCGTGAATGCGGCACATGCTGCGCGCCCAGCCGTTCTGCGACGACGGCGATCTCGCTGTAGTAACGGTCCTGATCACGGCCAGAGAGGTGCGGGTTGCGATAGCGCAAGTGGGCAGCAAGAAAGTTGCTCACCTCCGCCACATGCACCCAGGTCAGCAGCTCTGGATCGCTGGCCGCGTAAGGCCTCCCGTCCGGGGTATGGCCAACCACCTGCAGGTGAATGGTGCGCACTTTTTCGATCAGCCAGTCGGCGTCTTTGCGCGAGCCGAACGTGGTGCCGGAAATGAACTGTGAGGTCCGCCGCAAACGCCCAAGCATGTCCTGGCGAAAATTCGAATGGTCCCACACGCCAGCCAGGGCCAATGGGTGCAAGGCTTGCAGCATCAAAGCGCTGATGCCGCCGATGAGCATGCTGCTGAAGTCGCCATGGACTTGCCAGCTGACCGAGTCCGGCCCGAACAGGCCTGGATCGCCCTTGGGGTTTTCCAGGTCCAGTTGGCCCAGTGACAAGCCGGTGAGGCTCATCAACTGGGTTTCGATACGGCTGCGGATAAATTCCATGGCGACTCGGGTTTTCCTATCGGTTCAGGCGTTTGTCGATCAGGCCGTCGACGACGCTGGGGTCGGCCAGGGTCGAGGTATCACCCAGGCTATCCAGTTCATTGCAAGCGATCTTGCGCAAAATCCGGCGCATGATCTTACCGGATCGGGTTTTCGGCAAGGCCGGTGCCCATTGGATCAGTTCGGGCTTGGCAAAGCTGCCTATTTCCTTGCTGACCAGTTCCAGCAGGTGTTTTTTCAGCGCATCGCTGGGTTCGACGCCATTCATGGGGGTGACGAAGGCATAGATGCCCTGGCCCTTGACGTCGTGGGGGTAACCCACCACGGCGGCCTCGGCCACCTGGTCATGCAGTACCAGCGCACTTTCTACCTCGGCGGTGCCGATACGGTGGCCGGACACGTTGATCACATCGTCGATACGCCCGGTAATCCAGTAGTCGCCGTCCTCATCGCGACGCGCGCCGTCACCGGTGAAATAGTAGCCGGGGTAGGGTTTGAAATAGGTGTCGACCATACGCTGCGGATCGCCGTAGACGCTGCGAATCTGCCCCGGCCAACTGGCCTTGATCGCCAGTACGCCGCTGCCGGCACCACTGATGACCTTGCCTTGTTCATCCAACAGCACGGGCTGTACGCCAAACATCGGCTGGGTGGCGCAACCTGGTTTGATGCGCTGGGCGCTGACCAGCGGGCTGAGCATGATGCCGCCGGTCTCGGTCTGCCACCAGGTATCGACTATAGGGCAACGCTGTTCGCCCACCGCGTTGAAGTACCAGTCCCAGGCTTCCGGGTTGATCGGCTCACCGACGCTGCCCAGCAGGCGCAGGCTGGCGCGGGAAGTTGTCTCCAGCGGGCCGTGGCCCTCGCGCATCAATGCACGCAAGGCGGTGGGGGCGGTATAGAAGATATTCACCTGATGTTTATCGATGACCTGCCAGAAGCGCGAACTGTCCGGGTAGCTCGGCACACCTTCGAACATCAGCGAGGTGGCGCCATTGGCCAGCGGCCCGTACACGATGTAACTATGACCGGTGACCCAACCCACATCGGCGGTGCACCAGAACACCTCACCGTCGCGGTAATCGAGTACGTACTTGAAGGTCATTGCCGCCTGGAGCAGGTAGCCGCCCGTGGTGTGCAGCACGCCCTTGGGGTTACCGGTGCTGCCGGAGGTGTAGAGGATAAACAGCGGGTCTTCCGCGTCCATCGGTTCGGGAGGGCAATCCTCGCTAGCCGCATCCAGAGCCTGTTGATACTTGAGGTCGCGGCCTTCGCTCCAGTTCACTTGGGCGCCGGTGCGTTGTACGACCAGTACCGAGCTAACGTTGGGGCAACTCGCCAGGGCCTTGTCGACATTCTGTTTCAACGCCACCGGCTTACCACCGCGCACGCCTTCATCGGCAGTGATCACGGTGCGGCAGTCGGCGTCCAGAATGCGGTCGCGCAGGGCGTCCGGTGAGAACCCGCCAAATACCACCGAGTGCACCGCGCCAATCCGTGTGCAAGCCAGCATGGCGTAGGCCGCTTCCGGGATCATCGGCATGTAGATACACACCCGGTCGCCTTTTTTCACACCGCGGCTTTTCAGCACATTGGCCAGGCGGCAGACATTTTGGTGCAGTTGGCGGTAGGTGATTTTGGAAGATTTTGCAGGATCATCACCTTCCCAGATGAAGGCCGGCTGATCGGCGCGTTGCGCCAGGTGACGGTCGATGCAGTTGTAGCTGACGTTTAACTGGCCACCGGCAAACCATTGGGCGGTACCGCTCTTGATGTCTGACTGCTGGACGGTGTGCCACGGTGTTATCCAGTCGAGAAAGCCCTTGGCCTGTTCGGCCCAGAACGTGTCCGGCTGCTCGACGGATTGGCGATAGAGGCGCTGGTAGTCCTCTTGACTGAGTTGCGCAGCCCGGCGGACGGCATCGGCGGTGGGAAACGTGCTGATATCGAACATGAGCGATCCTTATTCTTGTTTTTGCGACAAGTCATAAAGATGCACCCTGTATGGAGAGGGTTCAAGGCCAACGTCCAAACGGACGTTGGCCTTGCGGTACTGCATCAGCCGCGGTGACGACCGCGGAAGTAATTGATCAGGCCTTGGGTCGAAGCGTCTTCGGCCAAGGTTTCTTCGGCGCCGGTGAGGCGATTGTAAACGCCCTTGCCCAGCTCCTTGCCCAGCTCCACGCCCCATTGGTCGAAGGCGTTGATGCCCCAGATCACGCTTTGCACGAACACTTTATGTTCATACATGGCAACCAGGGCGCCCAAGCGACGCGGGCTGATGCGTTCAACCACGAGCGTGTTGCTCGGACGGTTGCCCGGGATCACCTTGTGCGGTGCCAGCTTCTGCACTTCGTCTTCCGGGATGCCCTTGTCGCGCAGCTCGGCTTCGGCTTCGCTGCGGGTCTTGCCGAGCATCAGTGCCTGGCTTTGGGACAGGCAGTTGGCGTACAGCCATTGATGGTGGTCGGACACCGGGTTGAAGCTGACGATCGGCACGATGAAGTCGGCCGGGATCAGTTGGGTACCTTGGTGCAGCAACTGGTGATAAGCATGTTGGCCGTTGCAGCCGACGCCACCCCAGATCACTGGGCCGGTGTCTGTGGACACCGGTTTGCCGTCCTGGCGCACGCTTTTGCCGTTGGATTCCATGTCCAGCTGCTGCAAGTGCTTGGTGATGTTACGCAGGTAGTGGTCGTACGGCAGGATCGCATGGCTCTGCGCACCCCAGAAGTTGCCGTACCACACGCCCAGCAGGCCCAGCAGCACCGGCATGTTCTGTTCGAACGGTGCGTTCTGGAAATGCTGGTCCATGGTGTAGGCACCGGACAGCAGTTCCTTGAAGTTGGACATGCCGATGGCCAGGGCGATTGGCAGGCCGATGGCAGACCACAACGAATAACGGCCACCTACCCAGTCCCACATCGGGAAGATGTTTTCTTCGCGGATACCGAAGGCCACGGCGGCCGCGTTGTTGCTCGACACGGCGATAAAGTGGCGGTACAGCTCGGCTTCCGAGCCACCCTGAGCCAGGTACCAGGCGCGGGCGGCCTGGGCGTTTTTCAGGGTTTCCAGGGTGTTGAAGGATTTCGACGAGACGATAAACAGCGTGGTCTCGGCGCGCAGCTTCATGGTCAGTTCGTGGAACTCACTGCCATCGATATTCGCCAGGTAGTGGCAGCGCACGCCTTTATGGGCGTAGGACAGCAGCGCTTCAGAGACCAGCTCCGGGCCGAGGAACGAGCCACCGATGCCGATGTTCACCACGTCGGTGATCGGCTTCTCGGTGTAGCCACGCCACAGGCCGTCGTGGATGCGGCCGACCAGATCGGTGATCTGGTTCAGCACTTTATGCACGTCCGGCATGATGTTCACGCCGTTGACCGACAGCTTGTCGCCCACAGGGCGGCGCAGAGCGGTGTGCAGGGCAGGGCGGCCTTCGGAAGAGTTGACCGGTTCGCCGGCGTACAGTGCGTCGATCGCGCCTTTAAGGTTGACTTCCTTGGCAAGGCCCACCAGCAGGTCGCGGGTTTCGCTGGTGATCAGGTTTTTCGAGTAATCGAGGAAAAGTCCGCAGCTGCTCAAGGTGAATTGGGAAAAGCGCTGGGGATCGGCATTGAACGCTTCGCGCATGCTGAAATCCTGCATGGCTTGGCGATGTTGATTGAGCGCTTGCCAGGCGGGCAGAGCGGTAACGTCATGAGGGGTGCGGTAGTACGCCATCGCTGCGGGTTTCCTTTTATTACGGGGACTGCCTTTAGGACACTTCAAAGCCCGGAACATCCAGTCTTATCTCAAGGATTGGGTTCCAGACAGCGCTAACCATAGCGCAGGGCGATTACATTAAACCTAGCGTGTCGATATGTCTTGGCTTTGTCTGCGCTGTGGCCGGTACTTTTTTATACCGGCACAGCGATCAGGGCAATCGGCGGGGTGTTCAGAGGGGGCAGTCGAGGTTCAGGTGCAGGTTGTCGATCAGGCGGGTCGTGCCTAGAAAGGCTGCCACCAGAATCACGATATCCCGATCCTCCGCCGTAGCGGTCCGCAGGTGCACGCCCTGGCGCACTTCGAGGTAATCCAGGCGCAACCCGGCCGCCTCTATCTGCTGCACCTGTTCGGCACGCAGTCTGGCGAAGTCGTGATCACCGCTTTTGATGGCTGCGGCAATCTGGCTGAGGCTGCGGTACAGCACCGGTGCGATCGCACGTTCTTCTTCGCTGAGAAAACCGTTACGCGAGGACAATGCCAGGCCATCATCGGCGCGCACGGTGGGCTCGCCAATGATCTGGATCGGCATGTTCAGGTCATGGACCATGGCGCGAATCACGGCCAGTTGCTGGTAGTCCTTCTGGCCAAATACAGCCATGTCCGGCTGGACCATGTTGAACAATTTGCTGACCACCGTCGCCACACCTTCGAAATGCCCGGGACGGCTGGCGCCGCACAAACCTTCGGACAACTGCGGGACGCTGACGCGGGTCTGGCCGGTCATGCCGCCGGGGTACATCTCCTCGACGGTCGGCGCGAACAGCAGGTTGCAGCCGGCCTGCAAGAGCTTTTCCTGGTCGGCGGCCAAGGTGCGAGGGTACTTGTCCAGGTCTTCGCCGGCGCCAAATTGCAGCGGGTTGACGAAAATACTCGCAACGACAAAGTCCGCCTGTTGCACAGCCTTGCTGACCAGGCTGGCATGGCCGCTGTGCAGATTGCCCATGGTGGGCACGAAGCCGATGCGTTTGCCTGCCTTGCGGGCGTGGGCGACGGCGGCTCTGAGTTCGCGTACGGTTTTTACGGTGTTCATGCAGAGAATCCGTGTTCGGCGCCTGGGAAGGTCACGCCTTTGACTTCGGCGACGTAGGCACTCAAGGCGGCGTGGATGCTGTCCTGCCCAGTCATGAAGTTCTTCACGAACTTTGGCACGCGGCCGGTAATCGACAGGCCGAGCATGTCGTGCAGTACCAGCACCTGGCCGTCGGTGGCCGAGCCCGCACCAATGCCGATCACCGGCACCTTAACGGCCTGGGTGATTTCTGCTGCGAGTTCGCTGGGCACGCATTCGAGCAGGATCATCGCAACGCCCGCCTGTTCCAGGGCGATGGCATCGGCACGCATCTGGCGCGCCTGGGCTTCATTGCGGCCTTGTACCTTGTACCCGCCGAGGATGTTCACGGACTGTGGCGTAAGGCCCATATGTGCACAGACTGGCACGCCGCGTTCAGCCAGCAGGCGAATCGACTCGGCGAGCCATACGGCGCCCTCGACTTTGACCATGTGCGCACCGGCACGCATCAGTTTGCCGGCGTTCAGGAAGGTCTGCTCGACGGTGGCGTAATCCATGAAAGGCAGGTCGGCGATGATAAATGCGCCGTCGTTGCCGCGCTTGACGCTGGCGGTGTGGTAGGCCAGTTCATCGGTGGTGACGGGCAGGGTGCTGTCATTCCCTTGAAGGACCATGCCCAGTGAATCGCCCACCAGCAACACTTCAACCCCGGCCTGGCAACTGGCGTGGGCGAAGGTGGCGTCATAGCAGGTCAGCATGGTGATTTTTTCACCTTTGAGCTTGAGGCTCTGCAAGGTGGTCAGGGTAATGTCTGGCATGAAAAGGGTCCTCGTTCAGGCGCTTGGAAACAGCGAGTTACGCGCGTGAGTCTTCGTTTATTCAGGCGCACTGTCTTGAGAGCAGTGCTTATAAGGCCTGGATTGCGCCCTTCAGCGCCGGGTTGGCGGCAGCGGGACGCCTATAGTCGTGAGGAGGACACGGGAAGTCAATTGGATGTGTTACCGCATTGTTACGATGGCGGTGTTACCGCTGTTACTGACGCGATTCAGCAACAGGGAGCCGTTCCAGGCCGACAAACGGGCAGGCTTCAAGCAGGGCGCTGAGGCGTTTGCCATCCGGCAACTGCAATGCGGCAGGCGCCAGCTCGGCCAGTGGATACAGCACAAACGCACGCAGGTGCATCTGGTAGTGAGGCACCTTCAGGCGCGGCTCGTCGATCAGGCGATCGCCAAACAGCAGAATGTCCAGGTCAAGGGTGCGAGGGCCCCAACGTTCCAGGCGCTCGCGGCCTTGGTCGTTTTCGATGGCTTGCAGCGCATCCAGCAACTCAAGTGGCGCAAGGCTGCTGTCCAGGGCGGCAACCGCATTGGTGTAGCGCGGTTGGCCCGGGAGCAGGGAATCACTTTGGTAAAAGGCGGACACACCCGCGACGCAGGTGTCTGGCAATTGCGCCAGCGCTTCGATAGCGCTGCGCAATTGCTGGTCCGGGGCCGCCAGGTTGCTCCCCATGCCGATGTAGATGCGTTCCACGTTTATTCGCCCGCAGCGCCAGAGGCATCCGCCGCACTGCGTTTGCGCTTGGTGCCGCTGCGACGACGCTTTTTCGGACCAGCCCCTTCGCCGTCACCCTTGCTGCCGAGGTCGCGAATCATGTCGCGGCGTTGGCTGTCATTGGCATCCTGATAGTCGGTCCACCATTCGCCCAGGCCGTCGGTCTGCTCACCGGCGCTTTCGCGCAGCAGCAGGAAGTCGTAACCGGCGCGGAAGCGTGGGTTGTCCAGCAGCAGGTCGGCGCGCTTGCCGCTGCGGCGGGGCAGGCGTTCCTGCATGTCCCAGATCTCGCGGATCGGCAGGGTGAAACGTTTCGGGATAGCGATGCGCTGGCACTGTTCGGCGATCAGCTCGTGAGCGGCTTCCTGCATGGCCGGGATAGGCGGCATGCCACGGTCCTGCAGGCGCAGTACGCGTTTGGGCAGGGCCGGCCACAACAGGGCGGCAAACAGGAATGCCGGTGTTACCGGTTTGTTCTGCTTGATGCGCAGGTCGGTGTTGATCAGCGCTTCGCTGATCAACGTGTGGGTATAGGTTGGGTTGTGTTCCAGTGCTTCGGCACTGGCCGGGAACAGTGGGTCGAACAACTGCAGGTCGACCAGCATTTCGAACGTGTCGGCGGCGTAGCCCGAGAGGAACAGCTTGAGCACTTCTTCGAACAGACGCGCGGATGGGATTTCCCGCAGCATCGGTGCCAGCTCGCGTATCGGTGCGGCGGTGTGTTTCTCGATACCGAAGTTGAGCTTGGCGGCGAAGCGCACGGCTCGCAGCATGCGCACCGGATCTTCCTGATAGCGCTGCGTCGGGTCGCCGATCAGGCGGATCAGGTTATTGCGGATGTCGTGTACGCCATTGGCGTAATCGAGGATGCGTTCGCTGACCGGATCGTAATAGAGGGCATTGATGGTGAAGTCGCGGCGCTGCGCGTCCTCTTCCAGGGTGCCGTAGACGTTGTCGCGCAGGATGCGCCCGCTCTCGTTGCGGGAAGACTGATTGGTGTCTTCCTCTTCATCGTTTTGCGGATGGCCGGCACGGAAGGTCGCGACCTCGATGATTTCGCGACCAAAGTGGATGTGCACCAGCTTGAAGCGGCGGCCGATGATTCGCGCATTGCGAAACTCGGCACGCACTTGCTCAGGCGTGGCGCTGGTGGCGACGTCGAAATCCTTGGGCGTGATATTGAGCAGCATGTCGCGTACACAACCACCTACCAGGTAGGCCTGGTAACCGGCGTTCTGCAACCGTTCGACGATATTCACCGCATAACGGCTGAATTGAGCGCGCTGCAACGAATGCTGGCTGCTGTTGAGCACTTCAGGCGTGCTGCGTTTGTGTTGCGTACGACGCAAGGGAGAACGGAATGACTGGAACAACTTCTTCAGCATGGGATGCACTGTTTGAAGGAATGTTCGGCCATAACGAAGAATGACCGCATGATGGGCGGGGATTCTAGCATTTAGTCAGGGGATGGTGTAGGAACAAGCTTCGGCGTTGCACCATAAGCCTTAAATCGTCAAATCCTGGAAACTACAAGGGGAGCCGAAGCTCCCCCAGAAGTAGTTGCATGCTCTATTTTTATTATTGGTTTCGGGCTTCTTGTTTTTGTTGATCGCCCTCGCCATGAAGCTTCACCTTCATGACACTCCCAATCGGGAGTTAAGAGCAAACGGATTGCTTTGGTCGCTGTGTTGCTGATCTACGATCCAACCAGTTCAGGCTCTGCCTTAGGGCAGTTTTTGTTGTTCTCGGCCTGGTTGCGGGGCAAGCCCCAAATGCAACGCCTCTCCAAAAGAATCAGTTAGCTGCGCCTCCGCCGTGTTGTTTTTGTTATGCGTGAGTCGATTCGTTTTATTTTTATTGTCTTGTACAAAGCTTGTTATTGTTTTTGTACTAAGCATATAGCAGGGTGCGTGCCAACTTTTGCTCCGCCCAGTAAAACCGGGGGGTTGAGGTGGTTTTGGGTTTTTGACGGGCGAAAAAAAGCCGGGGCTTCGTTACCGTAAGCCCCGGCTTTTGTTACGCGAAATATCCGCGGTAACAGTTTTTTCACATCTGAGGGTGTTACCTCTGGGGGCCCGCCCTCAGCTTTCGCTGGCAACCCCGGTCTTGCGCCGTGGAATGCCCAGGCGCTGGCGGCGTTCCCACAGGCACTTACGGCTCACGCCCAGCTTGCGGGCCAGCTCGGTCTCGGTCATGTGGTCCTGATGCTCAAGGACGAAATGCTGGAAGTAGTCTTCCAGTGACAAATCTTCCGTCGGCTCATGGCTGGTATTGCTACCGCCGCCCGGTGTCGGGGCCAGGCCGATGAAGTCGTCATCCTCCAAGTCGCTGAGTTCGATATCGATACCCAGCAGTTCGGCAGAAATTTCCGGGCTCTCCGACAGGATCACCGCACGTTCGACCGCATTCTCCAGTTCTCGCACGTTACCCGGCCACGAGTAATGCCGAATCGCCTGCTCGGCGTCGGGCGCGAACGTCAGGTCGGTACGGTTGATACGTGCACTCTGGCGCAGCAGGAATGCGTTGGCGATCTCATTCACGTCGGCGCCGCGCTCACGCAGGGCCGGCAGCTTGAGGGCAATTACGTGCAGGCGGTAATACAAGTCTTCACGGAACTGGCCGATCTTGGCCAGGCTCTTGAGGTCGCGGTGGGTTGCCGCGATCAAGCGCACGTCGACCTTCTGCGATTGGACTGAACCCACACGGCGAATTTCGCCTTCCTGGAGCACGCGCAGCAATCGTGCCTGTGCTTCGAGTGGGAGTTCGCCGATCTCATCAAGAAACAGCGTACCGCCGTCCGCCGCTTCCACCAGGCCCGCACGCCCGGCACTGGCGCCGGTAAACGCGCCTTTTTCGTGGCCGAACAATTCGGACTCAATCAGGGATTCGGGGATCGCTGCGCAGTTCACCGAAATCATCGGTGCCTTGGCGCGCTTGGACAAATTGTGCAGGGCGCGGGCCACCAGTTCTTTACCGGTGCCTGACTCGCCCTGGATCAATACATTGGAGTCGGTCGGCGCGACTTTACGGATCTTGCTGTACAAATCCTGCATTGGCGGGCAGGAGCCGATGATGCCGATCTCGCCGTTACTGTTGTCGACACCCGGTTTGTCGGCGCCGTTGGTCGCTTTGCCGGCGGGACGTTGTTCGGCCTGCACGCTGATGGCTGACTGGCGATCACGCAGGATGCGGGCCACGGCCTGGAGCATTTCATCGTGGTCGAAAGGCTTGGCGATGTAGTCCACCGCGCCCATCTTCATGGAGTCCACCGCCGAGCGCAGGCTGGCGTAGCTGGTCATGATCAGCACCGGAGTGCCCTGGCCAAGCTTGATCAACTCGGTGCCCGGCGCGCCAGGCAGGCGCAGGTCGCTGACAATCAGGTCGAACGTGGGGATGCTGAAACGCTCTTGTGCTTCCTGCACCGAGCCGGCTTCGCTGACCTGGTACTGATTACGTTCAAGCAGGCGACGCAAGGCAGAGCGGATAATGGTTTCGTCTTCGACGATCAAAATGTGCGGCATTGATTCAATTCTCTCGACGGTCTCAGTTCACAGCGGACGTCGCTTCGACATGACGCGGCAGGGTCACCCGAATACGGGTGCCGCGTTGGCTTTCGGTGTCAGCCGGGCTGTCGATGGTGATTTGTCCATAATGCTCTTCAACGATGGAATAGACCAGTGCAAGGCCCAGACCGGTGCCTTCACCTGGGTCCTTGGTGGTGAAAAAGGGTTCGAACAATCGGTCCATGATGTTCTGTGGGATGCCGCTGCCTTCATCTTCGACGATCAGATCGACGGTATGCTCGAAAGCCTCGGTCTTGACGCGTACTGCGCCACCGGCCGGGGTTGCATCGCGGGCGTTGGACAGCAGGTTGATCAGCACTTGGGCCAGGCGTTGTGAGTCGCCGTCGACCCAATGGTCGGGGTCGCACAAGTTGAAGAACTGTACTTCGAAATTGCGCCGGTTCAAGGCGAGCAGCCCAATGGCATCCTGGGCCACTTCGGCCAGGCACACGGCCTCATCCAGATTCTGATGGCCGCCGGCATGGGCAAAGCTCATCAGCGATTGCACGATGCGCGAGACGCGCTTGGTCTGTTCGAGGATCTGCCCGCTGATTTCGATGATTTCGCCGTCCTCCTCCCGCTCTTCCCGCAGGTTCTGCGCAAGGCACGCGATACCGGTGATCGGGTTGCCGATTTCGTGGGCCACGCCCGCTGCAAGGCGACCAATGCTGGCCAGGCGCTCGGAGTGCACCAGCTTGTCTTCGAGCATCTGGGTTTCAGTCAGGTCTTCGACCAGCAGCACCAGGCCGCTGTTACCGGGTGCCAGCGGTTCATCGATCGCGGCTTTGTGCAGGTTGAGCCAGCGCGTCTGGCCGTCGAGGGCCAGGTGTTGCTTGTGCAAATGCTCGTCGGGCAAATTGATAAAACCTTGGAGCAGTTCTTTCCACGGATCGCCCAGGGTATTCAGGCGCGAGCCCACCACCCGTTGCGCGGCGATGCCGGTGAGTTCTTCCATGGCCTTGTTCCACATCAGGATTTCCTGATCCTTGGCCAGGGAACACACGCCCATCGGCAGTTCCTGCAGGGTCTGGCGATGGTAACGGCGCAGGGCGTCGAGTTCGGCCGCCAGGCCGGTGAGGCGTGAGTGGTAATCCTCCAGCCGGCTTTCGATGAAATGGATGTCCTCGGTGACGTAGTTTTCGCCGCCGGCCTTGTACGGCAGGAAGGTTTCCACCATGTCCTGGGACACGCTGGGGCCCATCAGGCCGGACAGGTTGGCTTCGATGCGGTCGCGCAGGCGGCGCAGAGCGTAGGGGCGGCGCTCGTCGAAGGGCAGGTACAGATCGCGCAGCGCCTGCTCGACTTCCTTCTGAGCCGCCTTGGCGCCGAGGGGCTTGGCCAGTTGTGTGGCGAATTCCTGGGGTGAGGCCGCGTGCAGTTCGCGGCGTTGCGGTCGACGCACGTTATCCACCGCGCACGCCTCGGCGGCGCTGGTCTCTTCCGCGCTGGCATTGGTGAACAGTGAGATCAGGGTGAACATCAGAACGTTGGCGGCCAGCGAGGCAATCGCGGCCATGTGCCAACTGGTGTCGTCCAGCACATAGATCATGTTCAGCAGCGGAATATAGAAACCCTGCAGGTTGCCGACCAACGGCAGCAGCATCGTGACGATCCATACCAGGATCCCGGCCAGCAGCCCGGCGATAAACCCGCGGCGATTGGCGGTCGGCCAGTACAGCACCGACAACACTCCCGGCAGGAATTGCAAGGTGGCGACAAAGGCGACGATGCCCAGGTTGGCCAGGTCTTGCCCGGCGCCGAGCAGCAGGTAGAACCCGTAGCCGGCGGTGATGATCGCGACGATCAATGCGCGTCGCGTCCATTTCAGCCAGCGGTAGATATTGCCTTCGGCGGGCGGCTGGTACAGCGGTAGCACCAGGTGATTGAGGGCCATGCCCGAAAGGGCCAGCGTCGTGACGATAATCAGCCCGCTGGCAGCAGATAAGCCGCCGACGTAAGCCAGCAGCGCCAACGCTGGGCTATTGGCGGCGATACCGATACCCAGGGTGAAATACTCGGGATTGGTGGTAGCCCCCAGTTTCAGGCCGGCCCACAGGATCAGCGGCACCGCGAGGCTCATCAGCAGCAGGAACAACGGCAAGCCCCAACTGGCGCTGACCAGCGAGCGCGGGTTGAGGTTCTCGGTGAAGGTCATGTGGTACATGTGCGGCATTACGATCGCCGAGGCGAAGAACACCAGCAACAGCGTGCGCCATGGGCCTTCCTGCAACGGGGTGTGCAGGGCGGCGAGGGCGGTCTGGTTTTGCAGCAGCCACAGTTCCAGCTGTTGCGGGCCGTCGAACACGCCATAGAGCGCGTAGAGGCCAACGCCGCCGATGGCGATCAGCTTGATCACCGACTCGAACGCAATCGCAAATACCAGCCCTTCGTGTTTCTCGCGGGTGGCGATATGGCGTGACCCGAAGAAGATCGTGAACAGTGAGATCAGCGCGCAGAAGGCCAGGGCGACGCGGTGTTGCACGGGCTCGCGGGTCAGGATGCTGATGGAGTCGGCCACTGCCTGGATTTGCAGGGCCAGCAGGGGCAGCACGCCGATCAGCATGAAAATGGTGGTCAGTGCGCCGGCCCAGGTGCTGCGAAAGCGAAAGGCAAACAGGTCGGCCAGGGACGACAGTTGGTAGGTGCGGGTGATTTTCAGGATCGGATACAGCAATACCGGCGCCAGCAGAAAGGCGCCGGACACGCCAAGGTAGCTGGAGAGGAAGCCATAACCATACTGGTAGGCCAGGCCCACCGTGCCATAAAACGCCCAGGCACTGGCGTAGACGCCCAAGGACAAGGTGTAGGTCAACGGATGGCGAATGATCGCCCGCGGAATCATTCCGCGCTCACTGATCCAGGCAACGCCGAACAGTGCAGCCAGGTAGGCAGCGCTGATCAGCAGCATCTGGGTGAGGCTAAAGCTCATCGGCATCTTTTTGGCTCTGCAGGATGAAGGTCACGACGATCAGGATCAGCCACAGCAGATAGGGGCGATACCAGGCGCCCGTGGCGTCGATCCACCAATCCATGATGGCGGGGGAAAACAGGTAGATCCCGACGACCAGCAGCAGGACCAATCGATAGATGTACATGTTGGCCTCTGATTAAAAAACTGCGGCGATGGTAACGGATGGCTGGCAGGCTGCAAGCGCCTTCAGCTTAATTGCGCTTCGGCCAGCGTCAGTGCGTGCGGGATCTTGCTGGCCTCCCAGTGCACAATGCCCCAATCCAGCAACTCCCGTGGGCTGGCGTGAAGCAGTTCGTCTCCAGGCTGCTGGCCAAGGGCGCGCAGGGCTCTCAATAGCAACGGCGTGGCCTGGTCGGGACTCAGCGGCGGGGATCGATAGGATTTGCCCAGCTTGTTACCGTCCGGCTGGACGATCAACGGTACGTGC
This sequence comes from Pseudomonas sp. BIGb0381, assembly GCF_024809815.1. Classification (NCBI taxonomy): domain Bacteria; kingdom Pseudomonadati; phylum Pseudomonadota; class Gammaproteobacteria; order Pseudomonadales; family Pseudomonadaceae; genus Pseudomonas; species Pseudomonas sp. BIGb0381. Next base: position 219,214 of record NZ_JANUEN010000012.1, read on the forward strand.
AGATAGCGCGGTTGGCGCAGGCCCAGCAACTCTTGCAGGTACAACTGGCGTGGCGTGGAGTCGAGCAGGTCGGCGCCGCGCACGATATCGGTAACCCCTTGCCAGGCATCGTCGAGCACCACGGCCAGTTGGTAGGCGTAGAGGCCATCGCGGCGACGGATGACGAAGTCGCCGACATCACGGCCCAAGTGTTGCCGGAATTCTCCTTGTACACGGTCAGTAAAGTGGTACTCCAACTCGGGGACACGCAGGCGGATGGCGGCATCCTGCTGGTCGTGGCCGGCATTTCGGCACAGGCCAGGGTAAATCCCGTCGTAGGGCTCCAGTTGTTTACGTGAACAGGTGCAGGCGTAGGCCAGGCCGTGGTTGAACATATCGTTCAGTACTTTGGCGTAGGCGTCATGCCGCTCGCTTTGTCGGACCAGTTCGCCATCCCACTCAAAACCGTAGCTCTCCAGGGCATGCAGGATTGCCGCCTGGGCGCCGGGCTCTTCGCGGGGAGGGTCAAGGTCTTCCATGCGCATCAGCCAGCGGCCATGGTTGGCGCGGGCGTCGAGGTAGGAGGCGAGGGCGGCGACCAGGGAACCGAAGTGCAGATGGCCGCTGGGCGTGGGGGCGAAACGCCCGATATAGGTAGAGGCAGTCATGGGCCGGATACTACTGGAAAATCGGCAAATCCCAGAAACAAAAATGGGGCGTTTGCACGCCCCATTCGTTCAGCTCGGCAGGATTACTTGCCGACCTGTTTTTCCTTGATTTCAGCCAAGGTCTTGCAGTCTACGCAGAGGTCCGCGGTTGGGCGGGCTTCCAGGCGACGGATGCCAATCTCGACACCGCAGGATTCGCACCAGCCGTATTCTTCGTCTTCGATCAGTTGCAGCGTCTTGTCGATTTTCTTGATCAGTTTGCGCTCGCGATCACGGGCGCGCAGTTCGAGGGCGAATTCCTCTTCCTGGCTGGCACGGTCTGCCGGGTCAGGGAAGTTGGCGGCTTCATCCTTCATATGGTCAACCGTGCGGTCGACTTCCTGCATCAAGTCCTGCTTCCACTGCTTCAGGATTTTGGAGAAGTGCTCGCGCATGGGCTTGCCCATGTATTCCTCACCCTTCGATTCAACGTAGGGTTGGAAGCCGCTGATGCTCTGTTGCTTTGCTTGGGTGGACATGAATAGACCGCCTCTCACTCTTCTAATCCATTGCGCAGGATTGCAACGTCACCGACACCTGCCGGCCCTGCGGCTGCAAGCGGGCGAACTTACCAGATAGATTCAGGGCGCGCCACTCCCGGTTGTCGAGGCCCGTCACGCAGGGGTTGCAAACTGCAGCAGCCCGCTGTGGCTGGGTATGCATCGTCTCGAATGTTGATTTTAGTCGTTTTGCAAGCGCTCGCCGGGTTCATCTTGGACGGCCAGGCAGGCAATAGAGCATGTTTTACCGCGAGGGTTCGGTAGAATCCTGATTTTGTCCTCACCGTTAAGGAAGGCTAATGGCTCAGCCCTACAGTGCGCGCAGTCGCGCCATCGAACCTTTTCATGTCATGGCGTTGCTGGCGCGAGCCAATGAGCTGCAAGCATCAGGCCATGATGTGATCCACCTGGAGATCGGGGAGCCTGATTTCACCACCGCCGAGCCGATCATCCAGGCCGGCCAGGCGGCGTTGGCCAATGGCAAGACCCGTTATACCGCTGCCCGTGGCCTGCCGGAATTGCGTGAAGCCATCAGTGGTTTCTACCAGCAGCGCTACGGTTTGAACGTGGACCCCGAGCGTATTCTGATAACGCCTGGTGGCTCTGGCGCCTTGTTGTTGGCCAGCAGCCTGCTGGTGGATCCAGGCAAGCATTGGCTGCTGGCAGACCCAGGTTACCCGTGTAACCGGCACTTCCTGCGACTGGTGGAAGGCGCCGCGCAACTGGTGCCGGTAGGCCCTGAGGTGCGTTATCAACTGACCGCTGACCTGGTGGCCAAACACTGGGATCAGGACAGCGTGGGCGCATTGGTTGCCTCCCCGGCGAATCCCACCGGCACGATCCTTACGCGCGATGAATTAGCCGGGCTTTCCGATGCAATCAAGGTGCGTAACGGCCATCTGGTGGTGGACGAGATCTATCACGGCCTGACCTACGGCACTGACGCCGCCAGCGTGCTGGAGGTCGACGATGAGGCCTTCGTCCTGAATAGTTTTTCGAAGTATTTCGGCATGACCGGCTGGCGCTTGGGTTGGCTGGTCGCGCCGCCCGCTGCAGTCGGCGAACTCGAGAAGTTGGCGCAAAACCTCTATATCAGCGCGCCCAGCATGGCCCAGTATGCAGCGCTCGCCTGCTTTACCCCGCAAACCCTGAGCATTCTGGAGGAGCGACGTGCCGAATTTGGCCGTCGTCGCGACTTCCTGTTGCCCGCCTTGCGCGAGTTGGGTTTCGGGATTGCCGTAGAGCCGGAAGGGGCGTTCTATTTGTATGCCGATATCAGTGCGTTCGGCGGAGATGCCTTCGCGTTTTGTCGTCATTTCCTTGAAACCGAGCATGTCGCATTTACACCCGGTCTGGATTTTGGTCGCTATCAAGCAGGCCATCATGTGCGCTTTGCCTACACGCAAAACCTTGAGCGACTCCAGGAGGCGGTGGAACGAATCCAGCGTGGCCTAAGGAGCTGGCAAGGCTGATGCGCTTTCATCCTCCCCTCGAGGAAGGCCGACTGATTCGCCGCTATAAGCGCTTTCTCACCGATATCGAAACCGTTACCGGCGAGTTGTTGACTATTCACTGCCCAAACACCGGTTCGATGCTCAACTGCATGGTGGAAGGCGGGCAGGTCTGGTTCAGTCGTTCCAATGACCCCAAGCGCAAGTTGCCCGGCACCTGGGAAATTGCCGAAACGCCCCAGGGCCGCTTGGCGTGCGTTAACACGGCACGCGCCAATCAGTTGGTCGAGGAGGCTTTACGCGCTGGCGTGATCACGGAACTCAACGGTTTCACCGCGTTGAAGCGTGAGGTGCCCTACGGCCAGGAAAAAAGCCGTATCGACTTTCGCCTGGAATATCCGGACGGCGCGGCTTATGTGGAAGTCAAAAGCGTCACGCTGGGGTTTGATGGCACGAGGGTTGCCGCCTTCCCCGATGCCGTGACCCAGCGTGGCGCCAAGCACCTGCGAGAGCTGGCGCATCTGGCGCGTGAAGGGGTGCGGGCAGTGCAGTTGTATTGCGTCAACCTCTCCGGGATTGACGCAGTGCGCCCGGCGCTGGAAATCGATGCCGCCTATGGTGCGGCCTTGCGCGAGGCTAAAGCTGCCGGGGTGGAAGTGTTGGCGTATGGGGTGCGCGTGACGTCCCAGGAGATTTGCGTGGATCGTCGGTTAGACGTGCTGCTTGACTAGAGATCCACCCACAGGCCCTGCTCGTCCTCGCGACCGTGCAGGGCCTTGAGGCTTTTACCTGCGCATGGGCCGGCAATGCACTCGCCGCTTTCGATCAGGAACAGCGCGCCGTGGGTGGCGCATTGGATCAGGCTGGCGCTGTCGTCAAGGAACTGGTCGGGTTGCCATTCCAGTGGGATGCCGCGGTGTGGGCAGCGGTTGATATAGAAGTAGGCGATGCCGTCCCGGCGTACCGCCAGCAGCGGCGTGCCATCAATCGTAAAACCGAGGCTGCTGTTGGGCGCGAGCGTGTCCGAGGGGCAGAGAAACTTCATTTCAATCCTTAAGTGCCTTGACGTTCAAATGCAAACAATTATCAAATGCCGGCTTCGCCCGTTAGCTGACTGGGTGCTCAGTTCGATGCCCGGCAGGGGTTATCTGTCACATCGACGGGTGCTCGAAAGGCCCTGCCCTTGGAAGGAAACCCTGTTATGCGCCTGAGTACCAGCGCTATTGCGCTTGTTGTCGGACTGCTGGTCAACCCTGGGGCGCAAGCCTCTGAACTGCCACAACGCTGGGTGAGTGCCGGTGGGGCGCTGTCGGAATGGGTCACGGCGTTGGGCGGTGAGCCGAAGTTGGTTGGCGTGGACACCACCAGCCAGCATCCTGAATCGCTCAAGGCGTTACCCAGTATCGGCTATCAGCGGCAATTGTCGGCCGAAGGCATTCTCAGCCTTCGTCCACAGGTGCTGGTGGGTACTGAAGAGATGGGGCCGCCGCCGGTGCTGGCGCAGATTCGCAGTGCAGGTGTCCAGGTCGAAATGTTCTCGGCGCAGCCGGATTTGCCGACCTTGAAGGGTAATCTTCAGCACTTGGGTAAGTTGCTGGGAGATGAGGCTAAGGCCAGTGAATTGTTTACCGGATATGAACAGGCGCTTGATCAGCAGAAAAGCTGGGTGGCCAAGGCACGGGCCTCGCAGAAGGCACCTGGCGTGTTGCTGCTGATCGGCCATGCTGGCGGCAAGCCGCTGATTGCCGGTAAGGGCACGGCGGGCGATTGGGTGTTGCAGCAGGCCGGCGGGCGTAACCTGGCCACACACAGCGGTTACAAGCCGTTTTCGGTGGAGTCGTTGGCGGGGTTGAGCCCGGATGTGCTGGTATTTGCCGACCGCGCCCTGACGGGGGACGCGGCGCGCGCGGCGTTGTTCAAGGAGAATCCGATCCTGGCTTCGACGCCGGCGGCCAAGCGTGGCCGCGTTTTCGAGCTTGACCCGACCCTGTTGGTTGGTGGGCTCGGGCCGCGTCTGCCGCAAAGTCTTGTGAAGCTCTCGGCCGGCTTTTATCCGTCACAGACTAAACCCGGCCCATGACCACTTTGGTTAAACCGAAAACGCTGTTCATCGGCCTGGCGCTGTTATGTCTGTTGGCGACCTGGCTCTCGTTGGCACTGGGGCCGGTGAGCTTGCCGCTGCTGGATACGCTCAAGGCGGCATTGCGCTTGATGGGCGTGCCGATAGAGGCGCAAGGCCTGGAACAGGCTGAGTTGATCCTGGGGCAGATTCGTTTGCCGCGTACGTTGCTCGGTTTGGCGGTTGGCGGCGTATTGGCATTGTCGGGCGTGGCCATGCAAGGGTTGTTTCGTAACCCGTTGGCCGATCCGGGGTTGGTCGGGGTTTCCAGCGGGGCGGCACTGGGGGCGGCAATCGCCATTGTCGGGGGGGCGTTTTTCGGTGGGTTACCGGATGCCTTCGGGCCTTATCTGCTGTCGCTATGCGCGTTTCTGGGCGGGCTGGGCGTGACCGCACTGGTCTATCGACTGGGACGGCGTAACGGTCAGACCAATGTGGCTACGATGCTGCTCGCCGGTATCGCACTTACTGCGCTGGCAAGCTCGGCGGTGGGCCTGTTCACCTACCTGGCGGACGACGCCACCCTGCGTACCCTGACGTTCTGGAACCTTGGCAGTCTCAACGGCGCGAGCTATTCGCGGTTATGGCCTTTATTGCTGGTCAGTGTCGGTGTGGCGCTCTGGCTACCGCGCCGGGCCAAGGCGCTGAATGCGCTGTTGCTCGGCGAATCGGAGGCCAGTCACCTGGGTATTGATGTTGAAGGGCTCAAGCGCGAGTTGGTGTTCTGTACTGCATTAGGGGTAGGCGCTGCGGTGGCTGCGGCGGGCATGATCGGTTTTGTCGGGCTGGTGGTGCCGCATCTGGTCAGGTTGCTGGCCGGGCCAGATCACCGCGTGCTGTTGCCGGCTTCGATATTGGCGGGCGCGAGTTTGTTGCTGTTTGCCGATTTGGTCGCGCGACTGGCCCTGGCGCCGGCTGAACTGCCGATTGGTATCGTGACTGCATTTATTGGTGCGCCATTTTTTCTTTACCTGTTGTTGCGGGGGCGTGCCTGATGCTGCGTGTTGAAGACCTGCAGATCCGGCGTGGCCACAAGGTCGTGCTGGCGGATGTCACTCTGGATCTGCTACCGGGTGAAGTGCTCGGTGTGCTGGGCCCCAATGGCGCGGGTAAGAGTACGTTGCTGGGGGCGTTGTGCGGTGAGTTACACCCCGATCAGGGCAGGGTGTGGCTGGGTCAGCAGGCGTTGAAAGACTGGAGCGGACCGCAGCGCGCGCAGCGGCTGGCGGTGTTGCCACAAACCTCGACCCTGGACTTCGCGTTCCGTGTCGAAGAGGTGGTCGGCATGGGCCGTTTGCCCCATCAGACGGGGCGTGTGCGCGATGATGAAATTATCCACGCAGCCTTGCAGGCGGCGGATGTCGCACACTTGAATGGTCGCAGTTACTTGGCTCTTTCGGGCGGCGAGCGTCAACGTGTGCACTTGGCGCGGGTGCTCGCGCAACTATGGCCGGGTGAGGCGGGGCAGACATTACTGCTGGATGAGCCGACATCGATGCTGGATCCCCTGCATCAACACATGACCCTGCAAGCGATTCGCACCTTTGCCGATCGTGGTGCGGCGGTGCTGGTGATCCTCCATGACCTCAACCTGGCAGCGCGCTACTGTGATCGCATTTTGCTGTTGGAGCAGGGGCGTCCCCACGCGCTGGATACACCGGCGCAGGTGCTGCGGCCCGAGCCACTTAAAGCCGTATTTGGCTTGGAAGTATTGGTACAGCCGCACCCGGAGCGTGGACATCCGTTAATCATTGCACGCTGAGGCGTGCTTTTTCACAGGCAAAAAAAGACCCGGCAAAAGCCGGGTCAAATAACCGTGATTAGCCTGATGAGGAGATAATCTGAGAGTCCGAACCAATGGTCTTTCAGTTATCGGCTGATCTCGCGACCAGTTGTGATAATCATAACGATTCTCATTTGAGAGTCAACAATTGTTTTTGAATGATCTTCTGTTTTTCTCAAACGTCCGTTTGAAGTGTGCATAACCATTGAGTTTTGCAGGACGATCTAGTTCTTCTGACGCGCTGAAATAGCATCCAGCTGGCGGTTCAACGCTTCCTTACGCTCGACCGGGATGTCGTTCCAGTGCACGTCCATCAGTGCCCCTTCGATCGCATAAAGCAAAACTTTTGATGCGCGGAACCCACGAGTCCTTACGGCTCGATAGGCATCGACCGCTCCCAGGCGACGCAAGTCGGATGCACTGTGGATGCCCACCGCATGCAGCCACTGCGCTGACGTCTTGCCAAGGTTTTTCAGGTGTTGCAGCTCATCGTTCATCAAGCCTCCTTGCGACGGCCGAATGGTGCGGTGGGTATCGTAACCAGGCAAGCCTGAACAGGAGTGTAGCGCTCAGTAGGAAAAGCGTGGTTCTTTGGTCCGAAACGGCCCAAAAGCTTATAAGAATGGCGCGGGAATTTTGACGGCGGGCAGGAGGGAAGTGCCCGCTACGCATTGCGCGTAGTCGGGCTTGAGTTGAGTGTTACTTGGTGCGGTAGCGCAGGCGCGTGCCGAAATTGACCGACATGAGAATCTCATCGGCAGTCAATTCAGGCGGGAAGTAGGTGCCCGAAATCTGCGCATGGGCGAGGCTGGCGCCTTCCAGGGAGCAGTTGCGCAAATCCAGGCCGCGCAAGTCGGTGGAGCGGAAATACGCGTCGGTGAAATCTACACCGGCCGCGTTCAGGTCGCGCAAGTCCAGACCACGGAAGTCGCCGCCGCGCATGTCGATAATGCCGTCTGCTGGGCGTGCCTGATTGAAACCACGAATATCGTCTTTATGCAGGAGTGCGTAGAGCGGTGTATCTAGAAGCTTGGGCTGACTCATGAAAACGACTCCTGTTGGATTTATGACGCCATTATAGTGCCACTATTTCTTGGGCGTGCGTCCAAGTAGACGACACGACCAAGAAATTTTTCTTACAGGCCTGGCAGGCGCTGGCGAATTTGTGCGACTAGCGCATCGAGGGTTCCGCTTTGATTGGTCTCGACGCGTTTACTCAGTAACAGTTCTTCGGCGGTCAGTGGGTCACGGTTGGCCTGCTGTTCTTCTATAACGACCAGCGTAGCGTCGGACGGATCGTTTTTGTCGGCCTGACGTTGCGCCAACCAACTGGTGATAACGGCTTGTGGCGCGTTGCAGTCCAGGATCAGGAACGGCGCGCCCGTGGCTTCGGCCACCTTGGCTGCTGCGTCGCGTTGTTCGCGTTTGAGGAAGGTGGCATCCAGTACTACGGGGAAGCCGGCACGCAGCACGGTATCCGCGATGTCATTCAAGCGAGCGTAGGTCCTGGCGCTGGCGTCGGACGCATAGATGCCGGCCTGTGGCGTGTTTTCGACCTGCTGCTCGCCGAACATGCGCTTGCGCTCCACGTCCGAGCGCAGGCGTACAGCGCCCAATGCTTCCACCAGGCGCATGGCAACGTGGCTTTTGCCGACTGCCGAGACACCGTGGGTAATTGCCAGGAAGCGCGATGGAATGGTGCTGTAGCTTTCCGCCAGGTTGGCGTAGTTGCGGTATTGGCGCAGGGTCGTGGCGCGTTGCACCGGGCTTGCCTCGCTCGGCATGCTGAACAGCGCCACCTTGGCACGTACCAGGGCGCGGTAGGCTTTATAGAAGTTCAGCACTTCAAGGCCCTGATAGTCACCGGTCAGCTCCAGGTACTGGCTGATAAAGCGGCGGGCCAGGGACTTGAGGCCTCGGTCTTCCAGGTCCATGGCCAGGAAAGCGGTGTCGGCGTACACATCGGTGAAGCGAAACGGCTCGTTGAACTCAATGCAGTCGAAGATCACTACCTTGCCGTCAATCAAAGTGGCGTTACCGAGGTGGATGTCACCGTGGCACTCGCGGGTGAAACCGTCGAGCTTGCGCTGTGCCAGCAGCGGTTTCAGGCGCTCGAAACTGCTTTCGGCCCAGGCTTGCAGGGCTTCCAGTTGAATCAGGTCGGCCTTGTCGCTGAGGAATGGACGGATCTGGTCGAAGTTCTGCCGTACCGGCGCCATCACTTCATCGGGGGTGCCAGCTGCGTGGTCTTGCGGCACTTTTGGTGCGGTGAGGTGAAAGTGCGCGATCTGCGTGGCCATTTCATCGATGTGCGTGGCGGTCAGTTCGCCATTGGCTTGCAGGGTGCTGAGCAGTTGGCTTTGCGGGAACTGACGCATCTTCAGTGCGTATTCGATCACCGGGCCGTCGCCACCCAATTGCGGGGCGTCGGCAGTGCCGGTAATCGGCAACACTTCCAGATACAGATCCGTTGTCAGACGTTGGTTGAGGCGCAGTTCTTCGTTGCAGAAGTGCCCGCGTTTTTCCAGGTCGGTGAAGTCCAGAAACCCGAAGTTCATCGGTTTTTTCAATTTATAGGCGTAGGGGCCAGTCAAGATGACCCATGAAATATGCGTTTCGATGACCTGGAACGCTTCAACCGGATGAGGGTACAAAGCCGGGTTTTGCAGGGCTGCGATCAGTGACTGGCTCACGGGCGATCCTTCAGAGTCGGGGGGGAATCATGGCGCGCATTATGGCTGGTACGGGCGGTCATGCAAACCGCTGTCCGGCTCATGTTGATCATCAATAAAGTGCGTATAATCCGCCGCCATGACTCGATCCCGATCTCCCCGTTCCCGTAAAAAACCTCCTTCCCGCGGCCTGCGCCCGTGGCTTGGCTGGGCGCTCAAGCTCGGCCTGGTAGGGCTTGTGGTGCTCGCCGGCTTTGCGGTGTACCTCGACGCTGTGGTCCAGGAGAAATTCTCCGGCAAGCGCTGGACTATCCCGGCCAAGGTGTATGCACGCCCGCTGGAATTGTTCACCGGCCAGAAGCTGAGCAAGGATGACTTCCTCACCGAACTCGACGCCCTGGGCTATCGACGCGAACCCGTGAGCAATGGCCCGGGAGCTGCGGCGGTCAGCGGGAATACCGTCGACCTCAATACTCGCGGTTTTCAGTTCTATGAAGGCCTGGAAAAAGCCCAGCCGGTGCGTGTGCGCTTCTCCGGCGACTATGTAGCCGAGCTGTCGTCCCTCAACGGCTCGAAGTTGCCGGTGGTACGCCTTGAACCGCTGATGATCGGCGGGATTTACCCGAAGAATCTTGAAGATCGCATCCTGATCAAGCTTGATCAGGTACCGCCGTATCTACTGGAAACGTTGGTGGCTGTGGAGGACCGCGACTTTTATAGTCACTGGGGCGTTTCGCCGAAGTCGATTGCCCGTGCCGTCTGGGTGAATATTTCCGGCGGCAAGATGACCCAGGGCGGCAGTACGCTGACCCAGCAGTTGGTGAAGAACTTCTACCTGACCAACGAGCGCAGCCTGACCCGCAAGCTCACCGAAGCTATGATGGCGATGCTGCTTGAGCTGCACTACAGCAAGCAGGAAATCCTTGAGGCGTACCTCAACGAGGTATTCGTCGGCCAGGATGGGCAACGCGCCGTGCACGGTTTCGGTTTGGCCAGCCAGTTCTTCTTCGGCCAACCGCTGTCCGAGTTGAAGTTGCATCAAGTCGCCTTGTTGGTAGGCATGGTCAAGGGGCCTTCCTATTACAACCCGCGTCGCAATCCGGAGCGTGCGCTGGAGCGCCGTAACCTGGTGCTCGATGTGCTTGAACAGCAAGGCGTTGCCACGGCGGAGCAAGTTGCCGCGGCGAAGAAAATGCCTCTGGGTGTGACAACCCGCGGGAAGTTGGCGGACAGTTCGTTCCCAGGCTTTATCGATCTGGTAAAGCGCCAATTGCGTGAAGACTACCGCGACGAAGACTTGACCGAAGAAGGCCTTCGGATCTTCACCAGCTTCGACCCGATTCTGCAGATGAAGGCAGAAGCATCGGTCAACGACACCTTCAAGCGCCTGACGGGCCGTAAGGGCGCCGATGAAGTAGAAGCCGCAATGGTGGTGACCAACCCGGAAACCGGTGAAGTCCAGGCCATGATCGGCAGTCGCCAGGCCAGCTTTGCCGGTTTCAATCGCGCACTGGATGCCGTGCGGCCGATCGGCTCGCTGGTCAAGCCGGCGGTCTACCTGACGGCGCTGGAAAAGCCGAGCAAATACACCCTCACCAGTTGGCTGTCGGATGACCCGCTGTCGGTCAAAGGGGGCGACGGCCAGGTTTGGACGCCGCAGAACTTTGATCGCCGCTCCCACGGCACGGTGTTCCTGTATCAGGGCTTGGCGCACTCCTACAACATTTCCACGTCTCGGCTCGGCTTGGAGGTTGGCGTGCCGAATGTCCTCAAGACACTGGCTCGTCTGGGTATCACCCGCGAATTCCCGGCCTTTCCATCGATCCTGCTCGGCGCTGGCGCCATGACGCCGATCGAAGTGGCGACGATGTACCAGACCCTCGCCAACGGTGGCTTCAATACGCCGATGCGCGGGATCCGCAGTGTACTGACAGCCGAGGGTGAGCCGCTCAAGCGCTATCCGTTCCAGATTCAGCAGCGTTTCGATGCGGGCTCCATCTATCTGATCCAGAACGCCATGCAGCGCGTGATGCGTGAAGGTACCGGTAGCTCGGTCTATAAGGTTTTGCCTTCCAACCTGACACTGGCGGGTAAGACCGGTACCAGTAACGACTCGCGTGACAGCTGGTTCGCAGGTTTCGGCCAGGATGTGCTCGCAGTGGTGTGGCTGGGTCGTGACGACAACGGCAAGACGCCGTTCACCGGTGCCACCGGCGCATTGCAGGTCTGGACCAGTTTCATGCGCAAGGCCGACCCGCTGCCGTTGAACATGCCGCAGCCGGATAACATCGTGCAGGCCTGGATTGATCCGCATACCGGCCAGGGCTCCGATGCCAACTGTCCGGGCGCGGTGCAGATGCCGTATATTCGCGGCAGCGAACCACCACCCGGTGCTGCGTGCGGTGGCGGTGCCCCTGCAGATGCGGAATCGGTGATGGATTGGGTCAAGGGCTGGATGAATTAAGCAAAGAGGGTTTCAAGTGAACAAGTGGTGGATTCCAGCTATTACAGCTCTGGCTTTGCTCGGCGGTTGCTCCAGCGTGCAGCGCGGCTCTATTCCGGTTGTGGATTCGAGCACAGCTGTCTCCAATAATGACCGGATCTCGGCCAATGGCGGTTTCCGCCAAACCGTGACCAACCGTCCGGCCCAGGCCAGGCCTCAGGCCGTGCCACAGGACTCGGGTGTGGTAGTGATGGTGCCGGGCGGCGGTGCTGCTACCGCGGCGCCAATCAGTGCCGAGCCTTGGACGCCTGGGCCAAGCACCTCCGGGCCGATCGATTCCGCGCCAATGCAGACCGCGCCGATCAACCAGGGCACCTACAACATGCCGTCGACGCCGAGTGGCATTCCATCGTCCTCCAGCGCTGGCGGCTTGTCAGCCGACGAACAATTGGATGGTCCGGTGCTGGCGTTGCTGACCACTGCCCAGCAACAGCAGGCGGGTGGTGACTTGAATGGTGCGTCCTCCAGCCTTGAGCGTGCGCAACGTGTTGCTCCGCGCGAGCCGCAAGTGCTGTATCGCCTTGCCCAGGTACGCATGGCCCAGGGCGATGCGCCGCAGGCCGAACAATTCGCTCGTCGTGGTCTCACGCTGGCCAGCGGTCGTCCCGACCTGCAAGCCAGCTTGTGGGCTTTGATCGGCGATGCGCGTGCCGCACAAGGTGACGCTGCCGGCGCTGCCCAGGCTCGGCAAAAAGCCAAGGTCAACCTCTGATGGATGCACGGTTTCCCGCGATTGCCGAACAGTTATTGCTGATTGAGCGCGAATTACGCGTGCAGGGCTGGTGGGATGAAGTGTCCCCCAGCGCCGAGGCGCTCGGCAGCGTCGAGCCGTTTGCGGTAGACACACTGGACTTCCACCAGTGGTTGCAATGGATCTTCCTGGTGCGCATGAAACAGATCCTCGAACAGGACCTGCCGCTGCCGAATGCTTCAGGCATTCTCGAAATGGCCGAGATGGTTTATGCCGATCGGCCGCGAGAGAGCCTGGGCTTGCGTAATGCGCTGAAAAAGTTCGATCAACTGATCGTCGACGCTCGTTAATTGCCTGGCTGCCGGTTTTTCCGGCAGTCTTGCGCACATTTCTACCGCTTGACGACATTCAGGCGAGTTTTATCCCTCCTCAAAGCCCTTTCTTCTACGTTCTCATGCGCTTAGTTGGAAAAAAGCGCAATTATTGCTTGACTTGAGAGGCCTGAAACAGAAGAATCCAAAGTCCGCTGTATCGGGACTGCCAGAAGCAGGCCCGCTCAGCAGATCATGAGGCGCACATCCGCGCCGACCTGTTACACCCGCAACGCGTTACCTCGCGCTGGGTGGGAAAAGCCCGCAACACTTGGGACGATCCCAATACTTGCTCAGTCAGTGCTGACGTAGTCGGCGACCACCGTCGCTCATGCTCTGTTGAGAAGTAAACCTATTAAGACCCGTCGGTTTTTAACGGACGGTATTCTGGCGTTTTAGAGGTGAACAACGTGGAGCTTTTATCTGGCGGTGAGATGCTCGTCCGCTTTTTGCGTGACGAAGGCGTCGACTATATCTACGGGTACCCAGGTGGTGCTCTGCTGCATGTTTACGACGCGCTGTTCAAGGAACCAGCTGTTACCCACATCCTGGTTCGCCACGAACAAGCCGCGACCCATATGGCTGACGGTTATGCCCGTGCCACCGGTAAAGCCGGTGTGGTACTGGTAACGTCCGGCCCAGGCGCAACCAATGCCATTACTGGCATCGCGACTGCTTATATGGACTCCATCCCGATGGTGATCATTTCCGGCCAGGTGCCAAGCACCATGGTGGGGACCGATGCGTTCCAGGAAACCGACATGATCGGTATCTCCAGGCCGATCGTGAAACACAGCTTCATGATCAAGCATGCGTCGGAAATCCCGGACGTCATGAAAAAGGCCTTCTACCTCGCACAGTCCGGTCGCCCGGGTCCTGTCGTGGTCGATATCCCGAAAGACATGACCAACCCGGCTGAGAAATTCGAATACGTTTTCCCGAAGAAAGCCAAGCTGCGCTCTTACAGCCCGGCCGTTCGCGGGCACTCGGGGCAAATCCGCAAGGCGGCAGAGATGCTCCTGGCGGCCAAGCGTCCAGTGCTGTACTCGGGGGGTGGCGTGATCCTGGGTGGCGGTTCTGCACCGCTGACCGAGCTGGCCAAACTGCTCAACCTGCCGGTAACCAACACCCTGATGGGCCTTGGCGCCTTCCCGGGTACGGACCGTCAGTTCGTGGGTATGCTGGGCATGCATGGCAGCTACACCGCCAACCTGACCATGCACCACGCCGACGTGATCCTGGCAGTGGGCGCACGTTTTGATGATCGCGTGATCAATGGCGCGAGCAAATTCTGCCCTAATGCCAAGATCATCCATATCGACATCGACCCGGCGTCCATCTCCAAGACCATCAAGGCCGACGTGCCGATCGTAGGTCCTGTGGAAAGTGTATTGACCGAGATGGTCGCTGCGCTCAAGGACATCGGCGAAACGCCGAACAAGGAATCCGTTGCCAGTTGGTGGAAGCAGATCGACGAATGGCGCGGTGATCGCGGCCTGTTCCCTTACGACAAGGGCGATGGCAGCATCATCAAGCCACAAACCGTGATCGAAACCCTCTGCGAAGTGACCAAGGGCGACGCCTTTGTGACCTCCGATGTCGGCCAGCACCAGATGTTTGCCGCGCAGTACTACAAGTTCGACAAGCCTAACCGCTGGATCAACTCCGGTGGCCTGGGCACGATGGGCTTTGGTTTCCCAGCAGCCATGGGTGTGAAACTGAGTTTCCCGGACTCTGACGTTGCGTGCGTCACCGGGGAAGGCAGCATTCAGATGAACATCCAGGAACTGTCGACGTGCCTGCAGTACGGCCTTCCTGTGAAGATTGTCTGCTTGAACAACGGCGTGCTGGGCATGGTTCGTCAGTGGCAGGACATGAGCTACGGTAGCCGTCACTCCCATTCCTACATGGAATCGTTGCCGGATTTCATCAAGTTGGTTGAAGCCTATGGCCACGTTGGCATTCGCATCACCGATCTGAAAGATCTGAAGCCGAAGATGGAAGAAGCGTTCGCCATGAAGGACCGCCTGGTGTTCCTCGATATTCAGGTCGATACCAGCGAGCACGTCTACCCGATGCAGATCAAAGACGGCTCTATGCGCGATATGTGGCTGAACAAGACGGAGCGTACTTAATCATGCGGCACATTATCTCCCTGCTTCTGGAGAACGAACCCGGCGCTCTGTCTCGTGTTGTCGGCCTGTTTTCGCAACGCAACTACAACATCGAAAGCCTGACCGTGGCGCCGACCGAAGACCCGACTTTGTCGCGCCTGACGTTGACCACCGTGGGCCACGATGAGGTGATCGAGCAGATCACCAAGAACCTCAACAAGCTGATCGAAGTAGTCAAGCTGGTCGACCTGTCGGAGAGTGCCCACATCGAGCGCGAGCTGATGTTGGTTAAAGTCAAGGCCACGGGTGCCCAGCGTGCCGAGATCAAGCGCACTACCGATATTTATCGCGGGCAGATCGTCGATGTGAGCGCCAGCGTTTATACCGTTCAGCTGACCGGTACGAGCGACAAACTGGACAGCTTCATCCAGTCGATCGGGACGGCCTCGATTCTGGAAACGGTACGCAGTGGTGTCACCGGGATTGCCCGTGGCGACAAAGTACTCAGCATCTAACCCAAATTAGCGAATGGCCTTACGGCCTGGATATATAGAGGAACCTCATGAAAGTTTACTACGATAAAGATTGTGACCTGTCGATCATCCAGGGCAAGAAAGTCGCCATCATCGGCTACGGCTCCCAGGGGCACGCGCAAGCTTGCAACCTGAAAGACTCTGGCGTTGACGTAACTGTTGGCCTGCGTAAAGGCTCAGCCACCGTTGCCAAGGCTGAAGCCCACGGCCTGAAAGTGACTGACGTTGCTTCCGCTGTTGCTGCTGCCGACCTGGTCATGATCCTGACCCCTGACGAGTTCCAGTCCGCGCTGTACAAGAACGAAATCGAGCCGAACATCAAGAAGGGAGCCACCCTGGCGTTCTCCCACGGCTTCGCGATCCACTACAACCAGGTTGTGCCGCGCGCTGACCTCGACGTGATCATGATCGCGCCGAAAGCACCGGGCCACACCGTACGTTCGGAGTTCGTCAAAGGCGGCGGTATCCCTGACCTGATCGCGATCTACCAGGATGCTTCGGGCAACGCCAAGAACGTTGCGCTGTCTTACGCTGCTGGCGTAGGTGGCGGTCGTACCGGCATCATCGAAACCACCTTCAAGGACGAGACCGAAACCGACCTGTTCGGCGAGCAAGCCGTTCTGTGCGGCGGTACCGTTGAGCTGGTTAAAGCCGGTTTCGAAACCCTGGTTGAAGCTGGCTACGCGCCGGAAATGGCCTACTTCGAATGCCTGCACGAACTGAAACTGATCGTTGACCTCATGTACGAAGGCGGTATCGCCAACATGAACTACTCGATCTCCAACAACGCCGAATACGGCGAGTACGTGACTGGCCCGGAAGTGATCAACGCCGAGTCCCGCCAGGCTATGCGCAACGCCCTGAAACGTATTCAGGATGGCGAATACGCCAAAATGTTCATCAGCGAAGGTGCTACCGGCTACCCTTCGATGACCGCCAAGCGTCGTAATAACGCCGCTCACGGTATCGAAGTCATCGGTGAGCAACTGCGCTCCATGATGCCGTGGATCGGTGCCAACAAGATCGTCGACAAAGCCAAAAACTAAGTCGTACGTATCAACAGAAAACGCGGCTTAGGCCGCGTTTTTTCGTTTGGGGAGCGGGTTCTGGTATAAAGCTGCATCGTTTGCGGGCGAACAGTCGCCGCAAGTATTGGTCGAATTTTTTTCACACCGTTGCAAGGTAAAGTCCATGAGCGAACGTCCCGAAGAGCCAAACCAGGCTTCTGACGCCGAAAGCCTGCTGCCGATCGATGAGCATGTCGAAGAAGGGCATGACGCTGAAGGCCGCAAGGTCCGGCATCGTGGCATCTATTTGCTGCCCAATCTGTTCACTACGGCAAACTTGTTTGCCGGGTTCTATTCCATCATCAACTCAATGAGTGCCCAAAGCGCCCTGGCGGCCGGTGATGCGGCGAGCGCCAGCAAGTATTTCGGCTTTGCTGCCATCGCAATTTTCGTGGCCATGGTGCTGGATGGCCTTGATGGTCGTGTGGCGCGCATGACCAACACCCAAAGCGCTTTCGGTGCCGAGTATGACTCGCTGTCGGACATGGTTGCCTTTGGTGTTGCGCCTGCACTGCTGGCCTTCGCCTGGGCGCTCGGTGATATGGGTAAGGTTGGCTGGATGGTCGCCTTCATCTATGTCGCGGGTGCAGCGTTGCGTCTGGCTCGCTTCAATACCCAGGTGGGTACTGCTGATAAACGTTACTTCATTGGCCTGGCCAGCCCGGCAGCGGCGGGGGTGGTGGCGGGTATCGTCTGGGCGTTCAGCGACTACGGCATCCAGGGTTCGAAAATGTCGTTCCTGGTGGCGTTGATGGTTGCTGCGGCCGGTATGCTGATGGTGAGCAATATCAAGTACAACAGCTTCAAGGAGCTTGATCTCAAAGGGCGTGTACCTTTCGTGGCGATCCTGGCAGTGGTACTGGTGTTTGCGGTGGTCTTCAGTGACCCTCCTCGGATTCTGCTATTGGCTTTCCTGGTCTACGCCGCTTCGGGGCCGATTCAGTACTTGCTGCATATGCGTCGGGACAAAACGTTGCCTTAATGTAATTTCCCCCATACTCCGCAGTCTATTGGTGCATCAGTTCTCCAATGCTGCGGAGTTGCCATGTTAATCAAATTGCCCAAAGCGTCCGATTGCCAAGAATCGGATGTCACGCCTGAATCCTTCTACCTTTCTCGCCGTAGCTTGCTCGGTGGTGCGCTTGCCGGCATTGCTGCCAGCAGCCTGCCGCGTTGGGCCAGTGCAGAAGAGGCAGCGCGTTATCCCGATGTTGAGTCTGGCAAGGCGCCCAATTGGTTTGCCGAAAAATTGCCGGAAACGAAATGGCAGGCGGTGACGGTCAAGGATGAGTCCATCACCCCGTTCAAGGACGCAACCCACTACAACAACTTCTATGAGTTCGGTACAGACAAGGGCGATCCTGCGAAAAATGCAGGCTCACTCAAGACCGAGCCTTGGAGTGTGGTGATTGATGGTGAGGTCGCAAAGCCGGGGCGTTATGCCCTTGAAGACTTCATGAAGCCCTATCAGCTAGAAGAGCGGATCTACCGTTTGCGCTGTGTCGAGGCGTGGTCGATGGTCATTCCGTGGATGGGTTTTCCGATCTCTGCCTTGCTCAAGCAGGTTGAGCCTACCTCCAAGGCTAAATACATCCGCTTTGAAACCCTCCAGGATGCCAAGAGTATGCCTGGGCAGCGTTCGAGTTTTGGCTTGATCGACTGGCCTTATGTAGAAGGGCTGCGTCTGGATGAGGCGATGAACCCTTTGGCGATTCTTGCCGTTGGCATGTATGGGCGCGAGTTGCCCAATCAGAACGGTGCACCCTTACGTCTGGTCGTGCCTTGGAAGTACGGTTTCAAGAGCGTGAAATCCATCGTGCGTATAAGCCTTGTAAGCGAGCAGCCCAAAACCACTTGGCAGAGTATCGCGGCGGATGAATATGGCTTCTATGCGAATGTGAACCCTACGGTGGATCATCCCCGCTGGACCCAGGCGCGGGAGCGTCGTCTGCCAAGTGGCCTGTTCAGTCCCAATGTGCGTGAGACGCAGATGTTCAATGGATACTCGGATGAGGTTGCCTCTTTATATACAGGCCTTGATCTGCGGAAGAACTACTGATGCGCTACCCCATCTGGCGCGTTGTCGTTTTTATAGCTGCGGCAGTGTGGCCGTTGTTATGGCTATATGAGGCGTGGAGTTTTGCCTTGGGGCCGGATCCGGGCAAGGTGCTGGTTGACCGGCTTGGCTTGGGCGCTTTGATCCTCTTGCTGATTACCCTCGGCATGACGCCGTTGCAGAAACTGAGCGGTTGGGCGGGGTGGATCGCGGTGCGCCGGCAGCTTGGATTGTGGTGCTTTGTTTATGTAGTGCTGCATTTAGCGGCTTACTGTGTGTTTGTCCTGGGACTGGATTGGTCGCAATTGGGTGTGGAGCTGCGTAAGCGGCCCTACATTATTGTGGGGGCGCTAGGGTTCTTGTCTTTGTTGGTGTTGGCGGTCACGTCTAATCGCTATAGCCAGCGCCGACTGGGTAGTCGTTGGAAGAAGCTGCATCGCATGGTGTATGTAATTCTTGGGCTTGGTTTGCTGCATATGTTGTGGATCGTGCGGGCTGATCTGAAGGAATGGGCTATCTATGCTTCTATAGGTGCGCTGCTTCTGGTGTTGCGTGTACCGCCAGTAGCGCGCCGAATCCCCCGACTTATTACTAAAAAAGCGCCCTCTGCAACAAAAGCGTAATTAACGCTTGACCGCAGATCCTAGAAGTCTATAATTCGCCCCACTTCCGGCGCAGTCGAAACGTAAAACTCCTTGGTAAACAAAGAGTTATGCAGGATTAGACGGCGA
>NZ_JANUEN010000013.1:0-105258 GCF_024809815.1 Pseudomonas sp. BIGb0381
TTCCCCATGTGAGAGTAGGTCATCGTCAAGATTAAATTCCGAAACCCCATTTGCGAAAGCAGGTGGGGTTTTGTTTTGGGCGGTCGAAAAGTGCGAAGAGGCGCCTCGGGGTGGCCTTCAGTGCTAAAGTCCATGCCCTCGATTTTGCTTTTCCCAAGGAAGCCGTTATGCCGGATGCGACGTCCCTCAGCGCTGGATTCATGGTGGTTCACGGCAACCGTTTGGACGAACTGCGCAGCCTGGTGGTGAGTTGGATGCGCCGTTATCCCCTGGCGCCCCTGGAAAACGAAATCGCCCTGGTACAAAGCAACGGCATTGCTCAGTGGCTCAAACTGGCCTTGGCTGAAGACCCGGAAGACGACGATATGGGTGGCTGCGGAATCGCCGCAGCCATTGATGTACAGCTCCCCGGCAGCTTCATGTGGCAGCTCTATCGCATGGTCCTGGGACGTGACGAAATCCCTCCAAAATCCCTGCTCGATAAAGCCCCGCTCACTTGGCGTCTGATGCGCCTGCTCCCGGAACTCATCGATCAACAGCACTTCGAGCCGTTGCAGCGCTTCTTGACCCACGACTCTGACCTGCGCAAACGCTACCAACTGGCGGAACGCCTGGCAGACCTGTTCGACCAATACCAGGTTTACCGCGCTGACTGGCTGGAAGACTGGGCTGCCGGTCGCCACCAATTGCGCAACGGCCGAGGCGAGCCCAAGCCCCTCAACCCTGCCAACTGCTGGCAAGCCGAGTTATGGCGTGCGCTGTTGTTGGACGTAGGTGAAGAGGGCATGGCCGAAAGCCGCGCCGGCGTGCACCAGCGTTTCATCGAACGTATCAATGCTCTTGAGCAAGCACCAAAGGGGCTACCTTCGCGGGTGATTGTCTTCGGGATCTCTTCCTTGCCCGCCCAAGCGCTCGAAGCGCTGGCCGGTCTGTCCCGTTTCAGTCAAGTCCTGCTGTGTGTGCACAACCCGTGTCGCCACCATTGGTCCGACATCGTGGCCGACAAAGACCTGCTGCGTAACGAATACAAACGCCAGGCGCGCAAAACCGGCATGCCCGTCACCATCGACCCACAAACCCTGCACCAACACGCCCATCCGCTGCTGGCCGCCTGGGGCAAGCAAGGTCGCGACTACATCAGCCTGCTGGACAGTTACGACGATCCCAACAGCTACCGCGCCGCTTTCCGCGATGGTCGAATCGACCTGTTCAGCGACAGCGAACCCACCACACTGCTCAACCAGCTTCAGGACGATATCCTCGAACTGCGCCCACTCAACGAGACTCGCGAACTATGGCCCGCTGTCGATCTAGAGCGTGATACATCCATCCGCTTCCACATTGCCCACAGCGCCCAACGCGAAGTGGAGATTCTCCACGACCAATTGCTCCAGCGTTTCAGCGCCGACCCCACGCTTCGCCCAAGGGACATCATCGTCATGGTCCCCGACGTCGACAGCTATGCGCCGCATATTCGCGCGGTATTCGGTCAACTGGACAGAATCGACCCTCGCTTCATCCCCTTCACCCTGACCGATCAAGGCCAGCGCGGCCGCGATCCCCTGCTGATCGCCGTCGAACACCTGCTCAAACTCCCCGATAGCCGCTTTCCCGTCAGCGAGATTCTCGACCTGCTGGACGTCCCGGCCTTGCGCGAACGCTTCGCCATCAAGGAGCGCGATCTGCCGACGCTGCACCGCTGGATCGAAGGCGCCGGTATCCGTTGGGGGCTCAACGCCGAGCAACGTGCGGGGCTCGGTCTGCCGAGTAAGCTCGAACAAAACAGCTGGCGATTTGGCCTTCGCCGTATGCTTCTAGGCTATGCCGTCGGCACCGGTGCGGCCTGCGAAGGCATTGAGCCTTACGACGAAATCGGCGGGCTTGATGCGGCCTTGATCGGCCCGCTGGTTGCTTTACTCGATGCGCTCAGCGATGCCCATCAAGCGCTGTCACAACCCGCAGCGCCCCACGAATGGGGCGAACGTCTGCAACGCCTGATGCAACTATTCTTCCTGCCCAGCAGCGAGCACGACGACTACCTGTTGGGTCATCTTGAGCTGCTCAGAGAAACCTGGTTGGAAACCTGCGAGTCCGTCGGCCTGCAGGATGAGTTACCGCTTACCGTAGTCCGCGAAGCCTGGCTGGCCGGCCTGGACCAAGGCCGTCTGTCCCAGCGCTTCCTCGCCGGAGCTGTCAATTTCTGCACCCTGATGCCCATGCGCGCCATCCCCTTCAAACTCGTCTGCCTGCTCGGCATGAACGACGGCGACTACCCACGCGCCCAGCCACCGCTGGATTTCGACCTGATGGGCAGCGACTACCGTCCCGGCGACCGTTCGCGCCGCGAAGACGACCGTTACCTGCTGCTCGAAGCCCTGCTGTCCGCCCGCGACCAGCTCTATATAAGCTGGGTCGGCCGTAGCATCCGCGATAACAGCGAGCGCCCGGCCTCTGTACTCATCGGCCAACTGCGGGACCATATCGCCAGCGGCTGGCACAACGCACAGGAAACACCGCTGCTGGACGCGATGACCCAGGAACACCCGCTCCAACCCTTCAGCGCCCGCTACTTCCACGAAGGTGATCCGCTGTTCAGCTACGCCCGCGAATGGCAGTTACTCCACGCCGCCCCGGATGCCGTTACACAGGAAGACCAACTGGCGCAGCACCAACAGGAGGAGCCCCTGAGCCTCGGCCAGTTACAGGATTTCCTGCGCAACCCGGTCAAACACTTCTTCAGCCAGCGTCTGAAAGTGTTCTTCGAAGCCGCCGAAGTGCCCTTGGCCGATGAAGAACCCTTCGTGCTTGACGCGCTGCAACGCTACAGCCTGAGCGATAGCCTGTTGAACGCTGCGCTGTCCCAACCCGAGCACCTCGACCAGGCCCTTAACGCCCAGGCCCTGCGGTTGCAAGGCAGTGGCCTGTTGCCGATGGTCGGTTTCGGCGAGTGCCTGCGCAACGAACTCATTGAGCCCCTGCCTGATTTGTTGCAACGCTACCAGCACTTGCTGGCTCTCTGGCCAACGCCACACACCGCTGCAGAACCGATCAGTTTCGAGCATCAAGGTATAGCGCTGGAAGGCTGGATCAGCGGCCTGCATCGCCGCAGTGACGGTGGATTGCTAAGTGTCACCACCATCCCCAATAGCATCGGATCGATCAAAACACGCAAATGGCATCGCCTGATACGTCCTTGGGTCAATCATGTGGTGGCCTGCGCCTGCGGCCTGTCGTTGAGCACAGGGCTGGTGGCCAGCGACGATACGTTGCTACTGGCCCCGCTGGATAAGCCCATCGCCCGGGAAATCCTCGGCAACCTGCTGCTGGCCTGGCACAGCGGCATGAGAGAACCGCTCCCGGTAGCCGTCAAGACCGCTTTCGCCTGGCTCAGCCAAACCGATCCGGTCAAAGCCCACGCAGCCGCGAGCAAAGCCTATGAAGGCGACGGCCTGACCACCGATGGCGAGCGCCGCGAAACCCCGGCGCTCACCCGACAGTTCTCCGATTACGCCGCACTGGTCGCCAGCGAAGAGTTCGAAGGCTGGTGCGAAACCTTATATCGACCGCTCATCAACGCCCCATGGCGATCACTCACAGGCGAGGAGGCCGGCGCATGAGCAGCAAACCCTTGGCCCTGGCCTTCCCGTTGCATGGCAGCCAGCTGATTGAAGCCAGCGCCGGCACTGGCAAAACCTTCACCATCTCCGCCTTGTACCTGCGTCTGGTCCTGGGCCACGGTGGCGATGAGTCCGGTTTCGGGCGTGAACTGCTGCCGCCGCAAATCCTCGTGGTCACCTTTACCGATGCCGCTACCAAAGAGCTGCGTGAGCGCATCCGCATTCGCCTGGCCGAAGCCGCGCGTTTCTTCCGCGAGGAGATTGAACAGCCCGACGCGCTGATCGCCGACCTGCGTGCGCAATACCTCCCCGAGCAATGGCCCGCCTGCGCCAACCGCCTGGACATCGCTGCCCAGTGGATGGATGAAGCGGCGGTTTCCACAATTCACAGTTGGTGCCAGCGCATGCTGCGCGAACACGCGTTCGACAGCGGCAGCCTGTTCACCCAGACCCTGGAAACCGACCACAGCGACCTGCTGGGCGAAGTGTTGCGCGATTACTGGCGGTTGTTCTGCTACCCCATGCATGACGATGCACTCAACTGGGTGCGCAGCAACTGGGGTGGCCCCGCGGCGTTGATGCCACGCGTGCGCGCACTGTTCGGCAGCGAACGGTCGCCGGATGAAACCCGCGAACCCGCCGAGTTGATCAACGCTTGCCTGCAAGAACGCCGCGAAGCATTGATAAACATCAAGGCTCCCTGGCAACAATGGGCCGCCGAGTTACGCGAAATCTGCCTGCAAGCGGTGGCCGCCAAAGCCGTCGACGGCCGCAAGATGCAAGCGCGTTACTTCGAGCCCTGGTTCGAAAAGATCAGCGCTTGGGCCGTTGACGAAACCCTGGAACAGTTGGACATCGGCACCGGCTTCACCCGCCTCACTCCCGACGGCATGGCCGAAGCCTGGAAGGGCGACCCGCCGCAACACCCCGGCATCGACGCCATGGCCGGCCTTAAAGCCGCCCTCGACGCGCTGCCAACCCCCGACGCTGCCGTGTTGCAACACGCCGCCGGTTGGGTGGGTAAGCGCTTCGAAGAAGAAAAACGCCGTCGTGCCGAAATGGGCTTTGACGACATGCTGATTCGCCTCAACGCGGCCCTGCAAGCCGATGGCGGCGAGCGCCTGGCCAGTGTGATCCGCGAGCAGTTCCCGGTGGCCCTGATCGACGAGTTCCAGGACACCGACCCGGTGCAATACAGCATCTTCGACAGCATCTACCGCATTGAAGAGAACCACCTCGACAGCGGCCTGTTCCTGATCGGTGACCCCAAGCAAGCGATCTACGCCTTCCGTGGCGCCGATATCTACACCTACTTGCGCGCGCGTAAATCCACGATCGGCCGTCACCACACCCTGGGCACCAACTTCCGTTCCAGCCATGCGATGGTCGAGGCAGTGAACCATGTGTTCCAGCGGGCGGAAACGGGTCGGGGCGCGTTCCTGTTCCGGGAGTCGAATGGCGACAACCCGGTGCCGTTCCACCCGGTGCTGTCACAAGGCCGCAAGGAAAGACTGCAGGTCGACGGCCAAACGTTGCCGGCGATGAACCTTTGGCACCTGGCCACCGACCAGCCGGTTTCCAACGCGGTGTACCGTCAGCAACTGGCTGGCGCCTGTGCCTCGCAGATTGTCGAGTTGCTCAACGGCGGGCAGCAAGGTACGGCTGGTTTCCTGCAACCGGACGACAGCTTCAAAGGCGTACTGCCGTCGGACATCGCCATCCTCGTGCGCGACGGCAAGGAAGCCCAAGCCGTGCGCGCCGAGTTGGCCGCCCGTGGCGTGCGTAGCGTGTACCTGTCGGACAAGGACTCTGTCTTCGCCGCCCAGGAAGCCCACGATCTGCTCGCCTGGCTCAAGGCCTGTGCCGAGCCGGATGTCGAGCGGCCGCTACGGGCTGCCCTGGCTTGCGTCACCTTGAACCTGTCACTGCCGGAACTGGAGCGTCTGAACCAGGACGAACTGGCGTGGGAAAGCCGCGTGATGCAGTTCCGTGGCTACCGCGCGATCTGGCGCACCCAAGGCGTGCTGCCGATGCTGCGTCGCCTGCTGCACGACTTCAAACTGCCGCAAACCCTGATCGCCCGCAGCGACGGCGAACGTGTGCTGACCAACCTGTTGCACCTCAGCGAGTTGTTGCAACAAGCCGCGTCGGAACTGGACGGTGAACAGGCGTTGATCCGCCACCTGGCCGAACACCTCGCGTTGTCCGGTCAAGCCGGTGAAGAGCAAATCCTGCGCCTGGAAAGTGATGAGCAACTGGTCAAGGTCGTGACCATTCACAAATCCAAGGGCCTGGAATACGACCTGGTCTTCCTGCCTTTCATCTGCTCGGCCAAGCCGGTCGACGGCAGTCGCCTGCCGCTGCATTACCACGATGAACACGGCAAATCCCACGTCAGCCTGCGCCCGACCGCCGAGTTGATCGCCCAGGCCGACGATGAGCGCCTGGCCGAAGACCTGCGTTTGTTCTACGTGGCCCTGACCCGCGCCAAACACGCCTCCTGGCTCGGCGTTGCCGACCTCAAACGCGGCAACAGCAACAGCTCGGTATTGCACCTGTCGGCGCTGGGTTACTTGCTCGGCGCGGGTGCTTCGTTGAGCGAATCCGCCGGCCTCGCGCGTTGGCTGCTGGATCTGCAGGATGGCTGCCCGGCCATCCACTACGTCCCT
Source organism: Pseudomonas sp. BIGb0381 (assembly GCF_024809815.1). Classification (NCBI taxonomy): domain Bacteria; kingdom Pseudomonadati; phylum Pseudomonadota; class Gammaproteobacteria; order Pseudomonadales; family Pseudomonadaceae; genus Pseudomonas; species Pseudomonas sp. BIGb0381. The sequence goes on from NZ_JANUEN010000013.1 coordinate 6,287, forward strand.
GTGCCCGACGCCCAAGACACCCTGTTTCACCCGCCGCGCAACACCGCCAACTTGCTCGCGCCCTTGTTACCTAAACGCAAGGCCGCCGAGAACTGGTGGATCGCGTCCTACAGTGCCTTGCGCATTGGCGACAGCATGAGCGTCGCCCACCTCGAAGCGCCCGAAAGCCCACAGGCGCAAAAGCTGTTCGATGACGAACGCCTCGATCCCGACGCACCGCGTGAAGTGGCAGCGTCCGGCGCAGACATTCACCGTTTCCCACGTGGTCCGAACCCCGGCACCTTCCTTCACGGTCTACTGGAGTGGGCCGGGGAAGAAGGCTTCAACGTGACCTCGCAAGCGATCGAACAAGCCGTAGGCGCGCGCTGCAATCGCCGTAACTGGGAAGGCTGGATCGTCACCCTCAGCGAGTGGCTGGGCCATCTGCTGCACACGCCGCTGCCGGTGGATAACGACCAGATCGCCCTGAGCAGCTTGCAGCACTACCAGATCGAAATGGAGTTCTGGTTCGCCAGTCATAAAGTCGACGTGCTCGCCCTCGACAAGCTGGTGTGCCAGTACACCCACAACGGTGTGTCCCGTGTCTCTGCCGAACCGGTGCTGCTCAACGGCATGTTCAAAGGTTTTATCGACCTGACCTTCGAACACGATGGCCGCTACTACGTGGCTGACTACAAATCCAACTGGCTCGGCCCTGACGATTCGGCTTACACCCAGGACGCCATGGAACAGTCGATCCTCGAGCATCGGTACGACCTGCAATACGTGCTTTACCTGCTCGCGCTGCATCGTCAACTCAAGGCACGCCTGCCGGACTACGACTACGACCGTCATGTCGGCGGCGCGCTGTACCTGTTCCTGCGCGGCACCCAGGCTGTCAGCCGAGGGGCGTTTTTCACCCGGCCGCCACGGGAGCTGATCGAAAGCCTGGACCTGCTGTTCCAGGGCAAGCCCATCCCGCCCAAGGCTGAGCCCGCCTGGGAACAAGGAGTGTTGTTATGAGCCTGTCGCCGTTACCGCTTGAGGCGCTAGCTCCCTTGAGCCGCGCCGCCGACCTGGTGCACCTGCTGGAGCGTTGGGTTGAGCGTGGTTGGCTACGGGCGTTGGACAAGGCCTTCGTGGGCTTCCTGCACGAACTCGATCCACACGCCGACCCCTTGGTGTTGCTGGCGGCGGCGCTGACCAGCCATCAACTGGGCCACGGCCATGTGTGCCTGGACCTGTTCGAAACCCTTAACGCGCCGGATTTTGCCCTGTCCTTGCCGCCCGAAGGCGACCTGCAAACCGGCGCCATGCTGCTGCCGTCGCAATTGCTCGACGGCCTCGACGGTGCCCATTGGTGTCATGTACTGGCCGCCAGCCCGTTGGTCGCCCTGGCGGTGGACGGCAGCGAATCGGCACACAGTCGTCCCTTGGTACTGTCGGGCAAACGCCTGTACTTGCGCCGCTACTGGACCTACGAACGGCGCATCGACACTGCCCTGCGCCTGCGTCTCGCCACCCAGGAAAGCGTCGCCGCCGATTTACCCCAGCGCTTGAATAGCTTGTTTGACCAGCCGGCGCCCGATGGCGTGATCGACTGGCAGAAACTCGCCTGCGCCCTGGCCACCCGCGGTGCATTCAGCATCGTCACCGGCGGCCCCGGCACCGGCAAGACCACCACTGTGGTGCGCCTGCTCGCGCTGTTGCAGGCGCCGGCCGTAGAGTCCGGCAGCCCGTTGCGCATCCGGCTGGCCGCGCCGACCGGTAAGGCCGCCGCGCGTTTGACCGAATCCATCAGCCAGCAAGTGCTGTCGCTGACAGTGCCGCAAAGTGTGAAGGAAAAGATCCCGACCCAGGTCACCACGGTTCACCGCCTGCTGGGCAGCCGTCCGGGCACTCGGCACTTCCGCCATCACCTTGGCAATCCGTTGCCCCTGGATGTGCTGGTGGTGGACGAAGCCTCGATGATCGATCTGGAAATGATGGCTAACCTGCTGGACGCATTACCGCCCCATGCCCGCCTGGTGTTGCTGGGCGACAAGGACCAACTCGCCTCGGTAGAGGCCGGCGCCGTACTCGGTGATTTGTGCCGCGACGCCGAAGCCGGCTGGTACAGCCCCCACACCCGCCAATGGCTGCAAACCGTCAGCGGCGAAGACCTCAGCGCCAGTGGCCTGCACGAAGACCTCGACGGCAGCCATCCCCTGGCGCAGCAAGTGGTGATGCTGCGCTATTCGCGCCGGTTCGGCGAAGGCAGCGGCATCGGCCAACTGGCGCGCTGGGTCAACCAGCAAAACGCCGACGAGGCGCGCAAGCTGCTGGCAGCGCGCAGCCACAGTGACCTGTTCTGCCTTAGCCTCAAAGGCGAGCACGACCACGCCCTGGAGCGCCTGGTGCTGGACGGGCAGGGCGACGGCGCCCAGGGTTATCGCTATTACCTCAACCTGCTGCACAGCGCGCGGCCCGCCGTCGACACCCCGCGTGACGACCCCGCCTGGACCCACTGGGCCCAACAACTGCTGCAAGCCTTTGATGCGTTCCAACTGCTCTGCGCCGTGCGCAAGGGCCCTTGGGGTGTGGAAGGGCTGAACCTGCGCATCACGGCCGCCTTGCGCAAAGTGCGGCTGATCGAGGGGGACGAGCAATGGTACGAAGGCCGCCCGGTGTTGATGACCCGCAACGATTACGGCCTGGGCTTGATGAACGGCGACATCGGCATTGCCCTCAAACTGCCTGAAAGTGATGGCGGGCCCCAGGTGTTGCGCGTTGCTTTCCCACGTAACGATGGCCAGGGTGGCGTGCGATTTGTACTGCCCAGCCGTCTCAATGATGTGGAAACCGTGTACGCCATGACCGTGCACAAATCCCAGGGTTCGGAGTTCACCCACACTGCACTGATCCTGCCGGACGCGCTGAACCCGGTGCTCACCAAAGAGTTGATCTACACCGGCATCACTCGCGCCAAGCGCTGGTTCAGCCTGATCGAACCCCGTGGCGGCGTGTTTGAAGAGGCCGTGCGACGCAAGGTCAAACGCTTGAGTGGGTTGATGCTGGAGTTGGGTCAGGAGTCAGAACTATCTGATGCTGTGCTATCGTTGCGGCATCACCCCGAAAACACCTGAGAGTATCGCTGCATGAACGTGGCCGTCTCGCCCACAGGGCGTAGTTTGAGCTGGAGACGCCTGCTGCTGGTGGCGGTTCTATGCCTGCTGGCGCCCCGCGTATTTGCCGAGGCTCCGGGCCCGGCTGACCAGCGCGCCCAGGCGGTCACCCAGGTGGTACTCGGTATCCTCAGCTATGCCCGCTGGCCAGTAGAGCCTGAGCAACTGCGCCTGTGCATCGTCGGCCCGACCCAATACACCGACGACCTGATCAAAGGCACCATCCAGGCCACCGGCCGTCCGGTCGTGGTGCGGCGCCTGCTGGCCGACCATCCCGATATCGTCAACGCCTGCGACGCCGTGTACATCGGCAAACTCAGCAATGACGAACGCAGCCGCCTGTTTGCCTCATTGATCGGCCACCCGGTGCTCAGCATCAGCGAAGGCGGCGACCAGTGCACCGTGGGCAGCCTGTTCTGCCTGCAGGTGGGGGATGAGCAAGTGTCGTTTGAGGTCAACCTCGACTCGGTGGCGCGCAGCGGCGTGCGCATTCATCCAAGCGTGTTGCAACTGTCCCGTCGCCGGGCGCCTGCGCCATGAGAGTGCGACCGACCCTGCGTTCGGTCATCGGCCGAGGGCACCTGATCCTCGCGCTGATGGCGGTGACCCTGGCCAGTGTGTCCCTGACCCTGCTCGGCGTATTGGCGCTACGGGTCTATGCCGAACATAACCTGCACCTGATCGCCCGCTCCATCAACTACACCGTGGAGGCGGCGGTGGTGTTCAATGACAGCGCCGCAGCCACCGAAGCTCTCAGCCTTATCGCTTCAACCGAGGAAGTCGCCGAGGCCGAAGTATTCGATGCTAGTGGCAAGCTGTTGTCGTATTGGACGCGCCCGGAAACCGGGATGCTGTCGCGGGTAGAACTGGAACTGGCGCACGCCTTGCTCGAACAGCCCATCATCCAGCCGATCCTCCATCAGGGGCGCACCATCGGCAGCATTCACCTGACCGGCCACGGCGGCAGCCTGTTGCGCTTCCTGCTCAGCGGCCTGGCGGGGATCCTGATCTGCACCGCCCTCAGCGCCTGGGTTGCCCTGCACTTGGCGCGGCGTCTGTTGCGCGGCATTACGGAGCCGCTGCAAAGCCTCGCCGCCGTGGCCCACGCCGCCCGCAGCGAGCGCGACTTTGACCGCCGCGTGCCGCCGGCCCGCATCGCCGAACTCGACAGCCTGGGCAGCGACTTCAATGCCTTGCTCGGCGAGATGCAAGCCTGGCAAAACCACCTGCAAAGCGAAAACGAAACCCTCGCCCACAAGGCCAACCACGACAGCCTTACCGGTCTGCCCAACCGCGCATACTTCGAAGGCCGCCTGATTCGCGCGCTGCGCAGCGCCGCCAAAGCCAAGGAACAGGTGGCCGTGCTGTACCTCGACAGCGACCGTTTCAAAGAGATCAATGACAGCTTCGGTCATGCCGCAGGTGATGCCGTGCTGGTGGCCGTCGCCGAGCGCGTGCGTGCGCAATTGCGTGAAGATGACCTGGTGGCGCGCCTGGGTGGTGACGAGTTCGCCATCCTGCTAGCGCCGCTGCACAAGGTGGAAGACGCCCAGCGCATCGCCGACAAAATCATCGCCAGCATGGACATGCCGATTGCGGTGCCTGGCGACACCCAGGTGTTGACCTCCCTCAGTATTGGTATCGCCCTCTACCCCGAGCATGGCGTCACACCTGGCACCTTGCTCAATGCCGCCGATGCGGCGATGTACCAGGCCAAACGTTTGTCGTCGGGCGGCCAGCAAACGGCGGAGTCGGAGAGCCCCGTCGTCAACGTTCAACACAGGAGCTGATCCCTTGTTCTCTACCGCGCGTTTTATCTTTATCACCCTGCTGGTGGCGTTGCTCGCCCTTGGCGGCTGCCAGACGGTACCCTCCAAAGGCCTGACCCCGGCGCAAGTCGCCGTCCTCAAGCAACAGGGCTTCGAGCTTACCGATGACGGCTGGGCGTTCGGCCTGTCCGGCAAAGTGCTGTTTGGCAGTGACGTCGAAACCCTTAACCAACCCAGCACCGACATCGTCCAACGCATCGGCAAGGCCCTGCTGGACGTAGGCATCGAGCGTGTACGCATCGACGGCCACACCGACGCCTCGGGCACAGAGACCTACAACCAGCAACTGTCCCTGCGCCGCGCCCAAAGCGTGGCGACGGTGCTGCAAGGCGTGGGCATGAAAGAAGACAACATCCAGCTGCGTGGGCTGGGCAGCAGTAACCCCGTGGCCACCAACGACACAGCGGAAGGGCGTACCGAGAATCGACGGGTGGCGATTGTGGTGATTGCCGACTGAGCCGGCAGTCCGATTTCAATCTGAAATCCAATCAAAATGTGGGAGGGGGCAAGCCCCCTCCCACATTTGAACGATGTTCGCTTAACTGCCCGGCGTCATCGCCTGCGTCAAGTCACCCACCACGGCCTTGCCCATCTCTCAGAGACACCGCGCAGCCCAGCCCTTTAATCCGCAAACCGAATCTCCCTTGTCTCCCCCATCAACAACCCCTGGTTCTGCTCCGTCACCTCGCGGATGTAATCCCACAGCAACGTAATCCGCTTCAACTTCCTCAGATCCTCACGGCAATACATCCAAAACTGACGAGTGATTGAAATCTGCTCCCCCAGCACCGGCAGCAACCGTGGATCCTGCGCCGCCAGAAAGCACGGCAAGATCGCCATCGACCGCCCTTGCTGCGCCGCCACGTATTGCGCAATCACGCTGGTACTGCGCAGGCTGGCGCTGGCGCCGGGCACTACATTCGCCAGGTACAGCAGCTCCGAACTGAAGGCCAAATCATCCACATAGCTGATAAACGGATGCTCGGCCAAATCGGCCGGGCGCTGGATGGGCGGGTGTTGGTCGAGGTATTCCTGGGTCGCGTACAGCTGCAGTTTGTAGTCGCACAGTTTGCAGCACACGTAGGGCCCGTGTTCCGGGCGTTCCAGGGCGATGACGATGTCGGCTTCGCGCTTGGACAGGCTGATGAAGTGGGGCAGCGGCAGGATGTCGACCGAGATGGCCGGGTAGGTGTCGACGAAGTGGCTCAACTGCGGGGTGACGAAGAAGCTGCCGAAGCCTTCGGTGCAGCCCATGCGCACATGGCCGGACAGCGCCACGCCGGAGCCGGACACCTGCTCGCAGGCCATGTGCAGGGTGCTTTCAATGGACTCGGCATACCCCAGCAAACGCTGGCCTTCGGGGGTGAGGACGAAGCCGTTGGTCCGGGACTTTTCGAACAGGAGGGTACCGAGGGACACTTCCAATGAGCTGATGCGCCGCGACACGGTGGTGTAGTCCACCGCCAGGCGCTTGGCCGCGACGCTGGCCTTGCGGGTGCGGGCCACTTCCAGGAAAAACTTCAGGTCATCCCAGTTCAGGGAACCCAGCGATGTGATGTTTTTTTGCATATTGGACCGGCTTTTATGTGCGTTCTTATTAGAGATTTGCACATCTATACTCCAAAAACAGTCCGAACGCCTCATTTCTCAAGGCGGTTTACGCGCCTTGTCTCTGCATAAATATAAGAGTTGGAGACCACATGAACGCATCTGCCGATATTTCTGTGCAACAGGTCAAGTTGCTGATCAATGGTGAGTGGGTCGAGTCCAAGACCACCCATTGGCAAGACATCGTCAACCCCGCTACCCAGCAAGTGCTGGCCAAAGTCCCGTTCGCCACGGCCGATGAAGTCAATGCTGCCATCGACGCCGCCCATCAAGCCTTCCAGACCTGGAAGCTGACGCCCATCGGCGCGCGCATGCGCATCATGCTCAAGCTGCAAGCCTTGATCCGTGAGCACTCCAAGCGCATCGCGGTGGTCCTCAGCGCCGAGCAGGGCAAGACCATTGCCGATGCCGAGGGCGATATTTTCCGTGGCCTGGAAGTGGTGGAGCACGCCTGTTCCATCGGCACCCTGCAAATGGGCGAGTTCGCCGAGAACGTCGCCGGTGGTGTTGATACCTACACCCTGCGCCAACCCATCGGCGTGTGTGCCGGCATTACCCCGTTCAACTTCCCGGCGATGATTCCGCTGTGGATGTTCCCGATGGCCATCGCCTGCGGTAACACCTTCGTCCTCAAGCCGTCCGAACAAGACCCGCTGTCGACCCTGCTGCTGGTGGAGCTGGCGCTGGAAGCGGGCGTACCGGCGGGTGTGCTCAACGTGGTGCACGGCGGCAAGGATGTGGTGGATGCGCTGTGCACCCATAAAGACATCAAGGCCGTGTCCTTCGTCGGCTCGACCGCTGTCGGTACTCACGTCTACGACTTGGCGGGCAAGCACGGCAAGCGCGTGCAGTCGATGATGGGCGCCAAGAACCACGCCGTGGTGCTGCCGGATGCGAACCGCGAACACACCCTCAATGCCCTGGTCGGTGCCGGTTTCGGCGCGGCGGGCCAGCGTTGCATGGCCACCTCGGTGGTGGTGCTGGTGGGCGCAGCCAAGCAATGGCTGCCGGATCTGAAAGCGCTGGCGCAAAAGCTCAAGGTCAACGCCGGCAGCGAAGCGGGCACGGATGTCGGCCCGGTGATCTCCAAGCGCGCCAAGGCCCGCATCCTGGAGCTGATCGAAAGCGGCGTGAAAGAAGGCGCCAAGCTTGAGCTGGATGGCCGCGACATCCGGGTGCCGGGCTTCGAGCAAGGCAACTTCGTCGGCCCGACCCTGTTCTCGGGTGTGACAACCGATATGCAGATCTACACCCAGGAAATCTTCGGCCCGGTGCTGGTGGTGCTGGAAGTCGACACCCTCGACCAGGCCATTGCGCTGGTCAACGCCAACCCCTTCGGCAACGGCACCGGCCTGTTCACCCAGAGCGGGGCGGCGGCGCGTAAATTCCAGAGCGAAATCGATGTGGGCCAGGTCGGCATCAACATCCCGATCCCGGTGCCGGTGCCGTTCTTCAGCTTCACCGGTTCCCGTGGCTCCAAGCTCGGCGACCTCGGCCCGTACGGCAAGCAAGTGGTGCAGTTCTACACCCAGACCAAAACCGTCACCAGCCGCTGGTTCGACGACGACACGGTCAACGATGGCGTCAACACCACCATCAACCTGCGCTGATTCGGGAGACGACCATGAAGATTGCATTTATCGGCTTGGGCAACATGGGCGCGCCCATGGCCCGCAACCTGATCAAGGCCGGCCATGCGCTGAACCTGTTCGACCTGAACCAGACGGTGCTCAAGGAACTCGCCGAACTGGGCGGCCGCATCAGCGACTCGCCGCGTGACGCTGCCCAAGGCGCCGAGCTGGTGATTACCATGCTGCCGGCCGCCGCCCATGTGCGCAGTGTCTGGCTGAATGAAGACGGTGTATTGGCCGGGATCGGCAACGGCGTGCCCGCAGTGGACTGCAGCACCATCGACCCGCAGACCGCGCGCGATGTCGCCGCTGCTGCCGCCAAGCAAGGCGTGGTGATGGCCGATGCACCGGTCTCCGGCGGCACGGGCGGCGCCCAGGCGGGCACCCTGACCTTCATGGTCGGCGCCACCCCGGAACTGTTCGCCACCCTGCAACCGGTGCTGGCGCAGATGGGCCGCAACATCGTGCATTGCGGCGATGTGGGCACCGGGCAAATCGCCAAGATCTGCAACAACCTGCTGTTGGGCATCAGCATGGTCGGCGTCAGCGAAGCCATGGCCTTGGGGGACGCGCTGGGCATCGACACCCAGGTGCTGGCCGGCATTATCAACAGCTCCACCGGGCGCTGCTGGAGTTCCGACACCTACAACCCCTGGCCGGGCGTGATCGAAACCGCGCCGTCGTCCCGTGGTTATACCGGTGGGTTCGGCGCCGATTTGATGCTCAAGGACCTGGGCCTGGCCACCGAGGCCGCTCGCCAGGCCAAGCAACCGGTGATCCTCGGTGCCGTGGCCCAGCAGTTATACCAATCGATGAGTCAGCGTGGGGAAGGGGGCAAGGACTTCTCGGCGATTATCAACAGCTATCGCAAACCCAAATAACCTTGTAATGGAGGCTTACTGTGGCGATCGGGCTGGCCCCGCTCGCCACAACAACGTCAAATTGCCCGCTTTGGAAGCGACTCAAGCAAACACAAAATACTTACGCACCGTCTCAACCACTTCCCATGTCCCCTTCATCCCCGGTTCCACCACGAAAATATCCCCAGCGCGCAGATGGATCGGCTCCATCCCCTCAGGGGTGATCACGCAGTAGCCTTCCTGGAAGTGGCAGTATTCCCACTTCACGTATTCCACGTACCACTTGCCCGGGGTGCAGATCCAGGTGCCCATGATCTTGCTGCCGTCTTCGCTGGTGTAGGCGTTGAGGTTGACGGTGTGCGGGTCGCCTTCGAGCTTTTCCCATTTGCAGGCATCCAGGACCGGCAGGGGATGGGTGTCGCGCAATACGGTGATGGGCTTGGACATGATGACTCCGAGGCAGGGAATGGAAAGATGCACCCTAAGGCCTTGGGCGTTGCGCCAGTGGTCTGAACTCGACATCGGGATGCCCAGAAGCGCAGGTGAATGCGACTCCTCTGGCCGTGCGCAGTCAATGTGGGAGGGGGCTTGCCCCCGATGGCGGAGGGTCAGTGGACACATAAGTGACTGACACACTGCTATCGGGGGCAAGCCCCCTCCCACATTAATCCTTGGTGGGAGCTCCACTGTGGCCAGGCAATACTTCTGAGCGTAAATAGGCCATTTCCTCGCAGTAAGTGCGAAAGATTTCACGCTTTACGCAGGAATTCGCAAGAAAATTCACGTCTGGCCCTCGTATCATTCACCCCAGTAACCGCCGAGAGCCTTTAAATGAACCCAATAAAAACGTGGTGGGACATCAGCCCGCCCTTGAGCACGGCGACCCCGACCTGGCCGGGCGATACGCCGTTCCAGGAAGAGCGTGTGTGGCAGTTCGGCCCGGAGTGCCCGGTGAATGTCGGGCGCATTACCTTGTCGCCGCACACCGGCGCCCATGTGGATGCGCCGCTGCATTACAGCGCGGACGGTGCACCGATTGGCGAGGTGTCGCTGGACGTGTACATGGGCCCGTGCCGGGTGCTGCATTGCCTGGACAGCGGCGCGCTGGTACAGCCGCATCAGTTGGAAGGGCGTGTGGATAACTTGCCCGAGCGCGTGCTGTTGCGTACTTATCCACAAGCACCGCTGACCGAATGGGATTCGAACTTCACCGCCATCGCCCCGCAGACCATCGAACGGCTGGCCAGCCTGGGGGTGCGCCTGATCGGTATCGACACGCCCTCCCTGGACCCGCAACAGTCCAAGACCATGGATGCCCACAACGCCGTGGCGCGGCATGGCATGGCGATTCTCGAAGGCATCGTGCTCGACGACGTACCGGAGGGCGACTACGAACTGATCGCCCTGCCGCTGCGTTTCGCCAACCTGGACGCCAGCCCGGTCCGTGCCATTCTCCGCCCGCTCAAGGAGCCCTCGCCATGAGCCAATGTCCTTTCTCTGCCGACTACCAGCCACCGGAAGAATGGCATAACGCCGAACTGAATTTTTCCGAGTCCATGAGCTATGGCGACTACCTGGACTTGGGCAAAGTCCTCAGCGCCCAGCATCCGCTGTCGCCGGACCACAACGAAATGCTCTTCATCATCCAGCACCAGACCTCCGAGCTGTGGATGAAACTGATGCTCCACGAACTCAAGGCCGCCCGCGAACACGTGCGCCTGGGCGAATTGCCGCCGGCGTTCAAGATGCTGGCGCGGGTCTCGCGGATCTTCGATCAACTGGTGCACGCCTGGGCCGTGCTGGCGACCATGACGCCGTCGGAATACAAGGCGATTCGCCCGTTCCTGGGGCAGTCGTCCGGGTTCCAGTCGTTCCAGTACCGCGAGATCGAATTTATCCTCGGCAACAAGAGTGCGGCGCTGCTGCGGCCCCATGCCCATCGGCCTGAATTGTTGCAGGCGTTGCAGGTAGCGATTGCCACGCCGTCGCTGTATGACGAAGCGGTGAACCTGATGGCCAAGGCGGGCCTGGCGATTGACCCCAAGCGCGCCGAGCGCGACCCGACGGCGGCGACCGTTCACGATGAGTCGGTGGAGGCGGCGTGGCGCGAGGTGTATCGCGACCCGAGCCGGTATTGGGACTTGTACCAGTTGGCCGAGAAGTTTATCGACCTGGAAGATTCGTTCCGCCAATGGCGCTTCCGGCATGTGACCACGGTGGAGCGGATTATCGGCTTCCAACCCGGCACCGGCGGCACCGAGGGCGTGGGTTACCTGCGCAAGATGCTCGACACCGTGCTGTTCCCCGAGCTGTGGCGAGTGCGCTCCACGCTGTAAACGCAATCAAATGTGGGAGGGGACTTGCCCCCCGATGGCGGAGGGTCAGTGGACACATAAGTGACTGACACACTGCTATCGGGGGCAAGCCCCCTCCCACATGGATATTACTGCGCAGCGGCGACCGCTTTCGTCTTACTCACTCGCAACCGGTAGGCCACATAGATAATCCCCACCCAAACCGGCATCGCATACACCGACTCGCGAATGCCCGGGATCGCCAGCATCACGCTGATGATCATAAGCATGAACGCCAGGCACAGGTAGTTGCTGAACGGGAACCAGAAGGTCTTGAACGACGGCGTCACACCTTGCTCACCCATGGCTTTGCGGAACTTGATGTGGGTGATGCTGATCAGCGCCCAGTTGATCATCAGCGAAGCAACCACCAGCGCGAACAGCAGCTCCAGGGCACTTTGCGGTGCCACGTAATTGACCACCACGCACAGCATCGTCACCAACGCCGAGATCGCCAGGGCCCGCAGTGGTACGCCTTGCTTGTTGAGCTTCATCAGCGCTTTTGGCGCATCACCTTGCTCGGCCAGGCCGAACAGCATGCGGCTGTTGCAGTACACGCCGCTGTTGTACACCGACAGCGCCGCGGTCAGCACCACGAAGTTGAGGATGTGGGCGGCGGTGTCGTTGCCGATCAGCGAGAAGATCTGCACAAACGGGCTGCCGCTGTAGGCATCGCCCGACGCGCCGAGGGTTTGCAGGAGTTGATCCCATGGGTACAGCGACAGCAGCACGGTCAATGCGCCGACGTAGAAAATCAGGATCCGGTACACCACCTGGTTGATCGCTTTCGGGATCACCTTGCGTGGCTCGCTGGCCTCGGCAGCGGTGATACCCACCAGCTCCAGGCCGCCGAACGAGAACATGATGAAGGCCATGGACATCAACAGCCCCATGCCGCCATTCGGGAAGAACCCTCCGTGGCTCCACAGGTTGCTGATGGACGCTTGCGGGCCGCCGGTGCCGCTGAACAGCAGGTAGCAGCCGAGCACGATCATGCCGACAATCGCCACCACCTTGATGATCGCAAACCAGAACTCGGTCTCACCAAAGAATTTAACATTCAGGGTGTTGATCAGGTTCACCGCGACAAAGAACACCAGTGCACTGACCCAGGTCGGGATCTCCGGCCACCAGAACTGGATGTACTTGCCCACGGCGGTCAGCTCGGCCATGCCCACCAGCACGTACAGTACCCAGTAGTTCCAGCCGGCCAGGAAGCCCGCGTAACCGCCCCAGTATTTGTGGGCGAAGTGGCTGAACGAGCCGGCCACCGGTTCTTCGACGATCATCTCGCCGAGCTGGCGCATGATCAGGAACGCGATGAAACCGGCAATCGCGTAGCCCAGGATCATCGACGGCCCTGCCGACTTGAGTACCCCGGCCGAACCGAGGAACAGCCCCGTGCCAATCGCCCCGCCCAAGGCGATCAACTGAATATGCCGGTTCTTCAGGCCACGCTTGAGGCCTACCGGGTTAACCATGTCATCCGCCATTAACGTTCCCTTCTACTTGTTTTTCTCGGGGTAGAACCCCTCAGAAGTGCTGAGGCGTCAGATATTACTCTGCGTAAACTTTTCGTAATACAGCTGAACGCCATCAAGTGCCTGATCCGCCAGCCATTGTTGGATGGATTCGACCATCGGAGGGGGGCCGCACACGTACATATCCGCCAATCCGTCGCGCAATTCGGCCAGGTCGAAATGGTCGGTGAGGTAGCCGCGCTTGCCGGGCCACTCGGGCGACGGTGCGCTCAGCACTTCGGTGTAGCGAAAACCGGGGATTTTCGAGGCGTATTGATCGATACGCTGCGCTTCGCATAAATCCTCAGCCCCGCGCACGCCGTAATACAGGTGCACCGGCTGCTCGCAGCCCGTGGCGGCCAGTTCATCGAGCATGCCGAGCAAGGCTGACAATCCGGTGCCGCCGGCCACCAGCACCAACGGTTTGCTGACATGACGCAGGTAGAACGCACCCAGAGGCGCCTCGATCAGCAACGCATCGCCGACGTGGCAACGGTCACGCAGGTAGTTGCTCATCACCCCATCCGGCAGCAGGCGGATCAGGAACTGCAGCTGATTGCCCGGCAGGTTGGCGAAAGAGTAGGAGCGCCAACCGTCCGTGCCGGGCACCGAGATGCGCGCATATTGGCCCGGTAGAAAATCCAGCGACGCGTCCAACCGCACCGTCAAGATCGCCGTACTGGCCGACACCTGCTGCACCTCGCTCACCGTGCCGCGCACCTGCACCGGCCCCGACGCATTGCACAGGCTTGAATCAAAGTCGAAGTAGAACGCCGCGTCGGACTTCACTCGGGTCTGGCAACTGAGCATCTTGCGCTGTTGCAGGTCGAGGCTGGAGAGGGCTTCCTCGTCCACATAGTCCTGGGTGTAATCCCCCGACTCGCACCGGCCCTGGCAGGTGCCGCACACGCCTTCGCGGCAATCCAGGGGGATCTTGATGCCATTGCGCAGTGCCGCATCCAACAGGATTTCATTCGCGCCCACCGGGAAAAACAGCGTCTTGCCGTCGGCAAAACTGAAGGCCACTTTGTGATTCATGTAGGGGCTCCGCATATTGATGACGTGCGCACAACCTGTGGCAAGTCCGCTCGCCACAAAGGCGTGTTCATAGGTGATAGAAATCCAGCACCGAATTGATGGTGTCGTTAAGCAGCAGCGCATGCTTGCGGGTGATCAGCCAGCTGTCGCCATGGGGCTTGAGGCGATAGGTGGCATGCCCGTAGAACTGCTCCGACGTGGCCAGCCGATAGAACAGCGTGTGCCAGTTCAACCGGACCTCCAACGTGCCATCCGCCTGCTCGGCGATGCGCACGTTGTTGATCAGGTGCAAGGTGCGCGGCATCGGTGTGGCAGACGCCGCTTTGCCGGTGCGCAGGCGGAACACGCGGTCTTCCAGGCCCGAACGGTTGGCGTAATAGATCAGTGACATCTCACGCTTGGGGTCGCGGGTGTAGACGTGCTCCGAGTCCCATTGCGGCAGGTGAAATTCGCTCTGCGGGTCGAACAACTGCACATAGGCGTCCCAGTCCTGGGCGTCGCACAGCTCGGATTTACGGTAGAAAAACTGCTCGATCCGGTACTGCAATGGCGCATTCATCATTTCACCTCCCGCAGTTTCAGCGCTTGTTGATCCAGGCCGTTGAGCAGAAAGTGCTGCCAGTTGCGGTGCTGGTTGACGTACAGGCCTTCATGGGTGAACTCGGTGCCGGTCATGGCCGGTTGGATGCCGATGGCCTCGCTGTTCGGCGTCGGCCCGGTTTCCCAGCGATGGCTGCCGCGTGAGATATCGCTCCAGCGTTCCAGGCGGCCCTGGAAACCACGCTGGGCTTCGCGAAACTCCACGAGGTCGTCCGGCGTGCCCATGCCCGAGACGTTGAAGAAGTCCTCGAACTGGCGGATACGGTTTTCACGGTCGGCGTCGGATTCGCCTTTCACCCCCAGGCACTGGCTGATGATCTCGGTCTTGTTCCACGCCACCGGGCGGATGATGCGCAACTGCGAGCTGATCTGGTCGAGGAAGAACAGGCTCGGGTAGATATTCAGGTTGCGCAGGCGGTGCATCATCCACTCGGCCTTCTGCTGGCCGTGCTCTTTCACCAGGCGCGGCATGATGGTGGCGTAGCCGGAACGCACGCTGGGGTTGGGCATGTCGCTGAACAACACGCTGTGGCCATTGTTGAAGGCGAACCAACCGTCATCGGTGTTGGCGTCGCCGGCGCCGAGCTTGCTGTAGTCCAGGGTGCTGGCGGACCCGGTGCCGTTCTCGGTATTCACCTGCTGGCGATGCTGCACCGTGGCCACGTAGTTGTAGTGCACGGTGCTGACGTGATACCCGTCCAGGCCGTTTTCGTTTTGCAGTTTCCAGTTGCCGTCGTAGGTGTAGGCAGACTTGCCCGGCAGCACCTCCAACTCACCGGTGGCAGACTGCGCGACCATCATGTCGAAGAACACTTTGGCGTCGCCGAGGAAGTCTTCCAGGCTGTCACGGCCATTCACATCCAGGCTGATGAAGACAAAGCCCTTGTAGCTGTCGATGCGCGTCTTTTTCAGGCCGCGTGTCGCCTTGTCGAAACCTTCCGGATATTCCCCCGGCGCCTTGACCTTCACCAGCCGGCCATCGCTCTTGTAGCACCAGGCGTGGAACGGGCAGGTGAAGGTCGACTGGTTGCCCTTGCCGACCCGGGTGAGGGTGGTGCCGCGATGCTGGCAGGCGTTGACCAGCGCATTGAGCTGGCCCTCGCCATCGCGGGTGATGATCATCGGCTGGCGCCCGGCACGCATCGTCACGAAGTCGTGATGATTGGCCAGTTCGCTTTCGTGGCAGGCGTAGATCCAGTTCTTCTCGAAGATCAGCTCCATCTCCAGGTCGAACAGCTCGGGCTCGGTAAACATGTCGCGGGCGATACGGAACACTGCGTCTGCCGGACGAAAATCCAGGCAGCTTTCGATAAAGCTTTTCCATTGCTCGACGCTTCTTGCACCACTCATGGGAGGCACCTTTTGATCATGGCTAAACAGGTGAGCCATTAAGAGGCTGCGACAAGGTGGCGGGCTATCCACTTAATGGGGGAAGGTGGGCCGCAAAGTTGGGCAGCAAATACCCACGGCGGTGCGGGGCGGTGACGCGACGCGCTACCGTCTGGCGAGGCAAGGGGCGTCAACACCTGCGGTTTATCCACATAGTTGGCGGTTGCTATCCACCCGGTTGCAATCGGGCCGGCGTGGCGTAGAACTTGCTGTGGAACCACAACGACGCGCCGCCAGAGCGCGCAACAGCCTAACCGCCGTGGGTGCACCCTGATGAGTAGCCAGACACGCGATATTCATATTCAACGCTTCGACCTCGAAGGCGCCCGCAGCTGGATGTCCGGCATTTGCGGGCCCCATCGCCTGGCGACGGCCACGCCCGAGCGCCTGCGCTTTCATCACAGTGCCAACGTGTTCAAGTCCCGCGCCACCACCCTGGGGGTGATCGAATACGGCACCGACGTGACCATCGATATCGAAGACGCCGAGCACTTCAGCAGCTACAGCGTGAGCCTGCCGCTGGTGGGCGAACAGGCGTTGAGCAAGAACGGTGAGTGCCTGGGTTCCAACCGCGATCAGGGCGTGATCATCGCGCCCAACGAGCACCAGGTGCTGGCGATTTCCGGTGACTGCCGCAAGTTGCAGGTGGTGATCACGCGGGCGGCGATGAGCGAATCGCTGGAAGGCTTGCTGCAACGGCCTATCGAAGCGCCGCTGCAATTTGAACCGGTGATGGATGCCGTGGAGGGCGCTTCGGCGTCGTGGTGGCGCATGGCGCGTTATTTCATCGCCGAGCTGGAAGGCAGCAGTGAGTTGTATGAGCAGGCGGCGTTTACCCGTGACCTGGAAAGCTCGCTGATCAAGGGCCTGATCCTCGCCCAGCCGAACAACTACTCGGAAGAACTGCGCGCCGTACTGGGGGTGAAACTGCCCCATTACCTGATCCGTGCGCGCCAGTACATTCACGCCAACGCCCGCGAGGCGCTGCACCTCGAAGACCTGGAAGCCGCTGCCGGCGTGTCGCGGTTCAAGCTGTTCGATGCGTTTCGCAAGTACTTCGCCCTGTCGCCCATGGCCTACCTGAAGAAGCATCGGCTGAATGCAGTGCGCCAGGAAATCCTTGAGCACGGTTCAATCCGCACCATCTCCGAGATCGCCCTGGGCTGGGGCTTTACCCACCTGGGGCGGTTCTCGGCGGAGTATCGAAAACTGTTCGATGAGTCCCCCAGCCAGACGTTGCAGCGCAAGCGTATGCGCAGTACTTGAACCTGATGAAGATCAACATGTGGGAGGGTTTCAGATCAGTTCTTCAACCAACTGCAGGCAATGACTAAGCCCTGGCGACTGATCATTCACCCGTCGGCTCAGAATGATCGGCGAGGTCGCTGTCGCTTCTACAACCGGCGTGTAGCCAATATCCGCGCGATGCAGCACCTGCACCGATGCCGGCACCAGCGTCACGCCCATGCCCGCACCGACCAGGCCGATGGCGGTCTGCAATTCGTTGGTCCACTGCGCCACCTTGAGGCTCAGGCCGTGGGCGTCGAACAGCGCGATCACATGGTCGGCATAGCTGGGGCGCGGGTTGCCGGGGTAGAGCACAAACGGCTCGGCGGCCAGTTGGGCGAGGGTCGCGGGGGCGCCCAACAAGGGGTGGCCGGCGGGCAGCACGGCGACCAACCGATCCTCCACCAGCACGCGCTGGACGATGGCCGGGTCGTCGATACGAATGCGCCCGAAACCCACATCGATACGCCCGGCCTTGAGCGCCTCGACCTGCTGCAAGGTGGTCATTTCCGACAACCCCAGTTCCAGCTCCAACGCCTCATGGTTGCGCAGCCGCCGAATCAATTCCGGCAGCACGCCATACAAGGTCGATGGGGCAAAGCCAATGCCCAGCCAGGTCTTCTCGCCCTGGCCGATGCGTCGCGTGTTGTCGCAGACTTTGTTCAACTGCTCGAGCAATACATTGGCGTGTTCATAGAAAAACCGCCCGGCCTCGGTCAGCCGCAGCGGTCGCCCGCGCTCCAGCAGAATCACGCCCAATTCCTCTTCCAATTGCTGGATCTGCCGGCTCAACGGCGGCTGGGCGATGTGCAGGCGTTCGGCGGCACGGGTGAAGTTGAGGGTCTGCCCCAACACCTGGAAGTAGCGCAGATGACGCAGTTCCATAACGGCTCCTTTCATACCTTGAGAGTATTGCTTGAGACTAATTCTATATTGGAAGCCAGGAAAGATGCGGCACAGAATCGACGTAAATCTATAAAGAACCCAACGGGTATTGCCATGCCGATTTGCGCCATCGAGTCGATCGAGACCATTATCGTCGACCTTCCCACCCTTCGCCCGCACAAACTGGCGATGCACACCATGCAAAACCAGACCCTGGTGATCATCCGCGTGCGCTGCGCCGACGGCATCGAAGGCATCGGTGAATCCACCACCATCGGTGGTCTGAGCTACGGTAACGAGAGCCCCGACAGCATCAAGGTCAACATCGACCGTCACTTCGCGCCACTGCTGATCGGCCAGGACGCCAGCAATATCAACGCGGCCATGTTGCGCCTGGAGCGCAGCATTCGCGGCAACACCTTTGCCAAATCCGGTATCGAAAGCGCCTTGCTCGACGCCCACGGCAAGCGCCTGAACCTGCCCGTCAGCGAACTGCTCGGTGGGCGTGTGCGCGATGCGTTGCCGGTGGCCTGGACACTCGCCAGCGGCAATACCGCCCAGGACATTGCCGAGGCCGAAAAGATGCTCGACCTGCGCCGCCACCGCATCTTCAAGTTGAAGATCGGTGCCGGTGAAGTTGGCCATGACCTGGCCCATGTCATCGCGATCAAAAAGGCCCTGGGCGAGCGTGCCAGCGTGCGCGTCGACGTCAACCAGGCCTGGGACGAGGCCGTGGCCCTGCGTGCGTGCAAGGTGCTTGGCGACAACGGCATCGACCTGATCGAGCAGCCGATCTCGCGCAATAACCGTGGGGGCATGGCCCGGCTCAACCTGTCGAGCCCGGCGCCGATCATGGCTGACGAATCCATCGAGTGTGTCGAAGATGCCTTCAACCTGGCCCGTGAAGGCGCGGCCTCGGTGTTCGCCCTGAAGATCGCCAAGAACGGCGGTCCCCGCGCGGTATTGCGCACCGCTGCGATTGCCGAGGCAGCCGGTATCGGCCTGTACGGCGGCACGATGCTGGAAGGGGGGATCGGCACCCTGGCGTCGGCGCATGCCTTCCTTACGCTGGACAAACTGGCGTGGGGCACCGAGTTGTTCGGCCCGCTGTTGCTGACCGAAGACATCCTTACCGAGCCGCCGCTGTACCGCGACTTCCAGCTGCATGTCTCCCATTTGCCGGGCCTGGGCCTGGCCATCGATGAAGAGCGTCTGGCGTTCTTCCGTCGTGACAAACACTAAGAGGCGCCGCCATGTTGTTCCACGTAAAAATGACCGTGAACCTGCCCGTCGACATGAACCCCGAGCGCGCCGCCAGCCTCAAGGCCGACGAAAAAGCCCTGGCTCGACGTTTACAAGAGCAAGGCAAATGGCGCCACTTGTGGCGCATCGCCGGGCTCTACGCCAACTACAGCGTGTTCGACGTCGACAGTGTGCAAGAACTGCATGACCTGCTGATGCAACTGCCGCTTTACCCCTACATGGCCATCGAAGTGAACGCCTTGTGCCGGCACCCTTCGTCGATCCATGCGGACGACCGCTAGGCCGGTTTTCACCCTGATAACTACAAGATGAGGAATGCACCATGTCCATCCGACTGTCCCAGACTGCCCATGCCCAACAGTTTCTCGAAGAAGCCAGCGGCAACCTCACTGACGGCGGCAACCCGCGCACCAAGGCGCTGATCTACCGGATCCTGCGCGATACGGTAAACATTATCGAAGACCTGGAAGTGACCCCGGAAGAGTTCTGGAAGGCGGTCAACTACCTCAATGAATTGGGCAAAAACCAGGAGGCCGGACTGCTCGCCGCCGGGCTCGGTCTGGAGCATTACCTGGACATGCTGATGGACGCCGCCGATGAGGAAGCCGGCAAATCCGGCGGTACCCCGCGCACCATCGAAGGCCCGCTGTATGTGGCCGGCGCGCCGCTGTCGAAGTACGAGGCGCGGCTGGACGATGGCAAGGACGAGGCGGTGCCGCTGTTTATGCGCGGGCAAGTGCGCGACACCGAGGGCAAGCCGTTGGCGGGGGCGATTGTCGATGTGTGGCAGGCCAATACCGGTGGCACCTATTCGTGGTTCGACCCGACGCAATCCGAATTCAACCTGCGCCGCCGCATCGAGACCGACGCCCAGGGCAACTACCGCTTTCGCAGCATCGTGCCCTCGGGCTATGGCTGCCCGCCGACCGGGCCGACCCAGCAGTTGCTCGATCAACTGGGGCGTCACGGCCAGCGGCCGGCGCATATCCACTTCTTCATCTCGGCGCCGGGGTACCGGCACCTGACCACGCAGATCAACCTGTCGGATGACCCGTACCTGCATGATGATTTTGCCTACGCGACGCGGGATGAGTTGATTGCCGAGATTCGCTTCAGCGACGATCCGCAACTGGCGCGGGAGTTTGGCGTGGAAGGGCGGTTTGCGCAGATTGATTTTGACTTTGAGTTGCAGGCCGCGGCAGCGCCGGTAGAGCAAAAACGCATGCAGCGGGTTCGTGCGTTGGAGGATTGATCAACACGGTCAAAAATGTGGGAGGG
Source organism: Pseudomonas sp. BIGb0381 (assembly GCF_024809815.1). Taxonomy (NCBI): domain Bacteria; kingdom Pseudomonadati; phylum Pseudomonadota; class Gammaproteobacteria; order Pseudomonadales; family Pseudomonadaceae; genus Pseudomonas; species Pseudomonas sp. BIGb0381. Next base: position 26,972 of record NZ_JANUEN010000013.1, read on the forward strand.
GGCAAGTCGAATCGTCGCACCGCCCCTCCCACATTCGAGCGATGGTGCTGCTCCTATTTGCGAACAACCAGATCAAGCACCTCATCCCGATCCTTGATCTTCTGCAACACAATCTCCGAGCGGATATCCATCACCCCCGCCGTGCGGTTCAGGTGGTTCACGATAAAGTCCGAAAAGTGCTTGAGGTTGCGCGCCTGCACGCGCAGTACATAATTGCTGGCGCCGGTGATCACGTAGGCGCTGGCCACTTCCGGCCAGCCCTGCACCTTCTTGATAAACGTCTCATGCCAATCCTCCACATCCTGGCGCAATGACAGGTGGACGATGGCCTCCAGTTCAATCCCCAGTTGCTCGGCATTCAACACCGCGCGGTAGCCGCTGATAATCCCTTCGCTTTCCAGCAGGCGTAAACGGCGCAGGCAGGCAGAGGGCGACAACGCGACTTTTTCCGCCAGTTCCTGATTGCTGATACGGCCATCCTGTTGCAGGAAATGCAGGAGGCGAAGGTCGGTGGCGTCGAGAATCATGATTAGAATAAATCCGCGTATTTTCGGTTGTTAGTCGAATTTCCTACAGCTTAATTAGCCTGTTACCCACCACTTTGCACGAAAATTCTCTAAATCTTCGTTCATTATTTGCTGCATCCTCACTTATAAAAACCAGGACAGCCCATGACCCCTCGCAGCCATTGCCAAGCCCTTGACACCCAGGACCCGCTGGCGCCGCTACGTCACCAGTTCGCCTTGCCCCAGGACGTTATCTACCTGGACGGCAACTCCCTCGGCGCGCGTCCAGTGGCGGCGCTGGAGCGGGCGCAGGCGGTCATCGTGCAAGAGTGGGGCAATGGCTTGATCCGCAGTTGGAACAGCGCCGGTTGGGCCGACTTGTCCCAGCGCCTGGGCAACCGCCTGGCACCGCTGATTGGTGCGCGCGACGGTGAGGTGGTGATCACCGACACCACCTCGATCAACCTGTTCAAGGTGCTCAGTGCCGCCTTGAGCGTGCAGCGCCAACGGGAGCCTGCGCGCAAGGTGATCGTCAGCGAAGCGAGCAACTTCCCCACCGATTTGTACATCGCCCAGGGCCTCGCCGAGTTGCTGCAACAGGGCTATTCCCTGCGCCTGGTCAACAGCCCGGATGAACTGCCCGAGGCCATCGACGGGGATGTGGCGGTGGTGATGCTTACCCACGTCAACTACAAGACCGGCTACATGTACGACATGCAGGCGCTCACTGCCTTGAGCCATGAATGCGGCGCGCTGAGCATCTGGGACCTGGCGCATTCGGCGGGCGCGGTGCCGATCGACCTGCACGGTGCCGGTGCCGACTATGCGATTGGCTGCACCTACAAATACCTCAATGGCGGCCCGGGCTCCCAGGCGTTCGTATGGGTCAGCCCGACCCTGGTGGACCTGGTGCACCAGCCGCTGTCGGGCTGGTTCGGGCATACCCGGCAGTTCGCCATGGAATCCAGCTACGCGCCGAGCGCCGGCATCGCCCGCTACCTGTGCGGCACCCAGCCGATCACTTCGCTGGCGATGGTGGAATGCGGCCTGGAGATTTTTGAACAGACCGACATGGCCCGCCTGCGCAGCAAATCCCTGGCGTTGACCGACCTGTTTATCGAGCTGGTTGAAAGCCGCTGCGCCGCCCATAACCTCGTGCTGATCACTCCGCGTGAACACGCCCGGCGTGGCAGCCATGTGAGCTTCGAACACCCTGAGGGATATGCGGTGATCCAGGCCCTGATCGCCCGGGGTGTGATCGGTGATTACCGCGAGCCGCGCATCATGCGCTTTGGGTTTACGCCGCTGTACACGAGCTTTACCGAGGTGTGGGATGCGGTGGAAATCCTCGGTGAGATTCTCGATAACAACACTTGGGACCAGCCGCAATTCAAGGTCCGCCAGAGCGTCACCTGAAGATAACGCAGATCAAAATGTGGGAGGGGGCTTGCCCCGATAACAGTGTGTCAGTCGCCGGATTTGCAGGTTGATACACCGCCATCGGGGGCAAGCCCCCTCCCACAGGGGACCTGTGACAACCGTTAGATAGTGCAACCACAATAATAAAGGGGCACACCACGTGACCACGCCAGACAACGGCTTTGCCGAGATCACCCACCGCGAACTGGGCCTGAGGCGCCAGCTCACTTCCGGCCAGATGAGCATGATCGCCATCGGTGGCGCCATCGGCACCGGGCTGTTCATGGGCAGCGCCTATGCCATTGGCTATGCCGGGCCCAGCGTGCTGGTGAGCTACGCGATCGGCGCGTTGATCACCTTGCTGCTGATGGGCTGCCTGGCGGAGATGACGGTGGCCCACTCCACCTCGGGTTCTTTTGGCGCCTATGCCGAGTTCTACATCAGCCCGCTGGCCGGGTTCCTGGTGCGTTATGCCTACTGGGCGGCGATTGTGCTGGCGGTGGGCGCCGAGGTCACGGCGGTGGCGATGTACATGAAGTACTGGTTCGCCAACGTGCCGGAGTGGGTGTGGATCGTGTCGTTTTCCAGTGTGCTCATCCTGCTCAACGCCATCAGCGTGAAGACGTTCGGCAACTTCGAGTACTGGTTTTCGACGATCAAAATCAGCGCCATCGTCGGCTTCATCATCCTTGCGGTGTACGTGGTGTTCGGCTCCGGCAACCCGGACTATGGCGTGCAGCACTACACGGCCCACGAGGGCTTCTTCCCCCATGGCCTGAGCGGCATGTGGATAGCGGTGATCGTGTCGATCTTCAGCTACTTGAGCGTCGAGATGATCGCCGTGGCTGCCGGTGAAGCGGCGGACCCGGAGCAGGCCGTGAAGAAAGCCTTTCGCGCGACCATCGTGCGGCTGGTGGTGTTTTACCTGCTGACCCTGGCGCTGATGCTCGCCATCGTGCCGTGGAACCAGGCCGGCCAGACCCAGAGCCCGTTCGTCACGGTGATGCAGACCATCGGCATTCCCGGCGCCACCGGGGTGATGAATTTCGTGATCCTGATCGCGGCGTTGTCGGCGATGAACAGCCAGCTCTACATCACCACGCGCATGATGTTCAGCCTGTCCCGCGCCGGCTTTGCGCCCAAGTCCATGGGTGCACTGAGCAAGAGCGGCATTCCGCTGAATGCCTTGCTGTTGTCCAGCTCGGGCATCGCCCTGGCGACGCTGTTGAACGTGGTGTACCCGCAAAGCTCGTTCACCCTGATGATGGCGATCTCGATGTTTGGCGCGATCTTCACCTGGTTCATGATCTTCCTCACGCACCTGTTCTTCCGGCGCTATCGCAAGCGTCATGGCGGCGCGAAGCTGTCGTTCCAGTTGCGCCTGTTTCCCTACAGCACGTTACTGGGCCTGGTACTGATGGGGGCGGTGATGATCACCACGTACTTCACCGAGGCGTTCAAGATGACCCTGGTGTTTGGCGTGCCGTTCCTGCTGATCCTGTCGGCGGTGTATTACGGGTTTTTCCGCAAGGGTAGGGCCAAGGTGTCGAACAAGGCCCTGGCGTAACCCGGCAAGTGTTCGAACGAGCGCGCGCATAACAGCAGCGTTCGGCGAGCCCACTCTTCCTGCAACGGTTGGGCGGTGAAGGGGTGTGGCGCTGGCCAGCGCGCCAACGCCGCCTGGGGCACGATGCCCAGGCCGGCGCCGCGGGCGACCATGCGCATCAGCCCGTCAAAACCCTCGGCGCGGATGCGCGTCTGCACACGAAAGCCCGCGTGCAGTGCCTGTTCTTCCAGGTACACCGAGAGTGCGCTGGCGGCGCCCAAGCCGACGAAGTCGAATTGCAGGCTGTCGACAAAACTCACCTTGCCGCCTGCCAGGGGATGGTCGCGCGGCATGATCAGCACCAGTGGGTCGTCGCGAAACGGCAGGGTCTGCAAGCCGTGGGTGTCCACGGCGTCGGAGATGATCCCCAGCTCCGCCGTACCCTGGCGCAAGGCCTGGGTAATGCGCAGGCTGGGCAATTCCTGCAGGTCGATATCGAGGTTGGGGTGTTCGCGCAGAAAGTCCGCGAGCAGTTCCGGCAGGTATTCGCTGAGTGCGGTGGTATTGCACAGCAGGCGCACCTGGCCTTTGACGCCGTTGGCGTATTCCGCGAGGTCCTGTTGCAGGTGATCGGCTTGTTGCAACAACAGGCGAGCGTGACGGGCCAAGGCCTTTCCCGCCGGTGTGGGGGTGACGCCTCGACGCCCTCGGTCGAGAAACTCGATGCCCAACGAGGCTTCCATCGCCCGGATGCGTGCACTGGCGGCGGCCAGGGATAAATGGCTGCGGGCCGCGCCGGCGGTGATATTGCCGGTGTCGAGGATGTGCAGGTAGAGGCGCAGGTCGATCAGGTCAAAGTGCATGGCTGGTTGCTCGGGTGACTGGACTGGCATCGTCAGCCTCACGCAAAACAAGAGGCTGCCTCAGTATATGGCGGATTTTAGAGTCCATCGAAAAGTCGCACACTCGGCCCATGAACACCTTCCTCGCGTTTTACCAAAACCTCGGCCCCGCCCTTACCTTGCTGGTGATCGGCACCTTTCTGTTGGCCGGTACGGTCAAGGGCGTCATCGGCCTGGGCCTTCCCACCGTTGCCATGGGCATGCTCGGCCTGGCTATGCTGCCGGCGCAGGCTGCGGCGTTGCTGATCATTCCTTCGACCGTCACCAACCTGTGGCAATTGGCATTCGGCGGGCACCTGAGTGCTTTGCTCAAGCGGCTATGGCCGATGTTGCTGCTGATTTTCCTCGGCACCGGGCTGGGCACGTTGTGGCTGGGGATGGACGGCGGGCAATGGGTGGTGCGCGCACTGGGCGCGGCGTTGCTGGTGTATGCACTGAGCGGACTGTTCCTGCCCGCGTTCAAGGTCAAGGTCCAAATCGAACGCTGGCTGGGCCCGTTGTGCGGGCTGATCACCGGCATCATCACCTCGGCCACCGGTGTGTTTGTGATTCCGGCCGTGCCGTACCTGCAGGCGCTGGGTTTGAACCGCGATCAACTGGTGCAGGCGTTGGGGCTGTCGTTCACCGTGTCGACCCTGGCGCTGGCCGCCGGTTTGGCCTGGCGCGGCACGTTGGGCGGTGGCGAAATCAATGCATCGTTGCTGGCGCTGGTGCCGGCGCTGCTGGGCATGTGGCTGGGCCAGGTGGTGCGCCAGCGCATCAGTGCGGTGCTGTTCAAACGGGTGTTTTTTATCGGCATGGCACTGCTGGGCGGGCATCTGCTGATCAGTGGTTGACGGCGCAGCGGTGTAAGCTGCTGTGAACCGATAACGAGGACCGCCCGTGAAAGCCCGATCCGATGAGCTACAGATCTTCGTCAGCGTGATTGAGTGCGGCTCAATTTCCGCGGCGGCGGAGCAGGTCGGGCAGACGCCGTCGGCGGTCAGTCGCACCCTGTCGCGCCTGGAAGCCAAGCTTGAAACCACACTGATCAACCGCACCACGCGGCGCATGGACCTGACCGAGGAGGGCAAGTACTTCTTCGAGCAGGCCAAGCTGATCCTGGCGCAGATGGACGCGCTGGAAGAGCGCCTGTCGTCACGCCAGAAAAAACCCGCCGGGCGGCTGCGCATCAATGCCGCCGTGCCGTTCATGCTGCATGGGATCGTGCCCTATATCGCAGAATTTCGCCGTTTGTACCCGCAGATCCAGCTGGAGTTGAACAGCGATGACCTGATCATCGACCTGCTGGAGCAGAGCACCGATATTGCGATTCGCATCGGTGCCCTGGCCGACTCCACCCTGCATGCGCGCTCCCTCGGCTGGTCGCCGCTGCATATCCTCGCCAGCCCCGACTACCTCAAGCAGTACGGCACGCCGACGACGGTCGCCGAGCTGGCTGACCACACCTTGCTGGGCTTTACCCAGACCGAAACCCTCAACCATTGGCCGCTGCGCCATGTGGAAGGCGACCGCTGGCTGATCCAGCCCAGCGTGGCCGCGTCCAGTGGTGAAACCCTGCGCCAGCTGGCGTTGGAAGGGCAGGGCATTTGCTGCCTGTCGAACTTCATGACCTCCGAAGACATCAATGCCGGACGCCTGGTGCCGGTGCTGGAGGCGTTCAACAGTGGGTATCGCCAACCCATCCATGCGGTGTTCTACCGCAACTCGCAATTGGCGCTGCGCATCCAGTGCTTCCTGGACTTTATCCAGGCCAAGCTGGCGCGGTATGCCTGCTGATTCGTGACCGTCACGCAAGAGTGAATTGGGCGGTACGGGCTTATTCGTCAGGGATGAGTCCGTAACAATGGACCCATCACTTACCCCGTCAGGAGCACTCTCCATGAACGTATTCATTACCGGCGCAGCCGGTTTTATCGGCGGTTCCATCGCCACTGGCCTGGTCAAGGCCGGTCACACCGTTACCGGCCTGGTACGCAGCGCCGAGCAAGCGGCTGAAATGACCGCCCTGGGCATCAACCCGGTGATCGGCACCCTCGATGATGCCGCTGTGTTGACCGAGCAAGCGCAGAAAGCCGATGCGGTGATCAATGCCGCGAGCAGCGACCATCGCGCTGCGGTGGAAACCCTGCTGGCCGCGCTGAAAGGCTCGAACAAGCCATTCCTGCACACCAGCGGTTCGAGCATCGTGGGGGATGCCTCGGGCGGTAAGGCCAGCGATGTCATCTACTTCGAAGACAGCTTGCCGGAGCCGACCGTCGACAAGGCTGCCCGCGTGGCCATCGACAACCTGATCCTGGCAGCGGCCAAAGACGGGGTGAATTCGGCGGTGATCTGCAACACCCTGATCTACGGCCACAGTCTTGGCGTGAAGCGCGACAGCGTGCAACTGCCGCGCTTGCTCAAGCAGGCACGCAAGAGCGGTGTGGTGCGCCATGTCGGCACCGGGCAGAACATCTGGTCCAACGTGCACATTGACGACGTGGTGGCGCTGTACCTGCTGGCACTGACCAGGAACGTGCCGGGCACTTTCTACTTTGTGGAAAGCGGCGAGGCCTCGTTTATCGACATGACCACGGCTATCGCCCACGCCCTGAACCTGGGCCAGCCACAGGATTGGCCATTGGCCGAGGCTGAAGCCGAGTGGGGCTATGAAATGGCCAACTATGGCCTGGGCTCCAACAGCCGCGTGCGTGGCAAGCATGCCCGCGAGTTGCTGGGCTGGGTGCCGAAGCGTACGTCGGTGGTGGAGTGGATTCGCGACGAGATGGTGTGATGTTCGCTTGAAACCCAGGTGCTGCTATCGGGAGCAAGCCCCCTCCCACATTTGACTGAGTTCCAACGCTGGAATGCAGTCAAGTGTGGGAGGGGCGGTGGGACGATTCGACTTGCCCCCGATTGGGGCCACTCGATCTTTCAGACTGGCCCCACCGGGCTCAATTCCGTACCATTCCCCGCCTTATCCCCCGCAATGCCCTGGTACCTCATGAACCTCACCCGCCTACGCGCCGATGCCTTGGCCGGCCTCACCACGTCCTTTGCGCTGCTGCCCGAATGCATCGCCTTTGCCCTGGTGGCTCACCTCAACCCGCTGATGGGGCTCTACGGCGCCTTTATCATTTGCACCCTTACTGCCTTGTTCGGCGGCCGGCCCGGCATGGTGTCCGGGGCGGCAGGCTCGATGGCGGTGGTGATCGTCGCGCTGGTGGTGCAGCACGGCGTGGAATACCTGCTCGCCACGGTGCTGCTGGGCGGGCTGATCATGATCGCGTTCGGCCTGTTGCGCCTGGGCAAGCTGGTGCGCATGGTGCCGCACCCGGTGATGCTGGGGTTCGTCAACGGCCTGGCGATCATCATTGCCCTGGCCCAGTTGGAGCATTTCAAGAGCGGTGAAAACTGGCTCAGCGGTACGCCGTTGTACGTGATGACCGGCCTGGTGCTGGTGACCATGGCCATCGTCTACCTGCTGCCGCGCATCACCCGTGCGGTGCCGCCGGCCCTGGTGGCGATCCTTGGCGTGGGCCTGGCCGTGTACCTGCTCGGCCTGCCGACCCGTACCCTCGGCGACATGGCCCACATCGCCGGCGGCCTGCCGACCTTCGCGCTGCCGCAGATCCCCTGGACCCTGGAAACCCTCGGCATCATCGCCCCCTATGCATTCCTGATGGCCATGGTAGGCCTGCTGGAAACCCTGCTGACCCTGAACCTCACCGACGAAATCACCGAGACCCGTGGCTACCCCGACCGCGAAAGCGTGGCCTTGGGCGCGGCGAATATGCTCTCGGGCCTGTTCGGCGGCATGGGCGGTTGCGCGATGATCGGGCAAACCGTGATCAACCTCAGCTCCGGCGGGCGCGGGCGTTTCTCCGGGGTGTTCGCCGGGGTGATGATCCTGCTGTTTATTCTGTTTCTGTCACCGCTGATCGAGCGGATCCCGCTGGCGGCGCTGGTCGGGGTGATGTTTGTGGTGTCGCAGCAGACCTTCGCCTGGGCGTCCCTGCGGGTGATCAACAAGGTGCCGCTCAATGATGTGCTGGTGATTATCGCGGTGACCGTGATCACGGTGTTCACCGACTTGGCCACCGCCGTGCTGTGCGGCATCGTGATCGCAGCACTGAACTTTGCCTGGCAACAGGCCCGTGAGCTGTATGCCGATGAGCATCTGGAAGCGGACGGCAGCAAGCTCTATCGCCTGCACGGCACCTTGTTTTTTGCCTCGACTACGCCGTTTCTGAACCAGTTCGATCCGGCCAACGACCCCGCCCAGGTGACGTTGGATTGCCGTCACCTGAGCTTTGTCGACTACTCGGCGATTGCCGCGCTGATGACCCTGCGCGAGCGCTACAGCAAAGCTGGCAAGCATCTGCGGGTGCTGCATTTGTCTGAGCGCTGCAAGCAGTTGCTCAAGCGTGCCAAGGTTCACCACGACTGATTTTTACGGCCCGACCAGGTCTTCCAATTCCTGGGCGCGGGTCTGTGTCATGTCCAGCACGCAGCCGGTGCCGTTGACCTGGTCGATGGTGCCGCCGGTGGCGGAGCCGGCGAAGGCGCAATTGGCGTCACGGTATTTGATCCACAGGCGCTGCAGGTCCTGCAGTTGCTGTTTGCGTGTGCCTTCCTGGGCGGCGAGGGCGGTCTTGTAGGCTGTGTTCAGGCGCGTGTCTTGCACCTTGGTTTCCTTGACGTTGCAACTGACCATGTCGGCAGTGGTATTGGCGCCGTCCATGCATTTTTTCAGGGCCGGGTTGTCGGCGGCGGCGGCAGTGCCGCACATGGCGAGTAGCAGGGCGCCGGTGGCGAGTGTCGTACGAATCATGCTCGATTTTCCTGGCATCAGTGGGTGTGCATTCTATGACTCAAGGGTGTTCGTCGAGTTTCCAGCCTTCTCTGATCTTGATGTAAGAACATCCCTCGAATTTTCATACACGGCCCTTGGGCTTATCCCAACGCGACAGCGCTTATCCGTAAGCGAAAGTTACTTTCATACAGTTTGAAAATACGCCTCGGTAATGATTTATGAGTTTCACAACCCATTCGACGTGACCCTTTCCGAGGAGTACCGCATGGCCGCATCACCGGGCTTCGGGCTGTTGGCATACGCTGCCATCGCCATCATTGCTTTGATCGTGCTGATCGCACGTTACCGGCTCAACCCGTTTATCGTCATCACCCTGGTGTCCATCGGCCTGGCGCTGATGGCCGGGATGCCAGCAGACTCCATCATGGGTTCCTACGAGGCCGGCGTCGGCAAAACCCTGGGGCATATCGCCCTGGTGGTGGCGCTGGGCACCATGCTCGGCAAGATGATGGCCGAGTCCGGTGGCGCCGAGCAGGTGGCCCGCACGCTGATCAACCGTTTCGGCGAACGGAATGCCCATTGGGCCATGGTGTGCATCGCGTTCCTGGTGGGGCTGCCGCTGTTTTTCGAAGTGGGCTTTGTGCTGCTGGTGCCGATCGCCTTTACCGTGGCGCGGCGCGTGGGGGTGTCGATCCTGATGGTCGGCCTGCCGATGGTCGCCGGCCTGTCGGTGGTGCATGCGTTGGTGCCGCCGCACCCAGCGGCGATGATGGCCGTGCTGGCGTATAACGCGTCGGTGGGGCAGACCGTGCTCTATGCGATTCTCATCGGTATTCCGACGGCGATCATTGCCGGCCCGCTGTACGCCAAATTCATCGTGCCGCGTATTCACCTGCCGGCGGAAAACCCGCTGGAACGCCAGTTTATCGAGCGTGAACCTCGCGAGCGTTTGCCGAGCTTTGCCCTGACCATGGGCACTATCCTGTTGCCGGTGGTGTTGATGATGATCGGTGGCTGGGCCAACGTGATTTCCACCCCGGGTACGGGCTTCAACCAATTCCTGCTGTTTATCGGTAACTCGGTGATCGCGCTGCTGGTGGCGACCCTGGTGAGTTTCTGGACCCTGGGCCTGGCGCAGGGCTTCAACCGCGAGTCGATCCTCAGGTTCACCAATGAATGCCTGGCGCCGACCGCGAGCATCACCTTGCTGGTGGGCGCGGGTGGCGGTTTGAACCGGATATTGGTGGACGCTGGCGTTACCAACGAAATTCTAGGCCTGGCGCATGCCTTCCACCTGTCACCGCTGGTGATGGGCTGGCTGTTCGCTGCGTTGATGCGGATTGCGACGGGCTCAGCCACGGTGGCCATGACTACGGCTTCGGGCGTGGTGGCCCCGGTCGCCCTGGGCCTGGGTTATCCACACCCGGAATTGCTGGTGCTGGCCACTGGCGCGGGTTCGGTGATCTTTTCCCACGTTAACGACGGTGGCTTCTGGCTGATCAAGGAATACTTCAATATGACGGTGATCCAGACCTTCAAGACCTGGACCGTATTGGAGACGCTGATCTCTGTGGTTGCCTTCGGTCTGACTTACGGCCTGTCCTGTATTTTGTAACCCGGAGCCCCCATGGACATCCTCTACCAGATCCGCGCCCGCCAGGATTCCTTCAGCGCCGGCGAAGGGCGTATCGCCAGGCTGATGCTGGAGGATGTGGGCTTTGCCGCCTCGGCCAGTCTGGAAGAGCTGTCCCAACGGGCCGAGGTCAGTACCGCCACCTTGTCGCGCTTTGCCCGCAGTGTCGGTTGCCGGGACTTGCGCGATCTGCGCCTGCAACTGGCCCAGGCCAGCGGCGTCGGCAGCCGCTTCCTGGACCCGGCGGGGTTGCCTGAACAGTCGGCGTTTCATCGGCAGATTCTCGGCGACATCGAAGCGACGTTGCGCCAGCACTTGTCCGGTTTCAACCAGGCCAGTTTTGTCGATGCGGTCAACCTGCTGGGTAAGGCGCGGATGATCCACGCGTTTGGCATGGGCGGGCCATCGAGCTTGTGCAGCGATGAACTGCAGGTGCGCCTGGTACGCCTGGGCTATCCGATTGCCGCCAGCCACGACCCGGTGATGATGCGCGTCACGGCTGCAACCCTGGGGCCGGAACACGCGCTGATCGTCTGCTCGCTCACCGGCCTTACCCCCGAGTTGCTCGATGTGGTGGCGCTGGCACGCAACTACGACGCGCGCATCGTCGCCATCACTCTTGCCGACTCACCCCTGGCGCAGTTGGCGGATGTGCTGCTGCCGCTGCAACCGGCGGAAACCAGTTTTATCTACAAACCCACGGCGGCGCGTTACGGCATGCTGCTGGCCATCGACCTGCTCGCCACCGAACTGGCGCTGGCCCTGCCCGACGACAACCAGGAACGCCTGCGCCGGATCAAGCTGGCCCTCGACGATTATCGCGGCGGCCCTGACAGCCTGCCGCTTGGAGATTGATATGACGTACGACACGCTGATTCGCCAGGCGCTGATCATCGATGGCAGCAACACCCCGGGTTATGTCGCCGATGTGGGGCTGCGTGACGGGCGCATCGAGACGATCGGCGACTTGTCGACGGCGGCGGCCGTGCATGAAATCGATGCGACAGGCCGTGTGCTGGCGCCGGGCTTTATCGACGTGCACACCCACGACGACACTGTGGTCATCCGCCAGCCGCAGATGCTGCCCAAGCTCAGCCAGGGTGTGACCACGGTGATTGTCGGCAACTGTGGCATCAGCGCCTCACCGGTGAGTTTACGCAGCGATCCGCCCGACCCGATGAACTTGTTGGGCAGCGCTGCGGCATTTGTTTATCCCCGTTTCAGCGACTATCGCAGTGCCGTTGAAAGCGCTCATCCAGCGGTCAATGTCGCAGCATTGATCGGCCACACGGCGCTGCGCAGTAACCACATGGACGATCTGCATCGCACCGCCACACCGGATGAAATCGCCGCCATGCGTGTGCAGTTGCACGAGAGTCTTGAGGCCGGCGCCCTCGGTTTATCCACAGGCCTGGCCTACGCCAGCGCGTTCAATGCCGAGACCGATGAGGTGCTGCAACTGAGTGAAGAACTCACGGCCTTCGGTGCGGTGTACACCACCCATTTGCGCAGCGAATTCGAACCGGTGCTGGAGGCGATGGACGAGGCTTTTCTGATCGGCCGGCACTCACAGGTACCGGTGATTATTTCCCACCTCAAATGTGCGGGAGCGGGGAACTGGGGGCGTAGTCCACAGCTGTTGGCAGCGTTGGAATCGGCGGCGAAAACCCGCCCGGTGGGGTGTGATTGTTATCCCTATGCGGCCAGTTCTTCTACCCTGGACCTCAAGCAGGTGACCGACGCGTTTCGTATCACGATCACCTGGTCGACGCCGCACCCTGAAGTGGGGGGGCGCGACTTGCAGGACATCGCTGGCGAATGGGACGTCTCCCTGATGGACGCCGCCCGTCGTCTGCAACCTGCGGGGGCGGTGTACTACGGGATGGATGAAGCGGATGTGCGACGTATCCTCGCGCATCCGTTGTCGATGGTGGGGTCGGATGGCTTGCCTGAAGATCCGTTTCCGCATCCTCGCTTATGGGGCGCGTTCCCACGGGTGCTGGGGCATTTCAGCCGGGATGTCGGCTTGTTCCCGTTGCACACCGCCGTGCACAAGATGACCGGCTTGTCGGCAGCGCGTTTTGGGTTATCCGAGCGTGGCGAAATTCGCGAAGGGCACTGGGCCGACCTGGTGTTGTTCGACCCTGTGCGGGTGCGCGATGTGGCGGACTTCAATGAACCACAGCGGGCAGCGCAAGGCATTGATGGCGTGTGGGTCAACGGCGTGTTGAGCTACAGCGATGGCCAGGCGAACGGTCAGCGACCGGGGCGGTTCCTGGCGCGCAGTGGGGATTTGCGTGGTGGGTTTTCGACTCTATAGTGGGCGCTTTCATACACGGAGCGATTGCCATGCACTTAGGAAAAGTCACCCCCATCCTGCGGATTTTCGATGAGGCCAAGGCGCTGGAATTCTACGTCGACTTCCTGGGCTTCAAGGTCGATTGGCAGCACCGCTTCGAGGCGAATTATCCACTGTATCTGCAGGTGTCGCTGGGCGATTGCGTGCTGCACCTGTCCGAGCATCATGGCGACGCCTCTCCGGGCACGGCGGTGCGGATCCAGGCGCAAGGGGTGGATGCGTACCAGCAGCAGTTGCTGGGCAAGGATTACCGTTACGCCAAGCCTGGGGTTGAGGAAACGCCTTGGGGATCGCGGGAGATGAGCATCAAGGATCCGTTTGGGAATCGCGTGGTGTTTGTTGAGGAAGGCGAGGGCTGAGCGGCAAATCGCAGGCAATAAAAAACCGCCTTGGTAGGCGGTTTTTTTTTGCAACCCCAGTTAGTGGCTGGGGTTGCATTCTTACAGGAAGCGCTGACCCGCCTAAGGGATACTAATGCCGGTTATCGTCTCGCGCAAGGCTTGACGAGGGGCGTTGCTTTTTATCTGTCGACTTTATTTCTATTTAGAGTTGGTGGCAAAAATTTGCAACATATCAGTTGATCTTTCCAGCAGGTTTATCGTCGCCTGTCACACCTTTGATTCGGATGTTGATTAGTATCACCCCCGTTCCAAGTATGTCGTTTTGTAGGTGGCTGGGTATGCGCGCGGAATTATGGACCGAACGCCACGGGCTAGTAATCCGTGCCGGATTCATGCGGGAGGAACCAAAGCCCGGCCGCCTCACAGGAAGCGTTGACCCGCATCCAAAGGCTCACGTGTTCCGGTAAGTGTGCTGGAGGTAAGGCCCAACTCACGGAGGGCCGAGTATGTCTAAGTTTGCACGACGTACATGGAACCTCGTAGTGAATGCCGTACGTGTTTATCACGTGTGGACATTCCTGCGGGACAGCTTCGATGACCTGTAAGGTCTGAGAAGTGGAGCCGCTTCGGTTAATACCGAAGCGGCTTTTTGGTTTCTTAAACCCGGAAGTGACTGACCATCTGCTGCAACTGGCTACCCAAACGTGCCAGTTCCACGCTCGATTTTGCCGTCTCGTCGCTCGCGGTGGCGGTCTGCTCGGACACATCACGCACATTCACGATGCTGCGGCTGATCTCTTCGGCCACGGCGCTTTGCTGTTCGGCGGCGGCGGCGATCTGCTGGTTCATCGACTGGATGTTCGACACTGTGCGGGTGATGTTTTCCAGTGACACACCGGCCTTGCGCGTCAGTTCGACACTGCTGTCGGTGAGGCTGCGGCTGTTGTTCATTACGTTGGCAACTTGCTGGGTGCCGTTCTGCAAACCGGCGACCAGGCCTTCGATTTCCTCGGTGGACTTCTGCGTGCGCTGGGCCAGGCCGCGTACTTCGTCGGCGACCACGGCAAAGCCGCGACCGGCTTCACCGGCACGCGCCGCTTCAATCGCTGCGTTGAGGGCCAGCAAGTTGGTCTGTTCGGCCACAGCCTTGATCACATCCATCACGCTGCCGATCTTGTTGCTCTCTTGTTGCAGGTGCGCCATGGCGTCGGTGGAACGCGCCACTTCGGCGGCCAGGCGTTCGATCTGGGCGATGGCCTCGGCTACCACTTTGTCGCCAGCGCGGGCTTGGCCGTCAGCATCGGCGGCGGCCAGAGAGGCTTGCTCGGCGTTGCGTGCGACTTCCTGCACGGTGGCGGTCATTTCGTGCATCGCCGTGGCGACCTGATCGGTCTCGATTTTCTGGCTGTTCACGCCGGCGCTGGTCTGCTCGGTGACGGCCGACAACTCTTCGGCGGCGCTGGCGATCTGGGTCACGCCGTCGCGAATACCGCTGATCAATTCACGCAGGGTCGTGCCCATGCGCTGAATACCTTGTTGCAATACGCCCAGCTCATCGCGACGGGTGACCTGGATATTGTGGCTCAGGTCGCCGGAAGCGATGCGTTCAACCACGGCCAGGGTTTCCTGCAGTGGACGCGTGATCTGGCGGGTGATCACCAGTGCCGCAATGATACCGACCAGCAGTGCCAGCAAGGTGCTGATCAACTGCAGGCTGCGGGCCTGGGCGCTTTCAGCGTCGCGACGATCCAGCTGGATGTCGTACAGCTTGTCACTGATCGTGACGATATCGGCGCCTTGGGTGGTCATTTCGGCACGGGCAGCCACGATATTGGCGTTGGCGGCCTTGTAGTTCTGCACGGCGCTGCGATAGGCGCCAAGGGCGGTTTCCAAGGAGCTCAGGGCGCTTTGCTGGCTGGCGCCGAAGGCGGCGCTGAGGCCTTTCAAGCCACTGATGGCTTTTTCGATTTGTGCGGCAGCGCGGGCTTCGGTGTCCGGGTTGACGTTGCCGGTGTAGCCGCGCACTTCGTAGCGGGCCAACTGGAACTGCATCTTGGCGTCGGCCACGGCCTGGAACTGTGCAAGGTGCTCCGCGCTGTCGGGCATTTGCCTCACGCTGGCGTCCAGCGCGTCGATTTGGGCATTGGCGATATCGGCCTTGTCGCCCATCACTTGGCGAGAGGCATTACCGTTTCGGTAAGCCTCGCGCATTTTGTTCAGGGATTGCTGATAAGCCGTGATGATGGCTTTCTGCTCGTTGAGCAGCTTGACGTTTTCCGGGCTCTTGAAGCTGTTCAGGAGTTTCTGTTGCTGGGCAGTAAAGGCGTCCAGGTTGGTCTGTACGTTTTGTGCCACGGCTTCGTCGCCGTTGGCCAGCATGTATTGCAAACGCACGATACGCAGTTTGGTCAGTGAGGCATTGAGCTGGGTGATGTCGCTCATCCAGTTACTGCGGTCGATCAGACCGCCCAGGCTGGTCCAGCCGGTGAGGGCCAGGATCGAGGTGAGGACCAGTACCAGGCCGAAGCCCAGGCCCAGTTTGAGGTTGACGCTGATGTTACCGAACCAGCTGTTCATCTAATGCTCCGCAAAGGTGATGTCTGTCTGCTGGACGGTGTTGTTATTTGAGCCAGCCAAAGTGTGTAGGGCTGTATCGGCGACGAGGGACGAATCTGAAGTGCTTTTATTGCGCGTGCGACGAAGGGTCGCGATCCCCGTGCCGCACCAGCGTGGAGGGCTCATCACGAGCAGGTCTTGTGTGCTAGTCTGCTGGCCCTTTTAGTTCTGGGCGGCGCGCAAAACACTGTTTCCAGTGCTGCCCTACAGCGGAGCCTCTTCATGTCCGAAGTTAATCTGTCCACCGACGAAACCCGCGTCAGCTACGGTATCGGCCGTCAGTTGGGCGACCAACTGCGCGACAACCCACCGCCGGGTGTGAGCCTGGACGCGATCCTGGCTGGCCTGACCGACGCATTCGCCGGTAAACCAAGCCGTGTTGATCAAGAGCAAATGGCTGCCAGCTTCAAGGTCATTCGCGAAATCATGCAAGCCGAAGCGGCTGCCAAGGCTGAAGCGGCTGCTGGTGCTGGCCTGGCTTTCCTGGCTGAAAACGCCAAGCGTGATGGCATCACCACCCTGGCTTCCGGCCTGCAATTTGAAGTGCTGACCGCCGGTGACGGCGCCAAGCCGACCCGTGAAGACCAGGTTCGTACCCACTACCACGGCACCTTGATCGACGGCACTGTGTTCGACAGCTCCTACGAGCGTGGCCAGCCTGCAGAATTCCCGGTGGGCGGCGTGATCGCCGGCTGGACCGAAGCCCTGCAACTGATGAATGCCGGCAGCAAATGGCGCCTGTACGTGCCGAGCGAGTTGGCTTACGGCGCTCAAGGCGTTGGCAGCATTCCGCCGCACAGCGTGCTGGTATTTGACGTCGAACTGCTCGACGTTCTGTAAGACCTGCTTTTGATTACCTGTAGGAGCGAGCTTGCTCGCGAAAAACGTCAACGATGACGCGGGCATCCTGGATGAGCGCGTTGTTTATGCGGTCTTCGCGAGCAAGCTCGCTCCTACAGTGTTTTGCTGGTTTTCTCATGGATGGAACTTGCCACTGAGCTCCGTGGCCGGGCGCAACGCTCGGGCATAGCAGAACAGAAACAGATTGCGCACAACCTCCTTCAGTACTCCAGGTTCACTCGAACTCAGGCCGTTGACGTCCAGGTCGCCCTGGTCCTGCAGCTCATTCAACGCTTCTTCTTCCAGCACAGCACAGACTTCACCGGTTTCCCGATGGAGGATGCGTAGGTAAGGGTGTGGGCGGTCGAGCCAGGCATCTATCAAATAAGTCATGGTTGCATCTCCTTGATGGGTTTCAATGAGAATAATTCTTATTCGTAGAATAGCAAGTGCCTATTGGCAGTTTCCTGGTTTTTCTGTGTGGATATTGAGAGGGGTCAACGGGGAGGGCAAAACGCCATCCCGCGCGGGCGCGGGATGGATGCAGCAGGTTCAGACTTTGCGCACGAATTCGGACTTGAGTTTCATCGGGCCGATACCGTCGATCTTGCAATCGATATCGTGGTCGCCGTCGCACAGGCGGATGTTCTTGACCTTGGTGCCGACCTTCACGACCAAGGACGTACCCTTGACCTTGAGGTCTTTGATCACGGTGATGGTGTCGCCGTCCTGCAGGACGTTGCCCACAGAGTCTTTCTTCACGGTTTCATCGCCGGCCACTTCGGCCTCGCCATTGGCGGACCACTCATGGGCGCATTCCGGGCAGATCAGCTGGGCGCCGTCTTCGTAGGTGTATTCGGAATTGCATTTCGGGCAGGGTGGCAACGTGCTCACTAAAGCTCCTTAACGGTCAGGATGGCTAAAAGTCGCACATTATATAGGGAATTGTGGTCTTGCAGGTTTTATCAAATCCGAATGTGGGGGGGGCAAGCCCCCATCCCACATGGGTATGCGTTTGCAGGTAGGACCTAGTGCGTCCGCGCGACCGCAAATTCACTCAGCTCAACCAAGGCATCCCGGTACTCGCTGGCCGGAAGGGCTTCCAGGCACTTGATCGCACGGGCCACGTAGTCACGTGCCAGTTGCGCGGTGTAGTCCAGCGAGCCCGAGGCTTCCACAGCCTCACGGATGCTTTCCAGGTCCTCGATCCCGCCTTTCTGGATCGCCTTGCGCACCAGGGCCGCCTGTTCCGGCGTGCCTTCGCGCATGGTGTAGATCAGCGGCAAGGTCGGTTTGCCTTCGGCCAGGTCGTCACCGACGTTCTTGCCCAGGGTCTCTGCATCGCCGCGGTAGTCGAGCAGGTCGTCCACCAGTTGGAACGCCACGCCCAGATGGTCGCCAAAGGTACGCAGGGCTTCGGCCTGTTCGGCGGTCGCGCCACAGAGCGCGGCGGCACTGTGTGTAGAGGCTTCGAAGAGCATCGCGGTCTTACCGCGAATCACTTCCATATAGGTTTCTTCGGTGGTGCTGGCGTCGCGGACCTTGGACAGCTGCAGCACTTCGCCTTCAGCGATGATGCGCGTGGCCTGGGAAAGAATCTTCATCACCGGCATCGAGCCCAGCTCGACCATCATTTCGAACGAGCGCGAGTACAGGAAGTCGCCGACCAGCACGCTCGGGGCATTGCCCCACATCGCATTGGCGGTCTCGCGGCCACGGCGCATGCCGGACATGTCGACCACGTCGTCATGCAGCAGGGTGGCGGTGTGCAGGAATTCGATGGTGGCAGCCAGCAGACGCAGGTCATCGCCTTCGCGGCCCAGGGCCTTGCCACACAGCAGCACTAATAAAGGACGCAGGCGTTTACCGCCTGCCGACGTAATGTAGTCGCCAATTTTTGAGACCAGCGGCACCTTAGACGTCAGCTGCTGCTTGATGATGCCGTCGACGGCGCTAAAATCGTCCGCGACCGCGCGGTAGAAAGCTTGGGGTTGCATCAGCGACAGTCGCTCCAGAAGGGTTGCGCGGCATGCTAGGACCCTGACCCCGTAGTGTCAAGGCGCGATAGACAGCCACTTGCAACACCCATTTACCTTGCGTACAATCGCGCACCCTGAACTTCCTGGGCAGCACCTGCCTTACGCAATTGCATTCGGGACGTCCATCCCATGCAGCCATGCCAGCCAATACCTCTTCTTATAAAGCGCTGGGTGAGCAGGATTATCGGAGAAATACCATGTCGTACGCAGTAATTGTTACTGGTGGCAAGCAATACAAGGTCGCCCCAGGTGAATACCTGAAGATCGAAAAACTGGAAATCGCTACCGGCGAATCCGTTACCTTTGATCGCGTTCTGTTGGTCGCCAATGGCGATGACGTGAACATCGGCGCTCCAGTTGTTGCTGGCGCTACCGTTGTGGCTGAAGTGATCTCCCAAGGTCGTCACGATAAAGTCCGCATCATCAAGTTCCGTCGTCGTAAGCACCACATGAAGCGTATGGGCCACCGCCAGTGGTACACCGAGATCAAAATCACCGGTATTCAGGCTTAATTTCAGCCTAATTCCTCACTAGGAGAATTGACTCATGGCACACAAAAAAGCTGGTGGTAGTACCCGTAACGGTCGCGACTCAGAAGCCAAACGCCTTGGCGTGAAGATGTATGGCGGCCAGAAAATCATTCCGGGCAACATCATCGTGCGTCAGCGCGGCACCCAATTCCACGCCGGTTACGGTGTTGGCATGGGTAAAGATCACACCCTCTTCGCGAAAATCGAAGGCGTGATCAAGTTTGAAGTAAAAGGCGCGTTCAACCGCCGTTACGTGAGCGTTGTCGCCGCTTAATTGCGCGATCGCTGGAAAAGCCCTGTCTTGCGACGGGGCTTTTTCGTTTGTGGAGTGAGTCTCTTGCAAAGCTGTTTGTAATGGGCTCGAGCAGCTGGATTTGCGGCTGTTGATTGAGGTCGCTGCGCTCATTTTTGCAAGAGTCTTATGTCTTGGTTTCTTAAGCTCGTCCGTGCGGCGAGAGGCGTTTTGTTATGAAGTTCGTTGATGAAGTTTCCATCCGAGTAAAAGCAGGCGACGGCGGTAACGGTTGCATGAGTTTCCGTCGCGAAAAATTCATCGAAAACGGTGGCCCCAACGGCGGTGACGGCGGTGATGGCGGTTCCATCTACATGATGGCCGACGAAAACCTCAACACCCTGGTCGACTACCGTTACACCCGGCACTTCGATGCCGAGCGTGGCTCCAACGGCGGCAGCACCGACTGCACCGGTAAAAAAGGCGAAGACCTGGTACTGCGTGTACCGGTCGGCACCACGATCATCGACTCCGCGACCCAGGAAGTGATCGGCGACCTGACCAAGGCCGGCCAGAAGCTGATGGTTGTGCAGGGCGGCTGGCACGGTCTGGGTAACACCCGATTCAAGTCCAGTACCAACCGTGCGCCGCGCCAGACCACGCCGGGCAAGCCGGGCGAGCAGCGCGACCTGAAGCTGGAAATGAAAGTATTGGCTGACGTGGGCCTGCTGGGCCTGCCGAACGCCGGCAAGAGTACCTTCATCCGCTCGGTATCGGCCGCCAAGCCGAAAGTCGCCGACTACCCGTTCACCACCCTGGTGCCAAACCTGGGCGTGGTCAGCGTCGACCGCTGGAAAAGCTTCGTGATCGCCGACATTCCCGGCCTGATCGAAGGCGCTTCCGACGGCGCAGGCTTGGGGATTCGCTTCCTCAAGCATTTGTCCCGCACCCGTTTGCTGCTGCACCTCGTCGACATGGCGCCATTGGATGACACCAGTGCACCGGACGCCGCCGAAGTGATCGTCAGCGAGCTGACCAAGTTCAGCCCGGCCCTGGCCGAGCGTGATCGCTGGTTGGTGCTGAACAAGTGCGACCAGATCCTCGAGGAAGAGCACGAGGAGCGCGTCAAGGAAATCGTCGATCGCCTGGAGTGGACGGGTCCTGTCTACGTGATCTCGGCCATCGCCAAAGAAGGCACCGAGCGCCTGACCCGCGACATCATGCGCTACCTGGAAGACCGCGCCGACCGCCTGGCGGCCGACCCGGTATTCAAGGCCGAACTCGCCGAACTCGACCAGCAGATCGAAGACGAAGCCCGTGCCCAGTTGCAAGCCCTGGACGACCAGCGTGCCCTGCGCCGCAGCGGCGTGAAGTCGGTCCATGACATCGGCGACGATGATTGGGACGAAGAAGACGTGGATGATGAAGACGGTCCGGAAATCATTTACGTGCGCGACTGATCCGTTGCGATAAACTTGAACGCCGCTCCCTGGAGCGGCGTTTTGGTATCCGGGTATAACGTTATGGGCGGCGCTGGGTCGCGTGGCCCTCAATCTAAGGTTGAAGATGATGCGGAGCAAAGTGACAGGTGCGCAGCGCTGGGTCGTAAAGATCGGAAGTGCGCTGCTGACGGCAGACGGCAAAGGCCTGGATCGCGCAGCCATGAGCGTCTGGGTCGAGCAGATGGTGGCCTTGCATGAGGCGGGTGTGGAGTTGGTGCTGGTGTCGTCCGGGGCGGTTGCCGCCGGGATGAGCCGCCTCGGTTGGACCGCGCGACCCAGCGCGATGCACGAACTGCAAGCCGCCGCCGCCATCGGTCAGATGGGCCTGGTGCAAGCCTGGGAGTCCAGCTTTGCAGAGCACGGCCGTCATACGGCGCAGATCCTGCTGACTCACGATGACCTGTCCGACCGTAAGCGCTACCTAAACGCCCGCAGTACTTTGCGTGCGCTGGTGGAGCTCAAGGTTATCCCGGTGATCAACGAGAATGACACCGTGGTCACCGACGAAATTCGTTTCGGCGACAACGACACCCTGGCCGCTCTGGTGGCCAACCTGGTGGAGGCCGACCTGCTGGTGATCCTCACCGACCGCGACGGCATGTTCGACGCCGACCCACGCAACAACCCCGATGCCCAACTGATCTACGAAGCGCGCGCCGATGACCCGGCGCTCGACGCCGTGGCCGGCAGCGTTGGCGGTGCCCTGGGCCGTGGCGGCATGCAGACCAAGCTGCGCGCAGCACGCTTGGCCGCACGTTCCGGGGCTCACACCATCATCGTCGGTGGGCGCCTGGAGCGTGTGCTGGATCGCCTCAAGGCCGGTGAGCGCATCGGTACGTTGCTGTCGCCCGAGCGCGGCATGCTCGCGGCGCGCAAGCAATGGCTGGCCGGGCACCTGCAAACCCGTGGCACCCTGGTGCTCGACGATGGCGCGGTGTCGGCGTTGTCTCAAGGCAACAAGAGCCTGCTGCCGGTGGGCGTCAAGTTGGTGCAGGGCAGCTTTCGCCGTGGCGAGATGGTTGTGTGCGTAGCGCCCGACGGTCGTGAGATCGCCCGCGGCCTGGCCAACTACAGTGCCCTGGAAGCGCAGAAAATCATTGGACAATCGTCTGACGCGATTGTCGGACTATTGGGTTACATGGCAGAACCGGAACTGGTTCACCGCGATAACCTGATCCTGGTCTAAACAAAGGGAATACACGATGCGCGTGATGAAGGGATTGCTCGGCCTGCTGCTGGCCATGCCGCTGCTGGCTTCGGCCGAAGAAATTGGCCAGGTGTCGACGGTGTTCAAGTTTGTCGGCCCCAACGACCGGATTGTGGTCGAAGCGTTCGATGACCCCAAGGTCGACGGCGTGACCTGCTATTTGTCGCGCGCCAAGACCGGCGGCGTGAAAGGCGGCCTGGGCCTGGCCGAAGACCGTGCTGAAGCATCTATCGCTTGCCGCCAGGTCGGCCCGATCCGCTTCAAGGGCGAACTCAAGGACGGCGACGAAGTGTTCAAGGAGCGCACCTCGCTGGTGTTCAAGACCATGCAGGTGGTGCGCTTCCTCGACAAGAAGCGCAATACCCTGGTGTACCTGGTCTACAGCGACCGCTTGATCGAAGGCAGCCCGCAGAATGCGGTGACGGCGATTCCTGTTCTGCCGTGGCCGACCGCTCAGTAATTCGCAGGCGGATTTTGCAATCGGCGTCTATGATTGCAGGCTTGCGGGTTGTAATCTCGAAGCGCTGCAACGCAAAGTACATGGAAAATCTGGAGTTCGTCATGAGTGCTTTCCACGACCTGAAACTCAAAGCTTTGGACGGACAAGAGCTGCCGTTGGCGCCCTTCAAGGGGCACGTTGTGCTGGTGGTCAATGTCGCCTCCAAATGTGGCTTGACCCCGCAGTACGCGGCGTTGGAAAACCTTTATCAGCAGTACAAGGACCAGGGATTTACCGTGCTTGGCCTGCCGTGCAACCAGTTTGCAGGCCAGGAACCGGGCACCGAGGAAGAAATCCGCGAGTTCTGCAGCCTGAACTACGGCGTGACCTTCCCCCTGGGCAGCAAACTCGATGTGAACGGTCCTGAGCGTCACCAACTGTACCGTTTGCTGGCGGGCGAGGGCGCGGAGTTTCCAGGGGATATCACCTGGAATTTCGAGAAGTTCCTGCTGGGCAAGGATGGCCGGGTCCTCGCGCGATTCTCGCCGCGCACCGCACCGGATGATCCGACGGTCGTCCAGGCCATCGAAAAAGCCCTGAGTTGAACACCTGCCGGTGCAGCTTCAAGTTCTAAGCTTGAAGCTGCAAGTAGAAGCACAAAGGGTCCTCTTGCAGCTTTAAAATTGCAGCTACCCGCTACCTTCATACCCCTTAATCACCCAAATCAATAGTGCTATTCAGCACGCTGCACTCCCCCATATTATCCACATCATAAACCTCGTCTTCCGTGGAGTGCCCCCATGCCTGTCCAAGCCTTGTTCAAACCGTTCCAGCTCGGCGCACTGCAGCTGTCGACCCGTGTGGTCATGGCGCCGATGACCCGTTCGTTTTCCCCGGGTGGCGTGCCGAATTCCAAGGTCATCGAGTACTACCGCCGCCGAGCCGCTGCCGGCGTGGGCCTGATCATCACCGAAGGCACCGTGGTCGGTCACCCAGCCTCCAACGGCTACCCGAATGTCCCGCATTTCTACGGCGAGGCGGCGCTGGCCGGCTGGAAGAAGGTCGTCGATGCCGTGCACGCCGAAGGTGGCAAGATTGTTCCGCAGCTCTGGCACGTGGGCAGTGTGCGCCGCATCGGTACCGAGCCTGACGCCAGTGTGCCGGCATACGGCCCGATGGAAAAACTCAAGGATGGCAACGTGGTGGTCCACGGCATGACCTCCCAGGACATCAAGGAGGTGATCGCCGCATTCGCCCAAGCCGCCAAGGATGCCCAGCGCATCGGCATGGACGGTGTGGAAATCCATGGCGCCCATGGCTATCTGGTTGACCAGTTCTTCTGGGAAGGCAGCAACCAGCGCACCGACGAATACGGCGGCAACCTGGCCAACCGTTCGCGCTTTGCCATCGAACTGATCCAGGCCACCCGCGCTGCGGTCGGCCCGGACTTCCCGATCATCTTGCGTTTCTCCCAGTGGAAACAGCAGGACTACACCGCGCGCCTGGTGCAAACCCCCGAGGCATTGGGTGAGTTCCTCAAGCCGCTGTCTGAGGCAGGTGTGGATATTTTCCACTGCTCTACCCGTCGCTTCTGGGAGCCGGAGTTCGAAGGCTCCGACCTCAACCTCGCCGGCTGGACCCGCCAACTCACGGGCAAACCGACGATCACCGTGGGCAGTGTCGGCCTGGATGGCGAATTCCTGCAGTTTATGGTCAACACCGACAAGGTTGCACAACCGGCCAGCCTGGAGAAACTGCTGGAGCGGTTGAATAACAACGAGTTTGATCTGGTTGCTGTGGGCCGTGCGCTGCTGGTAGATCCGGACTGGGCCGTGAAGGTGCGTGAAGGCCGCGAAGGCGACATTCTGCCGTTCAGTCGTGAGGCGTTGACGACCCTGGTGTAAGCGGCGCCAGGACGGGCACCGGTTGCCCGTCCTCGCACACACCGCGTAACTGGCGCTCGAATTGCTCGATAATCGCCGGCCAGCCCTGGCGACTGGCATGCTGGCGAGCATTCAGTCGGGCCCTGCGCAAGGTCTCGCGCTCTTCCAGCAGCCAGGTAGCAGCATCGCAAAATGCGTTTTCATCTCCCGGCATCGCCAGCACGCCGTTGTAGCCATGGCGAATATGCTGGGTGGCGGCGGCCTGGTCGTACGCCACCACGCCCAGGCCAGAGGCCATTGCCTCCAGCACCACATTGCCGAAGGTTTCGGTCAGGCTGGGGAACAGGAACAAGTCCCCTGATGCGTAGTGCCTGGCCAGTTCTTCACCGCGTTGGGTGCCGCAGAACACCGCCTCGGGCAGGTCGCGCTCAAGCATCGGGCGCTGCGGACCATCCCCGACGATGATCAACTTCAGCCGACGCTGTGGATAAGTAGCCTGCAGCCCATCAAAGCACCGTTTGAGCAGCCCGAGGTTTTTCTCCTGGGCCAGGCGCCCCACGTGCAGTACGGCAATATCGTCGTTTTCCAGGCCCCAGCTTTCGCGCAGGGCATTGTCGCGCTTGGCCGGGTGGAACAGTTGGCTATCCACTCCGCGCGCCAGCATCCCCAGGCGCTCGAAATGCCTGCGCTCCAGTTCCAGGCGCTGGCTGGCGCTGGGCACCAGGGTCAAGCTCGAGCGGTTATGAAACCAACGCAGGTAGTGCGTGACCATGCGGCTCAACAGGCTCAAGCCGTACTGGTTGGAGTACTGCTGGAAATTGGTATGAAACCCGCTGACCACGCTGATGCCCAAACGCCGCGCCGCCCGCAGCGCCGACAGCCCCAGCGGCCCTTCAGTGGCGATATACAGCACGTCCGGGCGCTGGCGGGTCCAGCGGCGCAGCAACTTGTGCATCGACGACTGGCCCCATTGCAGGCCGGGGTAACCCGGCAGCGGCCAGCCACGGCAGAGCAGTAAACCATCATCGCTGGGCCGGCTCTCGTCGGCGCCCTGGCGCGGGCGTACCAGCTCGACCTGATGGCCGCGCGCGCGTAAACCTTCGCACAGGCGGCCAAGGGTATTGGCCACCCCGTTGATCTCTGGCGGGAAGGTTTCGGTGATCAGGGTGATGTGAAGCGAAGCTGTCGTCATGACCCACAGTGTCGCTATGGGCCATGTCGCCATTGTGTCATGCAGATGATGGATTTATGACTTGACCACTTTCGACGTCGCCATCGCCTCAGCGCCCTGTTCACGCACCCAGAACAACGTCGCCCCAGCCACTGCGGCCGGCATCATCAGGAGGTTGACCACCGGCACCAGCAGCACCAGGTAAACAATGCCGCCGAAACTCATGCTCTGCCAGCGTTTCTGGCGCAGCCAGGCGAGCATTTCGTTCCAGCCCAGCTTGTGGTTATCCGCCGGGTAGTCGATGTATTGGATCGCCATCATCCACACGCCAAACAGCAACCACAGCGGCGCGGCGATCAGGTTGACCACCGGAATGAACGACAGGATAAACAGGCCGATGGCCCGTGGCAGGAAGTAGCCCAGCTTGCGCATTTCCCGGGCCAGGGTACGCGGGACCATTTCAATCAGCTCGCCCCAACTGAATGCCGGGAAGTCATCAGTGCCACGTACCACCACTTCCACTTTCTCGGAGAGAAAGCCGTTGAACGGTGCCGCGATGATATTGGCGAGCATGGTGAAAGTGAAAAACACCATCAGCACCACCAGCACCACAAACAGCGGCCATAGCAGGTAATTCAGAAAGCTCAGCCAGCCGGGCAGGGTCGGCATCAAGTGGTCGACCCACAGGCTGAACTGATGGCCGGCAAAATAGATCAAGCCGACGAACAGCACCAGGTTGATTGCCAGCGGCAGCAGCACAAACAGGCGCAGGCCGGGGCTCAGCACCAGTCTGAGGCCTTCGCGCAGGTATTGCGGGCCGGAAAGGGCAGGGGCGGGCATGGAGAACTCCGAGCAGGATGACGAACGCGCCGACCTTACCGGCTTTGCCTTCAAGGCGAAAGCGTGGTCGGTGTGACGACATCAACGGTAACAAAGGCGTCGATTAATCGGCCTGACTGCATAGAGACCACCTATGAGCTGGATTGTTATTCCGTATTTCCTTAATCTTGCCCCCCTCGATACGCTGCACCCATTATTTTTCAGGGCCTGCGAGTTAAAGCCTTCCCCAAGTGCTTCGTGGTCCCTTTTTTATTCCAGCCGTCTTGTAGTCCGGGCGGTCGATAGGAGTGAGTCATGTCTGATACCCGTCATTCGCGAGTGATTATTCTCGGTTCCGGCCCTGCCGGTTACAGCGCTGCCGTCTACGCTGCCCGGGCCAACCTCAAGCCGCTGCTGATCACCGGCATGCAGGCGGGCGGTCAGTTGACCACCACCACTGAAGTCGACAACTGGCCGGGCGATGTCCACGGCCTGACCGGTCCGGTGCTGATGGAGCGTATGAAAGAGCACGCCGAGCGCTTTGAAACCGAGATTGTGTTTGATCACATCAACAAGGTCGACTTCTCCAAGAAGCCTTACAGCCTGACCGGCGACAGCGGCGTTTACACCTGTGACGCACTGATCATCGCCACTGGCGCCAGCGCTCGTTACCTGGGCCTGCCTTCGGAAGAAGCATTCATGGGCAAAGGCGTTTCCGCTTGCGCCACCTGTGACGGTTTCTTCTACCGCAACAAGCCGGTCGCCGTGGTCGGTGGTGGCAACACTGCCGTGGAAGAGGCGCTGTACCTGGCCAACATCGCCAGCACCGTGACCCTGGTTCACCGCCGCGAGACGTTCCGCGCCGAGAAAATCCTGATCGACAAGCTCCACGCCCGTGTGGCTGAAGGCAAGATCATCCTCAAGCTCAACGCCACCCTGGATGAAGTCCTGGGCGACAACATGGGCGTGACCGGTGCTCGCCTGAAAAACAACGATGGCAGCTTCGACGAGCTGAAAGTCGACGGCGTGTTCATCGCCATCGGTCACACCCCGAACACCTCGTTGTTCGAAGGCGTGCTGGAAGCTAAAGACGGTTACCTGGTGGTGCAAGGCGGCCGTGAAGGCAACGCTACCGCGACCAACATCGAAGGCATCTTCGCTGCCGGCGACGTGGCCGACCATGTCTACCGCCAGGCCATCACTTCGGCCGGCGCCGGTTGCATGGCGGCCCTGGACGCCGAGCGTTACCTCGACGGTTTGAAGGACGCTTCCTTCTAAATTGTTGAAATAAAAAAACCGGCTGCGAGGCCGGTTTTTTATGCGTGCAATTTAACTGACTCAGGATTTGCGAGTCAGTGGCTGGGCGGTGAAGGTCACACCGGCCAACCCATGGGCAATCAACGCCCGAATATTGCCATGGTCACTGCCTTCAGGCGTCGCCACCACCGAGCGGTAGTGCTCACCAAACGCCAGCAGCGCTTCCTGGTCGCTCAAGCCTTCCAGCAACGCCAAGCCCAGGGTCTTGCACGAACCTTCGTTTTGCCCGGCAGCGTTTTCCACATCGCCATTGGTGAAGGCTTGCGGCTGGTACTCGTAACCGGCAGCGACAAACGCCAGGGTGTCGGCAAAAACATGTGCGCCGCTGTTGAGGCTGGCGCGCAGGGTGTTCAAATCAGTCATGGGGTTTTCCTTTGGCGAACGCCGCCTGCTGCTCGGCGCTGGCTTCTTGCTGGTATTGGGCTTTCCACTCGGCATACGGCATGCCGTACACCACTTCGCGGGCGTCATCGAGGCTCAGCTCGATCTGGCGCTCGTCGGCCTCGGCCTTGTACCACTTGGACAGGCAGTTGCGGCAGAAGCCGGCGAGGTTCATCAGGTCAATGTTCTGCACATCCTTGCGGCTGTCCAGATGCGCCACCAGCCGGCGGAAGGCGGCGGCTTCGAGTTCGAGGCGTTGTTGATCGTTCATAGGGCTCACTGACAATTCAGGGGTTAGCGGCTGGCCGCCAGGGTAATCGACACCGACTCGGCAAAGCGCAGCGCATGGGGCTTATCCACTTCGACTTCGGCGTACAGCACCGATTCGTTGCTCATCACCAGGTCCAGCAGTTCCTGGGTCAGGCGCTCCAGCAAGGCAAAGCGGTTGCCTTCCACGTGGGCGATGATGGCCTTGGTGATGGTGCGGTAGTTCAGCGCATGGTCGATGTCGTTGTCGCGCACGGCTTCCTGGGCGGCATACAGGATGGTCAGGTTGATCAGCACATCCTGCTTGTTGAGGATTTCGTCCTCATTGATACCGATGAAGGTGCGCAGGCACAGGTCCTTGACCCGGATGCGCGCCATGCCTGGTTGAAGTTGTGGCATTGCTACTTGCTCCGTCCAATCAGTTGCAGGAACTCCATGCGCGTGGTGTTCGACTCGCGGAACGCGCCGAGCATCACCGAGGTGTTCATGGTTGAATTCTGTTTTTCCACGCCGCGCATCATCATGCACATGTGCTTGGCTTCGATCACCACGGCCACACCGGCCGCCTGGGTCACTTCCTGGATGGCGTCGGCGATTTGCCGGGTGAGGTTTTCCTGGATCTGCAGGCGCCGGGCGAACATGTCGACGATGCGCGCCAGCTTCGACAGGCCCAGCACCTTGCCGGTCGGAATATAGGCCACGTGAGCCTTGCCGATAAAGGGCAGCAGGTGATGCTCGCACAGCGAATACAGCTCGATGTCCTTGAGGATCACCATCTCGTCATTGTCGGAGGCGAACAGTGCGCCGTTGACGATTTCCTCGAGGTTCTGCTCATAGCCATGACACAGGTACTGCATGGCCTTGGCGGCGCGCTTGGGGGTGTCGAGCAGGCCTTCGCGTTCCGGGTCTTCGCCCAGGCCCTTGAGGATCTCGCGGTAATGGTGGGGCAGGGATAAGGTCATACAACATCCTCACAAGCGGCTTACTTGATGTGCCGCCCGCCGTTGACGGTCAGGGTGGTCCCGGTGACATAGGGGTTGTCCAGCAGGTAACGCACGCTCTGGTAAATCACCTCCGGCCCGGGTTCGATGCCCAGTGCCGATTTGGCCAAGACCTTGACGCGGTAGGCCGCGTCGTCGCCTTCGTTGAACATCACCATCGCCGGGGCGATGCCGTTGACCTTGATCAGCGGCGCGAACTGCGCGGCAAACGACAGCGTGAGGCTCTCGAGCCCCGCCTTGGTGGCACAGTAGGCGATGTGCTGGCGGCTGCCCTTGCGCACCACGTCATCGCTGATATGCACGATGTCGGCAGGTGTCGAGCGTTGCAGCAAGGGTGAACAATGCAGGTTGATCAGGTAGGGCGCAAGCATGTGCACGCTGAACATATCGCGAAAGGCGCGGCTTTCGTCGCCCGGCGCCTCTGCGACCCACGCCGAAGCATTGTGGATGATTGCACGCAGGCTTTGTGTGTGTGTGTTCAGTTCAGCGATAAACGCGAGAATCCCGGCTTCAGTGGAAAAGTCGGCAAACACACCGACCGCGCCACGCTCGCGCAGGGCCTGCACGCCAGGGCGTTCGCTGCGGTAGCTGAAAATCACCGGTTGGCCCTCGTCCAGCAGGCGTTCGGCGCAATGCAGGCCGACGCGCTGGCCGGCGCCGGTGATCAGGATCGGGGCGTTCGTTGCAGTCATGGGAGGCTCGCGTCGCTGGCAGGCGCAAATCATACCAGCGACGGGCCGCCCCTGTACTCACGCCGCCGCTTCGGAGGCCTTGCGGGGGGCAGGCGCTGGGTGCAGCCAGTTCGCCAGCAGGTGGGTCGACAGCGGAATGAACCAGTACACCATCAAGGGCGTGAGTGCCATTGTGCTGACCAGCACACGTGGGCCCAGTTCGAGTTCACTGAGCAGCGGCCCCAGGACGAAGTTGAACAGCAGCGACACCGGAAAAAACGCCAGCCAGATCGCCACCGCCTGCTTCCAGCGTGGCGGACGGGCGCCCGCTGCGCCAAACCAGCCATCGATGCCCCGTACACGGTGCTCGGACGGGTCGGCGAATAAATCGCTCCCACGGCTCAACCACGCACTGCGTGAGGCGGAAAACTCCCAGGCGTGCAGGGTTTTCTCATCGGCGAAGCGGAAAATGATCTGGAATTCATCGTCATTGGGCGGTGGGGCCAGCACGCCGGAGCCCAGATAGCCGGGGAAATCGGTGGCCAATTGCTCGCCTTCGCGCAGCCAGGCCATCAGTTCTTCATAGCGCCCTTTGGCCACGCGGCGCGCAACCAGCAAGGTGACGGGAGAGGTAGACATTGTGTATCTCCAAATGTACGGGGGCGCTGAACCGGGTAGGTGGCGCACAGACGACGCTGCGGGGGTGTTGCAGCGACGTGTAAAAAGCAGGCAAGGATTATTCCTGTTTTACCCGAATACACCAGCGACATTGGTCCGAAAAGCGGGAAACTTGAAAAAGACAGGTGTAAAGGCGTTAAATGAGCGCCCAGTTAACGTTGGTTTTTTGGTCTAAAATGCCCGTGATTACTGCTCCGTTTGATAGTGTTTCGCATCTGGATTCCACCGCTTCCGATGAGCTGTTTCCGATTCGTGAAGTCTCGAGATTGACAGGCGTCAACCCGGTCACCTTGCGTGCCTGGGAGCGCCGTTATGGGCTGATACAGCCCACGCGCACTGAAAGTGGGCATCGCCTCTATTCCAAGGTCGATATACAGACAGTCCATCGTGTTCTCGCTTGGATCGAGCGCGGCGTCGCCGTGAGCAAAGTGGGCAAGATTCTCGCTCGTGACGATCAGCAGGCCGAAGCCGTTCGTGCACAGCGCGATGCCGTCGAGGAAAGTGAATGGCCGCAGTGGCAGGCGCGGTTGATGCAGGTCATCAGCGACTTCGACGACCGTCAACTGGAACGTTTGTATGGGCAGGTTCTGGCTACCTACCCACTTGACGTGGTGTTCCAGGACATTCTGATGCCCCTGTGGAATGAGCTGTTGCGTCATCAGGGGCGTTTCGGCCAGGCCAGCGAATGGTTGTTCTTCGACAACTTCCTGCGAGTACGTGCCTTGGAGCGCCTGCAATTGGCGTGCGCTTCACCCGTGCCGCGGGTATTGCTGGCGGCCATGGCGGGTGAGTGCCGTAAGTTGGAGTTGCTGGTGGCGGCGCTCCTGATGAGCAGAGATGACCTGGCCGTGAAAGTGCTGGGCATGGGGCAGCCGGTTGACGAGTTGACGCTGGTCTGCGAGAAAACTCACCCACAGGCCCTGGTCCTCTTCTCCAATTACTCGCATAACCATGATCTTGCCGGGCGCTTGAACCGCTTGGCGTTGACCCTGGATTGCCCGCTGCTTCTTGCGGGTGCGGCTTCGGATCTTGCCCAGGACGACCTGGCCGGCACGTCCATTGGCTGCCTGGGCAATGAAGGTCGCCTGATGCGGCGGCGCTTGCAACAGTTTCTCAGCGGCGGGCTGGATACCTGATTTCAGGCATGCATGTGCGGATGGGCCAGGCGGTGCTGGTGCAGGATGAACTGACGCAGGCGCTCGGTTTCATCCACGTCGCTTTGGCTCAAGCGATAAGCAAACAAGCCCCGTGCCGTTTCCCGCTCGAACGCGCCGCGCAGCGCGATGCGTTCGTAGCCCGATGGGCTGAACCACAGGGAAAAGGTTTTTGGCGGCTTGATCCGGCCGCGAATTTCCACCAGTACACCCTTGAATGACACCTCATGCACCCACAGGGCGCCGGCATTGCCCCGGATGTTCTCGAGGGCCACCGGCGTTTCAAGCGCCAGGCGCCACGGGCGTATCATCGGGCCGTCTTCGAAAATACTCGGCACGCCCAAACGCAGATGCATTGCATTGAACTCATCCTCCACCAGATGCAGAGGGAAGGTCAGTTGCTGGTTGTTGAACTGCGCCTGGATGGTGAGATGGTCGTGGGCGGCTAGGCGGGTGAGCAAGTCGCGAATCTGTGCACCGCCGTTGACGGTCAGGCTCGACGAAGCATCCCGCAGGTTGAGTTGCGGGTTGTGTTGCATATTCTGAATGAAATCCAGCTCATCCTGGGTCAGAAGCGCATTGCGTCGCATCGTGCTTGCTCAATAGAGGGGTATTAAAGTGCCATTATCCGCTCTTATGCCTGCACTTTCTAAATTTTGTTTAATCCATTTGTCGCTTTGAGCGCTGCCAGTTCGGCCTTGACCTGCGCCAGTTCGCCTTCCAACTGCGCGACACGCTGCTGGGCCTTGACCTGGAGCGTGACGTCCTTTTGTACACCGACGAAATACGTCTGTTTGTCCGCCGCGTTATAAACCGTTGAAAGCGACAGTTCGTTCCAGAAGTGGCTGCCGTCCTTGCGGTAATTACGCAGGATTTCCCGGCAGGCACCGTCGTTCTCCAACGCTTCGCGAATGGCTATCAGGGCCGGCTGGTCGCGGTCGCCTGACTGCAGGAAGCGGCAATCCTGATAGAGGATTTCGTCGAGGGTGTAGCCGGTCAGCCGTTCGAATGCGGGGTTTACGTAGATCAGCGGCTTGTCCTTGCCTTCTCTTTCAGCGATGACGATGCCGTCGTTGGAAGCGTTGATCACCATGTGCATCAGCTTGGCGTTAATCATTGCGCGGTCCATGGCTTTGGGTTGGAGTTGCCAGTTTAAGACATGCCTTGAATCTTGCACGGCGGGCGCTGAAATATTTGCGCCAGCTGCTAATATCCCAGGCTTTCGCTCAACTACAGGATCAGATTGATGAAAGTCGCCATCCTTTCCGGCTCGGTGTACGGCACGGCTGAAGAAGTCGCCCGCCACGCCGCCGACATCCTCAACAAGGCCGGCTTCGAGGCCTGGCACAACCCCCGTGCGACCTTGGCGGATGTACAAGCCTTCAGTCCGCAAGCCTTTCTGGCGGTGACCTCCACCACCGGTATGGGTGAATTGCCCGACAACCTGCAACCCCTGTATTCAACCCTTCGCGACCAACTGCCCGCCGCCTGGCGTGGCCTGCCCGGCGCGGTGATCGGCCTGGGCGACGCCAGCTACGGCGATACCTTCTGCGGCGGCGGCGAGCAAATGCGCGAGCTGTTCGGCGAGTTGGGTGTGCGTGAAGTGCTGCCGATGCTGCGCCTGGACGCCAGCGAGAGTGTCACTCCGGAAACCGACGCAGAGCCGTGGCTGGCCGAGCTGGTCACTGTACTGCGCGCTTGACCGGGAATTCGCGTAACAACGCCAGCCAGGCCTGGGCGGCTTTCGATAGATAGGCGCCCTCACGCCAGATAAAGGCAATGTCCCAGCGCAGGTAGTCGGGCGCCTTCAACGTCAGGCGCACCACGCCAGGTCGCACCAGCCCACGGGCGACCACGCTGGGCAACAGCACCACCCCTTGGCCGGCGGCCACCAACGCGGCGAGGAAATCTGCCTGGCCACTGCGGCCGATTTCCTTCGGGGTAAAGCCCAACTGCTGACACGCCTGCATCAGACGATCATTGAGCACAAAACTGCGCTGGTACATCAGGAACGGCGTGTCAGCCAATTCTTCAAGGCGTACCTGGGCGTTGTCTGCCAGAGGGTGGTCAATCGGCAGCAGTGCATCCAGTGGTTCATCGCAAAAGGCTTGCCAGGCAAACGCCGGGTCATTGGGCTTCAAGCTGCCTCCCACTTCCAGTTCACCGTTCAGAATCGCCTGCTCGATATTGCGGCTGCCGCCCTCCAGCAACTGGATGGTGACGTTCGGGTAGCGTCGGCGGTACTCGGCAAACAACCCGGCGAACAGCGTGTCGCCCGCCAGCAATGGCAGGCCCAGGCGCAGTTCACCGCGGGTGAGGTGGTGCATATCGTCCAGTTCGCTGAGCAATTCGGACTGCAAGCGCAGCATGGCTTCGGCGCGTTGCAGCACGACTTGACCAGCGGCGGTCAGGCGGATCTGCGAGCCGATACGGTCGAGCAGCGGCGTGCCCAGGCTTTGCTCCAATTGTGCGACCTGCTTGCTGACGGCGGACTGGCTGATATGCAGGGTTTTCCCCGCCTGGGTAAACCCGCCTCGGTGAATCACTTCGACAAAGCTGCGCAGCTGTTTGAATTCCATTGCCTTGATTCCAGTTTGGAATAGTTGGCAGTCTAACAATTCGCTATGGGGATGGAAGGTCGCTCTCTAAAATGGAGGCCTGCGAGGACCCAAAGCCCATGAAACGTTTTCCCTTCAAACACCTTGCCCGTTTGCTGACTGAACTGGTCGTGCTGCTCGCGATTTATCTGCTGGGCACCCAGTTGGCGGTTTGGCTGGCCTTGCCCATCCCCGGTGGCGTCGTGGGCCTGGGCCTGCTGCTGGCAGCGTTCGCCAGTGGCCTGGTCAAGCCGGCGGCGCTGCAATTGGGCGCCGGGGTGTTGATGGCCGAGATGCTGCTGTTCTTCATCCCGGCCCTGATGAGCCTGCTCGATTACGGCGGCCTGCTGCGCAACGACGGCTGGCGCATCCTGTTGGTGATCGGCTTCAGCACGCTGGCGGTGATGCTGGTCACGGCGTTTACGGTGGAAGCCGTGTGCCGCTGGAGATTGCGCCATGAAGCTTGAACTGATGCCGGTGTTCTGGCTCGCCTTGACCCTGGGCGCCTACGTGTTCAGCCGCTGGCTCTACCGGCGCACCGGGCGCTACCTGCTGTCGCCGCTGATCCTGGTACCTGCGCTGTTGTTGGCGGTGGCCGTGCCGATGCACACCGCCTATGCCGAATACGCCACCGACACCCACTGGCTGATGCTGGTGTTGGGCCCGGTCACTGTGGCGTTTGCCGTGCCGATCTGGCAGCAGCGCCGCTTGCTGGCGCGGCACTGGCCGGCGTTGCTGCTGGGCATGGTGGCGGGCAGCGTGGCATCGATCGCGACCTCGTTCGGCCTGGCGAAGGCACTGGCGCTGGACAGTTCGGTGACGATGTCGCTGGTGCCGCGCTCGATCACCACACCGTTCGCCATGCCGGTGTCTTCCGACCTTGGTGGCGTGCCGGAGTTGACGGCGGTGTTTGTGATGTTCACCGGTGTGTTCGGCGCCATGCTCGGTGGTGTATTGCTCAAATGGCTGCCGCTGCGTACGCCCCTGGCTCGTGGCGCGTTGTTTGGCGTGGGGGCCCACGGTGCGGGTGTCAGCCGAGCTCATGAAGTGGGCGGCGAAGAGGGCTCGGTCGCCGGCCTGGTGATGGTGTTGACGGGGTTGCTCAACCTGTTCGCCGTGCCTTTTCTGGCGGCGCTTCTCTGACGCGCTTTAAACAAAATTCAACTATTCTCTGAGCTGACCCGCTCGGTCATCAAGCTGGCTGCCAAGGCAACTACGGCAGGCATGAGGTCTGACTAGACTGGCCCATCACACAAAAAAATAACAATAAGACAGTGCGCCAAGGAGGTCGTTGCCGTGAGCCTAGCCCCCGTTCTATCGCCGCAGAATGTCAAAGACCAGGTCAGCGCTGCCGAATGGCAGATCCGCGTCGACCTCGCGGCCTGCTATCGCCTGGTGGCGCTGCATGGCTGGGATGATCTGATCTTCACCCATATCTCGGCCAAGGTGCCGGGCACCGATGATTTCCTGATCAACCCCTATGGGCTGATGTTCCACGAGATCACCGCGTCCAGCCTGGTCAAGGTCGATCAGGCCGGCAACAAACTGATGGACAGCCCCTACGAAATTAATCCGGCGGGCTACACCATCCACAGTGCCATCCATGAAGTTCGCCACGATGTGACGTGCGTGCTGCACACCCATACCGCCGCGGGTGTCGCCGTCGCTGCGCAGAAGCAGGGCGTGTTGCCCATCAGCCAGCAATCGCTATTCGTGCTGTCGAGCCTGGCCTATCACGCCTACGAAGGCGTGGCCTTGAACCACGAAGAAAAAGCCCGCTTGCAGGCCGACCTCGGTGATAACAATTTCCTGATGCTGCACAACCATGGCCTGCTGACCTGCGGCAGTACCATCGCCGACACCTTCCTGATGATGTTCATCTTCCAGCGCGCCTGCGAAATCCAGGTGCTGGCGCAAAACGGTGGGGCTGAATTGATCTCCATCGGGCCGCAAATTCTTGCCGGGGCCAAGACAATGGTGGCGACTGTTACAAAGAGCGCCCAAGGCATGGGGGGCGCGCTGGCCTGGCCGGCCTTGCTGCGCAAATTGGACCTGCAAGACCCTGGGTATAACAGTTGATGTCACTCGCCGAGATCCCGCTCAGAGCCTGGCGCAAGCGTGGTCAGGATTTCGTCTTTCGCGGCCGTACCATTCGCTATTGGGTGGCCGGGCAGGGTGAACCGCTGCTGCTGATCCATGGCTTCCCCACGGCCAGTTGGGATTGGCATTACCTGTGGCAACCCCTGGTCCAGCGCAATCTGGTGATCGCCTGCGACATGCTCGGCTTCGGTGACTCGGTCAAGCCGCTGGACCACGATTATTGCCTGCTGGAACAGGCGGACTTGCAACAGGCCTTGCTCGAACACTTGCGGGTGGAGCAGTCGGTGCATGTGTTGGCCCATGACTACGGTGACAGCGTTGCCCAGGAACTCCTGGCCCGGCACTACGAGGGCCGGTTTGAGATGGCCAGTTGTGTGTTCCTCAATGGCGGGTTATTCCCCGAAACCCATCGCCTGGCCCTGGTGCAAAAACTCTTGCTCAGCCCCCTGGGCTGGATGATCGGCCGTGCCTTCGGGCGCAGCGCTTTGTCTGACAGCTTCGGCCAGATCTTCGGCCCCGACACCCGTCCCAGTGAAAGTGCCCTGGATGATTTCTGGAGCCTGATCAACTGCAACGACGGCACACGCATCCTGCACAAACTGATCGCTTACGTCCCCCAGCGCCGTCGCCTGCGTGATCGCTGGGTCGGCGCGATGCAGCGCGGCGAAGTGCCGTTGCGGGTGATCGACGGCGAAGTTGACCCGATCTCCGGCGCGCATATGGTCGAGCGCTACCAGCAATTGGTGCCCCACGCCGACACGGTGTTGCTGGCCAATATCGGCCACTACCCGCAGATCGAGGCACCGGTGCAGGTGCTCAAGCACTACCAGGCGTTTCGTGATCGGGTCGCGCGGCCGGCCTCGCAAGTGGCCTATTCCTGATCCCGAATCCTTTTCTGTAGGCGCGAGCTTGCTCACGAAAATCGTCAACGATAGCGTGGGAATCCTGACACCACGCGGCGCTCTGGGATTTTTCGCGAGCAAGCTCGCTCCTACAGAGACGAGTCATCATCCCTCAGCCTTATCGAGCACCATTCAGCCTCAGCCGTATTTATTGTGACCGGCGGCGCCTTGCCGGACACTCAAACCCATCCCATTGTCGCCATCGGAGTTCGGTATGAGTGAGTCAGTACAGTTCCAGGATAAGGTCGTGATCGTCACCGGTGCCGGCGGCGGATTGGGCCGGGCCCATGCGCTGCTGTTCGCCAGACACGGGGCCAAGGTACTGGTCAACGATCTCGGCGGTTCCACCCAGGGCGAGGGCGCCAATGCGTCCGCTGCCGACCGGGTCGTGGCAGAGATTCGCGAGGCGGGCGGTATCGCCGAGGCCAACCATGACTCTGTCACCGACGGTGACAAGATCGTCCAGAACGCCCTCGACGTCTTCGGCCGCATCGACGTGGTGGTCAACAACGCCGGCATCCTGCGCGACAAAACCTTCCACAAAATGGACGACGCCGACTGGGACCTGGTTTACCGGGTGCATGTCGAAGGTGCCTACAAAGTCACCCGCGCCGCCTGGCCCCACCTGCGTGAGCAAGGCTACGGCCGGGTGATCTTCACCGCGTCCACCTCGGGCATCTACGGCAACTTCGGCCAGTCCAACTACGGCATGGCCAAGCTTGGGCTGTACGGCCTGACCCGCACCCTCGCCCTGGAAGGGCGCAAGAACAACATCCTGGTCAATGCCATCGCCCCCACCGGCGCCACACGCATGACCGAAGGCCTGATCCCGCCGCAAGTGTTCGAGCGCCTCAAGCCGGAATTGGTCAGCCCGCTGGTGGTGTACCTGGGCAGCGACGCGTGCCAGGAAACTTCAGGGCTGTTCGAGGTGGGTGGCGGCTGGATCGGCAAGACCCGCTGGGAGCGCAGCCTGGGCGTAGGCTTTGACCCAGAGGCCGGGTTCTCGCCAGACGATGTGGCGGCACATTGGGCGCAGATCTGCGACTTCGAAGGCGCAGCCCATCCCAAGGACAATATCGAAGCGTTAAAGGAAATGATGGCGAACTTGCAGAAGTACAGCCTGTGATCGTTGCTTGAAAAAGATTGAATCCCACGGGGCGCTGATGGCGCCCCGTTTTATTTCAGGCAAAAAAAAGCCGCGGCAAACGCAGCGGCTGAAGTAAGACGTTGGATCAAGGAGCGACAAATCAACGTCAGTGAACACGGGTAACAGACTGAAAAAACACTTCAATCTATTCAAGATCGGCTTTTCTCCCGAGAGCGGAAGCGGGCGGTTTGCCCTGAAAGCCAGGCAAGAATAGTCTCTTGTAACAAAATGAGTAATAGCTGTTCAGGACAAGGACTGTTACCGATATGGCAACAGTCGCCCACGTCGCCATCCATTTTCTTGATAACCCACCATCCACCCGGTCCATGCCCTCGCCCAGACCCAGGCCAGAGCGGCCTGTAATCCTTTCGAGCGACAACACGAATCCCTCCTTGGTGCGCTTATCGCTCCTGATGCACGGCAGTAGGGTGGGGCCTTCTGTCACTCACCGGGGAAGACGCATGACAAAAACAATAATGCGCGCCATCTTCACGCCACAGGCGCTGGCCGCTGCGGTTGCGTTGGGTTGCTGTGCCCAGGCACAGGCTGTTTCTTTCAACATTGGCGAGATCGAAGGGCAATTCGACTCCTCGCTGTCGGTCGGCTCGAGCTGGGGCATGCGCGATGCCGATAAAAAACTCGTGGGCACCGTCAATGGCGGCACAGGCCAGGCTTCCACGGGAGATGACGGGCGCCTCAACTTCAAGAAGGGCGAGACCTTTTCCAAGATCTTCAAGGGCCTGCACGACCTGGAACTGAAGTACGGCGACACCGGTGTGTTCGTGCGTGGCAAGTATTGGTACGACTTCGAACTCAAGGACGAAGACCGCGAGTTCAAGCAGATCAGCGACCACAACCGCAAGGAAGGCGCCAAATCCAGCGGTGCGCAGATCCTCGATGCGTTTGTCTATCACAACTATTCCCTGGGCGACCTGCCGGGCACCGTGCGCGCCGGTAAGCAGGTGGTCAGTTGGGGCGAAAGTACCTTCATCGGCAACTCCATCAACAGCATCAACCCGATTGACGTGTCGGCGTTCCGTCGGCCCGGTGCCGAGATCAAGGAAGGGCTGATTCCGGTCAACATGCTGTTCGCGTCCCAGAGCCTGACCAACCAACTGACCGTGGAAGGGTTCTATCAGTTGGAGTGGGACCAGACGGTGCTGGATAACTGCGGCACGTTCTTTGGCGGTGACGTGGCGGCGGATGGCTGCACCGGCAACTACACGGTGGGTAGCCCGGCGATTGCGCCGTTGCAACCGATTGCAGC
The DNA here is from genome assembly GCF_024809815.1 of Pseudomonas sp. BIGb0381. Classification (NCBI taxonomy): domain Bacteria; kingdom Pseudomonadati; phylum Pseudomonadota; class Gammaproteobacteria; order Pseudomonadales; family Pseudomonadaceae; genus Pseudomonas; species Pseudomonas sp. BIGb0381. The sequence goes on from NZ_JANUEN010000013.1 coordinate 67,236, forward strand.
GGCTCGCGGCCAAGGCTTTGTGGTGACCCGCGAAGGTGTGGTGGTGCAGCGTGCCGGTGACCGCGATGCACGGGACTCCGGCCAATTCGGTGCAGCCTTGCGCTGGCTGGGCGATGACACGGAGTACGGCCTGTACTTCATGAACTACCACAGCCGCACGCCGACCGTGGGCACGATTACTGCCAACACCAATCTGGCGACCATCGGTGGTATCGCGGCGGCTGCCCCGGCCGGCTTCGGTTCGGCCCTGGCCCAGAGCACCATGCTCGGCCGTGGCCAGTACTACCTCGACTACCCGGAAGACATCCGCCTGTTCGGCGCCAGCTTCTCCACCACCTTGCCCACCGGCACGGCGTGGACCGGTGAGATCAGCTACCGCCCGAATGCACCGGTGCAGCTCAATACCACTGACTTGACCCTGGCCCTGATCAACCCGATTGCGGGCAATGCGGCATCGCCGATTCGTTCCTCTTTCGGCGCCGACAACAAAGGCTACCGCCGCAAGGAAATCACCCAGATCCAGAGCACCATGACCCAGTTCTTCGACCAGGTGCTGGGCGCTGAACGCCTGACCCTGGTAGGCGAAGCGGCGGTGGTCCACGTCGCCGGCCTGGAAGACAAATCCAAACTGCGTTACGGCCGCGACTCGGTCTACGGCGCTTACGGTTTCGAGGGTGACACCGACGGTTTCGTCACATCCACCTCCTGGGGCTACCGAGCTCGGGCGATCCTTGACTACAACAACGCCATTTTCGGGGTGAACCTCAAGCCCAACCTGTCCTGGTCCCATGACGTGGCCGGCTACGGGCCCAACGGGATCTTCAACAAAGGCGCCAAGGCCATCAGCGTCGGCGTGGATGCGGACTACCGCAGCACCTACACCGCCAGCCTCAGTTACACCGACTTCTTTGGTGGCGACTACAACACCCTGACCGACCGCGACTTCCTCGCCCTCAGCTTCGGCGTGAACTTCTGATTTGGCTTAAAGAAGGACAAGAATCCATGCGTAAGACAATTGCAGTGTTGGCCCTCAGCCTGTTGGCCTCCCACGTGATGGCGGCGGTGTCGCCGGAAGAGGCGGCCAAGCTGGGCACTACTCTGACCCCGGTCGGCGCTGAAAAGGCTGGCAACGCCGATGGCTCGATCCCGGCGTGGACCGGTGGCATCCCGAAAAACGCCGGCGCGGTGGACAGCAAGGGCTTCCTCGCCGACCCGTTCGCCAGTGAAAAACCGCTGTTCGTGATCACCGCGGCCACCGTCGATAAGTACAAAGACAAACTCTCCGACGGCCAGGTGGCGATGTTCAAGCGTTACCCCGAGACCTACAAGATCCCGGTCTACCCGAGCCACCGTACGGTCAACCTGCCACCGGATATCTACGAGTCGATCAAGCGCAGCGCGCTGAACGTCAAGGCGATCAACGACGGTAACGGCCTGGAAAACTTCACCGGTAACCGTTACTACGCCTTCCCGATTCCGAAGAATGGCGTGGAGGTGCTGTGGAACCACATCACCCGTTATCACGGCGGCAACCTGCGCCGCATCATTACCCAGGCCACCCCGCAGACCAATGGCAGCTACACGCCGATCCGCTTCGAGGAGGAAGTGGCGGTGCCTCAGGCGATTCCCGATATCGACCAGGCCAAGGCGGCCAACGTGCTGAGCTATTTCAAGCAATCGGTGACCGCCCCGGCGCGCCTGGCGGGTAACGTGCTGCTGGTGCACGAGACCCTCGACCAGGTGAAGGAACCGCGCCTGGCCTGGATCTACAACGCCGGCCAGCGCCGCGTGCGCCGCGCGCCGCAAGTGTCCTATGACGGCCCGGGCACCGCGTCCGACGGCCTGCGCACCACCGACAACTTCGACATGTTCTCCGGCGCCCCCGACCGCTATGACTGGAAGCTGGTGGGCAAGAAAGAGATGTACATCCCCTACAACAGCTACAAGCTCGATTCGCCGTCGCTCAAATACGACGACATCATCAAGGCCGGTCACATCAACCAGGACCTGACCCGTTACGAACTGCACCGCGTGTGGGAAGTGATCGGCACGGTCAAGCCAAGCGAGCGGCACATCTACGCCAAGCGCCATATGTACATCGACGAAGACAGCTGGCAAGTCGCGCTGGTGGATCACTACGACGGTCGTGGCCAACTGTGGCGCGTCGCCGAAGGTCATTCGCAGTTCTACTACGACCACCAGGTGCCGGCCTACACCGTCGAGACCTTGTACGACATCATTGCCGGGCGCTATATCGCACTGGGCATGAAGAACGAGGAGAAGAGCAGCTTCGTGTTCGGCTTTGCGGCCAAGGCAGCGGACTACACCCCGGCGGCGTTGAGGGCTGAAGGCGTACGCTGATCCCAATATGAAATGCAGTCAAATGTGGGAGGGGGCTTGCCCCCTCCCACAGTGGGTTTTTTACGCATGGGGTTTTGTGCATGGCCTTCAATCACCCTGCTGAATACTTCTTCAACAACCACCCGCCACAGGACTAGGGTAAGCACCAGGTTGCATAACAATAAAAAAGCAGGATGCAGCAATGACTGCCATGACACGCTGCCTGGACCGTCCTGGATTCATGCCCCGGCTGTCCGCTCACCATCTGCTGCGCCCCCGCCTGGCCGAGCCCTTGCTGACGGCCCCGGCCAGGGTCAAATTACTCTGCGCCCCCGGTGGCAGTGGCAAGAGCGCGCTGCTCGCCGAATGTGCGTTGCAGGCGCCTGCGGGTTGCCAGGTGTACTGGTTGCCGCTTAATGGCGCGACCCTCAGCCCCCTCGACCTGTGCCTGCGGCTCGCGCAAAACCTGGGCCTGACGTTTACCGATGAAACCACCTTGCTGCTCGACCTCAGCCGCTGGCAGGCCTCGGCATGGCTGTTCCTCGATGATTTTTGCCGCTTGCCAACGCCCGACACCGACGCCTTGCTCGACCGTCTGCTCACCGCCAGTAGCCCGGCCCTGACTTGGTGGCTGGGCGCGCGGCGGCGACCGGCGTGCAACTGGCCGCGCCTGCTGCTCGACGATGAGTTGCTCGAATGTGGCGCAGAACTGGCCTTCAACCCTGCGGAAATCCAGCAACTGCTCAGCCATGCGCCCGCGCATTCGGTCGACAGCGTGCTGCAGTTCAGCGCCGGCTGGTGCGCGGGTGTGCGCATCGCGCTGCTGGGCGATGGGCACCCCGACAAGACCTTGCTCGACTACCTGCAACACGAGCTGTTCAGCACACTGCCGCCGGAACTGGCGGAGGCCTGGCGCGTACTGGCGCATCTGCCGCGCTTCAACACCGGCCTGTGCGAGCACTTGTTCGGCGCGGGTGACGGTGACCAGTACCTGAGGGATTTGCAGGTGCTCGGCGCCTTTATCCAACCGTGGGAAGACACCGGCTGGCTGCAGGTTTTTCCGCCCCTGGCGCGCCTGATGCAGGACGAGCCCTGGCCGGCCAAACGCTCCTGGCATCGGCGCGCCTGCCAATGGTTCTGCGCCGAACAGGACTGGCAGGCCGCCTTCGAACAGGCGCTGCTGGCCGAAGAATATGAAATGGCGGTGAGCCTGTTGCAGCACTTCAGCTTCGAGGACCTGTTCCGCCAGCAGAATGCCGTCTTGCTGTTGCACCTGCATGAGCAGCATGGCGATGAATTGATGCTCGGCTCGGCGCAACTGGTGGGGCTGGTGACGGCGGCGTTGCTGTTTGCCGGGCGCTTCGAACAGGCGGCGGTGTGCATCGATCAACTGGCCCGGTTTGCCCCGCAACCGACGGCGGCGCAACAGCGGTATTTATTGGCGCGCTGGCAGGCGCAATGGGGCTGGTTGCTGCACCTGGGCGGCGATGCCGAGGGCTCGCGCCTGCATTTTCTTGAGGCGCTGCAAGCCTTGCCCGACAGCGCGTGGACCTCGCGGCTGATGTGCCTGTCGGGCCTGACCCAGCAAGCCTTGTTGCGCGGCGAGCTGGACGTGGCCCAAGGCCTGAACCGTGAAGCGCTGTGCCTGGCGCGCGCCCATGGTTCGTTACTGTTGGAGGCGCTGCTTGAGCTGGATCACGCTCAATTGCTGGAACAGCGCGGTGCACCGTACAGAGCTCAGAGCCTGCTGGAAAATGTACAAGCCATATTGCTTGAACAGCGGCTCAAGGCCGGTCCCTTGGTGGGGCGTATTGCCTTGCGACGCGGGCACCTGGCCTTGCGCCAAGGCCAGGACAGCCTGGCCGCCGAGTGTTTCGACACGGGCTTGAAGATGTGCCTGCACAGCCAGGACAAGCGCGTGCTCTACGGCTTTCTCGGCCTGGCGCTGTTGGCTGCCAACCGTGGCGATTACGCCCAGGCCTTTATCCAGTTGCGTGAGGCCGAGCGGCTGATGCAGCAACGCCAGGTTCCGGACACGGTGTACCGCGCGGTGCTGCTGTTGGTCAGCGGGCACTTCTGGTTGCAGCAGGGGCGCGCCGAATTGACCGTGGAAGCGGTGCGCCGCGTGCTGCGTCACTTTCGTGGGCCGCAGGCCAAGCAAGCACCGCCGGCCACCCTGGAACTGATTCCGCGTCTTGAATACCTGTTGGTGCTGGCGGAGGTGAAGCTGGGCTGCGCCGATCAACCGGTGGAGCGGCTCAACGCCTTGCTGCAAGCCACCCATCAGCGCGGCATGCTTTGCCTGGAAATCGAACTGCACCTGGTGCTGGGCGAAGTCGCCTGGCAGTTGGGGGATCCGGCCTCGGCGCGCCGCTCGCTGCAAGCCGGCCTGGAACTGGCCGGGCGTTGCCAGGTGCAACAAGCGATTCGCGAACTGCGTTTGCGTGCGCCGGGATTGCTGAGTGAGCTGGGCCTGGAACCTCAGGCATCAACACCCGGCACGGTGGAAAACCCCTTGAGTCAGCGCGAACTGGAAGTGCTGCAACTGATCGCCCTAGGCAGTTCCAACCTCGAGATCGCCGACCGCCTGTTTATCTCCCTGCACACCGTCAAGACCCACGCGCGGCGCATTCACAGCAAACTCGGTGTAGAGCGGCGCACCCAGGCGGTGGCCAAGGCCAAGACCTTGGGCTTGATGGTTTAGATGAACGCCTGACGGTATTCGCCGGGCGTGGCGCCCATGGCCTGGCGGAAGCGATGGGTAAAGTGGCTGGCGCTGGAAAAACCGCACAGCAAGGCAATCTCGCCCAACGGCAGGGCGCCGCCACGCAGCAGGTTTTGCGCGCGGGTCAGCCGGCGCGCCAGCAGGTACTGATGGGGCGGCAGGCCGAAACTCTGGCGAAACATCCGTGCGAAATGGTACTCCGACAACGTACATAACCCAGCCAGTTGCCCAAGGCTGATGGGGTCTTCCAGGTGCTGGTCGATGTAGTCCACCAGCAACCGTCGTTGGTAGGCGGCGAGCCCGCCTTTTAAACGCAGGCCTTCGCGGGCGCCCACCTGGCTGAGCAGGGTGTGGCTGAGCATTTCATGGGCGAGGCTGCTGGTGAGCAGGCGTTCGGCGGGCTCGTGCCAGTTGAGGGCGATCAACTGGTGGAAGCGTCGGGCCAGGCGCTGGTCTTCCAGGAAGGTACTTTCCCGCAGTTCCAGCGTGCGCGGTTCGCGGTCAAGCAGGGTAACGCAGCCCAGGGCAAATTGTTGCGGGCTGAAATACACGTGGGCCAGGCGGATTTCACCGTTGATCACCCAGGCCGATTGGTGCTCGGCAGGCAGGATGCACAGCTTGTCCGGTCCACCCTTGGTGCCCGGTTGGTCCCGCCGAAACGTGCCGGTGCCGCCACCGACATAGCAGGACAAGGTGTGATGGCTGGGCGCCTGGTAGTCCTGGGAATCATGATGGTTGCTCCACAAGGCCGCGGACAAGCCGTCACCGAGCTCGGCGCAGGCTTCCAGGCGTGCGTTGGGCGAGCGGTTAAGGGCTTGGAAGACTTGCAGGGATTCCAGGTCTGACATGGTGTGTTCTCCGACGCCTTGCATCCTACTCCGCGATACGGACGCTGTGATCCCATCGCCCGACAAAAGCGCAAGATTGTGCAAGAGCCTTGCCCGGGGTGAAGGCGACACTGTGGCTCAATCGATGGAGCCCGCTATGAACCTTTCCCTGTATCTACTCACCGTGCTGATCTGGGGCACCACCTGGATCGCCCTTAAATGGCAACTGGGCGTGGTGGCGATTCCCGTGTCCATCGTCTACCGCTTCGGCCTGGCGGCCCTGGTGTTGTTTGCGTTGCTGCTGGTCAGTCGCAAGTTGCAGGTGATGAACCGGCGCGGGCACCTGATCTGTGTGGCCCAGGGGCTGTGCCTGTTCTGCGTCAACTTCATGTGCTTTCTCACGGCCAGCCAGTGGATCCCCAGCGGCCTGGTGGCGGTGGTGTTTTCTACGGCCACGCTGTGGAATGCCCTGAACTCCCGGGTGTTTTTCGGCCAGCGGGTGGCGCGCACGGTGTTGATGGGCGGCGGCCTCGGGTTGGCGGGTTTGGGCTTGCTGTTCTGGCCGGAACTGGTGGGGCACACCGCCAGCCCGCAGACCTTGCTGGGTTTGGGGTTGGCGTTGCTGGGGACGATGTGTTTCTCGGCGGGCAATATGCTGTCGAGTCTGCAGCAGAAGGCCGGTTTGAGGCCGCTGACCACCAATGCCTGGGGCATGTTGTATGGATCCTTGATGCTGGCGACCTACTGCGTGGTGCGGGGCATTCCGTTTGAGATGGACTGGAGCACACGGTACATCGGTGCGCTGTGGTACCTGGTTATTCCGGGGTCGGTGATTGGGTTTACCGCTTACCTGACGTTGGTAGGGCGCATGGGGCCGGAGCGTGCGGCGTATTGCACGGTGCTGTTCCCGGTGGTGGCGCTGAATGTGTCGGCGTTTGCCGAAGGCTACCAGTGGACCGCGCCGGCGTTGGCGGGGTTGGTGCTGGTGATGCTGGGGAATGTGTTGGTGTTTCGTAAGCCTAAGGTGGCTCAGCCGGTGAATCCGATCCTTCAGGCAAAGCAGGTCTAGTGCGGGAGGGGGCAAGCCCCCTCCCATATTTCCTGCATTTCTCACATTTGACTGAGTTGGCCTTGCTATCTCATACCGAGGCGCTTGGCCATTCGGCCCAGGTTGGCGCGGTCCAGGCCCAGTTCGCGGGCGGCGCCGGCCCAGTTGTGCTGGTGGCGCTCCAGGCAGGCGTTGATCACTTGGCGCTGATAGTGCTCGGTGGCCTGGCGCAGGTCACCGGTGACGGCAAGGGCGGCTTCTGTCGGTGCTTCGATCACCGGCGCGCTGACATCGGGCAAGTCCAGGTCCTGGGCACTCAGGCTCAGAATCTTTGGACGCTCGCGACAGTTACCCAGTGCCTTCAGCGCACTGCGCCCGATCAAATGTTCCAGCTCCCGCACATTGCCCGGCCAGTTATAGGCCAGCAGCGCCGCTTGGGCATCGCTGGTCAGGCGCAGGCTGCCCAGGCCCATGCGTGAGCGGTTCTGCTCCAGGAAGAAGCCGGCCAGCAGCAACACATCACGCCCGCGCTCGCGCAGGGCCGGCACTTGCAGCGGGTACACGCTCAGGCGATGGTAGAAGTCGGCGCGGTAGCGGCCGTTGCGCACCTCGTCGGCGAGGTCGCGGTTGGTGGCGGCGATCAGGCGCACGTCCACCTGATGTTCCTTGTCCGAGCCCAGGCGCTGCAATTGGCCACTTTGCAGCACCCGCAGCAGCTTGGCCTGCACGCTCAGCGACAGCTCGCCCACTTCATCCAGAAACAACGTGCCGCCATTCGCCAGCTCGAACTTGCCGCGCCGTTCATTCAGCGCGCCCGTAAAGGCGCCGCGTACATGGCCGAACAACTCGCTTTCCACCAGGGTTTCCGGCAGGGCCGCACAGTTGAGGCTGATCAAGGGCTTATCTGCCCGGGACGACGCCGCGTGAATGGCCTGGGCCACCAGTTCCTTGCCCACCCCGGTTTCGCCGGTGATCAGCACCGTGAGGTCGCTGCCACCCACCAGCTTGATTTCATCCACCAGGCGCTTGTGGGTTTTACTCTGGCCGATCATTTCCTTGTGCTGCTGGCCGCTGGCCTGGCGGTAGATCTCGGCGCGCTGGTGTTCGTCTTCGGCCCGCAACGCCAAGCGTTCGATACGTTCGGCCACGTTGACGGTGGCGGCGGCGAGGCTGGCGAAGGCTTGCAAGGCTTCCAGTTCCACGCGTTCGAAGCGCTCGGTATTGAGGGCATCCAGGGTCAGCAGGCCCCAGGGCTGGTCGTCGACGAACAGCGGGCAGCCCATGCAGTCGTGCACTTGCAGATGACCGTGCAAGCCATCGACCAGGCCGTCGTAGGGATCGGGCAATTCGCTGTCACTGTCAAAGCGTGTGGGCCCAGGGCTGCTGAGCAGCACGGCGAAGCGCGGGTGTTCGCTGACCTTGAAGCGGCGGCCCAGAGTGTCTGCACTCAGGCCATCCACCGCCAGCGGTACCAGCGATTCGCCGTCCAGGCGCAACAGTGCGGCCGCATCACACGGCAATAGGGCGCGCATGGCTTGCAGCAGGCGTCGATAGCGTTCGCCTTCGGGCAGTTCCCGTGACAGGTCGGCGACCAGCGGCAGCAGGGTGGTGAGCAGCGAGTGTGCAGTCATAATGACTCCTTGTAGTCCTTATGACTATAAAGTGTAGGAGGTCATACTGACTACATATTATTCAAATCGTTGAAATGGAAGGATTTATTAGTTGGCATGAATACTGAGTAGCTAAGGGTAATCAGTAAAGAAGCCCAGGAGGCTCCCATGCTTAGTGCCCAAGACCGTGCCATCGTCAAATCCACCGTGCCCCTGCTGGAAAGCGGCGGCGAAGCGCTGATCACCCATTTCTACCGCATGATGCTCTCCGAGTACCCTGAGGTCCGCCCGCTGTTCAACCAGGCCCACCAGGCCAGCGGTGACCAGCCCCGCGCCCTGGCCAATGGCGTATTGATGTACGCACGGCATATCGACCAGCTCGACCAACTGGGCGACTTGGTGGCGAAGATCATCAACAAGCACGTGGCCTTGCAGATCCTGCCGGAGCATTACCCGATTGTGGGCGTTTGCCTGCTGCGGGCGATTTCCGAGGTGCTGGGCAGCGAGATCGCCACCCCTGAGGTGATGAGTGCCTGGGGCGCCGCTTACGGCCAACTGGCGGATATCCTGATTGGCGCCGAAGCGGCCATCTATGCCGAGAAAGCCCAGGCCCCCGGCGGCTGGCGCGGTGCGCGGGCGTTTACCCTGGCTAAGCGTGTGGAGGAGAGCGCCGAGATTACCTCCTTCTATTTCGCGCCGGTGGACAACGGGGCGATCCTCGCTGCCGCGCCGGGCCAATACATCGGCATGAAGCTGGTGCTCGACGGTGAGGAAGTGCGCCGCAACTATTCATTGTCGGCGTTGAGTGATGCGGGTCAGTACCGCATCAGCGTCAAGCGCGAGGCCGGCGGGCGGGTTTCCAACTACCTGCATGACCAGTTGCAGGTCGGTGCGACGATTGACCTGTTTCCGCCGTCGGGCGAGTTCACTCTGGCGGCCAGCGATAAACCGCTGGTGCTGATCAGCGGCGGGGTAGGGATCACCCCAACCTTGCCGATGCTGGAAGCGGCACTGGCCACCGAGCGTCCGGTGCACTTTATCCACTGCGCGCGCAATGGCGGGGTGCATGCGTTCCGTGATTGGGTGGATGCACTGGCGGCCAAGCACCCGCAGCTCAAGCGCTTCTATTGCTATGCCGAGGACGACGGCGTGAGCCCGGCGGCGGATACAGTCGGCCTGCTGAGCCAGGAGCAACTGGCGGCGTGGTTGCCGGAGCAACGTGACCTGGACGCGTACTTCCTCGGCCCTAAAGGTTTCATGGCGGCGATCAAGCGCCACCTCAAGGCCCTCGGTGTACCGGAAAAACAAAGCCGCTACGAATTCTTCGGCCCGGCTGCGGCGTTGGAGTAACACGGTCAAAAATGTGGGAGTGGGCTTGCCCCCTCCCACATTTGGATCTCTGTTCTTCCCGATTAATCCCCTGTTAACCCCTCTCTGTTTAAACCACTCTCTGTGTGTAAACTTGCGGCCATTGGCACAACCAAACAAAGGGATACGGGGATGAGTGACGAATTGCGTTTAGGCAGGGAGCGGCGCTTTCTGGTGTTGCTGGGCATCATCTGCCTGGCACTGATCGGTGGTGCGTTGTACATGCAGGTGGTGTTGGGCGAGGCGCCGTGCCCGTTGTGCATCCTGCAGCGCTACGCTTTGCTGCTGATTGCGATCTTTGCGTTCATTGGCGCGGCCATGCGCAGCAAAGGTGCTATCACGCTGTTCGAAGGCCTGGTGGTACTCAGCGCCCTCGGTGGGGTGGCCGCAGCCGGCCACCATGTGTACACCCAATTCTTCCCGCAGGTCAGCTGCGGCATCGATGTGCTGCAACCTATCGTCGACGACCTGCCCCTGGCCAAGGTTTTCCCGCTGGGCTTCCAGGTCGACGGTTTCTGCAGCACCCCATACCCGCCGGTACTCGGCTTGTCCCTGGCGCAATGGGCGCTGGTGGCGTTCGTGCTGACGGTCATCCTGGTGCCCCTGGGTATCTATCGTAATCGCCAGCGCAAGGCCTGAATCCATCAGCAAAACGCCCCGGCCCTTCTTCAAGGAAGGCCGGGGCGTTTTGCATGTAGGGTTTTGTGAACAGAACGTGACGCCGGACAATTTTGGGTGCGCGCAATGTGCGACATGTTGTCACACGGAAGCCGCCGCAGGACGTTTCTGACCTGCCAAACCAGCGCTTAAATTTGCAAGAAACCTCCAAGATGTGCTGTCAGTTCGTGGTTTGGGTGACAGCGCGTACCTCACGCCGTACAAGGCTTTGAGTGATGTCCGAATGCCTTGTTTTCTGGGGGGTTGGTTAGGTTTTGCAGGCCCTTACGGGGTGTAAGGGCCGTGACGGATTGCCCTATAACACGGCAATTTTTGTGGTTTTTGTTGGGAATCGAACGCGATAAGATCGCGAACCTTTGCAATATTGGTGAAGGATTATTGCTGTAATCGATAAAAATTATTTCTTTATAAGACATGGTTTATACATCGCCAGCTAACTACAATCGCCCGCACTGAATGTCCGGTGCTGCTCAATCTTTGAGCACTGGAGCGGTCGAGGGGCAGATGGACGGCTCTGTGCGACCCCAAGGTTCCGGCAGCCTTTCAACTATCCGCACCAAAGGGAATTGGTCTGTAACAAGGCCTTTAACCACGAAATCGAATAAGAACTCACCGCAGGCTCGTGAAGCGTACCTATATGACGTGACGGGCAGGCTCTTATTCAATCGAAGAGAAATGCCAACCCTTGGCAGGGTGAAGTGTTGGCGATCAAAACCCAACTGCATTGCGCAAGCTGCTTTAGAGGTCGTGAGATGAGTAAAAACAGGTACCCCCGATTACTAGGCTTTTTGCCGCTGCTTGGCATGATGTTAATGCTGGGAGGCTGCAAGTGGACCTTGATGGACCCGAAAGGACAGATCGGTCTGGATCAACGAAACCTGATCATCACTGCCACCCTGCTGATGCTGTTGGTCGTGGTGCCTGTGATCATCATGACCTTCGCCTTCGCCTGGAAATACCGCGCGTCGAACACCAGCGCGACCTACGCGCCGAAGTGGTCGCACTCCACCAAGATTGAAATCGCGGTGTGGCTGGTTCCGATCCTCATCATCATCGCCCTGGGTTACATCACCTATAAGTCGACCCACGAGCTGGACCCGTACCGTCCGCTGGAGTCCGACGTCAAGCCGATCAACATCGAAGTGGTCGCGCTGGACTGGAAGTGGCTGTTCATCTACCCGGACCTGGGTATCGCCACGGTTAACCAGATCCGTTTCCCGGAAAACACCCCGCTTAACTTCCGGATCACCTCCGACGCCGTGATGAACTCGTTCTTCATCCCAGCCCTGGGCGGTCAGATCTACGCGATGGCCGGCATGCAGACACGCCTGCACCTGATCGCCAACGAAAAAGCTGAAATGGAAGGCATCTCCGCGAACTACAGCGGCGCTGGCTTCACCGGCATGAAATTCAAAGCGATCTCGACGAGCCAGGAAGATTTCAACGCCTGGGTAGCCGAAGTCAAGGCCGCACCTAAACAGCTTGATCAAGCTGAATACGATGCCCTGACCAAACCAAGCCAGAACAACCCAGTCGCCCTGTACTCCGCGTATGAGCCGAACCTGTTTCAGAAAATCGTCGACAAGTACGAAGGTATGAAACCAGGCAAGCCGGTCAAGCACGAGAAGAAAGAAGTGGCCGCGGTTGAAGGTTCTGACACGGGCTCGCATTCAACTGCTGGGGCAGAGGAGTAAACGATGTTTGGTAAATTAAGTTGGGATGCGGTCCCGTTCCACGAGCCGATTGTGATGATTACCATCGCCATGATCGCGCTGGGTGGTCTGGCACTGTTTGCAGCAATCACTTATTTCAAGAAGTGGACCTACCTGTGGACCGAGTGGTTGACGTCGGTCGACCACAAGAAAATCGGCGTGATGTACATCATCGTTGCCATGGTCATGCTGCTGCGCGGTTTTGCTGACGCCATCATGATGCGTACCCAGTTGGCCATGGCCACCGAAGGTTCGCCTGGCTACCTGCCGCCTGAACACTATGACCAGATCTTCACCGCCCACGGTGTGATCATGATCATCTTCATGGCGATGCCTTTCTTCACCGGCCTGATGAACCTTGCGGTGCCGCTGCAGATCGGTGCGCGTGACGTTGCCTACCCGTTCCTGAACTCCCTGAGCTTCTGGCTGCTGGTTTCCGGCGTGGTGCTGATCAACGTGTCCCTGGGCGTCGGCGAGTTCGCCAAGACCGGTTGGGTTGCGTATCCGCCACTGTCTGGCTTGCAATACAGCCCTGGCGTGGGTGTGGACTACTACATCTGGGCGCTACAGTTATCAGGACTCGGGACGACGCTGACGGGGGTCAACTTCCTGGCCACCGTCCTGAAAATGCGCGCCCCTGGCATGAAACTGATGGACATGCCGATCTTCACCTGGACCTGCACCTGGGCAAACGTGCTGATCGTGGCTTCGTTCCCGATCCTGGCCGCTACCATGGCGCTGCTGTCGCTTGACCGTTACCTGGATTTCCACATTTTCACCAATGAACTTGGTGGCAATCCAATGATGTACGTGAACCTGTTCTGGGCATGGGGTCACCCTGAGGTGTACATCCTGATCCTGCCGGCGTTCGGTATCTTCTCCGAAGTGATCTCGACCTTTACCGGCAAGCGCCTGTTCGGTCACCACTCGATGGTTTACGCATCGGGCGCAATCTCTGTACTGGGCTTCATGGTGTGGCTGCACCACTTCTTCACCATGGGTTCGGGGGCCAGCGTCAACGCCTTCTTCGGCCTGGCGACGATGCTGATTTCCATCCCGACGGGGGTGAAGCTATTCAACTGGCTGTTCACCATCTACCACGGTCGTCTGCGCATGACCAGCCAGGTCCTGTGGACCCTGGGCTTCATGGTGACCTTCGCTATCGGCGGCATGACCGGTGTACTGCTGGCCATCCCGGGCGCTGACTTCGTGCTGCACAACAGCCTGTTCGTGATCGCTCACTTCCACAACGTGATCATCGGTGGTGCTGTATTCGGCTACATCGCTGGTTTCAGCTTCTACTTCCCGAAAGCGTTCGGCTTCAAGCTGCACGAAGGCTGGGGCAAGGCTGCATTCTGGTTCTGGATCTCGGGCTTCTTCGTCGCGTTCATGCCGCTCTATGCACTGGGCTTCATGGGCATGACCCGTCGTCTGAACGCCACCACCAACCCTGAGTGGGTACCGTACCTGTACGTCGCCATGTTCGGTGCAATCATGATCGCTGTGGGCATCGCCTGCCAGTTGATCCAGCTGTACGTGAGCATCCGTGACCGTAAGCAGAACGCTTGCGAATCCGGCGACCCATGGAATGGCCACACCCTGGAATGGTCGACCTCGTCGCCACCACCGTTCTACAACTTCGCGGTGATCCCGACTGCGAACACCATCGATGCGTTCACCGAAGCCAAGGAAGACGGTACTGCGTACCAGCAACCTAAGCACTACGAACCGATCCACATGCCAAGCAACACCGCCACTGGCGTGGTGATGGGTGCGCTGTTGACCGTGTTCGGTTTCGCGATGATCTGGCACATCTGGTGGCTGGCAATCGTGAGCCTGGTGGGCACCATCGGCTACTTCATTGTCCACGCAGCACGTGATGATCAAGGCTACATGGTGCCGGTCGAAACGATCGAGCGCATCGAAGCCGAGCAGCACGCTCGCCTGGTCGCCGAGAAGAAAATCCCGGCCAACCGTGTAGAAACCTCGTTGGAACAGGCTTAAACCATGTCGAACTTAGTGACCAATGCTGGACACGCCCATGTCGATGACCATGGGCATGATGACCATCACCACGACTCGGGGCCGATGACCGTTTTCGGTTTCTGGCTCTACCTGATGACCGACTGCATCTTGTTTGCGTCGATCTTCGCGGTGTACGCGGTACTGGTAAACAACGTTGCGGGTGGCCCGTCGGGCCACGACATCTTCGAACTGCCTTACGTGCTCGGCGAAACCGCCTTGCTGTTGTTCAGTTCGATCACCTACGGCTTCGCCATGTTGGCCTTCTATAAGGGCAACAAGAAAGGCGTCCTGAGCTGGTTGGCACTGACCTTCCTGTTCGGCCTGGGCTTCATCGGCATGGAGATCAACGAGTTCCACCTGCTGATCTCCGAAGGCTACGGCCCGCACCGTTCCGGCTTCCTGTCGGCGTTCTTCACGCTGGTAGGCACCCACGGTCTGCACGTAACTGCCGGCCTGCTGTGGATGGCGGTGATGATGTATCAGGTCAATAAACACGGCCTGACCAACACCAACAAGACTCGCCTGAGCTGCCTGAGCCTGTTCTGGCACTTCCTGGACGTGGTCTGGATCTGCGTCTTCACCGTTGTTTACCTGATGGGGACTCTGTAATGGCTAATGCACACTCCCATGACCATGACAGCCATGATGCGAGCCACGGCAGCGTTAAGTCGTACGCCATCGGCTTCATCCTGTCGGTAATCCTGACGCTCATCCCGTTCGGTCTGGTGATGTACCCGACCCTGCCGAAGTCGATCACTTTGATGATCGTGCTGGCGTTCGCGGTGATTCAGGTTCTGGTTCACCTGGTGTACTTCCTGCACCTGGATCGCTCTAAAGAGCAGCGCGATAACGTGGTTGCGTTCGTGTTCGCAGGCATAGTAATCCTGCTGCTGGTTGGCCTGTCGATATGGATCATGTTCAGCATCCATACGTTCATGATGGCGAAGTGAGGTAAGACCCGATGTCGCTTAAGCACTTTATCCAAATCACCAAACCGGGGATCATTTTCGGTAACGTGCTTTCTGTGGCGGGCGGTTTCTTCCTGGCCTCCAAGGGACATGTCGATCTGGCCATCTTCCTGGCTGCGATGATCGGTACGTCCCTGGTGGTGGCTTCCGGCTGTGTCTTCAACAACTGCATCGACCGTGACATCGACATCAAGATGGAGCGCACCAAGAATCGCGTGCTGGTCCAGGGCCTTATCTCCCTGAAACTGGCGCTGATTTTCGCGACCGTCCTGGGTGTTGCCGGTGTGGCGCTGTTGTACCAGGTGGCCAACCCGCTGGCGGCGTTGTTTGCCGTGATCGGTTTTGTCATCTACGTCGGCCTCTACAGCCTGTACCTCAAGCGCAAGTCGGTTCACGGCACGCTGGTGGGCAGTCTGTCGGGGGCGATGCCGCCGGTGATTGGTTATGTGGCTGTGACCAATAGCTTCGACATGGCTGCGCTGGTGCTGCTGGTGATGTTCAGCCTGTGGCAGATGCCGCATTCCTACGCCATCGCGATCTTCCGCTTCAACGACTACCTGGCTGCTTCGATTCCGGTCCTGCCGGTCAAGCGTGGCATCCAGGTCGCCAAGAAACACATCCTGCTCTACATCCTGGCCTTCCTCGTGGCGACCTTGATGTTGACCTTCAGTGGCTACGCCGGCATGAGCTACCTTGCCGTCGCCGCGGCCATGGGCATGTACTGGTTGTACATGGCCTGGACCGGCTACAAGGCGGTGGACGACACCGTCTGGGCGCGCAAGCTGTTCGTGTTCTCGATCTTCACCATCACCGCTCTCAGCGTGATGATGTCCCTGGATTTCCAAGTACCGAAAGAGCTGTTGCTGACCTACGCACACTGAGTGTCCGAGTAGTAAAAAGGCCCCGCCTTCGAAAGAAGCGCGGGGTTTTTTATTGAGTGAGCTTTAAACTACGACCCAACCCTACCCCGGCAGGAAGCAAGTGATGAGTAAAAAAGCCGTTATGGTGTTCAGTGGCGGTCAGGATTCGACGACCTGTCTGATCCAGGCGCTGCCGCTGTATGACGAAGTGCACTGCATCACCTTCGATTACGGTCAGCGTCATGTGGCGGAAATCGAAGTCGCCCAGCAACTGGCCAAGCAACTGGGGGCCACCGTTCACAAAGTGATGGACGTGTCCCTGCTCAACGAACTGGCGATCAGCAGCCTCACCCGCGACAACATCCCGGTGCCGACCGTGAACAGCTCCGGCGAAAGCCTGCCGAGCACCTTCGTGCCGGGCCGCAATATTCTGTTTTTAACCCTGGCGGCTATCTACGCGTATCAGGTCAAGGCCGAGACGGTGATCACCGGCGTGTGTGAAACCGACTTCTCCGGCTACCCCGATTGCCGTGATGAGTTCGTCAAAGCCTTGAACCAGGCCCTCAAGCTGGGCATGGAGTACGACGTGCGCCTGGAAACCCCGTTGATGTGGCTGAACAAGGCTGAGACCTGGGCACTGGCGGATTACCACCAGCAACTGGACCTGGTCCGCGAGCAGACCCTGACCTGCTACAACGGCGTTATCGGCACCGGCTGTGGCGAATGTGATGCGTGCAACTTGCGTGCACGTGGCTTGAATGACTACCTGCAGAACAAAGCAGCGGTCATGCAGGGCCTGAAGCGGAAGTTACAGCTGAACTAACCCCGACACGCACCAGAAAAAAGCCCCGTCTTCGCAAGTCGTACGGGGCTTTTTCATGGCGGCTCGGTTAAATCATTCGTTCCTTGTCTCGTCATACCCTTCTATACGAGCTGTGCGAATCCATCACCCGCCTACAAGGAGTAGTCACCATGGTCAGCGTTAGTCGTCGGTCCCTTCTCGCCCTGGGCGCCGCCCTGCCTTTGCTCGGGCGCCTGGATTGGGCGGTCGCCGCGCCCGCGCCGGCCAACGCTGACAAGGTACTGCTCAACTACAACGAAAGCCCCTACGGCCCCTCGACGGCGGCCCGCGAAGCGATGCAGCGCGGCATCGCGACAGCCGGGCGGTATCCGTACAAACACATGTACGCCTTGGCCGGCTTGTTTGCCCAGCAGCACGGGATTGCCGAAGAGCAGGTGGCGGTGTTTGCCGGCTCCATGGCCGCACTGCGCTACGCGGTGCTGGCGTTCACCAGCGAAACTCGCGGCCTGGTGATGGCCACGCCGTCCTACGAAGTACCGCGCCAGGCCGCCGAGTCCCGTAAGGCGCCGGTGCGCGAAGTGGGCCTTAATGCCGACCACGCCCATGACGTCCCCGCAATGCTCGCCGCCGATCCCCAGGCGGGGATGCTCTATGTATGCAATCCCAACAATCCGACTGGCACCATCACCTCCACTGAGGCTATTCGCCAGGCGCTGACGAACAAACCCAAGGGCAGCGTATTGGTGGTGGACGAGGCCTACATCGACTTTGCCGACACCCCAAGCGTGGTGAGCTGGGTCAAGGAGCATGACGACCTGTTGGTATTGCGCACCTTCTCGAAAATCTACGGCATGGCCGGCGCCCGTCTGGGCCTGGCGATCGGCCACCCGGCGCTGCTGGAACGGCTGGCGGTGTTCGGCGGTGACAATGTGCCGGCAGGTTCATCCTTGCTCGGCGGACTCGCCAGCCTGGAAGATGTGAAGCTGCTGCCACAACGCAAGGCGCTCAATGCCCAGTTGCGCGATGAAACAATCACCTGGCTCAAGGGCCGTGGCTTCACCTGCACGGCCTCCCAGGCCAACTGCTTCATGATCAATGTGAAGCAACCGGCCGAGCAGGTCATCGAGAAACTTGCCACGCAAGGCGTACTGATCGGGCGGGTGTGGAAAAACTGGCCGCAGTGGGTGCGCGTGACGGTGGGGAGCAAGCGGGAGATGGAGCGGTTTCGCGAGGTGTTTGCGGCGACGGTCTAGCGCCGATGTGGGAGGGGATTGCTCCCTCCCGCATTCAGTTCAGTGGTATCACTGTTGCGCGATGCTGTAACCCTCAAACGCCGTCTGCTGTTGCAGCGCAGTAATCACGCTCTTGCGGCTCAGCGGCTGCTCGACGCCGGCGTTATCCACAAAGCTTTCAACCTCCAGCTCGGCTTCATCGCCTTCGCCTACAAAGCTGAAACCCAGGAACTCGAACGCCTCACGGTCGACGTTCAACCGCGAGCGTGGCGTGCGCAGCGGCAGAGTGATGCTGATGCCGTCCTTGCTGATCACAAACACTTCGGCTTCTTTTTTGGGGCGAGCTGCCTTGCCTTTGCCGGCGCTTGGGTTGCTGATGGCCTGGTGAGACTGGTTCAGCACTTTGAGGGCCAGCCCGTAGACCAGCTCCTGAAACTGCGGATCATCCTTGAAGCTCGACAGGATGCGGCTGATGGAGAACTTGCTGCTCAGGTCTTCAAGGGCGATGTTGTCAGCGGCTTCGGCGTCCTTGAGCTGCTTGAGCTGGCCCATCAGGTCGTAGGCCTTGTCGTCGTCGAAGGCGTCGTGGGCCTGGCGGATGGCGACGCGCAGTTCGCGGATCTGGTCGCTTTCCTTGGAGGTGTGAAAGGCGTCCAGCACCATCTCGCTGATGATCTTGGCGGCTGGCACATGCTGTGAAAGATTGATGGCGTTTTCGTATTCAGCTTTGGCGTGCAAGGCGACTACGGATTCTTCGGCGGATTGTTCGGTGTAAGAATCGGACATTGAAATTTCACTACTTCAGTAAACGGGAGACAAAAAAGCGTCGCGCATTTTCAGCGGGGAGGGAGGTCAGGTCAAGGCAGCACAATGCCCTTATCGCGGAGCAAGGCTGCCGACCGGCGGAGGCGGGGGGTTAAACCAACTGCTTGAGGCACGCCTGGAGAATATCCAGTCCTTCTTCCATTACCGCAGCCTCAATGGTCAGCGGTGCCAACAGGCGGATGATGTGCCGCGACTTGCCGCTGGGCATCAACAGCAACCCGGCGTCTCGCGCCAGGCTCAGCAATTGGGTCAGTTGCCGGGGCGCGGGCGTGCCGTCGGCGTTGGTCAGTTCGATGCCGCGCATGGCACCGACGCCGGTCAGGCGGCCCAGGTACGGCGACAGGTGCTGCGAACGCCAGGCTTCATAGCGGCCGACGATCGCTGCTTCCTGCCGCGAGCCCCAGGCCTGCAAATGTTCATCGGTCATTGCATCGAGGGTGGCCAGCGCCGCTGCGCAGGCGATGGGGTTGCCGGAGTACGTCCCGCCCAACCCGCCTTTGGGCAGGTTATCCATCAATGCCTTGCGCCCGACCACCGCACCCAGCGGTACGCCGCCGGCGATGCTTTTGCCCAGCAGGATCAAATCCGGCTCGATGCCCAGGCGTGAGAAGGCGAAACGCTGGCCGGTGCGACCGAAGCCGGATTGGATTTCATCGGCAATCAGCAGAATGTTTTTCTCATCGCACAAGCGCCGCAACGCCTGGGCGAACTCGATATCCAAGGCGAGGAAACCCCCTTCGCCCTGCACCGGCTCGATGATGAAACAGGCGACGTCATTGACGTCGATTTCCACGCTGAACAGGCGGTCCATGGCTTTCAGCGCTTCAGCGCAGCTCACGCCGTTATCGGCGCTGGGGTAGGGCAGGTGATACACCGGGCCGGGCAGTACGCCGACCTTTTGTTTGTAGGGCGCCACCTTGCCATTGAGGTTGAGGGTGGCCAGGGTGCGGCCGTGGAAGGCACCGTCAAAGGCGATCACCGCCGTGCGGCCGGTGGCGCCGCGGACGATCTTCAAGGCGTTTTCTGCAGCTTCTGCGCCGCTGTTGGTGAGCATGCCGCTGACGGGGTAGTCCACCGGGATAAACCCGGCCAGGCGATCCATCAGTTCGATGTAGGGTGTGTGGGGCGCGGCGTTGAACGCATAGTGGGTCAACTTCGTCGCCTGTTCACGAATCGCCGCCACCACGCCCGGGTGGCAATGGCCAAGGTTGAGCACGCCGATCCCGCCGACAAAATCGATATAGCGTTTGCCCGTGGTGTCCCAGACCTCGGCGTTCCTGCCATGGCTGAGGCTGATGGGGTGAACGATGGAAATCGACTGGCTGATGGTTTCGCGGCTCATGAATCTCGGACTCGGCAGTGGCGGGCGTGTTTTTATCTAAGCCGTGGGCCAGGCTCTGCCGCAAACGAAATAAAGTCGCCGGGTCATTCCAAATCGGAAGAGCTGTTGCCAAAAGCTCGTTTTTGGCAACGTCGTAGCCCCGTCGATGCTACGTCGACACCCCATCCTTGCCCGCCGCCTTGGCGCGATACAGCGCCTGATCGGCACGTGCCATAAGGGCGGCGGGGGACTCATTCATACGGCGCTCGGCCACACCCAGGCTCAGGGTGACGTGGAGGTTGCTGCGCGTCGGAATCTTGCGCATCGTCTGGCAGATGTTTTCGGCCAGTGCCGTGGCGGTTTCCAGCGAGCTTTTGGGCAGCACCACCATGAACTCATCGCCTCCCCAGCGGGCCAGCAGGTCGCCTTGGCGAAGGCAGCTTTCCAGGCATTCCACTACCTGCAAAAGGGTTTGGTCGCCCACGCCGTGGCCATGTTGGTCATTGATCGGCTTGAAGTCATCGATATCCATCGCGATCAATGCCATTGGCAGGCGAAAACGCTGGGCACGGTCGCACTCTTCCAGCAGGACTTTTTCCAGGCGGTAGCGGTTGGCAACGAGGGTCAATGCATCCCGTTCGGCCAGGGAGCGGTTTTCGTCCAACTGCAATTGCAACTGCTGATTGACCCGTGACAACTCGCGCGTGCGCTCGGCCACCAGCGCCTCAAGGGATTGGTTGCGCCGCTCCAGCTGTTCGACGGAGCACTTGCGTGTATGAATATCGCGATGGGCGCCCACCATCCGCGCCACCGAGTCATCGGCGTTACGTGCAATCACGTAGCCCCGGTCTTCGATCCACAGGTAGCTGCCGTCTTTTTTGCGGCAACGGTATTCGATTTGATAATGGGGGGCGCGACGGTTGATGTAGTCATCAAACAGCGTCATCACTTGGGGGTAGTCTTCCGGGTGGATGACGGTCTCCCAGGTGAACACGCTGTTTTCGAGGGAGTGGCGGGGGTAGCCCAGCATTTCGTACCAGCCTGGGTTGCGGTAGACGAACCCGGTATTGGCGTTCCAGTCCCAGATTCCGTCGCTGACCAGCTCCAGCACGGTATGCAGCATGTCGGCGTTGAGGTGAGAGAAATCACTCTTCAGGTTGCCGTCGTCGGAGGTATCGTCCATCTGCGCGCTCCTTGCATGGGCTGGCGTCCAGGGCCAGCCATATTGATGCCGATACTCCGTGGCTGGGGCTACTGTACAACGGGGCTTGTGCGCTTTGAATAGGGCGGATGGCCGGTTATAGAGGGGTGGCAATAGGCTATTGTTTCGGCGCCATCATCCTCGTCCGAGCTTTCCCATCCGCGTTGTGCTGGTAAATCGTTTCCGGCTGGCCGTGTTCATTGAAAAACACCTGGCTAATCCCCGCCGAATTCCATAGCCGCTCACCCGCTTCGGCATGCTCCGGAATATGCGGTACTACCTGCATGGTGCGGCGGCGAGTGAACCAGTTGAGCGGCGACCGCGGTGAGTACAGCCAGCGGTTGAGGCGGTCGAACCATTCCAGCAATCGCGCTGGGAATTCATTCTTGATGCCGCTGCTGGTGATCTGCCAGATCCTGGGGCCGGCGTTGCGATGGCGGATCAGCACTTCATAGACGAACGAGTAGTGCACGTCGCCCGAGAGGATCACGTAGTTACCGGGTGTACGCGAGTGTCGGAAGATGTTGAGGATCACCTGGGCCGCGCCGCGATGGGCCATCCAGTTTTCCGCGTCCACCAGCAAGGGGTGGCCGCACCAACTGAAGATTTTCTGCACAGTCTCGATCAGCTTGACGCCAAAGATCGGCGCGGGGGAGACGATGATGGCCGAAGGGTGGTCGAGCAGTTCCTGTTGCAGTTCGCTCAAGGCTTCCCAGTCCAGCAGGCCGGACGGTTGTTTGAGGGTGAATTCGCTGCGCCAGCGCCGGGTGCGGGTGTCGAGTACCACCAGGGCCGGGGTGGTGGGCAGCACGTAGTGCCACTGCTGGAACTTCAGCAGCGCCGCGAGTAAATCATCCTGTGCCTGGGCGTCCAAGTGATCGTTCTGCGCTTGGGTGGCCAGTGCCTGGGTGTGGCCCACCAACTCATCAAAGGCGTCCGGGTTATTACCCCAGCCTTGGCACAACAGGTACGCAAGCAGGGCGTTACCGATGATGCGTGTGGAGAACGGATGGCCGTAGGCGGTTTCTTCCCATTGCGCGCTGAGGTTCCAGTCGTCGGTAATGTCGTGATCGTCGAAGATCATCAACGTGGACAGATGGGCGAATACCCGCGCCACGCCCGGCAAGCCATCGCGAAATTTATCCACCTGCACCTGTTCGCGGGCATAGCGCGCAGCTTCATCGGCGTTCAGTTGCGGTGGCTGTAGGGTGATCAGTGACCAGGGGGTAGGTGACCACACCAGCAGGTACATCGCCATGACCTCGGCGAACGTCACCAGGTGATTGTCGGCGGTGCTGCTGGTGAAAATCGGCTTTTTCACGCCGCCAAAAAAACGTTCGCGCAGGGTCTCGTTGCTGTCCAGCGCAGGTAGCAGATCCGCGCGGTTGTAGTAGCTGGCGTGATGCCCGTAAAGGCTGGCGCTGTCGTCTACCACGGCGCCTTCCAGGTACTCATCGAACAGGCCCAGACGCGCAATCAGCCCATGGATCGCCCGCAACATCGGGCCGGCGACATCGTCGGCGTACACCTGGTCGCCGCTCATCATCAGCAAAGCTGGGCGGTCGGCTGGGGTCTGTGCATCGGCCAGCAGGCGATCGAGGCAGAGCAGGCCTTCGTCGGCCTTGTGGTGAGGTTTACGGCACGAGCCGTGTACCAACTGATGGATATGGCTGTGCAGTACGAAACTTGGGCATCGCGTGTCGGCGTACAGCAGGTGCGGTGCCCACTCGGCAATGCCGGCATCGTCGACCAGCAGGTCATAGTTGATGACCACGTCCTGTGGCAGCGCCTCGTCCAACCGTACATCAATCAGATGGATAAACGCCTGGCGCCCCACTGGCACGATCTGGCACTGGTCCTGGCCCAGGGGTATTTCCAGGCTCCGTTCGGCACAGTGCAGCTTCAGGGTCAGGGGCAATGCCCGGCTTCCCACCAGCCACAGCACCAGGCGCCGGGGTTCCAGGCGCCGCAGCAGAGGGCCGGCGAGTACGGCGGGCAATGTGTCGGGATGTGGCATGCAGTAACAGGCTCCGGCCAGGGTTGAACCGGCAAGGTTAGCGCAACGGATGTCAGTGTTTTGTTAAGGCGCGGCGGTCAGTAAAGAAGAAGGGCAGTGTGCTGCCCTTCTTCCTACGGTTTAGAGCAGGTTTCCTCTGCCCAGGCTGTCCAGGCCGCCACTTCCGGTTCGGCGGTTGCGCGCCGAACCGTCGGCTTCTTGAGGCTCCAGTTGCGACTGAGGTGCTTCGATGCTGCGCTTCTTGCGTTGGAGGGTTGCATCATCCTGTGGCGCAGTGGGGTATTGAGGGGGGAGTTGTACGGCGTTGATGGAGCTGATCATGGACGTGTCCTTCTCTCTATTAATCGTGGGTTACTTCGCCCCTTGGCGCGAAGTGGCGCCAAACTTATAGAGCCAGGAGAAGGTGAGCTATAAACGCCCTGCTGCAAGATATGACGGCGGTTGGCAACCGGCTTCAGACGTCATCCCGCCATTTTTGCGTGGCGAGCAGGCTCGCCACAGGAGCGGTCAGGTATGGGAGTCCTCGATCACTCTCGGCACGGTAAAGCGGAACTCACTGCCACGTCCGACTTCACTCTCGGCAACGATTTTGCCGCCATGGGCTTGGACTATCCCCTGGGTGATATACAGCCCCAGACCCGTACCGGTGGGGTTGTTTTCGGCCTGGGTCCAGTAGCGATCAAACACATGCGGCAATTGCTCAGGCGCAATGCCTTCACCGGAGTCGCGCACCGAAAACACGATCTCTTCACCATTGCTCAATGCGCTGATGCCGATATGGCCTTGGCGCGGGGTGAACTTGATGGCATTGCCAATCAGGTTCGACAGCACCTGAAACAATCGCTCCGGGTCGCCGTTGATCTGCAGGCCAGGCTCGGCGTTGAACGACAGGTCGATGCCTTTTTCCATCGCCAGTGGCGCCAGCAGGGAATAGGCCTCTTCGAACATTTGGCTGACGTCCAGGGCCACCCGTTTGACCACATAGCGTCCGGCCTCGATTTTCGAGGTGTCGAGCAAATCTTCCAGCAATACGTTCATGCGCCCGGCGGCCTGTTGCATGGTGTCGATGGCCGAGGAAATGCGGCGCGATGTGTGCGGGCCGTCGGAGCTGAAAGCCTTTTGCATCATGCCGCAGAGCATGGAGATTACCGTCATCGGGTTGCGCAGGTCGTGGGATACCACCGCCACCAGGTCATCGCGGGCACGCACGGCTTGTTGCTCGCGCAGCACCTGGCGGGCCAGATCGTTTTCCAGGGCCGAGCGGCGCAGGTCATTGGCTGCGAAGAGGTCGCCGTGGCTCCATTTGGTGGAGATACCGGCCATTTCCACTTTCCAGATTTCAAACGAGGTGCGTGGGCGAAGGCGCAGGCCGGCGTTGGAGTTTTCCAGGGCCAGCGGCTTGTTCGGGTCGCCGCTCCAGTTGATGCTCTCTTTCACTTCCGGGCGGAACCACAGCACGCCGTTATCCACAGGCTTTGGCAGGCTCATTGCCAGGACACCACTGGCCACCTGTTGAAATTCGGCAGCTGGCGGGTAGACCGACACCAGGTTATGGCTGGAAAACACCGGCTCGCCGCTGTCTTGCAACCACTTGTGCAATGCACGGATCTGAGCGGGTTCCGGGCAGTTGCCGTAGCGGTGCAGTTGCTTGTCTTCGATGATCGCCACGCCGCTGGACAAGGTCAGGTCCATCAGCAACTGGCCTTGTTGGGCCAAGCCGTCGAACACGTTTTCTTCCGAGGCCTTCATCGCTTGATCAAGCTTGGCCAAGGCCTCGATTTTCTCTTCACGCTGACGGCTCAGGTCCAGGGCTTCCATGGCGCTGATCTGCAATGACAACACCTGGCCGATGGTCTGGCAGGTGATGCGCAAGTCATTGGGCACCAACAGTGGTTCGCGGTTGCCGCAACTGATCAGGCCCCAGAGTTTGTCGCCCTTCATCAGCGAAATGCTCATGGACGACAACACTCCCATGTTCTGCATGTACTGGCAGTGAATCGGCGACACGCTGCGCAGGGTGGCGAAGCTCAAGTCCAGCGGTTCACCGGTATCCGGGCGCAGTTTGGGCAGCAGTGGCACCGGCTCGTAGGCGGCGTTCGGGATGATGCGCAGCCAGTTGGTGCGATACAGCTCGCGGGCCTGTTCCGGGATGTCGGACGCAGGGAAGAAGAGGCCGTTGAACAACTCCATGGACGGTGCCGACGCTTCGGCGATCACCTGACCATGGCCTTCCTCTTCGAAGCGATAGATCAACACCCGGTCGTAACCGGTCATGGCCTGGATTTCAGTCACGCTGATTTCGTACAGCGCTTGCAGGGTTTTCGCTGATTGCAGACGTTGCAGCATCTTGCCCAAGTCACTGCTGCGCCCCTTCAGCGCCCGTGGCCGGAAGTCCTTGAGCCGCGGCTCGAACTCCAGCACCAGCACATCCTGATGGCGGTGCAACAGGCCTTCGAACTCGGCGCCGTTGAACGTGACATGCAGCGGCTGCGCATCGACAAAACTGTTGTGTTCCGCCATGACCTGCACGGCCTGGGCATGCTCGGCACCCACCAGCGTGTGCAGCGGCTGACCCAGCAACGACTCGGGGTCGCGGTTGAACAAAGCGGCGATGTTGGCACTGACTTGAATGATGTTCAGGTCGGGTTCCGACAGTGTCAGCAGCACGCCGTGGGGTTGGATCGCCCCCGGAAAGCGGATGGGCTCGTCGGCACAGTTGGCAAGCAGCTCTTCAAAGTCTTCGGGTTTCATAGCAGTACCTCCTGGCTGTCGAGCCATTGCTCAAAGCAGCTGAATGTCGAACGTGCCGCGTTCACCGCACGCTGTTTGGCTGGCGCGTCCAGCGGCTGACGGCCCAGATAGTCGAGAAAATCCTTCCAGCGCCGACCGGTCTCGGCACCGTATACATCGAGGAACGCACCGCCGTTATCGGCGTCCAGATCCAGGCGCAGGGCCATTTCCCGGCGCAATACCTGGCCGCCCAAGGTTGCGCCTTCCAGCACATACAGGGCGCCGAGGCAGGCTGCGGGGGTGTCGAAGGAGGGCAGTTGCACACAGTGTGGCAAGGCATTGATCGCGGGGGCATCCAGGCCAAGGGCGTGAAGATCGTCTAACAGGGTCGGTGTTTTCACACGCAGCGCCGGGTCGAAGCCTTCAGGGATGAAGTCGCAGCCGTACAGCGCCGCTTCCATCGGTCCATAAAACCCGTAATACGCCTGGATCAAGCGCTGGTACCAATCGGCATCCAGGTGCTCGGAAAAAAACGGCAGGCGTTTTTCCAGCGCTACGTGCAATAGGCCAGTGCCTGCGCGCAACGCTTCCAGCAATGAGGGCGTACCACCATCATGGGCCTGTGAATGCATTCAATGAGCTCGAACTGTGGGCCTTTCGGCCATGAATGACGCGTTAAAAAAGGCGACGATTCTACACAACACGTAAGCATCAGCTGAACGCACAAAGCGAAAAGGCTGACCAGTGGATCAGAAAAGTCGCTCCCTGCTTAATTAAGTGACCATAAGGCCAGCTGTGAAGTTCGGCATAAATGATATCGCGACGCTATCAATGCATGGACGACCCCTGCTGGGTCAACGCGGTTTGCACGCACTCAAGTAGATGTTCGGTGCTCCACGGCTTGGGCAGGAACCGCACGGAGCCTCCCAATTGCTCCGCGAGTCTGGCGTTTCCCGAGGTGAGCAATACCGGCACCGACGGCCAGCGGTGTGCAACTACCCGGCTGAGGTCATAACCGTTGAGCAACCCCGGCATCTGCACATCGCTGACAATCAAATCCACCGGGTCATCGCCACGCTCCAGGTAAATCATCCCTTCATCGGCCGAAGGGAAAGAGGTCACCGTCGCGCCGAAATCCTCCAGTACATCCACCATCAACGACCGAATGATCTCGTCGTCTTCCAATACCAAAATCGATGGCTGAGCCATGATCGTTACTCCACCATCAGGGTTCAGTAGGGTGGAGTGGAATAGGGTTAGATAGGTTCTATTGGATCTGCACGGGGCGATGGGTGGTCGATTCGAGGGTCTAGGTTGCGCATTTGCGCGGTGGTACGGCACGATACCGGCGCTCTGCAACCAGGATCTGCCCGAACCCCACGGGCCCTCGCACAAGGTCGTCAACCGTGAACGCTTCCGCTGCCCCCTTGATCGACCCGAACCTGGGTAACCGCATGATCAAAGTCGACCACGCCGGCGAACATGGCGCGATCTGTATCTACAGTGGCCAGCTGTTTATGGCGCGGTTGTTCGCCCCCGGCATGGTGGGGGAGCTCCAGGAGTTCCTCGCCCACGAGCGCCGCCACCGCGCCGTGTTTCAGGCTGAGTTGCAACGGCGAGGCTACCGACGCTGCCGCAGCTACTGGCTGTGTGGCCTTGGTGGGCTGGTGCTGGGCCTGCTCACCGGGGTGTGCGGGCGCAAGGCTATCGCCACCACCACCGTGGCGGTGGAAAGCGTGGTGCTCAAGCACCTGGCTCATCAACTTCACGCTTTACGCGACGTAGACCCGCTGGCCGTGGCGGCCATTGCCTCCATCGTCGAAGAAGAACAACACCACCACGATCACTCGGCAGCGCAGATTGATGTTCGCGACCCTTGGTTTCGTGCGCTGACGCCGGTGGTTACGGCGTGGACCGAAGCGGTGATCTGGATGGGCATGCGCTCCTGACAAACAGGCATAATCGCCGGCAACGCCCGATGTGGAGTCACCTATGAAGTACGTCCTACTGACCCTCGCGCTCATCCTCAACACCGGCACGGCTAATGCGGCCGGCGATGCCGAGGCTGGCGCCAAGCTCTTCAGCAAGACCTGCGGCGGCTGCCACAGCGTCGGCGAAGGCGCGCGCGGTGGCTTTGGCCCGGAGCTCAACGGCATCATCGGCCGACCCGCCGGTACCACCGCCGACTATCAATATTCGGACGCGATGAAAAACTCCGGCGTGGTCTGGACTCGCGACAAGCTGGCGGCCTATATCGAAGCGCCAAAAAAGGTGGTGAGTGGTACGCGCATGATTTTCTGGGGCATCAGCGACCCGGAAAAAATCGACAACATCCTGGCGTACCTTGAGACGTTCCAGCCCAAGTAATCACTCACGCACATTCCTGAACAGCATCAACCGCGCACTTTCATGCAGCCCACGGGTCAGCGCCTGCAAACGCTGAAATTCCTCGGGGTGCTGCGCGGCCACATCGTCACGCGGGGTGAGTGATGCCAGGTCATGCAAGGTCGGAGAGCTGCCGTCGTATTGCATCTGCAGCAGGAAGTCCTGGGTCACGCCGCCGATGATCGGGAAGGTGCCCTCGCGCAACACCAGCGGCACCACGCGTTCGCCCTCGGGCGCCGGTTGCTGGATGTCCCGGCCCATCGCGCCATTGCGAAACGGTACGCCCGCCATGCCGGCGACGGTGGGCAGCAGGTCGGCCAGCCCCACCGCTTCTTCGATCACCCGGGGCTCAAGGCCGGGGGCGTGGATCAACAGCGGCACGTTGTTACTTTCCAGGCCCAGCTGTTCGAAGGCCGGCGCCATGTGCGGGATCTGGCTGATGCGGGTGTTGTGGTCACCGAAGAACACAAAAATGCTGTTGTCGTAGTAGCCGCCGGCCTTGGCGATGTCCATCAGCCGGCCGATGTTGTAGTCCAGCAGGCGCACGGCGTTGTACTGCTCGACACTGCGGGAACCCGCGGCCTGGGCCTGTTCCAGCGTCACGTCGCTGAGCTGGAAGCCATCGTTGTGCTTGGGGATGGTGAAGGGGCGATGGTTGCCGGAGGTTTGCAGATAGGCGAAGAACGGCTGGTCCTTGGGCACCGCGCTTAACAGCCCGTCAGCTTCCTTGAACAGGTCCAGGTCGGAAATCCCCCACACGTCCACCCGTGGCGATTGCCAGTCGCTCTCCTCGAACAGTTGCACATCGTCGATGCTCTGGCGGATCAGTGCATTGATATTCGCCCAGCCGGCGTTGCCGCCGATCATGTAGAACTTCTGGTAGCCCTCGAATGCATTGATCAACGTGTGTTGCCGAGTGATCAGCGGATTGCGCGTGGCGGTCTCCTGGCGGGTGACGTCGGGCACACCGGTGATGCTGGCCCATACGGTTTTGGCTGTGCCGGTGACGGGGACGTAGAAGTGTTTGAAGAACCAGCTTTGCGTCGCCAGTTTATCCAGGTTCGGCGTGGGGTTGAGCGGGTTGCCATAGGCACCCACGGCGCTGGTGCCGAGGGATTCGAGCATCACGAAAATCACGTTGGGCGGGCGCTCGCCGGCCAGTCGATAGGGCTGTACGCCTTGTTCGCGGATGAAGTTCAGGGACTGGGCATCGGGCTGGGCCACGCCCAGGTACTGGGCGACGTGCGGGTAATACTCGCGAACCTGGGCTTCATCGAACTGCGATTGGCCGACCTTGAGCGTGTCATACAAAAACAGCACCGGGTTCAGGCCCACGGCGGCCAGTTGGCTGTTGCCGGAAAAGAACGCATCGCTCCAGCGCAGGGGCACCGGGTTCTCCAGGTTGAGATGGGCGACACGGCCGAGCAGGGCCAGCAGCACCGCGACGACGCCCATCACACTCACCACCGTCAGTGTCGGCTTGCTGATAGCGGCGGGCGCTCGATCCAGGGTCAACCGCTCCAGGCAGACCAACGCCCAGACCCAAAGCGCCACCGCCGCGAGCCAGCTGGCGGTTATCCACAGCACTGGGTAGGTTTCCCACACCATCTGTTGGGAAATCTGCGGGTCTTGCAGGTAGCGCAGCACCGTCGCATTGATACGCACGCCGAGGTAGGCGTAGTGGCCGAAGTCGATGATGTACACCAGCCCCACCACTGCCAGTGCGATGACCAGATAACCGCGCGCCAGCCAACGCAGGGCCGGCAGGGTGGTGAGGTTCCAGCGCGGCAACCATGCCACCACGGCCAGAGGCAGCAGGATCAACACCGCCAGGCGCAGGTCGAAACGCAGGCCGATACCCAGGGTTTCCAATAGCGCCGGAGTGTTCAAGTCAAGGCCGGAAAAACCCAGCACAAACACCAGCCGCAACGCAGCCAGCAACACAAACACCAACCCGATCGCGCCCACGCCGTAGCGCAGGCGGCGTGATTGCAACGCACTCATCATTGACCCCTGTGCCATTTCAAAAGAGGGCGCCAGGCGGCGCTGATCAGCAGCCCCGCGCCGGCGATCAGGCAGTAACCGGTCAGCAACGGGTCGACCAGATAATCCCAATAGTTTTCTGACGCCTTGAGCCGTAACGCAAAAGCCAACGTGCCCATCGCCAACATCCACACCGACAGCGTATTACGCCGCCACAACATCAACAGTGCGGCCGCTGCCGCCAGGACGATCATCGGCCGCGGGTTGTAGCCCCAACGGTACGGGTCGAAGTAGGTCAGGCCCAACGTGGCCGGATACAACACCAGGCTCAACAGGCCAAACAGCAGCAACATCTGTACCTGATGCCGGCGAGCAAGCGGCTGCACGACGCCCAGACGGCTGAGCACGACCCAGGCCAACAACACCAATGTGCTGATCGCCAGGTCATCGGTAAAACTGCGCACATACGCCGCCAGCGGCAGCTCGTTGACCGGGATAAAACTGACCGCCACCAGCGCCGGCAGCAGCCATGGCCGCCAGGGTGCGGTAAACCTGAGCGTGCTTAACAGCACAAACCCCAGCAGCACAAAACTCAAATGGGCCTGCCACAGAGAAACCATCACAGACGTTCCGCCAGCCAGGCTTCGTTGAAGCTGACATGTTTGATAAAGGTGTTATTCCACGAGTACACCAAGTGGTACATGCCGTCCGGGCTGCGGCTGAAGTACGGGTACTCGTATTCGAAATCGCAGCCCCGGGGTTTGCACACGCGGTAGTCGAGGTTGCTGAGAAAGCGCTGTTCCAGCGGCAGGCGTTTGGCGCCGCTGGAGGCGCGGAAGCCTTCGCCGATGATTTCTTTATAGGCCTCGGGGGAGAAGGGTTGGCCGAGCGGGTCGGGTGATTCATCCAGTTGCGCCACGGTGCGCCATTGGCTGAGCTGGGCGTCGGTGCCGTAGAGACTGAGCTTGAAGCGGCCATCCTGCAGGTCGTTGAGGGCCACGAGTAACCCGTCATCTACCGTGCCCACCGCCGCCAACGACGAATTGGGGTTGGCCGGTTCCAGCGGGTACGGCTCGCTCCAGGTTTGCCCGGCGTCTTCGGTGCGGCTGGCCAGGACGCGGTGGTGGGTGTCGCCGGCGTAGCGCAACATCGCCACCGCGCGCTTGCCATCCAGCGGCACGATGGTCGGTTGCAGGGAGTTCTTGCCGCGGCTGATGCGGAATTTATCGATCACCGCGCCGTCGGCGCTCAAGTACAGGTACTCGGCAAACTTGCCCATGAACTCGTGGTACACCGGCAGGCCGATGGAGCCGTCGGCGTGGAACACCGGCGCTGCGCGCACCAGCGTACTGATGTTGAAAAACGGAGAGGTCACCAATTGCCGGGGCGCCGACCAGTTGGTGCCGAGGTCATCCGACACCATCAGGTTGATCGCACTGGTGGCCCAGCCGCCGACCGACACCGAGACATAAAACATCCACAGGCGTTTATCCGGCCCCAGGGCGATCACCGGGTTGCCGAGTTTGCGGATATAGCGCTGGGTGCCGTCGCGGGTGCTTTCCCGCGTGGCCAGCACCTGCTCGGTGCCCCATTCGCCGCTGCGCGCATCGAAGCGTGCGGTGCGTACCTGCACATCGGCGGCGCCTTCGCGCGAACCGGCAAACCACACCGCCATCAAGTCGCCGCCGGGCAGGGCGGTGACCGAGGAAGAGTGCACAAAGTCCGTGAGCTGCGAAGACACAAAACGGCTGGTGTACTGTGGCGCCGCCGCCACCTTCATGGTGTTCGGCGCCACTTGGGCAAAGGGGGCCAGCACATGGGGCGGGTGGCTTAGCCACGCGGCCACGAAGACGGCGAGCAGGCTGCAGATCAGTAAGGCGGAGCGCATAGAGGACCTGTCGAGAAAGGATTACTGCGCACGTTCATCCGGCAGGCGCTTCCTGCGACCGGTGAGCATGGATAGCGGCAGGTTGTCCCGCACCTGGATACTTTCAAACACCGCGGCCAGCACATGGATGCACACCAGGCCCAGCAGCACATTGGCGGCGGTCTCATGGATTTGCAGGGGCCAATCGGCGCCCCACAGGGCATCCACTTCCTGCATCAAAAAGCCGCTGATGCCGATGGTCAGCAACGCCAGCAACATCAACAGCATCACCAGCGCACCGATGGGCGAATGGCCCAGGCGATGCTGCGGGCGGCGGTTGAGCAGCGAGCGCAGATGGGTTTTCAAGCGTTTCGGGGTCGGCCAGAAGTCCGCCCAGCGTGCGCTGCGCGGCCCGATGAATCCCCACACCGTTCGTACCGGCAGCCAGGCCATGGCGTAATAGCCCAGCCAGACATGCCAGTCGTCGCCCGCTTCGTTAAAGAAGTAATTGGCGACAAAGACCCCGGCGATCGACAGATGAAACAGCCTTACCAACGGGTCCCACAGGCGCAGGGATTCGCCTGGCATCAGCCTTTGATCTCAGTCTTCACAGCCTTGCCGGTCACCGGATCGTGGTAGATCTCGACCTTGCGCTTGTCCTTGTCGAAACCGTAGATCTCGTAGCAGTTGCCGTCGGTGACCTTGAACTTGCTGATCTCGTAGCCTTCGGCCTTGAGCTTGTCCTGGAAGGCTTTTTCGTCTTGCCATTGCGAGCGTTCGGCGGTGGTGCATTGCGGACCGGCAACGGCCAGGGGGCTGGCGATAATCAGGGACAGCAGGAGAATTTTGCGCATGGAAAAGCTCTCAGCAGATGTGGGAGATTTCACAATGCAAAATCAACCTTAGCGCAACCTTAGTTGGCAACGCGCGGTAACATCTTTGCCGAAATAGCCTCGGCCAGAACCCGGCATGATGCCGCCGATTCCCACAGAGACTTTGCTATGCGCCTACTCCTTGTCGAAGATGATCGTGCCCTTGGCCAAGGGATTCGCGTGGCATTGGGCGTTGAAGGCTACACCCTGGATTGGCTGCAGGATGGCGTTGCGGCCCTGTATGCCCTGCGCACGGAAAACTTCGATCTGTTGCTGCTCGACCTCGGCCTGCCGCGCCTCGATGGTCTGGATTTGTTGCAGCAACTGCGCGCCGAGCAGCGCGACCTGCCGGTGTTGATCCTCACTGCCCGCGACGGCACCGCCGAGCGCATCGCCGGTCTGGACGCCGGTGCCGACGACTACCTGGTCAAGCCCTTCGATGTGGAAGAACTCAAGGCCCGCGTGCGCGCCTTGTTGCGCCGCAGTCAGGGCCGCGCGCAACCGATGCTGGAACATGCCGGCGTCAGCCTCGATCCGGCCACTCAGCAAGTGCGGTATCTGGACGAGGACATCATCGTCACCCCCATGGAATACCAACTGCTGCACCAACTGATGGTACGCCCCGGCAAAGTGGTGACCCGCGAGCGCCTGTCCCGCGCGTTGTATGGCTGGCAGGACCGGGTCGAGAGCAACACCTTGGAAGTGTTGATCCACAACCTGCGTAAAAAGTTATCCACCGAGCTGATCCGCACCGTGCGCGGTGTTGGCTATGTACTGGCGCTTAAATCATGACCTCCGTGCGTGCACGCATCCTCATCCCTGTCCTGGTGCTGATCCTGTTGGGCGACGCCCTGATCAGCTGGCTGGTGTTGCGCGACAGCCACCACGAAATCGAGGAAGTCTACGACGCCCAACTCGCCCAAAGCGCGCGCCTGTTGCAAGGCGTATTGCGCCAGCGCGACCCTGGCGAAGCCGACTGGGACCGCCTGTACCAGGCCTTCGATCAGGCGATGAGCCGTGTCGGCGAGGACGGTGTCGCCCACCCTTATGAAACGCGGTTGACCTTCCAGGTGTGGCGCAGCGACGGCCAATTACTCGTACGCTCCGCTGAAGCGCCAGTGTTGGCCGCACCGCCGGCTACCCTCGGCTCCCACGACATCCTGGACAACGGCAACGACTGGTGCGCCTTTCTCCTTGCCGACCCGCAACAGGGCCTGCTGATCTGGGTGGGCGAGCGCGACGATATTCGTCAGGACGTGATCCAGCGCATCATGCGCCACACCCTCTGGCCCACCTTGATCGGCGTGCCGCTGCTCACTGTATTGATCTGGCTGGTGATCGGCTGGGGCCTCAAGCCCTTGCGCGCCATGGCCTTGTCGATTCGCGGGCGTAACTCCGACACCTTGCAACCGCTGCACCTCAAGCCGCTGCCCAGCGACCTGGAGCCGATGCAAACCGCGCTCAACCGCCTGTTGGTGCAAGTGGACGACCTGTTGGAACGCGAGCGCCGTTTCATCGCCGACGCCGCCCACGAACTGCGCACACCCCTGGCAATCCTGCGCATCCACGCGCAAAACGCCCAAAGTGCCGGCACCGAGGCTCAGCGGCGCGAAGCGTTGGACTTCCTGGTCAACGGCGTCGACCGCGCCACTCGCATTGGCAGCCAACTGCTGACCATGGCGCGCATCGAACCGCAGTTGAACAACCCCAAGCGCAGCCGCGTACAACTCACCGAACTGGTGCGCGAAGAACTCGCCGAACTGACACCGCTGGCCATGGAAAAAGGCGTGGAGTTGGTGCTGGAAGGGGATGAAGATTGCTGGCTCGAAACAGAGCCGATAGCACTGGCCATCGCCCTGCAAAACCTGGTGACCAATGCCCTCAACTTCTCCCCGCCGGGCAGCGAAGTGAAAGTGGTGATTGGTGCCCATTGCCTCAGCGTGGAGGACCAGGGGCCGGGCATTGATGAGGCGGAAATGGGGCGTTTGTTCGAGCGGTTCTACAGCCGTGGCAATGCCAATGGCGCAGGGCTGGGGCTGGCAATTGTGGAGATGATCGTGGGCAAGATCGGCAGCCGGCTGGCGCTGCATAACCGGGAGCAGGGCGGGTTGTGCGCGCGTTTGGTGTTTAACGAGGCCTGAAGCGATCACTGCTCAAATGTGGGAGCTGTCGAGCCCCTGCATCGCAGGTCGCTCCACTGCGGAACATTTTGTTTAATCACTGGTCCAGTTTTCATGATCTGTCACCCTGATAAGGACATCCTCCCGTGAAGCGAATCGCACTGCTCTCCCTCGCCCTGGCCCTGTGCGCCTGCCAATCCAACCAACGCGACTCATCCCCCAGCCTGCTCAAGGATGGTATTCAACTGCGCCAGAAAACCGTGACCGTCGATGCTGAGCACGCCAAAGTCATCATGAAAGCCTATGGCGGCACCGCTCCCGTCGAGTTCTCGATACGCCGCGAAGGCGACCCCGATGAACGCATGGAAACCCTCGGCACGGTGATGGATACAGGTGAAGGCCGCGTCTTCAACTGGATTGCAAAGCTCAACCAGACCGTAGCCAGCGCGGGGTTCAAGCGCTTCCCGCAGTTGGAGATCCAGGCAGATCCTGGCAAGAAGCTGACCGTCGCCAGTTCGTCCACCGACTCACGCCCTGGCATCTACGCCATTTGCGGGCCTCTGTTAAGTAGCTTCCAGCCTGAAAAGGGCAAGGTGTATCTGGTGGAGTTCCAGTTCAAACCTTCGTCGTGTGCGCAGCAGGTGTTTGATATTACGGATCCGGCGAGTCGGGTTCTGATTGTGGGGGGAGGGGAGTGAGGCGAAAGAGGGTTAGGTGGACGGCCGAACAAATGCGGATGCTGCGCTTGGAAGGGCCTGAAGGTTTGATAATTCCAGCACTCTCCGTCAGGGGCTTCGTCTGATCGTGCTTCAACCAGGTGGCCTGCGAACTTGATCAACTATTGAGCGCAATGCGCCAGAATTTTCGGTGTGGTTTGATTACCTTCCACAAGATTTTCGATAACTGGATTCTTTCGTTTACGTAGTCGGGTTGTGATGGTGACTCTTCTTAAAAGCAGCCTGGCTCACTTCTTTGTGTGGGGGGAGTGAGCCTACGAGGTGGGGCAAAGGGGGGGGAGTTGGCTTTGTTCGATGGTGGATGTGGGAAACTTCAGCTATTGAGTATGGTTTTTCTCAACTTGTTTGACGAGGTTGTGTGTAGTCAGCGGCGGTTTACTTTCACCAGTTCGTGATGGCGTAACCGCACTTCTTCAATCGTGGCAAACACTAGAAAGTCCGCTCGCAGCCGGCATTGCCGCGGCAGATTAATCGGGCTCGGTTCAACAGCGTGGATGACGATCAGTCAGCGTCATCGGTGATCTCCTGAAGCAAGCCCGCCGATCAAGTCAGCAGGTGCTTGGAGATCAGGCGGGAGATTTCGACAATCGAGGTCTTGCCGGTGAACTCAAATTTCACTTTTCCCAGCGACGAAAAGTAAATCTCCAGTTCCGAATCCAGGTCAAACGTCCCGGACGTTTCCACCGAGTACGCGACGATGTTTTTGTACGGTAGCGAGGTGAAGTCCTTCTTGCTGCCGGTGATGCCTTGCACGTTCACCGCGATGATGCGTTTGGTGGTGAATACCACGCCGTCGCGCATGGCTTTGTAGGCGTCGACGACTTCTTCGCCGTCCAGCAGCAGGGCTGCGACGCGTTCGGCGTATTCGTTGTTTTGTTTGAGTTTGAAGAAGCCTTTGTTGTTGAAGTCGATCATGTGACGGTCCTTGTGGTGAGTCGGTTATTGGATGGCTTTAAGGTAGTCCTTCAGTGCCACGAGCGGTGGGTTGAGTTCCTCCAGCGTGCTGACTTGCTGTACGTCGCTAGACAACCACTGCAACTCACGCCCCAGCACCGTATCGGCGCCACCCAAAGTGGTCAGCGCCTGCACCACACACTCATCTATCTTCAGCAGAATTCCCGACAGATCCCCCTGCCGCACCAGCAACCCAAATACCTCCCGCTCATACCCATCCATCACCAGGTCATCCCTCAACACCGGGCTGCCGCCGTCCTCCTCATGCACGAGCTTGAGTGCAAAGAGCGCAACAGCTTCCAGCGTCAATTCCATGGTGTCGGTTCCTCAGGGTTCGGGGCGGAGGGCGATGATCACTGTTCTGGGCGTGAAAAAAAAGACCTGGTGCGTACCGGGTTTCGGATGTTCTGCAGTATTGATGAGAACCCGTATGCGGCCGGCCTGACTTCACGGTTCGATGTCACTGACAACACGGCCGTGGTTCTTGGCTGCTGGCCAAGTACACCTTCTATATAGAAGCAATGACGCCCCCTTTAATAAGAAGGCCTTTATTGCGTCGTGGTGTGTGGGGCTTTTGTTAAGGAAAGTTTTTCCAGAAGGGGGTTGACCACGCAATTCAATACTGTATTATTCGCCTCCCGCTGACGAGAGATCGGAAGCGCAAGTGGTTGAAGTTGTTGAAGAAATCTTCGAAAGCTTCTGAAAATAATCACTTGACAGTAAATGAGGCTGCTGTAGAATGCGCGCCTCGGTTGAGACGAAAGCTCTTAACCAACCGCTCTTTAACAACTGAATCAAGCAATTCGTGTGGGTGCT
>NZ_JANUEN010000014.1:0-90463 GCF_024809815.1 Pseudomonas sp. BIGb0381
CGATGGTAGTGTGGGGTTTCCCCATGTGAGAGTAGGTCATCGTCAAGATTAAATTCCGAAACCCCATTTGCGAAAGCAGGTGGGGTTTTGTTTTGGGCGGTCGAAAAGTGCGCACGCCTAGCCGAGTGAGCTGTTGAATATCCTCAAGGGCGGCTGCCGTATCACCGTACCCGTCGAGATGGAACTCACTTCAGAGTGCCGTTGGGGAATTCAATGCAAAGTGTTTCTGCATTTTTGGTATGGTGCAGCACATTTCTCAAGGACTGATCTTTCATCGCAGGACGCGGCGTCGACCTTCTTCAACGAGATGCTGTAGAAATGCCCGCACCGATACCGATTAAAGATCACGAAAAAGAGAACCGCCTAGTCAACAAGCGCCTGCTCGCTTGTGCGTTGTTGGTGATAGGCATTACGTGTGCCCTAGTGGGGCGTATGTATTTCCTTCAAGTCGTACAGTTCGACTACCATTCCACGATTTCTGAGAACAACCGCGTCCACGTGCTGCCCATCACTCCGACGCGCGGCCTTATCTATGACCGTAATGGCGTGGTGCTGGCTGATAACCGACCCAGCTACAATCTGACCATCACTCGCGAGCGCACCACCGACCTCAAGGGTGAACTCGACGCTATCGTCAACTTGCTGCACCTGCCTGTCGAAGACCGTGCGCTGTTCGACAAGGCCCTGAAGCAGGCACGCCACCCGTTCGTTCCTGTGACGTTGTTTTACGAGTTGACCGAAGAGCAGATTGCATTGCTGGCGGTGAATGAGTTCCGCCTGCCAGGGGTAGACGTAGAACCGCAATTCGTCCGTCACTACCCGCTGGGTGCGCACTTTGCCCACTCCATCGGCTATGTGGGACGGATCAATGAGAAAGAATCCAAAGCCCTTGATTCGGTGGAATACCGTGGCACACAGTCCATCGGCAAAACCGGTATCGAGCGTTTCTACGAATCCGAACTGCATGGTCATGTCGGCTATGAAGAGGTCGAGACCAATGCCCAGGGCCGCGTACTGCGTGTGCTCAAGCACACCGACCCTATCCCCGGCAAAAATATCGTCCTGAGCCTCGACGTGAAGCTCCAGGAAGCTGCGGAAGAGGCCTTGGGCGATCGCCGTGGTTCGGTGGTTGCCCTTGATCCGCAAACCGGCGAAGTGCTGGCCATGGTCAGCAAGCCGAGTTTTGACCCGAACCTGTTCGTCACCGGCATCAGTTTCAAGGAATATGCCGCGTTGCACGACTCCATCGACCGGCCGCTGTTCAACCGCGTATTGCGGGGGCTCTACGCGCCGGGTTCGACCATCAAGCCGGAAGTGGCTATCGCCGGCCTCGACAGCGGAGTCGTCACCGCACAGACACGTGTGTTCGACCCTGGTTACTACCAGCTCCCTGACTTTGACCACAAATACCGCAATTGGAACCACAGCGGCGACGGCTGGGTAGACATGGACGCTGCCATTATGCGTTCCAATGACACTTACTTTTACGACCTTGCTCACAAGCTCGGCATTGACCGCCTGCACGACTACTTGGCCGAGTTCGGCCTGGGCCAGAAAGTCTCCCTGGACATGTTCGAAGAGTCAGCTGGCTTGATGCCATCCCAGGCTTGGAAGCGCGCCACACGGCGCCAACCCTGGTTCCCAGGAGAAACCGTGATCCTCGGCATTGGCCAGGGTTACATGCAAGTCACACCGCTGCAATTGGCCCAGGCCACGGCGTTGATCGCCAACAAGGGCGTGTGGAATCGACCGCACCTGGCCAAGACTATCAATGGCGAGCCGCCGGTGGACGAGAACCCGATGCCCAACGTCGTCCTTAAGGATCCGCGTGATTGGGAGCAGGTCAACCACGGCATGCAACTGGTGATGCACGACCCACGAGGTATCGCCCGGGCCGCCGCACAAGGGGCGCAATATCGCATTGCCGGCAAGAGCGGTACCGCGCAAGTGGTTGCGATCAAGCAAGGCGAGCGTTATAACCGCGAGAAGACCCTGGAGCGCCACCGTGACAACGCGTTGTTCGTTGGCTTCGCCCCGGCCGAACACCCGAAAATCGTTATTTCGGTGATGATCGAAAACGGTGAGGCCGGTGGCCGCGTCGCGGGTCCGGTGGTGCGGCAAATCATGGATGCCTGGTTACTTGACCAGGAAGGTCACCTGAAGCCGCAATATGCGACGCCGGCAAAAGCGCCAGGTGACCCGCACGTCTAAGTCATGCCTTCCACTCGTCCCATTGCTCTATGCCTTCATGGGCAAGCCAGGGCACATCATGGGCCGTCCAGATGTGCGAGGTGGGCCTGACGCCCGGATCATCGTCGAGCGTCGCCACCCGCACGATCACATGGGGTTGATGCCCACGTTCCGCTATCAGATGTGAGCCACAGCGCGAGCAGAAATGCCTGAGCTTGCCCGGCGAAGATTCAAAGGACGCCAACAGTTCCTCCCCCCGCGTCCAGCGAAAATGTTCGCGCATTACTCCAGCGGTGGCGACAAACGGCGCCGCATGTATTTTGCGGCAGCTCGAGCAGTGGCAGTGGCTGATCGGCATGTCCAGCTGGTCCACTTGATAGCGAACACCTGTGCAGAAGCAACTTCCATTCAATGGGTCAGTCATAAACGTATTGCCGGTTCAAGGACGGGGTCATCATGATTGCTTACAACCTGAGGTTGCGCATTGTTTGATGTCGCCTACTGTCAACGGAGGAGGTGACTTATGCACGTATTAGATCGCATCGAGCGAAAAGTTCTGCTGAACGCTTCACGTAAACAGGTCTGGGAAGCGCTCACCAATGCCGAGCAATTTGGTAATTGGTTTGGCATCGCCCTTAAGGGCAAAGCCTTTGTGGCAGGGGAAACCATAGAGGCGCCGATTACCTACCCAGGTTACGAACATGTGATCTGGAAAGCCAGAATCGAACGCATCCTGCCGCAGACGCTGTTCTCTTTCTGGTGGCACCCCTTCGCAGTGGAGGAGGGCGTCGACTACGACAAGGAAACACCGACACTGGTGGAATTCACCATTGAGGATCGGGCGCCGGGCATTTTGCTACGGGTGGTGGAATCCGGTTTCGACGCGGTACCGGAGGCTCGTCGGCAAAAGGCCTTCAAGATGAATTCCCGTGGCTGGGACGAGCAGATGGGCAATATCGAAAACTATTTGAGCAAAGCACGTAGGGCGTGAGCCGGTTAGCGGGCATCATCCACTGTTGCCCGCTTTCGCCGCCGTTAGAAGTCCACCGTCGCCGACAACTTGGCTGCGCGAGGATCGCCTTGGCTCAGGACCCCGCCCTGAGCCGATTCCCAGTATTTTTCGTTGGCGACGTTTTCCACAGTGGCCCCGAGTGTCACATCACGCTGGTCCAGCGTGAACGTATCGCGCGCGCCTCTATCGAAGCGGCTCCAGGCCGGCAGGCTCAGGTTGTTGGCCGCACCGCGTACTGGCCACCGGTGCGCAGCATGCGCCCGTTGAGGGTCACGCCTTGCAGGACGGGTACATCCCAGTCCACGCTGGCGTTGAGCTGGAAGGAACGTACACCGATGGCGCGGATGCCGAGTAGAATCAACGCCTGAAAGCTATTCCTGAGGTGCGGTACGGTGGATTTACAGCAGGGTTTTGTCCTGACCCGGCATTGGCGCGATACCCTGGCGGGCACGGAGGTCAGTTTCTGGTTGGCCACAGACCACGGCCCACGGTTTATCCGCCTACCCGTGCAGACCTCGGTGATGTTCATTCCCGAGGCCCATCGCAAGCCGCTGGATTGGTTGCTCAAGGGCGAGCGCGATATCGAATTGCGCCCGCTGCAACTCTGCGATTTCCATCACCGTCCGGTTCTGGGCCTCTACACTCGCCAGCATCGCCAGTTGATGGACGTGGAAAAACGCCTGCGCGCCGCCGGTGTCGACGTCTACGAAGCCGATGTGCGCCCGCCCGAACGCTATATGATGGAGCGTTTCATCACCGCTCCGGTCTGGTTCGGCGGTACACCCGATGCCAGTGGTGCCCTGTGCGATGCGCAGATGAAGCCCGCGCCCGACTACCGCCCGCCGCTCAAGCTGGTGTCCCTGGATATCGAGACCACCGCCCAGGGCGACCTCTATTCCATCGCCCTCGAAGGCTGCGGCGAACGCCAGGTGTACATGCTCGGCCCGCCGAACAAGACTGGCGCGGTGGATTTCAAGCTCGACTACTGCGACACCCGCGCCCAACTCCTCGAATGCCTTAACCAATGGCTCGCCACCCATGACCCCGATGCAATCATCGGCTGGAATGTGGTGCAGTTCGACCTGCGCGTCCTGCATGAACATGCCCAGCGCCTCAATGTGCCGCTGATGCTCGGCCGCGGCGATGAGCCCATGGCCTGGCGCGAACACGGCAGCCGCAACCATTACTTCGCCGCGGCCGCGGGGCGCCTGATTATCGACGGTATCGAGGCCTTGCGTTCGGCCACCTGGAGCTTCGAATCCTTCAGCCTGGAAAACGTCGCGCAAACCCTGCTCGGTGAGGGCAAGGACATCTCCACCCCGTATCAACGCATGGACGAAATCAACCGCATGTTCGCCGAGGACAAGCCTGCCCTGGCGCGCTACAACCTCAAGGATTGCGAGCTGGTCACGCGGATTTTCGAGAAGACCGAACTGCTCAAGTTCCTGCTCGAACGCGCCAGCGTCACCGGGTTGCCGGCCGACCGCAACGGCGGCTCGGTGGCGGCGTTTACCCACCTGTACATGCCGCTTATGCACCGCCAGGGCTTCGTTGCGCCAAACCTGGGCGACAAACCGCCCCAGGCCAGCCCCGGCGGGTTTGTCATGGACTCGCGCCCCGGCCTCTACGAGTCGGTGCTGGTACTCGATTACAAAAGCCTCTACCCGTCGATCATCCGCAGCTTCCTGATCGACCCGGTGGGCCTGATCGAAGGCCTCAAGCACCCCGACGACAGCGACTCAGTAGAAGGCTTTCGCGGCGCACGTTTTTCTCGCACCCGGCACTGCCTGCCCTCCATCGTCGCGCGCGTCTCCGAAGGCCGTGAAGAGGCCAAGCGGGAGCACAACGCGCCACTGTCCCAGGCGCTGAAAATCATCATGAACGCCTTCTACGGCGTGCTCGGTTCCAGCGGTTGCCGCTTCTTCGATACACGGCTGGCTTCCTCGATCACGATGCGCGGCCACCAGATCATGCGCCAGACCCGCGAACTGGTTGAAGCCCAGGGTTATGAGGTGATCTACGGCGACACCGACTCCACCTTCGTCTGGCTCGGCAGCGCACATTCCCAGGAAGACGCCAGCCGTATCGGCCAGGCGCTGGTCAAACACGTCAACGCGTGGTGGCGTGAGCACCTGCACAGCACGTTCGGCCTGCAAAGCGCCCTGGAGCTGCAATACGAAACCCACTTCAGCCGCTTCCTGATGCCGACCATTCGCGGCGCGGAGGAGGGCAGCAAAAAACGCTACGCCGGCCTGGTCACCCGTGCCGACGGCAGCGAAGAGATGATCTACAAAGGCCTGGAGACCGTACGCAGCGACTGGTCGCCCCTGGCCCGCCGATTCCAGCAGGAACTCTATCAGCGCATCTTCCACCGCCAGCCCCATCAGGACTACATACGCGACTACGTGCGCCGCACCTTGAGCGGCGAGTTCGATGAACTGCTGATCTACCGCAAGCGCCTGCGCCGCCAATTGGACGACTACGAGCGCAACGTGCCGCCCCATGTACGCGCGGCGCGCCTCGCTGATGAATACAACGA
Source organism: Pseudomonas sp. BIGb0381 (assembly GCF_024809815.1). Taxonomy (NCBI): domain Bacteria; kingdom Pseudomonadati; phylum Pseudomonadota; class Gammaproteobacteria; order Pseudomonadales; family Pseudomonadaceae; genus Pseudomonas; species Pseudomonas sp. BIGb0381. The sequence continues at coordinate 5,742 of NZ_JANUEN010000014.1, forward strand.
CCGCCTGGGGCGCCCGCGCCAATACCAGCGCGGCGGCTGGATCAGCTACGTGATCAGCGTCAACGGCCCCGAACCGCTGGAAGTACGCCAGGCGCCGATTGATTACGACCACTACGTCGCCCGGCAATTGCAACCGGTCGCGGATGCCATCCTGCCGTTCGTGAATGACGATTTCAGCACCCTGGTCGGCGGGCAAATGGGTCTGTTCTAAAATCTTTGATTCATCCAATGGAGGAAAGGCAATGTACACGCTCTATGGCATCGACGAGTCCGGCTCCTGCATGATCGAAATCGCCCTGCAGCGGTGCGCGGTGCCGTGGCGACGGGTGGACGCTGCCTCCTGGGCCGACGGCGAGGGCAGCGACGAGCTCGCCCGTATCAACCCGCTCAAACAGGTGCCCACCCTGGTCACCCCTGATGGCCAGGTGCTGACCGAAAGCGCGGCCATCCTGATCCACCTCGGCCTGGCGTTTCCCGGCGCGCATCTGCTGGGCGGCGACCGTGCCCAGATCATCCGGGGCCTGGTGTACATCGCGGCCAATTGTTATTCGGCCATCGGCATCATCGACTACCCGCAACGCTGGCTGGGCAACGCCGATGAAGCGGTGCAGGCGCAATTGGTCGCGGGCACGCGCCGCTATTTGCATCAGGCCTGGGTGGTGTTTGCCGAACAGTTTGCCGGCCAGTTGTTTGCGCCCAACGGCGAGCCGAATGCGCTGGGCATCATGGCGGCGGCGGTGTCGCGCTGGGATCAGGCACGGGAAGCGTTGAGCGCCCTGGCGCCTGGCTTTGCCCAGACTCTCGCGCAAGTGGATGTCGACCCTATCGTGGCGCCTGTGTTTGCCCGGCATTGGCCGGACTGGAAGGTCTCGTAATGTTTCCGCAATCAAAGGAAACAATGCCGGATGTCTACTCCAACCCCTTGCGCAGCGGGCGTCCTGACCTACGCTTTCTGAACGCGGTGTAGGAATCATCCTTGAATTTGACTGTCGCAGACATGAAACTCAAGAACCCTGCATGGAATTCAAAGGAGGTGCGCATGCTCATCCGGTCGCTGACCCTGGCTACCTTGATGGCTTTTACGGGGCCGCTGTTGGCTGCTGATGATATCAACCCGCTTAAGCAGGACCTGGGCAAAGCCCGGCCACTGGTGGTGGTGGAGCTTGATTCCGGCAACGACACACTGGCGACCCTCAAGAAACAACTGGACGAGCCTGCCACCAAGCAGTCCTTTGAAGAGCGCAGCATGGTGTTCTACACCGTGAAGTTCGGCAGCATCGGTGCCGAAGGTGAGAAGTTCGCCAAAGACCCCAAAGACAACAAGAAGCTCACGCCGCCTGAAACCAACGCGCTGATTCGCGCCCTCAAACTGGGTGCCGGCAGCGGCACCAAAGTGATCCTGGTGGGCAAGGATGGCGAGAAGAAAGTCGAGAAAACCGTACCGCCGGATACCCTCGATTTGAAGGAGTTTTTCAGTGCCATCGACCAGATGCCGATGGCCGAGAAAGAAACCGTCGCCGCCCCGGAACCAGAACCCGTTGCACCGGCTCCGGCCAAGGGCGCCAAGCCTGCGAAACATGCCGGCAAGCCCGCTGCACAACAACTGGATGACTGAACCCAAATAACGGTAGGAGCAACCTCGCTCCTACCGTTATTTGGCAGCCTTGCGCACCGGAAACGGAAAGTAGAAAAAACGCAGGAACGCCACTCGCTTGATCACTTCCCCGATCAACAACGGCACCACCACAGCCACCACAAACCCAATACATGCCGCGACAAACGCATGCAGCCCAAGACGCTCCATCAAATCAAACGTCTTGTGCTGGATCTCCCCGTGGAAGATCAGCAGGATCAGGGTCGACTGGCCGATGTAGGTCATGGCCCGGGTGATCAACGTCGAGGCCATCAGCACCCGCGCCAACGCCCAGCACAGGTACACCCCAATCACCGCCAGCAGGCTGGTCCACAGCCAGTGGTCGTAGCGACGCTGTGCCAGGTCCATGGTGTCGTGGCTGTAGATAAACACCGCCGCAAACAGCACCACCGAAACCAACAGCGTCAGCAGTGACCCCGCATGGGTACGCAACCAGTCCCGCAGCAGGTAGCCGTAGACGAAACACGCGCTGCTGATCAGGGTGATGTCCAGGCTGAACGGCAAGCCGGGCAGCACCCAGGTTTGCCCGCCGAAGGTCACCGGCAATTGCCAGAAGAATGGCAGCATCCAGATGCCGATCAGCAGCGGCACCAGCATCACCGCGCAACTCACCGCCAGCGGCAGGCGTTGGATCAGCCGCAGTACCGCCCAACTGAACAGGATCGCCACCCAGAAGTGCGGCAAAAACCACAGCGCCTGCCACGGGATGGTGTCCACCGAGGCGTACAGCACGCCGCCGATATCCGGCAGCAGCGGTTGGCCGCGCAGCACGCCACGCACGATCACATACACCAGCAGGGTGAAGAAGAACGGCTTGAGCAGGCCATCCGCCTTGCGCACCGCCATCTCGACAAACGGCTGTTCAGGCTTGAAAAACACCCCCGACAAAAAGAAGAACAACGGCAGCACGAACGATGCCAGGATCGGGTACATCAGGTCCAGGGACGTGGCGACAAACCAACTGTGGGCATACACGATCACCAGGATGCCGATGCCTTTGGCGATATCCATTTGAATCCAGCGATTTTTCACCTGAGTGCTCCCGATCCATAAACTCCACCGCCCTTGTAGGCGCTGGCGAGCCAGCGCCTACAATAAGCGTCATGCCTTGCGCCACGGCTTGAGCCACAGCCCCATCCCGAGCAACACCATGGTGCCCGCCAGGGTGCTCAGCCCCAGTTGCCGCCACACGCCCTCAATACCAAACAGCACCAGAGCCGCCAGCCCCATCAGCAGCGCACTGAGCAGCCAGTGCCGGGCCCAGGGCAATGCGCCGAGCAAGGCCTGGCGCTGCATCAGCAGCAGTGCGGTGCAGATCACGCCGGCCAGTGCGGCCAAGGGGATACCGGCCAGGCCGAACACAAAGGGCAGGGCGGCCAACAGCAACACGTTGACCAGGCTGCCGAGCAACTCGCAGCGCAGCGGCTGGCGCGTATCGCCGGCGGCGTAGGCATAGCGTGCGAGCAAGGCGTTCCAGGCGCCGAATACCAACGGCACGGCAAACCAGGCCAGCAGCAGCGGCAACGGCGAATCCATCGATTGCTTGGGCAGCAGCAATGCCACCAGGCTCGGGGCTGCAGCCACCAGGCCGACGCCGGCGGGCAAGGTCAGCACGCTGGCGGTTTCCACGCCGCGCTTGAGCAGGGCCAGGCGCTCATCGCCCTGGCGGCGGCTCATCATGCCCAGCAGCACCTGGTTGAGGCTCATCAGCGCAATCAGCGGCAGGTTCATCAGCTTGCGCGCCAGGTTGACCCAGGTCACCGCGCCTTCGCCCAGCAGCGACGCCACCAGCCGCTCGATCAGCGCCAACCCTTGGCTGGCGCCATTGCTCAACAACAGCGGGCCGATGCGTTGGCCCAGCTCACGCAAGGGCGCGAAGGTCAGTTGCCAGCGCCATGGCCGCCAGCCTTGGCGCCACACCGAGGGCAACAGCGCCAGCGGCATCAACAGGCTCCCGGCCAGGCAGGCCAGGGCCAGCGAGTGCGGTTGGCTGGAGGTGCCCGCGAGGGCGAGGTAAGCCACCGGCGGCAGGTTGAACAGCAACGAGCCCAGCCCCGCGAGGACAAAACGTTCGCTGGCCTGCAAGGGAATGCTGAACAGTGCATGCAGCATCAAGCCCGGCACACACCAGGCGACGATCTGCAGGTTACGGCTGGCCAATGCCGTGGCGGTGTCGGCCAACCCCGGGCCGAGCACTTGCACCAGCCACGGTGCCAACAGCGTCAGCAGCAGGCTGGTGACCAGCGCGATCAGCAGCAACGCCGGGAACACCACCGCCAGCCAGTTCAGGCGCTCGCCGTCCTTGCGCTGCAGGTACAGCGGCAGCGCGGCGGCGCTCAGCACACCGCCAGCCAATGACATGCGCAGTGCTTCCGGCAAAAACAGCGCGATCAGGAAGGCGTCACTGCGCTCTCCGGCGCCCCAGGCCGCCACCAGCAACCACTCGCGGGCAAACCCCAGGCACAGGCCCAACAGGGTCGCCAGGGTCAGCCAGGCGGCAGAGCCGAGCATCAGGGACGTGCCCCATCAAGCAGGGGTTTGCGGTAGGCCACGGACTTCACCTGCGGCAGCCGCGCCGGAAACAACCGCCGCGCCTCCAGCACATTGATGCCCACCATCAGCCAGAACAACGCCACCATCACCACCGCAAAGCTGAAGTAGTGGTCGAACAGGCCGCTGACCAGCGCCGACAGAATCCCGCCGGTGGTGCCCAGCCACAGGGCATTATCCTTGGTCAGGCGGATCGGGCCTTTTTCCGGACGCGCTTCACGCCACCAGCGCACAGTCACCGCCACAAAGAACAGCATGCCGACGATGCCGGTCTTGTAGATGAAGTTCAGCCACAGGTTGGAGATACCCAGCAGGTCGGTGCCGGGCACCGGCGGGTCAACCTTGAAGCCGATGCCAAATGGATAAGACACCACCGCCTGCGGGAACATGCGGTACTCGTCGAACCGTACTTCGGTACTGGCGTTGTCCGACGAGAAAATCGTCGCCAGGCGTTCCTGCAACGGTGGGTAGGCCATCACCAGCGCCACCGTCAACGCCGCGCCGATCATCAGCAGGCGCCCGGTGTAGGGCACGCGGCGCGTGGCCATCCACAGCAGCACCAACGCCAGGCTGACCATCGCGCCGCGGCTGCTGGCCAACAGCAACGCGGCCGCGCCCAGGCAGGCGACGCCCAGGCCCAGTGCGCGCTTCCAGCCTTGCTCGGTTATGCCGAAGCAGAAGGCCAGGGGCAGCAGCAATGCCATGATCCCGCCGATGGCATTCGGGTGCATCCACGGCGAACCCATGCGCGAAGACATGGCCTCCAGGCCGAATTTCAACATGTCGAAGTTGCCGTAGTTGAACAACGCCAGAATCGGCGCAATGCCGGCCCCGGAGCGCGTGCGCACGAACACCGCAATCGACAGCACCAGCATCGCCAGGCTGCCCAGCAACAGGGCGATCACCAAGGATTCGCGCTGCTTGCGGTCCACCAGTAATCTGGCGCAGAGGAACACCGCCGACAGGCTCAGCAACCAGCGCAGCCAGTTGGCCACGCCGCTGCTGTCGGCGTGGATGGTGACTTGGCCGACGATGAACGGGAACACGCTGAACAGCATCAGCCACAGCAGCATCTGGTCGGTGGGACGGCGGGTCAGGCTTGGCGTATCGGGCAGGCGGGCCAGGAAGTGGTGCCACAGCACCGCGCCCCAGGTCAGGGCCAGGATCGCCTCGCTTACCGTACTGCGGATCCCCAGGTTGATGGTCGAGTAGGGCATGAATGTGGCGATCATGGCGAACAGCAACAGGCCCCACAACGGGAAGCGCAGGATGGTCACCGCCCCCGCCAGGCCGATCACGGCGAGGAACGCCTTGGCCGGCGACAGCAGCAGGGCGAGCGCGCCAAACAGCAGGCCGAAGAGGATCGCGACGAGGCTTGCCAGGTTCACTCTCACTTGAGTTCCTCGATCAGTTCAGCCAGGCGCAGGCGATAAGCGTGGTGGTTGAAACGTTGCGCCCACAGGCGCCGTTGCTCGGCGGATTCTTCATCCGGCCCCACGCTCAGGCTGACCATCAATTGCACCAGCGCCGGGCCATCGGTGGGCGAAAAACGCGGGGCCGACGGCGGGGTGATTTCATCCAGCGAAGTACCACTGGCCACCGCCACCGGCGTGCCGACGCTCAGGGCCTCGATCACCGGCAGGCCAAAGCCTTCGGCATAGGACGGTTGCCACAGGCGTGAAGCCTGACGATAGAGGGCGTGCAACTCGGCATCCGACACACCGCTCAAGGCACGAATCCCCGGCAGCGTGCGTTGGGCTTCGGGCAAATGATCCAGGCTGCCCACCAGCACCAACTCCGGCACGGCGGGGGATTGGCGCCGCGCCTGCTGCCAGGCGTCCACCAGAAACGGCACGTTCTTGCGCAGCTCTCGGGTGCCCACCAGCAGCCAGTAGCGCTGCGGCAGTTGGCGTGCGGTCAGGTCCGCCGCCAGCTCGGCAAATCCGTCGACCTGGTTGGGCAGCACGCGAATCTTGCCCGCCGCTTTGGGAAACAGCCGCGCGGTTTCATCGGCGCTGTACTGCGACGGCGTCCACACACGGTCGGCGCTGTGCACCGCGTAGGCAATCGACAGGCGATCGCTGGTCTTGTAGATCAGCGCCTTCAAGCGGTTGGCGTGGTAGTTGTTCAGGGTGATCTGGAACAGGTCATGCAGCAGCACCACCGTGCGCAACCCCGTCGGTTTGGGGGGCAGCGGCAGGCCCATATTGAAGGTGCTGATGTACAGGTCGATGTGCTGCTCACGCAAGGCGCTTGGCAGGAAGCCGGCCTCGAAACGCAGGCGATGGTGCGGCTGGTGCATGGCGGTCTTGGCACAGCCCCACGCCGGGCAATGGGCCTGCAAGCGGGTCTCATCCCCCAGGGGCGCCACGGTAAACCGCTCAAGTTCGATGCCCGGCAAGGTGTACAGCGCACTCTCCAGCGCATACACCTGGCGACTGATGCCCGATTGCGGCGAGGTGCCGACGGTGCGGTAATCCAGGCCTATACGCATACGGGCTCCCTCTGACTCAGCGGCACGAGGGTGGCGTACACCTGCTCCAATTGGCTGGCGGCGACGCTCCAGTCATGGGCGCGGCGCACATAGGCGCGGCCGGCCTCACCCATGGCCGCAGCGGCCTCAGGACATTGCAGCAGGCGCACCACGGCATCGGCCAAGTCGTCGACGCTTTGCCCGCCGAGGTAGTCCAGGCCTTCCACCAGGTCCAGCCCCGACACGCCTTGTTCGGTGCTGGCCAGTGGCAGGCCGGCGGCCAAGGCTTCGAGCACCTTGAGCTTGGAGCCGCCGCCATGGCGCAACGGCGCCAGGAACACCGAACAGCTCGATTGCAGGTCCAGCAGGTTGGGCACGAAGCCTTGCCATTCGATACGCGGGTCTTTCCAACGCTCGCGCCAACTGTCGGGCATGCCGAAGCCGCATACGCTCATGCGCGCCTCCGCACAGCGCGCCCAGACCTTGGGCAGGATTTCATCCAGTGCCCATTCGATGGCGTCCACGTTCGGCGCGTATTCATAGTTACCGAGGAACAGCACACGGTATGTCGAGGGGTCGGGATGGGCCGCAGCGAAGTGATCGCAGTCCACGCCATTGACCACCACTGGCACGGGTTTGCCGGCGATCTTTTCCAGGATGTGCGCATCGCTTTGAGTGACCGCCACCACCTGCGTGGCCTTGTGCATCACCCGGCGTTCCCAGCGGGTATAGCGCCATTGATCGTAGCGAATGAACGGCAGCGACCAACGCGGCAAACGGTCGTAGGTGGCCGCGCCCAGGGCCGACTCCACATTGTGTTCGGTCAGCACAAAGGGCTGGGACTTACGCGCCAGTGCCTCTTCGTAAGGCTGGAAACTGTAGCTGTGTTCGATCTGCACCACGTCCCACTGTTCACCCAGCAAGCCATTGAAGGTGTCCCGCAACTCGCCCGACAGGCCGTTCACACTGGCCAGCAGCGGGTAGGGGGCAAACAGCCCCGCCACCAGGGTCTTGAGGCTGCGCAACGGGCGGCGCGGCAGGATGATCAACTGTTCGACAATTGCTTCCAGTACCTGGCGGTCGGCGAGGGATACCGGGTGCTTGTCATGCAGCAGCAAGGTGATCCGATGCCCACGCGCGGCCAGGCTGCGCAGCAGGTGAAACTGGCGCGTCTTGCCGCCGCTGGTGGCGGGCCAGGGCGAGTAGGGCAGGATCCATAAAATGCGCATGGCAGGCCTCAGTCCCATAACAGGATTTGCAAGTTCGTTTTGACCGGCACGGTCAGGCCGTCGGTACCGGTTACCGGGGTTTGTGTGCCGCGCAACGGGTCGTACAGCGTGGCGCCGGCCAGGCCGGGCAAGTGTGCATTGCCGCCCTCGGCCGACCAGAAGAACCATAGCTTGCGCCCGTCGGCGCGGGTCCAGCCGATGCTGAACAGGCCGTCGGGCAACTGGTCGGCGCCGGGCGGGTCGCCGGGGGTGAGCGTCGGACCGCTGACATCGAGGAAGTTTTTCAGCGCGGTGTAGACCGGCTTGGGGTTGGCGTCGATGTCGAGCAAGCCGTAAGACTGGTCCCGCACACTGGCGCGCTGGTCCAGGTCGCTGAGGGTAAACAGGAAAATCCGGTCGTAATCCAGCGCACTCATCAGCGCCAGGCGGCGCACCACGTAATCGGCCTGGGCCTGTGGGGTGATGATGTCCTGGGCGTCTTTGGGACCGGTGTAGGTCGACCAGCCCCATTCGGTGCTCCACAGGGCCTGCACACCACCGCTGCGCAGGGCGTGGTTGAGGGCGGTGGTCCTGGCGATAAAGTCCAGGTTGGCCGGGTCGTTGCCTTCGGGCAATTGGGTATAGGGGTGGTACGAGACGACGGTATTCAGGCTGGCTACGCCCAAGGCGCCGAGGGCATCGAACATGTTCTGGCCGTTGGGCATTTCGCTGAAGAACGCCATGCCGGCGGCCACCACCGGTTTGCTTGGGTGTATTGCGCGCAACGCGGCGGAGCTGGTGGTCAGCAGCGTGGCGTAGCCGGCCGGGTCGGCCACCGGGCGCCAGAAGCCCAGCAGGTTCGGTTCGTTCCACACCTGCCAGGCGTCGACACTGGGGTAGCGCTGGGCCAACAGCGCCATGCGGTTGGCGAACACGTTCGGGTCTTTCGGCGGGTACTGGTCCTGATAGGGCGCGCCCACCGGCGCCGTGGTGGCGAACGGCGCCGACCCGACCAGGTAGAACACGGACTTGAGCTGGTTGTCCTGCAGTTTGCCCACCAACTGATCCAGCGTCGCAACCTGGTACTGCCCTTCGACCGGCTCCAGTCGGTCCCAATGCAAATCCAGGCGTACCCACTCCAGGCCCAGCGCCTTGAGACGGTCGATCTGCTTTTGATAGCGCTCAGGGGCGAACCACAGGAACTGCGCGTTCACCCCGAGGAAATCCTTCCACACCAGCGTTTTGTTGCCCTTGAGCACATGGCTTTCGGCATCGGCCTGGCGCCCCCACAAAAACGCGGTGAGGCCCAGGGCGGCGACCACGGCCAGGGTGGCGACGTAAGTGCGTTTACGCGCCATGGCGGCTGCCCTCGATGGCGTGTTCAAACAGCGTCTTGAACGTCTGCGCGGTCAACGGCCACAAACGCTCGCGGCCGATTTCGCCGGCGCGTTCGGCCCAGTCCCGGGCCAGCAGCGGCGTGCGTGCCAGGCGCAGCAGTTGCGCGCTGAGCGCGGCCACATCGCCTTCGGGGTAGATGGCGCCATTGCCGCTGGCGACTTCCTCGGCAAACGCGCGAGCGTCAGACGTGATCGCCCCGCGCCCGCAGGCGGCAGCCCAGGACAGCGCGCCACTGGTCCCGCGTTGGCGCCCGAGCAGGCCGAGCTTTTTCGATTCGCGATAGGGCAGCACCATCACATGGTGGGCCTGGATGGTCTGGGCAATCTCTTCAGCCCGCAGGTTCAACCGCCAGTCGATGGCATCGGCCAGGCCGAGTTCGGCGATCTGCGTGTTCAACTGTTCCAGGTAATTGCCGCCCGCGCCAAACGCCATTTCGGCAGCGGTGCCACCGGCCAGGGTCAGGCGCACACGGCCACGCAATTCGGGGGCTTGCTTGAACATGCCGGCCAGGGCCTGCAACAGGTCTTCGATGCCTTTGCCCCGGTAGATAAAACCGAAGTACAGCAGGTGCAGCGTATCCAGGCGCGGTAACGGCGCCGATGGAATCGCCAGGTTGGCATGGTGGATCACCTCCACTTTACCCGCCGGCAGTTGCATGCGTTGGCTCAGGCACTCGGCGCCCAGGCGGGTGAGGGTGATCAAGCGCGTCAAACCGGCGGCGACCTGGCGCTCTTCACGCAAGGTCAGCGGATCGGCCAGCACCACCGCCGCCTGCGGTATCGGGCTGGGCAAGCGCTCCAGCAGGTTCAACGGGAACGGCAAGCGCTCACGCCGCCAGACGATGCGTTCGGGATCATGCACCGTGGCGGTCAAGGGCAGCGCCGGGTAGGCCTTTCGCAACTCGCGCAGTGCCAGGAACTCCCCCAGCCGTCCGCCGCCCAACTCGGCGTGGACCAGGTCCACGCTGTGCCAGTCGAACCCACCGACGGCCTGCTTGATCGCCTCGCTATTGCCCGCCACACCGGCCAACGGCGTCAGCACCGTCACCCCCAGTTGTTCCAGGGCCGTGCGGAAATGATTCGCGTAGTCGGCGATGCCATTTTTCTCCGGTGGCAGCGGGGCGAGCAGGGCGACACGCATCAGAACGCCCCCCGGTACTTGGCGATGGTTTTAAGCACCTTGGCCGGCACCTCGAATTTGCGCCGGTTGATGATGATGCCGTCCACCTTGCCGAACGCCGTGTTGAGGATCGACAGCGCGTGCTCCACCACCGGCACCGTGCTCTTCTGCGCTTCCACCACCAGCCCGATCAGGTCGGCGCGACGCAGGTTGATAAACGCATCGCGGTTATCCAGCAGCGCCGATGCGTCCAGCAGCACCACTTCACCCGGCGCCGCAGGTGCAACCCCGCCGACGCGCACCGTGATGCCGTTTTCCTGCAGCAACTGGCGCAGTTGTTCCACCACGAAGGTCACGCCCTCACCATGGCGCGCCGAGGTCAGGCCAAGGGTCAGGCCCTGTTCGGCGATGCGGTCCAACTGCAGCAAACCGTACAGGCGGTAGATGCTCGCATTGAACGCGTTGGTGCCTTGGGCGGTGCTGGTGTCCAGCTCCGGCAGGGTGGTCCACAGCGGCAAGCCGAACTTGCGTTCTGCCAGGCCGCCATCGTGGATGCGCTGGTCGAGCAGGTAGCACAGGTAGATCACCAGCAGGCCGACGACGAGCGCAAACGGGAGCGCCAGCACCAGCATCACCAGGGTTTTCGGGAAGATGCGGCCGGGGTTCAGGGTGGCTTCTTCGATCACCGCGATGTTGCTGATCTGGCTGTTATCCAGTTCACGGTCGATGCGCGATTTTTCCAGGTTGTCCACGTACAGCGCGTAGTTGCGTTCGGTGGCGCTCAGCTCGCGGGCAAGGCGGGTCAGCTCCGGTTCAATCTCCAGGGCCTGCTTGCGCTGGGCTTCAAGGTTGGCCAGTTGTTTTTGCTGTTGAGTCAGCTGGGTACGCAGCGCCAGGTTGTTGCTCGATTCATCCAGCAGCACTCGCTGTAAGTGGATTTCCAGGGTGTTGGGGGCACGGTTTTCCGAGCTTTGCACGGTGTTGCTTTCATTGGCGACCTGGGCCTGCATCGCACGGATCGACGCATCCAGGGCTTTGACCGGCGGCGCGTTGTCCGTGTAGGTGCGCATCATGTCGGCCTTTTCCAGCAGCTTCTGGTTCAGCAGGCGACGCAAGTCCTGCTGCTGAGGGTTCAGTGCGATCTGGCGCACCGTGGTGACTTCCTTGGGCTGGCTCTTGAGCTGGGTGCGGGTGCTCTGGATGGCGCTGTCGGAGGAGGCGATCAGGCGTGTGGTATTGAACGTTTCGCCACGCAGCACGTTGATGCGCTCGGACAAGTCTTCCAGGCGATCAGTGATGCTCGCCGCGCCGATCTGGTTCAGGTGCGTGAGGATCTGCTCCTTGTAGCGCTTGATCTCAGTGGCGCTGTTCGATACCTGCCCTTCATAGAAGGCATACAGGCTTTTGCGCCCCAGGGCCTGGGTGCGTTCGTTGATATAGGTCTCGACCCAATCCTTGACCACCGCCTGGGCAATCTGCGGGTTGCCCCAGGTGAAGGTGATGTCCATCACCGTGGAGCCGGGGGCATGACTCACCTCGAAGCTTTTTTCCAGGCCGGCGGCCAGGCGTTCCACCGGGGTGGTTTTTTCAATCACGCCGACGGTTTCCAGCACCACGCGAATACCATCGAACACCGCGCCCACGCCACGCTTGATGGCGAACTTGGTGCGCTTCCAGAAGCCTTCCGGCGGTGGCGCGTTGTTGATCACTTCCAGGTAGTGCTCGGCCACTGCGCGCACAATCGGGCGCCCGGTCAGCAGGCGCTCCTCATCGACAATTGGGTCGCGCTGGGTGCTGGGCATGACCAGCGCCTGGCGGTTGCTGATTTCGATGGGCAGCGTCGAATCGCGCCCCGGCTTGACCAGCAGGCGTGCCGTGGATTCGTACTTGGCCGGCAGCAGGAAGGCCCCCAGCAGGATGATCACCAGCGCCGCCATGGCGGCCAGTTTGAACTCGTGTCGGAAGATAAAGAACAGGCGTAGCAGATCACGAAAAGAACGGATCTCGATCATGGGATGTCGCTCCTTTAGTTGCTGCCGCCGCTGGTGCGCGTGTAGTTGTAGCCAACCCCGATGGACTTGGTGAACGGGATCAGTTGGTTCATGTAGGTATCCACGCCCTGGATGCGCTCGCCCACGTTGGATTTGGGTACGAACACCACATCGCCGCGTTGCAGGTGCACCGGTTTGCGCCCGTTGGCGCCGGTCTTGAGGAGCTGGCTGAAGTCGAGGAAGTAGGCGCGATAGGCGCCCTGAGCATCTTCGCGCAGCAGCGCGACCATGCTCGCGTTGCCTGCCGGGCTGACGCCGCCGGCGCCGACAATCGCCTGTTCCAGAGTGTTGGCCGTGGCAATCTGCACCGCCGTCGGGTTATTCACCGCGCCGCCGACGATCACCGAGTTGCCCGGCGCCTGGTTGATGTTCACCGTCACCCGGGGTTCGCGGTAGGTGGCCGCGAGTTCACGGGTCAGTTGGGTGGCCAGCTCCGATGGCTGGCGTCCGGCAACCTGGATCGGCCCCAGGAACGGGTAGTTGATCTTGCCGTCGGTCTGCACCGTGTACAGCGTCAGCTCGTAGATAGTGCTGACGTTGAACGCCGACAGTGTCGGCATCTCGCCGGCATCGCGGACGATGCGCAACTGGTCGCCGATACGGATGCGTTCCACAGCAGGAGGCAACTGGGCCAATTGGTCGAGGGCGCGCTTGCCGTCCTCGACGGTCTTGCTGTCCGGCGGCTCGATGCGCGCCGGGGTATTGCAGGCGGCCAGGGCCAGCATGGCCAGGACGAGCACGCTTCGCTTCATCAAGGGGGACTTCCTGTGGGTCATGCTGCTCACCTCCAATAACCGGGAAACATGCTGATGCGCCGCTTGATGGCCAGGGGCAGGCGGCGCTCAAGATGGCCCAGGCGGTAACCGAGCCATTTGAATGCACTGCGCACCAGCACTTCGGGCACGCGGTGCAAGGCGCCGGCTGTGCGCAGGGCCGCGAGTTCGGCCAGCACATAGCGCTTGCCTTCGCCACCCGCGTCGCCAAAGGCTTGCTTGATCCACGGCTCGCGGCCGTAGAACACGCCAATGTCGAAGTAGCGGTGAAACTCGTCCATGAGTTTGTAATCGTGGGAGTGATGCACCAGCGCGGTGGCGGCGTAGCGCACCTTGTAGCCCTCAAGCAGCATGCGCGCGGCCACAAAGGCGTCTTCGCTGCCGATCACGTCGGCAGGGAAACCACCCACTGCTTGCAACACGCTGCGCCGGTACACGGAAAAAGAGTCGGAGCTGAAGCAGGTCTTGATCCCAAGCTCCGGTGCATCGGCCAGGCTTTTGCTGCGGCTGTGTTCCGGGTAGTTGAAGTGCCGCGATTGCGCGCCCAGCACGCCCGCGTCGGGGTGGGGCAATTGCCGTCCGTAGGCGACGCCGTTGAGCGGGTCCTGCTGCAATTCATCGAGCAGGTTGGCAAAGGTCTCGGGCGTCGCCGGGATGGCGTCCTGGGTCATTACGATCAGTGCGTCGCCACCTACCTGTTCGCTGGCCCAGCGCCGGGTGCCGCCGTGGTTGAAGTCACGGGCGTCGATCACCTCGACCCGTGCACCGAACGCGCGAAAGCGTGCCACGGTGTCATCGCTGGAGGCGCTGTCCACCACCAGCATCTCGTCAGGTTGCAGGGTTTGCATCTTCAGCGCCGGCAGCAGGCGTGCCAGGTGGCTGGAGGCGTTACGGGTGGGAATGATCAGTGAAGTGCGCATGTCATTTTTTCACCTCGGCAGGCGCGCGGCCGTAGATGTCGTCGAAGCGCACGATGTCGTCTTCGCCTAGGTACTCGCCGCTTTGCACCTCGATCATCACCAGGTCGATGATGCCGGGGTTGGTCAGCCGGTGTTTGTGCCCGGCCGGAATGTAGGTGGACTCGTTGGCGTTGATCAGGAACTCGCGGTCGCCATTGGTGATCTGTGCCGCGCCGCTCACCACCACCCAGTGTTCGCTGCGGTGGTGGTGCATCTGCAACGACAGCGAGGCCAGGGGCTTGACCACGATGCGCTTGATCTTGAAGCGGCTGCTTTCCTCCAGCACGGTGTAGGTGCCCCACGGCCGGGTGACGGTGCGGTGCAGGCTGTACGCCGGATGGTTCTGGCGCTTGAGTTCGGCGACGATGTAGCGCACATCCTGGCTGCGGTGGGCGTCGGCGATGAGCAGCGCGTCGGGGGTGTCGACGATGATCAGGTCGCGCACCCCCACGGCGCCCAACACGCGCTTGGGCGAGTCGATGTAGCAGTTGTGCACGTCATGCAAAATCGCCTCGCCATTGACCTGGTTGCCATGGGCGTCGCTGGGGGTGAGCTGGCGCAACGCCTCCCAGGAACCGATGTCGCTCCAGCCAATGTCACAAGGCACCACGGCGACTTGCCTGGACTTTTCCATCAGCGCCACGTCGATGGAAATGTCCGGCGCACTGCCGAACGCATCCGCCTCCAGTTCACGCTGGCGCGAAGTCTTGTTTTGCAGGCTCTGGCTGTGTTCCAGCGCGGCGCGGGCGGCCTCCAGCACGTCGGGTGCGTGGGCGGCGAGTTCGTCCACCAGGGTGCTGGCCTTGAAGCAGAACATGCCGGCGTTCCACAGGTGCTTGCCGCCGTCCAGGTAAGCCTGGGCGGTGGCCAGGTCGGGTTTCTCGACGAAGCGTTTGACCCGGTAGCCCTGGCTCAGTGGCTCGCCTTGTTCGATATAGCCAAAGCCGGTTTCCGGGTGGTCGGGCTGGATGCCGAACGTCACCAGGTAGCCGGCTTCGGCCAGGTCGCGGGCCTGGGTCACGGCCTCGGCGAACGCGACTTCATTGAGGATCAGATGGTCGGCGGGCATCACCAGCAACTGAGCATCGCCGCCGAAATGCTCCTGCACATGCAGGGCCGCCACGGCGATAGCGGCCGCCGTATTGCGACCGAACGGTTCCAGCAGCAGGTCCAGGGGCAGGCGGGCGTTGTTCACCCCACGGTAGTCGTCGAGGGTACGAAACAACAGGTCGCGGTTGGTCACCGTGAGCACGCTTTCCACGCCGGGCAGTTTGGCCGCGCGCAGGAAGGTTTTTTGCAGCAGGCTCTGGCCATCGCGCATGCGCATGAAGGGCTTGGGCATGTTCTGCCGCGACACCGGCCACAGTCGGGTGCCCGAACCACCGGAAACGATGCAGGGAATTAATCCGTTGAGGGTCTTCATCAATAGACTTCCTTGGTGGAAAGGACGGCCGGGACCGTCATGAAAACGATGTACAGGTCAAACCACACCGACCACTTGGAGATGTACTCCAGGTCGTACTCGACACGTTTCTGGATCTTGAACAGGGTGTCGGTCTCACCCCGGTAACCGTTGATCTGCGCCCAGCCGGTAATCCCCGGTTTCACGCGGTGGCGCGAGCTGTATTCGCTCACCGCCACTTCGAAGGGCACGCCGGCGGCTTTGGTCGCCGTGGCATGGGGGCGCGGGCCGACCATGGACATGTTGCCCAGCAGCACGTTGAACAACTGCGGCAGCTCGTCGATGCTGGTCTTGCGGATGATGCGCCCCACCCGGGTGATGCGCGGATCGGCGCGGGTTGTCTGGCGCTCGGCGGTGAAGTCGCTCTGGTCGGTGTACATCGAGCGGAACTTGAACACGCGGATCTCGTTGTCGTTGTAGCCAAAGCGGTTCTGGCGAAACAGGATCGGCCCTTTGGAGTCGAGCTTGATCGCAAGCGCCGTCGCCACCATCAGGGGGGACAGCGCCAGCAGCGCCAGGCTGGCCAGCAGCACATCCTCCAGGCGCTTGATCACCGGCGACCAGCCACGCAACGGCAATTGCGAGGTGTTGAACATCAGGATGCCGCCCACGTCGGTGATGCGGCTATGGCCGTAGCGCAGGGCGGCCATGTCAGGCACCAGCATCACATTCACCGACATTTGCCGCAGGCGATTGACCAGCCCGTGGATGCGCTGCTCGGCGGCCCAGGGCAGGCAGATCATCACTTGGTTAACCTGCTCGGCGCGGATGAGTTTCTCCAGCTCGCGGGTGTTGCCGAGCAGGGGCAGGTTGCTCAATTCCTTGGGGATCCGCTCGGTGCGATCGTCGATAAAACCGACCAGGCCGGAGCGGATATCACCGTTGCGTTGCAGGTGCTCGGCGACGTGCACGGCGGTGTCGGTAAAGCCCAGGATCACCGTACGTTGCAGGTATTTGCCCTTGCGCATCAGGCTGCGGTACAGGCGCAGCATCAGCAGGCGCTCAAGGCAGAACAACCCCAGGCTGGCGACGTACCACGCCACCAGGTTACGCGGGGTTAACTGCGGGAAAAACTGCAGGATCTGGTACATGAACAACAGGATGCAAAACGCCGCCGACCAGGCCTTGACCTTGGTTTTCAGGCGCAGGCGGTTGCTGAACAGTTCTTCGGAATAGATACCCAGGGCCTGGAACAGAATGATCGTCAGGACCGCAAAAAATACCAGCAGGCCGAGAAAGTGCCCGCGCATTTCAGGGGCCATCGGGTCGATGAACATCACCAGGATCAGCGGGGGCAAAATGGCACTCAGGCCATGTATGAACTTGACGAAAACAACAAAGAATTCAACAAAACCGGCGCGCGTTAAAAACAGGCTGTCGACGGACGACTTTTCTTGCATAAAACATCCCTCATTGCACACCAGAGGCAGTTGTCCGTTGAGTGATTCAATAAAGCACCGGCCGCTTTAAAGGGCGCTTCGAACTACGGCAACTCTGGGTAATACGCAACTATCAATCCAAATGCATAATCCAAAACGAGCTATCCATTTGAATTGTTTTGCGGGGGTGGCGACTAAAGGCGTGTTCCCTTTATGTGTCAGTCAATTAATTGACTGTGCTGCGGAAGTGGCATGGCAGACGGGTTTGTAAGTCATCTTGTCGGCATTTTATTGACATTCCTTGTCGGGCATTCGGTGATGGGGGTGTGTTTTTGAGTGTAGAAACAAATGTGGGATTTTTCCTGTTTAATGGAAAAACCTTTTTGGAAGGCAGTAGGAAAAGGGCACAAGGAGAGGCTGGCAGGGCGTACTAAGTGCCCTGCCAGCGGGACTTTCGCCGGATTAGAAGTTGCCTTTCAAGCTCACCGTAAAATTACGCGGCTCGCCATAAAAGTTACCCCAGGAGGCTGTTCCGACGGTGTTGTAGTAGGTTTTATCAAACAGATTGTTGCCATTGAGTGCCACCGTCCAAGTGTCATCTACGCGGTAGGCCAGGCGTGCACTCCATATCGCGTAACCCGCCTGCTCGAGCTTGATGGTCTGCACGCGGTAATTGCTGCTCTGGGCGTTGACGCCGGTGCCCACGCTCCATTTCGACAGTGCACCGTCGAGCTGGTAGTCGCCCCACATGCGCAGCATGTGTCGAGGTACGTAGGTGTTGGACGTGCCGCCCTCCAAGGCGGTATCGATATTCTTCAGGGACTTGGTCTGGGTGTAGGTGTAGCCGCCGGATACCTGCAGGCGCTCGAGGACTTCACCGCTGATTTCCGCCTCCACGCCCTGAGCGCGCACCTTACCGCTGTCGGTGTAGCAATAACCGTCGGCAGAGGTCGGGCACTGGGCGATATAGTCGGATTCGGCCGCGTTTTTCTCGACGGCGCGGAATAGCGCCAGGGAGCTGTTGAGGCGCCCGTTGAACCATTCGCCCTTGATACCCAGCTCGTAGTTGTCACCGATCTTCGGCTTGAGCGCGGCGCCATCGAGCGTGGCATAGGAACTTTGCGGCTGGAAGATATCCGCGTAGCTGGCGTACACCGACAGATGTTCGTTGAGGTCGTAGATCAGTGCGGCAAACGGCGTCACTTCACCGGTTTCCCGGGTGCGTGCATCCTGCAAGGCCCATTCGCCCCAGGCCAGGTTGTTGGACTGGCGACGGTTTTCGTACCAGCTCACGCGGCTGCCTACGATAAACATCAACGGCTCGGCCAGGCGCAGGCGCAAGGTGGTGTAGGCGCCGTACTGGGTGGCGGTTTCCTTCACTGTGCCGCCGCGATACATATTCGGCCAGAAGGTGCTGTTGGCCGGTTCCGGGAAGTGGTGGTCGGGTTGGTAGATGCTCTGGCGCCTGGGCAGGTTCTGGATCGCGTACACATCGTCCTGGGTACCACGGCTGCCATTGGCACCGAGGATCAGTTCGTGTTCCAGGCCGAAGGCTTCGAACTTGCCGTCCACATAGGCGTCGAGGCCGAAGTCCTTGTGGTCGTAGTCCATCAGCGCCGCATAGGAGTTGGCCGTAGGCGTTGGGTTGTCATAGGCAATGGTGCCTTCGCTGGCGGCGTATTTGGTGTCTTGCAGGTTGCGGCTGTGCACGGCCGCAACCTTGAGTTTCCAGTCGTCGTTGAAGTGGTGGGTGAGGTCGGCGAAGAAGGTGGTGCGCCGGCTTTGCCAGTCGTTCCAGGATTGGCCCAGGCAGGTGGAGCGACTGAGGTTGGCGCTTTTGCCGTCGGCATAGCGCGGCAGGCCGCCCCAGCACGGTGTGGCGTCGACGTCTTCATAGCTGGCGCCGAAGCCCAGGGTGGTGTCGGCGCTGAGATCGACATCCAGGGCGCCGTAGAACGCCTGGTCCTGGCGCTTGGAAATGTCCATGTAGGAACCGCGATTCTGTTGGCTGATCGCCGCGCGGCCGCGCACTGTACCGCTTTCATTCAGCGGGCCGCCGGTGTCGACGTCGGCGCGGTAGTTGTCCCATGTGCCGGCGGACAGCGACAGGCTGGTGGTGGGCTTGGCCTGGGGCCGCTTGCGCACGAAGTTCACCGCGCCGCTGGCGGTGCCGGCGCCCTTGAGCATGCCGGCGGCACCCTTGAGCACTTCCACGCGGTCATAGATCGCCATGTTCGCGCTGAAGCTGTCGGCCTGCACGTAGTCCTTGCCCATGTCCAGGGGCACGCCATCGTACTGGTACTGGCCGAGCATCTTGAAACCACGGGAATAAAAATACTTGCCGCCCATGGGCGATTCGTAGGTGGTGATCCCGGGCGTGCGTTCCATCACGTCATCGATGGTGGTGAGGTTCTGGTCATCCATCAATTGGCGGGTCATCACACTCACCGATTGCGGCGTTTCCCGCAGGCTGTGTTCGCCCTTGCCGATCGTCACCGCGCCCGTGGTGTAGGCTCCGGTGCCATCGGTGGTGGCGCCCAACCGCTCACCGGTGACCGTAGTGGCGCCCAGGTTCAGCGCGCCGCTGTCGGCCACTTGCGGCAACAGCAGCCAGGTACTGCTGCCCTGGCGCTGGGCCTGCAGGCCCTGGCCACGCAGCAACTGGCCGAGCGCCTGTTCGCGGTCCAGGCGACCACTCAGGCCCGGGCTGGTCTTGCCGGCGACGCTGGTGGCGTCGTACGACAGGCTAATGGCGGCCTGGCGCGCGAACTGGTCCAGTGCCGTGGCCAGGGAGCCGGCGGCGATGTTCCAGTCGCGGGCCTGGGTGTCGCTGGCCGGCGTTTCGGCCCATGCGAACGGCGGCGCGGTTGCGCAGCTCAGGCACGCGCCGAGCAAAGCGGCGTGCACCGCGTGCTTGAGGGGTGAACGTGGGGAGGGGAACGCTTGCATGACCGCGGGATGCTCCTGAAGGAAGTGAACAGAACCGGCCTGTTGATCGGCCTTTCCTTACAGGTCGAGCGGCAATGAGAATTCACCTCATTTATTTTCGAGAAAGTTAGACGCGCGGTGTGACGGTCACCCAGTAGCGGCTGCGGTAAGTGACATCGAGCTTGAGTGATTGCGCTACCAGGCCCAGCACTTGATCGGTGTCGTCCAACTGATAAGTGCCCGACACCCGCAGCCCGGCCACCGCTTCGCTGCAGCGCAGCAGGCCGTTGCGGTAGCGGCCCAGCTCGGCGAGGAAAGCATCCAGGCGCATGTTCCGGGCGCTGATCACGCCATCGCTCCAGGCCCAAGGGTCCAGGCCATTGGCGACAAGAGAACGAATGCCTCTGCGGTCGAACAGCACCTGTTCGCCGGGTTCAATCACTTGGCGCACGCTGGCGGCGTGGTTGTCGGCAAACACCGCCACCGTGCCCTGTTGCACGGCGAGCATTGTGCCTTGGGCGTCTTCGCGCACCAGGAAGCGCGTGCCGAGGGCGCGCAAGTAACCGTCACGGGTCTGTACCCAGAAGGGCCGCTTGTCGGCACTGGTATTGACCAGTATTTCACCCTGGCGCAACTGCACCAGGCGCCGCTCCTGATTGAACGCCGTGTCGAATGCGCTGGCGCTGTTAAGTTGGATGCGGCTGCCGTCGTTCAACGCCACCCAACACCGTTCGCCGGTAGCCGTGCGGTAGTCGGCCATCAAGGCGGGTAGCGGGGTGTAGTCGCGGCCGAGCCAGGTCAGGCCGGCAGCACCGGCCACCAGGCCGAGCAATTTCAACCCTTCGCGACGGCTGATACGTTGCCGCGCACCGCGCAGGGCGTGGCGGCCGACCTGCGCGGGCAGTTGACTGAACTCATCATTCATCGTCGCCACCCGCTGCCAGACCTGCTGGTGTTCGGCGCTGGTGTGCAGCCAGCGCTCGAACGCAGCGGTGCTGGCGTCGTCGGCGACGTTGAAGCGCAGCTTGATCATCCACTGGATGGCCTGGTCGACCAGGCGCGGGTCAGAGGTCGGCATAGCGCAACCGATAGCAGGCGTGCAGCGCCTTGGACAGGTCACGCTCCACCGTGGCCTTGGACACCCCGAGGCGCAGGGCGATCTGGGCACAGGTCAGGCCGTCCAGTTGCGCCAGCAGGAACGCTTCACGCACCCGCGGCTTGAGCTGGTCGAGCAGGCGGTCGATTCGTTCCAGGCTGTCGAGAATCAGCAGGCGGGTTTCTTCCGACGGCACGTCGGCCTGGGGGAAATGCGCAAGGCTTTCGAGGTAGGCGCGCTCCAGTTCACGGCGCCTGTATTGGTCGATCATCAAGCTGCGGGCGATGCTGCTCAGGTACGCGCGCGGCTGCAGCACGGCCTGCTGCTTGCGTGCGTTGAGCAGGCGCACAAAGGTTTCCTGCGCCAGGTCGGCGGCACGTTCACGGCAACCGGTGCGTCGGCTCAACCAGCCGCGCAGCCAGGAGTGATGGCTGTGGTAAAGCTGGCCGATGGCGGCATGGTCCAGTGGGTGATCGCTCGACATGGGCATCCTGGCGCAGCAGTCTTAATTGATAATGTTTCGCATTCTAGACGCTGGCCGTGGCCATTCGCAATTACCGATGAACAATGTATCCAGCACAATTTTTTGTTCGCCCTGGGCGCACGCACTAATCTGCAGGCTTTTTCCGGTGGAAGGCTTGAGCATGATCGACCTTGCGACCCTGGCGGTTTTTTCAGGTGCTGTTCTGCTGTTGCTGTTATCCCCGGGGCCGAATATGGCCTTTGTGATCAGCCATGGCGTCACCCACGGCTGGCGCGGGGGAGTGGCCTCGGCCCTGGGCATCGGTGTGGCCGACATGCTGCTGACCGCATTGACCGCCACCGGGGTAACGGCGTTGGTCGCCAGTTGGCCGCCATCCTTTGACGTGATCCGCTATGCGGGGGTGGTCTACCTGCTGTGGCTGGTGTTCAAAACACTGCAGAAAAAACCTGGGCTGGACCCTGCCTCCCTGCACCGCGTGCCCCTTGGCCGGGTGTTTCTGCAGGCGATGCTGAACAGCCTGCTCAACCCCAAGGCGTTGCTGTTTTTTGTGGTGTTTTTGCCGCAGTTCGTACGGCAGCAGGCCGGCTCCATCGCCGTGCAATTGATGCTGTTGGGCGGCGTGCTGACCTTGATCGCTGGGGTGTTTCACGTGCTGCTGGGTATTTTCGGCGGGGCGCTGAGCCGCTTCTTCGCCAGGCGCCCAAAAGGCGCCTGGCTACAGAAATGGGGCTTGGCGACGGTGCTGACCGTGCTGGCGGTGCGCCTGGCGGTGATGTCTCGTCCCGCCTGACTTATACAGGTTCAGCCCAACCGTGCCGCCGCCCGCGCGACGATTTCACCGCGCACCCTGCGCGATTCGGCAGTGCGTTTGTTGGCTTCTTCCCGCACATGCGTGGGCGCTGTGTCGGGGCTGCCTGAATCGAACGGCGGCGCCGGCGCGTATTCAATCTGCAACTGCACCAGTTGCGCCGCTGCTTCGCTGTACAACTCCGCCGCCAGCACCAGCGCAAAGTCGATACCTGCGGTAATGCCACCGCCGGTGAACAGATTGCCGTCACGCACCACACGTTCCTGTACCGGGATGGCGCCGAGCGGAGCGAGCATGTCGTGGTAGGCCCAGTGCGTCGTCGCCTTGCGCCCGCGCAGCAACCCCGCCGCGCCGAGCACCAGCGAGCCGGTGCACACCGAGGTCACGTAGCGCGCGGTCTGCGCCTGAGCCTTGAGGAAGTCCAGGGTCTGCGGGTCTTCCATCAATGCGCCCACGCCGGAACCGCCGGGCACGCAGATCACATCCAGCTTCGGGCAGTCGGCATAGGTCATGGTCGGGGTGAACACCAGGCCCGTGCTGGACGTGACCGGCGCCAGGTCCTTCCACACCAGGTGCAGCTTCACGTCCGACAGCGAACCCAATACGTCGTAGGGGCCGGTCAGGTCCAGTTGCTGAATGCCGGGGAACAACAGAAAGCCGATCTGCAAGGTCATGAATGAAGCTCCGAGAAAGGGGTAGACGGCTTTACTCTAGCGGCCTAGGCTTTGGCGAATACGCCATTGAGCCCACGAATCACGCCAATCATGCCCAGAATAGTTCACGTACTCGCTTTCGATAATGCCCAGGTGCTCGACGTCACCGGGCCGTTGCAGGTGTTTGCCTCGGCCAATGACCTGGCACGCCAGCGTGGCCTGCCGTTGCCTTACGCGGTCACGGTGATCGCCGACCAGGCCGGACCGGTCATGACCTCCGCTGGCCTGGCGCTGTTGGCCGAGTCGTTGCCCGCGGTCGACCAACCCTGCGACACCCTGGTAATCGCGGGTGGCTGGGGGGTGTACGGCGCCGCAGAAGACCTTTCGCTGGTGGACTGGGTGCGCGAAAAAGCCCGGCACACCCGGCGCATGGCCTCGGTGTGCACAGGCGCGTTTTTGCTCGCGGCCAGTGGCTTGCTCGATGGTTGCCGCGTCGCCACCCACTGGACCCGTTGCGAAGAACTGGCGCGCAAGTTTCCGGCGTTGAACGTGGAGTCCAATCCGATCTTTATCCAGCAGGGTGCGGTGTGGACCTCCGCCGGTGTGACCGCCGGCATCGACCTGTGCCTGGCCCTGGTCGAAGAAGACCTGGGCCGCGCCGTGGCCCTGGAAGTGGCGCGGCACCTGGTGGTGTTCCTGAAGCGCCCCGGCGGCCAGTCGCAATTCAGCGTGACCCTGTCCCTGCAAAAGGGCGGTAGCCGTTTCACCGAACTGCATGCCTGGATAGCCGAACATCTGACCCTCGACCTGAGTATCCCGACCCTGGCCGCCCAGGCTGGGATGAGCGAGCGCAGCTTTGTGCGCCACTACCGCGCCGAAACCGGCCAGACGCCCGCGCGCGCGGTGGAACTGATCCGTGTCGAAAGCGCGCGCCGGCAACTGGCCGATAGCACGGCGTCGATCAAACGCATCGCCGTGCAGTGTGGTTTCGGCTGCGAAGAAACCTTGCGCCGCAGCTTTATGCGGGCCTTGTCGGTGACGCCCCAGGCCTACCGCGAGCGGTTCTCGCCGGTGGCCTAGGCGAGCAATTCAAGCAGGGCGTCGAGTGTCGCCTGCGGCGCTTCCTGGGGAATATTGTGGCCCACACCGAGCAACACCTGGCGTCGGTAAAAAGCGCTGAAGTGTTCCACATCGTCGTCCTCTTCCGGCGGTGGGCCCACGCCATCATCGGCGCCGCACAGCGAAATGCTCGGCACCGCAATCGCCGGTTGCCGCGCCAGGGCCTGCTCGATGGCTTCCAGCGCCGGATCGCCAGGCGCATACATGAAGCGGTGGCGATAGGAGTGAATCACCACCTCGACAAAATCCGGGTTATCGAATGACGGCGCCGTCTGCCCATACAGCCCCGGCCCCTTGGCCCAGGACGGCGACCACAACGACCACAGCAACTCACAGAGTTCGCGGCGATTGGCCGTCAGCCCGTCCACACCGCGCTGGGTGTGAAAGTAGAACTGGTACCACAACCGATGCTCCGTCGCCGGCGCCCGTGGCGTGAGCGACCTGGCAATGTCCTGGATGTTATAGCCATCGCCGGTCACCAGCCCGCGCACTCGTTCGGGCCACAGCGCCGCGACGATACACGCGGCACGCCCACCCCAGTCGTACCCCGCCAGGGTGGCGCGCGGGATCGCCAGCGCATCCATGAAATCCAGCAAGTCCTTGCCGAGCGCCGCCTGTTGGCCGGAGCGCATCACCTGCGCGTTGATAAATCGCGTAGGGCCGTAACCGCGCAGGTACGGCACCAGCACCCGGTAGCCGCGTTCGGCCAGCACCGGCGCGATCTCGTCATAAGCGCGAGGGTCGTAGGGGAAGCCATGCAGCAGGATTACAGGCTCGCCGTCGGTAGGGCCGTGGGCTTCATACGCCACATCGAGCATGGAGGTGCGCACGTAGAGCATTGGGGGGACGGTGGTCATGATGGGCTCCTGTCAGGTGTTGAAACTCTAGTCGAAAGACATGACGGGATGCCCTGCCTGTGAAGACAGGGCGCTGACTGGATCTCAGGGCTGCCAGGTAGTCTTCTCGCCACTGAGCTTGCGATCCAGGAACGTCGCCGCGCTGATCAAGGCCAGATGGCTCAGCGCCTGGGGCGTATTGCCCAGGTGGCGGGCCTGGCTGTCGAACTCTTCGGCATACAGACCCAGCGGATTGGCGTAGCGCAGCAGTTGTTCGAATTCCAGGTGGGCCTTCTCCACTTGCCCGGCGCGGGCCAGGCACTCGACGTACCAGAACGAGCAGGCGGCAAACGCGCCTTCGGTGCCTTGCAGGCCGTCGATCGCGTTGTCGTCGTTGCGGTAGCGGTAGACCATGCCGTCGCGCACCAGGCTTTTCTGGATCGCCTCCAGCGTGCTCAGCCAGCGCGGATCGGTGGCGGCGACAAAGCGTACCAGCGGCATCAGCAGCATCGAACCGTCCAGTGCGGTGCTGCCGATGTGCTGCACAAAATGCCCGCGCTCTTCGTTCCAGAAGTTGCTCCAGATATCGGCGTAGATGGCCTGGCGCGTCTGGTCCCAACGTGCAAACGGCGCCGGCAACGAGCGCTTGGAGGCCAGGCGGATCGCACGGTCCAGGGCCACCCAGCACATCAGCCGCGAATGCAGGAAGTGATGCTGCTCGCCGCGCATCTCCCAGATGCCCACGTCTTTCTGGTTCCAGATTTCGCAGACCTGGTCAGCGACTTCCACCGTGTGTTTCCAGCCCTCGTGGGAGATGGCTTCGCCGTACTTGTTGACCAGGTACACCGCGTCCATCAACTCGCCATAGATATCCAGCTGGACCTGGTCGACCGCGCCATTGCCGACGCGCACCGGCTTGGCGCCGCCGTGGCCGCTGAGGTGCTTCAGCTCGGTTTCGGGCAGCTCCTGGCGGCCGTCGATGCCGTATAGGATATTGATCTTGGTCGGCTGCCCACAGCAGTCGCTGACCCGGCCCTTGAGCCAGCGCATATAGGCGTTGGCCTCGTCGACAAAGCCCAGGCGCATAAAGGCGTAGACGGTGAACGAGGCGTCGCGGATCCAGGTGTAGCGGTAGTCCCAGTTGCGTTCGCCAGCGGGGGTTTCCGGCAAGCCGAAGGTGGCGGCGGCGATGATTGCGCCGTGTTTGCGCGAGGTCAGCAGCTTGAGGGCCAGGGCCGAGCGGTTGACCATTTCGCGCCAGCGCCCGCGGTAGTTCGACTGCGCGATCCAGCCGCGCCAGAACTTCAAGGTGTGGTCCAGCGCCAAGTCGGTACAGCCACTGTCCACACGTTCATCGTCCTGGCCGCCGAGTACGAACTCGGCGCCTTCTTCCTGATCCAGGGTGAAGCGGGCCACGGCGGCGTTATCTTCGATCTGCAACGGATGGCTGCCGCACAGGCGCATGCCCGGCTGGCCATCGGCGTTGAAACAGATGCTGGCGTTATCCAGGCTCGCCTCGGTGGGGGCGCGCGCATAGTCATGGCGCACGGCGCAGCGCAGGTGGAGGGTGGCCGTGCCGCTAACCACACGCACACGGCGAATCAGCAGGGGCAAGTCGTCGATCTCTTCGCTGATGACCAGCAGGTCGGTGATTTCCACCACGGCTTCATCGCTGAGCCAACGGGTTTGCAGCACATTGGTGTCGGGCAGGTAGATCTGTTCGCGACGGGCGTTGGGCAGGTCCGGGGTGAGTTGGAAAGTGCCGGCATCGGGGGTGTCCAGCAGTGAGCAGAAGATCGATGGGCTGTCGAATTCCGGCCAGCAGAAGAAATCGATGCTGCCTTTGTCGTTCACCAGCGCCGCGCTGCGCATATCGCCGATGATGCCATGGGCGTCGATGGCGCTTTGTGGTTCGTTTTTCAAATCAACCATTGTCACGAAACTCCGGGTAAAGGCTCATGCCGCCATCAATGAACAGGGTGCTGCCGACTACGTAATCGGAGGCGTCACTGGCCAGCCATACCACGGCGTTGGCCACGTCCTCTACGTCGCCGACCCGGCCATACGGGATCAACTTGAGCAGCTCTTTTTCCGCCGCACCTTCGGTGGCAGCACGGTTGATCGCCGTACGAATCGCCCCCGGCGCAATGCCGTTGATGCGAATGCGCTGTTCACTGACTTCCTGGGCGAGGGTGCGCATCAGCATGTCCACGCCGCCCTTGGACGCCGCGTAATTCACATGGCCGGCCCAGGGGATCAACTGGTGCACCGAGCTCATGTGGATGATTTTGCCGGCGGCACGGGATACGCCTTCACGGATGCCCTGGCGCTTGAAGAGGCGCACCGCCGCACGGGCACAGAGGAACTGGCCGGTGAGGTTGACGCCGATTACGGCGTTCCAGTCGTCGAGGGTCATGTCGACCACGGCTGCGTCCTTCTGCATACCGGAGTTGGCCACCAGGATGTCCAGATGGCCGAACGCTTCGAGGGTCTTTGCGAACAGGCGTTCTACATCGGCCTCTTTAGACACGTCGGCGCCGATGGCAATCGCCCGGCCACCCTCGGCATTGATCTGCTCTGCCAAGGCTTCGGCGGGCGCGGCCTGGCTGTTGTAATTCAGCACCACCGCAGCGCCGGCTTGCGCTAGAGCCTTGGCCGCACCGGCGCCGATACCGGAACTGGCGCCCGTGACCAGTGCTACTTGTTGTTCCAACGAGATACGCATTGCCCACCCGGCCTTAAATTCGTGAGTTCAAGTAGCTGACTGACGGCGCGTAACGGAAGTTCAGCCGTGTGAAATTAGCGACTACAACCATGGTGAAAAATGGAATAACAGAAGAATAAAAAATAACCATAAGATACTAAAAAACCGCTAAAAAGCGTTTGACAGGATTTTTTGCCCCGTGTCTTATAAGCACACCTCAACCCGTTCCGCTGGTAGTTCGGAAGTCATGCGGAGTCACCTATAAGAGATGCCTATGTGTTTATCGGCAGCTATAGGGGAACTACCAGAGCAGGGAGCTACGACGTTGCCCAAGTTAGTTATTTTCGATTGCGACGGTGTACTCGTCCAAAGCGAAGAGATCACCCTGTCTGTATTGATTGCCATGCTTAATGCTCAGGTACAGAACGGCAAAACACTTGATAGTGCGTATTTCATTGAGCACTTTCGTGGAAGAAAGATTGCCGATTGTCTGCGCGAGGCAGAACAGTTATTGGGTATTTATTTGACCCCTCAGTTTGAAGAGGACTTCCGAGTTCGAGCGCTGGAAGCATTGACGCTTAATGTAAAAGCGACCGATGGGATACTTGACGTATTGAACGTGCTGGAGATTCCCTATTGCGTGGCCTCGAGTGCGCCGCGCAATAAGATTGAACAGTGTTTACGCCTTGTGGGGTTATTGCCTTATTTCGAGGGGCGAATATTCAGTTGTTATGAATTGGGGCGTTGGAAGCCTGATCCGCTGGTGTTTTTAACGGCGTGTGAAACTTACAACGTTGAGCCCTGTGATGCGCTGGTGATTGAAGACAGTGTCACAGGGATTCAAGCCGCCGTTGCAGCCACTATACAAGTCCTGGGTTTTGGTCCGGTGTCTCGACATCGAATATTGGCCGAAGCCGGCGCGTTACCGTTTGCCGATATGCGTGAGTTACCGACCCTCATTGATCAAGTTACTCAAGGAGCAAGTGTTGTGGGCACACTGGGTTATATAGAGCGACTTAAACGTAATGATCCCTGTTCGGAAGTGTGGTGGGATTCGTCGCCCGTGGTGTACGCACCATATAAAAAACATTTGTTGGACAAGTACCCGGCGGCGGCCGCCCATATCGAACAGTTGATGCCGCAGGATCTCTCCCAGCCTTGGGGCTTCAGCAGTGTGACCACCAACCCCCGGCTGGTGACGGCGGCGATCCTCGACAAGAAAGAGTATTGGTCGTCGCGTTTTAACCTGGCCAGCCTGTCTCCCGGGGAATTGCGCAAGCAGCTGTACAACGAAGTGATTGCTGAAGGTGCCTCGACGCTCAAGCCACTGTGGGTTCAATCGGCTCAGGCCGACGGCTGGATATGCGCCCAGGTCGATCCTTCGGATGTGCGGTGCACCGAACGCATGACCGCACGAGGCCTGGAGCTGCATCGCCTGGCCGCGAATGTGATGGTGAAAGTGCCGGGCAGCCAGGAGGGTTTCGCGACGATCGAACACCTGGTGGCCCAAGGCGTTTCGGTCAACATCACGTTCTGCTTCACTGTTTCGCAGTTCCAGGCCGGAATCCAGGCAATAGAGCGGGGCATCGCCAGTGCCCGCCGCAATGGTGTCGACACCGGCCGTTGCAAGTATGTGATCACCTTTATGATCGGGCGTTTTTCCTGCCAGCCCGAGTTCGCCTTGCAGGCCGCCGAGCGTGGCCTGGCGCTGGGGCCGGAGGACATGCGCTGGGCCGAGCTAATGATTTACCAGCAGATACAGGCGTTGGTCGCGGGCTCGAAAGTGCCGGTCAAAACCCTGCTTTCCAGTATCAAGGTCGACGTTGACGAGCGTGGCCACAAGCACTGCTGGCACCTGGAAAAGACCGGGCTGACGACCACGTGCTACACGCTGACGCCGGATGTGGTGGAGTTTCTGATCGAGCGTGAAAGCCACGGCAAGCCGGTGGCACCCGCCCGCGAACCTCAACAGGTGCCGGCGGAGACGTTCGCCAGGCTCATCCGCATTCCGTACTTCTGCGAAGCCTATTTCATCGACAGCATCGAACCCTACGACTTTGGCAATCATGAGGCGTTTATCAACGCCTGCAACGAGGCCAACAGTGCGCATCGGCGCCTGACCGATTACTGCGTGCGCCTGTGTCCGGTAGCGAAGCCTTTCGCACGCTCGCTCAACGCCATCCTGGCTGCTGAATATGGGGTGCTGGCATGAACAAGATGGTCGGGTTGTGGGCGCACCCGCGTTCCCGTTCCACGGTGCTGGAGCGTGTGTTTCTCGAGCGGGGGGATTTTGAGGTCTTCCACGAGCCGTTTGCGCATATGGCATTTTCCGCAGATTCAGTGATTCCTTCGGATGAGTGGGATCACAGTTTGCCCACCACGTATCAAGGCATAAAAGAGCAACTGCTCAAGGCCCGGGAAAGTGCCAATGTGTTTCACAAAGACATGTGTTACCACTGCCTGGATGACTTGAAAGTTGACCGGGACTTTCTGGCGCAACAACACAATATTTTTATTATTCGCGAGCCCGCCAGCAGCATTATTTCCCATTACCGGGTACACCCCGATATGCCCGTGCAGGCCATCGGGCATAAAGCCTTGTACGAGATTTTCTGCGTGGTGACCAAACTCATCGGAAAAGTGCCTTATGTGATTAATGCCGATGACCTTGCCGCGGAGCCGGAGCGTGTCATTCGTAAACTGTGTGACTACTTGCAGATTGAATTTCTGCCCCATGCCATGACATGGAAACGCGAATGCCCGCGACAGTGGAAAACCTGGAGAAGTTGGCATGTGGCGGCGGAGAACAGTGAGCGCATTGCGTTGCCGCACACACCACCTCTCGATATGGACGCTTTCGGTCAGTCGCCAAAATTAAAAGCCCTTTACGAATACCACCGACCCTTCTACGCACGCATGAATGAATTTTGCCAATAAGGATTGTTGTATGAAAAAGTTGATTGTCACCGGTGCGGCCAATGGGATTGGCCGGGCAACTGTGGAAAAGGCTATCCAGGCAGGTTATTTCGTCATCGGTGCCGACAAGGACGCCGAAGGCCTGTGTGCGTTACAGCGCACTTACACGGCGGATGTATTGGAAACCCATGTCGCGGACTTTTCTGATAATGCGCTGATCAAGGGTTTTATACCGGCACTGTACGAGCGCCACGCAACGATTCATGCCTTAGTTAATAACGCTGGTATTTACCACGGCAAAAGCGTTTACGCCTATTCCGATGCTGAAGTGGACGAAATCCTGACGGTGAACCTCAAGGCACTGGTTTATCTCTCCAAAGACTTCGCCGAACGGGAAATGAAACACGAAGCGCCGCGCAGCATCGTCAATATCGCCTCTGTGGCCGGCGAAGTGGGCAGTTGCGATGCCTTGTACGGCGCCACCAAGGCGGCAGTGATCGGCCTGACCAAAGCCAACGCCTGGAATTTCGCGCCGTTCGTGCGGGTTAACGCGGTGTCGCCGGCGCTGATCCACGACACCGCCATCTACGACACCATCCCCGAATACCGCCGCGCCGAGTACGCGCGCCAGGAAATCCTCAAGGAGCCGATCCTGCCCGGCGGCGTTGCCGAGGTCATTTTGCTGGTGATCAGCGATGCCATGCGTCATGTCACCGGCAAGGTCATTGCGGTGGACAACGGAGCCTACCCACGATGAGCCCGTCAACCCCCAAGAAGAAACTGCTGCTGGTGGGCGCAGGCAACCTGTGCCTGCAGATCCTGAAGATTCTCGGGCCGAAAAATGCCTTTGAATTCGTGGTGCTGGGGCGTAATGAAGACACGACCTTGCGGCTGTGCAACCTGGTCGCATTGTCGTGTGCGCAGTTGGGGCACTGCATCGCAATCAAGCCAGTGATCGCCGACCTCACCGATATCGACCGGGTGACGCGGGTGCTGCGTGAAGAGGCGCCGGACCTGGTGGTGAACTGCGCGTCGTTGCAATCGTGGCGGGTAATCACCGGGTTGCCCAAGCTCTCGTTCGAGCAACTCGACCAGGCGCAGTTCGGCCCCTGGCTTCCCATGCACCTGACGCTGATGCATCACTTGATGCAGGCGGTAAAAGCCTCCGGCATCGTGACCAGGACAGTCAACGCGGCCTTTCCCGATGCGGTCAACCCGATCCTGGCCAGGGTCGGTCTGGCGCCGGATATCGGGGTGGGCAACGTGGCCAACCTGATCCCGGCAGTGCGATTTTCCATCGCGCGGCTGCTCGAGTGTGAGCCTGCCGATGTGCAGGTGTGCCTGTATGCCCAGCACTATTTCAGCCACTACGTGCCGCGCGGCGGCTTGCCCCCGCGTGCCAGTTACCGCTTGCTGTATGAGGTTCGCGACCGCCCGGCCGTGACCCACCTGCCGGCCGAAGCGATTTTTTCCACGGTTAAATCCGAGTTCCGCCGCCTGGGCGGTATCGATGGGCAGTTCCTCACGGCGTGCTCGGCCGTCACCGTGATCGAAGGGCTGTTTTCGCCCACGCCGGTGCGTGTGCACGCGCCCGGCCCGCTGGGGTTGCCGGGCGGCTATCCGGTGTGGTTGCAGGAGGGGCAGATCAACGTGCAGTTCAGCGCCGAATGCCCCCAGGACGAAGCGGTGCGCATCAATACCATCTGCCAGAGCCAGGATGGCATCGATGAAATTCATTGCGATGGCTCTGTCACCTATAACCCGCAATGCATGGCGGTGATGCAGGCGATGCTGGGGTACTCGAAGAAAACCATGTCCATCGAACAGTCCGCCGAGTTTGCCCACGAATTGTCGAGCAAATACCTGTCTTTCAAACATTCAACCTGGTAGGTGTGTGATGAATCAGATGTCGGTGCACAAGCGCAGCGAAGTCGCCAGTTACGCAACGCAATACTCGAAAAAATTCGTCGAACGCTGGGATGATTTGATCGATTGGGAGAAAAGAAAGGCGGGGGAGAACGGGTTCTTTGAAAACCTGCTGAGGCAGCACGGTGTGAAGTCGGTGATCGACGTGTCCACGGGCAGTGGTTTTCATGCGGTACAGCTTAAACAGGCGGGGTTTGATGTCGTCGCTACGGATGGCAGCAGCACGATGTTGACCAAGGCCCGGGAGAATTTTCGGCAACGCGGGTTGGCGATCGAATCGCACTACCGGGACTGGCAGTCCCTCGATCCTGCTGAGCTCGGGCGCTTCGATGCCGTGGTGTGCCTGGGCAGTTCGCTGTGCCATGTGTTTGCAGCCCATGAACGGTTGGAGGTGCTGGAGAAGTTCAGGGCATTGCTCAATCCGGGCGGCTTGCTGATTGTGGATCAACGTAATTTCTTTGCCATTCGCGCAGGCAAGTTCAAATCCAGTGGTAATTACTATTACTGCGGTACACACGCATCCGTTGGCTTGGGGCAGGTCGATGAACACGTGTGTGAGTTCATCTACTCGTTCGATAACGCCGAGCAGTACCGGTTGCAGGTCTATCCGCTGTTGCCGGGCGAGTTGAAGGGGGAGGTGCTCAAGTCCGGATTTTCCGCCCATGAGAGTTACGGGGATTTCCAGCGTGACTACGACATGATGAATTGTGATTTTGTCATCCACACGGCGCGCGCCGTTTAAGGAGAGCCTGATGAGCACATGGGTACAAAGTAGCGCGCGCCCGTTGGACAGCGTCGTGCTGGCAGTGGTGTTGACCGGGTTCGTGGCCAGTACCTACGGGTTTGGCGTTTACCTGTTCGCCAACCTGGTGGTGGACATGCGCCGCGACATCGGTTTCGACTACACCACGGTGGGCCTGATCACCGGCGGCGCGCAGATCGGCTTCCTGCTGTTTTCATCGGTCACCAGTTATATCAGCCGTTTTTTCGAAGGCTGGAAAATCAGCCTGGTGTCGACGGTGATGACATCCCTGGCGTTGTTGGGGCTGAGTGTCAGCAACAGTGTCTGGTTATCCGGGGCGCTGTTGATTTTGCTCGGCGGCTGCTCGGCCTCGGTGTACATCCCGCTGGCGGAGATTGTCACTAAGGGCTTCAGCCCGGGTAATCGCTCGCGGGTCATGGGGCTGATTTCCAGTGGCACCAGCTACGGCGTGTTCATCAATGGCTTGCTGGTGTCGTTCCTCACCCTGCAGGGTGGTTGGCGCTCGATCTGGCTCACTGCGGGCCTGATCTCGGTGGCCCTGTGCGTGGTGGCCTGGTTTCTGCTGCGCAACATGGAGGCGGACAAGGACGCCGGCTTTTCCGGGCAGCGTTCGACGGCCTTCGACAGCCACGCACCTTGGTTGAGTCGCTCGCTGTACCTGACCTGGGCCATTGCCTTTTTGAATGGGATGGCGCTATTGCCGTTCCAGACTTACCTGGCTCCGTTCCTGCGGGATGAGTTGGGGGTGTCGGTGCAGGACGCCGGGTTTGTCTGGACCACCATCGGCGCGGTGGGCATGGCCTCGGGCTTTCTGGTGGGATGGATTGCCGACAAGGTGGGCGTCAGGGCGTCGCTGGCCATGTGCTTTCTGAGTGCGGGGCTGGCCGCCACCCTGGTGTTCAGCTTCAACAGCCTCCCGCTGTTTTACCTGGCGGCATTTTTGTTTGCGCTGGCGTTCTACCCCATCTTCGGGCTTGTCCCCAGCTACATCGGGCAAATCGTGCCGGTCAGCCGACTGACCCAGGCATTTGGTATTGCCAATGTGCTGATCGGCCTGGGTGGTGTGTGCGGCAACTTCCTGGGCGGTTTTTCCAAGGACCTGACCGGCTCGTTCTCCACCGTCTACTGGGTGGTTGCGCTGTTGCTGTTCGTGCAATGCGTGATGGTATTCCTGTTGGGTAAACCGCCTGTGGCGGTGACGGAGGGTGAGCGGCCATGAGTCATTTTGCGGAACGTCCAGACCGGAATCTGCATGCGTTTGCGTTCAGCCATCTCGGCGCCGAACGCTCGCGTATACCGCAAAAGCCTTTGGTCATCTGGATGACGGGCATCTCGGCTGCCGGCAAGTCGACGATTGCCGATGCGTTGGACAGGGCCTTGCAGGCACAGGGGCGCTTGACCTGCATCATTGACGGCGACTCGGTGCGCGGCGGCTTGTGCCGGGACCTGGGTTTTACCGACAGCGACCGCACTGAGAATATCCGGCGGGTCGCCGAAGTGGCGCGCTTGATGCTGGACGCTGGGCTGGTGGTGATCGTGGCGCTGATCTCTCCGTCGGCGGCCAGCCGGCATTACGCGCGCGCCATTGTCGGCAATGAGCATTTTGTCGAGGTGTATGTGGACGCGCCGCTGGAAACAGCGGAACAACGTGACCCTAAAGGCTTGTATAAAAAAGCCCGCCTGGGGCTGATCCAACACTTCACCGGTATTGATTCGAACTACGACGTGCCGATCTTTCCAGAAGTGCACGTGGACACCCAGGCGCTGTCTGTCGAACAGTCTGTCGCGACTATTCTCGATTGGATGGCCCGCAACAACGAGCGCACATAGCCGCTGGTCTTCGCGCCGAGGTGGCGGTGCCTGCACGTTCAGAAAACAAGGTAATCTGCGCCATCGCAGCCATACCGCGTTTTTTCAGGAGCAGGCATGACGCATTTCACCGGCACTGCAAAATCCATCCGTCTGATTGGCGGGGTTCAGGTATTGGACTTCATCAATACAACCAACGGCCGCCGCCCTGGGTCGCCGCTCAAGGTAATGGAAGAGCGGCTCACCAGTTTTCAGTTCTTCTTTGAATGGGCGCTGCACGCCTCGTTGATCTCCGCCCAGGAGTTCGCTGAATACAAGGCCATGGTGTTTGAGTCGCCTATTTCCTACCAACCGGATCTGGACGCCATCATTGCGTTCCGCGAATGCCTGTATGCCGTGTTTTATCCGTTGTCCTTGCGTCAGGCTGCGCCTGATGACGCCTTGCAGCAGATCAACCTGAATTTCCAGCAAGGCACCGCCTGGCGTGTACTGCGCACGGTTGACGGAACGCCGGCCTGGGCGTGGAAAACCTGCACCTCTGCCCAGGAACTGAGTGCAATGTTGATCGGACGGCTGGCAATCGAGGCCACGCAATTGCTGGTGTCCGGTGATCTTCGCGCCTTGAAGTGCTGCACGGCCACCGACTGTGATTGGCTATTCCTGGATATCTCCAAGAACAAACTGCGCAAATGGTGCCAGATGAGCGTGTGCGGCAGCCGGGAGAAATTGAGTCGCCTTAAACAGGCGCTTTAGTCTCCAGGCAGTGTCGCGGTCGACGGGTAGCAATTGCTCCGCTTAATAGGAAGCATTACTATTCATGCCCCGCCTCCCCAGTGCTCCCGCGATGATCCCTCAGCCGCCCCGCAGAACAGGCTTTTTCGAGCACTACGAAGAGTTGATCGGAACCTGGACGCGCCGCCTGAGAAATCGTCAGCAGGCCGAGGACCTGGCCCATGACACCTTTGTGAGAGTGCTGGAGACAACCGCCTCCCAGGTAGAGCAACCGCGCGCTTACCTGCATCAAACTGCGCGAAATATCGCCGTGGACGCCTACCGACGCGAAGATCGGCGGGAAGCCATGGCGTTGGAAGCCTTTGATCAGCGCCAGCCCCATGGCGGCGACCCGGAGCATTTCATGCACGCGATCCAGTTGGCGGACTCTATCGAACGGGCCTTGGCCGAGTTGCCGCTCAACTGCCGCAGGATTTTCATCTGGCAGAAGATCGAGGGCCTGACCCAGCAGGAAATCGCCGAGCGCCTGGGCTTGTCTAAAAATATGGTGGAAAAGTATATGATCCGCACCCTGCGGCATTTGCGTGACCGCCTGGACGCGATGGCCCCATGACACACGCTCGCTCTGAAACAGGACCTTCCATGATGGATAACCGTGCCCGCGACGAAGCCGCGCAATGGTTTGTACGCCTGCAAGACGGCGAACTGAGTGCCTCTGAGCGTCAACGGTTCGAGGCCTGGCGCAATGAGCATCCCGATCACCCATACGAATTCGATGTCTTGCAGGGAATGTGGAGCGCCACTGACCTGCTGCCCAAGGCCCGCTTGCAGGCGCTCTGTGATGGGCCGGCCGAACGCCCCAAGCGCCAAGCCGTGTTGCGTTATGCGGTGGCCGCAAGTGTCGTCGCTGCTGCCTTGGGCCTGGGATTATTCAGCGGGCTTGATCATCCAGAACCCTGCAGCGCCGAGTTCAGTACGCGTGTGGGTGAGCATCGCCAGGTCGCGTTGCCCGACGGTTCAGTGCTGGACCTCAACAGCCGCAGCGTGGTCGCGGTGCACTATGAAAAGGACCTGCGCGGCGTGGAACTCAAGCAGGGCGAGGCGATGTTCAGCGTCGCGCACGATACCCGCCGGCCCTTCGTGGTCGATGCCGGGGCCGGGCAGGTGACGGTCACCGGCACCCGTTTCGATGTCCGCCGCGATGATGACCAGACCCGCGTGATGGTCGAGGCAGGTACCGTAAAGGTGCAGGGGCACTCTGTGGACAACGTGGTGACGCTGACGGCAGGCCTGGGTACCCAGGTCGACAGCAAAGGGCGGGTAGCAGCGGCCTATGACGTGAACACCGAGGAACTGACTGCCTGGCGTAACGGCAAGCTGGTCTTCAATAACGCCTCGCTGAGTGAAGTCGTCCGGGAAGTGTCCCGCTACCGCGAGCAACCGCTGCGGGTCGGCACGCCGGCTGTGGGTCGCCTGCGCCTGACCAGCGTGTTCAAATCCGACGACACCGATGCCTTGCTCAAGGCCCTGCCACACATCCTTCCGGTCGCACTGCGCACCTTGCCGGACGGCAGCCAGGAAATTATTTCACGCTGACATTCAGGTTTTTTTCGAGTTCTTCGTCTTCTCCTGCAACTGCAACTGGTTTGCATTAACAGCCGTGTACTCTTGCGATCACAGGACTAGGTTCGACGTGAAAAAACTTGCCGCCTATCACAATAAAATCTCCCGCTGGGTACCTCTGGCGCTGGTGCTCGCTGTCAGTGCCTCCCTGCCTATGGCCTACGCTGCCGAGGGTATTCATATCCAGGCCCAACCCTTGGGCGCGGCGCTGAGCCAGTTGGGCCAGCAGACTTCCCTGCAAGTGTTCTTCAGCCCCGATTTGGTCGCCGGCAAGCAGGCGCCGGCGGTAGACGGCAACCTTTCCCCTGAGCAGGCCCTGCGCCAGCTCTTGCAAGGTAGCGGCCTGGATTACCAGATCGACGCGGGCTCCGTGACCCTGCGCCCGCTGAGCAAAGGCACCGGAGAAGCCGGCTCGCCTCTGGAACTGGGTACCACCGATATCAAGGTGGTCGGTGACTGGCTCGGCGATGCCGACGCCGACGTGGTGCAGAACCACCCCGGCGCGCGCACGGTGATCCGTCGCGAAGCGATGGTCGAGCAGGGCGCAATGAACGTCGGCGACGTACTGCGCCGCGTGCCCGGCGTGCAGGTGCAGGAATCCAACGGCACTGGCGGCAGTGATATTTCCCTCAACGTTGGCGTACGCGGCCTGACGTCGAGGCTGTCGCCACGCTCCACCGTGCTGATCGACGGCGTACCGGCGGCGTTCGCCCCGTATGGCCAGCCACAATTGTCGATGGCACCGATTTCCGCCGGTAACCTGGACAGCATCGACGTGGTGCGCGGCGCCGGTTCCGTGCGTTATGGGCCACAGAACGTCGGTGGCGTGATCAACTTTGTGACCCGTGCGATTCCCGAGAAGTTCTCCGGCGAAGTCGGCAGCACCCTGCAAACCTCGGCCCACGGCGGCTGGAAGCATATCGACAACGCCTTTATCGGCGGCACGGCCGATAACGGCATCGGCGCGGCTTTGCTGTACTCCGGGGT
Organism: Pseudomonas sp. BIGb0381; assembly: GCF_024809815.1. Lineage (NCBI taxonomy): Bacteria > Pseudomonadati > Pseudomonadota > Gammaproteobacteria > Pseudomonadales > Pseudomonadaceae > Pseudomonas > Pseudomonas sp. BIGb0381. The sequence continues at coordinate 44,152 of NZ_JANUEN010000014.1, forward strand.
CAATGGCAACGGCTATCGCAACAGCAACAACGGCAACGATATCGACGACGTGATCTTCAAGACCCATTGGGCGCCGACCGACCAAGACGACTTCTCGCTGAACTTCCATTATTACGACGCCAGCGCCGACATGCCCGGTGGCCTGACCCAGAAGCAGTTCGACGCCAACCCCTACCAATCGGTGCGTGACTGGGACAACTTCAGCGGCCGCCGCAAGGACGTGTCCTTCAAGTACATCCGGCAGATCGACGACCGCACCCAGGCTGAAGTGCTGACCTACTATTCCGACAGCTTCCGTGGCAGCAACATCGCCAACCGCGACCTGAAAACCCTTGGCTCCTACCCGCGCACCTACTACACCTTCGGCATCGAACCACGGGTGTCCCATGTGTTCGACGTGGGCCCCAGCACCCAGGAAGTCAGCGTCGGCTATCGCTACCTCAAAGAAGGCATGCACGAGCAGGCCACCAGCCTCAACCTGGTCAATAACGTACCGACACCGGGCGGGCAGAGTGATGGTCATGTCTACCAGGACCGCACCGGTGGCACCGAGGCCAGCGCCTTTTATATCGATAACAAAGTCGATATCGGCAAGTGGACCATCACCCCGGGTATTCGCTTCGAAGACATCCGTACCGAATGGCACGACCGCCCGGTGGTTGCGCTGAACGGCACTCGCACTCAGGAAAAACGCCGCGAAATCCACAACACCGAACCGCTGCCGGCACTGAGCGTGATGTACCACGTGTCCGATGCCTGGAAACTGTTCGCCAACTACGAGACTTCGTTTGGCAGCCTGCAATACTTCCAACTCGGGCAGGGCGGCACCGGCGACCAGACCGCCAACGGCCTGAACCCGGAAAAAGCCAAGACCTACGAGGTGGGGACACGCTACAACGACAGCGTGTGGGGGGGCGAGCTGACATTCTTCTACATCGACTTCTCGGATGAGCTGCAATACGTCAGCAACGATGTGGGCTGGACCAACCTCGGCGCTACCCAACACACGGGTATGGAAGCCTCGGCCCACTACGACCTGTCGAACCTGGACTCGCGCCTCGACGGCCTCACGGCGAATGCCGGCTTCACCTACACCAAAGCCACCTCCGAAGGCGACGTACCGTTCAAGGGCCGTGACCTGCCGCTTTACTCCCGTGAGGTGGCCACCCTGGGCCTGCGTTACGACATCAATCACTGGACCCACAACCTGGATGTGTACGCCCAGTCCGGCCAACGCGCACCGGGTACCACCAGCACTTACATCACCCAAGGCACGGCGGACGGGCGGTTCGGCGATATCCCAGGTTATGTTTCAGTCAATGTGCGCAGCGGTTATGACTTCGGCGAACAGTTGTCGAACCTGAAGTTGGGCGTCGGCGTGAAAAACATCTTCGACCAGCAGCACTACACCCGTTCCAGTGATAACAATGCCGGCTTGTACCTGGGCGAACCGCGTACGTTCTTCGTTCAGGCCAGCGTCGGGTTCTGATCCGTCCCGGTTTGGAAATATCGCAGTCCTTGGCCGGGCTGCGATTCTTCTGCTCATTTCCTACACTGTTTCGATGCATCTTGCTGCTTGATCAGGAACCGATTCCGACAAAAAGCCACACATGGGCTAGCTGACAAGCTTCGACTTCATGGTTGGAGCGCCCGGCTGAAGATTGCGCTCACCGTATTGGAGAAACTTATGTCGGTATCGATGCTCGATACACCCGTACCCACCTCATCAAACCCTGATTCTTCGCAGGTCAAATCCAGCCCTGCGGCAAACAACGGCCGTGCGGCACCGGTCGCACCATCCTTCAGCGGTCAAAACGCTGCAAACGTCAGCTTCCAGTCCCGGGAAAGCGCGGCCGGGCCAGTGTTCGGCGGTCAATCGCAGGCGACAGCGCGTAATAGTGTTGCAGATCCCGCGGCCCATCAAAAAAGCGCTTCTGCGCAGTCGGGTTTACTGGATCAGATCAGGCATTGGGTGAACCCATGGTTGGGTTGGGGGCGACCACCGCACCATCCAGGTTGGAGCAATCCTCCACCCCGCCCCATGCCTGTCATCAGCAACCCACCGCCACGCCCATTCCCTACCTTGCCAGGCAGGCCTGACCCGCAGTACTCCCTCAAGAACAATGAAGACTTGGCAATGCAGCTGCGTGACAACTTCAATGCCTTCAGGGACCCCAGGAACCCTGGGTATATCAGTGCCGACAGCATTCGAGCGATGGCGAATAAAGGTTGGTCTCCGTTTCCCAGCGTCAACGAGAACATTCGCCTGGCCAAAGAACTGCTGCGACGTCCGGAACTGATGAGTGCGCTTGACCGGCACACCTCTACCGGTGCGCTCGATGGTCTGATCGACCGGAATAATGTGAACGCAGTTATCTACGGACAAAACTACTTCAAATACAAGACTGACAAGGAACTGGCGGGTGAGATGCTCGAGCATTTCAACGAGTTGAAAGGCAGCCCCTGGAACCGAGAACTGAACGTCAACGATCTGAGAAAGCTGGCTGCCGAAAACCTGACGGGTGACTCTCCCAGGGATCACCTGATCCAGTTGTCCCAGGAAATTCTAAAGCGCAGTGATGTGCTGAGGCAGATGGATGACCTGCTCAGCAGGCCGGGTGACCATAAGATCAGTTGGGCTGGGCTTTACTTTCTGGCTCGCTGAGCGACACCCAGGCGCCGCGAATCGGATGCGGCGCCTGCATCCATCCTTTCAGGAACTGTTTACGCCAATTCGCCACACAGACTTTATCCACCGGCACCAATCAACTCCGGCGGTTTTCAGATTCTGAGTGAGGGCTAACCAATGACTTCAACCTCGTTTCGTTCATCCCAGCCCAGCTGCCAAGAGCTTTTTCGCAACCCCCATGCAGAGGACACCACGCTGTTGGAGAGGGATGCCGCATCGCGCGATACCTTTGCCCCTTCGAATGTACATGCGGCCGAAGCCCAGCGGATGAAGGCTTTTGTCGGCCAGCACAAATTCCAGGCACCTGTTGCGGGTGACTTTTTCCGGGGCATGCGGGTGGAGGAAAAAAGCGCCCATGACGATACTACTGCGCCGAAAAACGCCGGCCTGCTCAATGGCCTGACCGCTTGGTGGCGCAAGCAGAAACTAGGTTGATGCTGCCGTGCGGTTACAAACACTCAAATTTTACTGGAGTCCATTTGGCCTCTCTCCGGAACCACTGTTTTCCGAGAACCACTTAATCGCTGGTTGTTGATTTCGAGGCGTTTTTGACGATCGAACAACCAGGGGCCGGTCCACGGAATCTAACTATGCTGGAGATGAACTATGTCTTTCATGATCAATAATCCAGGGGGTGTCCCGCCTGGGTTGAATACAGCGACGGGGAACGGCCATGCCCGATACGGGGTAGATGCACGCGCGCTTGGCAAATCGCTCCCCACGCAGCAGCCTTCATTCGATAGTAAGTTCGCGAACGGTGCCCAGCGGCATTTCGACGGTCAAAACCTCTACGGGGGCATGTCGAATGTGGGGAACCCCTATGTCAGTTCGGACGACCACCTGCTGGCGACTCAACTGAACAACGTCTTTCCTATGCTGGGTGATTTCAAGGAAGGTGGCCGCCTGACCCTGAAATCATTGACGAACATAGCCAACGCGAAACCTGGCGAGAGCAAGGTCCCCGAACGTACGATCATGCTTGCCCGGGAGATACTCAATCGCCCACGACTGGGCGAGTCGATTGTTGGCAAGGGCAATGAAATCACCCCGGACAGCCTCGAAAAAGCCGCCAGTTTGATGATTGGCAATACCAATCCCAACACTCAGAGCGCCGACCCCTACCATGCGAAAACCGACGCACAGGTCGTCCAGGCGTTCAGGGGCATGTTTGATGACTTGCGGGACACGTCGGAAGACCGCACCTTTTTTTTCGAAAAGCACCGGTATGTGAAGAAAGAGACGATTATCGAGATGAGCAAGGATCCTGACGAAACAGACAAAAATGGTCAGGTTGTGCGGGATATGGCCACTGGGTTCCCCAAGAAGAAATACAGCGAGCAGCAGGTATACATGGCCAAGAATCTGGTCGAACGACCCGGGCTGTTGGCTTCGCTGGACAGCACCAAGGCTAACGGAACCAACATTTTCGGCAGCCACAACGATGATGGCTGGTTGAAGAACTACAGCATTGATCGCTGGTTGAAAAACGATAAGGAAGAGAAGGGGAGATAAATCGCTCAGGCGTGCATGAGCTTCTTGAAAGACTCAAGAGGCTCATGTTTTTCTTCGTTCATACCCGCAGTATTTTTCCGCTGACCGCCACCGCTACCAGCAGTACCCCGATCAACAGGAAGGCGGTTGCCAGGCTGCTGCCATGGGCAATGAACCCGATTACGGCAGGCCCGGTCAGAATGCCGGCATACCCGAGGGTAGTAATGGCCGGGACGGCAATGTGTTCCGGCATGACGTTTTGCTTGCCGACGGCAGTGTAAAGCACCGGAACAATATTTGAGCAGCCGGCCCCTACGAGGGCGTAGCCCAACAGCGCCATTTCCCAGGCGGGTGATAGCGTGGCGAGGAAGATACCGGCCGCAGCCAGCGAGCCACCGGCCACGATTACCCAGGTAGCGCCCAGGCGCCGTACGATGGCATCACCGGTCAATCGCCCCGCCGTCATGGTCAAGGCGAACGCCGCGTAGCCCAGCCCGGCGTAGGCTTCATCCAGGTCGCGCTCGGCGCTGAGGAACACCGCGCTCCAATCGAGCACCGCGCCTTCGGCCAAAAACACAATAAAACACAGGCAGCCGATAAACAGCACCACGCCATGGGGAACCGCAAAGGCAGGCCCTGAGCTTTCACTGCCATAAGGCAACAGGTGTGGGCCGGCCTTGAGCAGCGCCACCACCATGACAGCGATCACCACCAAGGTCGCCTGCAGTGGCGACAGGCCCAGCCCCAGGAGCCCGGCGACACCCGCCGCGCCGACAATCCCCCCCAGGCTGAACAATCCGTGAAACCCCGACATCATGGTTTTTCCGCTGGCTCGTTCGACAATCACCGCCTGCAAGTTGACCGTGGAATCCACTGTGCCCAGGCCGGCACCGAACAGGAACAAACCGGCCATCAGCAACGGAATCGAACTGACCGTGGCCAGCATCGGCAAGGCCAGGCAGATCATGATCGTACCGGCCGTCAGCACCCGTCGGCAGCCAAAGCGCGACGCTAATGCGCCCGCCGCCGGCATGGCGATGATCGAGCCCACCCCCAGGCACAACAGCAACAGACCCAGCGTGCCTTCACTCAGGTCTGCGCGCGCCTTGGCATAGGGCACCAAGGGAGCCCAGGCGGCGATACCGAAGCCGGCGATGAAGAAAGCGATGCGGGTCGACATTTGCTCCAGACGCCCGGGAACCACGGGCGCAGAGGTGGGGATGGCAGTCATGAAAAATCCTTGGTTTAGCGTTCAACGAACGATGTCCGGCGCGACATCCTTGCACATCAGGCCTTGGGGGGCGAGCCGGGTTCCCCTCGAGATAAGCGCCGATGATTTTTTTTACAATTCGGGAACGTTATAGGCGTTGGCAACCACGCATGGGTTGGCGTTCCGGAAGGTGTGTAATTCCTGTGGGAACTGGTGAACCCCGGGTTTCTCACGGTGGATTACCACCTTCCGGACCGCCTCCCACACACCCTGCGTTGTGTAATACGCTGCTCGCCCAATCCTGTAGACAACCGAGCGGACGCATCGATGAAGATTGCAAGGCAAGTGGCGCCATGACCCAGTTCTATGACGCACGGGGCAACATTTACGGGGTCGCCAGCCCGGCGTTTTTACGACAGCAGGGCATCGAGGTGCCCAACAGCGCGGCGCATGCCGCGAGGACTCGCGAGGCTTGGACTGCGTCGGCCGTAAGCTCCGAATGCGAGTGGGGTTCGACGCCGCGCCCGGCCAATGCCAAGGCCCACCGCTGTGATGGCTTGCTGGTTGGCCCGTTCCAGGCCGAGCCGCCGTTTGACCTGTTGATCGTGAACACCGACGGCTCCCTGGCCGAGCGCAGTGGCAATGGGTTGACGATTTTCGCCCAGGCGCTTACTGACCAGGGCTTGATGACCGAGGCCTGTGATTTGCGCGTGCACCATGACAAGCCTGACGTGGTGTCGCCGGTGGTGACTTGGGTCGAGCCTGCTGTCTATGAACACCGCTCTGGATTCTGGCTGGCATTGGGTTTGCCCGGATTCGGGCCATCTGCCGTGGGTGCGCAAGGGGTGGAGCAGGTGTTCCTGGGCGGCATTGAACTGAGCCATGTGAAGGCGTTGGCGGTGATCAACCCACAGTGGGCATACAGTCAGTTTGTGCGTGTGGGCAATCCTCATTGTGTGACCTTGGTCGAACACGTGTCAGCCTTGCCGAACAATCTGCTGATGCAACAGCCGGCGCTGTTCGAACCGTTGCAGGCGATTGCCTTCGCCCCCCCGGCAGGAAGCGGCGAGCCATGTTTGGCCGGAGTCAATTTGCAATGGGTCGCCAGGCAATCCGGCAACCGTGTTGTTGCCCGGGTGTTCGAGCGGGGAGAGGGCCCCACGGCGTCCTCCGGCACCAGCGCCAGTGCCGTGGCATGTGCGGCGTGGCGAGCGGGTTGGGTTGAGGGCGATGATGTCGCGGTGGTGATGCCGGGCGGCACTGCGCCAGTACGCTTGCATACCCAGGTTGATACGCTGCTGAGCGTCAGTCTGTTCGGGACTGCACGGCCTCAGACATGAAGTCTTTTGAACAGTTGACGCCCTGAGTGGGAGTCAGCTGTTTCGCTATTAATTAATTGATTAGATAAAAGTTGGTGTAGGGCATTTCTTATACTTTAAGAGGTGGCACATTGGCTCGGTTTGTTGTTTTGTAAAAGACACTTCAATCTCAGTTGTACGAAACTTCTTTTTTATTTTTTTGGGGGCCGATTTTTTTCTGAGATCGCTAAGCTTCAAGGTGTTCAGGCGCTTTTTCTCGGCAACTTATTCAATGTTTGGCGGGGGAAGTATTTCAGTCCGGTAATAAATATCGATATTGGCGGGTAACAACGGATGGTTAACGCGTTTGTTTCGTCACGTTTCAAATTAATCCTTCCAGGCATAAAGACTGACTTTCAAGTACTGGCGTTCAAAGGCCAGGAGGTGCTTGATCAGCCGTTTTTCATCCAGGTGCAGGTGGTCAGCGAAAACCCTTCACTGGATCTGGAGTCACTGCTCCACCAGCCCGCCTACCTGGCTTTTGGCGACGCCAATGAAGGCCTGAACGGGCAGATTTACGCAATTGGCCGCGATGACCCTGGGCGGCGGCTCACCCGTTATCACCTGACGTTGGCGCCGCATCTCGCCTACCTTGCCCATCGACGCGACCAGCGGATTTTCCAGCAGCGCAGCGTTCCGCAGATCATCGCGGCAGTCCTCGAACACCACGGCATCCTGGCCGACCGCTATGCCTTTGAACTGGGGCCGGTGGTCTACCCACCGCGTACGTTCTGCGTGCAATACGCGGAAACCGACCTGCATTTCATCCAGCGGCTGTGTGAAGAGGAGGGCATTCATTACCACTTCCGTCACAGCGAGAACCAGCATGTGCTGGTGTTTGGCGACGACCAGACCGTATTTCGCCGCCTGCCTGCGCAGCGTTATTCGCCTGCCGGCGGGCCGCTGGCCGAAACGCGAGTTATCCAGCGTTTCGACGTACGCCTGGCTACCCGCAGCCAGCAAACGGTGCGTCGTGATCATGACTTCGAGCATCCGTCCTTATGCCTGCAAGACACCGCGGGTTCTGCCTCAGCGCAACCTCTTGAGGACTACCACTACCCGGCTGGGTTTACCGGCCATGCACGGGGCGCGCGCCTGGCTCGCAGGGGGTTGGAGCGCCTTCAGATCGGCCGATATCGAGCGTTGGGCAAGAGCGACCAGGCGGTGCTGCGCAGTGGGTATTTTCTTGAGCTGCACGACCATCCGGATCCGGCCTGCAATGATTTATGGTTGATCACTTCGGTCCGTCACGAGGGTTATCAACCGCAGGTGCTGGAGGACGCGGCAGGTGAGGTGGATGGATTCCAGGGGTATCGCAACCGTTTCACTGCGACACCCTGGAGTGCACCGTATCGACCCCCTCTCAAGCACCCCAAGGCGACCATCCACGGCACCCAGACCGCAACGGTGACCGGGCCTGCCGGTGAGGAGGTGCATTGCGATGCATACGGCCGGGTGAAGGTACGGTTTCACTGGGATCGACTGGACAAGAGCGATGACAAAAGCAGTTGTTGGGTGCGGGTGGCATCTGGTTGGGCCGGAGACGGGTTTGGCGCAACGATGATCCCGCGGGTGGGCATGGAAGTGCTGGTGACGTTCCTTGAGGGCGACCCGGACCAGCCGTTGATCAACGGTTGCCTGCCCAATGCGCTGCACATGCCGACCTATTCCTTGCCGCAACACAAGACCCGCAGCATCTTGCGCAGTCGCAGCACCCCGGGCGGAGGCGGCGGCAACGAATTGCACCTGGAAGACCACCGTGGCAAGGAACTCATCTACCTTCGGGCTCAGCGGGACCTGGAGCAACAGGTGGGGCATGACAGTCGCCTGGAAGTGGCCGGTGAGCGGCATGAAATCATCCGAGGGTTAAGCGCGGTTCGCCTGGAAAGCGAGGAGCATCGTCACGTCACCGGTGACCGCAAGGTTGTGCTCAAAGCCAGCGACCATCTGGACGTGCAAGGCGATAGCCAGACCTATGTCGGGCAGACCCTGGTGATTGAAGCCGGGCAACAGGTGCATCTCAAAGCGGGTGCCGGCCTGGTGATCGACGCGGGCGTACAACTGAGCTTCAAGGCCGGCGGGGAGCACTTGGTGATCCAGGCAGGCGGCATTTTCAGCAGTCGGCCCATCACCCTCGGTGGCACCCCGTCCGCGACCGGGTCGGCGAACTCCCTGTTGGTTGCCGAGAACCCGAAAATCTCTGCCACACAGGGCGCCATCATGCACTTGGCCAGACAACTGGATGCGGACTTCTGCCCTGTATGCGAGTGCTGCCGCGAAGGCCTCTGCACTGTCGGCGGGAGGGCAGCCTGATGGAAAACCTTCCACACCGATGGATGAACCAACAGCAGCAGGCGGGGTACAGGCTGTGCCTGATGCTTGAGGGTAGTAACGCAGCTTGCCAGCCACTGTTGGCGGCACGTGGTTTTCCAGCGTACTGCCGCCTCTACGCACAAACCCCACTGGCGGAAATGGCCACGGCCGGCCCCGTGATCCTGTTGCTGGATCAGGTAGGGGAGCCCGCATTGCTCGATCTTCTGCAGGAACCTGAGATGAATTGGGGGTGGTTGGGCAGTTTGCCAAACGCGGACCTGACGCACATGTCCCGGCATTGGCGCGACCGGCTGCTGGTCGGACCGGAGAATAACCGGACGCTGTACCGCCTTCACGACAATCGTACGTTGGCGCGTGCACTCAGCCATCTGGGTCTTGAGCAATGGCCAGCATTCCTCGGCCCACTGATCAGTGTGTGCTACTGGCATGAAGGCAGTTGGCACTGTGGCGACAACCCTGCTCCCGGTGACTATCCGGTGCCCGAGCCAGCCCCTTGGTTGAACACGCCCAACCCGAATGCCTGCGCCATCCTGCACGCCAATATCCTGCGTTACCTGCTGGCTGAGCACAGTGAAGACCTGGCGGCATTGGTTGAATTTCATGATCCAAGAGTCTGGCTGACCCAGGTCCTTGAGCAGGCTCGCGCCTGGCAATGGAGTAACCCGGAACAGCTGGAGTTCCTGGTCGTGCGACGGTTGGAAGAGGCCACTCGCAGCAGCGTGATTCGGTGGCAGCCGATGGTTGGAGAAACACCGCAGGATCACTTTGAACGAGTTAAGCAGCAGTGGCACATGTTGGAGAACAAGGATGAGTAAGCGTGTATGGGGCGTGTTGCTTGCGCTGGCAATGGCGGGACTTTCGGGGTGTGCGATGAAGCCGGTTGATCGCTTTACGTTGGAGGTGGATTTACCTGCGGAATTTAAGCTTAAAACTGCCGCTAACTACGGGCCCGCAACGGGCGAGACCTGCACCTTGCCAAGGCGCAGAGGCAAGAGGCCGGAGCGGAAGGTCTTTTTTACCGAGTACAAGCCGGTGGCAAGTCGGGCGAGTTATGAATTGCCGCTGAGTGAAATGGTACAGGGGTGTCCGCTGGCATTGCGCAGTGTGGACTTTGATCTTTATGCGAAGTGGGGCGAGCGGGATTCGGATGTTGGGGGGGATATTGGGGGGATTTCCATTCGGGATCGTCTGGAAGGTGATAGGCCAGGAATGCCTGAGTCGGGAGTTCAGGAACTGTCTTGGCAATGTCAGTGGTTGTTTCGGACTGCGGGGCCGGAGCACGTAATCATAAAGGTCCTTAAATGCAGATATTTGCGCGACGGTGGGGCGCCACCTAAAGCTAGTGCGAGAGGTGGTTTGCTGCGAGATGAACTGGGAGGGCAAAAGGTACTGATAAAAGTAGGGCTTAATCCCGAAGAGCGACCTTACATGGGCGATAACTGGATTCGGGTTCCTAGTGGGTGGAAGCGCTGTCTAGGGAAGGATTTTGATGATCTGTATGCGTTCTGTAACGGGAATACTACCGACTTCAAGCCCATTAAAATGCCCGATGGGCGTATATGCGACATATATCCAACTTGTACTGAATAAGGATATCCAGGCATGACGATGGAACAATGGAAGCACCCTTTTTTTAAGGAAAGTATGCCCGCTTGCACATTGCATGGAGGTTGGCTGAGTTTTTGTCTAGTGGACGAATCAGGTGATGGAAAAGCCTATGGAGGGCTTAGATATGAGATTTTTGACAGCTCAGGGCAGCGGTACAAAGGGCATTTGAATGGGGAAGGGTTTGCCCGGCTGGAGGGGCAGTGTCGAGGTCCTGTCGTGCTGGTTTTAGATGCTCCATATGAGGTGGAGAGGGACTATTATTCAACATTGCGGCAGCGAGACAGCTATCCATTACCCATCACCGATCTTCAAGTCCGAGCTGAACAAACCCGCTTTTCAAATACCAATGGTCGACGAACCGAAAGCAATCCTGGACGACAGAACGCAGATCGGTTTTACCAGGTTGAAGTGAGCGACTTGGTTCGCCATATCGCGCATCTTCCCTCTGTGGAAGAAACGCCCCTGCGCCCCCCACGGCATGCATTGAAAATGATGGCTGATTTGGGATTTGGCCCGCCCCAGCCAACCTTGTCGGGTATCGTGCTGTTCCCCAGTAACCATACCGTTCTCGAAGTTCGACCGCTGCGGGCCCTGCGCCCGATGCTCTGCACTGAAGATAAGTTCTGTGCGTTGAACCTGTATCAGTTGGCCTTGTTTGCAGCGTTGAGTTACTGCGATTTTGGGCAGGAGCCGTCTGAGAAACCCGTTGATAAAGTCCATTTTCCGCTGGACCCCAGCGTTGGAAATCTGTTTGCCAAACAACTGTCTGGATACCGCGAAGCCTGGCGAGTTGATCCCGAGCAAACTCAGCGCTTTTACCCTCTTTATGAAGATGTCCCTTATTCCAGGCGCTTCGAAGTCCTGCCCTTCGACCCTGAGTTGTACCTGCAAAATCGCCCGGAGCTGGGGGCGAAACAGGAACACCCCGCAAGCTTGCACTTCTTTGATGATGAAAAGGACGGCACTGACACCCAGGCGTTCATCACCCATCACGATGAGGTGATCCTGATTTCAGTGCGCGGCACGTTCAGCACGGCCGACGCACTACGGGATGCAAACGCCCATCAAGTTGTATTCGCCGATGGTATCGGCAAGGTGCACGAAGGTTTCTATCAGGCTTATCGAGCTATGCGTGACTTCGTGCTGCGTTACCTCAGTCAATTTCACATAGGCCAACGAATAGTCATTTGTGGTCATAGCTTGGGCGGCGCAATTGCGTTGTTACTGGCCGAAGCGTTACGTCGGATTCCAGGGCGTAACTACAACATCCTCCTCTACACCTACGGCGCCCCCCGCGCCGCCGACTCTGAGTTCAACACCGGCGCCTCCACGTTGGTTCACCACCGCATCGTCAACCACAACGACCCGGTCCCCAGCGTCCCGGCCCCTTGGATGAACACCACCGCCAAACTCTGGATCCCCGGTGCCGTCACGCTGTTCAGCGCCCCCACGGCCGGGGGCCTGTTATTCGCCGCCGGCCTGGTGCGTATTGGCGGTAACCCCTACCAACACCACGGCGATCAACAGCACTTCATGCCGATCGTGCTCCCGGACGGTACGCATTCGTCCGTGCTGTGGAAGCCGGGCTGCGAGTCCATTGAAGAAGCCGGCCGCAACCGAGCATGGCAAACGCGCGGTGACATGCCCGATCGCGATGGCCTGATCAAGCAGTTGGTGCAATACAAACAGCATTTCATGACTGCCAGCTACATCCCGGCCGCCTGGGCGACGTTGCGTCGCTGGCAACAAGCTGTGGATAGCAACGGTCCTCTGGTTACCCAAAGGGAGTTTGAACTGCTCGACCATGCCCTTGCGACCATGCGCAAACAACTGCGAGACAAGCGGCGTGAACTGACTCGACAGCGCCCGGCCAACGACCGTGCCTATGAATACCATGAGCCGCTGAACGCCGAGATCGACCGCCTGCACACCAGTCGCGAGCGCCTGCAAACCCTGCGCTGGCGTCGTCTTGAAGCGCGTGATGTGTATGGCAGCCATAGCCACTCCTCCAACGTGCAATCCAGTCTCAAGCGCTGGCTTCGCCATCGTGAAAACCAGGAGTTGCCTCAGGTCGCCAGCATCCCTCCCGCTGCGCAGAGTGAGCTGGGGAGGGCACAACCGCTGGATCTCGACTCAATCGTGTGATCGGCGTGCTTATACAAACTCCACCTGCGCCGGCTGGCGTTTCATCAGCACCTTGCCGTGGCGAATCGAGTACAGCGGTAGCCCTTGGCTGCGAATCACCTCGTAGTCGCTGTCGGCCGAGAGGATCAACAGGTTGGCCGGGCGCCCGGCCTCAAGACCGTAACGGTCACCCAGGGCCATGGCCTTGGCGCTGTTGTCGGTCACCAGGTCGAGGGCGCTTTGCAGGTTGCGGTAGCCGAGCATATGGCAGATGTGCAAACCGGCTTCCAGCACGCGCAGGATGTTGCCGTTGCCCAGCGGGTACCAGGGATCGACGATGGAGTCCTGGCCAAAGCATACGTTCATGCCGGCCTCCAGCAGCTCGTTGACCCGGGTGACGCCGCGGCGTTTCGGGAAGCTGTCGAAGCGGCCCTGCAGGTGGATGCTTTCGGTGGGGCAAGAGACGAAGCTGATCCCGGAGTGCCCCAGCAGGCGGAAGAGTTTGGCGCAGTAGGCATTGTCGTAGGAGCCCATGGCCGTCGTGTGGCTGGCGGTGACGCGGGCGCCCATGTCGCGGCTGCGGGCTTCTTCGGCGAGTACTTCGAGGAAGCGTGAATGCGGGTCGTCGGTTTCGTCGCAGTGCACATCCACCAGGCAGCCGGTGCGCTCGGCCAGGTCCATCAGGAACTTGACTGAACTCACGCCTTGGTCGCGGGTGTATTCAAAGTGAGGGATGCCGCCGATCACATCAGCGCCGAGGCGAATGGCTTCTTCCATCAGCTCGCGGCCGTTGCGGTACGACTCGATGCCTTCCTGGGGAAAGGCGACGATTTGCAGGTCGATCAGGTGCGTGCTTTCTTCGCGCACTTGCAGCATGGCCTTGAGCGCCGTGAGGTCGGGGTCGGTGACATCGACATGGGTGCGTACATGCTGGATGCCGTGAGCGGCGAGGGCCTGGATGGTTTTTTTGGCGCGGGTCCTGGTGTCTTCCTCGGTGATGGTGGCCTTGCGTTCGCCCCAGCACTCGATGCCTTCGAACAGGGTGCCGCTCATGTTCCAGCGCGGTTCGCCGGCGGTGAGGGTGGCATCGAGGTGAATATGCGGTTCGACGAAGGGCGGTATCACCAGGTTGCCGGCCGCATCCAGGTCATCGGCCGCCATTAACGGTGCTGTTGTTTGTGGGGTGATGCTGGCGATCCGGCCGTGTTCCAGGTGCAGATCATGCAGGCCTTCACGGTTGCGCAGGCGGGCGTTGATGATGTGCATGGGCAAGTTCCTCTTGGCTAAAAACAATCAGGCAGACAGCCGCCAGATCATCAGGGCGATGCCGATGTCCAGGCGGTCATAAGCGTTATCCAGCGTCAGCCCACACAGGGCTTCGATGCGCTGGACACGGTGTGTCAGGGTATTGCGGTGTACGGCCAGGCGCTGGGCGGCAGCCACAAGGTTACCATTCTCGTGAAACCAGGCTTCCAGGGTCGGCATCAGGCTGGGCCCGTGGTGCAGGTCGTGACGCAGCAGCGGGCCCAGGCGTTCATTGAGGAATTGGTCGAGCAGGGCGCGATCACGCACGCCGCTGAGCAGCTTGAGCACGCCCAGTTCGTCATACACGCACAGCCCGGCACGTTCGCTGAACCGTCGTGCCGCCGCCAATGCCTGGCGTGCTTCGTCCTGCGCCTGGGCCAGGTGCGCGGGTGGGTGTGAAGCGGCACTCAGGCCGATAAACAATTTCAGCGGTGCCAGGCGCAGGTTGAGCGGGTTCAGCCAACTGGCCAATTGTTGGCGATTGGCCAACGCCGTGACGGCATCCGGTGCCGGCAGCAGCAGGGTCCATTGCCCGGCGCGACCCAGTACCGGCAGCACCGCCGATAACTGACGCAAGCGTCGACTGATAGCGTCGTGTTGCCGCGCCAGCTGCGCCTCCACCTGTGCCGCGTCGCCTTGGGCAAACAGCAGCTCACTGCCTTCCACCTGCAGTTGGGCGACCTGCCAATGCCCGGCCAGTGACATGTTCAATTGCACGGCCCGATGCAGCAGCAAATCCAGGGATTGATAATCCCCGGTCAGCAAGCGCTCCAGCACGTCGTGCCGCGAGCGCCCCAGTTGTTCGGACTGGATCAGCGCCGAACCAATCGCCTGGGTCACCAGCACCATTTTCAGCGAGTAGGGCTGCTCGATCAGCGGCATGCCGGCGGCTTCGGCGGCGTCGAGCAAGCGCTGGGGAATCGCCTGGATATACGCCGCTCCCGTCAGGATCACCAGCCCGGCCACTTGGCGCTGGCAGGCTTCGTCCAGCAGTTGCAGGAGGTTGGCCTCATCCCGAGGGTGATTGATGCCGGTGACGAACACCAATTCACCACCCAGCACCCACTCGGCGATCCCACTGTTTTCCGCCACATAAGGCCAACGCACGACGTTATCCAGGGCGGCAGCGCCGGCGCGCAGGCACATGGATTCCAGGCCCGGCAACGCCAGTACATCCGCAATCGTCAGGCTCATGCCCGGGCATCAGCCAAGGGTACACGCAGCACGGCGGTGAGTACGACGTAGGTCAGCGACGCGGCAGCGATACCCACCAATGGCGCGACCCACGGCGAGTTGAACGCCAGCACGGTCCCCACCGCGTACGCCACCAGCCCGGCCCAGTTGAAGGCCGGCAGGCGTGCATCCGCCAGGCGCGGGTAGTGGCCGCGCCAGCGGTAGAAGAAGTCCGCCATGATCACCCCGCCAATCGGCGGAATCACCGTACCCAGCAGGATCAGGTACGGCACCAGCATGTCGTACATGCCCAGCAACGCCAGCAAGGTGCCGATCACCGCACCCGTCAACGTCACGGTTTTGCGGCGTTTGGTGCGCAGCAGGTTGCAACCGGCCACGGCGAAGTTGTAGATGGTGTTGTCCTGGGTGCTCCAGATATTGAGCAGCAACATGGCCATTGCCGCCATGGCGAAGCCTTGCAGCAGCAACACTTCGACCACATCGGGCTGTTGGTAGACGATGGCGCCATAGGCGCCGATCAGCACCATCAAACCATTGCCGATAAAGAACCCGATCAGGCTGGCCAGCACCGCGACCTTGGCCGAGCGGGAAAACCGCGTCCAGTTGGTGGCCTGGGTGGCGCCGCTGACGAACGTGCCGAACACCAGGGTGATCGCCGTGGACACATCCAGCTCGCCGGTCGGCACCACCGCCAGCAGCCCATCCAGCCCGCCGACTTTCACCGTGGCGACCCACATCGACAGCAACAGCAACAGGCCCATGGCCGGCACCGCGATGTAGGAAAGAATCTCCAGCCCGCGATAGCCCACGTAGGCCGTGGCGCAAAACACCAGGCCGAACAGCACCATCAACGCCAGCACGCTGCCCTGGCTCAGCTCGAAATACTTGCCGAGCACCACGGCGGCCGTGGCGGTGCCCCAGGCGTACCAGCCGATCTGGGTGAAACCGAGGATCAAGTCACTGAGCTTGCTGCCCACCTCGCCAAAGCAGAAGCGGCCCATCAACACCGAGTTCAGCCCGCTCTTGAACGCGATGTAACCCAGGCCTGCGGCGTAGATACCCAGCAGCAGGTTACCCAAGGCCACCACGCCGAGCATCTCGGTGAAACTGAACGCCACCCCGAGCTTGCCGCCGGCAAACATGGTTGCGGTAAAAAAGGTAAAGCCCAACAGCACCATGGCGGTCGACGCCAGGCCCTTGCGCGCATGCATGGGGACTTCGCTTAAGGGGTAATCGTTACCCGGTTCTTGCTGCGTCATGTCCGTGCTCCCTGAATGAGTGACGCAGGCCTATTGCACCGGGCGTGCCAAATCAGCGGCAGTGACAGGCGCACGGTCGACGCTGTGCACTGTGCACAGTATTTATAGCCAAATAGGGGGGAAACGCAGGTAGGCGTGTTCGCTGTGCCCAATCGGGCACGAAAGCGGTGCAGCAGTGGTACAAATTGGATCAGTCGAACAGCGTCTGCGTGGTCTCGCCGCGATGAAAGGCAAACGCCGCCTCCAGATCACTTTCGATGGTGCGCCCACGGGACAGCGGCGGCAGGTCGTCCAAGGTAAAAAAGCCCACCTCGGTGGTCTCGAACCCGGCCACCGGCGCCAGTTGATCCACCCGTTCACACAGGAAATACAACTTGTAGAAATCCCGCACATCCGGCCGATACAACCCCTTGGCCTTGTGGGTGACGCTGTACAGTGCCCGCGCAGTAACGCTCAGCCCGGCTTCCTCGCGAATTTCCTTGATAATGTTTTCCGCCGCCGACAAACCGATATCGGCATAACCACCGGGCAGCGCCCAGCAGCCGTCGGTGGCCTCGCGCACCAGCAGAATGCGCTCACCCTCGATCACCGCGCCACGCACGTCGATCATCGGCGTCGAATAGCGCTGGGCGAAATCCGAAACCAGCCCGGTGATGCGCTCCAGCGGCACGTTGCCCAGCTGCGCCAGCATGCTGTGGGCAATCTCGGCGATTTCTTCCAGGCGTTCGCGCTCGAAATCATCGGTGCAAAAGTGCAGCCCCGTGGAAGCCAATGCTTGCAAGCGTTTGGCTTGGGCCAGCCAGGTAGTTTCCATGGACATCTCCTCGGTGGCGAAGAAAGGGAAGGGTGGAAGGGTGCTACGGGAGGCACAAAAAAACCACCGCAAGGGTGGTTTTTTAACATCGCAGGCCTACTCGCCGCGATAGATGCAGCCACTGGTGCAGGTCTCGTGGATGCGGATCGCACTGAGTTCCGGCAACAGCGGTTTGAGTTCAGTCCAGATCCACTTGGCCAGCACTTCGCTGGTGGGGTTTTCCAGGCCTGGGATGTCATTGAGGTAGTTGTGGTCGAGGCGTTCGTAGAGCGGCTTGAAAATCGCCTTGATCTCCGAGAAGTCGCGAATCCAGCCGGTATGGGGATCCAGGTCGCCGCTCAGGTGGATCGCCACCTTGAACGAATGCCCATGCAGGCGCCCGCACTTGTGGCCTTCCGGTACGTGGGGCAGGCGGTGGGCGGACTCGAAGGTAAACTCTTTGAAGATTTCCACAGTATTTTTCAGCTCGGTCAGGTATCTGGCAGGCGGCGAGTTTAACAGCTTGATCCCATGCCGCGCATACCGCTGGGTCAAAGCGCCTGCAAGCGCTCGCCCAGGCCACCGTTATCGGCCAGTTGCAGAAACTCATCCCCCAGCCGCCGGCTCTCGCTCATCGCGGTTTGCCAGTACTTGTTGCGACTCGGGTCGTCGCCCATGAAGCGCTTGAAGTCGCTGCGGTCTGGCAGTTTGCCGTGGGGCAGGCGGGCCAGGTAGTCCTTGGACGGCGCCAGCAGCAACACATCCTGCAAGCCTTGCTGGTTGCTGCGCCGCCATGGCAGGCCCTTGTCGAACCAGCCCGGGATGACCCGGTCGGTGAAGTGCGGGTACAGCACGATGTCGTCGCCGTGGTAGGGCAGGTCGAGGTGGTAGTCCAGCAGGCCGCCGTCGCGGTAGGTGCCGGTGCCGGCTCCGGGCAGGTCGCGCACGCCTTGCATCACCATGGGGATCGAACCGGATGCCAGCAGCGCCTGGCGCAGGTTGCCCATGTCCAATTCAAGGAAGCGTGAGGGGAAATCCTTCAGCGGGTGCACCGGCGGTGCCTGGCGCGGGTCGTGGATGATCAGCCGCTCGAAATGCCGCGCCAGCCGCGCTCGGCCGCGCAGGTTGTCGGCAATCACCGATGACAGGCCCAACCCCAGGCGCCCGCGGTGGTCATCGGCGAGCAGGCCGTGGCTCTTGACCACCATGATGTTCAGTCGGTAGTCGGGGTTGTCCAGCACCCGTGCGTCGCGGCCGGCCAGCAGGTCGTCGAGCATGCGCTGGCAGCTGCGGCTGACTTCGGCCATGGTCACGCCTTTGGCAAAGCGTTGTTCGTTGTACAGGCGGCCGAGGTCCAGCAGGCCTTGCACCGGGTTGGGCAGGCAGGCGCTGGCAAACCGCCAGGAACCGATCGATGCACCGATCAGCGCACGCTCCCTTGGCGCACGCGGTAGCCAGTCGCCGAACAGCGCCAGGTCCAGGCCCTGGATCCCCAGCGCCTTGGGGCCGCCGGCCGCTCCGGGGAGTATGCCGACATCCGCAGGCTTGAGGCCCTGTTCGCGAATGCGCGCAAAGGCGCGTTTGCCGGCCTTGAGGGTCAGGGCGGGGAACTTGATGTGGATGGCTGTCATACCGGTCTCTGTTGAAGCGGGGTGTAGGAGCAGGCGTGCTCGCGAAAACGTTAACGATACCGCGTGAATCCTGAATAAACATCGTAGCCCGTCGCGCCTGCTGGAAATTGCCATGGTGGCAATTCAGTTTCAGTTAAGTTGCAGCAGCTACCGTGGCCGGTGTAGGAAAAACATCGTGTAACGGAGACTCATCATGAAACGCCTCACTGCTCTGGTCGCCGCCGCTATCATCGCCTCCACGGCGACTCAGGCCGGAGCCGTGTACCCCGACAAACCACTGACCGTGCCTGCCACTGTTACAATTGTCGCGTTCGACCAGCTCGAAGCCACAGCCCAGGCCTTGCATCCCGGCTCAACGCTGCTGGACACCGACCTGGACGAGGCTTACGGCAAGTATGTCTATGAAGTCGAACTGCAAGATGCCGACGGCATTGAATGGGAGGTCGAATTGGACGCGCTCACCGGGCAGGTTCTCAAGAATCATCAGGATACGTAATGAAGGTAAATTTACGCGCTGGCAGTCGAATGGCGTTGGTGCTGGTGGTGTTCTGCTCAGGCTTGCAGGCCCGCGACCTCAACCAGGATGAAGCCTTGGCGCTGCGCCAACAGGGAGTGATCCTGCCTCTGGAGCAGTTGTTGCAGCAGGCCATGGCGCGGTATCCCGGCTCGCGCTTGCTGGAAGCCGAGCTTGAGAAGAAGCACGGCCAATATGCCTACGAAGTGGAACTGGTGACCACCGACGGCGTGGTTCGAGAGATCAAACTCGACGCCACCAACGGTGTACTGATCAAAGACGAGGAAGACTGATGCGCCTGCTCCTGGTGGAAGACAACGTACCCCTGGCCGATGAACTGCTGGCCGGCCTGCAGCGCCAGGGTTATGCCGTCGACTGGCTGGCCGACGGCCGCGACGCCGCGTACCAGGGCCGCAGCGAACCCTACGACCTGATCATCCTCGACCTCGGCCTGCCCGGTTTGCCCGGCCTTGAGGTGTTGGCGCAATGGCGCGCCGCCGCGCTGGCCACCCCGGTGCTGATCCTCACCGCCCGCGATTCCTGGGCCGAGCGCATCGAAGGGCTCAAGGCCGGTGCCGACGATTACCTGAGCAAACCTTTTCACCCCGAAGAGCTGCACCTGCGCATCCAGGCGCTGTTGCGCCGCTCCCACGGGCAGGCCAACCAACCCACCTTGCAAGCTGCTGGCCTGCACCTGGACGAAGGGCGCCAATGCGTACTGCGCGACGGCGACGAGATCCAATTGACCGCCGCCGAATTCCGCCTGTTGCGCTACTTCATGTTGCACCCTGAACAAATTCTCTCGAAAAGTCATTTGGCCGAGCACCTGTACGACGGCGAGACCGAGCGCGACTCCAACGTGCTGGAAGTGCACGTCAACCACCTGCGTCGCAAGCTCGGCCGCAGCGTGATCGAAACCCGGCGCGGCCAGGGCTACCGGTTTGGCGCCAGCCCTGCATGAAGTCGATTCAGCGCCGCCTGAGCCTGGGCCTGATCAGCGTGATGGTGATCGTCGGCGTGGTGTTGGCGCAAACCAGCCTGTGGTTGTTCGAGGCCGGTTTGCAGCGCTACCTGGAAGCCGGGCTGCGCAACGATGCCGAGAACCTGCTGGTCGCCCTGGTACGCGGGCCCAACGGTGTACAGCTGGATGAACAGCGCCTGTCGCCGGCCTACCAGCGGCCGTTTTCCGGGCATTATTTCCGTATCGATTTTGCCGACACTCACTGGCGTTCCCGTTCGCTGTGGGACCAGGAATTACCCCGACTGCCGGAGGCCGGGCTCAAGGGCAACCTGCAACTGGGGCCGGAAGGCCAGCAATTGCTGGTGCTGCGTTCGGACTACAAGCGCTTTGGCCAATCGATTTCCATCAGCGTGGCGCAGGACTACACCCCTGTGCGGGAAAGCTTTCGCCTGATGCGTCGGATTGGCCTGGTGCTGGGGCTGGCGGCACTGCTGCTGGTGTTGTTTTTGCAGCGAGTCACCGTACGTCGCGCCTTGCGCCCGCTGGAAACCGCGCGCAATCAGATCGCCCAGTTGCAACAGGGCCAGCGCTCGCAACTCGACACCCAGGTGCCGCTGGAACTGGAACCACTGGTCGCCCAGATCAACCACCTGCTGGCCCACACCGAAGACAGCCTCAAGCGCTCGCGCAACGCCCTCGGCAACCTTGGGCATGCGCTGAAAACCCCGCTTGCGGTGCTGTTGAGCGCTGCGTCGAGCGAGGCGCTCAAGGATCACCCCGAACTGAGCAAACTGTTGCGCGAGCAATTGGAGCAGGTGCAACAACGCCTCAACCGTGAACTCAATCGCGCGCGGCTGGCCGGCGAAACCCTGCCGGGTGCCTTGTTCGACTGTGAAAAAGAACTGCCCGGCCTGCTCGCCACCTTGAACATGATCCATGGCGAACACCTGGACCTCAGCTACCACGTCGCGTCGGGCCTGCAATTACCCTGGGACCGCGAGGATTTGCTGGAGCTGCTCGGCAACCTGTTGGACAACGCCTGCAAATGGGCGGATGCCGAGGTGCGCTTAAGCATCAGCGAGACGCCGCACAGTTATCTGCTGGCGGTGGAAGATGACGGCCCCGGCATTCCCGAGGCCCAACGGGACCAGGTCTTCAGTCGGGGCGCACGCCTGGACGAACAGATCGACGGCCATGGCCTGGGGCTGGGGATCGTGCGGGACATTGCCGAGGTGTGGGGCGGGGTGTTGCAGTTGCAGGAGAGCGAGCTGGGCGGTTTGAAGGCATTGATCGAATTACCCAAACGCCATGGCTGACACACCGTAGATCAAAATGTGGGAGGGGGTTCGCCACAGAGGTAGTGGGCCCCCCCACATTGGACTGCCTTCGACCCTCAGACGCGGAACTGGTCCATTAACCCCTGCTGCTGATTCGCCAGGCTGTTCAACGCCTGGCTCACCCGCGCCGACTCATTGGCCTGTTCCGACAGCGATTCGGTCACATCGCGAATGGTCGCCACATTGTGGTTGATCTCTTCGGCCACCGCGCTTTGCTCTTCGGCGGCGCTGGCGATTTGCAGGTTCATGTCGCTGATCACCGTGACCGCATCGCCGATCTGGCGCAGGGCGGTGACGGCCTCGCCGACCTGTTCGACACTGCCCTGGGCCTGGCGGTAGCTGTTGCCCATGGAACCCACGACCTCTTCGGTGCCGCTCTGCAATTGCTCGATCACCAGGCGGGTTTCCTCCACCGACTCC
The DNA here is from genome assembly GCF_024809815.1 of Pseudomonas sp. BIGb0381. Taxonomy (NCBI): domain Bacteria; kingdom Pseudomonadati; phylum Pseudomonadota; class Gammaproteobacteria; order Pseudomonadales; family Pseudomonadaceae; genus Pseudomonas; species Pseudomonas sp. BIGb0381. Next base: position 66,380 of record NZ_JANUEN010000014.1, read on the forward strand.
TGAGTACGCCGTGCCAGGTTGCGTACCTCGTCGGCGACCACGGCAAACCCACGGCCGGCCTCACCGGCGCGGGCGGCTTCGATCGCCGCGTTGAGCGCCAGCAGGTTGGTTTGCTCGGCGATGCCGCGAATCACTTCCAGCACTGAACCGATCTTCTCGCTGTTGGCGGCCAGGCCTTCGACCTGGGCCATGGCGGTGCTCATGTCCGCCGCCAACTCGCCGATGTTGCTGGTGGTGCGGTCGATCACCGTCAGGCCGTCGCGGGTGGCCTGGTCGGCATCACGCGCGGCCTGGGCTGCCTGGGCGGCGCTGCGGGCCACGTCCTGGGCGGTGGCGCTCATTTCGTGGGAGGCGGTGGCCACCTGGTCGACCTGGCGGTACTGCTGCTCCATGCCGGCGCTGGTTTGCGTGGCAATCGCGGCGGACTGGTCGGCGGTGCCCCGGGCGTCCTGTACTGAGCGTTTTACTTCGGCAATGATCGGTTGCAGCTTGTCGAGGAAACGGTTGAACCAGCCTGCGAGTTGGCCCAGTTCGTCCTGTTTGTCGTAGGCCAGGCGGCGGGTCAGGTCGCCTTCGCCGCTGGCGATGTCTTCAAGCATATGGGCCACGCCGAGGATCGGTCGGGTCACGCTGCGGGCCATCAGCCATACCAGGATCAGGCCGATCACTGCGGCCAGCAGGCCCAAACTCAACTCCAGCAGGGTGCCGCGCGTATTATCGGCGTCCATCTGGGTCTTGAGTGCTTCAGCCGGCCCGACCAGGACTTTTTCCGGCACATCCAGCAACACGCCCCATGGCTTGCCGTCTGGAATCGGCGCGAACGGCGCCAGCACCTTGAGCTGATGGTCGGTGCGCAGGCTGCGGATTTGTGTCCCGCTGGCCAATGCGCTGATCAATTGCGCGCCGCTTTGCGTATCGACCTGGTCCAGGCGTTTGCTCAACTGGCTGGCGTCCGCGCTATAGCCGGCGAGCAAACCGGTTGGGCTGAGGATGCTGACCTGGGTCTGGCCGTCATACAGCTTGTGGCTGGCCTGCTGGCTCACGGCCTGCAGGCTGTTGAGGTTGATGTCCACCGACAGCGAGGCGATCACCTTGCCATTGACCGTCAACGGAAACACGATGCTGGTCATCAGCACGTTTTGCCCGTCGATCACATAAAAGTACGGCTCGATCACGCACGGTTTGAGCGTGCTGCGCGGGCAGGTGAACCAGGCGTTGGCCGGTTCACCGCTGGGGCCGATGCTGGTGTCGGACATGTCGCTTTCCGGCAGTGCCATCGAGGTCAACTTGCCTGGTGTCGGCTGCGACCAGTACAGGGCGAAGCGGCCCTTGTCATTACTGCCCAGCTCCGCCTGGCCAGCGAACAACTCATCCTTGCCATCCAGCGCATTGGCTTCGAAGACCAGGGACAGGCCCAGCAGTTCCGGGTTGGCCTGCAGCGCGGCCTTGACCTGGCGGGTCAGGTCTTCGCGGGTGTCGAAGGCGTCGAGGAAGCGTTTTTCCGCTTGCTCGCGCAGGAACAGGACCTGGCGGGAAAACCCATGCCCGTATTGATAGGCGTCCATGAACTGCCGGCGGATGCCCAGTGCCTGCACCTCACCTTGGGCCTCGATGCGTGCCTGGGCCGCTTCATTGAGCATCTGCATGCTGGAGGCTTTGACCTGCTCGGAACTCTGCGCCATGCGGTACAACGACAAACCCACCAGCAGGGTCACGATCCCCAGCAGGCACAGGCCGGCGAGCAGGGTGATTTTCCATTGAATGGAGAGCTGTCTGAGGGCCATCGGTACATCCTTACCTGAAAAACATATAGAGCACGGTTATCGGCCGATCTGGGATTTTCTTTATTCAAACGATCAATTTAAACCTCAAAACGGCGCCGTTTTTTGACATGGCGCCCCGCCTGCTGCAAAGTGCGCGCCCTCTAATAAGACCTCCTTCAAGCCTGCACGCTGGCTGCCACCCGATGGTCGCCTGGGCGCGGGCATGCCTGTTTTTTATGTTTCTGCTTGAGGTAACCATGATTAACGCAGTCATCGCCGCGGTCGGCACCATGCTGGTGCTCAGCCTGTCCCGCGTGCATGTGGTCATCGCCATTATCGTCGGCGCCCTGGTGGGCGGCCTGACCGGTGGCCTGGGTATCGAAGCCACCCTCAAGGCCTTCAATGGTGGCTTGGGGGGTGGTGCGACTGTGGCCTTGTCCTACGCCTTGCTTGGCGCTTTCGCCGTGGCGATTGCCAAGTCCGGCCTGGCCCACGCCCTGGCGGACAAGGCCTTGCTGCTGGTCGACCGTCAGGAGGCCACGGGCGGCAACCACGTCAAATGGCTGCTGATCGGCTTGTTGTGGGTGGTCGCGATCGCGTCGCAGAACATCCTGCCGATCCATATCGCTTTTATCCCGTTGCTGGTGCCGCCCCTGCTGTATGTGCTGACCAAGTTGCAGTTGGACCGGCGTTTGATCGCCTGCGTGATGACCTTTGGCTTGATCACGCCGTACATGTTCCTGCCGGTGGGCTTCGGCAATATCTTCCTCAACCAGATTCTGCTGGCCAACGTGGCCAAGAGCGGCGTGGACATTAGCCAGGTCAACGTCACGCACGCCATGGGCCTACCGGCGCTGGGCATGGTGGTCGGGCTGCTGGTGGCGGTGTTTATCAGCTACCGCAAGAAGCGTGTGTATGACCTGGAGAACATCGAGCGGGTCGAGCAAGTGGCGGTGCAGTACAACCCGCTGACCCTGCTGGTGGCCGGCCTGGCGATTGCCTCGGCGTTCATCATCCAGTTGTGGCTGGACTCGATGATCATCGGTGCCCTGGCCGGGTTCCTGATTTTCTCGGTCTCGGGCATCGTGCGCTGGCGCGACACCGACGACCTGTTTACCGAAGGCATGAAGATGATGGCGATGATCGGCTTCATCATGATCGCCTCGTCAGGCTTTGCCGAAGTGCTCAAGGCTACCGGCGACGTGCGCTCGCTGGTGGAGGCCTCGGCGGCGTTCATCGGCCATAGCCGTGGTGTGGGGGCGTTGTTGATGTTGCTGGTGGGGCTGCTGGTGACCATGGGCATCGGCTCGTCGTTTTCCACGGTGCCGATCCTGGCGGCGATTTTCGTGCCGTTGTGTGTGCAACTGGGCTTCAGCCCGCTGGCCATCGTGTGCATCGTCGGCACCGCCGGGGCGCTGGGTGATGCCGGCTCGCCCGCCTCGGACTCCACCCTCGGCCCGACCTCCGGCCTGAATATCGACGGCCAGCATCACCATATCTGGGACACCGTGGTGCCAACATTCCTGCACTACAACATCCCATTGCTGGCGTTTGGCTGGTTGGCGGCGATGACACTCTGATCTACAGATTCACCGGCGCTGGCCGATAACCTCTCAAGTCGCTTAATAAGAGAGAAAAGCCATGCGTCTGAGTCTGAAGGCCAAAGTCCTGTCCCTCGCCGTTGTACCGGTGTTGCTGTTCGCCGTGGTCATCAGCCTGACCACCGTGTGGATCCTCCAGGGGCAAGCGCGCAACGAGGTGGATGAAACCCGCCAGCGCCTGCTCAACAACGCCAAGGCCACCCTGCAAAGTTATGTGGAAGTGGCCATGACCACCATCAAGCCGCTCTACGACGCGGCCGCGCCCGGGGATACGGCGGCGCGGGCGGAGGTGGTCAAGCTGCTGTCCAACACCAGCTACGGCAAGGACGGTTACTTCTTCGGCTACGACTCCGAGACCATCCGTCTGTTCAAGGGCAACAGCCCCGACGGCGTGGGCAAGAGCTTCAAGGACAACCGTGACCCCAACGGTGTCTACGTCAACCGCGACCTGGTCAAGGTCGGCAAGGACGGTAGCCACTACCTGCAATACAGTTCGACCCAGCCCGGCCAGACCGAGTTGGTGCCCAAGATGGGCTACACCGAATACCTGCCCAAGTGGGACATGGTTATCGGTACATCGGTGAACCTGGATGGCATCGAGGCCCAGGTAGCGGTGGTCGAGGCCAAGGTGGAAAAACGCATGGAAGGCGTGCTGCTGAGCATCCTCGGCGTGGCCGTGGTGGTATTGCTGGTGATCGCCGCTGCCGGCATGCTGCTGGCCAACACTATCCTGCGCCCGCTGCATCTGATGAAAGCCAACCTCGACGACATTGCTGCCGGCGAAGGCGATTTGACTCGCCGCCTGGCCATCACCAGCCAGGATGAACTCGGCGACCTGGCTGGCGCATTCAACCGTTTTGTCGACAAGATCCATGGCCTGGTGCGCCAGATCACCGAAATGACCACCCAACTCACCGGCCTGGTGAGCCAGGTGTCCGACCAGGCCCAGCGCTCGGAGCAGGCCATGGAACGCCAGCGTCACGAGACCGACCAAGTGGCCACCGCCATCAACCAGATGTCCTCCGCAGCGCAAGAAGTGGCGCGCAGTGCCCAAGGCGCCTCGGTGGCCGCGCAACAGACCGACGCAGAAGGCCAGGCTGCCAAGCGCGTGGTGGACGGCAGCATTGCGCAGATCCATGCGCTGGTGAATGACATCCGCAGCAGCGGTGTCTCCCTCGACAGCCTGAAGCAGGACGTGTCGTCGATTGTCAGCGTGCTCGGCGTGATCCGCTCGATTGCCGAACAAACCAACCTGCTGGCGCTTAACGCGGCGATCGAAGCCGCGCGGGCAGGGGAGGCCGGGCGTGGTTTTGCCGTGGTCGCCGACGAGGTGCGCGCCCTGGCCAGCCGCACGCAAACCAGCACCCAGGAAATCCAGGGCATGATCGACCGCCTGCAAAAAGGCACCGAGGCTGCCGTGGATGCCATGCGCCGCTCCAGCGATGCCGGCGATGGCACCTCGGCCAAGGCCAACGAAGCCGGGGCGTCCCTGGACACCATGGCCCAGTTGATCGGCACCATCAACTCGATGAACGCGCAGATTGCCAGCGCCGCCGAAGAACAGACTGCCGTGGCCGAAGAGATCAACCGCAGCGTGCATCAGATTGCCGTGGCGGTGGACAGCGTGGCCGATGAAACCCAGTTGGGCGCCCAGACCTCGCGCAGTTTGGCGGACCTGGGCCAACGGTTGGGGCAATTGGTCGGTCAGTTCAGGATCTGAACCGCTACACGATGTCGCGCATCAACAGGCCAAAGCGCAGGTCCATCTCGGCCGGCAGGGGCACATACACCGTGTGCCCATCCCCCGGCGCCACGTCAATGGCTTCGCCCTTGGTGTTGTGCAGGCTGGCCAGGTCAAAGTGAAAGTTGCCGGCGGGGGTCATCAGTTCCAGGTGATTACCCACGGCAAAGCGGTTCTTCACCTTGACCTCGGCCAGCTCGCCGCGGCGCTCGCCGGTCAACTCGCCGACAAACTGCTGGCGCTCGGACACTGAGCTGCCGTTCTGGTAGTTCTGGTATTCGTCGTGCACATGGCGGCGCAGGAAACCTTCGGTGTAGCCGCGTTGGGCCAGGGATTCCAGGTTGGTCATCAAGTTGCGGTCAAACGCACGGCCGGCCACGGCATCATCGATTGCCTGGCGATACACCTGGGTCGTGCGCGCGCAGTAGAAATGCGATTTGGTGCGGCCTTCGATCTTCAGCGAATGCACGCCCATGTGGGTCAGGCGCTCCACATGCTGCACGGCACGCAGGTCCTTGGCATTCATGATGTAGGTGCCGTGCTCGTCCTCGAAGGCAGGCATGTGCTCATCGGGGCGATTGGCTTCCTGTAGCAGGAACACCTGGTCGGTGGGCGCGCCGATCCCCAGTGTGGGTTCCGGTTGATACACCTGGACTATATCGCCCGTGGCGTTTTCCACCGCCGGGGTGGCCTGGTATTTCCAGCGACACGCATTGGTACAGGTGCCCTGGTTGGCGTCACGCTTGTTCATGTAGCCCGAGAGCAGGCAGCGCCCGGAATAGGCCATGCACAAGGCACCGTGCACAAACACTTCCAGCTCCATGGCCGGCACCTGCTGGCGAATCTCGCCGATTTCTTCCAGGGACAGTTCCCGCGACAGGATCACCCGGCAAATCCCTTGCTGCTGCCAGAACTCCACGCTGGCCCAGTTCACCGTATTGGCCTGCACTGAGAGATGAATCGGCATCATCGGGAAGTGCCGGCGCACCAGCATGATCAGCCCCGGGTCGGACATGATCAGCGCATCCGGGCCCATGGCGATCACCGGGGCGAGGTCCTTGAGGAACGTCTTGAGCTTGGCATTGTGTGGCGCGATGTTCACCACCACGTAGAACCGCTTGCCCAACGCGTGGGCTTCCTGGATGCCGAGCGCCAGGTTGGCGTGGTCGAACTCGTTGTTGCGCACCCGCAGGCTGTAGCGCGGCTGGCCGGCGTAGACCGCGTCGGCGCCGTAGGCGAAGGCGTAGCGCATGTTTTTCAAGGTGCCGGCGGGGGCGAGCAGTTCGGGGGCAAGGACGAGAGGCATGGGGATCGGGTCGCAAAAGGCCGCGAGCGTAGCCCAACGTGTGCCGGGCTTTATTGATCTGGGTCTACGCTTACCGCAACAAAGATGGCACTCCCGGGATTTGTGGTGGACTAAGCAGCTGGACGCAAACGCGCGGCCTGCTTTTTTGACATGGATCGGACATGAATCAAACCAACCTGCAATTCAAGACCCTGCTGTTACTGCTGGCCCTGGTGACCGTCGCCTTTATCTGGATATTGCTGCCGTTCTACGGTGCGGTGTTCTGGGCGGTGATCCTCGGCATCATCTTTGCGCCGATGCAGCGCCGCCTGCAGCAGCGCTTCGGCTGGAACCGCAACCTGACGTCCCTGACCACCTTGATGGTGTGCCTGGTGATCGCGATTCTGCCGGTGATCATTACCAGCGCGTTGCTGGTGCAAGAGGGCGCCACGCTCTACAAAAACGTCGAGAGCGGCAAGCTGGATGTGGCCGGCTATATCGAGCAGTTCAAGAACTTCCTGCCGCCCTATTTCCAGCACCTGCTGGACCGTTTCGGCATGGGCAACCTGGAAGGGCTGCGCGAGAAGATCGTCAAGAGCGCGATGCAGGGCAGTCAGTTCTTTGCGACCCAGGCGTTCAGCTTCGGCCAGGGTACGTTTGATTTCCTGGTGAGTTTTTTCATCATGTTGTACCTGCTGTTCTTCCTGCTGCGCGACGGCCCGGAACTGGTGCGCAAGGTACGCACGGCGGTGCCGTTGGCCGAACCGCAGAAGCGCCGGTTGCAGCTCAAGTTCAATCGGGTAGTACGCGCGACGGTCAAGGGCAACGTGCTGGTGGCCGTGACCCAGGGGGCGTTGGGTGGTTTGATTTTCTGGTTCCTGGACATTCCCAGCGCGTTGCTCTGGGCGGTGTTGATGGCGTTTCTGTCACTGCTGCCGGCCGTGGGAGCGGGCGTTGTGTGGGGGCCGGTGGCCGCCTACTTCCTGTTGAGCGGTTCGATCTGGCAGGGCGTGGTGTTGGCCCTGTTCGGCGTGTTTGTGATCGGCCTGGTGGACAACGTGCTGCGCCCGATCCTGGTGGGCAAGGACACCAAGATGCCCGACTACCTGATCCTGATCTCGACCCTGGGCGGCCTGTCGGTATTCGGCCTCAACGGGTTTGTGATCGGGCCGCTGGTGGCGGCGTTGTTCATGTCCAGTTGGGCGCTGTTTGTCGAAAGCAAGCCGCGGGTCAAGCTGCCGTTGCCTTGAGTCTCAGGCGTGCAGCCTGAAATTCGAGGCCTGTTGCAGTTGTTTTTCGGCGGCGGACAACGACGTGAGCGGGCCGCTGATGGCTTCGCCGTCGCGTACCAGGTACCAGCAGGCGAGCAGGCCCAGCTCCCGAAGCGGGGCGGGGACGGCGCTGCCAATGACGGACATGATTTGAACAGTGGGCATAAGAACCTCCAATCGCTATGGAGGTCACCTTACGGGGCGCTGGCGTTCAGGAAAAATCATCTGGCTCGATAGTCGACATTAACAAAAGGCGTCAGTCGACCACTTGATCGAGCATGCTCACCACTTCCTGCTCATTAAGCAGGCCTTTGCGCACCAGGTTTTCCGCCAGCAGCGCGAGGAACTTGGCGCTGCGGTGGCCTTCCAGGTGCTTGAGCTCCGTGAGGGCGCTGTAGACCTTGCTGGACGTACAGAGGCCGGCGGTGCGATGCGGGTTTTGTGTGGGCATGGTCAGTCGTCCTTGTTGTTATTGAGTGGACAGGATTGATAGTGGGAGTGTGTCGTGACACAAACATGACAGCGTGAGCCTGTTTCGGGCAAGTAGACTTTCGACCTTAATAGTGTGGGATTGCAGCCTGGTCATTGTCCTCAGAGCGACCTTGGCAGGATAAATCCGGACGTTACCCACAAAAAAAGGCCCCGCGAGTGGGCGAGGCCTGTTTCATGTGTGACGGTTGAGACTTACCAGCCGCGGCGGTAGTAACCGTGGGGAGGGCCATAGTAGCCGCGCGGTGGGCCGTAATAGACCGGCGCCGGGCGGTAATAAACCTCCTGTTGCACGTACACCGGTGGCGGTGGTGCGTAGTAGACCGGCGGCGGCGCGGCATACACCGGCTGCGGTTGCACGTAGACCGGCTGCTGCACATAGACCTCACGGGGTTGGCTGGCAACCACGGAGCCCACTACGGCGGCGCCGACCAGGGCACCCAAGACGGCTGGGCCACCCCATCCACCACCATGGGCGGAGGCTTGGCCTGCCATAGCGAGTGCACCTACCAGCAAGGCGATCTTGGGGATTGTACGAATCATGGTCATTCCTCGGTTAGCCCCTGCGCTTGTGGTCTGCAATCAATAGACTCAAGTAATGTCGCGGGGATACTTTTAAGACAACGTATTTCTGAAAAACAGCACGGCCGCAAGGTAAAGGTTGTGTAAGGTCTGTACCGATTTGCTTACTCAAAGGAGTTATCCATGCAGATGCACCCCAATAAGGACACCCAACTGTGCATGTCACTGTCGGCGCGTCCCGGGAATTTTGGCCTGCGTTTTCATAACCATCTGTACGAACAGTTAGGGCTGAACTTCTACTATAAAGCCTTCAGCAGCCAGGATTTACCCGGCGCGATAGGTGGTATCCGCGCATTGGGCGTGCGTGGTTGCGGGGTGTCCATGCCCTTCAAGGAGGCTGCCATTGCCTTAGTGGACGAACTCGACGATTCAGTTCAAGCCATCGACTCCCTGAACACCATCGTGAACACTGACGGGCACCTCAAGGCTTATAACACCGACTATATCGCCGTCGAACAATTGCTCAAGAAACACGTCGTGCCGAAGGATTCGACCTTCGTCCTGCGTGGCAGCGGCGGCATGGCCAAGGCCGTGGCCAGCGCCTTGCGCGACGGTGGTTATGGAAATGGCGTGATCGTGGCGCGCAACGAACTGGCCGGCCGGGCGTTGGCGCAGAATCTTGGGTACGCATGGCAGGCGGAACTGGGCGATTTGCGTCCGCAGATGCTGATCAACGTGACGCCCATCGGCATGACCGGCGGGGCCGAGGCGGATGCCCTGGCGTTTGAGGCGGATGCCGTGGATGCAGCGGACACTGTCTTCGATGTGGTAGCGATCCCCGCCGAAACGCCATTGATCGTGCGCGGTCGGGCCAAAGGTAAGCGGGTGATCACCGGGCTGGAGGTGATTGCGATCCAGGCGTTGGAGCAATTTGTGCTTTATACCGGCGTGCGGCCTACGGATGAACAGTTCCAGAAGGCAGTAGCCTTCGCCCGCAACTGAAGGCCACTGCAGCTCTAAATGTGGGAGGGGGCTTGCTCCCGATAGCGGTGTATCAGGCAATGAAAGTGTTGACTGGCCCAGCGCTATCGGGAGCAAGCCCCCTCCCACATGTTTGACCGTGTCAGGCCTGTTCCAGCTGCGCCAATCGTTCTTCCAGAGCTGCAATTCGCGCTTCAAGCTCTTCGATACGATCCAGCGAGACTGCGCCGGCAGAGCGTTCCACCGGGCTTCCCCGCGCGGCGATAATCACCTCGATGTCCGCCGGATCGCCCAGCGCATGGGTATAGCGATCTTCCCGCTGCCCCGCCTGGCGCGGCACCAGCAGCGCCAGCCCGCGGGCAATCAGGCGCTCCAACTGGTGCACCACCTGTTCGGCATCTTCGAAGTCATGCATGCGCCCGCTGCGGGTCAGCAGCTCGTTGACCGTCTGTGGCCCACGCAAGAACAGCAGCCCGGTCAGGATCACCTGGGCCGGCACCAGTTCCAGTGCCTTGTCCACGCGATGCTCCCAGCGGTCGGCGCGGCTGCCCATTACCAGGCGCGTGAAGCCTTGGCCTTCCAGTGCACGCAGACTCTGGCCAACCTGGCCCTGGCTCAGGTTCATCACCGGTTCACGGCTGGTCTTCTGGTTGCAGGCCAGCACCAGGGCGTTGAGGGTCAGGGGGTAGGTTTCCGGGTTGGTCGCCTGTTTTTCGATCAGGCAACCCAGGACGCGAATTTCCGTGCTGTTCAGGCGCGGCTCAGGGGTGTCGGTGTCGTGCTCGGCGGTCATCGCGCTTTCCCTATGCTGTGAACGCACTAGCGTAAGCCGGAAAAAATAAAAGACAAGCGCCTGGCGTGTCTATAATCGCCGCTGGTTCCAACCCTGCCATTACCCATGAGACTGCCATGACTATTTCCCTGTACGCCGCCTCCATCCCCGTCTTCAAGCAAATGCTCACCGCCCTGAGCGATGTGCTGAACAAAGCCGAAGCCCACGCCACCGCCAAAAACATCGAACCCAACGCCTTGCTGCAAGCGCGGCTGTTCCCGGACATGTTCCAACTGGTGCGCCAGGTGCAGATCGCCGTCGACTTCGCCAAGGGCGTTTCCGCACGCCTGGCTGAGATCGAAGTACCGAAATACGAAGATACCGAAGTCACCTTCGCCGACCTGCAAGCGCTGATCGCCAAGGTGCTGGCGTTTGTCGACACCATCAAGCCCGAGCAAGTCGACGGCAAGGAAGGCATCGAGATCATCACCCGCCCAGGCACGCCGAAAGAGAAGCGCTTCAGCGGCCAGTCCTACCTGCTGACCTACGGCCTGCCGCAGTTCTTCTTCCACGTCACCACCGCGTACGCCTTGCTGCGTCACAACGGCGTGGAAGTGGGCAAGCGTGACTACATGGGCGCTTTCTAAGCAGCCAAAAAAAGCCCGGGGTGGTTCAGGAATGAACCGCCCCGGGCTTTTTTACGCCTGGCGTTTAAGCCGTCTGTTCTTCCTTGCCCAGGCACGCGGCCGCCGTAAATAGCACATCGGTGGACGAATTGAGCGCGGTTTCCGCCGAATCCTGCAGCACGCCGATGATGAAGCCTACGGCCACCACCTGCATGGCGATCTCGCTGGGAATGCCGAACAGGCTGCACGCCAGCGGAATCAGCAGCAGTGAGCCGCCGGCCACACCCGACGCGCCACAGGCGCAGATGGCCGCGACCACGCTGAGCAGCACGGCGGTTGGCAGGTCCACGGCAATGCCGAGGGTGTGCACGGCCGCCAGGGTCAACACGGTGATGGTGATCGCGGCACCGGCCATATTGATCGTGGCCCCCAGCGGAATCGACACCGAGTAGGTGTCTTCATGCAGGCCCAGGCGTTTGCTCAAGGCCAGGTTCACCGGGATATTCGCCGCCGAACTGCGGGTGAAAAACGCGGTGATGCCGCTTTCGCGCAGGCACATCAACACCAGCGGGTAGGGGTTGCGACGCAGTTTCCAGAACACGATGGCCGGGTTGACCACCAGTGCTACGAACAGCATGCAGCCGATCAGCACCACCAGCAGGTGGGCGTAGCCGAGCAGGGCGCCGAAGCCCGAGGTGGCGAGTGTCGAAGCCACCAGGCCGAAGATACCCAGCGGGGCGAAGCGGATCACCACACGCACGATCAGGGTTACACCGTTGGACAGGTCGTCGAGCACCGCGCGGGTGGTTGCTCCGGCATGACGTATGGCAATGCCCATGCCGATGGCCCAGGCCAGGATGCCGATGAAGTTGGCGTTCATCAGCGCGCTGACGGGGTTGTCCACCACGCTCAACAGCAGGCTTTGCAAGACCTCGCCGATGCCGCCGGGGGCGCTCACGGTGGCGTCATGGGAGGCGAGCACCAGCGATGAGGGAAACCACATGCTGGCAATCACCGCCACCACGGCGGCGGCAAAAGTGCCCAGCAGGTACAGGAACAGAATCGGCTTGATATGGGTTTCCTGGCCGTGTTTATGGTTGGCGATCGACGCCATCACCAGCACAAATACCAGGATCGGCGCCACGGCCTTGAGCGCGGTAACAAATACCTTGCCGATAAACCCGGAGGCCTTGGCCGCCTCGGGCAATAGCAGGGCCAGCAGGATGCCGGCGATCAAGCCGATGACGATTTGCGTGACCAGGCTGAGGCGGGCCAGGCGTTGTAAAAGAGAAGGGGCAGCAGTCATATGAAGGTTGTCTCTAGTTTTTTTAAAGGGCGCAGCAATGCAGGCGGAAAGGGCTGTAGGAAGCAGGTCGCCAAGTCTAGCATGCTGCTGGACCTGTCCCGGCCGCTGCGGCATTGGGTCGCCGGGGCTTCGCAAAAGCCGGACATACTCTGTTAAGATTGGTATCTCTCACCTTTCCTTTCTGTCAGCGGGCCCTTCGGGCTGCCGTTGATGTCGTCGTTTCTGGAGTTTTCATGCTGTTTCCCATCCTGCTGCTGTCGGCCGCCGGCTTTACCGTGCTGACCACAGAGTTCGTTATCGTCGGCCTGTTGCCTTCCATTGCCCGGGACCTCAACGTCAGCGTGTCCCAGGCTGGCCTGCTGGTCACCTTGTTCGCGTTTACCGTCGCGGCCTTTGGCCCGTTTCTGACCGCGTACTGCGCCCGTTTCCCACGCAAGCGTCTGTTTATCAGCATCCTGATCCTGTTCGGCGTGGCCAATACCGTGGCCGCATTGGCGCCGAACATTTGGGTGATGGCGTTGGCGCGCTTGATCCCGGCCCTGGGCCTGCCGGTGTTCTGGGCCCTGGCCAGTGAAACGGCGGTGGATATCGTCGGCCCCGAATACGCCGGGCGCGCCATCGAGAAGATCGGCTTCGGCATCGTCTGCGCCACGGTGTTCGGGATTCCGGTGGGAACGCTGATTTCCGATATGTCCGGCTGGCGCTCCGCGTTTGCCATCCTCGCAGTGGTCGCGTTGGCCAAGGCCTTGCTGCTGTTTATCTACTTGCCCGTGACCCAGCCGAAGAACGATCAGGTGTCGTTGCGCTCGCAGTTCAAGATCCTGCGCAACCCGCTGATGCAGGGCCATATCCTGCTGTCGATCCTGGTGTTCAGCGGCATGTTTACGGCTTATACCTACCTGGCGGACATCCTTGAGCGCTTGGCCGGTTTCGACGGCACGCTGGTGGGTTGGTGCCTGATGGGCTTCGGCGCGGTCGGGCTGATCGGCAACTCCCTGGGCGGGCGTGCGGTGGACCGTCACCCGCTGATCGCTTCCATGGTGTTCTGCGGTTTCATGATCGCCGGCATGGTCGCGCTGGTGCCGGCGATTCACTCCACGGTCGGCCTGGCGGCGGCGATGGCGGTGTGGGGCGTGACCCAGGCGGCGCTGTTCCTGGTCAGCCATGTACGGCTGATGAAGGCCGCACCCCATGCGCCGGCATTCGCGGCGTCGTTGAATATCGCCGGGGCCAACCTGGGGATCGGCCTGGGGGCGATGGTCGGCGGTCATGTGATCGACACACTCGGCCTGGGCAGCCTGGGTTTTGCCGCTTCCGGGTTTATCCTGGTGTCGATCCTGCTGGCGCTGTGGCTGATGACCGCCAGGCAAGCGGTCGCGTCCAACGCCTGAACGCTCAGGGCAGGGCGGTAAACAACTCTCGCCGTGCACCTTCGGTAATTGCCACGATGCCGGGGTGCTTGACCTTGCGCTCCACCGAGATCGCGTAGAACGACTCGGTGACGGCATCGGTCTGGCCAATCAACGCCACGCCGTACTGGCGCACCACCTCATCGGCGATCACGCTGGGCGCGATGAAGATCCCGCTGCCGGATTGGCCGAAGGCCTGCATCAAGGCGCTGTCATCGAACTCGCCGATGATCCTGGGCTGGATCTGCTGCTCGGCAAACCAACGCTGCAGGCGGCTGCGCACCACGGTTTCCGCGCCGGGGATCAACAAGGGCGCGCCGTGCAGGCACTTTGGGAAATCTCCGGCGTACCTGTCAGCCAATGCCTGGGTGGCGAAAAAACTGATGCCACATTCCCCCAGTTTCTGGCTGTAGCCCTTGATATCCAGGTGCGAGGGCATGGGGCTGTCGGAGATCACCAGGTCCAGGCGCTGGATCGCGAGGTCGGCCAATAAACGCTCCAATTTGTCTTCACGACAGGTAATGCGCAGGGGCTCGCTCAGTTCCATGGTTGGCGCGATCAGCCGGTACACGATGGACTTGGGCACCACATCCGCCACTCCGACCCGAAACAGGATCTGTTGCTCATTGGGCTGCGCGCGCAGCATCGCCTCCAGTTCATTGCCGGTCTGGAACATCTGTTCGGCATAGGGCAGGGCCTGGCGCCCGGCTTCGGTGAGTTCAAGCTGGCGGCCTACCCTTTGAAACAGCGCAATCCCGTAGGTTTGCTCCAGCAGGCTGATCTGCCCGCTGATGGTCTGGGGCGTGAGGTTCAGTTGCTCGCAGGCGCGCACGATGCTGCCGGTCTTGGCCACTACCCAGAAGTAATGCAACTGTCGGTAATTGAGCATGATGATCGTCACTTCGTAAAAGCCGAAGTATACGCGAGGAAAATACGAATTTTCCTGAACTGTTCGCCTGCATAGAATGCCTCGCTATCGCGGGGCCACTATTTGGACCCAATGGTTCTAATGAGGAAGACATCATGAAACTCAGTTCCCTGGGCGCGGCATCGTTACTTGCGCTTTCATTGGTGATGATCAGTGGTTGCGATCAGGTCGAAAAAAGCGCGCAACAAGTCATGGGCAAGGCCACCGAGTCGGCCAAGCAAGCCATCGATGACACCCAGAAAGCTGCCGAGCAGGCATTGAGCGAAGCGACAAACGGCCTGATCAATCCACAAAAAAAGGATGATCAGGAACAAAACGAGTCTGAATCGAACACCAAAGAAACCTAATCTCCCCGCACAACGTCAGGACTGACCTATGGATTACCTTTTACAACTGGCCGCCAGCCCCACCGCCTGGATCGCCCTGGCCACCTTGATCGTGATGGAAATCGTGCTGGGCATCGATAACCTGATCTTTATCTCGATCCTCACCAACAAATTGCCCGAGAAGCATCGGGCCAAGGCACGACGCATCGGTATCAGCATGGCGTTGGTGTTGCGCCTGGGCCTGTTGAGTACCATTGCGTTTATCGTGCAATTGACTACGCCGGTGTTCGAAGTGCTCGGCCAGGCGTTCTCGTGGAAGGACATGATCCTGATCGCCGGTGGCCTGTTCCTGGTCTGGAAGGCCACCACCGAGATCCATCACAGCATGGACCCGGAGCCTGAAGAGAAGACCAGCACCGGCAATGTCGTGGCCATTGGCTTTGCTGCGGCCATCGGGCAGATCCTGTTGCTTGACCTGGTGTTCTCCATCGACAGCATTATTACCGCCGTGGGCATGACCGAGCACTTGCCGATCATGATCATCGCCGTGGTGACCTCGGTGATCGTGATGCTGGTGGCGGCCGAGCCGTTGGCCAAGTTCATCAACGACAACCCGACCGTGGTGATGCTGGCCCTGGGCTTCCTGATCATGATCGGCATGACGCTGATCGCCGAAGGTTTCGGTGCCCATGTGCCTAAAGGCTACGTGTACGCGGCCATGGCGTTCTCGGCGGCCATCGAGTGCCTGAACATCGCTCGGCGCAACCGTCACAAGCGTCTGCTCGCTGCCCGGCAGTAACGCTGCAACCCAAAAGGCCGGCTGTGCTCACAAGAGCCCAGCCGGCCTTTTGCTGTCTGTTAGAATCCGCCCACTTGATAGCTTGAGGTCCACCATGAACGAGCCGATTCGCCTTACCCAGTACAGCCATGGCGCGGGTTGTGGCTGCAAGATTTCGCCCCAGGTGCTGGAAGTGATCCTGGCTGGCAGCGGCGCGCAGAACCTCGACCCCAACCTGTGGGTGGGCAACGCCTCTCGCGATGACGCGGCGGTGTACGCCATCGACGACGAGCGCGGCGTAGTCTCCACCACTGACTTTTTCATGCCGATTGTCGATGACCCCTTCGACTTCGGCCGCATCGCCGCCACCAACGCCATCAGTGACATCTACGCCATGGGCGGCGACCCGTTGATGGCCATCGCCATTCTTGGCTGGCCGGTGAACGTGCTGGCGCCGGAGATCGCCCGTGAAGTGATCCGTGGCGGCCGCTCGGTGTGCGACGAAGCTGGTATTCCCCTGGCGGGCGGGCACTCCATTGACGCTCCCGAGCCGATTTTCGGCCTGGCCGTCACCGGCATCGTGCAAAAACGCCATATGAAGCGCAACGACACCGCCACCGTGGGTTGCCGCCTGTACCTGACCAAACCGTTGGGAATCGGCATCCTCACCACCGCCGAAAAGAAGGGCAAGTTGCGTGAGGCGGATATCGGCCTGGCCCGTGACTGGATGTGCACCCTCAACAAACCCGGCAGCCGTTTCGGCAAGTTGGCCGGTGTGACGGCAATGACGGATGTCACCGGTTTCGGCCTGTTGGGCCACCTGGTGGAGATGGCGGACGGCAGCGCTGTGACCGCACGCATCGAATATGACAAAGTGCCACGTCTGCCCGGAATCGAGGACTACCTGGACCAGGGCTGCATGCCGGGCGGTACGTTGCGCAACTTCGACAGCTACTCGAGCAAACTCGGGCGCCTGCAGGAATTGCACAAACGCGTGCTGTGCGACCCGCAGACCAGCGGTGGCCTGCTGATCGCCGTGACCCCGGAAGGCGACGCAGAATTCCACGCGGTCGCCGCCGAGCTGGGCCTGGACCTTGAGCCCATCGGCGAACTGGTTGAGCGACAGACCCACGCGGTAGAGGTGTTTTGATGGCAACTGACATCACCGATTACCGCGACATTTTCCTCAACGACCGGCCGATGATGGACACCCGTGCACCGGTCGAATTCGCCAAGGGCGCGTTCCCAGGCGTGATCAACCTGCCGTTGATGACCGATGACGAGCGTCAACGCGTCGGCACCTGCTACAAGCAGCAGGGCCAGCAAGCCGCCATTGTGCTGGGGCATGAGCTGGTGTCGGGGGCGATCAAGGCTGAACGTATCGAACAATGGGCGCGGTTTGCCCAGGCCAATCCCGATGGTTTCTTGTACTGCTTCCGTGGCGGGCTGCGTTCGCAGATCGTGCAGCAATGGTTGAAGACCGAAGCCGGTATCGAGTACCCACGGGTCGGCGGTGGCTACAAGGCCATGCGGACCTTCCTGCTGGAGACCCTTGACCAGGCGGCAGCCCAATGTGATTTCGTGCTGCTGGGTGGCATGACCGGCACCGGCAAGACCGAAGTGCTGGGCCAGTTGCGCAACGCCCTGGACCTGGAAGGCCATGCCAACCATCGCGGTTCCAGCTTCGGCAAGCGCGCCACCGTGCAACCTTCCAACATCGACTTCGAAAACCGCCTGGCGGTGGACCTGCTGAAAAAACGCGCGGGCGGTATCGAGCAGTTTGTGGTCGAGGATGAAAGCCGCATGATCGGCAGCTGCGCGCTGCCGTTGCCGTTGCACAAGGGCATGCAGACCTTTCCGATGGTGTGGCTGGAAGACAGCGTCGAAGGCCGCGTCGAGCGCATCCTGCGCGACTACGTCGTTGACCTGTGCGCGGAGTTCATCGCGGTATTTGGTGAGCAGGGCCAGGCGTTGTTTGCCGAACGCCTGACCCAGAGCCTGGCCAATATCCACAAGCGCCTGGGCGGCGAGCGCTTCCAGCGGTTGCAGGCGATCATGCAGGATGCCCTGGCGGAACAGTTGCGCAGCGGCGCCGTGGACCTGCATCGCGCCTGGATTGAAGGGCTGTTGCGCGAGTATTACGACCCGATGTACGCCTTCCAGCGTGAAAGCAAAGGCGCACGGATCGAGTTTGCGGGAGAGCAGGGCGCCGTCACGGCCTATCTGCGCGAGCGCGCCTTTAGAGGATAAACGCGCCGATCAACCCGCACACCACGCCTACCAGCATGGTCAGCCCGGCCACCGTCACCAGGACCCGCGCATCGAAATCCTTGCGCAGCATCAACAGCGACGGCAGGCTCACGCTGGGCAGGGTCATCAGCAGGGCCACGGCGGGACCTGTGCCCATGCCCAGGGTCATCATGGTTTGTACGATGGGGATCTCTGCCGCTGTAGGAATTACGAACAGCGTGCCGACAATTGCCAGGGGCACCAGCCATACCAGGCTATTGGTCATGGCGCCGTCCACATGGGGGAACAGCCAGACCCGCGCGGCGCCGAGTACCAGCACCGCCAGGATATAGATCGGTATGGTGCTCCAGAACAGCTGCCACAGGGTACGCAGCCACCGACTGAAGAACGGTTGCGCTTCGACCTGGCTGGCCTCGGCCACGGCGTCCAGTGCGACTTCCGGCACCTGATCCGGCCGCGCGATGCGCTGCGCCACCAGCGACACACCCACCACCAGCACAATGCCCGCCACCAGCCGCAAGGCGGTAAAGCCCCAGCCCAGTACAAAGCCCATGAACACCAGCGTCGCCGGGTTCAGCACCGGGTTGGCAATCCAGAAGGCCAGTGCCGCACCCACCGACACTTGCTGGCGGCGCATGCCCGCCGCGACGGGGGCCGCGCAGCAACTGCACATCATCCCCGGCAAGGCGAACAGCCCGCCGCGCAGGGTCGAGCCCAGCCCGGCACGGCCAAACAGGCGCAGCAACCAGTCTCGGGGGATCAGCACTTGCAGCAACGAGCCGAGAATCACCGCCAGTACGGCGGCTTTCCAGATCGCGAGGAAATACACCTGGGCATAGGCCAGCGCCGCTGCCAGGGGCGAGCTTTGCTGATCGTTGAGGATCGAGGCGCCGATGCTGTGGTTGTCAGCGGCAACAAACGCCTTGAAGTAGTAGGGCGACCACTTCACGTAGTAGAGGCCGACGCAGGCCACCAATAGGAAGAGGGCAGGTTTCCACCAGAACGACCAGCCCCGGACGGGCTGGGTGGAGGCGAGGTTGGGCATGGGGGAGGGTCCGCAGATGAGTCAATAGCGGTGCATCATACGCCCTCAGCTATCGGCACTCACCTGTGTTGGCTGCGGGCAGGTTTCGTCACCGTCGTTCAAGCCCTGCTTGTAGTTGCGGCTGAGCAGCGAGGCTTTGCCGTTGTGCCAGGTCAGCGTCAGTACATACAGCGTGTCGTAGTCGCTGCCGGACCAGTCGTCGGTAATCGTGTGTTTTTCGCCGGAGGCCTCACTTGCCACCTTGTTGATCAGTTCCGGCAGGTAGCCGTGGGACCACGCGGTGTAGATGGTGGCATTGTGGTATTTGTCTTCCACCAGCTCGTCGGCCAGGTCGCTGGTGTCGTTGGCCGAGAATTTGATGTTCACCGGCAGGCCCAACTTGATGGCGCTGGGGCTGATGGTCATCAACGGGCGAATATAGCTGTAGGAATTGTCCAGCTCACCTTCCTCGACATTGCGGGTCGGGTTGGCGGCAAACACGAAGTTGGCCTTGCCGAATTTTTCCGGCAGCAAGGTGGCCAGGTTCATTGCTCGGTTCAAACCCTGGCAATTGAGTTGGCCCAGGCCGCCGGCAGGTTTTTCGGCGTGGCGCAGGAACACCAGGGTTTGTACGCCGTCCACCGGTTGGGCGCGGCTTTCGCGGGCGTCGAGGGCGGCGACCATGGCGCCGCTCACCAGCAAAAGTGGCAACATGATGTAAGAATACTGTTTGAGTCGTTGCACAAGGCGCGGAGGCTTGATCTTCATTATAGGTTCGAGTCTTCGTGCGTCACGTTAAGGCGGACAAGCCTGGCCCCAGTGACGCCTGGGGGCGTCCTGCGGTGTTCCGTGTCGATATAGCGAGGTGCCTCCATTCACCGTTTGGGCGCACTTAAGAGTGCACTCGGGCGTATTGGTTCGCCCATGCGGGATAATAGCCGGGGGATGTTGCGCATTGATGACCCATGCAGGACACCGCTCAGATGACTATCATGGGGGCTTTCTGCCTCAGGGATCATCTCGATGAACTCAATCGCCGCCTTCCCGATCAACAGTAAATGGCCCGCCGAGCATCCGGAGCGCCTGCAACTGTACTCGCTGCCCACGCCCAACGGGGTAAAAGTCTCGATCATGCTCGAAGAACTGGGCCTGCCTTATGAGGCGCACAAGGTCAGTTTCGAGACCCAGGACCAGTTTTCCCCCGAGTTCCTGTCCCTGAATCCCAACAACAAAATCCCCGCGATCATCGACCCCGACGGCCCGGCCGGCCGGCCGCTGGCACTGTTCGAGTCCGGCGCGATCCTGATCTACCTGGCAGAAAAAACCAGCCAGTTGCTCTCCGAAGATCCGGCGACACGTTATGAAACGATTCAATGGCTGATGTTCCAGATGGGCGGCATCGGCCCCATGTTCGGCCAGCTGGGGTTCTTCAACAAATTTGCCGGCAAGGCCTACGAAGACAAACGCCCCCGCGACCGTTATGCCGCCGAATCCCGGCGCTTGCTGGAGGTGCTGGAAAAGCGCCTGCTCGGCCGCACCTGGATCATGGGTGATGACTACAGCATCGCCGACATCGCCACCTTCCCCTGGATTCGCAACCTGATCGGGTTCTATGAATCGGGCGATCTGGTCGGCATTGCCGACTTCCCTAACGTGCTGCGCGCGCTGGACGGCTTCGTCGCCCGGCCGGCGGTTATCCGTGGCCTGAGTATTCCGAACTGACGTATGCCGACTTTCGATTTCAAACAACTGGATGTCTTCAGCAGCGTGTCGCTCAAGGGCAACCCGCTGGCCGTCGTCCTGGGTGCTGACAGCCTCAGCGACCAGCAGATGGCCGACTTTGCCAAGTGGACAAACCTCAGTGAAACCACGTTTTTGCTGACACCGCGCGATCCTCGGGCAGACTACCGGGTGAGGATCTTTACGACCTTGCACGAGTTGCCGTTTGCCGGGCACCCGACGCTGGGCAGTTGCCATGCGTGGCTCAAGGCTGGAGGCCTGCCGAAAGGCGAGGAGATTATCCAGGAATGTGAAATCGGCCTGGTGCGTATTCGTCGTCAAGGCCATGAGCTGGCGTTTATTGCGCCGCCGTTGATGCGCTCCGGCGCTGTGGACTCCGCGTTGTTGGAGCGTGTTCGCCTCGGACTGGGCCTGGCGCCGGGGGCTATCGTGCGCAGCCAGTGGGTCGACAATGGCGCGGGGTGGCTCGCGTTGATGCTGGCTGAGCGTGATCAAGTCCTGGCTTTGCAGCCGGACTATTCGCAACTGCTGGGACTGGCCGTCGGCGTGATTGCACCTTGCAACCCTGCTCGCGACGATGTGGACGCGCAGTTTGAGGTGCGTGCCTTTGTCGCGGGCGACGGGGCCCAGGAAGACCCGGCCACCGGCAGCCTGAATGCTGGCGTCGCGCAATGGCTGCTCAGCGAAGGACTCGCGCCTGATTGCTACGTGGCCAGCCAGGGCACGGCCATGGGGCGTGCGGGGCGTATTCGCGTCGAGCGCCAGGGCGATGAAATCTGGGTCGGCGGAGCCGTCGCGGTGTGCATCGAAGGGCGTCTACAGCTCTAGATCAATACATTATTACGGCCCCCGCAATACACTGTTGGCCCCTTGGCGTTTGTACTGCCGGGGCCTTGGGGCATAAGCTTTCGCCCCAAAGATTTTCAGCCACTTTTTCAGGACAGCCATGACCAGCCAGTTCCCCCAAGCCCGCCCCCGTCGCCTGCGCCGCTCCCCGGAGCTGCGTGGCTTGTTCCAGGAAACCGAGTTCACCCTCAATGACTTGGTGCTGCCGATTTTCGTCGAAGAAGAAATCGATGACTTCGTGCCGATCACCAGCATGCCCGGCGTGCAACGCATCCCGGAAAAGAAGCTGGCTGCTGAGATCGAGCGCTATGCCCGTGCCGGTATCAAGTCGGTGATGACCTTCGGCGTGTCCCACCACTTGGACGCCAGCGGCAGCGACACCTGGAAAGAACACGGCCTGGTCTCGCGGATGTCCTCGATCATCAAGAACGCGGTGCCGGAAATGGTCGTGATGTCCGACACCTGCTTCTGCGAATACACCGACCACGGCCATTGCGGGGTGATGCACGGTGCCCACGTCGACAACGACGCGACCCTGGTCAACCTCGGCAAGCAAGCCGTTGCCGCCGCCCGCGCCGGAGCCGACGTGATCGCCCCTTCGGCTGCCATGGACGGCCAGGTCCAAGCCATCCGCCGCGCGTTGGATGAAGCCGGCTTCACCCATATCCCGATCATGGCCTACTCGACCAAATTCGCCTCGGCCCTCTACGGCCCATTCCGCGAAGCCGGCGGCAGCGCGCTCAAGGGCGACCGCAAAAGCTACCAGATGAACCCGATGAACCGCCGCGAAGCCGTGCGCGAATCGCTGCTGGACGAACAGGAAGGCGCGGACGCACTGATGGTCAAGCCGGCCGGTGCCTACCTCGACATCATCCGCGACATCCGCGAAGCCTCGCGCCTGCCAGTGGCGGCGTACCAGGTCAGCGGCGAATACGCGATGATCAAGTTCGGCGCCCAGGCGGGGGCGATTGATGAGGATCGGGTCGTGCGTGAGACGTTGGGGTCGATCAAGCGTGCGGGGGCAGATTTGATCTTCACCTACTTCGCGATGGACTTGGCGTTGGCTGGGATCTAAGGGCAGTGCAAAACCTGTGGTGAGCGTGCTCGCCACAGGGGAGTGTGGTTTATCTGGGAGGCGGTGATTTGTTTTTAGATAACGCTTTAACGACCGGCCAATCGTTTCAATTTCTGAACGCTGCTTCGCTTTTATAAGTGTTGAGACATTTTAGTAACACTGTCATAAAGTGTCTTTTGTCAATTATGTCGTCCTCGAAATAGGTGTCGAACAAGTAAAAAACAGATTCGAAGTCTTCGTCTGTCGACAGATAATGCTCGATCGTTTCTATGAACCAAAGCTGCTCATCTTCTCGGTATGATAAAAACTCCGGCTTGGTTAAAATATCAAAAAGCTCTGAAAGCTCAGTTTCATCATTGATGTTTTTTGATGCTATGGTTTCTTCTCGCTCTAAATTTTTTGTATTTTCTATGCAGTAAGTGAATAGCAGGCCTCTCAATATTTCCAAGTCTGGTTTCTTTTTCATTCTTCGAACTCCGTATAAGCAGTGATTGGTTTTCCGTCTCTGTTTAAATGCACAACGGCTTTTGACTGCTTTCCATATATAAGTCCCTCTCTTTTATACCCCTCACCGACAATTTTTCCCATGTCCATTGGTTTTGGGGATTGCGCTCTGCCATTCAGTTTGAATATTAAAATAGCTCGTTCAATTGCATTGAATTGATCTCTGTGACTAAGAAAGTGCGTAGCTGCGCTTGGTGGTCTGGGTTGTCCCGCGTTTCTCCCTCTATCGAAGGTCTCGATTTCGCCGGTGGTGGGGTTCCTAGCTGTTTCTACTCGTTCAAGTTGAGATATTAATGATGTTTGAGCTCCGTGTTTTTCTAGGAAGTGCGCTCCCGGAATTGACGTTTCCAACTCCGATAGATGTCGGTGAATATTTGACTCCGCAAGCTCATCAATTCTTGCCTGTCGTTCCGCACGTGTTAGTTGCGGTAAAGCGGGTTCTCCGTGATTGACACTTTCCGTGGGCGTCGGAACGCTCGTGCTTGGCTTACATCCATCCCCACCTGGGCATGTGCTTAAGCCTAACGGATCCACCCATCCCGTAGGATTGGGCACGTATTGGTAGGCGTTAATCCCACCCGCCAACTTCACCGGATCAGGCGTCAGGTAGCGACCGACATCCGGATTGTAGTAGCGATGACGGTTGTAGTGCAGCCCGCTTTCCTGATCAAAGTACTGCCCCTGAAACCGTAGCGGGTTGTCGATTTTGCCTTTGTCGAGACGGCTGATCTGGCCGTAGGCGCGGTAGTGCACGGACCAGACGATTTCGCCGTCGGGGTCGGTCAGTTCCTGCGGCGTGCCGAGGTGGTCGAGTTGGTAGTGGTAGGGCTTGGTGTCTTTTGGGCCG
>NZ_JANUEN010000015.1:0-87326 GCF_024809815.1 Pseudomonas sp. BIGb0381
GGTCAGATCCTCGCGAAATCGACCCTGCCAGTTAAAAACTGTTACCTATGTGTGTGAACTGATTTGTAACCCATGTGGGTGAGTCATACCGGCGAGGACCTTTTGGTTACTTTTGGGTCCCTCCAAAAGTGACCCGCTGTAAGAGCGGAACCCTAAGTGGCCGTTACCGCAGCAACGGATATGTACTCGGTCTGATCCCAAATCCTGGTCGGCTGTCATGCCGCCATCGGGAGCAAGTCGAATCGTCGCACCGCCCCTCCCACATTTGATCTCTGCACATCAGGTAGATATCAATCTGCTCTGGATCTCGCTCCATTACCGCAGCAACACCTGCGCGACCACATCCGCCTGGAGAACGACGTGTTGTTCATCCAGACACTGAAGCCCGCCGCCTGATCAACGCAACATCAGCTTGGCCACGATCACAATCACCACCATATGCACCAGGATGCTGCGACGAATCCACGTCGCACGCCGGGGGCTCAAGCGCTGGTGACTCAGCAGGTACGCCAGCCACAGGTAATGGCCGATGATGCTCAGGGCCAGCAGGATTTTCAGGCTCAGCAGCGCCGCGAAATGGCTGGCCCAAGGCACCGCCAACAGCCCGCGATAGTGCCAGGCCAGGCCGATGCCCGCGCCGTACAGCAACACCACCACGCCGTGCAGTACCTGGCGCGAACGCCGTGCAATGGCGTGGTCGGACGTGAACTGCGCCGACCAGGCCAGTTCCTCACGGGCGCTGTGCCAGATCACCACTTCGAAAA
The DNA here is from genome assembly GCF_024809815.1 of Pseudomonas sp. BIGb0381. Classification (NCBI taxonomy): domain Bacteria; kingdom Pseudomonadati; phylum Pseudomonadota; class Gammaproteobacteria; order Pseudomonadales; family Pseudomonadaceae; genus Pseudomonas; species Pseudomonas sp. BIGb0381. The sequence goes on from NZ_JANUEN010000015.1 coordinate 765, forward strand.
ACAGCGTGCCGATAAACGCAATCGCCGCCAGCAGATGCACGATCAACAAGGTGGAATAAAGCATGACGTCCTCCTAGCCTGGATGCCCATCGACCCGTGCCTGCCACAGCATCGGGCCATACCGCCACAGGTACAGGCCGAGCCCGACGGTCCAGCACACACCCGCCAGCCACAACGCGGCCATCGGCAACAGCAGTACCAGCACCACCCGGCACACACACGCCAGGTTCAGCAGTCCAAAGGCCAGGGTCATCCCTGCGGGCGGCTGCAACGGGCGGCCGGTGTGGCCCAGACTGACGCGGGCGATCATCGCCAGGATCAGTCCGGCCATGGCGCCGATGGTCAATGCATGCACGGCCAGGCTGGGATTGAGGGGTGCGCCGAAGTGCCACAGCGCCATACCCAGGCAGGCCACAGCGAGCCAGGCGTACGCCAGGTGCAACGACCAGAGCAGCGGCACCCGCCACAGCCCGCGATCATGCCAGCGCACCAGGCGCAATAAGTGCCCCAGTCCAAGGGCGGCGAACAGCAGGCCGATCCCTGGGTTGGCGGCCAGCGCAGGCCCGGCGGCATACAGCACGGCGACCAGCAGCGAAGCCCCGAGCAACGCCCGGTCCAGCCATGGCCAGGGTTTGACCGCCTCGACCCGGCCCAGACCGCGCTGGGTGAAAAACGGAATCACCCGCCCGCCGATCAAGCCCATCATCGCCGCCACCAGCCACAGGCCGGTGAGCACCGCCTGGCGTTGCAGGCCTGGGTCATTGCGCAGCAAGCCATACAGCGACAGCGCATCGGCCACGGTCAGCAGCGCCAGCACCAGCACGATCGGGTAGTTGCGCTTCTGGCGTACCTGCCACAGGGTCCAGCCCATCACGCCGGCCACGGCCAGGGGGAAGGTCAGTTCCAGCACCGCCAGCAGCGGCCAGTGCAGGTTGAACAGCCACCCCAGGCGCGCGGCCAGCCACACACCGGCAAGCAGCGCCAGGGCATTGCCGCTGATGCCTGGGCGGCCGGTCCAGGTCTGCACTGCCGTGAGCAGGAAGCCGGCGATGATCGCCAGGCCAAAGCCGAACAGCAGTTCATGCCGATGCCAGGCCAGCCAGCCGCCGGCGGGTTGCCAGGTGCCGAGGTGCCCGCCCAGGGCCAGCAGCCACAAGGGGATTGCCAGCGCCGCCAATACACAGGCGCCGAGGAAGAATGGCCGGAAGGCCAGGCGAAACAACGGGGTAATCGACATTGCCTTGCGCCGATCGAGCACTTGCATAACACGGTCTCCCTTCAGGACTGCGGCAATCTTGCGCCGATGGGCGTGCGTTGCCCTTGTCGTAGATCAAGTCGCTATCGGGGGCAACGGATTACCCTCGCGCCTATATCCACACCGCACCCCGGAGCCATGATGAAAAACGCCTATGTCCCCCTCGCCTGGTTTGTGATTCTCGGCTCCATGCTGGCCGCCGCCAGTGGGCTTTCGCTGGTGCTGGTGTGAACGCACCCCTGCTGTTCAAGGAACCGGGCATGGTGCTGCATCGCGTGCACCACCAGATCCTGCGCAGCCATCACCTGTTCGAACCGCTGAACGACGAAGAACTCAACGAGCTGATGGGCAACAGCCAGTTGCTGAGTATCGACAAGGGCGAGCCGCTGTTCCGCCAGGGCGAACCGGCCGATGCGTTTTACTTCGTGATTGCCGGTGCGGTGAAGATCTACCGCTTGACCCCCGACGGCCAGGAGAAGGTCTTCGAAGTGATCGGCGAGCGCCAGACCTTCGCCGAAGCCACGATGCTGATGGACACTCCCAACTACGTGGCCTGCGCCGAAGCGGTGTGCCCCACCCAGTTGTACCGTTTGTCCAACGCCACCTACATGCGCCTGCTGCACAACAACAGCCGCCTGACCTTCGCCCTGCTCGGCACGTTGTGCGTGCGCTTGCACCAGCGGGTCAACGAGATCGAAACCCTGTCACTGAAAAACGCCACCCACCGCGTGGTGCGCTACCTGCTGACCCAACTGATGCGCCTGCACAGCACCGACGCCACGTTCGAACTGCCCATGGCCAAGCAGTTGATTGCCGGGCACCTGTCGATCCAGCCGGAGACCTTCTCGCGGATTATCCGGCGCCTGATCGATGAAAAAATCATCACCCAGGACGGACGCCAGATCGCCATTCTGGACCGGCTGCGCCTGGAGCAATTCGAGTGAAAACCTGCCTGTACTGCCAACAGCGCAATGCCGACAAGCATGAGCAGTGCACGGATTGCGGCATGGCCCTGCCCGCCTCGGACGCCGGCGTACAGGCCCTTCGCTTGCGGCGCTTCCAGTGGTTCTGCCTGAGCCTGACGCTGTTTTGCATCGCGATGTTCTTCTGGTTGCCGCGCGACTTCTACTGACCCTCGGTCAGTTGCCGGTACAGCTGGGGCAACCGCAGCGGCAACTGCTCCGGTTGACGGATCAGGGTGTAGCCATGAGCACCGAACATGTAGGGCAAGTAGTCCCCGGCCTGTTTGTCGATGGTGATGCAGAACGGAATCAGGCCCTGGCGCCGCGCCTCGACCACTGCCTGACGGGTGTCTTCAACCCCGTAGCGGCCCTCATACAGATCCAGGTCATTGGGTTTGCCATCAGTCAGTAGCAACAACAACTTGCGCCGCTGTTTGCACGCCCCCAGCAGGTGGGTGGCTTGGCGAATAGCGGCGCCCATGCGCGTGTAGTAACCCGGTTTGAGCGCCTGGATACAGCCACGCGTGCGGTCGTCATAGGCTTGCTCGAACGTCTTGAGCTGTTGCAGGCGCACCTGATGGCGGCGCAGGGACGAGAAGCCATACAGCGCAAACGCATCTCCCAACCCGGCCAGGCTTTCACCAAACAGCAACAGGCTGTCGCGGATCACGTCGATGACCTTTTGCTCGTCGTTCAAATGCGCGTCGGTGGACATCGACAGGTCCGCCAGCAGCAGGCATGCCAGGTCTCGTCGTGTGTGACGCTGCTCCTGGTACAAGCCGCGTTCGGTGCAGGCGCCGTGTTGGCGTTGCACGTGGAAATCCACCCAGGCTTGCAGGTCCAGTTCCGCGCCTTGAGGTTGCTGGCGCAGCCATTGGCGGTCGGTGCGCAGTTGCTGGAATTGACGGCGCAGGCGCTGGGCCGGGCCGAGTAATCGGGCCGGTAACGGTTGCGGTGCATCGGCACGTGGCTGCATCAGTTGCAGATTGACGAAACCAGGTTGCAGGCATTGTTGGCGGTAGTCCCACTCGGGCAGCTTGATGCCCTCGCCGAGGGGGATGTCATCGACGTCTGCGGGCGGCAGGTCCAGGTGCAGCGTTGGTTGTCCCGGGCCCAATGGGTCATGGGGCCTGCATGGGCGGCCAACAGCGCCAGCCAGCGGTACAACTCCAGGTTCAACGCGACGGTGGGGTACACCGCCAGGCTCGACGGCAGGTGCAGACGATTGCCATCGCAGGAGGCCGCGTGCTTGCAGGTGCCGGCGATGCGCATCAACAGGTTGCGGCGCAGCAGCAGGTCGCGTTCGCTGGCGGCTTCGAGGGCGATCCCGCTGGCACCACCCAAGGCGCGGAACAATACGGCCAGGCTGCGCTGGCGGTCGACCAGATCGACCCGCGCGTGCGGAAAATCGACGCTGGCGCGTCGGGCAATAAAGCGGTGCCAGGCACTGCCGACCCACTCTTCCAATTCAAGGGTAAAGGCCATGGGATGGGCTCCAATTGTTTGATATTTGACAGGCACACTGCAGTCCAAATGTGGGAGGGGGCTTGCCCCCGATAGCGCCGGGTCAGTTAAAAAATAAGTGACTGACACTCCCTCATCGGGAGCAAGCCCCCTCCCACATTTTGATCGCGGTTGGCAGGTAGAAAGTGGCCCGGCTATAGATCTCGGGAGCACCGCTGATCCCTGTGGGAGATGTCGAGCTTTAGCGAGGCTTCGATGACGGCGGCACAGTTGATAGAGGTGCTGGCTGACCCACCGCTATCGGGAGCAAGTCGAATCGTCGCACCGCCCCTCCCACATTTTGATCGCGGCTGGTAGGTAGAAAGTGGCCCGGCTATAGATCTCGGGAGCACCGCTGATCCCTGTGGGAGATGCCGAGCTTTAGCGAGGCTTCGATGACGGCGGCACAGTTGATAGAGGTGCTGGCTGACCCACTGCTATCGGGAGCAAGTCGAATCGTCGCACCGCCCCTCCCACATTTTGATCGCGGCTGGCAGGTAGAAAGTGACCCGGCTATAGATCTCGAGAGCACCGCGGGTCCCCTGTGGGAGATGTCGAGCTTCAGCGAGGCTTCGATGGCGGCGGCACAGTTGATAGAGGTGCTGGCTGACCCACTGCTATCGGGAGCAAGCCCCCTCCCACATTTTGATCGCAGTTGGCAGGTAGAAAGTGACCCGGCTATAGATCTCGAGAGCACCGCGGGTCCCCTGTGGGAGATGTCGAGCTTTAGCGAGGCTTCGATAGCGGCGGCACAGTTGATGGAGGTGCTGGCTGACCCACCGCTATCGGGAGCAAGCCCCCTCCCACATTTTGATCGTGGTTGGCAGGTAGAAAGTGACCCGGCTATAGATCTCGAGAGCACCGCTGATCCCTGTGGGAGATGTCGAGCTCTAGCGAGGCTTCGATGGCGGTGGCAGGGTTGGTAGAGGTGTTGGCTGACACACTGCTATCGGGCTGCGTGGTGGGTCAGACGGTGCGGGAGAAATGGCCTTTGTGTGCGCCGCCCAGGTAAGCGTCGAAGGCCATGGCCACGCTGCGTACCATCAGTTGACCTTTGGGCAGCAGTTGCAGCGCGTTGTCCTGGACCAGCAATAACCCGTCTGCCACTTGCTCGTCCAACTGCGTCAACGCTTGGGCAAAATAGTCATTGAAACGAATGCCGTGGGCCGCTTCGACCTGGGCGACATCGACGCGGCCGTCGCACATCAGGCCATTGATCACCTCGCGACGCAGTACGTCGTCGGGGTTGAGCCGGTAACCGCGTTGCACCGGCAGCATGCCCGCATCGATGCGCGCGTAGTACTGGGACAGCTCCTTGACGCTCTGGCTGTAGCTGTCGCCGACCTTGCCGATGGCCGACACGCCCAGGCCAATCAGGTCGCAATCGGCATGGGTGGAGTAACCCTGAAAGTTGCGTTGCAGGCTGCCATTGACGCGGGCCAGTGCCAGCTCATCGTCGGGCAGGGCGAAATGGTCCATGCCGATGTAGACATACCCGGCCTCGGTAAGACGGCGGATGGTCAGTTCCAGCAGTTCTAGCTTGCGTGCCGGGGGTGGCATGTCTTCGGGGCGGATCATGCGCTGGGCGCGGATCTGGCTTGGCAGGTGCGCGTAGCTGTAGGCGGCCACGCGGTCGGGGCGCAGGGCAATCAGCTTGCTCAGGGTCACGTCGAAGCTGGCCACGGTTTGCAGGGGCAGGCCGTAGATCAGGTCGACACTCACCGATTTGAAGCGGGCCTCGCGGGCCGCCGCCACCAGTTGCAGGATCTGCGCTTCGCTTTGCACGCGATTCACGGCGGCCTGGACGTCGGGGTCGAAGTCCTGCACGCCGAAGCTCAGCCGATTAAAGCCCAGCCGGCGCAGGGTGTTGATGCGTTCGACGCTGATGGTGCGCGGGTCGACCTCGATGGAGAACTCATGGGCGTCGCTGTCATCCAGGCTGAAGTTGTCCGCCAGGCAGGCCATCAGTTCGGCCAGTTGCGCATCGTCAAGATACGTCGGTGTGCCGCCGCCCAGGTGCAATTGGGTCAGGCGTCGCGAGCGCTCGAACAGCGCGCCCTGCATCTGGATCTCGCGCTTGAGGTATGCCACATACTCGACGGCGCGATGGGTCTTGCGGGTGATGATCTTGTGGCAGCCGCAGTAGTAGCAAAGGCTCTGGCAGAACGGAATGTGGATGTACACCGACAACGCCTTGGGCGCGGCGAGTTGGTGACTGGCGCGCACGGCCTGGTGATAGTCGTCCAGGGCAAACGCGCTGTTGAACTGCGGCGCGGTCGGGTATGAGGTGTAGCGCGGCCCCGGGCGGTCGTATTTGTGCACCAGGGCACGGTCGAATTCAAACGCCGTCATGGTCGATCACCTCGTCGTTGGCGCTGACGGGCGTGGCGAGCGCCGCCCGTTCGAACAATGCGCAGATGGCATCCACCTGGGGCAGGCCCGCGGGCAGCAGCCAGATAAACGTAGGCGACAACTCGAGCAGACCATCGCGGTGCAAGGCCTCCAGCAGCGGCCAGAGGTTGGCGAAATAACGCCTGAATACCAGGCCGTAACGCCGCTCCACCGCCTGGATATTCAGTTCCAGGTCACAGGCCAGGCGTTCGGCGACATGCAGGCGCACCGGGTCGGCCGCCTCGCGAAACCAGCCTCGGCACGTGGCCGGTTGACCACTGGCCAACTGCTCACGGTAGTGCGGCAGGACCGCCGTGTTCTGCGCACACAATGTGTCGATCTGGCTGATGGCGCCCAGGCCAAAGCCGATGTGGTCGCAATAACCGTGCAGGGTAAAGCCTTCGCAGTTACGGCTGAGGCGACCGCGCTCCTGGGCCTGTTTGAGGTCATCATCGGCGCGGGCGAACTGCCCCAGGCCGATGTAGTGATACCCCGCGGCGGCCAGGTGCTCAAAGCCGCTGCGGCGCATCGCGCTCTTATCCGCCGCGCTGCAAAACGCCTGAGGTTGTCGGCCCTGGTAACGCACCGGTGGCTGGGCGTAATCGAACAGTTGCAGGCGGTCGGGCTCCAGGGCAATCAGGCTGGCCAGTTTCAGCTCGAAACTGGCCGGCGTCTGCCAGGCATGGCCGTACCCGAGGTCGATGTTCACCGAGCGAAAGCCGAAGGTACGCGCCGCATCCACCAGCGACTCGATGGGCGCCGGGTCCTGGTACCGCGCCTGGCACAGCGGGTCATCGCGGCGGGCGTCCGGCACGCCGATGCTGGCGTGGTTGAACCCCTGTTCGCGCAGCAGGCCCAGGGTCGCCCAGTCCATGTGCCAGGGGTCGAGGTCGATACGGTAGTCGCCACGGTCGTGGTCGAAAAAGTTGAAGCGGCTGTGCAGGTGTTCCAGCAACGTGCGCACCTGCTCGATCGTCGGTGTGGTGCCGCGCAGGTGAAAGTGTTCGACCGGTTGGCGCGGGCCGAGCTGGCAGCCGATCAACTGGATTTCCTGGGCGAGACTGTGCAAGTAGTCGGAGCCGCAGTCAGGCGTCGGCCAATGCAGGTTCAACGCCAAGGGCCGCTGACGCTGGCGGCTGTCGCGCAGAGCACGCAGCAGGTCGAGGGAACCGACGCCGGCATGGAAGCGGCGCGTGTCCGTCTGGCAGGCCAGGTCCAACACGCCCTGATCCTGACGAAAGCGGGTGGGATGAAGATGGGTGCGCATGACGGACTCCGGAGCGGGCGGCGGTGGTCCATTGTCCGGTGCGACCGTGCCGGGCACCTTGATGTGCATCAAGGTCGTTACCAGCTCAGGTAAAACATGCCCTTGGCCAGCAGCACAATGGCGACCATGTGCGCGAACAGGCTCAGGTGAATGAAACGGCTGTAGCGCGCGCTGACCTTGCCCCAGCGCATCCGCGCCATGGTGACCAGAAAGTGCAGCAGCACACTGCCGGCCAGGATCAACTTGAGGCCCAGCAACGTGCCGAACGAGGACGCCAACGGTGCCGACAACGCCGGCAGGTAACGCAGCCAGACCATGCCGAGCCCGGCGCCGAACAGCACCAGTAACACCCACGGCATCAGCACCCGGGCCCGCCGGGCGACGCCCTGCTCCACCAGCACCATCACCCGAATCGGCAAGTGCTGGTGCAGGTGCCCCAGGATCAGTACTTCGAAGAACACCGTGCCGATAAAAATCAACGCGGCGAACAGATGGGCCAATAACAACAGGAGGTAGAGCATGGGAGCCTCGCAGAGGGACCGGCCGGCGGGAGTCCAGTGTGCGGGCTGGCGCACGGGGCGGCCTTGATGCCGATCAAGCGTTGCTCCTGCCTGGCTTACAGCAACGGCAGGCTGTAGCTGACGATCAGCCGCGTCTCATCCTTGTCGGCGGTGTCATTGCCGCGCAGCACAGCGCTGCGCCAAGTCAGGCCAAGGCCCTTGAACGTGCCCGTGGGGATCACGTAGTCGACACGCAAATCGCGCTCCCACTCGCTGTTGTCGCGACGCGCCGCACGGATGTTGCTGCCGTGGATATAGGTCACGCTCGACTTCAGGCCCGGAATGCCCAGGCCGGTAAAGTCATAGGTGTAGTTACCCACCGTGGCCTGTTCGCCGGCGTTGACGAACTTCAGCGACTGGGCGTTGGTGATCAGGTACAGCGAACGACCCTGGCCCTGGTTGATGTGGGGGAAGTCACTTTCGCCGGTGGTTTTCTGATACCCCAGGCCCACGGAATGTCCGTACACGCCATAGGTCAACATCGCGCTCCACAGGCGGTTGTCGACCTTGCCCGAGTTGACGCCGGGCGCGTAATAGCCGGAACTCACATAGCCTTCACCGCGCCCGGCGGCGCTGCCGTTCTTGCCGTCGGCGGTGCTGTAGAAGTAACGCAGATCGGTCTTGAGCTGCCCCACCGGCAACTGCCAGTTGTGCACCAGGCCGACAAAATGTTGTTGGTAGAAATTCTCCAGGGTCGCGTAGTAGTACTGCACTTGCAGTTGCTTGCTGACGGCGTAATCCACCCCGCCGTAGTAGAACTGATTGCTGAACGTGCCCTTGGCCGGGTCGTTGGCACCGGCGATCGACATGCCCTGGCCGTTGCTGGAGTTACGGTCGAGCACCTGCTCCATTTTGCCGGCGATCAGGTTGAAGTCCTTGAGGTCCTTGGAGTCGACCTGATAGCCACGGAACGTCTGCGGCAACAAGCGGCCGTCTTCGGACATCAGCACCGGCATCTTCGGCACCAAGGTGCCGACCTTGAGCTGGGTTTGTGAGATGCGCACCTTGCCGGTGGCGCCGGTCTTGATGAAGTCATTGGCAGCCTTGCCATCGGACAACGGGAAGACGCTGCCGGGGGTGTTGTCTTCACCTGCCTTGCCGGCGCGCCCCGAGGCGTCCAGGCGCAGGCCATACAGCGCTTGCAGGTCCAGGCCGAAGCCCACCAGGCCATCGGTGAAACCGGACTGGTAGTTGAACATGAAGGCCTGGCCCCACTCCTTGTCCGACGGCGCCCTGGTGTTACGGGTGTCCTGGTTGTAATAGAAATTGCGCAGGTCGAGGGTGGCTTTGCTGTCATCGATAAAACCCGATGCAGCCGCCTGCTGCGCGGCGCCGAGGGAGACGGCGAGCGCCAGGCACGTGGTGTGTTTCATGAAGGCTCCGTGAAGTGATTGAGGCGACCCCGTTACAGCCCAACCCTGTTGTTTGTCGGTCGGGTGGTGCTGCATTCAACGGGTGCGCGCACGGTATAGCCTGGGGCCTTGGGGAAACAGCCGCTAAAACCGTCAATCACTTTTGCGGTTTACGTAACAATCCCGATCCACTGTGCAGCGCTCAAGGCACCGGCAACCAGCCCTGGAATACCCCTGAGGAGGCGAGCGGACACCAGGCAAAATCCCATTCCGTGGCAGGGAGTGCCTGTTGTTCGGCGGCGAGAATGCGCGTGCTCTTCCAATCGAACACCGTCAAGCCTTGCCAGGCCAGGACCACCCCCTGGGCCTGGCTGTCATCCGTACTGATCCAACGCGCCGCCGCGGCGGCCATGAAGGTTTCGATGGGTTCTTCATCAATCCGCCCGCGATACGGCGACGCCAGCAGCCAACGGCACACGTTCAGGTGCCAGGTCCAGTCCTGGGCCGGCTGGTTGCGATAGGCCCAGGTCATGAAGCTGCGAAACAGGTTCAGGCCTTCGGGCGGGTCGAGCTTGAGCAGTGTCGGGCAGATATCGAACACGGTGTGCCAATACGGCAACAGGCGTGCATCCAGGTGCACAAAACAGCGGGCATTGCTGGGGTAGTCCGGCCGCGCCGGTTCCACGCGCGGGCGACGGGACGCCTGGCTGACCAGGCGGCTGGCGCCTGCAGGCAAGTGATGGTTCATAAAGCGCACTCACAGTCGTGACGATAGAACGCCCCCTGGTCACAGGAGGCCCAAGGCACACGTCAGAATGCGGGAGAGGCGCGGGGGTTGGCCGAGGGCCAGGAATAACGCGGCGGCGCCTTGTTGCGCCGCTCATGGGCCGGGCGTGGGGTTTGCCCCAGGCCCAGCAACCAGGCCAGGCCGATCAGGAACACCAGCGCGACGGTCACCGCGTTGCACACCGGGCAGGCAAAGTAGTTCGAGATGTTACTGGAAGACGGCGCGCCCAGCCCTTTGTCGGAAAGTGGCGCCTGTTTGCCGTCCACCGCGCAGAACGCGCCACCGATCCCATTGAGCTGTTGGCCCATCATCTGGCCATGGCCCAAACCGCACACGAACAGGTTCATCAGCACGCAGAAGTACAGGGTCCAGACGATCAGGGAACGGTCGGGGTGGCTCAATTTCATGGCGGCGACTCTACCACCAGCGCCGCAAAAGGATGAAATTCGGTGTGCCCCTGTGGCAGAACGTCGCAGATTACGCGGGCTGGCCAGGGTTGGTAGACTTGGCGCCCTCCTCGTTTACTCCTATTCAAAGCCTGCCGAGTTGATTTCGCGCAATGCGGGCGTTTCACAGGATGCACCGTTGATGAGTACGTTATTCACCCGCCGCAAGGTCCTGACCGGCATGGGCCTGTTGGGTCTGGGCCTGCTGGCCGGTTGTGACAACAGCCCCAGATTGAACTTCAAGTACGGCAAGGACTTGAGCGACAAGATCATGGGCCGCACCTTCAAGCTCAAGAACACCGAGGGCGACACCGTCACCCTCAGTTCCTACCGTGGCCTGATGCCGGTGGTGTTCTTCGGTTTCACCCAGTGCCCGGCCGTGTGCCCGACCACGCTGGCCCGCGCCGCCCAGGCCAAGAAGCTGATGGGCCGTGACGGCGAGATCATGCAGGTGATCTTTATCACCCTGGACCCGGAACGCGACACGCCGGAGATTCTCGACAAGTACGTCAAGGCCTTCGACCCCAGCTTTGAAGCGCTGTACGGCACCCCGGAAGAAATCGCCGTGGCCGCCAAGGAATTCGGGATCTTTTATGAAAAGATCCCCGCCGGCGACACCTACACCCTGTCCCACACGGCCACCAGTTTTGTCTTCGACACCCGTGGCAACCTGCGCCTGGGTTTGCAGGCATCCCTTACCGCTAAAGAGTGCGCAGAAGACCTGCTCACCGTCATGGAGGTCTGCTAATGACTGCCGTTCAATACCTCAAGCGCTTCACCTTTGGCCTGACCCTGCTGGGCCTCGCCGCCCACGCCAGTGCCCAGGTGCAAGTGACCGACGCCTGGGTGCGCGCCTCGGTGCCGGGCCAACCGTCCAGCGGCGCGTTCATGACCGTGACCGCCGACAGCGACAGCAAGCTGCTCAGCGTGGCCTCGCCGGTGGCCAAGGACGTGCAGATCCATGAGATGAGCATGAAGGACGACGTGATGCGCATGGGCCCGGTGGACTCGGTGGCCCTGCCGGCGGGCAAGGCGGTCAAGCTTGACCCGGACGGTTACCACGTGATGCTGATGGGCCTGACCGGTCAGATCAAGGAAGGCGACCAGGTGCCGCTGACCCTGACGGTGCAGGACGCCAAGGGCGAGAAGCAGACCGTTGAGGTCCAGGCCAAGGCGCGTGGGCTGGATGGCATGGACCATAGCAAGATGCATTGATGCAGCGGATTTGGGGGGTTGTGCCTGTTTCTGTGGCTGTTTCTGCTTCTGTTTTTGTGGCGAGCGGGCTTGTCCCGCGTTGGGCTGCGAAGCAGCCCCAATAAGATCATGAAGTTCCTTCAGACAGACCTCGTCGGCAGGTTTCAGGGCTGCTTCACAGCCCAACGCAGGACAAGCCTGCCCGCCACAAAGATCACTCCTCAATCCACGATAAACAGCTTCGCCCCGACGCTCGTCGAGGAACGATGCGCCTCCATATCATTGCCCACCTGGTAGCTCATCCCGGCCGTCAGCGTGAACTGGCGGCCGTCTTCCAACTCTGTGTGCAACTCGCCTTCCAGGCACAGCAGCACATGCCCGCGCGTGCACCAGTGATCGGCCAGGTAGCCGGGGCTGTAATCGACCCTGCGCACGCGGGTGGTGCCGAAGTGGCGGGTGCGCCATGAGGCACTGCCGGTAACGCCGGGGTGAAGCTCGGGTTCGACGGTGGACCAGTCGGTGATGCCAAACGGGACAGCGGTGAGTTCCATGGTGTGCTCGGTCGTCAGTTAACGTGGCCTGAGGCTATCCACCCGACAACCTGCGCGATAGACACAGATCCCGTGGTTTTGTGGGATACAGGCGAGCGTGCTTGTTATCCTGCCCACCCTGCTCCCAAGGACGCGTGCTGATGCAGATCGACCCCGCCTACATCCTGTTTGAGACCGAGCACTGGCTGCTCAACCATCACCTGACGTCGAAGCTGCCGGGTTACCTGATGCTGGGCGCCAAGGCGCCGATTGATTCCCTCGCCGATATGCCGGAGGCAGCGTTAGCCGAATTGGGTGGACTGCTGGCAAAAACCCAGCGCGCCATGGAAGCGCAACTCAAGCCCAAGTGGTTGTATATCAGCCGCTATGGGCATATGCCGGGGTTCCCGCTGCACTTTCATTTCATCCCGGTGTATGACTGGGTGGAGGAAGCATTCTGGCGGGATGAGCGTTATCGGCGGTTGCAGGATTTGGGTTCGCAGGACCTGGCAAAAACGCTCACCGATGGCGCGGAACTGACGCTGTTTGTGTGGCGGGAGTTGGGTGAAAGCCTGATGCCGCCGGTGATCAAAGGGCTGTCGGTTGAGCAGGTGATCGGGAGCTTGCGCGCGCATTTGCGTCACTGATGGAGATCCCCGGCGGGAGCTGACTTATCGGCACGGGTGGCGGTGTAGCATCAGGAATCGAAGTGCTTTGTCATGTGTGCATGCGCCGTTACAAGTCTGTCTGGCAGCTTTCCGATGTCTGGATACAGTTCAGAAAAGACTTCTGGATATGGCCCCCATGAAACGCAAAGTTCGAATCTTGATCCTGTGCAAAACCTACCCTTCCCCGAGCGCAAAATATGCCGAAACATCCTGCGTTGCGGGGATGGATGAGGACGGCAATCTCATACGGTTGTATCCCGTACCGTTTCGCTTGGTGACCAGTGATCAGCAGTTTGCCAAGTGGCAATGGATCGAAGCCTCTATAGAACGCAGCCCGGCGGACCGCAGACCAGAAAGCCATAAGATCGGCGTGGACAGTATTTGTGTGGGCAGGACCCTGCCCGCAGGCGATTGGTACGAAAGACGAGTATTGCTGGACAGACTGATGGTTTATGAAAATTTTGACGCACTGGAAAAGGCCAGGATTGAGCATAACGTCACGCTAGGCCTGATCAGGCCGGCACGCATCGCAGCATTACGCATCCAGAAATCAGCCTCTACAGAATGGACCCCAGAGGAAATTGACAAGCTGCAATCGATGCAACGCCAACCCAGCCTGTTTGAAGAGCAGGAACACGCCAGCATCAAGCGCCTGGAGAAAGTGCCCTTCGACTTTCATTACGTTTATGAGTGTTTGGTCGACGGTGAACTGAAAACCCATATCCACAAAATTGTCGACTGGGAAGCCAGTCAACTCTTCAGAAACGTGTATCGCAAACACGGCGCAAAAGGTTGGGAGGCCCCCTTTCGGCACAAGCTGGAAACCGATCTACCCGACAAAGACCTCATGCTGTTGATGGGCACGATCCATCGTTTTCCCAAACAGTGGCTGATCGTAAGCTTGATCTATCCGCCTAAGCGACAGAACGAAGACGATCAACAAATAGCGTTGTTTTGACCGACAGATGCTGAGCTTCCAGCGACGGCTCCACTTCCTGCGCGGCTTCGGCAATCAAACTGCGATGGCAAAAACTTGCGTCCGCCTCATAGCAGACCATGCAGACCCGCTGTTCAGCCGCACTGCAAAGCAGCTCGCTCAACACCGTGCCTTGGGTGCGGATATAAGCCCTGAACTCACGCGCATAGGTGGCCCAATTACCGTCTTCCTTGAATTGCCTGCGTATGGGCTTCGGGCAGCCGAGCGGCCGGATGTGCTCATAGGCGATCCCCTCCGCAGCCAGGCATTGGGCAAAGGCATTTTTGGAGAAGCCTTTTTTTCGCGACAGCGGGTATTCACGCACATCCAGCACCTTGTCGATCCCAGCCTGCTTGAGTCGCGCGATGAATGCGTCGATAGACAGTCCTTCGTAGCCTGCAGTGTAGAGGTTCATGCGGAGTCTCCTGGGGCCTCCCGGCGCGATCAAAAGGTAAAAAAGCGCCGGGACTATAACATCGCCGGTTATTGACCAGACTTTGAGGGTGACGGGCGGAGCAGATTATTGCGTAACAAGCAAATAGCGCTTTTTGGCCAGTACACCGTTTCAACCAATCTGCTTTTTCATCGGAATGCACGCCAACTGCAACCCCGACGGCGAGTGGTAAATCGCCTGCTCATCCCCCACGTAGCCACACGCGCGATAAAAACTCGCGGCATTCAACGTCGCGTCCAGCACCACCTCTTCAATCGCCAGTTCCCGTGCGACCTGCTCAAGGTGATCCAGCATCGCCTTGCCATGCCCGCGTCCGGTGAATGCGGGCAACACGAACAGCGCGCCGACTTCGTGGTTGGCCGGGTCAAGCATGCCGGTAGCGATCGGCTCACCGTTCAGCCAGCCCAGGTAGAACGGTTTTTCCATCAGCGCGCTGTAGCCGTCCTCGGCCTTGCCACGGGTCCAGAGCGCCATGTGTTCGGCGGCGTAGGCGCCGATGCATTGGCTACGGATGGCTGCGCGGCGGATGTCAAAAGCGGCGTTGGCGTCGGTGGGGGTGGCGCGTTTTATTTCCAGCATGGGGTCCTTCCTTCATGGGTTTTCATTGCCCGCCGGGGTGAATGAATAACGGAGGTGAGGGCGTTTGCTCCCGCTTTGGCAGTTTAATCTTATCAATCCCTTAGGCCGATGCAGTCGTTCTGCCAGTCGGTTGCACCTCGGCTGACGGCACTTTATAGTTCGCCCCGTCGCCGGCTTTGGTCAGCGACAGGGTTTCGCAGCCCTCACAATTATTACCAGTACCGTCAAACCCGACGCAGCCGATTCACGGCTGCCTCTCGTTTTATGGCGGTTGTGCGTGGGAGACCTTCGGGTCTGCCGGGTTCTGGTAATAATCCCCGGTCTGCGAACCCGCGCACAGCTGCCACCCCCTTTGTTTCGCAGCAAAACGGTGGCAATTATTCTTTCTTGAGGATTATTACCATGACAACTCAACACCCGCCCCGCCGCTTCACCCCCATGTCCCAAACCGCAACCGACTACCCCGTGCTGCTGATCGACAGCGACGCCCCACTCAGCGAGCTGCATGCCTGCGCCAGTGAGCGTCTCAACGCCGCCCTCGCCTATCTGCACCTGATGGCCTGTTCCAACGTGTCCGACTATGCCGAGCACGACATCAACACCGTCGCCAATACCGCCCGGATCATGGTCCAGGATGTGGCGGATGTGTTTACGGTGATCGAGCGGCGAGGGTTTGATTCGCCTGCGGTGAGTTGATGTGACTTGAGCGGTGAGGAAGCCCGCTTTGGCGGGCTCCACACTGCCTCTTGACCTCGATGGCCCTGACCAACATGCATCGGAAACAGCACCCACCACCAAGCCTGGCGCGGACAAAACTGTGGGAGGGGGCTTGCCCCCGATAGCGGTGGGTCAGTTATAAATGGGTTGACTGACACGCCGCCATCGGGGGCAAGCCCCCTCCCACAATTTTGTTCTGTGTTCAGCGCAGAGTCCCAGCGAGGCCGTTATCATGTGGCCTTTCGCTCAACGCTCCAGGAAACGCCCATGCCCGCCCTCACCTTACGCAACGCCCTCCCCGCCGACGCTGCCCGTTGCTACGCGATTGAAAGCACCGCCTACGAGGGCGACGAAGCCGCGACCCTGGAAAAGATCGCCACGCGCATTGCGCTATACCCGCAAGGCTTTTTGATCCTGGAGGCCGAGGGCGAGGTGGTGGGTTTTATCAACGGCGGCTGCGCCCATGAAGTGGTGATGTCGGACGAGGCGTTCAAGGAACTGGTGGGGCATTCGGCCGAGGCGCCGAATGTGGTGATCATGTCGGTGGTGGTCGACCCGGCGCATCAGGGCAAGGGGTATTCCAAGGTGTTGATGACCGAGTTCGTGCAGCGCATGCGCGCGATGGACAAGCGCACGATTCACCTGATGTGCAAGGAACAGCATGTGCCGTTGTACACCCGCATGGGCTACACCTATGTGCGCCCTTCACCCTCGGATCATGGCGGCATGGCGTGGCATGAGATGGTGATGACGCTTTAACCAACGGAGGGTTTCGCGATGACCGCAGCGCTTATAGAAATCAGCGACCAACCCAACCCCGACGCCGAGCGCATTCTCGGCAACGGCCTCGCGGCGTTCAACGAAGGTATTGCCGGCTACAACGACCGCCTGCCACTGACGGTATTGATCAAAGACCCCGACACCCGGCAGATCGTCGGCGGCATTACCGGCAAAACCACCTTGGGTATGGCCTTTCTCGACCTGTTCCATCTGCCCGAAACCCTGCGCGGCACGGGCCTCGGCAGCCGGTTGCTGCACGCCTTTGAGCACGAAGCTCGGCGGCGCGGCTGCGCGAACGCGGTGCTCTACACCCTCAGTTTTCAGGCCCCGGGGTTTTATGAAAAGCATGGATGGGTGCGCTTCGGGGAGGTCCCTTGTGAACCGGCAGGCAGCAGTCGCGTGTTTCTGTCCAAGCGGCTGTAACGCTCCGGGCTTTGCCGGACAGCCGTTTGCAGCCTGGCGTCACGCAGAACAAGCTCCGATTACCAACTCCCCGACGCCCCGCCACCGCCACTGGAACCACCGCCCCCCGAGGAACTGCTGCTGGAGCTGGAGCCACTGGAACCCGAACCGGAGCCACCGCCCGAGCCGGAACTGGCAATGCTCTGCACAAACACGATAAACGCCACAAAGGAGGCCACTGGAATCGCCACGATCCAGCCCTGATACCCGTGCCCCAACAGTGTCCCCGCAGCGACGTAGATGGCCATGACTGCCAGCGCACGCAGGAGGAAAAAACGCGGGCTCTTTTTCCAGGATGCCCTGATGACGAAGAACAACCCGAGGTACAAGCCCAGCACCAACGCCGCGCCAAACGGCCACACCAGCCAATGGATATAACTGACCTCCACGAACCGGTTGGCGATCACCACCCCGACGATATAGGCCAACAGCCCTATCACGCAGTAGAACGCCGTGCGCGCCAGCCACAAGGCGCCGAAGGTGGCGCCGCCGATCAGAAGGGTCAAGGGCAGTACCAGCAGGTACATCGGCCATTCCCGGCCGCCGGCGAATGCCACCAGCGCCACGGTAACGGCTGCCGTGGCGATCAGCGCCCCCCGCCAGCCCAGCTTGCGCGCCGCGACCAGCACGCCGCCGACGGCACCGCACACAAACGCCAGCAACACCGCAAGCGCCTCAAGACTGCCGCCGTGCCCGGCCACTTGCGGCAAGTCACCGCCATCCACCAGGACAACCAGGTCGTTCACGCCCTGCTCGACACCGCCGGCATAGTCGCCCTGGCGAAACGCCGGGGTGATGTGCTCTTCGATAATCCGATGGGCCAGCAGGTCGGTCACCGTGCCCTCAAGGCCATACCCCACCTCGATGCGTACCTTGCGGTCGTCCTTGGCCACGACCAGCAGGATGCCGTCGTTGATGTCCTTGCGCCCCAGTTTCCAGGCGCGGAACAGTTGGTTGGCGTAGTCCTCGATGCTCGCGCCACCGGTGGTGGGCACAAGCAACACGCCAACCTGAGCGCCTTTGCGCTGTTCGAGGGCGGCGAGTTGGTCTTTCAGGCGGGTGGTGGTGTCGGCGTCAAGGGTGTTGGTGAGGTCGATCACCCGCTGGTCGAGGGCCACGCCGATGGGCGACGTGTCGGCCTGGGCGGTGATAAACAGGCCGGTGGACATCAATACCAGCAGACTCAAGACGGATTGCCGCAACCACCGCATCATGTTTGTTACCTGAAGTTTCTTCCTGAAGGCGCCGACTTTACCCTATCAACGCTATAAGGCGTGACCCAAAGCCATCGACTATCTAAACTGCAGCACACCTAGCAATACGCCATAATTTCGAGATCCCCATGGGCCTACTCCAGCGCAACAACGTCAACGTGATGGGTGACGGGCACTCAACCCTGGTGTTTTCCCATGGTTTTGGCTGCAACCAGGCCATGTGGAACTACCTCGCGCCGCAGTTCAAAGAGCGTTTTCGCGTGGTGCTGTATGACCTGACGGGCGCCGGCCTCTCCGACCTCAACGCCTTTGACAAGGCCAAGTACAGCACGCTGGACGGCTATGCCCGCGACTTGAACGAGATCATCGACGCCTTTGCCGAGGGCCCGGTGATCCTGGTGGGGCACTCGGTCAGTGCGATGATCGGCACCCTCGCCGACCGCCTGGCCCCCGGCCGTGTCGCCGCCCACGTGATGATCGGCCCCTCGCCTCGCTATATCGATGCCGACGGCTACGTGGGCGGTTTCAAGCGCGCCGACATCGACGACCTGCTCGACACCCTCGACAGCAACTACCTCGGCTGGTCCAGCGCCATGGCCCCGGTGATCATGGGCGCCCCCGGCCAACCGGCGCTGAGCGACGAGTTGACCGAGAGTTTCTGCCGCACCGAGCCGGACATCGCCAAGCAGTTCGCGCGAGTGACCTTTATGTCGGACAACCGCCAGGACGTGATCGGCCTGCCCACCCCGGTGCTGATCCTGCAATCGAGTGACGACCTGATCGCCCCGGTGGCCGTGGGTGAATACCTGCACAGCGTGCTGCCCAACAGCACCTATTGCCTGGTGGACAACGTCGGCCATTGCCCGCACATGAGCGCGCCGCAGGCCTGCGCGGCGGCCATGGATGCCTTCCTGGTGCCCTGGATGGCCGCACGTGCCGGCTGATCTGTTCGACAGCGCCGCCTGCGCCCTGGCGGTCACCACGGAAGATGGCACGATCCAGCAGGCCAACGCGCGCTTCAGCGACTGGCTGGGGTTCAGCCTCGCCGAGCTGCAAGGCCGGCGCTTCCAAGACCTGCTGAGCATGGGCGGGAAGATCTTCCACCAGACCCACCTGGCGCCGATGCTGCGCATGCACGGCAGCGTCACCGAGGTAAAACTGGACTTGCTGCACCGCGATGGGCACAAGCTGACCGTGCTGCTCAACGGCAACAAACGTGAACAGGCCGGCGTCGTGGTGTACGACCTGGCGCTGTTCGGCACCACCGACCGCGACAAGTACGAGCGCGAGTTGCTCAACGCACGCAACCTGGCCGAAGCGCTGTTGCAGGAAAAAACCGCCACCGAAGTCGCGCTGCAACAAGCCCAGGCCGAACTGAACGAGGCCTACGCCATCGCCCAGCGTCGCGCCCTGTTTGCCGAGCAGATGGTGGCGATTGTCAGCCATGATCTGAAAAACCCGCTCACGGCGATTCGCATGGCCTCGGACTTTCTCAGCCGTGGCGAACGTACGCCCAAGGAGCGCCAACTGCTGGGGCATATCGGCCAGTCCTCCGAGCGCGCGCAGCGCATGATCGCCGACCTGCTGGACTTTACCCAGGCACGGGTCGGCCAGGGCATCACCATCAAGGCGGCGCCGCTGGACCTGCATGAAGTGATCCATCGCGCGGTGGACGAACTGCGTGTGGCGTTCCCCAAGGCAACGCTGGTGCATCAAGCACAAGGCAGTGGCGACGCCTGCCTGGATGCCGATCGCGTGCAGCAGATCATCGGCAACCTGGTGGCCAACAGCGTGGCCTATGGTGACCCGCAACGGCCGATCACCATCACCTCGCGCCTGGCCGACGGCGCTTGCGAAGTGGCGGTGCACAACCACGGCACGGCGATTCCGGCAGGTTTGCTGGCCGGGCTGTTCGAGCCCATGACCCGTGGCACCGACCAAGGCAGCGACGTGCGCAGCGTGGGCCTGGGCCTGTATATCGTGCGGGAGTTGGCCAAGGTGCATGGCGGCGATGTGGCGGTGAGTTCCTGTGCCACGGCCGGTACCACCTTCACGGTGACGTTTCAGAACAGGTAGGCACTGCCCTGCATGATCGGCTCCACGCTGCCCGTCAACACCACGCCGCCCTGCCCGTCCCAACACACCGTGACCGTACCGCCGTCGCACTCCACCTGCACCGTGGCATCCAGCAAGCCACGCCGAATGCCATTGACCACCGCGCCGCAACAACACGAACCGGAACCCAGCGGCACACCGCCGCCACGCTCCCAGATGCGCAGGCGGATATGCCCACGGTCGAGCACCTGCACGAAATGCACATTGGTCCTGGCCGGGAACAGCGGGTGAATTTCCAGCGCCGGGCCCACGACGGCCGGGTCGATGGCGTTGATGTCGGCCACAAAAAACGTGCAATGGGGGTTGCCCATGCTGCATGCCGCCGGGTTGCCCGCCAGCGGTAACGTACACGTATCCATGGCCTGGGCCAGCGGCACGGCCGACCAGTCCAGCGACGGCGCGCCCATGTCCACCGACACCCGCCGCCCCGCCTCGCGCACACAGGTCAGCAGGCCACGGTCAGTGCGCAGCACAACCGAATCGCTGCGGGTTTCATGCATCAAGCGGTCGGCCACCCCACGCGTGGCGCTGCCACAGGTTTGCAGCGGCGTGCCGTTGGGGTTCCAGAACTTGATGCGCGCGGCGGCGTCTTCGCAGTCGAGCACCACGGCCAGTTGATTGAAGCCAATGCCGGTGTGGCGATTGCCCAGGCGGCGGGCGACCTCGGGGGTGACAGGGTCGTCCAGGCCACGGCGGTCGATGATGATGAAGTCGTCGCCATGGGCGTGCATCTTTGTGAACGGCAAGGTCATGGAAAAGCGTCCTGTGGTGTCTTGAGTATCCGGGCCGTTTCAGGTTTCGCACTAAAAGGCACCTCCATTTCTTGCTCTTCAAACACCATCCCGAATCGACCCGACAGTGCCTTGCGCCCGCTCGATGTCAATGCCAGCGCCCGGCTGTCTAGGTCTTGAGTCACCCACTTGCGGCTGATGAACACCTGCAGGAAAGCCGCTCCGAGTGCGCCTGCAAGATGCGGACGGCGCATACTCCAGTCCAGGCATGGGCAGGCGAAGCGACGTCGCTGTGCCCTGACTTTTTCTATCTCGATACCGAGATCGGCCATCGCTTTCTCGCCACTCACCGAGAGTGCGTACAGGCCATCCTCGGCGGCTGGCACGATCAACCAGCCTGACGCCATGAAATGATCGTGCAGGCGTACAGCCAATGCACCTGCCATGTGGTCATAACAGGTGCGCGCGAACTGCAATCGGATTGGGGTCGTTGAAACATACCGTGCAGCTACCTGTTGGCTGATCACCATAAGCGCCTCGATGGCCTGGGCGACGTGTGTGTCCGCGAGGCTGTAGTAGCGATGCCTGCCCTGCGTGTGCAGCCTGACCAAACCGTCGTCCTTCAGTCTTGCCAGATGCGCGCTCGCCGTGGATGCACTCACATCGGCGATGACAGCCATTTCGGTACTGGTGCGGGCGTGGCCGTCCATCAGCGAACACAACATTTTTGTCCTTGCAGGTTCGGCAATAGCGCTGGCCACTCTGGAAATGGCGGTGTCATTGCGTTGAACTTCCATATTTCGTTCCTGGACGAAGCGTCGCCATGAAAGGTGATCGATAGTAGCCGTTCTTTGTGAACAGGACTCACGCAATGACACCGTTTGATGCCGCTACCCATGCTGACCCCTACGATTATTACTCACGCCTCAGGCAGCAAAACGGCTTGCTATTCGACGAAGATCTTCGTGTATGGATTGCAAGTAGCGCCAACGCTGTCGAGGCCATTCTGGGGCATCCCGACTGCAGAGTGAGGCCACTGAACGAAGCCGTGCCGCCTGCCATTGCACAAAGCAGTGCCGGGGTGATTTTCGGCCGCTTGATGCGCATGAACGAGGGTCCGCAGCACCTGTGCCCCAGGCAGGCTATCGAACCCGCCTTGAATTCCACAGGTACGGAAAACATCGCAGATGTCGTGTCGCACGTGGCCGAGGCCCTCGACAACCCCGGGGAAAACCTGGATGAGCTGATGTTCACGCTGCCGGTTTGCGTCGTTGCAACTTTGATAGGTATCCCATCCAGCCAGCAGCAAGACGTTGCGAAGCTGACACGGGATTTCGTCGCGTGCCTGTCGCCATTAAGCAACGACATTCAACTCGGTATAGCTAATGACGCGGCCACTCAGCTAAGCCAATTATTCAGCGAGTTACTGGGTAGTGCTGATGAAGCAACCCACTTCCTCAGCCATCTCCTGAGCGGATGCGAAGCCATCGGCTGGAGCGATCAAAAGGCGTTGATCGCTAACCTGATCGGCCTGTTGTCACAGACGTGCGAAGCCACCGCCGGCCTGATCGGCAACACCCTCGTAGCGCTTCATCGGCAGCCTGAACTGGTTGAAGACATACGCGCGACACCACTGCTCGTTGCAGACTTGGTGGCAGAGGTGGCACGCTACGACTCGCCCGTGCAAAACACCCGCCGATTCGTCGCAAAGCGATGCATGATTGGGGATACCGTCCTTGAGACGGGCGATACCGTTTTAGTATTGCTGGCTTCTGCCAATAGAGATCCGTTTGTTAACCCAAACCCCGATAGCTTCTTGCTCAAACGTACTCAGCGAAGAACGTTCAGCTTCGGTGCGGGAAGGCATAAATGCCCAGGCCAGCAACTTGCATTGGCTATCGCGGCTGAAACGATTCTGGCCTGGCTGCGTCGAAAGCCCGCCTCGTCGATTCGCTCCCTCCGGTGGCGTTATCTGGCCTCTCTTAACGGTCGTATCCCTCTGTTCCATCGTGATCGGGAAACCTATGAATGAAGCAACAGCCTCGTGAGCTTTTCCACCTCGAAGACTGCGGGCGCAAGCCCGCCAGATAGCAGTAACCCAGCCTCAATCTAAAAACAGAACGGAACTCCACACATGCTTATCGTCTTCAGCGGCCTGCCCGGCACCGGCAAAACCACGATTGCCCGCGAGTTGGCGCGCCAGACCGGTGCGGTTTATCTGCGCATCGATGTGATCGAGCAGGCGATTCGCGACGCGGGCGTATTGGCGGGTGATGTCGGTGCCAGCGGTTACGGCGTGGCGAATGCGCTGGCGCTGAGTAACTTGCAGTTGGGCCATAGGGTCGTCGCCGATTGCGTGAACCCGGTGCAGGAAAGTCGGGCAGCCTGGACAGCAATGGCCGCGAAGGCAGAGGTGGCGCTGATCAATATTCAGGTGGTGTGCACAGACTCGCAGGAACACCAGCGCCGGGTGGAAAGCCGTACGGGCGACATTCCCGGGTTGACGCCGCCGACTTGGCAGTCGGTGTCGGCGCACGAGTACGAGCGCTGGGACCCACCCGTGTTGACCCTGGACACGGCCTCCGTGACAGCCACCGAGGCCGTCGCGTTAATCGTCGCCCACACGGCAATGCCCTAGAGGACACTCCCCATCGCCTTCATCAACACCAGGTCGCGCCCATAAATATCCGGCGCGTACACAAGGTCACCCTGGGCGTCGACCTGCACCGTCCAGTAACCCAACAGCACCGGCACCGGGGTGGCCAGCCTGAATTCATGGGTCACGCCGGTGGCCAGCAGTTCATCGGTGCGCGCGCGTTCGGCCGGGCTGACCAGCAGGTCGCGCAGCAGCAACGGTTGTTCAACCCTGACGCAACCGGAGCTGAACGCCCGTGGGCCTTTGGTGAACAGCGGTTGGCTCGGGGTGTCGTGCAGGTACACCGAGTACGGGTTGGGGAAGCGCATCACGATCTTGCCCAGCGGGTTGCGCGGGCCGGCTTCCTGGCGCAGCAGGATATTGCCGGGGCGCGCCCAGTCGATATTTTCCGGCGCCAGCGGGTTGCCTTCGGCGTCGAGCACTTGCAGGTTTTGCTGGCGCAGGTATTCAGGGTTGAGCCGGATGGCCGGGAGTTTGTCCTCACGCATGATGGTGGGCGGGATGGTCCAGGTGGGGTTGAGGGTCAGCCGGGTGATGCGAGACTTGAGCAGCGGCGTCTGGCGTTCGGCGCGACCCACTTGCAGGCGGGTTTGCCACACCGGGATGCCGCTCTGGTACACGCTCAGTTGCGCGGCGGCGACGTTGACCAGCACGCCTTCGGGCTCCAGGTCCTGGGCCAGCCAGCGGAAACGCTCGAGGTTGATGCGCAGTTGTTCACGGCGCATGGCCGGGCTGATATTGAGTTCGGCCACCGTGCCGGCGCCGATCACACCGTCCGATTGCAAGGAGTGGCTGAGCTGGAAGGCTTTCACCGCCGTGACCAGTTCCGGACCGTATTGTGTGCCCGCGCCCTTGGGTTCGACGGGCAGGTAGCCACCGCTGTGGAGCCGACGGGCCAGTTCCGGGACGCGCGGGTCTTCCATGCCGGGACGCAATAACGGGCCGCTGCCGACCGGGTCCCAATGGGGCAAGGGTTGCAGACGCACCATGGAATAGGCGTTGCGCAGGCTGCGGTAAAGATCGGCGCTGGGGCGTGCCTGGTCGAAGGCTTGCACCATGTCCTGCAGGCCGACGGCAGCGAGGGCCAGCACTTCGGTGTTGGGGTCACGGGTGGGCGGCTGCGAATGCCACAGCGGTTCGAAGCGCGATTGCTGCAGGCGTCCGTAGTGCAGATCGTGCAGGGCTTGCAGGTAGTGCTGGCTGCTGCCGATGTCGCTGCACAACACGTTGGCCGTGGCATCCGCCGCAGGCAGACTATAGTGGGTGGGGTCCAGGCCGTCGTCGGCGAGCATCAGCAACTGAGTCTGGAGCGCTTGGCGGCGCGTCTCATCCGCCCACAACGGTGCATCGCCTTGTTGCTGATAGAACGCTTGCAGGCGCGCAAGGGCCGGCGCATCGATCTGCGATGCCAGGCCGGGACAGACACTGGGCAACTGCGCCAGGGCCTGTTGCACCGGAGCCAGGTCCAGCGGCGCGGGGGTCGTAACGGGCAACGGCTGCACCGGCAGCGCATCGGCTGTCGCGACCAATGGTGCAACGAGCAAGCAAATGCTCAAGTAACATGCGTGTTTTTTGAACAATGGCTTTGCTCCAATCCACAGCGGGGGAGATGTACTGTAGATGCTGACTTTTATGTGCCGCCTCGGTTTGGCCACCGTGGGCCTGGCTTTACTGAGCAATTCTGCGCTCGCCGCCAATGGCAACCCTCCTTCCTTGTATAGCAGCCTGGCGCGGTCGGCTCCAGAACTCAATCCCGCTGTATTGAAAAGCGCCCTGAACGCCGTGCAATGCGCGGTCAATAATGGCGAAGAACGCTCCGAGCGCCTGGCCGTGATTGACTACTCCCAGCCTTCGACCGCCCGTCGGCTGTGGATCTTCGACCTGCGCAAGAAAACCCTGGTGCTGCGCGACCTGGTGGCCCATGGCGCCAAATCCGGGGAAAACTTCGCCACCCAGTTCTCCAACCTCGAAGGCAGCCACCAATCCAGCCTGGGCCTGTTCCGCACCCAGGAAAGCTACCTGGGCACCCATGGCTATTCGCTGCGCATGGA
Source organism: Pseudomonas sp. BIGb0381 (assembly GCF_024809815.1). NCBI lineage: Bacteria > Pseudomonadati > Pseudomonadota > Gammaproteobacteria > Pseudomonadales > Pseudomonadaceae > Pseudomonas > Pseudomonas sp. BIGb0381. Next base: position 26,415 of record NZ_JANUEN010000015.1, read on the forward strand.
CGGCCTGGAACCGGGATTCAACGACCAGGCCCGCGACCGCGCCATCGTGATTCACGCCGCCGACTACGTCAGCCCCTTGTGGAGCAAGCGCGAAGGCCGCATCGGCCGCAGCCAGGGTTGCCCGGCCGTGCGTCCACAGGTGGCGCGCCAGGTGGTGGACAAGCTCAAGGACGGGCAGTTCATGTTTTCGTGGTACCCCGACCAACGCTGGTTGAAGTCCTCGACGTACCTCAATTGCAAACCCCAACAGGTGGCGAGTAGTCGTACAATCCGTGGCGGTTAGCCTGTCCCCACAGATAAAAGAGAGCTTCGCATGCTTCTACATCAATCGACCTGGATCGAGATCGGGCAGTTCCTGGAACGCAGCCGCACGGTGGTGATCCCCATCGGCTCCAACGAACAACACGGCCCCACCGGCCTGCTGGGCACCGACTGGATGTGCCCGGAAATCATCGCCCATGAGGCGCAAAAGCACGCCGACATCCTCATCGGCCCGACCTTCAATATCGGCATGGCCCAGCACCACCTGGGCTTCCCCGGCACCATTTCCCTGCGCCCTTCCACCTTTATCGCTGCGATTGGCGACTGGGTGCGCTCGCTGGCCGGGCATGGTTTCGACAAGATCCTGTTTCTGAACGGTCACGGTGGCAATATCGCCACGATTGAAGCGGCGTTTTCCGAGCTGTACGCCGAGGCGAGCTTCGGCCGTCGCCCTGCCGGGTTTGCGTTGAAGCTGGTGAACTGGTGGGACCTGGAAGGCGTCACTGACCTGGCGCACCGCCAATTCCCGGTGGGCCATGGCAGCCATGCGACGCCTTCGGAGATCGCAGTGACGCAGTGGGCGTACCCGGACGCGATCAAGTCGGCCGACTACTCCCCGCAAATCGCCAACACCGGGCCGATCCGTGAAGCCCTGGACTTCCGCGCACGCTTCCCAGACGGGCGCATGGGCTCGGACCCGGCGCTGGCGACGGTGGAGAAAGGTGGGGAGTTGGTGGCGCTGGCGGCTCAAGGGCTGGTCAAAACCGTCAACAACTTCAGCAACGAAGCCAGACCTTAGGCCTTATGCAGATCCAAATGTGGGAGGGGGCTTGCTCCCTCCCACATTGGTTATCTGCAGTCCTGCGCAACCTGTTCAAGCCGCGACGGCGTGATGGTCGACGCCAGCGGTTTGCGCTCATACAAAAACACTTTGCCGCCGTCCCCTGCCTTATAAACTTCCAGCACGTCATCGGCAGCAATTTTGCTGGTCAACACCACCCTGGCGTGGCGCGAGTTCTGCGTCACGGTCGAGGTGATCCCGTGTTTTTCCAGCTTGGGGAGCACGCATTGCACATAGGCTTCGGGGCTCTTGCTGGTTTGCAGGATCAGGGTCGGCTTGTTAGGAGCAGAAACACAACCGGCCAGCAACGAGGCAGCGACCGGTACGAAAAAAGAGCGCATGAAAAAATCCTGAGTCTAAAAATAAAGGTTCACATCAACCCGCGCGAACCAGCGCCTTGAGCGAGGCATCGAACTGCTTCAACGCATCGAGCTGCACATCCCGCTGCTGCTCGATCCGCGCGGCAATCTCCGGTGCGGCCTTGTCGTGCACCCACACCGAGGGCACCTGCCTGTGCACCGAGCCTTCGGCCTTGGCGATGTATTGCAGGTCCGCGTCATAGAACCGCGCGATAAAGCGCGCCTCGACCTGATCGTTGCGCGGGGTCAGCAGTTGGTTATGGGTATCGAGCATCACCACCACGTCGGGGCGAGCCTGCACCAGGGCATCCAAGTTGTCGTAGACCGTCACCGACAAAAAGGTTCCCTGCAGCGAGTTCATCAACCAATCAATGGCCAGTTCCGGGTCGGAGCTGTTGACGAACGCCTCGCGGATACGTCCGTCAAGGGCATCCCTGGCGCCATTCAAGGCCATGTCGTGGTAGCGTTCAAGGTAGCTGAGGTTGTCGCGGGTGTTATCGCTTAACAACACGCCCACCGATTGCGCACGCTGCAGGGAGTCTACGCTACCGACGATAGGTAGCAAATGGCCTGTATGCAGTTCACCGGCGATGGCCGCATTATTCACCAGCACGGTGCCGAGCATCAGAATCATTAAACCAAGCTGAATAATCGTCCTCATCACGCATTTCCTTGAACAGCGTTTCGATGAAGCAATTTTGCGCTTTCCCTGCAAAAACAGAACTTGCAATGCGTGATGGTGACTATTATCTGAAGCGATAGTGTCGCGATAAAATTTATAAGGAGCCGCCATGAAGCCCCACCAGAAAACCTTCGACCGTATTCGCGAAGCTGTCTTGCCGGAGTTTCGCGAGCGAGTCGCCGATTACCTGGCCGACTATGAATACGTGCTGCAGAATCCGGGCGCCGACCCAGACCAGGCCTATGCCAGTGCCCAACAATTGCGCGGCTACCTGCGCGGCTTGAACACCACGCGAGTGCTGGGCATGGCCGATTGGGAAGACCTGGACCGGCGCGTCATGCAAATGACTGCAAACGCTACAGCGCAGGACGTCGCAGGTTGACCCATTCCTGCACAGACGGCCGGCACCACTGGCGTTCTGCATAGGCCACCAGCTCGGTGGGTACGCTGTCACCGTTGAGGATCAGGCGATTGAGCATCACCGCCAGGTCCACATCAGCAATGCACCACTCACCGAACAGGTACGAAGGGTTGCCCGCCAACAGCGCCTGTGCCGCACTGATCAACTTGGCAGCCGCCGCTTCAGCCACGGCGGTCAGTGGGGGCATCTTCTGCCCGTAGAACACCACCATCGTCGAGCGTTCCTGACGAATCGGCAGCAAATCACTGCGCAGCCACGCCTGTACCTGTCGCGCCCTCGCCCGCTGTTTTGGATCGGCCGGGTACACGGCTGTCTCGGGGTAGGCCTGGTCCAGGTATTCGGTAATCGCGGAGGATTCCGACAAGGCAAAATCGCCTTCCACCAAGGTCGGCACCCGCTGGGTCACGGACAACCGGGCAAAATCGGCCGTCTGGTTTTGCGCGGCATCCAGGTCCAGGGTGACCAGGTCGAAGGCCAGGCCTTTTTCCCGCAGGGTCACGAACACCGACATCGCGTACGGGCTGGTGTAGAGCGAATCAACGTAGAGGCGTAACGGGGGCTGGTTCATGGCGGGGCTCCTTGGGTGAAGCCCTACGCTACGAGATGTGCGGCGGGAAAGACAATGCGCTGTTTTTATGGGGGCATTCCTGGACGGAATAGCGGGTTAACCGGCAAACCCGCCCTTGTCCAGAAAGGCGCGTTCTTCATCCGTGGTGACCCTGGCCAGCACCGCATTACGATGGGGGAAACGCCCGAAGCGCTCGATGATCTGCGCGTGTTCCTTGGCCCAGCGGTAAGTGTTGGCGTCCAGCTGCTGGTTGAGGATCAGGGAGCGTTGCTGGTCCCTTGGGTCTTCCGAGTGTTCGAACGGCAAATAACAGAACGCGCGCAATGCCGGCTCAACCTGCTGGTCGAGCCCGGCGTCCACCATGCGCTGGGCATACAGGCGTGCCAGCGGGTCGGTGGCGAACATGTGCGCCGTGCCGCGAAAGGCATTGCGTGGGTATTGGTCGAGCAGGACCAGCAAGGCCAAGGCGCCTTCGGCTGAATCCAGCCAGCTTTCCAGCTCGCGCCGGGCGGCTTGCAGGTGGGTGGCGTGGAAGGTCTCGCGGAAGGTGGCGTCGAAGGCATCGTCCTTGGCGAACCAGCGTTTGGGGCCGGCACTTTTCCAGAAGTCGATAACGGTCTGTGGCGTGTTCATTTTATTCTCCTGTAGGCGCGAGCACGCTCGCGCCTACAGTGGACCGTGTTTACCGCTTAGAAGTCCACCGTCGCCGACAGCTTCACCGTACGCGGCTCGCCCTGGGTCAGGTAGTTATTGGCCGTCGACGCCGACGCCCAGTACGCTTTGTTCGCCACGTTTTCGACATTGGCGCGCAAAGTGATGTACTTGTCATCAGCCTTGAAGCCGTAGCGGGCGCCGAGATCGACGCGGGTCCAGGCCGGGATGTTCAGGGTGTTGGTGGCGTTGACGTATTCCCCCCCGGTACGCAGCATCCGCGCGTTGACGGCGGCGCCCTGGAGGCCCGGGATGTCCCAGTCGGCCCCCAGGTTATACTGGAAACGCGGCACGCCGGCGGCACGGTTGCCGTCGCTAAGACCGTTGGAGGTGTTCTGCAATTCGGTGTGCATCCACGTGGCGCCGGCCAACAGACGCAGGCCGTCGAGGGGTTCGCCGAACACGTTGAGTTCGACGCCTTTGTTGATTTGCTCGCCGTCGACATTGAACGTCCGCGTACCGTTGGGAAACTGCGGCGTCACACTACCGGGGTTATTGTTGGTCGCGCTGTTGGGCTGTTCGATGCGGTATACGCCGAGGGTCGCACCGTAGTTTTCCCAATCGAGCTTGACCCCGGCTTCTGTCTGTTTACTGCGACTGGGTGGAAATACGTCGCCGCTGTTGGTGATGTCGACAGCCGTCGGCACCGTGGGTCCCTGGGCCAGCCCCTCAATCCGATTGGCATAGAACGACACGTGCTCCCAAGGCTTGACCACAAGCCCATACACCGGCGTGGTAATGGACTCGCCATAGTTTGCGGTGCGCGCACCGCTCGTGGTGTTCCAGCCATCCACTTCGATGGTCTGGCGACGTACGCCAACGGTCAACAACACGCGATCATCAATGAAACCCAGCGTGTCCGAAACGGCGGCACTCTTGATGCGATTCTTACCGACGATGCGCGGGTCGTGGATATCGCTGCCAAAGTAAGTCACGGTCGGGCGTGGTACCTGGGTCGGGTTGTACAGATTGCCCGGCCGACGGGTGCCCTGCTGGATCGCCTCAAATGCTGAACGCTGCTCACCCCAAATACCGGACAAACCGAAGTTGACCTGATGGGTCACCGGCCCCGTGTTGAAATGCCCGTTCAGGCCGGCCATGGCGCTCTTGTTGTCTTCATCATGGGGCGAGTACAAAAAGCCTACGCGACCGCTGCCATCGTTGCCCACATACAACGACGAATACTGACCATTCTCGCGTGTGTGCTTGGCACCGCCACCGACATAGACCGTCCAGGTTTCATTCAGGTCGTACTCGGCATTGAACATGCCGTAGGTGTCCTCCAGCTCCGACCAACTCCAGTCCTGCGCATAGTTATTCTTGGCCGACGGCGCCTTGGGTACCTGGGTGCCGTTGGGGTAGACCACGGAACGGCCGTTGTTGATGCGCTCTTTCTGATAGCCGAAGTCAGTGGACAGGCGCAGGCGATCGCCACGGTAATCCAGGGCCACGGCCACCAGTTGCGAGCTTTTGAATTCATCATCGATGGCTGTGTCGCCGCCATGCCTGGCCAGGTTGACCCGCGCGCCGAAGCGGTTGTCCTCGCCAAAGCGTTGGCCCAGATCAAGGTGACCACCGGACTGCCCGTCGGTGGTGGTGTCGAGGGTGACGCTGCGGGTGGCGATGTCTTCGGCACGCTTGGGCACCAGGTTGACGCTGCCGCCAATGCCGCTGCCAGCGGGCGATACACCATTGACGAAGGCATTGGGGCCTTTGAACAACTCGACGCGCTCCAGCGCCTCGGTGGTGATGATTTGCCGGGGCAGCACGCCGTACAGGCCGTTGAAGGCAATGTCATCGGTGTTTAAGGGCAGGCCACGGATGGTGAACACCTGGGAGAAGTTGCCGAAGCCGGATGACTGGCGCACCGAGGCGTCGTTGAGCAGCACATCCCCGACGGTGCGTGCCTGCTGGTCGGCGATGGTCTTGGCGGTGTAGCTGACCACGCTGAACGGCACATCACCGATCGAGCGATTGCCCAACACGCCGAGCCGTGCCGAACGCGCCACCTGCCCGCCGCCGTAAGTATCCGCCTGCGCCCCGCCTTCACCGCTGATGGTGGTGGCGCCCAGCTCCAGCGCGTCGCCAGTGGCCTGTGGCACGACGGTGTAGCCATTGCTGCCGGCGCTTTGCAGCGTATAGCCGCTCCCTTGCAGCAACTGCATAAAGCCCGATTGTGCGGTGTAGCTGCCCTGCAAACCTGTGCTCCGCTGATCATTGAGCAACGTGGCGTCAAACGACAACGGCACGCCCGACAGCGCCGCAAACTGCGCCAATACATTACCCAATGGCCCAGGCGCGATCTGGTAGCTGCGCGCCGCGCTGGTCGCCGCCTCGTCAGCCATGGCGCTGTGCAGCGGCGCAATGGCCGCCAGCGCGACAGCCAGGGTCAATGCCTTCAAAGGGCGGATGGGGTGTGGTGTGAAGGTCATGGGCATTCCTGTCGGCACGGTGCAAAGTTGAGGGTTCTCCCCTACACCGGGCGACAACGAAAAAGGTATCAGCGAACGGGTAAAAATTTCAGCGTGGCTCAATCGTTACCCAGTAGCCGGTCAAGCTGCTGATGGTTACCGGCAGGGTTTCCTGCAAAAGACGCAGGCTGGCATCGGTGTCACGCAACGGGAACGCGCCGGACACGCTCAGCCCGGCCACACTGGCGTCGCAGCGCAACACGCCATGCCGGTAGCGGCCCAACTCCTCAAGCAAATCCGCCAGGCGCATCTGCTGCGCCAGCAACATGCCGTTCTCCCAGCTCAGCGCGCCAACATCCAGCGGCGCCAGCGCCGCCACGCTGTCGCTGCCGAACGCGCTCTGCTCGCCGGCCTTGAGAATCAGCCCACGGCTGGCATGCTGCGGCAGCATTTCCACCGCCCCGTCGACCACCGCCACGCGGCTGCTCTGCTCACCGACCCGCACACTGAAATGCGTGCCCAGTGCGCGGGCGGTGCCGTGGCGGGTCTGCACGATAAACGGACGATGAGTCGGCGCAGGGTCCTGGGCCGTGGTGATCATGACTTCGCCTTGCAACAACTCGATACGCCGCACGTTGTCGGTGTAGGCGATATTCAGCGAGCTGGCGGTGTTGATCAGCAGCCGCGTGCCATCCGGTAGCGTAAGGTTGCGTTGTTCGCCGATGGCGGTGTGCTGGTCGGCGGTCCATGCCTGCCAGGGCTTGTGCTGCAAGGCCAGCCAGCTTGCCGGCCCCGCCAGCAGCAACAGCCCGAGGGCCTGGCGCCGGCCGAAGGATCTCTTACGGCCAATGCGCTTGAGGGTGTCCCCGGCAATCGCGCCGGGCACACTGTTGAAATCGCCGAGGATCGCCTCCGCCCGTTGCCAGGCCTGGGCGTGCTGGGCACTGCGGCACTGCCATTGGGCGATGGCACGGCGATCCTCGTCGGTGGCGCTGCCAGATTGCAGTTGCACCATCCAGTCGGCGGCTTCACCGAGGATCAGCGGGTCGATCGACGGGTTCATGCCACGCTCAGGCATGCGAGGAACGCATCGCGCATGTAGCGCTTGACCGAGGCCAGCGACACCTTCAATTCGTCAGCGACCTGCTGGTAGGTGAGACCGTCGATCTGCGACATCAGGAAGGCCTGGCGGGTTTTCTCGGGCAGATCGCGCAACATGGCTTCGATGCGGTACAGCGCTTCGAGGATCAACCAGCGGGTTTCCGGCGACGGTACTTGCTGCTCGGGCAGGTGGGCGATGGTCTCGAGGTAGGCCCGTTCGACTTCCTGGCGCCGCCAGCTGTCGATCATCAGTCCCTTGGCGATATGGGTGAGCAAAGCGCGCGGCTCGCTGCCAAAACCCACGCTGCCCTGACGAGTCAGCAGGCGCATGAAGGTGTCGTGGGCCAGGTCGGCCGCGTCGCTGGCATTGCCCAGCTTGCGGTCAAGCCAGCGATACAACCATCCGTGGTGTTCGCAGTACAGGTCCTTGATAGGCAGATTGAGGGGGGACGACATGCAAGTCACCGGCGCCGAGGCCAAGGAGTAATTAAGAATTGATCGCATTCTAGTCTGGACAACGAAGCACGGCAACGCGCAAATTAATGTTATAGGATAACGCAAACTTTCCGCCCTGCCCTGTGATCCTGCCCATGACCGATGCCGTTCCCCTGCGCCAACGCCTGCTCTCCATCGACGCCCTTCGCGGCCTGGTGATCCTGTTCATGCTACTCGACCACGTGCGCGAAACCTTCCTGCTGCATCGGCAAGTCAGCGACCCGATGAGCATCGACAGCACCGAGCCCGCACTGTTCATAAGCCGCACCCTCGCCCACCTGTGCGCGCCGGTGTTTGTGTTGCTCACGGGCTTGTCCGCGTTTTTATACGGCCAGAAATACCAGGGCCGGCGCGATGTGTCGGCGTTCCTGTTCAAGCGCGGATTGTTCCTGGTAGTGCTGGAATTCACCCTGGTCAACTTCGCCTGGACCTTCCAACTGCCGCCCAGCGTGATCTACCTCCAGGTGATCTGGGCGATTGGCATCAGCATGCTCGCCCTCGCCGCCCTGGTGTGGTTGCCGCGCCTGCTGTTGATCGGGCTGGCGCTGGTGATCATCGGCGGGCACAACCTGCTGGATGGGTTGCACTTCGATCCAGGCTCGGCGCTGCATATTCCGTGGACGATCCTGCATGAACGCAGTTGGATTGACGTGTCCGACACCCTGCGCCTGCGCACGACCTACCCGGTACTGCCGTGGATCGGCGTGATTGCCCTGGGTTACGGCCTGGGACCGTGGTTTGCCAATGCCACGCGGCCTGCCGTGCGCCAGCGCTATTTGCTGGTCGGCGGTGTGAGTGCGTTGGTGGGGTTTGTGCTGTTGCGTGCGCTCAATGGCTACGGCGAGAAGCCCTGGCAGGCGTATGACAGCGGCGTGCAGACGCTGATGAGCTTTTTCAACGTCACCAAGTACCCGCCTTCGCTGCTGTTCCTGGCGCTGACCCTGGGGATTGGACTGTTGCTGTTGCTGGCGTTTGAACGCGTGGGGCATCGACGCTGGATCGGCGTATTGGCGGTGTTTGGTGCGGCGCCGATGTTCTTTTATCTGCTGCATCTTTATGTGCTGAAAGTGCTGTATGTCGCGTGTGTTGCGCTGTTTGGCCTGAACCATGGCAACTACTTTGGCTTCGAGAGTATCGGTGCGGTGTGGCTGGTGGCGTTGGTGTTGCCCCTGGCGCTCTACCCGCCGGTGCGCTGGTTCGCCGGGCTCAAAGCGCGGCGGCGCGATATTACCTGGCTCAAATACCTCTGACCTGACATGGACTAAATATGGGAGGGCCGGTGCGACGATACGACTTGCCCCCTCCCACATTTTTTACGATGTTAAGCCAACTCAGCCCGTAGCTGGCGAGCTGCGGTGACCATATGGATCAACGCCGCTTCCGTCTCCGGCCACCCCCGCGTCTTCAACCCGCAATCCGGGTTTACCCACAAGCGCTCGGCAGGGATCCGCCGGGCGGCCTTGCGCAGCAGGTTGGCCATTTCCGAGGCATCCGGCACCCGTGGCGAGTGGATGTCGTAGACGCCCGGGCCGATGTCGTTGGGGTAGGCGAAGGCTTCGAACGCGTCCAGCAACTCCATGTCCGAGCGCGAGGTCTCGATGGTGATCACGTCGGCATCCATGGCGGCGATGGACTCGATCACATCGTTGAACTCGCTGTAGCACATGTGCGTGTGGATCTGGGTTTCATCGCGCACGCCCGAGGCGCACAGGCGGAACACTTCGGTGGCCCAGTCCAGGTACCCTTGCCACTGCGCCTGGCGCAACGGCAGGCCTTCGCGGAACGCGGCTTCGTCAATTTGTACGATCTGAATGCCGGCGGCTTCCAGGTCGACCACTTCGTCGCGAATCGCCAGGGCCAGTTGGCGGGCCTGCACTTCGCGGCTCACGTCTTCACGCGGGAACGACCACATCAGCATGGTCACAGGGCCGGTCAGCATGCCCTTCATCACCTTGCGGGTCAGGCCCTGGGCGTAGCGGATCCACTCCACCGTCATCGCCTTCGGGCGGCTCAGGTCGCCGAAGATCACCGCCGGCTTCACGCAACGCGAACCGTAGCTCTGCACCCAGCCAAAGCGGGTGAACACGTAGCCGTCCAACTGCTCGGCGAAGTACTCGACCATGTCGTTGCGCTCGGCTTCACCGTGCACCAGCACGTCCAGGCCGAGGTTTTCCTGCACCTCGACGGCGTGACGAATCTCGCTGTGCATGGCTTCGACGTATTCGGCCTGGCTCAACTTGCCTTGCTTGTAGGACTGGCGCGCCAAGCGGATTGAGGCGGTCTGCGGGAACGAACCGATGGTGGTGGTCGGGAACAGCGGCAGCTTCAGGCCCGCACGTTGTTTCTCGATGCGCTGGGTAAACGGCGACTGGCGCTGGCTGTCCTTGCGGGTAATCGCCGCCACACGCGCTTGTACCGCAGGCTTGTGGATACGCGCAGAGGCAGCGCGGGCCGCCTGCACGGCGCGGCTTTCAGCCAGGGCAGCGAGGACGTTGGGCGCTTCGGGCTGGTTAACCGCTTGCGCCAGCACCGCCACTTCAGCGCATTTTTGCACGGCGAACGCCAGCCAGCTTTTCAGCTCGGCATCCAACTGGTCTTCACGGCCCAGATCCACCGGGCTGTGCAGCAAGGAGCAGGACGGCGCCACCCACAGGCGATCGCCCAATTTCTCATGGGCGTGCTGCAAAGTGGCCAGGGCGTTTTCGAGGTCGCAACGCCACACGTTACGGCCGTTGACCACGCCCAGGGACAGCACCTTGTACGCCGGCAGGCGGTCAAGGATGGTCGGGTACTGCTCCGGCGCACGCACCAGGTCGATGTGCAGGCCATCCACCGGCAGGTTTGCGGCCAGGCCCAGGTTCTCTTCCAGGCCACCGAAGTAGGTCGCCACCAGCTTTTTCAGTGGGTCGCGCTGGATCAGGTTGTAGGCACGCTCAAAGGCGTTTTTCCAGTCCTGCGGCAGGTCGAGGACCAGGATCGGCTCGTCGATCTGCACCCATTCCACGCCGAGGTCGGCCAGGCGCTGGAAGATCTGGCCGTACAGCGGCAGCAGGCGCTCAAGCAGGTCGAGCTTGTCGAAGTCAGCGCCCTTGGCCTTGCCCATCCACAGGTAGGTCAGCGGGCCGATCACCACCGGCTTGACGGTGTGACCCAGGTCGAGGGCTTCCTGCACCTCTTCGAATAATTGCTCCCAACCCAGGTGGAATTGCTGGTCGGCACTGAATTCAGGCACCAGGTAGTGGTAGTTGGTATCGAACCACTTGGTCATTTCCTGGGCATGGGCACCGCCGCAGCAGCTGTCGCTGACGCCACGGGCCATGCCGAACAGGGTGTCGAGGGTGGCATGGCCATCGGTCGGACGAAAACGTTCGGGAATCACGCCGAACATCAGCGAGTGGGTCAGCACCTGGTCGTACCAGGCGAAATCACCGGCAGGCAGCAGCTCAATGCCCGCCTGCTTTTGCAGATCCCAGTGGGCCTTGCGCAGTTCACGGCCGACCGCACGCAGACCGGCTTCGTCAAGCTCGCCCTTCCAGAACGCTTCCTGCGCTTTTTTCAGTTCACGATCGCGTCCAATGCGCGGAAATCCGAGGGAATGAGCGACTGCCATGACTTACAACTCCAGTGTCGATAGATATGGCAGCCATTGTCGACACACACCCATAGTGAGACAAACTCATTTTATTCCTGACGATCACAAGTTCCACTCATGTTGCGAGCAATGAATAGATCAACCCATTGCTGTTCGCACCCATCTACTGCGCTTACCATGCGCTTAAACAAATCTTCAAATGAGTACCCTTGATCAAAACCAGCCTCGCCACAGCTACAGTGCCAGCCACGCTATTTCGGATAGGTCCCTACAGGGATGTCATTACCCAAGACAGTTGCCTCTGCAACGCAATCAGCTATGAGATCGCAACAACGCTCAAGGCCTACACAAAGAGTCCCTATGAAGCCCTCCAGCGAAGACCTTTCGATACGTAGACTGGAAGAACTCCCAGACGAGATCCACACGTTGGAAGCGCAGGCCATTGCCGAAGGGTTCAGGTTCCTGACGCGCCTGATCACAGAGTGGGTAGCAGGCGCCAATCGGTTCGAACAACCGGGCGAGTACCTTTTGGGCGTGTTTTGCCAGAAGCAACTGATTGCAGTCGGCGGCGTTTCCCGTGATCCCTACGCCGGCTCAACAGTGGGCCGACTGCGCCGGGTATACGTTACTCCCGAAATGCGAGGGCGAAACGTGGGTAAGGCTCTGGTGCAAGCATTGCTGGATTGCGCCGCAGTGAAATTCCAAGATGTGCGTTTATCTACCGATACACCCGAAGCCGCAGCATTTTATCTGCGCTGCGGTTTTCATCAGATCAGCGATGACACCGCGACGCATGCACTATCACTGAGCGCCCACTCGGCCCCCTGTAGGAGCGAGCTTGCTCGCGAAGGTCGTCAACGATAACGTGCGAATTCTGGAGGCACGCGGAGCCTTGACGTTTTTCGCGAGCAAGCTCGCGCCTACAGAGGTGAGGGGCTCAGCGGTACTACATCAACGGAATCGAATAGCTCACAAACACCCGATTCTGGTCCTGGTCCCGCGCCACTTCACTGCGTGACACGCCGTTACGCCAGCCGAACCCGACGTTCTTGAATGTGCCGCTCTGCACCACGTAATCCAACGAGATGTCCCGCTCCCACTCGCTGGCATCGTTGCCGCTGGTGGTGAGGATGTGCTCGCCCTTGAGGTACATCACCGAGGCCTTAAGGCCCGGTACACCCAGCGACGCGAAGTCGTAGGCGTACTGGGCAAAGGCGGTGCGTTCGCCGGCCTGGATGAAGGTCTGCACGGTACGGTCGGTGTAGAGGTACAGGCTGGCACCGCCCTCGCCTTTGTTCACCAGGCCGCCCTGGTTGAGTTGGGCGAAGTTGCTGTCGTCCGAGACTTGCTGGTAGCCGGCGGTGATCGCGTGCGGGCCGAGGGAGTAGATGAACGCAGCGCTCCAGGTGTTGTTGTCGATTTCACCGTTGCCGTTCTTGGTATAGCCGCCCAGCTTGTAGCCTTCGGCACGGCCGGCAGCACTGCTGTTTTTGCCGTCGGAGCTGGTCTTGAAGTAGCGCAGGTCGGTTTTCAATGAGCCGTATTCGCCCAGCGGCAATACATGTATCAGCCCGGCGAAGTGTTGTTGGTAATAGTCTTCGAGGTTGGCGTAGTAGTACTGGACCATCAGGTCCTTGGTCAGCTGGTAGTCCGCACCGGCGTAGGTGAATTTATTGCTTTCCTGGGTACCGCCCGCCGCTGCCAGGCCACTGCGGTCGCTGGAGCCGCGACCGGTGGTGTGCTCAAGCTGGCCGCCGACCAGGGTCAGGTTGTCGATGTCCTTGCTGGTGACTTGCCCGCCTTCGAACGACTGCGGCAACAGGCGGCCGTCGTTGCTCACCAGGATCGGCAGGTTCGGGCGCAGGTAGCCGTAGCGCGCTTCGGTCTTGGCAAAGCGCGCCTTGGCGGTGGCACCGCCACGGGCCCAGTTGTCCGTGGCCTTGCCGTCTTCGGTGGGGATCATCGAGCTGCCGACATGGCGCGCGGCGCTGCTATCGAGGGTCACGCCGAGCATGCCGATGGCGTCCAGGCCAAAGCCGACGGTGCCATCGGTAAAGCCCGACTGGTAGTTGAGGATAAAGGCCTGGCCCCACTCTTCGGTCTTCGACGGTGCCGCCGTGCCGTCGCGGTTGTCGTTATTGAAGTAGAAGTTACGCATGCTCAAGTTGGCTTTGCTGTCGCTCAAAAAGTCAGCAGACGCCAAGGGGCTCAGGGCAATGCCCAGGCCGCCGGTCAATACAGTTAATACATTCAACGTGGCTTTCATCAGGACGAACTCCGGCGCGGAATCCAAGTTCCGGGCGCAAAAAATGGGCAGCAGGATGCCGTCGGCCAAACGTGACGTTGGCCGGGGCGTTAACGGTTGTTCAGTTGCTTAGTTGTTAGCTAGTTGAGTGAAGTGAAACCTCCGTAAACCTCAGTCAATCAATCCATGAGCGTCATAAAACGGATACGGCCCCGGGTAATCCCCGAACACACCGTTGTGGCTGATCAAGCCGTGTTGCGCATCCCAGCGATGCAACAAATACCCCGCCGGTTCCAGGTTGAAATGCGCGGGCGCGGCGTCTTGCAGGTCCAGCACAATCTGATGGGAGGTGCCGGGGCACACACAACTCAAGCTGCCGCCAAAGCGTCGCTGCATCGGCCGGTGCAGGTGCCCGCACAGCAGGCGTTCCACTTGCGGGTGGCGCGCCACGACGCGCTCCAGTGCGGCGGCGTTGATAAAGGCTTCGCGGTCCATATGGCCGATGCCGCTGATAAACGGCGGATGGTGCAGGATCAGCAACGTGGGCGCGTCCGGCCGTCGTGCCAGTTGCGCGTCCAACCAGTGCAATTGGCTGTCCAGTAGCTGGCCGCCGTGCCCACCCGGGATAGTCGAGTCCAGGCCGATCAAACGCAGCGGATGCTCGTCCACCACCCAGTCCAACGGCCCCTCTGCCGACAACGGCAAATAGGCGTGATCACGGAATGCCTCGAGCAACGGACCGCGTGTGTCGTGGTTGCCCGGCACCAGGTAGCACGGCATGTGCAGGCGCGCGAGTTCGGGGTGCAGCACGGCGTATTCATCGGCGCGACCGAAGTCCACCAGGTCACCGCTGACCACCACGATATCGGGCCGGGGTTGGCTGGCGTTCAAATGGTCGACGGCACGGCGCAGCGCGCCCAAGGTATCGACCACCCCATACGTCAGGCGCTGGCCGGCTTTAAGGTGCAGGTCGCTGATTTGCGCAACAAGAAACGGACGATTCACAAGCAAACTCTCACGCATTCAGGGTGAACAACATGTGCGGCGCAATCGCCAGGGCAATCGGCGCGCCGACGGCGTACAGGTGGTTGTCGCTGCTGTCCACCAGCAGCGGTTGCGGGCCGCCTACGTCCACCAGCAGGCGGCTTTGGGCGCCCTGGAAAAACTGCGCCAATAGATGGCCGTGCAAGTGCCCTTCGCTCTCCATCACCCGTAGGTGTTCGGGGCGGCAGTACACGGTGTTGGGCACGTCGGCGGCCTGCCACGGCAACTCGCCGCCGCAGACTTTCAGGCCATGGGCGGTTCGCGAGCTGACGGCAAAGGCATTGAGGTTGCCGACAAAACCGGCGACGAACGCATTGGCCGGTTTCTGGTAGATCTCCCGTGGGCTGGCCAGTTGCGCGACGCGGCCGTGCTCCATCACCAGGATACGATCGCCCAGGGCCATGGCTTCGCCCTGATCGTGGGTGACAAATACCGAGGTGATACCGAGGCCGCGCAGCAGTTCATTCAATTCGCTGCGCAAGCGTTCGCGCAATTGCGCATCGAGGGCCGCCAGCGGTTCATCCAGCAACAGCACTTTGGGGCGCGGCGCCAAGGCACGGGCCAAGGCCACGCGTTGACGCTGGCCACCGGACAATTCGTGGATGCTGCGCTTGCCGTGATTTTGCAGGCCCACCAGCTCCAGCAGTTCCTCGCAACGCTTGTTCCGCGCCAGCGGCGCCATGCCGCGAATCTTCAAGCCGTAGACGATATTGCCGGCCACATCGAGGTTGGGAAACAGCGCGTAGTTCTGGAACACCATGCCCACGTCGCGGCGCTCGATGGGCAGGCGGGTGACGTCGTCGGTGCCGAAAAAAACCTGGCCCACATCCGGGCGTTCCAGGCCGGCAATCAGGCGCAAGGTGGTGGTCTTGCCGCAGCCGGACGGGCCGAGGATCGCCAGGGTTTCACCGCCTTCGACGGTCAGGTTCAGGTCATGCACAGCCACGGTGCCATCGGCGAACGACTTGCGACAGCCTTGCAGGCGGATAGTGATAGCGGTCATCGACGCTCTCCACGGGACAAACGAGCGCTGATGGCCTGCAACGCAATCAGCAGCGGCACGATCATCAGCAAAAAGATAAGGGTGTAGGCGCTGGCGATTTCCAGGCGCGCCGAGGCGTAGCTGTCGGCCAGGCCCACGGGCAATGTCTTGGTCATGGGTGTGTGGAGCATCCAGGTCAGGTTGAATTCGCCCAACGACAAGGTCACCACCATCAGCACGCCGGCCAGAATCCCCGCCCGGCAGTTGGGCACCACCACGCTGAAAAAGCGCTTGATCGGCCCGGCGCCCAGACTGGCCGCCGCCTCTTCCAGCACCGGCAGTTGCTGGCGTTGCATCACCGCCATCACCGGACGTACCAGGAACGGCAAGGTGAACAACACATGGCCCACCAGGATGAACAACCAGCTGCTGCGAAACGTGCCGAACTGGCCGTAGGTGAGCAGCAACGCCAGCGCACTGGCCAGTCCCGGCATCGCCACCGGCAACACCATCAGTTCTTCGAAGGCACGGCTGAAGCGGTTGTTCATGCGCACCAGCGCATACGCCGCCGGCACGCCGATCACGCAGACACACACCGCGCACGCCAGCGCCAGCTGCAACGACAGCCATACGGTGGGCGAATAGGCCTGCCATACCTGGATCAGCCAGTCGAAGGTCAGGCCGCTGGACAGGCCGACGAAGAAATTGCGCGTCAACCCGGCCAGCAACGACATCAGCACCGGCACCAACATGAACGCGCACACCAGCAAGGTGAACAGCAGTTGAACCACAAACAGCGATGAGCGCTTCACAAGACAGTCCCCGCATTTTTCACCAGGCGTCGCGTGAGCAACAGCACCGCCCAGGTCAGCGCGCCGAGCACCACCGACAACGCGGCGGCGACGGCAAAGTTGGCGTAGTTGGTGAATACATTGTAGATCGCCACCGGCGTTACATTCAGGCGCGTGCCCAAGGTGAACGCGGTGCCGAAGGCGCCCATGGACGTGGCGAAGCAGATCGCGCCGCAGGACGCCAACGCCGGCGCCAGGCCCGGCACGATCACGTCGCAGACCACCCGCCAGTGCCCTGCTCCCAGCGAATGCGCGGCCTCTTCCAGGCTGCGGTCGAGGCTTTCGCACGCGGCCATCACCGTGAGGATCACCCGGGGAATCGAGAAGTACAGGTAGCCGACAAACAGCCCGGCCAGCGAGTAGGCAAAGATCCAGCGCTCACCGGCCAACTGCAGGCCCAGTGACGCCAGCAGCCCCTGGCGCCCGGCCAACAGGATCACCAGGAAGCCCACCACCACCCCGGGGAACGCCAGGGGAAACGTGAGCAAGGCCACCAACGCCGAACGCCCGAAAAACTGCTGGCGCGCAAGGAACACGCCGCTGATGCCGCCGATCAACAACGCGGTGAACGTCACGACGATGGCCAGCACGCAGGTCTGCGCCAGGCTGCCCAGATACTGCGCGCTACTGAGCACCTGCCAATAGCCGCTGCCGTGGCTGTCGCGGCTTTCGGCGCCGAGCACCATCAAGTGCGCCAGCGGCAACAGCCAGAATGCGAACAGCACCGCAAAGGCCGGGGCCAGCGCCCAGGCCGCCTGTTTTGCCGATGCAGCCACTTACTTGACCTCGTTCAGGTAACGGGCGGCGAAGGCTTCCTGCACAGCGGCCATTTTCTGATAGTCCACCACACCGGCGCGGGCGTAATCGCTGTCGGGCAGGAACTGCGCGGCAACGTCGGCCGGCATGGTCACCGGGCGTACCGGGCGCAAGTAAGCCTTGGCCCAGAGTGCCTGGCCTTGGTCCGACAGCACGAAGTCCAGCACCTTCTCGCCATTGGCGCGGTGCGGCGCGCTGGCCACCAGGCTCATCACATAAGGCACGCTGATGCTGCCTTCCTTGGGAATCACGAAGGCGACGTTGGCGTTGTCTTTGTAGCGGGCGCGGTAGGCGTTGAAATCGTAGTCCACCAGGATCGGCAACTCGCCGGACAGCACCCGCGCATAAGCGGTCTGCTTGGGCACGATAGGCGCGTTTTTCGCCAGTTTCTGGAAGTAGTCGATGGCCGGTGCAAAGTTGTCCAGGTCGCCGCCCATTGCGCGGTTGATCGCCACGGCAGAGACGTAACCGACGAAGGCGCTGGACGGGTCCAGGTAGCCGACCATGCCTTTGTATTCAGGCTTGAGCAGGTCGGCCCAGCTTTGCGGCACCGGCAGGCCACCCAATGCATCGACGTTGACCATGATGCCCAAGGTGCCGGAGTGGATCGCAAACCACTGGCCGGCGGGGTCTTTCAACCCGGCGGGGATCTGCTCCCAGCCCTTGGGTTTGTAGCCATCGACCACGCCGGCCTTTTGCGCCTGCAAGCCGAAGGTCACGCCGTAATACACCACGTCCGCGACCGGCGCGGCCTTTTCGGCCACCAGTTGCGCCAGGGACTGGCCGGAGTTCTTGTTGTCCAGCGGCACCTGCACACCCGTGTCGGCGGCGATGGCCTTGAGCTGGGTGCCCCAGTCGGCCCAGTCCGGCGGGCAGTTGTAGCAAATAGCCGTGTCGGCGGCCTGGGCCAGGCTGGCCACACCGCACAGCAGCACGGCTGCCAGGGTTTTACTGAATGCGCGCATCAAGGGACTCCTCAAACGGTTGGGTACTTTCGCCCGGCCGGATATGGCAAGGCAGGCAATGGGAAACCGGGTCATTCCCGGCGATCTGTGCCAGCAGTTGGTCAATCACCGTGCTGGCCAGCAGCGCGATGGGTTGCACCACGCTGCACAAGGTCGGGTGCATCTGGGTGCCGAGGGCGATGCCGTCAAAGCCCATCACCGACAGTTGCCCGGGTACATTCCAGGCATTGCGGCGCAGCTCGGCGATCAGGCTGATAGCCAGGAAATCGTTGGAGCACACCAGCGCGCTGGGGGCGTCGGGGCCGTTGAGGTACGGCTGGATGGCGGCGAAGTCGGCCTGGGTATGCGCGGGCATTTCGATCACCGCGCGGCTGTTGAGGCCGTGTGCCTTCATCGCATCGCAATAACCTGCGTAGCGCAGGCGTGCGCGGTCGGACTGCAAGGCGGGGCCGGCGACCATGCTGATGCGTCGATGACCGGCCTCCAGCAGGTAACGCGTGGCCAAGGCCATGCCCGCGCGGTTGTCCACCGACACGGCGCTGTAGTTGGGGTTGCTTGGTTGGTGATAGGCCAGCACGAACGGGGTTTTTTCGGTATTCAGGCTGCTGAGCACGCTGTTGCTTTCGGCATCGGTGACCGTCAGCACCAGGCCATCGACGCGCTGGCGCAGCAGTTCTTCCACCACAATGCACTCGCGCTCGCTGCTGTAGTCGGTGGTCGCCAGCACCAGGCTGTAGCCACGCAACCGCGCGGCACGCTCCATGGCCTGGAACTGCTCGGCGAACACCGGGTTGAGCAGGTTGGGCACCACCACGCCGATCAATTGGGTGGTTTGCAGGCGCAGTTGGCGGCCGAGCAGGTTGGGCCTAAACCCCAACTCCCGGGCGGCGGCGAACACCTGCTCACGGGTCGCCGGGCGCACCTGGTCGGGGGAGGCAAAAGTGCGGGCGGCGGTCGCGCGGGATACGCCGGCCAGTCGCGCGACGTCTTTCAAATCAGTCATGGTCACTCGCTTGAGATCGATCTCATTGGCGAGGACAGTAACGGCGGAATGTGGCAGGAAGGTGGTGGGGAGATGACGGTTTGATGGCAGTGAAGCAAAGTCACATAGGCCAAGATGTGGGAGGGGGCTTGCTCTCGATAGCGGTGGATCAGCCCGCCAATAGGGTGCCCGACACCCCGCTATCGGGAGCAAGCCCCCTCCCACACCGGGACAGTGCATATCCTTAGATAGTCATACTCCGGGGCTATGCTTGAAAAACCGGCGTGCAAAATCCGCCAGCTAACCTTTCGATTCGATCCAAGTGCGGGCACAATGCGTGTCCTTTTTTGGCAGGCACCACCGCAGGCTCTCAAAAATGATCAAAACGCCGTACTACCTCATCGATAAACAGAAGCTTCTGGTCAACATGCAGAAGATTGCTTACGTGCGCGAGCAGTCCGGCGCCAAGGCCCTGCTGGCGCTCAAGTGCTTTGCCACCTGGTCGGTGTTCGACCTGATGCAGGAATACATGGACGGCACTACCTCGTCGTCGCTGTATGAGTTGAAGCTCGGTCGCCAGAAGTTCGAAGGCGAGGCGCACGCCTACAGCGTGGCCTGGGCCGACGATGAAATCGAAGAGATGCTCGATAACTGCGACAAGATCATCTTCAACTCCATCAGCCAGCTGCAGCGTTTTGCCGAACGCAGCGAAGGCAAGACCCGTGGCCTGCGCGTCAACCCGCAGGTGAGCAGCTCCGACTACCTGCTGGCCGATCCGGCGCGTCCGTTCAGCCGCCTGGGCGAATGGGACCCGGTGAAGATCGAAGGCGTGATCGAACAGATCTCCGGCTTCATGTTCCACAACAACTGCGAGAACGGCGACTTCAACCTGTTCGACCAGATGCTGAACACCATCGAAGAACGCTTCGGCGCGCTGCTGCACAAGGTCAACTGGGTCAGCCTGGGCGGCGGCATCCACTTCACCGGTGAAGGCTATGCCATCGACGCCTTCTGCCAGCGCCTCAAGGCGTTCTCGCAGAAGTACGACGTGCAGGTCTACCTGGAACCCGGCGAAGCGGCGATCACCAACAGCGCTTCCCTGGAAGTCACCGTGCTCGACACCCTCTACAACGGCAAACACCTCGCCGTCGTGGACAGCTCCATCGAAGCTCACCTGCTGGATCTGCTGATCTACCGCCTCAACGCCAAGCTGGCGCCGAGCGAGGGTGAACACACCTACATGGTGTGCGGCAAATCCTGCCTGGCCGGGGACATCTTCGGCGAGTATCAATTTGATCGTCCGCTGGCCATCGGCGATCGGCTGTCGTTCATCGACACCGCGGGCTACACCATGGTCAAGAAAAATTGGTTCAACGGCCTGAAAATGCCGTCCATCGTAGTGAAACAACTCGACGGTACAGTCGAAGTGGTTCGTGAATTTGGTTACGACGACTACCTGTCCAGCCTTTCGTAAGCTGGCGGATATAGGAGAAATAAAGCAATTGAAAAAGAACGTTCTTATCATTGGTGCAGGAGGTGTCGCCAAGGTGGTGGCCCACAAGTGCGCGCAGCACAACGACGAACTCGGTCGTATTGCTATCGCGTCGCGCAACATCTCCAAATGCCAGGCCATCATCGACAGCGTCAAGGCCAAGGGTAGCCTCAAGGTTCCCGCCGACATCCAAGCCTTCGCGCTGAACGCCCTGGACGTGGAAGCGACCAAGGCCCTGATCCGCGAGACTGAATCGCAGATCGTCATCAACGTGGGTTCCGCGTTCCTCAACATGTCGGTACTGCGTGCCTGCATCGACACGGGCGTTGCGTACCTCGACACCGCCATCCACGAAGAGCCGGGCAAGGTCTGCGAGACCCCGCCGTGGTACGGCAACTACGAATGGAACCACCTGGAAGAGTGCAAACAGAAGAACATCACCGCCATCCTTGGCGTGGGCTTCGACCCGGGTGTCGTCAACGCGTATGCCGCGCTGGCGCAGCAACAGCATTTCGACCGCATTGATTCGATCGACATCCTCGACGTCAATGCCGGCTCCCATGGCAAATACTTCGCCACCAATTTCGATCCGGAAATCAACTTCCGCGAATTCACCGGGCAGGTGTGGAGCTGGCAGAACAGCCAGTGGACCAGCAACACCATGTTCGAAGTCAAACGCACCGACGACCTGCCGGTCGTGGGTTCGCAGAACCTCTACCTCACCGGCCACGATGAAGTGCACTCGCTGTCGAAAAACCTCGACGTGCCCAACGTGCGTTTCTGGATGAGCTTCGGCGAACACTACATCAACGTGTTCACCGTGCTGAAAAACCTCGGCCTGCTCTCCGAGAAGCCGGTCACCACCGCCGAAGGCCTGGAAGTGGTGCCGTTGAAAGTGGTCAAGGCCGTGCTGCCCGACCCGTCTTCGCTCGCCCCGGGCTACACCGGGAAGACCTGTATCGGCGACCTGGTCAAAGGCACCAAGGACGGCCAGCCGCGCGAGATGTTCATCTACAACGTAGCGGATCACGAAGAAGCCTACGTAGAAACCGACAGCCAGGGCATCTCCTACACCGCAGGTGTTCCACCGGTAGCCGCCGCGCTGCTGGTAGCCCGTGGCGAGTGGGATGTGAAACACATGGCCAACGTCGAGGAACTGCCGGCTGAGCCGTTCCTCAAGGCGCTGGACGTGATGGGCTTGCCGACTCGGATCAAGGACGAGCACGGTGATCGAGCCTGGGATGCAATTGCCTGATAGGCGATAGCTGACCGAACAAAAAAATGCGCCCCGCGGGGCGCATTTTTATGGGCGGCAACTCCCTCCTGTAGGAGCGAGCTTGCTCGCGAAAATCGTCAACGATAACGCAGCGCTTCAGGTTTATCGTGGCGCGCTCTAGTTTTTCGCGAGCAAGCTCGCTCCTACAGGGGATAGCCAGTGCAGGTTACGCGCGGAGTAAACACACGCCCGTACGCAGCTCAAACACGGCAGCGATATTCAGCGTATGGCCTACTGCCCAACGGTCCGGCTTGATTCAACGTGCTGTGGAGGCAGTAGCCAGTGACGTGTAGTGGTCCATCCCAGAAATACCCTCGCGCCATCGGCTGTTGGACACTGTTGAGGCAATACTTCGCCTGCAACGGCTTTGCGCAAGCCACTCATCAACGGTAGAAATTTTTCTCGAAAAGCCACAGGCTGCGTGGCGAAATAAGCCTCGACAGACCTCAACGCATCTTTGCATTCAAATTCGTCAAGCATCGCAAGGTAAAACACCATCTGACGCCAGGCATAGGCCGTGTTCTTCAGCATTATCAACCGAGCATGATAGTGCTCAGTCTGCATCTGGTGCCGTTTGCAGATCCACTCAAAACACGCCTGGACCATGCTCCCTAGTCGAGGCTTTAGAAAAACTTTCAATCCAAGCTCATCGAAAAGCAGTGCGAGGTTTTGAGTGGTTAAAATCTGCTGCTGCTCAAGGATGGTGCCATTGGTTGCAGGGTGCCACGTGCCCAACCTAGCCTCCGCGCGCTTCGCGCATAAGGCGGCAAAGGCATCGCTTGAAACTCGCGCATGTCGTCGCTCTGTGATGACCAGACGGGCCAGTTCATCGGTATCAATCGCGTAGTAACGTGCGTATAGGGTATCTGCCATCACCCCTCCCGCTCGCCGAGCATTGTCAGCGAACTTAGGTGAAAACTTCCCCATGAAGATATCTGCAGCGACCTCCTCCACGAAGGGAAGATCCAGCCCCGCAGCGTCCGCCAGTGTTCCAAACTCCTGGAGAAGCTTGTTAGGAAGGATGGCATAAGGAAAGGCATGAATCGTCAATGCCGATGATTCAACAAGAGATTGCCTGGCGGCACTCGCTGCACCAACGCCTGACTGCCGGTCACCTTCAATTACAGTAACCCATGGCAACTCACTGAAGCCGACCTGACGCTGAAGGTTTAATAGCAACAACGAACGCCGTCGACGGAAAGCCTGGTAGGTCGAGGCGTAGACCATCCTCAGTGCTTCGTCGCGTAGCCCCGAGCTACTGAGCTGAGCGGTCATCGCGGGCAGCAGCCGTGCGACTGTGTCACCCGAAGTGATGAGCCCATGCTCGATCAATTCGCTGATTGTCCCACTGCGACAGCGTTGAACTCGCCGCAGGATCGCCTCGGGTATCGCGACACATCCGCCCTGCGCGCACTCCAATGCCTCCTCAGCAGTGAGCGGAACGACCAAATCGACAAAATCCGAAATACCACTTTTCGCCGGATACTTGGAGAGACGCTTTGCCACGGCACGCGCAATCAGGTGATGCTCTGGCCCCGCAACCTGGCGAAGCTGATTTGCACGGAACGCAAGGTGAGAGGCCGAATTCGGCGCGCCATGCTTGCGCACGAAGTCATCGACAATTCGCTTTATGCGACCTACGTGACGCCCTGTGAGCGATTCAGCATCGCGGGCGCATTGCTCGAGCAGAAGAAACAATTCATCCACACGATCGGGGGTGCGTTTGTTGAGTCCAAGGCTGTTATAACGCGCATCTAATTCGGCTGCCTGTTCGTGCCACTGAACCGGGTAACTGCGGCACGGCCAGCCAGCCTGATAAGTCAGGAGGAAATGCGCAACGGCTGAATCATATAGGGGCAGACGCGCTTCAATACTCTGTTTCTGAGCAACGATCTGAGCGCGAGGCGGCAAGGTTGAAAGCAATTCCTTGACCTCACCGGCATCAACTATGTGAACCTGCGTGGCTGAAATCGGGA
The DNA here is from genome assembly GCF_024809815.1 of Pseudomonas sp. BIGb0381. Classification (NCBI taxonomy): domain Bacteria; kingdom Pseudomonadati; phylum Pseudomonadota; class Gammaproteobacteria; order Pseudomonadales; family Pseudomonadaceae; genus Pseudomonas; species Pseudomonas sp. BIGb0381. The sequence goes on from NZ_JANUEN010000015.1 coordinate 50,486, forward strand.
GCTGCGCGGAGATTGACGGAAAGAAACGCAATCGATCGAAGAACGGAACAATCAGGTCTATAAGTGCCCTGGCTTCATCGTTGCGCTGCTGGCCTGACAGCCAGGCCACTGTCAGTAACGCGGCCTCTTCCGGTACCTCAACGCGATAGTCACAAGCGGTCAGACGCTGGTGCAAAGCGTCAAGGCCATCATCCGTCAGGTGCCAGGCATTGATGTCCAACCGCTCGAACCCCGGGCGAACACCCGGAATAGAGGCGGCCAGTTCACGCTCATTGCCGGTCAATTCGCCACCAGCCAGAAGGTTGCCGGTAGCAAAGCCCCCCGTAATGACTTCCAGCGTAACCCAGGCGGGAAGCCCGGCAATCGGGGCGCGCGAGCCGTACTCAGCACTGCCTTGCAGCATGTGCGTAATTACCTGCTGCCACTGTGAAATACGTCTGCTGGCTTTAAAGCGAGCGAGGGGACCGCAATTTTTATCGTGCGCAATCAGCGCTTTGGACAGTTGGAAAACCGCATAACCCGCGCCCATACCAGTCACCCCGTGTGTTCTGGGCCTGTGTCCAGATTGCCTTGTGATGTGATGGGTCCGGAGGCTGGATTCGAACCAGCGCCCACCCGGTCCTGAGCCGAGTGTTCTACCGCTGAACTACTCCGGAACAGCGGGCGCATTGTCTGGCAATTGCTGAAGAATGTGAAGGTTCGAGGTCATCATTAAATAATGGCCTACGACAACGTACTTCTTTTTTGTAAGAACCGCCGCGGGCCTCTGCGCGCTATTCCGGGGAATGCCGAATCAAAGATCGTTCCCACGCTCCCGTGTATATCCATCTGAGAAATGGGAAAAACCTGGGTTGCGATGGCAGCGTAGCATTCGTTTTCTGCGTTTGCTCTTCTCGGATTTTTCCGACAAGGCTTTCAGGTTGTCGCTCGGAACTTCCCTGACTAACCTCTCCGCCGTCGCTGCCAATTCAGCGACCGGATTTGACCGTCCGGCCTTGTTAACGAACTGCTACGCCCTGCACCTATCCCAGGCGTTTTTTTTGTGCCTGAGGTATCGTGTCGCGGCAGTTGTGCGCGGGATACCTTCGGGTATGCCGGGTTCGTTGACAACCGGTCGGTCAACCCGCGTACAGCTGCCACCCTCTTCGTTTGACCGCGAACGCTGGCGGCTCCACTTGTCGACGGAGCTTCACCATGATTAAAGACAGCCCCAATCCCCCAGAAAAACTCTTCACCGTGCGCCCCAACCTGGGCACGGAAACCCTGCTGGTCAACGCGTCCCAGGATCTATCCTCCATCACCGACATCGCCACTCACCTGGCCTTTGAAGTCGACGGTACGCAACGCAATGTAGCGTTGGGCATCTGCCGAATGCTGGAAGGTGTGCAACTGTTGGTGGACAAAGCATTGGATGACGCCCATCCAGCGGCATGACACTCAGATGATCGTTCCCACGCGCGTGGGAACGAGCTCAAAACACCGACCACCCAATCCGCTCACTCAACAACTCCAACGCCTTGATCCCCGCCAGCGAGTTGCCCGCCGCGTTCAACTCCGGCGACCACACGCACACCGTAAACTGCCCCGGCACCACCGCGACAATGCCGCCGCCCACACCGCTCTTGCCCGGCAAGCCCACGCGATAGGCAAAATTGCCCGCCTCGTCATACAGCCCGCTGGTGGCCATGATCGAGTTGACTTGCTTGGTCTGCCGCGCGGTAAGGATCTGTTCGCCGCTGTGGGCACTGGTGCCCTCGTTGGCCAGGAAGCTGAACGCCTTGGCCAGGTCCAGGCAGCTCATCTGCAGGGCGCAGTAGTTGAAGTAGCTGTGCAGCACCGCGTCCACGTCGTTGTGGAAGTTACCGAAGGATTTCATCAGGTAGGCCATGGCCGCATTGCGTGCGCCGTGCTGGGCTTCGGAGTCGGCGACGACGCTGTTGACCAGGATCTGCGGGTTGCCCGACAGGCGCCGCACGAAGTCGCGCATCGACAGGATCGGCACGGCAAAGCGTGATTGGTTGATGTCGCAGATCACCAGCGCGCCGGCATTGATGAAGGGGTTACGCGGGCGGCCGCGTTCGAATTCCAGTTGCACCAACGAGTTGAACGGTTGCCCCGAAGGCTCGTGCCCCAGGCGTTCCCAGATGGTTTCACCGCCGTGGTCGATGGCCTGCACCAGGCTGAACACCTTGGAAATGCTCTGCACCGAGAACAGCGTATCGGCGTCACCGGCGCGGTAGGCCGAGCCGTCATTGCCGTACACCGCGATGCCCAGCTGGTTGGCCGGTACATCGGCCAGCGCGGGAATGTAGTCGGCGACTTTGCCGAGGCCGATCAGGGGGCGCACTTCGTCGAGGATCGACTCCAGCAGCGCCTGCATGTCTTGTCCTGTCATCTGTCTTTGAATCGGTGGAAAGCGGGGTGCGGAGGATACCTGAAACACGCAGGCCAGGTGGCGTACTACAGAACGTGAAGACCCTCCTCGTCCCGGTAATACATAAGGGACTCGTACTGAAACGACATCAAGAAACAGGCCTCACACCTCGCAGTCAGTTGCTCAACCAGTTGCCTGACGTCAGCCAATGGATCAGCGTCCTGCGGCGCAGGCCCCTTGATGCGCAGATAACCACGAACGGCCACCGGAAATGCCAGATCGCTCGGGCCTTGCGCCCGAATATCAGGATCATCCACTTCATAGCAGCCGCTCAGAAAAAGACCTGAATGAAAGTGCGCCACCACCGACTGTTCATTCTGTTCCAGTTCAGCAACGCCCACCGCGTTCACGGCGTCAGCCAGATGGACCAGGGACATTCGCTTATCAGCCTCAAGATGAATATCAAGCCCCATGGAGCACAGCCTCCAACCGTGTGTACAAGCGTAACCCCTCAGTCTCGTCAGCATTGGCATCGAGAAACACCAGATCCTCGCAAAGCCCGGACGGCAACGAAATACCCACCACAAAATCACGCCCTGTTGCGCCAGCCAGGGCTTTGGCAAACAGGACCAATTGGTCAATTTGAGATTGGCTGACGCAAGGTAAAGGAAGGTTGAGCCCGATAAACCAGTCATTCAGATCATCAGGCGCCAGGTCGGGTTTACGCTCGTGCTGATGATTCACAAACACGGCGCAATATTGCGCCCAATCGCTGACCAATGCGCGAAAGGCGTCGACCAATACCGGTTCGATTGCTTGGTTGTCAGATCCATCGACGTAACAATAAAGCGTGTGCATGGTGCGCATCCTGGTCCGCGGGCGGGCAATTCTAGCGCGAACGCGGCGAACACCTCGATTCAATGCGCCCTGAAACCCCACACAATCTCCACCACCCGCTCGGCCACCACCAGATAAACCAGGATCAGCAACAGCTGCAAGGCCAGGTGATAACGCAGCTTGGCCAACCGGCGAATGCCATCGCTGACGTTCAACAGCATCAGCACTGTCGACAGAATGATCAGTCCCCACCCCGCCACGCTGGAAGCAAACACCCCGATAAACAGGTCCTGCTGCCCCACGAGGGTATTGGTGCCCGCCGCAAACAACAGCGCGCACACCAGCAGGTTTTTGACGTTGTCGAAGATCTGCGTGCTCAGGTCGTTTTCCAGCAGGGCCACATACCGCTTCCATAACGTGCGCATGAGTCATTACCGGTTAGGGATCGCTCGTCAATCAAAGTAGTCCATATGCCCGTACACTGCACCGCTGCGCTTACTCCACGAGGACTTTTGCATGAAATTGATGATTGGCCTGGCCGCTTTACTGCTGGTATCGGCCTGTACCACGACCCCACCCGCCCAGGACGCTGCGGCGTCCACCTGCCTGGCAGGCGGCGGTACCATGAAGCAAGTCGGCAAGCTGCAGAGCTGGAAATGCATCACGCCGTACAAGGATGCGGGCAAGGCATATACCGATTCGAGCCAGTGTGAAGGCGAGTGCCAGACCAGTGTCACCACCCAGTCCGGCAACGGCCCTGTGACCGGCGCGTGCCAGGTGGATAACGGCCACTTCGGCTGCTCGGCGACGGTGGAGAAAGGCAAGCTCGGCCGAGCGATCTGCGTGGACTGAGCCACACCACCGAACCTATTCGGCGCGCGGGGCCAGGAAACCGTGCGCATCGGTCACCAGAAATCCTCCACGCTGATCACCCTGCCGATGCATTCTTCAAGGCGGGGTTGTTGCCGAAGGCGGTGGATGCCAAGGATGTACAGACCTGGCGGCCTTGAAGGCTTGCACCGCCCCTCCCACAGTTGGTTTGCATATGACGTTAGAAGAGTGTGCGGGCCAGAGCCTTTTTCCACTCTGCGTAGCGCCCGGCCATCGCCGGATCCTCCTGCGGCTCAAAGCGCTCGCGCTGGCGCTCCAACTGCCCCAGCGCCGTATCACTCGCCCACACCCCCAACGCCCGACCCGCAAGGTGCGCTGCGCCCAGCGCCGAGACTTCCGGCGACAGGCTGCGCACCACCGGGCGTTGCAACAGGTTGGCGAGGAACTGCATCAGCCAGCGGTTGCGCGTGGCGCCGCCATCCACCCACAGTTCCTTGAGCGGGCTGCCGATGTCTTGCTGCATGGCTTCGAACACATCGCGAATCTGATAGCCGATGGATTCCAGCGACGCGCGCAGGATGTGCGCGCCGGACGTGGCTTCGGTCAACCCGCAGATCAGCCCACGGGCGTCGGCCTTCCAGTGCGGTGCGCCGAGACCGGACAGCGCCGGTACAAAGTACACGCCGCCGTTATCCGGCAGTTGCGCGGCCTGTTCGGTCAAGGCGTCCAGGGACTCCCCGGCCACCAGGCGCGACGCCCATTGCACGGCAGCGCCGGTATGGACGATATTGCCTTCCATGCCGAAGGTGGGTTGGCTGCCGTCATGCCAGGCCAGGGTGGTCGACAGGCCATGGGTGGAGGCAATCGGCCCACTCATGGGCGTCATCAAGGACGAACCGGTGCCGAGGGTGGCCTTGACCAGCCCCGGCGCAAAACCGCCCTGCCCGTACAGCGCCGCATGGGAATCACCGATCATCGACATCACCGGGATACCGGCGGGCAAGCCGCCCACGGCGACCGTTTCGGCGAAGAACCCGGCGCTCGGCTGGATCGGTGCCAGGGCCGCAGCAGGAATGCCGAACAGCGCCAAAAGCTCAGGATCCCAGGCACAGGTGTGCAGGTTGAACAGTTGGGTGCGCGCGGCGTTGGAATAGTCGGTGGCAAACACCTGGCCGCCGCTGAATTGCCACAACAGCCAGCTGTCGACGGTACCCAGGCAGATCTCCCCGGCAGCGGCGCGGGCATGGCCGTCCTCAAGGTGATCGAGAATCCAGCGAAATTTGCCCGCCGAGAACATCGGGTCCAACGCCAGCCCGGTCTTTTCCAGGATCAGCGCTTCATGGCCTTGCTCATGCAGTTGCGTACACAACGCCGTAGAGCGTCGGCATTGCCAACTGATGCACGGCGACAATGGTTCACCGGTATGCCTATCCCAAGCCACCACCGATTCACGCTGGTTGCTGATCGCGAGCGCAGTGATCGGACGATCCACCTGGGCCAGGCATTCTTCAATCGCCGCCAATGTGTTTTGCCAGATCAGCAACGGGTCCTGCTCGGAAAAACCGGCCTGGGGATGGCGGATGCTCAAGGGCCGCGAACCGCGCGCAATTACCTGGCCAAGTTCGTTGACCAGGACTGCCTTGGCGTTGCTGGTGCCTTCATCTATCGCGAGGATCAGCGGGGTGTTGTTATTCATTGAGTTCACCGCAACCGAGTGGCAGCCGCCACGATCCCAGCCGCGTCGATGTTATGCAAGGCGCGGGTCGGTTCGCGGGCACCGGCGGCGGCGTACTCGCCATCGCCGATACCCAGGCGGATCAGGGCAATGCCCAACCCGGCTTCGGCCAGCACTTCGGCGACCAGGCTGCCGACGCCGCCATTGATGTTGTGTTCTTCCACACTGATGACAGCGCGGGTGCCGCTCAAGGCGCTGAGCAACACATCACGCTGCAAGGGCCGGATCGACGACAGGTTGATCACCTGCGCCTGGATGCCCTGCTCCGCCAGCAATGCCGCTGCATCCACCGCTTCATGCACCACCGAGCCCAGGGCCACGATGCTCACATCGGCGCCCTGGCGCAGGATGTCTACCTGACCGGGCACAAACTGATAGTCGGCGCCGTGCACGTCGGGCAAGGCTTTGCCGTCGAGGCGGATATACACCGGGCCGTGGTAGCGCAGCGCGTAATCGATGATCTGGCGGCACTCGACGGCATCGGCCGGGGCGAAGATCTGCACATTGCCAAACCCGCGCATCACTGAAATATCGTCGAGGCTGTGGTGGGTGCTGGCGAGCGGGCCATAACTGGTGCCGGCATTCAGGCCGAACATCTTCACGTTGGCCTGGTTGTAGCAAACGTCCACCTTGATCTGCTCATTGGCCCGCGAGATCAGGAACGGCGCCGCGTTGCAGGTGGCGGCGATCTTGCCCCCCAGGGCCAGGCCCGCCGCGACGCTGACCAAGGATTGCTCGGCAATGCCGACATTGATCAGGCGCTCGGGAAAGCGCTGGGCAAACGGGCCGATCTTGGCCGTGGAGGTGGAGTCGCTGACCACCGGCACTACGTCCAGCCCGGCCTCGACGGCAGCGATAAACGCTTCCACCATGACGCTCGCCAAATGTTCACTCGCCATGGTTCAACTCCTCCAGTGCTGCGTTGATTTCATCACCCTTGGGCACGCGGTGGTGCCATTCGGGGCGGGCTTCGATAAACGACACGCCCTTGCCTTTAATGGTGTGGGCGATCAGCACCTGGGGCGCGCCGGTCTTGGTCTGCATGGTTTCCAGGGCTTCGATCAATTGGCCGACGTCGTTACCGTCGCACTCGCTGACGCGGAAGCCGAAGGCCGCCCATTTCACGTCCAGCGGGTCCAGCGGCATGATCTCGGCGGTCAACCCCGCCAGCTGCAGCTTGTTCTTGTCGACGATCACAAACAGGTTATCCAGGCCGTACTTGGCCGCCGCCATCGCCGCTTCCCAGTTGGAGCCTTCGGCCAGTTCGCCGTCACCGGTCAGCACGTAGATGCGTTTTTTGCTGCCGGACATCTTCGCCGCCAAGGCCAGCCCGACCGCCACCGGCAAACCGTGGCCGAGGGCGCCGGTGTTCAGTTCGATGCCGGGGGTTTTCTGGCGTACCGGGTGGCCGGGCAGGTGCGAGTTGAAGTGCTGGTAGGTGGGCAGCCACTCGGTGGGGATGTAGCCCGCCTGCGCCAGGCAGCAGTACAAACCGCCCACGCCGTGGCCCTTGCTCTGGATATAAATATCGCGTTCGGGGTCTTCGGTGCGTTCCGGGCCGGTGTTGAGGATGCGGAAATACAGGGTGGCGAGGATGTCGGTTTCGGAAAGATCCGCTCCGGTGTGGCCGCCGGCCGGTGAGTCGGCATTCAGGCGGATCACATGGCGACGGATCAGGCAGGCCTGTTCCTTGATCTGGTGGGCGTCGTACTGGAAGGCATTCATGCAGCGGCTCCTTTGAGGCTGACCACGCGGGTGAAAGTGTCCAAGGCTGTGTTTGAATATTTATTCAGCAGTGACAATATATTTCTATTTAGACGCCGATCCTCTGGCAGGTCAAGTGAGCGAACCGCCGAAAAATCAAATAAAGCTCGGAAATATCCCTCGGACAAACGGCCAAAATCCCACGCCGGCTCATCTAGTCCGTGGCTTTGCGTCGGGCAAAAACACCGGATCAGCGGCATACAAGAAAAATTAAGCGCTTGACTTTGACACGGTGTCACTGGAATCTGAATTAACAGTCAGGCACGCATAAATATTCACAACGCCTGAAAGCACTCCAAAAAAAATAACTCAGGAGAACACTGTGGACGCCAAAGCTATTGTCCAGCACCCGGCCGAACTCAAGCCGCCACCTCGCCCACGAATTGTCAAACTGCTGCCCAGCAATATCGGCGGTCCGTTGATCGGGCTGGTGTTGCTGGTGCTGGTCTTCTCCTTCAGTTCCGAATACTTCTTCTCGTTGCGCAATGGCCTGAACATCCTCGATCAGGTCACGGTGCTGGGCATCCTGGCGATCGGCATGACGGCGGTGATCGTGATCGGCGGCATCGACCTGTCGGTTGGCTCGGTGCTGGCCTTTTCGATGATGATGCTCGGCTGGCTGTATCAGGATCAGGCGGTGCCGCTGGGCTTCGCGATTCCGATCTCGATTGCCAGCGGTATGCTCGCCGGGCTGGTGTCCGGTGCGTTGATCACCTACGCCAAGCTGCCCCCCTTTATTGCCACGCTGACCATGATGTCGGTGGCCCGGGGCCTGGCGAATATCCTCACCGAAGGCCGGCAGATCGTCGGCTACCCGGACTGGTTCACCAGCCTGGCCACAGTGCGCCACTTTGGTTTCCTCTCGGCCACCGTGGGCCTGTTCCTGGTGATGCTGGTGGCGGCCTGGGTGTTCCTGCGCTTTCGTGCCGGTGGCCGTAACCTCTACGCCATGGGCGGCAGCCCGGAAGTAGCGCGGTTGTCGGGCATCAAGGTGCGGGCGATTACCTTGTGGGTGTACGCCATCAGCGGTGCGCTGGCCGGCATCGCCGCGGTGACCCTGGCCGCGCGCCTGGACTCCTCGCAACCAAGCGCCGGGCTGAGCCTGGAACTGGACGCCATCGCCGCCGTGGTGATTGGCGGCGCCAGCCTCAGTGGCGGCGTCGGCAGCATCGGCGGCACCCTGGTGGGCGTGCTGATCATTGGCGTATTGCGCAATGGCCTTAACCTGCTGGGGGTTTCACCCTTTATTCAACAAGTGGTGATCGGTGTGGTCATCGCCCTCGCCGTCACCATCGACACCCTGCGACGCCGCTCCAGCACTGCCCGTTAAACCTGTTCGACAGTTGACACCCTCCAACAATAAAACCAGGAGTCACCGACATGTTCAGCCCCAAGAAATTGCTGTTGGCCACCGCTCTCGCCGCCGCCACCCTCACCGCTGCCGGCACCACCTGGGCCAAGGATTTGACCATCGGCCTGGCCGTGGCCAACCTGCAGGCCGACTTCTTCAACCAGATCAAGCAATCGGTGGAAGCCGAGGGCAAAGCCAAGGGGGTCAAGGTGATCACCGTGGACGCCCAGGGCAACTCCTCCACCCAGGTCAGCCAGATTGAAGACCTGATCACCCGCCAGATCGACGTGCTGATCTACATCCCGGCCGGTGCCACTGCTGCCGGTGTGCCGGTGAAAGCCGCCAAGGCCGCGGGCATCCCGGTGATCGCCGTGGACCGCAACGCCCCCGACGCACCAGGCGACACCTTTATCGCCAGCGACAGCGTGGCCGGCGCCAAGACCCTGGCCGAGTACGTGGGCAAGATCACTGACGGCAAGGGCCGCATCGCGATCCTGCAAGGCCAGATCGGTACCACCCCCGAGAATGATCGCGCCAAAGGCTTTGAAGAGGGCCTGAAAGCCTTCCCGGACCTCAAGGTCGTCGCCCAGCAACCGGCCGAATGGACCCAGGACAAAGGCTTCGCCGTGGCCCAGGACCTGCTCCAGCGTGACCCGAACATCACCGTATTCTTCGGCCGCGCCGATGCCATGGCGCTGGGTGCCGCCCAGGCGGTGAAAGTCGGCAACCTCGATCACAAGGTGGTCGTGGTCGGTTTCGACGGCGACGTGGCCGGGCTCAAGGCCGTGCAAAGCGGTGTGCTGAACGCGACCATGACCCAGCAGACGCAGAAAATGGGGCGCCTGGCCGTGGCCTCGGCCATCGACCTCAAAGCCGGCAAGACCCTGCCCAAGGAGCAACTGTTGCCCACCGTGCTGACCACTAAAGAAAACGTCGCGCCGTTCCTGCAACAGCACCCGTAAGCCTTGGAGGTCGTCATGCAAGCAGCAGCCGTGGACACCGCTCGATCCGACGCGGTGCTGTGCCTGCGCAACATCAGCAAGGCCTACGGGCCGGTGCAGGTGTTGTCGCAGGTCAACGTGGACATTCGCCCCGGCGAGGTATTGGCCCTGCTCGGTGAGAACGGCGCGGGCAAGTCGACCTTGTCGTCGATCATCGCCGGGCTGGTGCAACCCGAAGCCGGGGGCAGCATGACCTGGCTCGGCGCGCCCTACGCGCCGGCTTCACCGGGGGCCGCGCTGGGTGCCGGGATCGGCCTGATCCACCAGGAAATCCGCCTGCTGCCGCAACTGTCGATCGCCGAGAACATCTTCGTCGGCCGCCTGCCCATGCGTCGTGGACGGGTGGACCGCGAGTACATGGAGGCCCAGGCGCAGATCCAACTCGAACGCCTGGGCCTCAAGGTGCCCGCCTCGCGCAAGGTCGAAGGCCTGAGCGTGGCGGCCCAGCAACTGGTGGAAATCGCCAAGGCGCTGACGCTGAAGGCCAGCCTGTTGATCCTCGATGAACCCACCGCCGCATTGGGTGGCGAGGAAACCGAGCTGCTGTTCAAGCAGGTGGAACGGCTCAAGGCCGAGGGCGTGTCGTTTATCTATATCAGCCACCGCCTGGAAGAAATCGCACGCATCGCCGACCGCGTGCTGGTGCTGCGCGACGGCCGGCAGATCGCTTTGCACGCCACGGCCCAAGTGCCGGTGCGTGAGTTGGTGGAGCAGATGGTCGGGCGCAGCCTGGAGCGAATATTCCCTGCGTTGCAGGCGCCGCAGGACCAAGTGATGTTGCAGGTCAAGGATTTGAGCTGCCGTGAGTTTGCCTTGCACGGCATCGACTTCAGCGTGCGTGCCGGCGAGGTATTCGGCATTGCCGGGGTGGTCGGCGCCGGGCGAACCGAGCTGGTGCGTACCATTGCCGGCGCGGCCCAGAACATCCAGGGGCATATGCTGCTGGATGGTGAGATCCGTCAGTTGCGCTCGCCCTTCGAGGCGATCCAGGCCGGCGTGGTGCTGGTGCCCGAAGACCGCAAGCAGCAAGGCGTGGTGGTGGAGCACCGTATCGAAGACAACCTGATCTACGGCAACACCGACCTGCTGGATAAACGCGGCTGGGTGTTCCCTGCCCCGCTGCGCGAATTCGCGCGCGCGGCGGCGGCGCGACTGGGGGTGAAAGGTGCGCCGCAGTCGCGGATTTCCAGCCTGTCGGGCGGTAACCAGCAGAAGGTGATCATTGCCAAGTGGCTGGCGCGCAACCCCAAGGTGTTCATCCTCGATGAGCCGACACGCGGCATCGACGTGGGTGCACGGGCGGCGATTTATGAAGTGATCGCGGATCTGGCGGCCAAGGGCATGGCGGTGATTGTGGTCAGTTCCGACCTGGATGAAGTGCTGGGGTTGTCCCATCGGGTGATGGTGATGAGCCGGGGACGGCAAATGGGGATTCTGGAGCGTGGCGAAGCCACCCCGGTGTCGGTGATGGAGATGGCCACCGCATAACCAAAGACCTGCAAAGATCCAACTGTGGGAGGGGTCTACTGTGATTTCAAAAATTGGAGTTATTCATGCAACTTTTTAGTCTTCAGGGCCAAGTGGCCTTTGTCACCGGCGCCGGCAGCGGCATTGGCCAAGCTATCGCCGTCGGGCTCGCCGAAGCCGGCGCGGATGTAGCCTGCTTTGATCTTCCGGGCAGCCCCGGCATTGCGAGCACGGTAGAACGCATCCAGGCGCTGGGCCGTCGCGCCTTGGCCTTGAGCGGTACCGTCACCGAGCGGGCCGCCCTGGATGCAGCGGTCGCGCAAACCGAACAAGAACTCGGCCCACTCAGCGTGGCCGTCAACTGCGCCGGCATCGCCAATGCCCAGGCCGCCGAAGACCTGGAACTGCAACGCTGGCAAACCACCCTGGACATCAACCTCACCGGCATCTTCCTCAGCTGCCAGGCCCAGGCGGCGGTGATGTTGCCGCGTGGCAAAGGCGCCATCGTCAATATCGCCTCCATGTCCGGCAGCATCGTCAACCGCGGCCTGTTGCAGGCGCACTACAACACCTCCAAGGCCGGGGTGATCCACCTGAGCAAAAGCCTGGCGATGGAATGGGCCGACAAGGGCCTGCGGGTCAATTGCATCAGCCCCGGCTACACCGCCACGCCGATGAATTCACGCCCGGAAGTCGCCGACCAGGTGAAGATCTTCGAACAGACCACGCCCATGGGCCGTATGGCCAGCGTGGAAGAAATGGTCGGCCCGGCGATTTTCCTGGTCAGCCAGGCTTCGTCTTTCTGCACCGGTGTCGACCTGTTGGTCGATGGTGGTTTTGTCTGCTGGTAAGGAGTTTTGTCATGTCGCAACGTTTCAGCGGTAAAACCATCGTGATCACCGGCGCCTGCCGTGGCATTGGTGCCGGCATTGCCGAGCGCTTCGCCCAGGAAGGCGCCAACCTGGTGCTGGCCTCCAACGACCTGGAACGCGTGACGTTCACCGCCGACCAATTGGCCCGGGAATACAACGTCGACGCCCTGGCCCTGGGGATCGACGTGACAAGCGAAGCCGACATTGAAAAGCTCTACCGCGAAGGCCACTCGCGCTTCGGCAGTATCGACGTATCGGTACAGAACGCCGGCATCATCACCATCGACCACTACGACAAGATGCCCCGCGCCGACTTCGACAAGGTGCTGCAGGTCAACACCACTGGCGTCTGGCTGGGTTGCCGGGAAGCGGCCAAGTACATGGTCAAGCAAGGCAGCGGGCGCTTGATCAACACCTCGTCCGGCCAGGGCCGCCAGGGGTTTATCTACACCCCGCACTACGCCGCGAGCAAAATGGGCGTGATCGGCATCACCCAGAGCCTGGCGCTGGAATTGGCGCGGCACAACATCACCGTCAACGCGTTCTGCCCCGGCATCATCGAAAGCGAGATGTGGGACTACAACGACCGCGTGTGGGGCGAGATCCTCAGCACCGACGAAAAACGCTACGGCAAGGGTGAACTGATGGCCGAATGGGTCAAGAACATCCCCCTGCGCCGGGCCGGCAAGCCCTCGGATGTCGCCGGTCTGGTGGCCTTCCTGGCCTCGGATGACGCGGCCTACCTGACCGGCCAGGCGATCAATATCGACGGCGGCCTGATCATGTCGTAAGGGTTTGGTATCCTCACGGCCATTGTGTCAACAACCGAGGCTTTCATGAGCCAGATCGAAGAACAGCGCCTGATCACCAAGATCGCGAGCCTCTATTACGAAGAAGGGCTCAAGCAGTCCGAGATTTCCGCCCAGCTGGACCTGTCCCAATCCTTTATCAGTCGCGCCCTGCGCCGGGCGCTGCAGGAAGGCGTGGTGAAGATCAGCGTGATGCGCCTGCAAGGCCTGCACCTGGAGCTGGAAACCCAATTGCAACGCCGCTACGACGTGCGCCAGGTGATCGTGGTGGAAGCCACCGAGCCCGGCAACGATGAAAGCATCAAGCAAGCCATCGGCTCGGCGGCTGCGCATTACCTGGAGACCAGCCTGTCGCCCCAGGATCATATCGGTATTTCGTCGTGGAGCAGCACCATTCGCGCCATGGTCGGCCACTTGCATGCCCAGCCGGGCAAACAAGGCGCCCAGGAAGTGGTACAACTGTTGGGCGGCGTCGGCAACAAAGGCGCGTTTGAAGCCACCCTCCTCACCCAACGCCTGGCCACCCTGCTCAACTGCCCGGCGTTCCTGCTGCCGTCGCAAAGCATCGAGCAATCGGTGGAAAGCAAGCAACGCATCGTGCAGATGGAAGAGGTCAAGGAAGTGCTGCAACGCTTTGACAGTATCACCCTGGCGATCGTCGGCATCGGCGACCTGGAACCCTCGCAACTGCTGCGCAACAGCGGCAACTACTACACCGAGGACATGCTGCGCCTGCTGGCCGAGCGCGGTGCCGTCGGCGATATCTGCCTGCGTTACTTCGATACCCAGGGCAAGCCGGTGCTGGAAGAAGATGAAGAATTCGTGGTCTCGGTGGCGCTGCCCAAGTTGCGCAGTATCCACCGCGTGCTCGGCCTGGCCGGCGGGCTGAACAAGGTCCAGGCCATTCGTGGCGCGCTCAAGGGCGGCTACCTGGATATCCTGATCACCGACCTGGACACCGCACAGGCCCTCAACCAATAACCTTTTTTGGAGATTGCCGCTCATGACGTCCAAGCTCGAACAACTCAAGCAATTCACCACCGTGGTCTGCGACACCGGCGACCTCGAGGCCATCAGCCGCCTGCGGCCGGTGGACGCCACCACCAACCCGTCGCTGCTGCTCAAGGCCGCCGCCATCCCGGAATACGCCGAGCTGCTGCGCAATGCCGTCAACATAGCCAAAGGCGACGTCGGCCTGGCCTGCGACCACTTCGCGGTATCAGTCGGTGCCGGCATTTTGAAGGTGATTCCCGGGCGTATTTCCACCGAAGTCGACGCGCGCCTGTCCTTTGATGAAGACGCGCTGTGGGCCAAGGCCAACCAACTGATCGCCCTGTACGACCAGGCCGGTATCAGCCGCGACCGCGTGCTGATCAAACTGGCCTCCACCTGGGAAGGCATCCGCACTGCCGAGCGCCTGGAAAAAGCCGGCATCCAGACCAACCTCACCCTGCTGTTCTCCTTCGCGCAAGCCCAGGCCTGCGCCGATGCCGGGGTGTTCCTGATCTCGCCATTCGTGGGCCGCATCTACGACTGGTACCGCAAGAACACCGGCCTGGACTACACCGGTTCTGATGACCCAGGCGTGCAATCGGTGACGCGCATTTACAACTACTACAAGGCCAACCAGATCAACACCGTGGTCATGGGCGCAAGCTTCCGCACCCTCAGCCAGATCGAACAGCTGGCGGGTTGCGATCGCCTGACCATCAGCCCGGAGCTGCTGCAGAAGCTCGACGAAGACCAGGGCAAGCTGGCGCGCAAATTGGTCCCGGTGACCGAAGGCGAAGCGCGTCAACCAATGAACGAAGCGCAGTTCCGCTGGGCCTCGAATGAAGATGCGATGGCCACTGAGAAACTGGCGGAAGGGATTCGGCAGTTTGCACGGGATCAGGAGAAGTTGGAGGCGATGTTGGCAGCGCTGTAACGCGGGTACCGTGCAGGAGCAATCGGCGTAAACCGGTCGGCCCGTGCCCGGTGCGCTGAAATGCATGATGATCAGCATAAAGAAGAGTTGTTTGATTTTGGTTGCGCACGGCGCCAATGTTCAATTACAGGCGCTTTTCTAACGCCCGCGATTTCGTTCAAAGGCGGGCTGCGCAGGGACTTCTTCGCCAGTGCTGGGGCCTATACCCCGGTCAGCCAATCTTGGCTAATCCGCCGCAATCACCACTTACCCCATCTAAAACCTGCTTAAAACTGCTCAGATGATTCACACGAACGGGTGCATTAGCATTGTCGCCGAGTAAGTCAATGGCGTACATTTGCTATGATTTTTATTGAAACCCCAGTTTTCACCCGACGGGTAATGGAGCTCATGAATCACGATGCCTATCTCGGTCTTCAGGTAGCGTTGATGCTGAACCCCGACACTGGAGATTTGATCGAAGGAACGGGTGGCATTCGCAAGATCCGTGTCGCCTCAAAAGGCCACGGCAAACGTGGCGGTGCCAGAGTGATCTATTACCACTTCGTATCCGCTTCACGTATTGCGCTGTTGATGATTTACCCGAAAAACGAACAGCAAGACCTGACAAACGATGAACGCAAAGCGCTAAAAGCTGTCGTCGAACACTGGAGATAACCATGAGCAAATTCTTTGATGAGCTGATGGAAAGCGTGCAAGAAATGGATGAAATCGTCCGAGGCGAACGTCAACCCTCGCGTGAGTTCACCGTGAACGCGCTTCAAGTAAAAGAAATCCGCAAGGCAACCGGACTGACACAAGCGAAATTCGCCGCGATGATTGATGTTCATCTCGGCACCTTGCGCAACTGGGAACAAGGGCGAAGAGAACCGACAGGGCCGGCCAAAGCACTGCTAAGGGCCATTCACAATGACCCGGTACATGTTTTGAACGCACTGGCCCTTTAACCCAATAGGAACCGGCGGCGGATTCAGACGGCGGCGACACCCGTCCCAAACTTCCGAATCGCCAGGCAATACCCCACCAACGCCAGCGCCGCCAGCAACCCGCCCGCCGCGCCGACCCAGGCGAAGCCAAACTGGCTGCCGACCCAGCTGCCCATCAGGGCGCCGCCGCCGATGCCGATGTTGTAGATACCGGAGAACATCGCCATGGCCACGTCGGTGGCGTCCGGGGCCAGCACCAGCACCTTGGACTGCATGGCGAGGCCGAAGCCCATGATCGCCATGCCCCAGAACACGCTGAGGATCACCAGGTACGACTCGGCGCCGCTCAACGGCAGCATCAGCGCCAGGCACGCAGCCAGGATAAACACCGCGCCGACCACGAACAGGTGGGGATTGAAGCGGTGCACCAGGCTGAACAGCAGCGAGCCGATGATGCCCGCGCCGCCGAACACCAGCAGGATCAGGGTCACCGCGCTGCCGCTCATGCCGGCCACGCCTTCGACGAAGGGTTCGATGTAGCTGTAGGCAGTGAATTGCGCGGTCACGGTCATGGCGGTGAGCACGTACAGCGCCACCAGCGCCGGACGCTTGAACAGCAATGGCAGGCTGCGCAGGGAGCCGGAGTTCTGGCTCGGCAGCAGGGGCAAGGTGCGCGCCAGCCAGAACACCAGGGCGGCGGCGAACGCGCCGATCACCAGGAACGTGGTGCGCCAGCCCATGGCTTCGCCGAGCAGACGGCCCAAGGGGATGCCCAGCACCATCGCCAGAGACGTGCCGGTGGCGAGCAGGCCGAGGGCTTGCACCTGCTTGCCTTCCGGCGCCAGGCGTACCGCCAGGGAGGCGGTGATCGACCAGAACAGCGCATGGGACAAGGCAATACCGACGCGACTGACCATCAACAGGCCGAAACTGGTGGCCACGCTGGAGAGAATATGGCTGGCGATAAACATGCAGAACAGCACGATCAGCAACTTGCGCCGCTCGACGTTACGCGTCAGCAGCATCACCGGCAGCGAGGTCAGGGACACGATCCAGGCATAGATGGTGAGCATCAGGCCGACGCTGGACACGGGCATGTCGAAGCTGGCGCCAATGGCGCTGAGCAGGCCGACGGGGACGAATTCGGTGGTGTTGAACACAAAGGCGGCCAACGCCAGGGCGATGACCGGTTGCCAGTTGGCTTGGGGGGTTGCGGCTGAATGGCTCATTGAAGGGCGAGGTACTCTGGCGATGATCAAGCGGCCACCCAGGACAAGCGCCGCCGCTTGGCATTCTATAGGTTTCTCGGTCGCCTGTTGACGCTCATCCCCCTCAAAATACCCTCAGTTTTGTCACGGTAGGGTCACAGTCGCCAAGTGGTTCCCTGCCAGAATCGGCTGGCCAGCGCCATCCACCCGCACATAGCGCTGCTCCGGGCCACTGCGCGCATTTGTCGCACAACCTGGCTCGACGATGCTGCCCCTGGGTGATAGATCACGGATCCACCTGCCCCATCAGCGCCGGAATGCTTTCCGGCCGGTTGGCATAACGCTGCGCCAAGGCCGCACAGACCATCAACTGGATCTGGTGAAACAGCATCAACGGCAAAATCAGCACGCCCATGCTCGCCCCGGCGAACAGCACCTGGGCCATTGGCACCCCGGTGGCCAGGCTTTTCTTCGAGCCGCAGAACAGAATGGTGATGCGGTCTTCCTGGTTAAAGCCAAAGGCCTTGCCCAACAGCGTGGATGCCACCAGCACCAACGCCAGCAACACGCAGCAGGCCACCACCAGACCGCCCAGTTCCCACAGCGGGATCTGGTGCCAGATGCCCTCATTGACCGCTTCGCTGAATGCGCCGTACACCACCAGCAGGATCGAGCCCTGGTCGACGAACTTCAGCCAGGACTTATTACGGCCCACCCACGCGCCGATCCAGCGGCGGGCAATCTGCCCGGCGATAAACGGCAGCAGCAACTGCACGCTGATTTTCAGGATCGCATCGACGGTAGAGCTGCCTTCGCCGTGCACATTGAGCAACAGCGTCACCAGCAACGGTGTGAGGAAGATGCCGAACAGGCTGGAGGCCGCCGCGCTGCAAATCGCCGCCGGGATGTTGCCACGCGCCAGCGAAGTGAAGGCAATCGCCGACTGCACCGTGGCCGGCAAGGCGCAGAGGTATAGCATGCCCATGTACAGGTCTTTGCCGATCAGCGGCGACAACACCGGTTTGAGCGCCAGGCCCAACAGCGGGAACAGCACAAAGGTCAGGCTGAACACCAGCAGGTGCAGGCGCCAGTGACCAGCGCCGGCGACGATGGCCTGGCGCGACAGCTTGGCGCCGTGCAGGAAAAACAGCAGCGCGATGGCCAGGTTGGTGACCCAGCCGAAGGCCACGGCGGTCTGGCCGCTGGCGGGCAGCAGGGAAGCTAGGATCACCGTGGCGATCAGGGTCAGGGTGAAGTTGTCGGGCAGAAAACGGGGGCGAGTCATAAGCGAATCTTCCGGGGGTTGCCAAGAGCGTCATTGCGACTCTAACGTAACGGCTTGTTACCGACTAACGCCAATGAGCCAGTAAATGCCGCCTAAAGGACATGCCAATACCGTGCGCCGCAGTGTGCCTGGGCTCGCCAGCCTGCCACGGCCGGTGTATGGGCGCACTGAATCGCTGCCCAACCGCGCGCTGACCCGTCGGCACAGCCACCCGTGGGTGCAATTGTCCTACGCGATTTCCGGGGTGCTGGAGATCCAGACCAGCGCCGGCCGCTTCGTCGCTCCTCCCCAGCGGGCGGTGTGGATCCCGGCGGGCATGCCGCATCGGGTGTACAGCTCGCCCCATACGGAGATGCGCAGCCTGTACCTTGATTGCAGCGTCACCGCCTGGGCCTCGGAGCACTGTCACGTGTTGGAGGTGAGCAGTCTGTTGCGCGAGCTGATCAGCCGCTTCAGCGAGTTGCCGGTGGAATATGCCGAGGACGGCCCGGATGGGCGCTTGGCCCAGGTGGTGCTGGACCAGTTAGCGGCAGCGCCCCAGGTGGACCTGATGCTGCCCTTGCCGCTGGACCCGCGCCTGCGGCAAATCTACCGCAGCCTGAACCTGCACCCGGAACAGCAGACCACCCTCGGGCACTGGAGCCAGAAGCTGGGGGTCAGCGAGAAGACCCTGAGCCGGTTGTTCTTGCGTGACACGGGCCTGACGTTTCGGGCCTGGCGCCAGCGTTTAAGGCTATTGAGCGCCCTGCCCGCCCTGGAGCAAGGAGAACGGGTGACGGATGTGGCGTTGAACTGTGGCTATGAGTCCACCTCGGCGTTTATCAACGCGTTTCGGCAGCAGTTCGATGCCACACCGGGTGAGTTCTTCCGCTGACACTTCAAACGCTGAACGCCCGGCAGATAGGGCAACTGTGGCGAGCGGGCTTGTCCCGCGTTGGGCTGCGTAGCAGCCCCAGTAAGGAAGAACGCGGTGTATCAGACACTCGGTGGAGGCTGGTTTTGGGGCTGCTTCGCAGCCCAACGCGGGGCAAGCCCGCTCGCCACAGTTACAGTGTTCCTCCTTAACTGACCGGTATTAGGGCAAGCCCCCTCCCACAATGTTGACCGTATTTCCAATGGGGATCGACGTTCAGCTGCCGTCACGCCATGGGCCTCTTCAAAGAAGTGGTCCTTCCAGCTCGCCGCCTTGTTTTTCAGTACGCCCAATTCCTGCAATTTATCGGCATAGATAGAGGTACGCTGCGGCACGATGGTGAAGTCGATTCCGGGTCCTGGACGATTTTTTCCACCAGGTCCAACGGCAGCTTCGACTGCTCTACGCGGATATACGCCTTGGCCGCTGCGGGTTTGTCGGCCTTGATGATCTGCTCGGCTTCGACCAGCGCGGCGTAGAACGCCTGGTAGGTCTGTAGCGGCGTTTTTTTAGACAGCAAAAGAATATCGGAGTCTATTGTTATGCAAATACCCCCAAAACGACGCGTGGCTGTTATTGTGCCGCGCTTTGAAAAAACAGCCGCACACTGCGAGGACATGCACGTTGAACACTGACGAAAAAATGACCGGGGACCTGTTCGAGGTGGATAAGCGCCTGTCACTCAAACCCGTGGTGGACTTCAACAGCTACCTGCGCAGCGCCTTCGGCGACGGCCCGTGCACCTGCATACGTTGCACAGCCAGCGGCGGCGATGAGAGTGGCTACGCGTTCCAGCACACGTTCAGCTTCGACGGCAAACCGAGCCAGCGCCGCTTTGCCTCCACGGCGGGCAGTGATGTGTTGATGGCACTGAAAAAGGCCTGGTTGTCGTACACCAAGGCCGAGCTGCCTTCGACTGGCGTGCTGGCGCTGGAGACGGTGAAAGAGTTTATCGAACCGCAATTGCACAAGCGCCTGGCGCCGCTGTTTCTGGCCAGTGGGTTGGTCAAGGACGTGGACGGCGAGTTGCACCTGCAGCCACAAGCCACGGCCTGAACATCACCGTCAGCGCAAACGGGTGACGGTGAGTGCCACCACTGCGATCCGCTCCACACGCTCATAGCCGGGCTTGGCCAGTTCTTCGCCGAACACATCAGGGTCGAGTTCGCGGTAGGTCCAACCAAAGGCATCGCTGCCCAGCAACGGCTTGACGGCGGCCAGGAACGGGTCTTCCCCGGCGACAATCGCCACGCCGGTGTAGAGCACCAGGCTGCCGCCCAGGGCCAGGCGCCTAACGGCCTCGCCGGCGATGCGCACCGACAGTTGCTCGCCCAGTGCGCCGCCGCCATGCCGGTAGGCACGCTGGCGGTCATCATTCATGTAGGGCGGGTTGGCGACGATCAGGTCGAATGTTCCTTCGACG
The DNA here is from genome assembly GCF_024809815.1 of Pseudomonas sp. BIGb0381. NCBI lineage: Bacteria > Pseudomonadati > Pseudomonadota > Gammaproteobacteria > Pseudomonadales > Pseudomonadaceae > Pseudomonas > Pseudomonas sp. BIGb0381. The sequence goes on from NZ_JANUEN010000015.1 coordinate 71,209, forward strand.
CTGCCGAGCACATCGCTGTGGTACGCGGTGACGTTCGCCAACCCGGCCAGCTCGGCATTCACCGCCGTCAGGCGCAACGCGCGCGGGTTGATGTCCACCGCCAGCACCTCGGCGTCAGGGCGCGCCCGGGCGACCACCAATGCGCCTACACCGGCACCGCAGCCAATGTCCACGGCGCGCTTGATCGGCTCGAAGCGCTGTTGCAAATGGGCTTCGATCAGTTGGGCAAATCGATAGCTGTCAGGCCCGAAAAACACCGCGTCCGCTTGCGTGGTGGGGTACGCCGAGTGGGCAAACAGCAGGTCGTCCAGGCTCGACCAACGCATCGCACTGCGCCACAGCGCATCGTGTTTTTCGACCACATCGGCCTGCTGCAGCTCCTCACGAAACGCATCGGGCAATAGCGCGCGGTCAAACGGCAGCGACCATCCGAATACATCGCGCAGGTCCCTCGCCAGCGGCGTCCCCATACGCTGAAAAAACCGTTCATGGGTCAAGGGCGTTGGTGTGATGAACCGGTAGCCATTTTCCTTCAACCCCCGCCCCAGGTTCAGCAGGGCGCGGTCGGCGAGTTGTTGTGCAGACATGGACAAACTCCTCAGCGCAGGCGCGCACGCAGTTGGATAAAACGGCGAGTGGCATACAACCCGGCAGGCATGCAGTGACGTCGCGCCGACAGCCACGGGATCAGCGCATTGAGCTGCTGCTCATCGGGCAGGTTCCACAGCGAATCCACCAGCGCCTGGGTGTCCGGATCGGACGGGCGATGCTGCGCGCGCGCGGAACGGCTGCCGCGTCCGGGCCGTACCGGGGCCACGCGTTGATCGCTGATCCAATCGCCCGCGATCCAGTCGTGCAGCACCTGTTTCTCATAGCCGCTGAACACACCGAACATCGCCGCACCGGCGCCTTCGATCAATTGCCAGAAGCGACTCTCGGCCGGATCCTGGTTGCGCTTGATCCAGCCCTTGTCTTCCAGGGCCTGGAGAAAGGCGCCGATCTGCCCCGGCCGAGCCAGCCATTGGTTGACAGTCTTGCCTTCGAAGCGGCAGTAATCCGAATGCATGTGCTGGCCGAACGTGCGCTTGCGCTCAAGCATGCCGACCACTTCGTCATTCAGGTTGAAGCCGTGGATAACGGCGGTGGTTCCTGGGCCGAGGTCATTCAGACAATACCCCTCGGCCACGCGACGGTAGAAGTCCTCCCTGCCCTCGCCCAATGGCAACAGGTTCAACACCGACTGCGCCGCCTTGCAGGCATGTCCGCTGCTCGCATTGTCGATGGTGACGTGGAGGGTGAAGTAATACGGGTCGATGCCCAGTTCGCTCAACTCATACGCCGTAATCAGCAAGTGCAAAGGCAACTGCTCATAGCCCAGGTTGTAGCCGATGATCTCCGGCAGGAAGTCGTCGGCGCACAGGCCCAGCGCCAGTTGCAGGGTGCCTTGCAGGTAGTGGTCATCCTCAAGGCCGGCGTCACTGTCGGCATCATGCTCGCTGAGTAATTTGCGGTAGATCACCACATGATTTTGCGCCGCTTCCCCGTCACCCAACTCCTCGAGGTAGGTGGTGAGCAGGCCGTCGAAGCGCGGGTCGTGCCAATAGCGCAGCAGGCCATTGAGCCAGGCACCGTCGACCTGTTTGGTCGGCGCCACGCGCTGCAGGAAATACAACGCATGGGCCTTGTTCTGGAAGTAACGACGCGGCTGGCCCTGCTGGCGTTGCTCAAGGTAATCGGCATAGGCCTGGGCGACGTCGGCGCAGCGCTGTTCGATCCAGGCGGGCAGTTGTTCAGGTATCTGGGGCAGCTCACCGGCTGCGGCGCGCACCTGCGCCAATTGTGTGCGTACAAATTCCCGCGCGGCCTCTTCAGCGCCGGCGGTTTCGCCATACAGTTGTTGGTACAACCGCTGGTACTGACCCAGCTGGGTGATGGAGGCCGGCTGGCCCGACAGCGCTGTAAGAAGCGTCATGATGGCAGTTTCCGCAAAGTCCGATACAACCAGGCCTCCCGACAAGGAGGCCCCGCAAGCGCGCTCAACACCACACGCGTCTAAAAGTGCAGAGCCTGCGAGCATGCGAAAAATTCAATCGGGGTTATGCGGGTGCGGATCAGTGGTCGTCAGTAGCCCACGCCACGTACGCCGCCCGAGGCACGGATCGACTCACCTGTGACCCAATGCGCCGCCTCGGAGGCCAGGAATACGGCCAGCGGCGCAATGTCCTCGGGCTCGCCGAAACGCCCCAGCGGCGTGCCGGCAATCAGCGACTGACCAAATTCGCCAGCGAAGTTGCCTTCGGTGGCAGGCGTATGGGTATGGCCAGGCAGGATCGAATTGACGCGAATACCGCGCGGTCCCAACTCACGGGCCAGGGCAAACGTCAGGGTATCCACCGCCCCCTTGGTGGCCGAATAGACGCTGGAGGCGAGGTACGGGTCGGTGCTGAGGATCGAGCTGATATTGATGATACTGCCGCCCTGCCCCAGCAACTTGACCGCCTCACGTACCGCCAGCAGGTAGCCCAGTACATTGAGGTTGAACTGCTTGTGAAAGGCCTCTTCAGTCAGGTCTTCAATCATCTGGAACACCGCCACGCCCGCGTTGTTGACCAGGATGTCGAGCCTGCCGTATTCGCTGCGCACCGTGTCGAACAGGCGTGTCACATCGGCAGCCTGGCTCATGTCGGCTCGCACGCCGAACGCAGTGCCACCGTGGGCGCGAATATGGGCGACCACCGCATCGGCGTCAGATTTGCTGTTGGCGTAATTGACCACCACCGTCGCCCCTGTTGCTGCCAGGGCCTTGGCGATACCGGCACCAATGCCTTTGGAGGCGCCAGTCACGACTGCGATTTTTCCATTGAGTGTCATAGCTGTTTTCCCAGGTTGAGTGATAGTGCTGACCCCCAGTATTCGGGCAAGGCCTGAAACGGCGGTTGCCGGTTTCTCTCCCATGCTTGCCTATTCTTCGCACGTGGCTTGCTTTGCGCTCCGGCACGGCTCATGGTCAGCGCCATGAACGACAACCTGAATGAACTGCGCCGTCTGGTGATGCGCGCAGAAAACACCTGGACCGACACCGGCCTGCCCCGCGTCGCCATGGTCCAGGCCGAAGCCTGCGCAGATCAGTTGTACCCGCCGATGGTGCACCTGGTGCTGCAAGGCTCGAAAACCCTCTCGATTGGCGATCAGATCTCGACGTGCGGGCCGTCCAGCTATTTTGTGGTGCCGGTGGAGGTACCCGCCACCGGCCAGGTCCACGCCGGTGCACCCGGCCTGTCCTACCTGGCACTCAGCCTGACCCTGGAGCCTGCGGTGATCGCGGCCGTGCTGGCGGATGAAGTCCCCCCCGACGAAAGCCTGGGCGCGCACCGGTTCGCGGCGGTGCAGGCCACCGACGAATTGCTGGATGCCTGGCTGCGCATGCTGCGCCTGATGGATCGGCCCAGCGAAGCGGCTGTGCTGGCACCCCTGATCGAACGGGAGATTGTGTTTCGCGTATTGCAGGGCCCGTTGCGCTCAACCCTGGTGCAAATGGCCCGCCCCGAAGGGCGCCTGGCGCAGATCCGGCGAGCCACCGCGTGGATTCGCGAGCACTACACCGAACCCTTTCGCGTGGAACCGCTGGCGGCCATGACGGACATGAGCGTCGCGGCGTTCTATCGGCACTTCAAGGCCGCGACCGCGATGACGCCGATTCAGTACCAGAAGCGCTTGCGCCTGTTGCGGGCGCGCTGGTTGCTGCTGTTCGACAGCCTGGATGCAGCGTCTATCGCGTTCCAGGTGGGCTATGAAAGCGCCTCGCAGTTCAGCCGCGAATACGCACGACTGTTTGGCCTGCCACCGATCAAGGACGCGGCGAGGTTCAAGGTCTAGCCCCCCACCGGTACTGCCTGGAAATTAAAAATCGCTGATGCGCGTGCCTGCAATCGTCTGGGCAAAGCCCACGCCAAACAGGTGTGCAGGGCTTTCAAAGCCGCTGCGGCGCTCACCGCCAAGCACCCGCCGCGCGGCTTCTACTGCGGCGAGGGGCGTGTAGCTGTAGCCATTGACGGTCTCGATCACCGAGCGCGCCACGCTGCCATCCGCGCCGGTCACTTCGGCGATGGCGCGGGCGCGATGGGCGTCACGCTCGACCTGTGTGGGGCCGTCGGGCAGTTGTGACAGGTCACCTTCGGGGAAGGCGTCGCCACTGATGTGCACGAACATCGCGATATCCGCGATCGCGGTGGAATGCCAGGCGGTCACCAGGTCGCCGAAGGACAGCGGCGCGCACAGCACCGGGCCATCGCCGAAGTCGAGTAACTGTGGCTGTGCGTCCGGGGTCGCGATCAGTTGGCCGTCGACCCTTGCCATAACGCCCGCGCCGATGATTTCGCCCACGCTCAGCGCCGAGCCTCGAGACATCGAGCCCGGCACTTGCAGGGCGATGCGCAACGATTGGGGCTGCCGCACGCGCTGGGCGACATGCATGGCCAGACAGTCGGTGGGCACGACGTCCCAGCCGACACCGGGCAGCAACATGACGCCGGCTGCGGCGGCGTCGCTGCCGAGTTGCTCGGCCAAGCGATAGACGTTGATCTCGGCGGTGATATCCAGGTAGTCGACCCCAGCCTTGATACAGGCCTGCATCAAGGTGTCCGCCGTGTGCGCGAAGGGCCCGGCGAAATTGAGCAGCACATCTATACCGTCCAAGGCGTCAGCGCTGGGCGCCTGCGCAGAGAAGACACGGTATTGCACCTCGAGTTGAGCGGCGAGGGGCGCCAGCCGTTCGGCATTGCGCCCGGCGATCACCAGGGCCAGGCCCAGTTTCTTGGCGTGTTCGGCGGCCATGCGTCCGGTGTAGCCGGTGGCGCCGTAGATCATCAAGGTCTTCATAGGGTGTGCTGCCAGTTCTTGTAGACGAATTCGAGGCTGTACCCGTCCGGGTCCAGTACGTTGGCGGCGTAGTAATTGGGGTCGTAGTGCAAGCGTGCTCCGGGTGCGCCGTTATCGCGGGCGCCATGGGCCAAAGCGGCGGCGTAGGCGGCCTCCACCTCGGCACGGCTGTTGGCGACGAACCCCACATGCACCGCGCGGCCATCGACCACACCTTCGCGCAGCCAGAAAAACATGCGGCCATGGGCACCGAAACCTTTGAGATCCGGGTGACCGGCAGGCCCGTCCTTGCCATCGAAGTCATGGCGAGCGGTGATGCCCAGGGGCGTCAGCGCGGCGGTGTAGAAACCCACGGAACGCGGGATGTCACTGACTGAAAGAAAGAGATGATCAAGCATGCGGTAGCCTCGCGATTCAAATGATGTAGCCGCCCGCGACCTCAATTGTCTGGGCATTGATCCAACGGCCTTCTTCCGACAGCAGCATGGCGATAACCCGTGCCACGTCTTCCGGTTCGCCTACACGGCCCAGGGCGGTTTGCCCGGCCAGCAGCGCTTCGAACTCATCGTTCAAGCCACCGCCCAGTTCGGTGCGGATGGCGCCGGGTGACACCGCGTTGGCGCGGATACGGCGCTCGCCGAATTCCTTGGCCATGTAGCGGGTGAGTACGTCGAGGCCGCCCTTGAAGGCGGCATATGGCGCCACACCGGCGGTAGCGACGCGGGTGGTGGCGCTGGTGAGGTTGACGATGCTGGCGTGTTCTTCCAGCAGCGGCAGCAGGGTCTGGGTGAGGAAGAACGGGCCCTTGAGATGGACGTTGAACAGGCCGTCGAATTGCGCTTCGGTCACGCTTTCAAGCGGGTTGAACAGGCCATAGCCGGCATTGTTGACCAGCCCGCCCAGGGTGTTTGCACCCCAGGTGCTACGCAGGGTCTGCACCACGGCGTCACGGAACGCTGCGAATGTGCCGGTAGCGCTGACGTCCAGTTGCAGCGCCGCCGCCTTGCCGCCTGCCGATTCGATGCGCTGGACCACCGCGAGTGCCGCCTCGGGGTTGCGGTTGTAAGTGAGGATCACGCCGTGACCTTGGCGGCCACACAGTTCGGCGGTACTGGCGCCGATGCCACGGCTGCCTCCGGTAATCACGATAACGCTCATGGCTTGCTCCACTGTCGAAAAGTTGAGTGACCACAATAGCCATCGCCCTACCCCGTGACGCAGCCGTTCCTACTCCAATCCTGCCTGTTTCTGCTTTTTGCTTGCGCAAGGTCTGCAGGAAGGCACAGCATGGCCAGCATGAATATTCAATTGATCGAACTGCGAGCCCTGGCCGCCAAGGCCGAAAACCGCCGCACCGAGACCGGTATCCCGCGGGTGGCGATGGTCCAGGGCGCGATTCCCGAGCATATGCTCGCGGCGGTGTATGACCCGATGATCAACCTGATCCTGCAGGGCAGCAAATCCCTGACCGTGGGCGATCGCACGTTGCACTACGACCCGGCGACGTATTTTGTGATGTCCATCGAGTTGCCCGCCGTGGGGGTGGTCAACCCGACGAGTACGGGCGAACCGTACCTGGCGGTCAGCCTGACCCTGGACCCGGCGGTGCTCACCACCTTGCTCAATGATCTGCCCGCGCCCAGCGGTCGCGGCGAACAGGACGCGGGGTTTTCAGTGGCGGCGGTGACGCCTGCGTTGATGGACGCCTGGGTGCGCATGCTGCGCCTGATGGGCGACCCGGTGGCCATCGCGGCCTTGGCGCCGGTGTATGAACGGGAAATCCTCTACCACGTGCTGCAAGGCCCCCATGGTTGGATGCTGCGGGAAATCGCCGCGCCGGATACCGCCATGGCGCGGGTCAGCCAGGCGATCCAGTGGATACGCCGGGACTACGCCGCCCCGATCCGGGTGGAGGCCTTGGCACAGAAGGCAGCGATGAGTGTTTCGGCGTTTCACCGGCACTTCAAGGCGGTGACCAACTTGAGCCCGTTGCAGTACCAGAAACGCGTGCGCCTGTTGAACGCGCGCACGTTGATGTTGGCCAGTGCGAGCAGCGTGACCAAGGCCGCGTTCGAAGTGGGGTATGAAAGCGCGACCCAGTTCAGCCGCGACTATGCGCGCGTCTTCGGGCTGCCGCCGGCGCGGGATACGGCGCGGATTCTGGCGCAGAGCAAAGGACAGTGAACACAGGCCAGCGCTCGATTTCACTTATACAAGATCGCCTGGTGGATATCCTCCAGCGCCATGATGCGTTGGGCAGCGTTGAGCTTGATAGCTTCCTTGGGCATGCCGAACACCACGCAACTGGCCTCGTCCTGGGCCACCGTGGCGGCTCCGGCCTCGAGCATCTCCTTGAGCCCGCGCGCGCCGTCGTCGCCCATGCCGGTCATGATGATGCCGGTGGCGTTCTTGCCGGCGAACTTGGCCACCGAGCGAAACAGCACATCCACTGATGGCCGGTGCCGGTTGACCAACGGCCCATCAATGACCTGCGCGTGATAATAGGCGCCGCTGCGGGTGACCATCAGGTGCTTGCCCCCAGGGGCGATCAGGGCCAGGCCAGGCAGGATGCGGTCGTTGTTGCGCGCTTCGCGCACCTCGACCTCGCATAAGCTATTGAGGCGTTCGGCAAACGAAGCGGTGAATTTTTCTGGCATGTGCTGCACGATCACCATGCCTGGGCACACCCTCGGCAATGCCGTCAGTACCGCCTCCAACGCTTGGGTGCCGCCGGTAGACGTGCCGATGGCGATGATACGTTCGGTGGTCTGTGCCATGGCATGGCCATTGGCGGCAGGCAGGATCGCATCCGCACTGAGCTTGCTGGCCGGGACCAGTGCCGGGCTGGCGCTGCGCTTGCCCAGGTTCCTGACGTTGGAATTCGCTGCGGCGCGGATCGCTGCCACCAGCTCGGCCGCCGACTCGATCAGGAAACTCTTCAACCCGGTACTGGGCTTGGTGATGATTTCCACAGCACCCGCCGACAGCGCCTGCAGGGAGGTTTCGGCGCCTTTCTGGGTCAGCGAGGAACAGATCACCACCGGTGTCGGCCGCTCGCTCATGATTTTCTTGAGAAAGGTGATGCCGTCCATGCGCGGCATTTCCACGTCCAGCACGATCACATCCGGCCATTCCCGGGCGAGTTTATCCATGGCGAAAATCGGGTCGGAGGCGGCGCCCATGACGTGAATATCCGGCGTATCGCTGAGGATCGCCAGCAGTACCTGGCGAACCACGGCCGAGTCATCGACCAGCAGTACACTGATTTTTTTGGTAGGCATCTTGTTGAATTATTCCCATTGGTTGGTGCCGGACCCAGACGTTGCCGTTCCACAGGTCGAACATGATCGTGCGGTAACCGGTACTGCCCATGTCCTGGGCTGTCAGGTGCAGGTGATAGTGCTCGGCCAGGGCCAGCGCTGCGCGAATATTCAGGCTGGCCACGTCCTGCGTTGGCAGGCGGCGCTGCTGCTCGGGAAACATCTTGCCGCCGCCGAACAACTTGACCTGGTAATCCTGTGCATACGTGCCATTGACCTTGGCGTGGAGCAGCAACAGTTCCAGGGCTTCGTCGGCATACCTGCCATCCAGGGGCTGATGGTCGCGCAGGCGCCCCGGCAGCATGAAGTGACACATGCCGCCGATCAGCCGTTGCGGGTGCCAGAAGGTGATCGCCACGCAGGAACCGAGCAAGGTGCGCAGGCGCGTCGACTGCGTCGCAAAGCTGACCTGCCCAGGGGCTAATACCACTTCGGCCGTACCGGCAGGCTTTTTCATGGCTTGCGGTAAATCGACGGTGCCACCAGCTTCAGGGTGTCATTGACGCCGTGGAGGCTTTCCGAGTGACTGATGATCAAGTAGCCGCCGGGTTTGAGCAGCGGCAGCAGGCGCGCGATTACCTGGCTCTTGGTCTGCTGGTCGAAATAAATCATCACGTTGCGCAGGAAGATCACCTCGAACTCACCCAGGGCCGGCAGCGCTTCGTTAAGGTTGACCTGGACAAAATTGACGCGGCTACGCAAGGCCTTGTCGATCAGCAAGGTGCCCTCCTGGCGACCAATGCCCTTGAGGCAGTACTTGGCCAGCAGCGGCTGGGGCAATGTCTCGGTGCGCTCCATGGAGTAATGGCCAGTGCGCGCCTTAGCCAGCACTTGGGAACTGATGTCCGAGCCGACCACTTCCCAGGGCGTGCTGCCAAGGCTCTCGGCCAGGGTCATCGCCAGGCTGTAGGGCTCTTCGCCCGAGGAACTGGCCGCGCTCCACACGCGAAACACCTTGCCCGGCGCGGCATGGGGCAGCACCTGCTGACGCAGGAAGTCGAAGTGCTTAGGCTCGCGAAAAAAATAGGTTTCGTTGGTGGTCAGCAAATCCAGCGCAACCTGCAGTTCGCCCTTGCGCTCACCATTCATGATCAACTTGAAATACTCACCATAGCTGTGCAGCTCATAGTGCTTGAGGCGCTTGAACAGGCGTCCGGCCACCAGGGCTTTCTTGGCCGGCGACAGGTTGATGCCGGCCGCGCGGTACAGCCAGGTCTGGAACTGACCGAATTCACGGTCGTCGATGGAGACGGTGTCTGGCATGGTCGGGTCTCAACGCGGGTCGAAGTCGAGGGCCGGCGCCTGGCCGGCCTCGGCGAGACTGGACATCTCATCGATGGACAGCACCTTGTCCACCTCCAGCACGATCACGAACTTGCCGTCGACCTTGGCCATGCCGCTGATGAAATCAGCGCGAATTCGCGCGCCGAAGTTGGGTGGCGGTTCGATCTGCGTGGCCGGGATCTCCCGCACGGCAGACACCGTATCGACCAGCAGCCCGATGTCCTGGGGCTGCCCATCCTCGGTACTCGCCTCGATGATGATCACGCAGGAGCGCCGCGTGATCGCCGAGTTGGCCCGCCCAAAGCGCGCCGACAGGTCGACCACCGGCACCACCGCGCCGCGCAGGTTGATCACCCCGCGCACAAAAGCCGGCATCATCGGCACCACGGTCAGGCTGCCGTATTCAATAATTTCCTTGATCCCCAGAATGCCGATGGCGAACATTTCGCCGCCGAGCATGAAGGTCAGGTACTGCGCATCCTCATCTACCGCCACCGCGGTCTGCCGAGTCGTCATTACTGCGCCCATGTCACTCTCCCTAGTAGGCCCGTATTGATCGTGGGATCAGAAGCGGGTGAAATCCGCTTCGTCCGGGGCACTGGCCATGGTGTAGGCGAACGCCTTGCGCTGCGCCGGTGTTTTTGGGCGTGGCGCCTGACGGTTGGGCTTGCTGCCCGGGCTGTCCACGCCGCTGCTTTGAACCGCGACCCTAGGCGCTGAATCCAGCACGAAGAAGCTCATGGCCTGTTGCAGTTGCTCGGCCTGGCTGCTCATTTCTTCGGCCGTGGCCGCCAGTTCCTCGCTGCTCGAGGCATTTTGCTGGGTGACCTGGTTGAGCTGGGTCATCGCGGTGTTGATCTGCGCGACACCGGCGGCCTGTTCCTCGGACGCGGCGCTGATTTCCTGCACAAGGTCGGACGTCTTGTTGATGGAAGGCACCATTTCGTCGAGCAACTTGCCGGCTTTCTCGGCCATGTCCACGCTGCTGGAGGACAGTTCACCGATTTCCTGGGCGGCTACCTGGCTGCGCTCAGCCAGCTTGCGCACTTCGGCGGCTACCACGGCGAACCCCTTGCCGTGCTCGCCGGCCCGAGCGGCCTCGATAGCGGCATTGAGCGCGAGCAGATTGGTCTGGTAGGCGATGTCATCGATGATGCTGATGCGCTGGGCGATTTTTTTCATCGCCACCACCGTCTGCTGGACCGATTCGCCACCCTCGGTGGCTTCCTTGGCGGCCTTGCTGGCCATGCCATCGGTGACCTTGGCGTTTTCGGTGTTCTGGTTGATGCTGGCGCTCATCTGCTCGACCGACGCACTGGTTTCCTCGACGCTGGCGGCTTGTTCACTGGTGGCCTGGCTCATCGATTGCGCGGTGGCGCTGACCTCCTCGGAGGCGCTGGCCAGGTTATCGGCGGCGTTACGCACTTCGCCGATGATATGCGCCAGCTTGCCGACCATGTTGCGCATTGCGTTGAGCACCATGCCGGTTTCATCTTTCCCACCGGGCTCGATGTGCGCGTTGAGGTTGCCTTCGGCCAATTGCTCGGCGGCGCTCGCGGCTTGGCGCAGCGGGCGGGAAATGATCCGCGCAATGAATACCGCCAGGCCCAGGCCGATCAACAGGGCCGCGCCCAATACTGCAATGATCGACACGCGTGAGCTTTCGTACAGCGCCGAGCCCTTGTCACCGGCGGCAGTGGCGCCAGCATCATTGATCTCGACCATTTTCTGCAGGCGAGTGGTCACCTCATCAAAATGGCTCCTGGACTCTCCCCTGAGCAAACCGCGCGCCTGGGCTTCCTGGTTCTGCCGGGACAACTCGAGCAACTGCTTGCTGGATGCCAGGTAGGCGTCCCAAGCGCTTTTCACGCTGGCCAGGAGCTGCCGATCTTCATCGTTCGAGAGCAATTGCTCGTAGGTGCCCATGCGGGTTTCGAACTGTTGGCGCGCATCGCTGGCTTCGCGTTCGGCCTGGGCCTTCTCCTCGGCAATCTCGGTACCGATGTGGTTGTTTTCTTTCAAGCGGTAGTTGGCGGCAAAAAAACGCATGCCTGCCGCCGCACGCATGGAGGGCATCCAGTTGCCCTTGATGTCCTGGGCGGCCTGGTTGACGGCACCGAGCTGAAGGATGGCGAAGCCACCCATAGCCCCGGTGAGTGCCAGGACCACCAGGAACGAGCTGATCAACTTGGTGGAAATTTTAAGATCGTAGAACCATTTCATCGGGGAACCTCCATGGAATTGCAGATACGTCAGCGGGCGACGACCGGTAGCGACTGAGGCGCCTGGGTCGTGCGGGCTTCCAGTTGTACGATTTGGTTGAGCAGTGCCGGTACATCCAGGATCAGGGCCACCGCGCCGCTGCCCAATATGGTCGAGCCGCTGATGCCGCGCAGTGCGCCGAACAACTTGCCCAAGGGTTTGATCACGGTCTGAAACTCACCGAGCAGGTCATCCACCACCAGCCCGGCCTTATGCTCGGCGTAGCGCACCACCACCACATTCTGGCGTCGGGCAACGGGGCCTTCATGGCTGAAGTGGTCACGCAGGTGCACCAGCGGCAACACCTCGCCACGCAGGTCCAGATAGCCCGTGTCGCGGCTGGACTGGCGCTGGTGTTCATCCAGCTCGATACATTCCTGGACCATGTCCAGCGGAATCACGTAGGTGGATTGGTCGATGCCGACCAGGAACCCATTGATGATCGCCAGGGTCAGCGGCAAGCGAATGCGCACCACGGTGCCCTGGCCGGGGCGGCTGTCGAGGTCGACGGTGCCGCGCAACAGGGTGATATTGCGCTTGACCACGTCCATACCGACGCCGCGCCCGGACAGGTTGGTCACCGCCTCGGCGGTGGAGAAACCCGCTTCGAAGATCAGGTTGTAGATCTCCTGGTCGGTGAGCACCGCACCGCTGGCCACCAGCCCGCGTTCCTGGGCCTTTTGCAGGATGCGTTCGCGGTTGAGCCCGGCGCCGTCGTCGGCGATCTCGATGACGATGCTCCCCGAGTCGTGGTAGGCATTGAGGCTCAGGTGGCCCTTGGCCGACTTGCCGGCCGCACGCCGCGCATCGGCGCTTTCGATACCGTGGTCCATGGCGTTGCGCAACAGGTGCATCAGCGGGTCGCCGATCTTCTCGACCACGGTCTTGTCCAGTTCGGTTTCCGCGCCGCTGATGATCAGTTCGATGTCCTTGCCCAGCTCCTGGCTGATATCGCGCACCACGCGGCGGAAGCGGTTGAACGTGTCGCCGATGGGGATCATGCGCAAATGCAGGGCGCCATCGAGGATCTCTTCCACCAGACCCGATACCGTCGAGGAGGCCTCTTGCAAGGGGTCGTTGTTACAGGATCGGGCCAACAGGCTCGCGCCGGCGCTGGCGATGACCAGCTCGCCAACCAGATTGATCAACTCGTCGAGCTTGTCGGCGTTGACGCGCACGTAATTGCCGTCGCGGGTTTTCGCCTCGCCGGCTGCCGGCCGCTGCGGTGCGGCCGTCACAATGCCTGGCTCGGCCTGCGTGACCGGGTCGCCAGAGACGGCCGCCGTGCTGGCGGGCGCTTCGTCGACGGCACTGATGTGCACTTCACAGTCGTCACGCACAAAGTCGAACACTTCGTTGAGGGTGGCGTGGCTGGCCGTCGAGCGCAGGTCGATCTCAAAACCCAGGTAGCAGCTTTCCGGGTCCCAACTGTCCATGGGCGGGATGCTGTCGGTCAGGGTGGTGACCTGCATCATCTGCCCCAAGGTCTCGAGGTAGCGCAGAAATGACAGCGGGTCCATGCCATTACGGAACACATCCACGCCGAAGCGCAGGGAGATGTGCCAGAGCACTTCGACCGCCGCGTCGTCGGCCACCTCAGCGGTTTCGACTCTGGCAGTGGCGGTTCGCATCGGCTGATAGGCACTCAGCGCCTCGCGCAATGCCTCACCGCGCTCCAAAGCGGCAGGCGTCGGCACCTCACCGCGGTTGGCGACTACTTCGACCAGTTCGAGCATGTGGTCGCCGCACTTGAGCAGCAGCGCGATCAATGCGGCGTCCACCGCCACATTGCCTTCGCGCAGGCGGTCAAGCACGTCTTCGACGATATGCGTGAACCCCACGATCGACGCCAGACCGAAAAGGCCCGCCGAACCCTTGATGGTGTGCGCGGCACGGAAAATCGCGCCGATGGCATCCTGGTCGCCGGGCTCGCTTTCCAATTGCAGCAGGGATTGCTCCATGGCCTGCAACAGCTCGCGAGCCTCTACGATGAATGTCTGCTGTGCCTGATCGAGATTGATGCTCACCGTGACTTTCCTTGTCGATCAAAAAACGTGGGGGCGCTGACTATGAGGCCGCGCTGCGACACAGTTGGAGCGCCTGCATGACTACCTGGCTCTGGCCGGTCACGCTCAAGGCGGTACCGGCGATGCCGGCTCCACGCCGGATGACCGCGAGCAACTGCAGGCCGGCGCCATCCATTTCCGTGACCTCTGACAGGTCCAGCTCCAGGCGTGGCGCCGCGCCCATCTGCGGCAGCAGCGCAGCCGCCAGTTCCGCTACGGTGTAGATCGTAAGCTCGCCGTCAATGCGCACGCGCGCAGTGTCGTCGACTGTTTCAGTGGTTATCGGCATGGGAGCCTCCCTGGCGCCGGGGATCAGGGCAGGATCAGTTTAGACACGGCTGCCAACATCTGCGCAGGCTGGAACGGCTTGACCACCCAGGCCTTGGCGCCGGCGGCCTGGCCCTCGGCCTTCTTCGACTCCTGGGACTCGGTGGTCAGCATGATGATCGGGGTGAACTTGTAGTTGGCCAGCTTCTTGACCTCCTTGACGAAGGTGATGCCGTCCATGTTGGGCATGTTCACGTCGCTGATGATCAGGTGCACTTTCTGCCCGGTCAGCTTGCCCAGGGCATCCTTGCCGTCGCTGGCCTCGATGACGTCGTAACCGGCGCTTTTCAAGGCTATGCCGACCACTTGCCGCACGCTGCTGGAGTCGTCGACCACTAATACATTCTTCGCCATGATGTGCTCCTAAAAGAAGGTGATGTCTTGAGAATTCTGCTGTACGGCCGCCTCTCCATGATGGAGGCGCCGCTGCTCGTCGGTGGCGTAGGTGGCTTCCATGCGCGCCAGCCATTGGCGGGCGTCGACGGCCACCGGCTGGTCCGGGGCCTGGCTGGCCTGCAGGAGGTGCTCATGCAGGGCGTGCATGTTGTCTCGCACGTGGCTGAGGATCTGGCTGACCCGGTCCTGGAATTGCAGGTTGACCAGCACCTCGGTCATCTCATCCCGGATCCCGTAGCTTTCCTGCTTGAGCAGGTCGGCGGATTCGGCCAGGCGCCCGGTAATGTTCTGGAAGCGTGCGAGCACCACTTGAATACTGTTTTCGGACTCGGCCACCGAATGGCTGTCCTGGTCGGCACTGCTGGACGCGGCCTGGACCAATTGCGTAATGGCGTTATTGATGATGTCGACCTTGGCCGACATCTGCTGGCCGGTTTCACTGGATTTGCTCGACAGGCTGCGCACCGCGTCGGCCACCACCGCAAAGCCGCGACCGGCCTCACCGGCACGCGCCGCCTCGATGGCTGCGTTGAGGGCCAGCAGGTTGGTTTGTGCGGCAATCGCCGCCACATCAGCGGCCATGGTGCGCAGTTCGCCGGTGTAGGCGGTAAGGCTGCGAACCTGGGCCAGGGTTTGGTCACGGCTGGTTTGAGTGGCCTTGAGCGAGTTGATTACCTGGCTCAACTCGCTGTCACTGCGTGCCAGCACCTCAAGTGCGCCGTCGGCGGCCTGCCCATCCAGTTCGCCGGCTGCGTGCTGCGAGGCTTGTACCGTTTCCTGCAATCGCGTGGCGATCCCGGTGAAACGGTTGGCCAGGCTCACAATCGCTTCTTCGGTCTGATGGCGCGAGCTTTCCACCTGCTTGGCCCAGATGGGCATGGCGCCGAGCAACACCTCATCGAGCTGTGCACGAGAGGCCATGCCGTTGTGCGCCGCGTCTGCATCTGACTGATCCGCCTGCGCCCGCGCAATCGCCCGCAGCATGGCGTTGCGCTGCGAAGCCGCGCTCCAGGCACAGGCACCGAGGCCGATCAGCACCAGTACCGCGCAGGCCAACAGATTGGCCGGCGAAGTTGATTGCACGAGTATCCACAAAACGGCAGGCACGACCGGGATCAAAGCGAACCAGCGAAAACGTGGATAAACGGGAAGAGGCATGCTGCTGGAATGGCGCTGGGGCATGAGTTCGATCCTTGAACGTTGTTGCGGATGTAAGTGACATAGTTGTTATCTGCGCTGTAACTCGCAACTTGAGGCGACTTAGGTGCCTTCCGTCTGGTTTATGACCGGTGGGTGACAGGCCTGGCAGTCCTGGAGCCTTGTTGCTGAAGGATCAGCGGTGGTTTACGGAACAGGGGGGTTGTTGCAGCGCTGGCTAGCGAGTCTGTCTTTCGGGCTGAGAAATCTCTTTGTGGTGAGGGAGCTTGTTTCCGTGGCGGCCTTCGGGCCGACCGCTTTTTGGGGTTTGGGTGAGTACATATCCGTTGCTACGGTAACGGCGGCTATGGGTTCCGCCCTTACGGCGGGTCACTTTGGAAAAGCCCCAAAGTAACCAAAGGGCTCTTGCCCCACCACTCGGTACCTC
>NZ_JANUEN010000016.1:0-84083 GCF_024809815.1 Pseudomonas sp. BIGb0381
CGTCAATGCCAGGGATGCAAAGAACGGCTATGTTTCAATCAAAGTGTCACCTATGTGAATGCACTTTTTTGTAACCCATGTGGTTGTCCCGTACATAGCAGCCGGCGCCGTGTATCCCCAGGCGTATCCCTTAGAAAGACACAGACGACCAAACCCTTTAAAAACGAGAACTTCACCCCTAGGTTCAAACGGCGCCGGCTCTCGGGCTGTCTCAGACAGTCTACAAAACACCCCAAGAAGCCCGCCCCGTGCGGGCTTTCTTGTTTCTAACGGTTTACCGCTGTCTTCCCCCCCCCAACGAATGCCCCCAGATACACTCTGGCATCCAAACAGACCGCTGACATACGATACCCCCCTCACCCCCGGAGACTCACGGATGAGCACCCCCACCCCCCAATTGCTCTCCCTCTCATTGCGCTCTTACTCCGGCCAGGTTGAGCTTCACCAGCATGACTTTCATCAAGTCGTACTCCCCCAATCCGGGTCGATGGAGATTGAGGTCGACGGACGAGGTGGCAAGGTCGATGCGAGTCAGGGGGTGGTGATTTCTGCCGGGGCCAGGCATACGTTTCTGGCCAACCCTCATAACCGTTTCCTGGTGCTGGACGTTTCGACCGACGGTGGCGAAGCGCAGCAGGGCGCGGTTGCGTCATTTGACCCACTCAACGACAAGCGCTTTTTTGCGGTCCGGCCCGATATACGGCATTTGCTCGATTACGCCAGCAGCAACGGGCCACGGTTGGTCGGCTCGCTCGCGATGGCCGAGTCCTGGAGTCGGTTGCTGTTGTGTTCGTTATTGCAGCCCGAGGTTGCGCGGAGCGATCCCGGCCAGTTCATTCTTGCTCGCGCGTTGGCCTACATTGAGCAGCACTTGGGCACGGCCCTGACGGCGCATGATATTGCGCGTTATGCGGGCACGAGTGAGCGGCGTTTGTATGTGCTGTTTGGGCAGCACCTGAACACAACGCCGTTCTCACATATCGCGAACTTGCGCCTGAATCTGGCCATTGACCTGTTGCGCGAAACGTCTTTGTCGATCATTGATATTGCGCATCGCGCCGGGTACGCCGACCAGAGTGCGTTAACCCATGCCCTGAAGAAAGCCCGCCATCTGACGCCGGCCGTGGTGCGTAAACAAGGGCGCGCCCCCTGAAAAAACAGCAGTCCCGAACAATTCTTTGGCGGGCCTGATCAATACTCGCTCTCTCGACCTTTCTATTGTTCGCGCTTGGGGATTATCCGCAGACGGGGCTTGCATGAGCACTTCCAACCCATCCATCACCCTTGCCAAGGGCGCCGCCAGTGCGACGCTGATCGGGGTGATTGCCGTGTTTTTGTGGGCGTGCCTGGCGCTTCTGACCACGTTGACCGCCGGGATCCCGGCCTTTCAGTTGCTGGCGTCGAGCTTCGCGGTCGCGTTCGTGGCCAGCCTGTGCGTGCTGGGGCTGCGTGGCGCAGCAGGGTTCAGCAGTTGGCGCCAGCCCTGGTCTGTGTGGACGACGGGATTTGCCGGCATCTTTGTCTATCACGCGTTGTATTTCTTTGCCCTGAAGGCCGCGCCTGCGGCTGAAGCCAGCCTGATTGCCTACCTGTGGCCGCTGCTGATCGTGCTGCTGTCGAGCTTTGCCACCGGCGAGTCGCTGCGCAAGCGCCAGCTGTTGGGCGCCTTGCTCGGCTTGGCGGGGACGGCCTTCATCATGCAGCTGCGGGCCCGGAGTGACGGTGCGTCGATGCCGGTTATCGGTTACGCCGCAGCCTTTGCGTGTGCCTGGGTCTGGGCGATTTATTCGGTGTTCAACCGGCGGTTCAGCCATGTTCCGAGCAGCATCATCGGGGGAATCTGTGGGCTGGTGGCTGTGGCCGGGGGGCTCTGCCACTTGGCTTTCGAAACCACGGTGCGGCCTGAGCCGGGCCAGTGGGCGGCGATCATTGCCCTGGGGCTGGGCCCGGTAGGCCTGGCTTTTTTCGCCTGGGACCACGCGACCAAGCACGGAAATCTATCGATGCTGGGCGCCCTGTCTTACCTGGCGCCGCTGTTCTCCACGCTGCTGCTGATTGCCGTGGGGCAAAGCGAGGCCAAGCCGATCCTGATGATCCCCGCGGTGTTGATCATTACGGGGGCGGTCATCGCCACTTCACGCTCACGCAGGACCTCACGGTGATCTCGACGGACCGAGCTTTTCAGTCGAGCCCACACGCGCCCCACTCCCCTTCTCTGCTTGCTTGGGGAGTCAGGAGTGGGGCAAAGACTGCGGCGGTGAGCGTGCGCGTCAGACCCTGGCAGGCGACACAATGATCTTCACATTGTGTTCCTTGTTTTTAACCAGTTCCTCAAAACCCTGCCCCACGATTTCCTCCAGCTGAATGCGCCCCGTCACCAGTGGCGAGATGTCCAGCCGCCCATCCGCGATAAACGCGATCACGTCGGCGAATTCCCCGTTATAGGCCAGTGCGCCGAGCACCTGTTTTTCCGTGGCCACCAGCTCGAAGAAGTTGAATTCACTGGGCTCTTCGAAGATGCCCACCAGTACGCACTTGCCGGCCTTGCGGATCAGGTCGATGGCGAGTTTGGCCGTGTGTTTGTTGCCGATGCATTCGAAACTGACATCCGCGCCGAGCCCGCCGGTGAGGCGGCGTACTTCGGCCAGGGCATCGCATTCGTTGGGATCGAGCACATGGGTCGCCCCCACTTCCCTGGCCTTGGCCTTGCGCGCGCCGGACATTTCCAGCGCGATCACCTGCGCCGCGCCCGCCGCCTTGGCGCACATGATGGTGCACAGGCCGATGGTGCCGGCACCGACCACCACGACGTTTTGCCCGAGCAGGCTTCCGGCTTTTTTCACCGCGTGCATGCCGACGGCCAGAGGCTCGATCAGTGCACCGGCTTCAGCGGGGAAGTTCGCCGGTAGCTTGTACAGCAGGTTGGCGGGCACGTTGACCAGTTCGGCGAAGGCGCCGTTGTTCATCAGGCCGGTGAAGGCCAGGTTCTCGCAAATGTTGTAGAGCCCGTGGGTGCAGTAGTAGCACGTGCCGCAATGCTGGCAGGCATCGGCCGCCACCGGCTCGCCGACGCTGAAACCCTCCACGCCGGCACCGAGTTCGACGATCTCGCCACAAAACTCATGACCGAGAATGCACTGGCCCTTTATCCCGGTCAGCGGGTGCGGGGCGTCGACCGGAATGAACACCGGGCCGGCCACGTACTCATGCAGATCGGAGCCGCAAATGCCGCACCATTGCACGCGGATCTGCACCCAACCGGCAGGCGGCGAGACGGGCAGCGGCACGTCTTCGACGCGGATGTCGTTGCGACCGTGCCAGACAGCGGCACGCATGCTGCGTTGCGAGTTGCTCGAAAGGCTCATAGCGAAGTCTCCTTGAAACGGTTGGCACTGGCGCACCGGGTGGGTTGCAAGGGGCAAGAGCAAGGCCGGTGCCAGTTGCGCAAAAACGTCTGGATACCCCTTTCTTAGAGCCGCCGAATGGAACCTCAAGGATGGCCGGCATCGAGGTCAAACGAGACGCGCCATGCCAGATCGTGTGCGGTAGCGACGAGACCGTGAGACGTTGCGTCTCAGCGCAAGCCCTAATGTCAGTCAGTTAAGAAGTAGAAAGGGTAAACAGTAACCTGTGGCGAGCGGGCTTGCCCCGCGTTGGGGTGCGAAGCGCCCCTGATGAAGACGAATGCGGTGTATCAGGCACTCCTCTGCGCCTGGTCTTGGGGCTGCTGCGCAACCCAACGCGGGGCAAGCCCGCTCGCCACAGGTTGGTATGAGTGCAAGCCCCCTGTATGACGTTTTGTCAGCCGATCTGTATCTAACGCGCGCCTTTCTCCCGCCCTACCATCAAGCGCATTCAACCTGCGCAACGACGCGCTCAACCTACAGGAGTTAACCCATGCCCGAACTGTCGAGCCTGCTGGCGTATGGTCTGATTTCCCTTGGCATGGTGCTGACGCCCGGCCCGAACATGATCTACCTGATTTCGCGGTCGATCTGCCAGGGGCCGCTGGCCGGGTTGATTTCCCTGGGCGGCGTGGCACTGGGTTTCGTCGTGTATATGCTGTGCGCGGCGCTGGGTATTACCGCGTTGCTGATGGCGGTGCCGTATGCGTATGACGCGCTCAGGCTCGGCGGTGCGCTCTACCTGTTGTACCTGGCCTGGCAAGCGGTCAAGCCCGGCGGGCGCTCGGCGTTTCATGTGCGCGACTTGCCCAGGGACGGTCCCCGCAAGCTGTTCATGATGGGTTTTGTGACCAACCTGTTGAACCCGAAAGTGGCGGTGATGTACCTGTCATTGCTGCCCCAATTCATCACCCCCACCGGCCACGGCAGCGTGCTGACGCAATCCATCGTGCTGGGCTTTACCCAAATCATGATCAGTGTGAGCGTCAATGCGGTGATCGCCATCATGGCCGGTTCCATCGCGACGTTTCTGGCGGCCAAGCCGGTATGGCAGCTGGTGCAGCGCTGGTTGATGGGGACGGTGCTGGCAGGTCTGGCGGTGCGCATGGCTTTTGATGCGCGGCGTTGAACGCGGGGCCACCGGTAACCTGTGGCCCGTTCTGTCTTTTGTGGTCAATGCTTACGCAACGCCTCCAGCCGCGCCGGCAGGTCTTCCTCGGGGAAACGTGCGTGCAACGCCAACAGTTTTTCATCCGCAGCTTTGCTTTGACCCGCTTCACGCAAGCGCACTATCGCCTGTAACTCTTGCTCCAGCGACGGCAACGCTGACGGCGCGCGCTTGCTGAGTCTGGCGCTCGATTCATCAGCCATCGAACCTGCAATTTCAGCCTGAACCGGCGCACTTTCAGCCTTGGGCGCGGCGGCGATGCGCGCCATCGGCGCCGGTGCGGACAACGCTTGCGGCGCCGGGCGGGCGGCTTCTTCGTGCATAGCGGAGAAGGTCGCGGTGGAGATTTCGGGTTGCGGCACTGGCGAGCGCGTGACCACGCCGATCATCAGCGCCAAGCCGGCCACGGTGGCGAATGCCATTTGCCAGCGCGGACGTTGGCAGGCTTGCAGCCAGCGTTGCCACAGGCTCGGGGGCGGCACCGGGGCTTCGCGGCGGGCGGCGTTTAGGATGAAGGCATCGAGGGACGCGGGCGGCTCGCCGGTGCTGTGTTGACGGTAATGCTGGATCAGCACGTCGTCGGAGTCGGGAGTGTGTCGGGAGTCGGTCATGCGAGTATCTCCTCGGCCAGCAGGCGGCGCAGTTTCTGCTGGGCGTAACGCAGGCGGCTTTTTACGGTTTCCAGCGGGGCGCCGGTGAGGGCGGCGATTTGCGGCACTTCGAGGTCGCCGTGCAGGCGCAGCAGGAAGACTTCGCGCTGGTCTTCGGGCAAGTCTTGCAGGGCGGCGTCGAGGCGCGCCTGGTCGCGGCTCAGGCTCAGTTGTTGCTCAGGGCCGGCGCTGTCGTCGGCCTGGGCGTGCAGTTGCTCATCGTAGCTGTCGTGCAGCGGGTTGTGGATGCCGTGCTTGCGCCAATGGTCGATCAGGCGGTTGCGAGCAATCTGGAACAGCCATGTACGAAAGCTCGCCCGGCCTTGCGGCTGGGTGCTGCTGCGGATCAGGCTGAGCCAGGTCTCCTGGTAGATTTCCTCGGCCAGTTCAGCCTTGTTGCTCAGGGACACGAGGAAGCGGTAGAGGCCTTGGCGATGCCGCGCGTACAAGGCTTCGAACGCGGCGGCGTCACCGGTTCGGTAACGGGCCAGCAGCGATTCGTCGCTGGGTGGGTCATCTGGAACAGCCATGTAGGGGGCGAACTCCTTTTATAAATTTAACGCTGTTCATGTGTGGGAGGGGGCTTGCTCCCGATGGCGGTGCATCAGTAACAGATGTATTGACTGGTCACTGCCATCGGGGGCAAGCCCCTCCCACATTTGATCCGTGTCGTGGTCGAGATCAAGGTTTGAGGCTTTGGGTCAGCTCTACCAGTTGCACGAACTCGTTGCGCAAACCAAAGGGGTCATCGCCCCGGGCCGAACGGGCCAGTGCGGCAGTGTCCTTCAAACTCATGCTGCCAGTGTAACGGCCATCGCCCTTGAGCTGTTGGGCGAAGGCGGCCACCGCCGCCGAGAAGCGCAGGTCGTCGCTGGCCTGGGTGACTTCCTTGCTGATGGGCCGTTCGATCAAGCGGCTATCACCGCCCGTGGCAGGCTTGTAGCGCACACGTAACATCGCCAGCTCATTGGCACCGCCTTCAGCGGCGGGCACGCGGGTGTAGCGCAATGGTTCCAACCAGCCCTTCTCGCCCTTCGGCACAATTTCATACAGCGCGGTCACGGTATGCCCTGCGCCAATCTCGCCGGCATCGACTTTGTCGTTGTTGAAATCTTCACGCTTGAGGGCGCGATTTTCATAGCCCAGCAGTCGATACTCGCTGACCAGTGCCGGATTGAACTCCACCTGCAATTTCACATCCCGCGCCACCACGGCGAGGGTCGAACTGAGCTGGTCCACCAGCACCTTGCGGGCTTCGCGCAGGTTGTCGATATAGGCGTAATTGCCATCGCCGGCATCGGCCAGTTGTTCCATCAGGTGTTCGTTGTAGTTATCCACACCGAAGCCGAGGGTGGTCAGGGACACGCCGCTTTTACGCTGCCGGGCGGCCATTTGCTTGAGGCTGTCGAAGTCGCTGACGCCCACATTGAAGTCACCGTCGGTGGCCAGCAGGATGCGGTTGATGCCCTTGTCGATAAAGCCTTCGCGGGCCATCTGGTAGGCCAGTTCGATGCCGGATGCGCCTGCCGTGGACCCGCCGGCGGTGAGTTGATCAATGGCATTGCGGATCTTGGCCTTGTCGCGACCCGACGTAGGCTTGAGCACCACGCGGGACTCACCGGCATACACCACCAACGCAACCCGGTCCTGATCACGCAACTGGTCCACCAGCAATTTCAGGGTGCTTTGCACCAACGGCAAGCCTTCGCGGCGATCCATGGAGCCGGACACGTCCACCAGGAACACCAGGTTGGCCGGCGCCAGGTCCGCCACGGCGCGGTCGGACGCCTTGATGCCGATGCGCAGCAGTTGGGTGTGCGGGTTCCACGGTGTGGCGGCGACTTCGGTGGTCACGCCAAACGGTGAGCCGTCGGTGGGCAAGGCGTAGTGGTAGGGGAAGTAGTTGACCATTTCCTCCAGTCGCACAGCACCCTCGGGCGGCAGGCTGCCTTGGTTGAGGAAGCGTCTGACGTTGGCGTAGCTGCCCGTGTCGACATCCACACTGAAGGTGGAAACCGGCGCTTCAGCCACGCGATGCACCGGGTTGTCCGGCAGGTTGGCGTATTGCTCGCGGGGCTCACTGCGGTAGTCCATCGCCGCTGATTCCTGCATGCGCATTGGCGCGGGCATTGCCATGCGTTTGACCAAGGCGCCCTGGGGTGACGCGCGTTGCAACTCGGCGACGGGCTCGGCCGGTTTGGCCAACTCGGGGGACGAAGACAGCCCACAACCGGCCAGCGCCACCACCATGGTGACGGCAAAGCCTTGGGCGGCAGGACGCAGGAAAAGCAGGGGACGGGACATGGGCTGAACCTCGTGAATGAATGATCCGTTCACAAGGTCAGACGCAGGGTGCGGGATGTTCGGGTTAACCCTGATTCAAATAACACAGACATTCAAATGTGGGAGGGGGCTTGCCCCCGATGGCGGTGGGTCAGTCAAACATGTACTGACTGATCTACCGCTATCGGGGGCAAGCCCCCTCCCACATTTGGACCGTGGTGTTCTCAGAACCCGGATATCAATCCGTGCCGTACTTCGGGTTACGCGGGCCGTACAGGATCCCCGCGCGTTGGCCCGGCGACAGCAGGCGTGCGCTGGTGATGCCGGCAATCGGGTGCGCCGCATCGGTGGAGCTGTTGATCACTTGCTTGACCGCCGCCGTGATCAGCATGCCGATCAGGCCGCCGCTGTTGTTGTTACCTTCCTCGCTGGAGGCACGCGCCGAACCGGTCCACAGGGTGGTGCCGGTGCGCAGGTCCACCAGTTTGGCCGAGGCCGTCACTGCGGTGTCGCTGGAGATCAGCATGTACTTGGTGCCGTACTCGCTGACGGTGATGTACAGCGCAGCGTCCGCGCCGAAGATGTCATGCAGCTTGGCCGGTGGCACGCCCTGGATATCGTTGGCGGTGGTCAGGCCGTTCTGGCGGAAGGTTTCGTCCACCAGGGCAATTGGCAGCACGTAGTAGCCGGCTTCGGCCAGCGGGTAGGTCACTTGCGAGACCAGGCTGTACGAGGCCTGCACTTCCGGCGACTCGTTGATCGGCGGCAGTACCAGGATCGACTTGGGCCGCGCCTGCTTGTACGCCGTGTAGTCAATGGTCTTGGGGGCTGCGCAACCGCCGAGCAAAGCCAGGGCCAGCAAGGCGCCGGTGAGTTTTAACAGGCTCATTTAGTGGCCACTCCGGTCTTGGCGTTTTTCAGCAGGAAGTCCATGTACGAAGCAGACTCGGGAAACAGCGCCTTCTCGGTGCGGAATTCCTGCACCATCTGGTCGTCCTTGCCCATGCTCAGGTACAGCATGCCCAGGTGCGCGTGGTAACCCGGCGGCGCCTTGCGGCCGCTGGCGTTGATCTTTTGCAGATCACGCTCCAGCGCCTCGACCTGCGCTTCCTTGGGCTCGCCCTTGAAGTACTCGTAAACCTGCGGCTGGTAGCTTTCCCATTGATACAGGGGTTGGGGCGCCGTCTGGCACCCGGCGACCGCCGCGATTGCTGTCAGCATCAGCGCCAACTTCACTGCCTTGCTCATCCGTGTACTGCTCCTTGAGAGGTTGCTGATCAGTTGCGTGGGTTCCAGGCACCGGCGTTGATGCCGTCGACCAAGCGGTTGATGGCTTCGCGCATGGCCAGGTCCAGGACCTTGCCATTGAGGGTGGAGTCGTAGCTGGCGGTGCCGCCGAAGCCGACCACTTCACGGTTGGACAGCGCGTATTCACCGGCGCCCTGGGTGGAATACACCACTTCGGAGGTGCTGATGTTGACGATGTTCAGTGCGACTTTGGCGTAGGCCACCTGGGTTTTGCCACGGCCGAGGATGCCGAACAACTGGCGGTCGCCGGTCTCTTTGCGACCGAACTCGGTCACGTCGCCGGTCACTACGTAGTCCGCGCCCTTGAGCTTCTGCGCGGTGCCTTTGATCGCGGCTTCCTGGGAGATTTCACCCATGTTGTCGCGGTCCAGCACGCTGAAGCGGTTGGTCTGCTGCAGGTGGGTGATCAAGATGGTCTTGGCCTGGCCACCGAGGCGGTCGACGCCGTCGGAGAAGATGCCGCGCATGTAGCTGGAGCGGTTGTCGAACTTGCCCACGGCGATGGGCACACGCACGCCGGAATAGGCGACGTTGGCGCTGGCGACTTGTTCCACCGGCATGGCGCGGTTGCTCTCCGTGGCGCAACCGGCCACGGTCAACAGCGCTGCGGCGGTGAGGCCCGACAGCAGGATTTTGGACAGTGTGTTCACAGGGTGCTCCTAAATGGGGGGGAATCGGGTATGGCAGCCGACGCTAGCGAGACGGAATATCGCGCAGGTCGTCGACGATGAAGTCGCTTAGCCCACTAGTGAAGTACCGCTCGACACTGGAGTTACCGCTGTTGGTTACAACGCCGGCAAGGGTCCTCCATTGTTGCGGCTGGCCTCGCCAGTTGCTGGGCTCCAGGCTGGGGTGGTTCTGGGCGAAGTGCAGCACCTCGGCACCGGCTTTCTTGACCTTGACCTTGTAGCCAAAATCGATGCTTTGCAGGATGGTGCCGTCGTCAATCAACAGGTTCGAAAAACCACCATTGGAGTCGATGATATGGCGCACATAGACGACGTCGACATCCAGCAAATAATCGGCGCTGTCTTTACTGGTTGCGTAACGCTTGGCTTTGAGCAAGCGGTTTACCAGATCGACGCCGAGCTCCTGGCGAACTTTGTCATCCGACATGAAGTGCTTACTCTTGCCCTTCACCTCAACGTTGAAGGTCTCGAGCCAGTAAGTAGCAGTCTTCGGAATCGTAACCGGCGCCGGCGAGATGTAGTACTCCGGCTTGGAGGCGCAGCCCGCCAGTAGGCAGACGCAGAGGAATACGGCAAACGCGCGCATGTCTGAATTCATCCCTGAAAAGTATCGTGCTTTAAACAATCGCGGCATTTTACGGGGTTGAGGGCGCTTCTCAAGGTGTTTCGTCGGATGCCGTGCGGTGGCGCACATTCCCTAAAGTTATGCGGATACGGGTCGAAACAGTAACTTGGCTTGCTCACTTATAGGGATATTGCGTGCTTAACACTCTGCTTCGGGCGACAGTCCTGGTCGCCGCGCTGTCGATGACCGGCTGCGTTTCCTACACCGTCACCGGCCCCATCGCCGCCCCGCTCCACCCGGTCGCTGTCAGCAGCCCGCGCAGCGCGCAAATCGCCGATGTGACGGTGAGCGCCGCCGATGTCAACGAAGCCAACAAGGCCGCCATCAGCAGCTCCTTGACCGCCCAGATCACCCAGTACGTGCGCACCGGGGGTTACTTCAAGCAGGTCACCGAGTATCCGGTACGCCTGGGCGAGCAGGACGTGACACTTAAATTCAACATGACCGCCCTCAAGGGCCATCGCGCGCCGCACCCGGCGTACGTGCCTGGCGCGCTGCTGACGCTGACTATCTGGATCTGGGTCAACGGCCCGATCTACGTGGACAGCTTCGAGGTGGCCGGCGACCTGGTGATCGTCGACCGCAACGGCAAGGAACTGGCCAAGGCCAAGGATTCGATCAAATTCGAACACAACGTCGGGCTTTACAGCGGCCAATATTGGGCACCGTCGATGGGCGGCCAACAGCTGACCAAACTGGTCGGGCAACTGCTCGACACCGTCACCGCCAACCTGGCTAAACCGTAATTTCAAGGAGTGATGCATGAAAGGATTGATCAAACACAGCCTGGTACTCGCCGCTGTCCTGCTGACCGGCTGCGTGTCTTACTCGCAGCACGAATTGCCCGCCGTACAGACCTGGCCACCGACCGCCAACGCCCCGGCGCAAAAGCCTACGGCGTACGTGCGCACCACGGCGCAGAACCACGTCAACGGCGGCCCGGGCAACGCAGCAGTCGGCGCACCGGTGGTGCTGTGGGAAAAGGCCGTGGCCGATTCTTATCGCGACTCCCAGCGTTTTTCGCGGGTGAGCACCGATAAGGTCGACTCAGACATCTACGTCGACGCGACGCTGCACAACAACGAAGAGTACAGCCCGGTCTCGGCGTTCCTCACCGGCTTCACGTTCTTCGTCATCCCCACCACGGCAAAGAACATCTTTACCCTGGAGACGGTGTTCAAGGACAAGGATGGCAAGGAACTGGGCCGCGTCAAAAAGAGCGAATCGGTGCGCACGTGGGTGCACCTGGTGCTGATCGTGGGCATCCCGTTCCAGAGCGACACGCGGGAAGTGGTCGAGGCGCTGACGCGCAGTACGCTGGATGAAGCGGTGCAGCGCAAGTTGCTATAACCCGGCTGCTGTGTGAACGGCGCTAATTGTAGCAAGCGGGCTTGCCACAGGGTTCAAGTTACTGAGCGACAGCGCTAAGTCGCAGATTTAGCGCTGTCGCACGCAACACTTACAGCGGACCTCCTTGACGGGGCTTAGAACGCGTACCGCGCTTTTAGCATCACGCCATCGGCATCAAAACCACTGCGCGCCTGGCGGGTGTAGCTGGCGCCGACGCTGAAGTCCGACACCTGGTAGTTCACGCCCACGCTGGCTTCGTAGCTGTCACGGGCCACCGACGCACCGGTCACGGTAAACGCTGAACCACCGGCCACGAAGCTGGAGGTTTGCGCCACGCGATCACCCATCAGGTCGTGATAGGCCATCAACGTCGCTTCCGGCTGCAAGCTGCCGGCACCCATCGGCAGGTTGCCGGCCAGGCGCAGGCCCGCGCCCAGCTCACCCACTTCATAACGCTGCGAACCGGTGCTCAGTGCCGCCGAAGAGCCTTTCTCGTCGTAGCCATCCATGCGCACGTTGGAGTAACGCGCGGCCACACGCGGCTCAATCACCACCGCTTGCGACGGCTTGAAGCTGTAGCCGCCGATCACGCTGGCCGACAACACATTGCTGTCGTAACTGCCCTTGGCCGTGGTGCCGGCGATATGACGCTTGCTGTCGTTCTGGTTGTGGCCGTAGCTGAGGCTGCCGTCGACAAACCAGTTTTGCAGCGACCAGTTGCCATACAGCGACAGCGCGTGACCTTCGACGTCGGTCTTGTTGCCCAGGTCGGAATGGATATTGGAATTGAGGTAGCTGTACGCCACGCCCAGGATGGTGGTGTCGTTCACACGACCATCCACACCCACCGCCATGCCGCTGCTGTTGGCCGAGTAACCGTTGTCACCGCCGCGACCGTCCTGGTCCATGTTGCTGCTCAGGCCCTGCACCCACACGCCGCCGACCTGGTGGCTTTCACGCTGGTCGGTGAGGCGATTGAAGATCGCGCCGTTGACCACGGTTTGCCCCGACAACGCCACGTCGAGGGCGCCACGGTTGACGTCCGGCTTGAGCTGATCGCCGATCCGCGCCAGTTGCTCTGCAGTGCCGGCGTTGGCCAGGGCCTGGAAGACTTGATCGTCCGCGCTGAGGTTACTCAACACACCGTTCTTGAAGGTGTTGACCGCCGTGACCGCCGCGCTGGTGGCGCCCACGCCAGCGAGATCCGCCTGGACTTGCTGGTCGGCCTTGACCGCCACCACGGTCTTCACCGTCTGCGCATCGGCCGAGTAACTGAGCACGTCGAGCAGAGAGGAAGAACTGGCCACGGACAGGCCGTTGTCTTGCACGCTGGTGGCTTGCAGCAGGGTGTATTCGGTGCCGTTATTGGTGCTGGCGAAGTCGCCTGGGTTGGCGCTCACGGTCAGCTTTGACCCCTGGGCGAAGTTGGCGGCGCCGTTGACGGTCAGGTACGGCGTGGTGGGCACAACGCTGTCGGACAGGTGCATATCAATGCCGGCGCCATTGGCCACATTGAGGTTGCCGGTAATGGCGGTGCCAGGGGCCGAGAGGTTCAGCGAACCCGAGTTGACCGACACCGGTGCGATGATGCGATTACCGGTGAAACCGGCCTGGCCGTCGATATTCACGGCGCTCAGGTTGAGCACATCACCGATGATGTTGCCGCCGGTCCAGTTCAAGGTTGCCAGGTTGCGCGCATCGATGGCGGTGCCGGAATTGCTGCGAATTTCGCCGGCTTGCTGGTTGATTTCGAACGGCGAGGTTTGGTCGGGACCGACCAGGATCGCCGTGCCATCGGCGGTGATTGTGCCTCGGTTGACGATGCCGCGCGAACCGCTCGCACTGTTCTGGGCAAAGGTTGCCTCCAGGAACTGGAAGGCATTGGCGTTGGTACCCTTGGCCTCAAGCGTGCCGGTGTTGAGGATGTAATCGATGGTGCCGTTATAAAAAAATATGCCTTGGGCGTCATTGCCGTTGGCAGAAATCAAGCCGCTGTTTTCGATACGCAGCGGGCTGGTATCCGTTTCCACTTCGATGCCCCAAGCGCCTTCACCCGTGGCCTTGATAGTGCCGGAGTTGAGGATCTTGCCGCCGATGGTGGTGGGGGTGTTGTTGTCGCGATCCAGCACGATGCCAATCGCGCCTTCGCCGGCCATATCGATCAGACCGGTGTTGGACACATCGCCGCCGATGGTGGTGCCGTGCAGGTAAATCCCCTCGCCCCCGCCGATATAGAAAGGTGGCGGTGCGGGCGCCGACGGTGCCGTCGAAATGATGGTGCCGGAGTTGATCACGCTGCCACCGATGGTGGTCCTGCCGATCTCAAGCCCCTCATCGCCACCGTTGTTCATCAGGATATTGCCGGCCTGTACCACGTCACCGGTGACAGAGCCTGGGCTGAGGTTGGGCGGGCCGGTCCAGAACATCGGGTCCAGGGCAAAGCCTCGCACAGTGTAGCCGTCGGCATTCAGCGTGATGTCAGCGCGGTTGATCAACGAACCCTGGATGTGGGTATCGGCGACACCCAGCCCGGCAGGGGGCGAATTGGTCGGGGTGGTGACCTGAGTGGTCTGCCCGGTGAGGATCAGCGACTCGTTGTAATTCTCGCTGACGAACTGGGTTTTGCCTGCCCCGAGGTCAACTTCCACCGCCAGCACCTGCGTGCTGATTGCGCCGACCATGATTGCCAACAGGCTTTTCTGAAACTGCTTACGCTTCATTTCTGACTCCATGAACTACAGGTCAAAGCCGCCAACAGCCCGGCGGCAGTAGGTGTATCGAGTGAAGGGATCAAGGGATCCGGATGCATCCCCCGTCGCACATGGCTGATACGCAGGCACGACCATTCGCACCGCGAGAGGCAGTGGCGAACAAGGGAGTAAGGGGAAAAACGCTCACATCAATCCTTAATGCTTTTGAAAACGCTGCAGTCCATGCAGCCCTACCGCGCGTGGGTGGGCGCGGTAATGACCTTCAAATGTATGAAAAGGTTCAGGATTGTGTCGGAAAGTTGTGTAGTCGATCACATTGCGTGAGTGTTTGCAGGGTGCGGGCGGCCCGCCCAGGCCGCCCTGCTCAGGTATTGATGACGATCGTCTTGGCCAACATATCGCCCAAGCGACGACGCAGGCCGAACAGTACAAAAAGACCGTCCAACACACTGAACAGCAGCTTCGGAAAATTGCGCAGGAACGACTGGAACAGCGTGCAGTTCGTGGGGTACGGGTAACCCACCACGGCCGTGCCGCATACCCGCTTGCCCAAGCTCTGGCCATTGGGCAAGGCATCGCAAAACAAGTAGTACCCGAAGGCTGAAAACAGCAGCACATAGTGGAGGGCATCAAACAATGCCGGGCCTCCTGCAGAGCCCAGATAGAAATAGGCGTAGTCCAGGTTTCGGTTCAAAAACAGCAGGAAAAGCACCACGGCCATATCGATGAAATAGCCGAGCAGGCGCTTGCCTGGGCTGGCGAGATTCCAGGTGCCTGCGGCCGATACTGATTCGCTCATACAGTCATTTATCCAAAAGTCGAAGAGATGTCATTGAGGCCGGCACACGTTGTACATGCCCGCTCGCGTCCATACGCGGTGGCTTTAACCTCATGGCGTTTGTGGCTGTTCTGAATGTGAACGGGCGCAGATTTGCTCCCACCCTTTCTCAATCGTGCCCGTGTACTTACCGCACGACGCGCCCTTTAACTGAGCGTCCATAAAGTCCTGCTCCGGCCCGACCCACAGCAGACCAACCAGATAGGCCACCCCGGCGGCAAACACCAGCAACGCCGATGTCCGAGTCAGCATGAATCGCAGCACGGCGGCGGCGGTTCGAGACCGTTCAAACACACACGCGAACAACAACCCGATCCCACCCCAGACGAAACCCGCCGCGGCCGTGCCCAACCAAGACGAATCACGATAGAGGTAGGCCCAGGCCAGGATGAACGCGATGGCGCTGACGCACATCAGCAGCAGGCACAGCCACTGGGCGATCCGACAGCCGATACTCGAAAAGCTCATGGAAACGTCGTCCCGATACGCGCTCGTTCATTCGAAAACCAGATGCCGGAGACCTTGCCCACCACATCATCAAGCGCAACCTGGCCCATGAAGCGGCTGTCGTTGCTGACATCACGGTTGTCGCCCAAGAGGTACACATGCCCCGGCGCTACCTGGAGTGGCGCCAACTCAAGGGAGTAGTCCTTTTTGACGCGCTCAGCCGGTGCGTGAAACAAACCCAGGTTCTCACCGTTGCGGATCAACTCGCCATGGACGATGGCCAGAGTGTCACCACCGATTCCCGCCACCCGTTTGACCGCCTCGGTGCCATTCCAGCGATACACCACGATATCCGCCACTTTGGGATCGCCAGCCCGCAGGTCCGACATGATGTAGTCGCCAATCGACAACGTCGGAGCCATCGACCCCGACGGAATGTAATAGTTTTTGAAGCCCAGCAACGGCACCCGAAAGACGTCCAGCGTCAGCACCAGGATCACCACCACACCGACGTAAAGAGCATGGAAGCGTTTACGCGGCACATTGGGCGGACCGCTATAGCGACGAGCCAACACGGCGGACACGATGGCAGAGGTCAGTTTGACCGTGATGACGAAAGCGAAGAATGCATACAGTCCAAGGGGTGTAGTGACCAACCCCAAGGCACCCATCAGCACGACCCCGCCGAGCAACAACGCTGCGACCCGGATACCCCACTGCGTGCGACCTACATACACCAGGCCCCAGCCGGGTATGAGGCAGGCCATCAGGAAGGCCTGGAGGGAGAATTTTGCGGGTTTCATTGATCATCCTTAATAATGTAAATGCTGGCGCCGCGCATATTACTGCTGGGCTCGCCAATCCACATAACCTTTGATCGCTGTTAACTGGCGAAGGATTGTGACGGTGGTCTGACCCTGATTCTTAAAAAGTTATATACACCCCTCTTTTTTCGTCTATCGCCTGCTCAAGCATTTTTTTAAATTCTCTAACAACCTCAAACGCATCATCTGAAACTTTTCCTTCGACCTCCAAAACCCTACTTAGGCTTTCGCTCACTTCATGTTGAGCCTGGAAGTAAGAACCCATTTTCCCAGGATCAAAGAAATTTGATCCCGAACCTAACGGCGTACCTAAAAAAGGCGAGAAGCCTAATTTACCTTTATCAGAAAACAGCTCTTGAGAAATACTCCACCATAAGCCAAGCCCTCGGTCATCAGTAGGCGAATAATATTTCGTAAGTGCGAAATCCCCATACTGATGAACGTCCTTGCTTTCAATCATATCTTCCCAGCCATCCTCTAACGCGAAACCTTCATATGGATCAACTAGAGACTGCCTATTAGAAACAATGAAATCCCGCACCTGATCGATACTTCCCGAGCGCAAACAGCTCTCCAACAACGGCTTAAGCTCACGAGTGAAACCATCAATATCAAAAATAAATGCTTTATGCTCATAACTCATAATTACCCCCCCTGATTTTATGGCAAAAAAATCACTTGACGAGTGAAAATGAAAAATAGAGGTCTGCCCCGATCTTTCAATTTCTACTAGGTATCAAAACCCCAAAAAGAAGACGACACCATACAGAAATAACGCAAAGCCGGCTAATGCCGCTCGCCACTCCGGGTTGGCATCTCTACTCATACCTCCCGGCGCTATAGCGACTCTATGTCCCCGCGCATAATTGTAGACCGCTTGGCCAAACCACAACTGAACCAGAACCATAGTAAAAAATATTTTCCAACTACCATCAAAGCGTAAAAACCCATTCAGTAGCGCACCTAGCAATAAAACCAGGCCAATGCCATGCCTATATCTGTAAAAATTTTCGATCATATTATTCACACTTAATAGCATCCCTGAGCCCTTCAACCAAATTATCCCACGCCCCCACTGTTCCTAAAGCATTAGAAAGTCTCGAAGCGTTTCACGCGTTACACCTTTCGCGACTGAAAATTTTTCAAACCCCATACTTAGCGCGTTACTCGTGGCAGCCTCTGGAAGCTCGTCTTTCAAGTAGCCTGACAAGAAAGATACGGCTATTGAACCGTTGGACAGTCCGACGCTCACGCCACCAGTAGTTAGTGGGAAATAGGGGTTAGACCACCATTGACGTTTGAAAATCATTTCTTTGGACGACAAGCCAAACCCTAACGGTTCGTTTATCCAAAACTTGTGCTATCTGCGACGCAAGTTTTGCAGGGAAAATAGGGGTCAGACCACCAATATACATTGGTGCAATAATCGTGGTCTGACCCCTATTTTCTCCTATTTCATACTCTACCTTGTGTACCTGTCACAGACTTCGGAGTAGTTAAGCGTCACCGCATTAACGTCATCTACAACACAATTCCATTTCTTGCCAAACTCGTACGCCAACCATAAAGACATCTCCATCGAGCCTTTCGAATGACCCAACTGCATTTCGATCATTGTCTTAGGAGGGGCACCCAACAAATTTTCCCAATTGAGAATATCTTGCGAATCATAAAAATTCATGAATTTTTCGGAGTTGAGTAATGAAATATACAAAGTGGCCTCGTCCCAATTCAATATTCCACGATTACGTTTTCCGATACTAACGACTCCGCCTATAGAGTGGATAAAATCAGCAAACGCATCTTCATCAATTGCCACATCCGATATAATTGAAGCTGAGTCGCTCACGATTACAACCCTCCTTTTTTGGCACTACTTTTACAAGTGGAATTAAAGGGGACAGATTTATTAATCGACTACCGACTAGCGTCACGTTTAAATAAATCCGCCCCCTTTCATGCACCCTTTTATACAAAAACTCAGCCACCTTTATTAAATTAAAAGTCAACGAACATTAAAAAACCACAGAACAAAACCTAGAACAAAGCCAACCCCAGCCATTTTTAAATAAAGCGGCGTATTTTCTTTTATAAGCACAATAAAGTCCTCGCCACCACTCAACCAATACCCGGCAATCTGAAAGAACACACACATAAACAACAGACCGAACGCACAGGCACAAGGAAGATAAATAGCAACCCACCAAGGTTCATTCTTTTTCATTGTTGTCTCTTTTCTTCAAATAGAAATCAGCTCCACTATTGAAAAATCCTGACGATACAGAGTCGCCCAGATTACCAAATATGGAGGGAACGGAACTTTGCGATGCCGGCCTGCTGATAGTCCATATTCCAGTCGGCATCCACTCATACTGCTTCGACACCGGGTTAAGCAGCTTATCAAGAGGCGCCTTGATCGTATTACCAACGGCAAACCCCACAGAAGCGCCCGCCTTACTTAACAAAGCTCCCATAAATGGGTCTTCCCCTTTCATTTCCGCTTGATAATAACCACCCGTTGCATTCCAAGTAACCGTCGGATTGTAACCTTTGCCAGCTGTGATCGCGCCGACTACCCCAGAGCCAATCACGTCCGACAGTGTCACTTTTCCTGTCGTTCCATATTGGATAGCTGCACCAATACCTGCGGAAGCGCCCACCGCTATCAATTGTTCTTTACCTTTGGTCAAAGCGTTAGTAAGGATTGAACTTCCGCCCATCACCATTACCGGCCAAGAGAGCGGATCGATGACAACTGACATGACTCGGTCTGTGTCAGTAATATTTTCCTTCAAAAATTTAAGGTCCGAGCCATTGAGGTAATTTACCAGTGCGACAGCCTCGGGATTTTTCAATTTTTCACTCAGGCGGAACTGTGACGGGTCGGCATCTCTCGCAGCATTGGTGCTTGCCTGAATTTCCTCTTCCCGTAGGACACACGTTAAACCACCGCCAATGCAACGACCCATCATTTTTTTACTGTTTTCATTACTGATTTCAATATATTTTTTTAATACTAGACCGCAGTCGCCTTTAACGTTTTTGCAGGCCGATAGTTCTCTATCAAGTGCGCGGGCTTCTGTCTCACTCAGCCAGTTATTCTCCACCGCATTACGTCCTGCCTGAGCGCCAGCGGAGGCACCGAGCATATCACCGCCAGTGAGCCCTCCGCCCACCCCCGCAGCCAAGGTCGACAAGGCGGAAACCGTTTCCTTTTGCGCTTGCGTCAGGTCACTTGTTGCGGTGCCCGGATAAAGTTGACGGGCAATCAACTCACCCATCGCAGCGCCGGAGCCCCCTGCCAGCGCCGAATTTCCTTGCGCTTGCGCCACCATCGCGCCAAGCACTGCGTGAGCCATCAGGTTGGCGTAAGGGTCGCCTTCAGTTTTTTTCTTGATCTCCTGTGCCAGGTACGGCGCCGCGGCACCTGCCAACGCACCGCCAACATTGCCACCCATGACCGCTTGAACAATGGCGGTGACGGCTTGGCTGGCCCTCTGGAAGCTGCTCCCTAAGCCATAGTCCTTCTGAGCACGCTGGCTGACTTGTTCCGGTGTCGGGTTGGCGATACCGTCTTCAATTAGCTTCTGCCGCGTGGCTTTGCCAGCCTCAGTGGTGGGGTCTTCGGCGTCCCTGATCTTCGCGGCAGCAATCGCATCGCCAATGCCCTTGGTCAACTCCATCGAACTCTTGATCAGGTCCATGCGTTCCTGCATGGCCTTTTCATCAGGCTTGTCGAGACGCTGGTTGGCGTTGGCGGTGTCGCGGTTCAGGCCGACCAGGTCACCCGCGCCTTCAGGGTTGCGCACCACGATCGTGCCTTCGCTGACGGCACTGCGCGTGTAGCTGTGGTCCGAATCGTTCAGCGACATGCCATACAAGGCACCCGGCGTGAGGGTACTCGCGCCGCTACTGTAGGAACCGGAGACGCTGACGCCGGCCGATTGGCTCTTGATCTCGCTCTTATTCTTGATGTCGCTGACCAGCAGCCGATCGGTGAGCAGCAGGTTTTTGTCGGCCGTGGCTTCACTGGCAATCACCGCACCTTGCAGGGTGGTGTTTTTGGCCACATCGATGGTGTAGCCACCCTTACCGGCAAAGAAGCCGCTCTGGTCGGTAACCGCCTGGTAGTCGCTGTTCATCTTCGACGCCGCCAGGTTCGCGGACGCGGTTACTGGGGAGCCATAACAGATCGGCGGAATGCAGATGCTCGCACCGAAGCCCGCACTGTTCTGCTTGCTCTTGGACGTTTCGGTGTCTTGGCGCGACAGGATGTTGAGGTTGCCGCCGATGTTGGCATCGATACGCTCAGCGCGTACCTGCGCGCCGATCAGGCTGGTGTCCTGGCCGCTGCGCAGTACCAGCGAGCCGGTGTCCAACGTGGTGTTGACCTGGGTAACCGAGCCACCCGAGCCAAGGTTCTTGGCGGTTTGTGCACCGAGGTCGATGGTGAAACCGTTTTGCTCGCCTATGTTGAAGCTGGCACCGATAGCGGTCCTGTTGCGTGAACCGTCGTTTTTGCGGTCGGTGGTGTTCTGTGCGCTTTGCATCAGGATGTTGTTTTTCGCGGACAGCAACGTGCTGTCGGCTTTCAACGTACTGCCGGTAATCGTCAAGTCACCCACAGTGCCCGGCGCGTCGCCCGCAGCGATGATCGACAGTTTGCCCCCGGCGTTGAGGTTGCTCTGGTGAGCGGTCTGCGCCGTGTATTCGCTGCTGCTTTTGGTACGGGTGTTGGCCAGTTCGGTACCGATCTTGATCAGCGACCCGTTGCCAGCAGAGCCACCGGTCTTGTCCTTGAAGCCAGTACTTTGTTTAGCGAGATCGCCCGCCTGGTTATTCAGGTTGTACATCGACAGCGCCGCCTGGGCGATCTTCACGGCCTTGAGGCGCGGGTCGTCGGAGCTGCGCGCCGCCTCGGCTGCGTCGCGGATGCTGTTGGCGGTGTCGACCACGGTGCCCGCGATCACGCGCCCAACCGCCAAGCTCTTGGAACTGTCCTTACTGGTCTGACTGGCCGTCTCCATCCCCGAAGTAACGGTGACATCAGCCCCACTCAACTCCATGTTCTTGGTGCTCACCAGATCACTGGCCACCACCTTCAACTCACGCCCCGCCGTCAACGACACATTGCCCGCACTCGAACCAATGGTGCTGCCGGTCAAGGTCATTTCATTGGCCGTGCCGTTGTGCTTCGAGCTGTTGATGTACAGCTTCTGGTTGCCGGTCATGTCGTCCAGACCGAGCTTGTTGCCGGTCAGCACGCCGGTGAGGTCGCGATTTTTTTCCTTGTGCATGTCGGTGCGGGCGAAGGTGTTTTGCGCCGCGTCGATGGTCAGGTCGCGGCCGGCCTGGACGGCGAGGTCGCCGGTGCTGACCAGGGACGAGCCGGTGACCGTGGCATCGCGTTTGGCGGCGACCGTGACGGTTTCGCCGGAGACCATGCTGCCCATGGCGGTAGTGCGTTTTTCGTCGACTTTGTCCTGGACTTTGCTCGACTTCAGGCCGCCCCAACTGCTTTTGCTTTCCTTGCGTTCGTGGCGGGCGCTGTCGGCGTTACTGACGGCGAGGATGTTCACGTCCTGGCCGGCGACCAGTTGCGTGGCGCCTTTTTCGGCAGTGACGGCACTGCCGGCCAGCAGCAGGTCTGCACCGGCGACGACTGTGCTGTTCGTCCCCGCGCTGACCAGGCTGCCAACGTTGCTCACGACGTCGGTTTCATCCAGGCGGAATTTTTTGCCCTGGGAGGTTTTCTTGGTCTTGCTGTAGAAGCTGTAGTCCTGGTTTTCGGCGGCTTTGAGCTCGAGGTTTTTACCGGAGACCAGGTACGCCTCGTTGCCGGCATTGACCTGGCTGGCGACCAGTTGCAGGTTCTGCCCGGCGCTCAGGGTGGCGTCGCCGCCGGCCTTGATGACGCTGGACACTTGCTGCACGTGGTCTTCGATGCTCTTGACCTTTTTCGTGTTGCCCGTGGAGTGTTGCTCGTTGGCTGCCGCGATGGCGTTGAGGTCGCGGGTGGCAATCAGGTTGACGTCGCGCTTGGCTTCGACCTGGCTGGCGATGGCGCTGATATCGCGCCCGGCGATCACATGCAAGTCGCGGCCAGCGTCGACCACAGAGCCCTGTTGGGCGATGGTGGTGAAGCTGGAACGGTTGCCGATGGCGCCGCTGTCGAGGGTTTTCGAGGCGGTGATGTTGACGTCGCCCACGGCCTTGACCGTGGTGTCGGCACCGCTCTTGAGCACGCCGCCGACGTTGTTGACGTTGCCGCCAGCCTGCATGGCCAAATCGTTGGCCGATTCGATGCGCGCGGCGCTGTCGACGAAGTCGCTGCGTTCGGTGCGGTAGTTGCTGGCGCTTTCGTGGGTGGTGACGCTGCGTTCGTTGAGCAGGTCGGCGCCGGCGGCGAGGTTGACGTTGCCTGCGCTGATCACACCGCCTGCGCGGTTGGTCAGGTTGTTGCCGCTGAGCAGGTCGAGGCGCCCACCGGCTTCCATCAACCCACTGTTGGTGAGGTTGCCGCCGACGTTCGCCAGCAGGCTGCCGGTAGCGCGCAAGGTGCCGGCGTTGTTGAGGTTGCTGCCGGTGATCAGGTTGACGTCAGTGCCGGAAATCAACGCGCCGTTGGGTGCCAGGCGGTTGCTGGCCTGGGCGAGGTACAGCACCGGCACCAGCACTTGTTGGCCGGCGACGGTGGCGTTTTCCAGCCACACGATGTCGTGGGTCAGGGCGGCGACTTGTTCGGCGGTGAGGCTCACGCCTACGGACAAATTCAGCGCGCTTTTGCTGCTGATGGCGTTGTCCATCAGGTGCTTGAACAGGTCGGCGTCGCTGGTCTGGCCATCGATGAAACGCTGGCCGGTGCGGGCGAGCACGGCTTGCTGGATCAGGCGTTGTTCATAGAAGCCGTCGCCCAGGCGACGTTGCGCGGTGTCGGGGTCGTAGCCGAGCTTGGTCAGCATGTAGTCCGAGCTCATGAACTTGCGCATGTCGGTGAGCAGCGGGTTGGTTTCGATCAAGTACTTGTGCGGGTTGGCCGCGAACTGGCTGGTGGGCAGCCCGGTTGCGCCATCGCGGTCGTTGAGGTGGAACAGGCCGTTCTGGCCGGTGGGCAGGTCGAAGCCGGGCAGGCCCAGCGGGTTGACCTGTTGCTGGGCAACGTCCGGCGGCAATTGCGGGTTGAGCGTGACCTGGGTCGAGTAACCCGGCGCTTTGGTGTTGGCGCCGCTGCCGACGTAGGTGTAGCCACCTTGCACGACGCTGTTGTCGATGCCGGCCTGGGCTCTCACGTCCACACTGCCACCGGCCTGGATCACGGCGGCGTAGCTCTGGTCGGGCACCATCAGCTGGGTGGTTTTGCGCAGGTCGGTCTTTTCGCTCTCCATTTTGCCGATGAACGCGGCCATGGCGGCTTCCACACCGTCCATGTTGTTGCCCGCCGAATAGCGCTGGGTGAAGGCCGCCGCCTCGCGGTTCCAGCCCCCCGGCTTGCGCTCGCGCTCGGAAGTGAAGATGCGGTCGTATTGGGTGTCGTGGGTCACCAGGCCGACGTTGCTCAGTTGGTCGACGCGCACGGTCATGGCGCCACCGGCAGCGATGCTACTGCTGCTGTTGAGCAAGGTGCCGCCGGCGAGCAGCATGTTGGCGCCGGAGGTGATGCCGGAGCCGGGCGTGGCGTTGGTGACGATGAGGTGATCGCGCTGGATGATCTGGAACGGCCGGTTCTGCTTGCCGCC
Organism: Pseudomonas sp. BIGb0381; assembly: GCF_024809815.1. Classification (NCBI taxonomy): domain Bacteria; kingdom Pseudomonadati; phylum Pseudomonadota; class Gammaproteobacteria; order Pseudomonadales; family Pseudomonadaceae; genus Pseudomonas; species Pseudomonas sp. BIGb0381. The sequence goes on from NZ_JANUEN010000016.1 coordinate 24,034, forward strand.
TTCGCAGTCGCCCCCGGTCACGCCGTCGATACACGCTGTAGGGGTGATGGACGCTCTGTAGATGCCCGACTCGGTGGTGAGCACGGTGCGGATATTGTTGATAGTGCTGGCAGCCAGGATCAGGTTGCGCTCGCTTTCAATGGTGCCCGAGCTGTTGATGATGCTGGCGGCCAGGCCGCCCTGGCCGTCGCGGTCGACGCGCAGGTTGCCCATGGCGTAGATCGCGGCGCCGAGGTTTTTCAGGCGGTCGACCTTGAGGTTCAGGTCGCCGCCACTGAAGATTAGGCCGTGGTCGTTGAGCAGGTTGCCCACCGCCAGGTCGAGGCTGCCTTGGCTGGCGACGGTGCCACCCATCGTCCAATCCTGGCCGTTGCCCACCAGGCTGCGAGTGCCAAGCAATTGGCCGGTGGCGGTCTGGTTCAGGGTGCCGACATTGACCGTCAGGCGCCCTGCCTGGATCGCGGTGCTGTTGGTCCAGCTGGATTTTTCAAGGGTCAGGTCGCCATGGGTCACCAGGCTGCCGCCAACGTTGTCCAGGCTGATGCCGCTGAGATCGAGCGCGCCGGTGCCCACGTGCAACACCGTGCCGCCGGTATTCTGGAAGGTGGTGGCGGCGAGGCTCAATTGGTCGTTGGCCGTCTCCAGACGGCCGCTGTTAGTGAGCAAACCACCGATGGCGTAGCGCGTTTTACCGCTGGGACCCAGGGCGCGCATTTGCCCGCTGTTGGTGAGGCTGGCGGTCGCGACATCGAGCGTCGTGGCGCTTTCGATCAAGCCACGGTTGGTCAATGCGCCGTCCAGGCTGACGTCGATCCGGTTGCCGGCGATCTCGCCGCCGTTATCCACATTCTTACCGGTCAGGTGCACGCGATCCCGAGCAAACAGCGCGCCGCTGCCGTTGTTGAAGTCAGTGGCGTCGATCTGCGCATCACCGGCTTTGGCGGCGATGCGGCCACCGTCGTTGTCGAGCGTACCGGCGGTGATGGTCACGCCAGAGTTTTCGCTATGGATCAGGCCGTTGCCGCTGTTTTGCAACAGGCCGCTGGTGGTCAGGGTCAGGCCATCGTTGGCGGCCAGGGTGCCGGTGTTACGGTTGTCGATGCTGTTGGCGAATACCGTCAGCAAGCCCTGGCTGGCGAGTTTGCCGCTCTGGTTATCGATGTGCGCGGCGCGCTGGATCAGCAGCGGCCCGGCGCTGGCCAGCTTGCCGTTACGGTTGATCAGGTCGCCGATCAAATCCAGGGTGATCGCCCCGCCGGCGGTCAGGCTACCGGTGCTGTTGTCCAGGGTATCGCCGTGCAGGGTGAAGGCACCGGTGCTGTCGATGATGCCGCCCTGGCTGTTGTCCAGCAGGCCACTGACGTTGAGGGTTTGTGCACCGTCGCTGAGCAGTCGACCTGTGTTGCGGTTATCGACGCTGCCGGCCGTGACGTTCAGCACCTGTTTGGCGTTCAAGGTACCGCCCTGGTTGTCCAGGGTATTGGCGGTGGCGCTGAGCTCGCGATTGGCGATCATCGTGCCGGTGTTGCTGATGTGCTGGGCCTCGAGCTTGACGTCGCCGACGGTGTTGCGCGTGTTGTCGGCGTTGACCCCGGCCTCGACGATGCCGCTGTTGGTCAACTGGCCATTGCTGGCCAGGGTGATGCTGTCACGCGCGGCGAGGGTCTTGCTGTTTTTCAGGGTGCCCTTGGTCTGTGCCTTGAGGGTGGTGCCCGCGTACACCGCGCCCTTGGTCTCCAGACTCGCGGCCTTGATGTCCACCGCACCGCTGGCGGCGGCCTGGGCCATGCTCAGGTGGCCGTTGGCGTCGAGCTGAATATCACCACCACTGGCCGCCAGGGTGCCGTCGAGCTTCACGCCCACACCGGCTTCGGTGCCCACCAGTTTGATCGCACCGGCATACATGCCGCCCAAGGCCGACGAGTCGATGGCCAGTTCCGGCTTGGCGCTGCCGTCGTCGGCGCGCGCGGTAGTTTTCAGGCTTTGGGCGTCGACGTCATTGCGCCCGGCAATCACGGTCAACTGGCGCGCGTTGATTTGCGCATTGATCTTGGCCGAGCGGGTGATGATCTCGAAGCGGTCGACGTTGCTGGCGTTCAGGCCCTGGCCGTCGATGGTCACGGCGCCGCCGTCGACCTGGTAGCTTTTCAGTTTCCCGGCCTGATCGATAATTGGCTTGCCGGTGGTCAGGGTGACGTTGGGGGTGTTGATAAAGCCGCAACCGTTGCAGCTGATGCCGTAAGGGTTGGCGACGATGACCTTGGCCGACTGGCCCGCCACTTCGGTGTAGCCGCGCAATTGGCTGGGGCTACCGCCTTTGACTTCGTTGAGGATGACATTCGCCGCGCCGCCCTTGAGGTTCGGGTTGCCGACAATGATCCCGCCCAGTTGCGTGCTTTGCACAATGCTGTTGGCGTTGTTGAGGATCACGCCGTTGGGGCCGACGTTGTAGTCCTTGAACTGGTTGTGGGACAGGCCGCTGCCATTAGGCGTGGCGATGTTCACCACCGGCACGCCGTTTCCCGCCTGGCCGACCGTGGTGCCCGGGCCACTGACCACGATCCCTTCGGCCTGGGCCAGCAGTGGCTGCCAGAACAGCGCGTTGGCCAGGATCAAGGCCAGGCCGCGTTGGCTCAGGGTTTTCAGGGCGGTAACGGGGCGAACGTCCATATTCAAAATCTCAAAGGCTGGGGGCGTTGAATTACAGGTAGAAATCCAGGCGGAAATAGATCGGCGCTTCGCGCTCGGTCATCACGCCAGGTCGCTCCAGGGAGTGGGCAAAGGTCACGCTGGTGCTGACGTTTTTGCCGCGAGCGAACAGCTCCAGGGAGTTACTCGACACCCTGCCGTGCTGGTCATCGTTGTAGCGATCGTTGCGAATCACGCCCTGGTCATAGCCGACGCTGGCGCCGTATTCGGCAAAGGCGGGGCGCATCCAGTCGAGGGTCACCGGGCGTGCCCAGCGCACTTCGTTGCGCCAGTAGCCGCCGCTGTCGCCGGTCAGTTGCTGGTCCTTGAACCCGCGCACCGAGTACGAGCCGCCGAGGCTCATGCGTTGCGCCGGATACAGCACGTCTTCACTGCGCTGTCCGGTGGCCAGGCTGGAAAAACTCAACGATTCGCCCCACAGCATGAAGGGTTGCAGGTAGCTCACTGTGGCGGTGTATTTGCGGTAGCGCGGGGTTGGGGTGAGGTTGCCGCGGATGCGTTCCTGGTCGTCCTTTTGGGCGTCAAAGGCACCGGTGCCGTTCTGCATGCCGACATCCAGGTTGACGAAGGCGCTACCGATGCGGCGCCCGTGGTTGATGCCCACCTGGAACTCGCTGAGGCGGTTGCTGCTGACGTCCAGGCGCTCGTCGTTGAAGTAGTTGTTGGTGCGCAGATGGGTCAGGCCGACGTTGACCGAGGTCTTGCTCACGTCATCTCGATGCACCACGCGCTCGGCACGGAGCTGGTGGTTCTGGCTGTCGCCTGTTTGCTTGTACTTGTAGCCGTCAAGGTCGCCCGGCGTGCGGTACTCGCTCTCACTGTAGGTGTAACTGAAGTTCCACCAGCCCCACGGCACGTTGTAATACAGCATGCTGTTTTTCGAGGTTTTCTGATGGTCGCTGATGGCGTCGTGGCCACCGCGCAGGATCAGTTGATCGGCCAGGCCCAGCGGGCTGTCCCACTCAAGGCCGGCGCCCCATTGCTGTTCGCCGGTGCTTTTCTGGCCGTCGTTGTTGCGCGACAGGCTGGCGCGCCAGGGTTTTTGCGGCTGGTTTTTGACCAGCACTTCGCTGCCGCCGATCTGGGTGCCGGGGGTCAGTTCCATTTGCGCCTGTTTGGACGGCAGGCGGCTCAGTTGATCCACCAATTGTTCGACTTCGCGCAGGTTGAGCGCTTCACCGACCTTGCCGGGAAACGCCATCGCCAGCTCGCGGTCGGTGACCGTGCTGCCCTGGGCGCCCTTGATGCCTTCCAGTTTGCCTTCGACTACGAGCACCTGCAGATGGCCGCTGGAAAGGTCCTGCTGCGGCAGGTAGGCGCGGCTGGTGACGTGGCCCTTGGCGATGTAGTAGTCGGTGATGACCTTGAGCAGTTCGTTGAGCTGGGTAACGCCCAGGCATTGGCCGATGTACGGTTTGAGCAGGCGGGTACGGTCGGCGGCGGACAGGCTGTCGGCGCCCTTGAGTTCGATGTCCTGGATGGGGAAGCAACGGGTATCTGCCGGCGTGGCCGGGGCCTCGGGCTTGGCCGCTTTGCCGGGCAGATCCTGGAGTTCCTGCAGGCGCCGCTGTTGCTCTTCGAGCAGGCGATTCTGACGGTCGCGGATCAGGTCCTGGTCCCCGGGCGTAGGAGCGGCCATGGCACTGTTTGCGCTCATATAGGCGAGCAGCAACGTGCAGAGGAAATACCGAGTCCGTGGCAATAAAAAAAACATATTCGGTCCGTCGAAAATCAAGGGCCGCGAAACTAACATTGAACTTGCGCCAACCCAAGAAGCTGAGCCAGTTGCACATTCGCACTCGTTAATCTCACAACTAGTTGATTAATAACAATAAATAATCATCAAAAATACAGGCGGCCTGAAACTCGAAGTACTATTCCGACAGGCGGCAGCTCTTTTGATAGCGATTTATCGAATGAACTTATAACTGCCAGTATTTGGCCACTAAGTTCTTCCGAGATAAGTTAGTACCGAAAAGAACCGAATAGTTCGCGGCGTTTTTGTGAATTGGGTCCCACTTGTCGACATTCATGTTCGAGGTCGAGTGGATAGACAATTGTGGGAGAGGGCTTGCCCCCCGATAGCGGTGTGTCAGCCAAGTATTCATTAGCTGAACCACCGCTATCGGGAGCAAGCCCCCTCCCACATTGGATTGGATTTACAGTCCTTAGCTGACGTCTTTTTTCTCGGGCACCAGGGTCAATCCTTGTTTTTCCACGTCGCGGGAGACGTGGGCTTTGACTTCCGCCACGCCGCCGTCTTCGTCGTTGTGAATCACCAGTACACCCGGTCGGCGCAGTTGCTCCAGGTCGCCCTCGGCCAGGCTGAAACTCTCGTTCAGGTTCTGATCGCTGAGCGCCTTGGCCTCGGCGCGCCGCTGGGCGAACTTGCGCCCCTTGCGTTGCTGGTAGCGTGCCCAGGTGACCAGGATCACGGCGTTGAACAGTGCGATCCACAGGTAGATCTGCAAGGTGTTGAGCGCCGCGAAAATCGGCGCCTCGATGCGTGGGCCGCCGTGGGTGTTCAGCATCGAGGTGATCCCGCGCGCCAGCAGCCAGACCAACCCGGCCCAGGCCATCAGGGTCAACAACACATCGATGAGCCACATCACGGTACTTTGGCGGGTTCTGACCAGTTTCATGATCACGCCTCCTCTTCAACAGGTTTGATACCGCGATCCGGGCTGACCCAGCGCGCGCGCTTCTGGTGCTGGTTGAACAGCACCTTGGGGAAACTGACCAGGGTGGTGAACAGGCTGACCAGCCAGAACACCATCGGGTACCACACGGTCCAGAACAGGGTTTTCCACAGGTCTTTCTCATAGCGGCGGTCGATCAGGATGCTCACCGCAAACTGCACCAGGCACACCATCGCCAGCACCAGCCCGGTAAAGGCCGGTGGGACCAGGGAGTCCACGGTGATCGCCGGTGGCAGCACGATGAATTTACCCAGGCCCCAGAAAATCACCGAGAGCAGGAAGGTGAAGGCCCAACCGGTGGACAGGCAGTATTCGAACATCAGCGGCCACAGGTAGCGATGGCGCCATTGCCAGATACCCCGGATGTTTTTGAACAACACTTCAGCACCACCCTGGGCCCAGCGCAGGCGCTGTTTCCACAGGCCGCCGACGGTCTCGGGCATCAGGATCCAGCACAGTGCACGCGGCTCGTAGAAAATGCTCCAGTGATCGAGCTGCAGCTTCCAACTGACATCGATGTCCTCGGTGATCATGTCGGTGCTCCAGTAGTCGATGCGGTCCAGCGCCTTTTTACGGAACGCCACCACCACACCCGAGACCGTGAAGATCCGCCCGAATACGCGCTGGGTGCGCTTGATCAAGCCGATGATCGAGGAGAACTCGCCCACCTGCACGCGGCCGATCAAGGTCGAGCGTGTGCGAATGCGCGGGTTGCCGGTGACCGCACCCAGGCGCGGGTTGTCGAGCATCGGCGCGACCATGTAGGCCGCCGCGTTTTTATCCAGCAACGCATCGCCGTCGATGCACACCAGGTATTCGCTGCGCGAGGCTACCGCGCCCATGCGCAGGGCCACGGCCTTGCCCTGGTTCTGCGCCAGGTGCAGCACCCGCAGGCGTGGATGCTCCAGCGCCAGGGCATCGAGGACGGCGGCGGTGTTGTCCTTGGAACCGTCGTTGACCGCAATCACTTCGATGTTCGGGTACAGCTGGCCCAGCGCCGCATGGATGGTGTCGGCGGCGTTATCCCCTTCGTTGTAGCAAGGGATGATGATCGAGATCAGCGGGTTGCCGGCCAGGGTTGGCGCCGGGGTGTCTTCTTCCCAGGGCCAGTGGCGCTCCCAGTGCAGCCAGAAGTACAGCCCGCCGGCGATCCACAGCGCCGACATGAACAGCGGATAGAAGAACACGAAGTCCATCAGGAACTGCCCGGTGACCAGGAAGATCAGGCCCAGGGGCACACCCAATACCAGCGCGAGTACGAATATAGCCAGGATTCTGTCGAACATGGTCAAGGGTTCCATTGATTGGAAAGGGCCGGACGCACTGTCTTCAAGTCCGGGGAGTTTTCCAGGAAGTTGTCCGGGTAGTAGCCAAAACTCGTGACACCCTGGCGCTTGAGCACATTCATCCATTCGGCCAATTGCGTACCGCTGATATCGGGTGCGGCCTTGGTGCGCCAGTCCTTGGCTTGCAGCTCAAATACGGTTTTCTCCAGTGCGCCGGGGCGCGCCTTGACCGTCGCCACCAGTTTTTCCAGCCAGGCATTGGAGTTCTCGAGTGTCTCGCCTTCCATCAGCGGCATCGCCATCGGCGCAGTCCAGTCGTAGGTCTGGAGGAAATCGTCGAGGTTCTGTGCGAACCAGGCTTCGCTGCCGGGGTTGAGCATCGGCTCGGCGAAGAGATTGCGCGCGGTTTGTATCTGCGGACCACGGATGGCGCGGAACTTGGCGGTCAATTCGTTGGTGAAGTCGATCAGGTAGCGACTCTTGAAACGGGTCCAGCGTTGCATGATGGCCGGGTCGGCGCGCAGCGCAGCGATGCTGTTGGGCAGGCCATTGGCGGCATAGGCCTTGAGCGCTGCGGGGCTGGCGTCTTCGAAATCGCTGAGCAGCGCGTCATCGTGGTACAGCACGCCATCGATGGCACTGTTGCCGGTGCTCGCCAGGTCTTGGTAAATCTCGCCGATCATCTGCCGCACTTTCGGATCGAACGGCGACAAGCGCTGGTATTGGTCGGGATCAGGGCCGACCTTGCCGGTTTCCGGATCCCAGCGTGTGACGCGTGGCAGTTTGGGATCAAGGTCGAAACTCAGTACTGGCATCCAGGCAAACACGCTGGCCCGGGCACGGGTGTGCAACTGCCAGGCGACACGGTTGAACAAGTCAGCCCGCATCGGCAGGTGCCGGTTGGGGAAGTACAGCGAACGTACCAGGCCGTCACCTTTGGGGTCGGCGTAGGCTTGCAGGAACACGGTCACGGAGCCCATATCCACCACACGCTGCACCAGCACGTCGAGGTTATGCGCCTGTTGCACCGGATCGGGGTCGTAGACGTGATCCAGATCCACATGCAGTACGCGCAGCGGGGCCTTGGTCTGCACCGAGACAATGCTGCTCGCGAAGTGCTCGCCGTCCGGGTCGGAATCCACCAGGAAGCGCGGGCTGTTCATCAGTTTTTTCGAGTCGTCGAGGCCGTCGTCCAGGGTCAGCGCCATCTCATAGCCGTGCTCACCCACCACCGCCAGCGAGGTGCCGTCGGCAGCGCCATACGGCCATACCCATACCCGAGGCGCCTTGCCGGTGACCGTACGGATTTTGTTGGAAATCGCGACCACGTCGGCACGCATCCGTGCCTGGAACTGTGCCTCGGTTTCGTAGCGATTGGTCGCCGGATCAAAGCGCCGTGTGGTGGCGGCCGGCTCCAGGTTGCCCTGGGGGTTGGCCAGGATGCCTTTGTGATTGGCATCGGTGTGGGCAGCGATTTCCACCAGGCCGGACTGGGACACTTCGCGAATCTGCTGCCAGGTCAGAAAGTCGCCACGGGGCCGGGGCGTACCGGCGAAATCCACCGGTTGGTTGAGCGGTGTATCGATCCAGCTACCCACTGGCGCCAGCAGCGCCGGCCAGTGATACGCCCGCAGAATCGGCATCACGCGGGTATAGAAGCTCGAATAACCGTCGTCGAAGCTCAGCATGACGGCTTTGGGCGGCAGTGTCGGCCCGCCCCGGCGAGCGGCAAGGACCTGGTCCACACTCACCGCCTGGTACCCATTCTCCCGCAGCCAGGCCAACTGCTCGATCAAGCGTTCGGTGCGCACAGCCACCACTGCCTGGTCGGGATCGTTGTCCTCGACATCGTGGTAGGCAATACCCAAAAAGTGGTTCTTCGGCCACGGCGCTTCGGCGGCCAGGATCGGCCGCTCGGCGGGCGGGGTGAATGGCGCGGGTTGCTGGGCGCAGGCGGCGGCCAGCAATACACCCAGGACCAACAAGCAACGGCTGAGGAGGGTCATGGTCAGGCTCTTCTAGAAACGGTAAGTGAGGTCGACGAGCAGGCGCAGATCGCGTTCGCGCTCACCGTCATAAGGTCGGCTGACCAGGCTCAGGTTGGCGCCGGCTTCCAGCACGTCGTTCCAGCGAAAGCGTTGGCCATAGCCGATCAGGCCGACACCGCCGGTGGAATAATCTCGCTGGCTGTAGGTGCCCGCACCGACCTGGAACTGCTGACTCCACTGGGTCTCGTAGCGGTTATAGAGCACATGGTTGACGGTGACGGTGGGCAACACGCCGAAGTCCGACTTGGGGTTGAAGTACAACGTATCTTCCTTGCTGTTGCGGCTGGCGCTGACGTCCAGGCCTAACTCCACTTGCACCTTGGGCGAGCTGTAGACACCCTCGCGGCCGGTGAGCAAGGCTTCGACCCGGTCGTTGCCATCGCTGAAATGGGACGGGCTGACTGTGAGTTTCCACTCCCGGCTCTCATTGGCGCGCCAGCGGATAAAACCACTGCCGCCGTTGGCCGTGACGTCGGTATTAAGCGCCCGCAACGGAGTAGTGGCCGAGAGGTAATCCAGGCTGCCGCCGTATTGCCAGTGGTCGTTGATGTCCCGGGCAATCGACAGCCGCGCGCCTTGTTTGGAACCAAAGCCGTAGGAATGGTTGGAGACCTCGGCTTCGAGGGTCATGTCACGGGTACGCCGCTCCACGCCGACGCGTTGCCAACGATGATGACCAGTGCCTTCGGCAAAGTCGGCGGTGCCATAACCGACACCGGCGAACAGGCGCCAGTCTTCGTCGATGGGCGGGGTGTAGATCACGGTTTCAATGCCCCAGTCACGGCTGCCGGACACCGCACCGGCTTCCTGGTCGTTGCCGCCCCCGAAGCTTTTACCGGTGTAGGCCTCCACGCGGACTTCAGCCATGTCGTGCACATCGCGCAGGCGTTTGAGGCGCTGTACCTGGCGATTTTCCGGCGCGCGGGCGACGACATCGTCGGTGAGCAGGTCGAGTTGGCGCCACTCCTGCAAATCCAACGCCGTGAAGCCTTGGGACATTTCCACGCCGATGTCGCGCGGGCTCTGGTTTTCGGTTTCCTTGAGTGAATCTTCGGCGCGCCTCGGCCAGTCACGGGCACGGTACATCTCGGCCTGGGCCAGACGTACGCCGATGCTGCCGGGGGCTTTATTGCCCAGGGCCTCCAGGCTTTCTTCGCTGGCGTTGAGGTCAGCGCCATACGTACCGGCCTGGGCTGCCAGCTGCTGGGCGTCCATCCATTCATCGTTAGGGTTGCCGATGGGCAGGCCCTTGAGTTCAACCCGGGGCTTCTCGGTGCTGGCCAGGTTATTGGCGACTGCCCGCGCCTCTTCCACCTGGTCGCTTTCCAACAAGGCGTAGAACAGGGCGCTGCTGTCTTTAACATGATCACCTACGTCTGCGTCCGGAGCGGTCACCGCCTGGCGATACAGCGGCGCAGCCTTTTCTGGCTGGCGCTGGTCGAGGTAGGCCGCTGCGACCCAACGCACGGCGTACGTCGGCAGCTGCACACCTTGGGCCGTGAGGGCTTCGTACTCGCTGATCACTTCGGCAGTGCGTGCCCGTGCCTTGAGCGCACCCAGGCGGTCGATGCGCCAGCGCACCACATCGTCATGGGCAGTGGCGTCCGGGGTCCAGCGGGCGAGCAGTTTGTCGTAGTCCGCCAGGGCGCGGTCGGCAATCACATAGCGTTCTTTTTCGCTGCGCGTGGCGAACTCGGCCATGCGCACCCGTTCGGCGGCGAGGTCACCTTCCAGGCGGCGCTGGGTCACCGCGTCCACCAGGCCCGGACGCTGGGCGGACAGGCGCAACGCCGCTTCCGGCAGACGAGCCTTTTGCAGGGCGACGATGTATTCGCGAGCGACTTCAGGCTTGTCGCCAGCGCGGATAAACGCCTGGTCGAATTCAAACAGCGCGTCGTAGTCCAAGCCGGCACGGGTCAGCGCGTACCCCAGGGCCATGCGCCGGTTAGGGTCATCGGGCTTGGCGGCGACCAATGCGCGGGTGCGTTTTAGCGCTTCGTCAGCCTTGCCGCCGTCGGCCTGGGTCAGGGCCAGGCCCAATTGCAGGTCAACGTTATTCGGCTCACGCAGCAACGCCTGGCGATAGACCGCCTCGGCCTGGGACCATTGCTGCTGGTTGCGATAGGTACGCGCGACGGTGGCAAGCGCCTGGGTGCTGAGGTTGCGATGTTTGCCCTGGGCCTCGTACACCTTCAACACTTCGGCATCCTGGCCGGCCCAACCGGCGATCACCACATGATCGCTGACCTGGCCTGGCGTCTGGCGGTCGGCAGACAACTGGCGCAATTGGGTCAGGGCGGGGGTGAAGTTGCCGTTGCGCGCCTGAATAATCAGCGCGTCATAGGCCGGATCGGCCATGGCGAAGGCGGGCATCAGTAATTGGCTGCATAAGGCTGCCCCGACGAGCAGTCGCAACCGGCCTGATGCACTGAGTGGTAGGTTTCGCAACATATCGTGAGCTTCCTTACACACGGAAAGCTGTAACGATAAGTGGTCCTGAGCGAGTTGCCGCAGGGTGCCGGCGTCTAATGACCCGGCCTAGCTTTCCTGTGCGAACTATCTCTCAGGAAAGTAGGAAGAAGACCAATTCAGAACAATTGTTCAGAATTGCGCGGCCCGCCTGAAATGTGAATGTGGGAGCGGACTTGCCTGCGATAACGGGGTGCCAGCCTTGTGGCGAGCGGGCTTGTCCCGCGTTGGGCTGCGCAGCAGCCCCAAAACCAGGCGAGGAGTGCTTGATATAGCGCATTCGCCTTCATCAGGGGCGCTTCGCACCCCAACGCGGGACAAGCCCGCTCGCCACAGAGACCCAGTTTGCTGTGCGACAGCGCTAGGTCGCAAAGGTAGTGGGGCCTCCCACATTATTTACTTCGGGGCGATGGCGAAATATTACTGAGCGCCGCTGACCGCGCCGACCTTGGCCATCACAAACCCAATGAACTGCTCGACGGTCATCTTCTGGCCGTTGAAGGTCACTTCATTGTTGGCGTAGTGCAGCTTGGACACTACGTCGCTGCCGACCAGAGTCGCCAACTGAGTGCCGACCGCCATGCCGCTGACCATCTCGGCGGCCATTTGGGACTGCTGTTCGATGGCTTTCGGGTCGCTCACGCCACCGATTTGCGCCTGCAGGGCAGCCACGTCACCGATCATCGGCTTGGACAGGGTCAGGTTGGCATCCAGCAATGCAATCATCTGCTTGCCCAGTTCAACCGGCGGCAACTCCATGGAGGCCGGCTTGGCCAGGTCCACCAGCAGGTTGAACTTGCTTTCGCCATGGGTGGTTTTCAGGGACAGGTTTTCCACCGCCAGTTGCGGCTTGGCGGCCAGTACCTGGTTGACGTTCGCTTCGGCAAGGGCCTGCTCGGCTTCGTTCAGTTGCAGCTCAGGTGCAGGCTCGCCCGCTGCGGCGGCGGCTTGCACCGGCTGCATCTTGTCCTGGTAAAGCTTGGTCAGCACCAGCATGGCCGGGATGTCGACATTCTTCATGCTCAGGGCCATGGCCGCCGAACCCACGGGTTTGCCTTGGTAACCGATCTCGTCGATCTTGTAGTCGACACGGCCGGCCAGGTTGTTGTCCTTGGTTTCGCTGGAGTCTTTCTGCTCGAAGCCTTTGACGGTCAACACGGCTTTCTGCGGGCCGAAGGTGAACTTGCTGTCGGTCAGCTCAACGGTGTTTTGCCCGGTGTAGAAGCCAAAGGTGGATTTTTCCAGGTTGCTGGCGATGGTCAGGCCAGACAATTCAGCTTCGAAGTGTTCGCCCTTGCCATCTAGCCCGGCGATCTTGAAGCTGTTCATGAAGCCGTCAGCCTTGACCTTCTGGCCTTCGGCGGTGCTGTCGAAATTCAGGTTGGCGCCAGAGAAGCTCGCCGAAGCTGCGGCGTCCTTGAACTCCAGGGGCAGCAATTCGATGTTGCCGTTGACCGAACGGCTATAGCCGATATTGGCCACGCCCTTGAGCGGCGATACGTCTTTGGCGGCGGCGAACCACTTCTCGGTGGTGGCGTTCTTTTCCAGTTCGTAGTGACTGGTGGCCATGACCGGCAGCCATTTGAGCGTCACCAGGCGCGAGAACGGCAGCGGGCCGTGTTCGATATGGTCGACGAACAGCAGTTCCGGATTAGGGTTTTCTTCGCCGAAGACCGAACCCTGGCCTTTCAAGCGGTAATGGGCGGTGCTGCTGAATACGCCACGCTCCAGGGACACCAGCTCCAGGGCCACGGTGCCATCGACGCCGGCCATGGACGTCTGCAGTTCCTTGTTGGCGTTCTGGATCGCGGTTTGCAGCACCGGCTCCAGCTGTTTACCGGTGTACCAGGCGCCGCCTGCACTGACGACGCCTACGGCGACAACAAAACCCAAAAGAACGACTGCTGGCTTATTCATGAAGTGACCTGATCAAATCCTGTGAGAAGTGGGCTGTCTTCCTTGAACCCTGTTGGGGTTGGCTCAAGCCCGCCGAAAACGGGGAGAAGATTAGCACTGGCAGCCGCGAACGGCCCAGCTTTCTCAGAGGGGTCAGGCGTGCAGTTGGTTCACGAGTACTCCAATTCGATCTCGTCGAGTTGGTGGTCGAAACTCTTCAGGCGTGCCGTCCAGGTGTATACCAGCACCTCAAACTCGCGGTGTATGACCGCATTGCCGGGGGTGTCGGACTTGGGGTCGCAGAAGTCCAGTTGGTAGCGCTCACGGGCCATCTGCGTGGCAACGTCGGACAATTCCCGCGCGTTATTGAGCCAATGCCGGCCCTCGGCGACCTGCCGATCCAGCAATACACACTGTTTTTTCAGGACTTCGAGGCTTTTTTCCAGGGGCGTGCCGGTAAGGTCGCCCATGACCTCCTGGAAGGTGCGCCCAGGCTGCCAATAGCTGCCCCAGAAATAGCGGTCGAACACGGTTTCGACCCGGCGCAGCGCGACCTTGGTGTCCCAGATCGCTACGCGGGTCTTGCCTTGTTCCAGGAGTTTTTTCTTGACCCGTTGATTTTGGTAAGAGGCCCAGGCGACGACGCCGATGGACAGGGTGCCGATCACCAGGCAGGCGCTGTCGAGAAACACCATGGCCTTGTCGAGTTGATGGGCGAGCATGACGCCGTAGAAATACGCGGCCGATAACAACACCAGTGCGAAGAGCACGCACCAGAAAGCGGGAGCATAAGGGTTTTTCATTATTGGAATCCCCATGAGCAAACGCGAGCAGTGTCAGGGGAGCACCTGCCCGTCAAACCGCAGTGCGCTCCACCTGACAAAGCATAGTCATTCGCTCAGGGTTTGCCGGGCTGTGACGCTTGCGTTCGTCCGCTTTCCCAGCCGCCGCCCAGGGCCAGGAACAGATCGATCTGGCTCATGGCAACCTGAGTGTTCGCCGCCGCCAGTTGCGCACGCATCGCGGTGTAGGTGCGGGTGGCTTGCAGGTCGGCGAGGAACGATTCGCGGCCGGCCTGGAAGAACCGGTGGGTCTGGTCCGCAGCCTCTTGGGCAGAGTGCTCGGCGTCCGCCAGCGCCTCGCGCCGTTGCAACACGGCGGTGTATTGCGCCAGGCCGGTCTGGGTTTCGCGGATGGCGTTGAGGACCACGCCGTCGAAATGCGCCAGGGCGCCCTGGGTCGCGGCTTCGGCTTCGTGGATACGCGCACGGGCGCCGTTGGTCGGCACCGTCCAGCTGATCATCGGGCCGAAGCCCCAGCGGTTGGTCGCCGGCTGGCCGAGGTTGTCGAGCAGGCCCACGGTGCCCACCGTGGCGCCGATGGCGATGTCCGGGTACAACGCGCCGGTGGCCACGCCGATACGCGCGGTGGCGGCGGCCAGTTGGCGTTCGGCCTGGCGCACGTCGGGGCGACGCTTGAGCAGTGCCGCGCCGTCGCCCACCGGCAACAATTGGGCGATGTGCGGCAGCTCGGCGCAGGTGCCGGTGCCCGCCGGCAGTTGGTCCACTGGCTTGGCCAGCAGCATCGACAGGCGGAACAGCCCGGCCTGGCGCGCCGCTTCGTAGCGCGGCATGTCGGCGCGCAAGGATTTGTATTGGGTTTGCGAGCGGGTGACCTGGGTTTCATCGCCACGGCCCGCGTCGCGCAGGCGTTGAGTCAGCTTGGTGCTCTGGGCTTGCAGGTCCAGGGACTCGTTGGCAATCGCCAGCTCTTCGTTGGCCGCGCACACCTGGGTGTAGGAGCGCACCACATCGGCCACCAGGGTGATGCGCGCGGTATCGGCCGCAGCCTGGGCCGCATCGGCGCTGGCCTGGGCGCTTTCGATGCCACGTTGCAAGGTGCCGAACAGGTCGAATTGATACGAGGTGGTAATGCCCACGCTGCCGATGTTGTCCACCGGCACTTTGTCCGCCTGCAAAAACGCTTCGCCGGATTCCTGCAGGCGCTGCACCTCGGCCTTGGCGCCGGCACTCCAGCCGCCGGCAGATTCAGCTTGTTGGGTCTGATAACGCGCGCGCTGCAAGTTGGCAGCGGCCACGCGCAGGTCGGTGTTGGAGGCCATGGCCTGGCGCACCAACTCGTCCAGGCGCGGGTCTTTGTAGAGCTTCCACCAGTCGGCCGGCACTGGCGCCGACACCACGTTGTTGCCCTCGCCCGCCAGCTGCCCTTGCAGGTCAGCGCGGTTGACGGCAGACGTTGGCGGCAGCTTGTAATCCGGCCCCACCACTTGGCAGGCCGACAGCAACAACCCCAGCGCAGCGGTTGCCCAAAGCTGCTTCATGGCTTGGCTCCCTCATTGGGTTTGTCGCCAATGATCGACACAGTCGCCGTACGCCCGGCGATCATGCGGAAGTCCGCCGGTACATCGTCAAAGGCGATGCGCACCGGAATCCGCTGGGCCAGGCGCACCCAGCTGAACGCTGGGTTGACGTTGGGCAGCAGGTTCGAGCCGCTGCTGCGGTCGCGGTCTTCGATACCGGCGACGATGCTCTGCACATGGCCGTGCAGACGGGCGTTGTCGCCGATCACACGGATGTCGACGCCCATGCCGACGTGGATGCCGTCGAGTTTGGTCTCTTCGAAGTAGCCGTCGATATGGAAGGAATTGCTGTCCACCACCGACAGCACCGGCCGCCCGGCGGTGACGAATTCCTGGGTACGCGGCGCGCGGTCGTTGACGTAGCCGTCCACCGGGCTGCGGATGACGGAGCGATCGAGGTTGAGTTGGGCCGAATCCACCGTCACTTGCGCTTCGGCCAGGGCCGACTGGGCGCGGGCAACGCGGGACTGGCTTTCTTCCAGTTGCTCGCTGGGCACCAGGTTGCCGAGGCCACGGTTACGCTTGTACTCGCGCTGGGCCTGGGCCAGGGTTTCCTGGCGGTCGGCCACGGCGGCCTGGGCTTGGCGCAGGGCCAGCTTGAAGCGGTCCTGGTCCACGGCAAACAGTACCTGCCCCTTGGTCACCAGTTGGTTGTCGCGTACATCGACGCGCTGGATCAGCCCGGACACGTCGGGCGCGATCTGCACGATGTCGGCACGGATGTGGCCGTCACGGGTCCAGGGGGCAAACATGTAGTACATGACCATGCGCCACACAACGACGACCGCGAAGCTCACGATCAACAACGTCAGGACTACACGGCCGATGGTCAAAAAAGGTTTTTTCATGTCATCAGGTATCGACTGAGTGAGTCCACCGCGCCCAGCAACAGCGCGTAGAGCCCCACATTGAACAATGCCCGGTGCCAGACCAGGCGATAGAAGTGGACGCGGGTCAACAGCCCGTGAACCACCAGGAATAACACGTACGTAATGCCCATCAGCACCAGCAGCGTGGGCAGGAACACCCCGCTGATGTCCAGGTCACCGATCATAAAGGCGCTCCATCGGGTAGCGGCGCTTCCATCTCCGTGCCGCCAATGAATTCCACACCCGGCAACAAGGCCAGGCGCAGGCCGGCCAGCGCGTGCAGCAGGTGCAGGCGGGTATCGTCTTCGTCTTGCAGGCCCTGGCCGTTGAGGGCGCGGCGCGTGCGGTCGAGGGTCATCAGCAGACCGCTGGGCGCGGGCAAGCGTTCACCCGCCTTGAGGCAGGCTTTGAAGTAACCGCCCACACCTTCCACCACTTGGTTGAGCAGCACCCGCGGTACGCCGAGGATGCGCGGCGAATAGGCCAGCAGGTCGAGCAGGTTGAGTGCCACGCGCAAGTCGCGCAGGGCGCTGCCGGTGTCCTGGTTGATCAACGCCAGGCGCGGCAGGTGCTGCATCAGGCGGTCGAGCATTTGCGCGGCCAGGTGCCGGTGTTCGTTCAGAGTAGCGGGCTCGGTCAGACCGACGATGTCGCGCCAGCTGAAACGGGTCAGGCGCTTGGCCGCCAGTTCGGCGCCGAAGGGCCGTGCGATCAACGTCCACACAAAGGCGAACAGCAGGCCCACGGGCCCGGCCAGGTTGACGTTGGCGAAGTTCAGGAAGTCTGCGTCGTAGGCGCCCTGGATGCTGATGAACGACGAGGTGTTCACCAGCGTCAGCAGCATGCCCAGGTAAAAACGTGGCTGCACGGTCAGCGTGCCGATGCAGATGAACGGCACCGCGAACGCCAGTACCAGCATCGGGAAATCATGCAGGTTGGGCAGGACCAGGAACAGATAGAGGCTGGCGAACAGCACCGACATGGCGGTCCAGAAAAAGAACCGATAGATCTGCGGTGCCGGGTCGTCCATCGAGGCGAAAAAGCTACAGGCCACCGCTGCCAGGATCACCGCGCTGCCGCCGTCGGTCCAGCCCAGCAGAATCCACAGTACCGAAGCGACGATGATCGCGGTGACGGTGGAAAACGCCGAGTAGAACATCAGGCCACGGTCGAGGAACGGCGTGAGCCGGCCCAGGCGCCAGTGGCGGTACACGGCACGCCAGGTGTCCTGGCTTTCGCACTGGATGGCGGCTTGCAGGCTGCGACAGTCTTGCCACAGGTCGATCCACTCACCGAGGCGGTAGAGGGCGTTGGAGAACAGCAGCGTGTGGCGGTCATCCAAAGCTTCGCCGTGGGGTTGCTGGGCGTCGACCTGGTCACGCAGGGCGCGCCAGCGTTCCAGCGGTGCGCTTTCGGTGGTGTTTTCCAGCCACTGCCGGGTGGCTTCCAGCAGCGGCGTCAGTTGCTCTAGAAACTGCGGCGCACGCTGTTCGACGGCATACAGCGCATCGTCGAGTTCCTCCACCAACGGCAGCAGGTGGATCATGCGCCCGCGCAATTCCTTGGTATTGCGCACCGTCTGCGGCCGCGCGCCTTCGTGGGGCAGCTGGCCGATCATCAATTCAAGGGTATTGAAGGTGGCAACCATGCCGCCGCGCAGGGTGCTGACTTCTTCCGGCTGCACATTGCGGGTGAGAAAGCGCTGGCTGTAGACCTGGGCGTCGCTGAACCACTTGGCCACCGCGCCATCGAACACCGGCATCAGGCGCCGTGGCCAGAACATCGCGCCCACCACCGCCGCGACCGCAATGCCGAGGAAGATTTCTTCTGTGCGCGCCTCGGCCACATCCCACACCGCCAGCGGGTTATCCACCACCGGCAGGGCGATCAGCGGCAAGGTGTAGCCGGCGAGCATCAAGGCATAGTTGTTGGCGGTGCGCAGGTGCATGGAGAGGAACAGCAAGGTGCCCGTCCACAGCGCGATCACCACCACCAGGATGTACGGCGATTGCACAAACATCGGCACAAAAAACACCGCCGCCGCCGCCCCCATCAAGGTGCCGATGGCGCGGTACAACGCCTTGGAACTGGTAGGACCGACAAACGGGCTGGAGACGATATACACCGTAGCCATCGCCCAGTACGGACGCGGCATTTGCATCAGCATGGCGATGTACAACGCGATCATCGACGCGGCGAAGGTACGAACCCCATAGAACCAGTCACGGGCGGGCGGAAAACCGGTAAAAAATCCGTTCAAAGCGTCGCCGCCTCAAAGGCCCGCAGTACGCGCAGTGCGGCTTCCATATCGGCGGTCGGAAGGTCCGCCAGCACTTCGCGGCGCAGGCGCACCAGTTGCACCTCCACCGCCTGCACCAACTCGCGCCCACGCTCGGTCAGGCTCAGGGCCTTGGCGCGGCGGTCGTGGATGTCTTCGGTACGGCACACATAGCCGTCATGGCACAGCCGGTCGAGCAGACGCACCAGCGACGGGCTTTCCATCCCCGACGCCTGGGCCACTTTGACCTGATGCACCCCGTCGCCCAGGCGGCCGATCATCAACAGCGGCACGGCGCAGGCTTCTGAGATGCCATAGCTGACCAGCGTGCTCTGGCAGATTTTGCGCCAGTTACGGGCGCCCACCACCATGCTGCTGCTGAGGTTCATCTGGAGTTGTTCGAGGGATGGAGGCACTGGATAGTTCGCATACAGTTAGTTTGCTAACTATCAATATGAAGAAAGGCGCTAGATGCGTCAAGTTTTGAAACAATTTAGCGATGGGTGGAGCGATTCAGTGGCAACACCGCTGGACGAATGTGGGAGGGGGCTTGCTCCCGATAGCGGAGTGTCAGTGAACAGATTCGTTAGATGATCCACCGCCATCGGGGGCAAGCCCCCCTCCCACATTTACACCCCTCGCCCACCCCGCAACATCAGATTCAACTCATCCACCACTTCCGCCCAATCCGCATCGTCCAGAATTTCCTCGCGCAAAAACGCTTTCTGGCTCTCCGTCCAGAAAAACGCATCTGCCAATTTCAGATCCGGCTTGAGTGGCGAGTGGGCGGTCACAAACTGATCAATACTGACCGGGTCATCCGGCAGCCCAAGCTGTTTGAACAGTGACGGCAAACTGTGCACGGGCGATTGCATGGCGGGCTCCTAAGAAGATGAATGCCCAGAGTCTAGTTCAGGCGCCAACCAGGCCAACAACCGCTCGACGCCCTGCTGTGCCGACAGCACGCCGGTATCCAGTTCCAGCGACGCGTGGGGCGGTGGCTCGTACGGCGAACCAATGCCGGTAAACCCCGGTAGTTCGCCCCGGCGTGCGCGGGCGTAATGACCTTTGGGGTCGCGACGCTCACAAACCGCCAGCGAAGCATTGCACCACACTTCCCGATAATCGGCGCCCAGGCGCTCGGCGAAGACCTCGCGCAATTGCACCAGGGGCGCAATCAGCGCCAGGATCACGATCTGCCCGTTGTCCACCAGCAACGCCGCGAGTTCGCTGGCGCGGCGGATGTTTTCCAGGCGGTCGCTCTCGGCAAAGCCCAGGTCTTTGTTGAGTCCCACGCGCAAGGCATCGCCGTCGAGCACGATGCTCTGGCGCCCTTGCTCGAAGAACGCGGCCTGCAGGCCCTGGGCCAGGGTCGACTTGCCCGAGGCGGGCAAGCCGGTGAGCAGGATCGCCACTGCGCGATGGCCATTGCGCGCCTCGCGTTGACGGCGCGTGATGCTCGCCGTCGGCGCCACCAGGTTATTGGGCGACGGCACGCGGCACCGGTGCGGTGATGTTGCCGGCGGCCCAGGCCGATTCACGGCTGGCCAGGGCGGTGGCGATGCTTTGCACGCGGTCGGAGTCCAGTTGCTCCGGCAGCGGGTCGAGCCCGGCGCTGGCGAAGATCTGGCCGTAGGCGTTGCGCAGGTCGGCGTAGGCCAGGTCACGGCGCAGGTCGGCTTGCAGGGTGTTGAGCTCGCCCTGGATCAGGTCGAGTTCGCCCAGGCCCGCCGCCTGGTGGCGGTTGCGCAGCTGGGTGAGGATCTGCCCGTCGATATTGGCCAGTTGTTCGTTGGTCTTGAACTGGCGCACGGCATCCTGGAAGTTGGCGTTGGCCACGTAGACCTGGGCCAGTACCGCGATGGACATGGCCTGGCGCCTTGCAGTGGCGACTTCTTCACCGGCCTTGGCGACGTCGATGGCGGCCGGGGCGGAGATCACGTTGAACAGGTTCCAGGTGATCTTGGCGCCGTAGTCGGCCCAGCGGTTGTCCACCAGGAACGAGTTGCTGTCGTAGTGGCCACCGGCGGAAAACTCCAGGCCGGGCAGCAGGCGCAGCATGGCTTTGCGGGTTTCGGCAGCACTGATGCGGGTCTGGTAGTCCTGCTCACGCAATTCCGGGCGATTGGCCAGGGCTTCCTGTTCCAGGCTCGCCAGGTTGACCTTGAGTTGGGGCACCACGTAATCGTCCGGCGTGGCCAGTTTCAGGTCAGTGCCCATGGGCAGGTTGATCAAGGTTGCCAGTTCGGTCTTGGCCAGGGACAAGGCGCGGCGCTGTTCCTGCAACTGGCGTGTGGCCTCGATCAATGAGCGCTGGTAGCCAAGGGCCTGGACCGGGTCGCCGATGCGCTGCTCGCTCATGCTCTGGCTGTCGGTCTGGGCCTGGTCGACCCGCGCCATCAGGCTGTCGATCTGGGTCAGCAGACGCTCGGCCGCCACCGCTCGCCAATAGGCCGAGCGCACGTCCTGGACGATGGTGTTGATGACCTTGCGGCGACGCTCCTGGATGATCAGGCGCTGGTCGCCCTGCTGTTTGGCACTGATGTAGCTGACGCCGAAGTCGAGGACGTTCCACACCATGGTCAAGTCTGCCACACGACGGTCGCGGTCCTGAGAGGTCGAGGGTTCCAGGGACTGGGTACCGGTGAGCACGCTCTGGCTGCTGGAGGCGTTAGTATTGTTGCGCCCGGCGTAGCCGGCGGACAGCGCCATACGCGGCAGCATGTCAAAGCTGGACAGGTCCGACTGGCGCTTGGCCAAGGCTTCTTCCATCACCTTCAAGCGGCCTTCGAGGTTGTATTTCACTGCGCGGGCCATGGCCTGGTGCAAGGTAAGCGGGCCGCTGAGGGGTTCCTGTCCCGTGTACATGCCTTGCAGATCATTGCGGGCGCGTTGCTCGCTGACACTGCGTTCAATCGGCTTACTGGTGACCGCGCAACCGCTGATCGCCAGCACCAGCAAGCTGGCGCCGAACACCTTATGACGTGTATTCATCCTTGTACTGCCCCTGTTCCTGCCTCGAAATTAGTTGTATTCAAGCCTGCATTTCGCTGATGCCGATCTGTTGCAGTGCGTGGGCCAGGTCGATTACCTGGCGATGTTGTTTGTCGTCGAGCTGTTGCAATTGCTGGCCAAGGGTCGGTGCACCAAAGACGCCGCGCAGGCCTTGGGCCGCCTCGCCGCCGCCCTTGATCGACTTGCTGTCGAACGCCTTGAAGCCGCTATCGTTGCCACCGGTGTCGCGGTTGAACAGGCCCGACAACGTGCTTGAGCCAAACACCCCGCCGTCGCCAGCGCCGAAGCCGAGGAAACCACTGCCGCTGCCGTCGCCACTGCCATCGGTACTGAACACCTGGGCGATATAGCTGGGTGACGAGGCGCCGTCGTTGATGAAAATACGGCCGATCGGCGGCAGGCCTGCGCCCATTTCACGTTGTTCAAACAGCGGCGGGAAGCCGATGGGTGAACCCAGGTCGCCACTTGGGCGGCCGAAAATGATGGGCTGCAACGGCGGGTTCGGCGCGTCCTGGGGCGCAACCGGGTCGGTGACGCGAAACAGCGGGTCGCCGGTCAGTGCAAGGGTGTTGACCCCGAAGTTATCGGAGTTGGCAAAACCGCTGCCGGCGTTGCCAGCCAGGTCAGCCACCAGGCTGGTGTCGAGGGTGATGAAATTACTCGGGTCGTTGATATTCGCCGTCGGCGTCAGGGTCGCGGTCCAGGTCTTGCCGCCATCGCTGGTGGCCAGATTGGACAAGGTGCCGTTGGCGACGCTGAGGTCATCCAGGTCGAAACCGGTGACTTTCTCGCTGAAGGTGAAGGTCACGGTGGTGGTCTGGCCAACTGTCAGGCTGGGGTCAGCTAGGCTGATGGTCGCAGTAGGCCGCTCCCCATCAATCGCAAAGTTGTTGGAAATTACGATTCCGCTGCCGACGTTACCCGCTGCATCATTCACCAGACTGGTATCCATTACGATCAGGTTGGTGGCATCGCTGATGGCCGCCGTCGGCGTCAAGGTGGCGGTCCAGGTTTTACCGCCATCGCTGCTGGCCAGGTTGGACAACACAGCATTGGCCACGCTCAGGTCCGACAGATCAAAACCGCTGACCGCTTCACTGAAGCCGATGGTCACCGTGGTGGTCTGCCCGATGCCCAGGTTGTTGTCAGCCACGGAGATCGTCGCGGTTGGGCGCTGGGTGTCTATCGTGAAATTGTTGGAGTCGGTGGTGGCGACACCTGCGTTGCCGGAGACATTGCTCACGCCGGCATTGTCCAACGTGATCACGTTGCTGGCATCGGAAATACTCGCGCTCGGCGTGAACATGGCCGTCCAGGTGATGCCGCCGTCGGAGGACGACACGTTGCTCAGCGTGCCATTGCTGACGGCCAGGTCGCTGTTGTCGAAACCGCTCACCGCTTCGCTGAAGGTGATGGTTACCAGCGAGGCTTCACCGATGTTCAGCGATGTATCGGCGACCACGATGGTTGCCGTCGGCACCTGCGTATCGATGCTGTAGTTGGCGCCATCGGTGGTACCGGTTCCGGTATTGCCCGCCGCGTCACTCACGCCGGTGTTGTCCAGGGTAATCAGGTTGGTGGTGTCCCGCACACCGAGGGTCGGGGTGAAGACTGCGGTCCAGGTCACGCCGCCGTCGCTGCTGCTGACAGTGCTCAGGGTACCGTTGGCAACGCTGAGGTCATCGTTGCTGAAACCGCTCACGGCCTCGCTGAAGGTAATGGTCACCAACGAGGTTTCGCCGACACTCAGGTTGGAATCGGCCAGCACGATCGTTGCGGTTGGGCGCTGGGTATCCAGCGCGTAATTGTTGGAATCGGTGGTGCCAACGTTGGCGTTGCCGGCCAAGTCAACGACGCTTCCACTGTTAAGCGTGATGACGTTGCTGGTGTCGGTGACGCCATTGGTCGGCGTAAAGGCCGCCGTCCAGGTGATGCCGCCGTCACTGCTGCTCAGCCCCGAAACCACACCGTTGGCGACGGTCAGGTCAGCACTGGTGAACGCCGTCACGGCCTCGCTGAAGGTAATGGTCACCAGTGAGGTCTCGCCGACGGCAATGACGGTGTCGGCCACGACGATGGTCGCGGTCGGCCGAACCGTGTCGACGGCGTAGTTGTTCGAATCGGTGGTGCCCACGCCTGCGTTGCCTGCGCCGTTGACCAAGCCGGTATTGTCCAGGGTGATCACGTTGCTGGTGTCGGAAATACTGGAGCTCGGTGTGAACGTGGCGGTCCAGGTGACGCCGCCGTCGGTGCTGCTCATGGTGCCGAGTGTGCCGTTGCTGACGGTCAGGTCCGCATTGTCGAACCCGCTGACCGCCGAGTTGAAGGTCACCGTGACCAACGATGTCTCGCCAATACTCAGCGTGGTATCGGCGATGACGATGGTCGCCGTCGGCACGTTGGTGTCGACCTGGTAGTTATTGGAGCTGGTGGTGCCGGTACCTGTGTTGCCCGCAGCATCATTGATGCCGGTATTGTTCAGGGTAATCACATTGGACGTGTCGCTGACACCGAGGGCCGGTGTGAAGGTGGCAGTCCAGGTGACACCACCATCACTGCTGCTGACCGCGCTCAACGTGCCGTTGGCCACGCTCAGGTCCGAATTGTCGAAACCGTTGACCGCCTCGGAGAACGTAATGGTCACCAGCGAGGTTTCGCCGACGCTCAACGCGTTGTCAGCCACCACGATGGTCGCGGTGGGGCGTTGGGTGTCGACGGCATAATTGTTGGAGTCGGTGGTGCCGCTGCCGACGTTGCCCGCCCCATCCACGACGCCGGTGTTACTGAGGGTGATCAGGTTAGTGGCATCGCTGGTGCCGACGCTTGGGGTGAAGGTCGCGGTGTAGGTGATGTTGTCGCTGGTGCTCAAGCCGCTGAGGCTGCCGTTGGCGACGGTCAGGTCGGCCAGGGTGAAACCGGTCACCGCCTCGTTGAAGGTGATAGTGACCAAGGACGTTTCGCCGATGCTCAGCGCGTTGTCGGCCACCACAATGGTCGCGGTCGGGCGCAGGGTATCAATGGCGTAGTTGTTGGAGTCGGTGGTGCCGCTGCCAGCGTTGCCCGCCGCGTCACTCACGCCAGTGTTGTCCAGGGTGATGAGGTTGCTGGCATCGCTGGTATTGGCGCTCGGCGTGAGCGTGCCGGTCCAGGTGATACCGCCGTCGCCGCTGCTCAGGCCGGTAAGCGTGCCGTTGGCGACCGTCAGGTCGGCGCTGGTAAAACCTGTCACCGCTTCGCTGAAGGTGATGGTCACCAGCGAGGTTTCGCCGACGCTCAAAGCGTTGTCGGCCACCACAATGGTAGCGCTGGGGCGCTGGGTGTCGACGGCGTAGTTGTTGGAGCTGGTGGTACCACTGCCAACATTTCCGGCCGCGTCCGCCACACCGGTATTGGCCAGGACGATCAGGTTGGTGGCATCGCTGGTGCTGACGCTTGGGGTGAGCGTCGCGGTCCAGGTGATGCCGCCATCGCTGCTGCTCAGCCCGCTCAATACGCCATTGGCAACGGTCAGGTCGGCCAGGGTGAAACCGGTCACCGCCTCACTGAAGGTAATCGTGACCAGGGACGTTTCGCCGATGCTCAAGGCGTTGTCGGCCACCACGATGGTGGCGGTCGGGCGCAGAGTATCGACGGCATAGTTATTGGAGTCGGTGGTGCCACTGCCGGTATTGCCCGCCAGGTCACTCAAGCCGGTGTTGTCCAGGGTGATCAGGTTGGTGATGTCGCTGGTGCTGGCGCTCGGGGTGAGCGTCGCGGTCCAGGTAATGCCGCCATCGCTGCTGCTCAGCCCACTCAACACGCCATTGGCAACGCTCAGGTCGGCGAGGGTGAAACCACTCACGGCCTCGGTGAAGGTGATGGTCACCCCGGAGGTTTCACCGATGCGCAGCGCGGTGTCGCTCACCACGACAGTGGCGGTGGGGCGTTGTGTGTCGATGGCGTAGTTGTTGGAGTTGGTGGTCCCCACGCCAGCGTTGCCATTGAGGTCCGACACACCCGTGTTATTGAGGACAACGAGATTCGTCGCATCGGTGATCACCGCGTCCGGCGTCAGCGTGGCCGTCCAGGTGATACCACCGTCACTGCTGCTCAGGCCCGTGAGAGAGCCATTGGCCACGGTCAGGTCGGCGGTGGTGAAACCGCTCACCGCTTCGCTGAAGGTAATGGTCACCAGGCTGGTTTCACCGATCCTGAGGGCCGTGTCGGCGATCACGATGGATGCGGTCGGCGCCACGGTATCGTTGACCACATAATTGTTCGAGTCGGTGGTGCCCACGCCGGCGTTACCGGCCAGGTCGGCCACGCCAGTGTTGTTCAGCGTGATGATATTGGTGGTGTCGGCGATATTGCTGGCCGCGGTCAACGTTCCCGTCCAAGTAATTCCGCCGTCGCCAGTGGTCAAGGTGCCGACGCTGCCGTTCTGCACCGTCAGGTCTGCCGCAGTGAGGCCGGTCACGGCTTCGGAGAAGGTGATGGTCACCAACGACGTACCGCCGGAGTTCAGGCTGGTATTGGCGACCACGACGGTCGCTGTGGGTGGCGTCTCGTCCGGCACATAGTTGGTGTCGAGGGTGCCGCCATCACTGTAGATGTTGGCCACCGACGCAGGCGAAACACCCGCAGTGCCCGCACTTGTGCCCCCCACGCCACTGCCGCCGACGTTGCTGACGCTGCCGGCCAGGGCAGCGAAGTTGGCTGCGGTCATCAGGATCGAACCTTTGTTCCAGATGGCACCGACACCGACGCCGCCCGCTCCGCCCGCTTGCAAGTAGCCACCACCCGCGCCGCCACCGCCACCGCCGCCGCCCGCGCCGACGTTGTTGGAGATGACCGTGTTGCCGATGATCCGCAGGGTCGCGCCGGTGTCGTTGTAGATCCCCCCCACCGCGCCGCCGCCAGCGCCGCCGATGTCGTTGTACCCGTCACCGCCGCCGCCGCCGCCAATGGACAATCCGCCACTGACCGCGCTACCGCCAGCCGAACCGGTGCTGTAGCCCGGATACGCCGCGCCGCCCGCACCACCGGTGGTGGAACCGCCACGCCCGCCGATGTTGAAGAAGCCACCGCCTGCACCGCCTTGCCCCGCCGAGCCGTTGGAGCCCGTGGAGTTGAGCGTATCGCCCCCCCTGCCACCGGTACCTCCGGTGATCGCGCCACCACCACCACCGCCGCCGCCGGCGTACTGCGGCGTTACACCCCCACCGCCGCCACCGCCCGAAGCGGCGTTGGCGGTCACCGTGACGTTTTTCAGGGTCAAGGTGCCGGCGTTGTAAATACCGCCGCCCTGGGACACCAGCGCACCATCACCGCCGTTACCGCCATCGCCCGCCTTCATCCCCCGGGTAATCACCAGGCCATCAAGCGTGGCCGTGGTGCCGGACGTCACGTTCATGATCTGGGTGCGGTACTGGCCGTCGAGGGTCACGTCAGCAACGTTGTCGTTATTGAGGTCACCGTCGATGGTGATGTTTTTATCGACCACCAGCACCGACGTCAGCCCGATGGTCATGCCGGCATTGAAGGTGACGATGTCGCCGTTCTGTGCAGACGCCAAGGCGGCGCGCAGGGAGCCCACGCCGCTATTGAAATTGTTGGTGGCGGTCCAAGTGGCCAGGCCCCATTGATACTCGCTCATGGCGCTGGCCGACAACACGTTGGCACTTTCGATATTGCCTGTGGCGATTTCCAGGTCCCAGTCGCCACCCAGGCCGGTGCGGTCGTTTGACCCCGCCACGTCGCGGCCGGTCAACTGCGCTAATGAATCGACCAGGCTCAAGCCACGCTCGCCTTCGGCGGTGTAGCAGCCATAGATCAGGATGTCGCCACCGACGTTCATGTCCTGGCCGATCTGCGCCAGTACCTCGCTGCGGGTCTGGACGTTATCCGCCGACAGGTAACTGTTGCCAAGCCACAAATCGCCGGCGTTACCGTGGGCGATGATCTGCACCGAGCTGACGCCCTGGTGGCTGTCCAGGTAATCGGCGATCTGCTGCAAACCGTCCTTGGTCGCATCCAGTTGTATCACCTGGGTACCGGGCGCCACGCCCTCGAGCAGGCTGGCGGAATCCTTGACTCGGGAGTCGACGAACAGCACGCTTTTGCCCGGCACCGCCGCGTGGGTCGCATCGACCTGGCCCTGGGGCGCGTGAGTGTCCGCCGGCTGATCCGCCGTGGGGGTCTTGACCGCCTCGGCCGTGGGCTGGGCATCCGGCTGCGCGGCATCGGCCACGGTTGCCGCCACCGCACCGTCGAACAGCATTCGCGGCTCCAGGAACATGATCATTGGCGATGCCAGGGCGTGTGCACCCTCGGTTACCCGCGATTTGCCTTTGCTCCACCACATGACGATCACCTGAACTCGAACGCTTTGAACACGCAAAAAAAGAAAAGCCGCAATCAGTTGATCGCGGCGTCGGTTTTCATACGAATGACATTGGCCGCACTGGCAGACCCATCGCGCCAGAACGACAATGCGGCATACTTTTCAAACAGGTCCGGCGGTAACAGGGTTCGCCGGGCTTGTGGGGCGACCTTGGGCTTGACCTTGTGCAGGCCGGTAAGCCCCAGCGCCTGGTCAAAGGCCGGCGCGTCGTAGGTCAGGTGGTTGAAATCATGTTCGAACCACGCTTCACCGATGAACTCATACACCAGCCGCATCACGCGCTCCGGGGCCTGGCTCAACAAGTCGTAATCGACGATCAGCAACGACTCGGCGTTCTCGCCGTAATAAGCCTCTTTGAGCGCCGTCCAGGCAAAGCCCACCAAGCGATTGCGCTGGGCCAGGGTTTCGCAACGGCTGTAGACGGTGTTGCGCTCGTCATCGTCGTTGAACAGTTTGGTGTTCTCGAACGGATTGGCGCGGAACAGGCGTTCAAGGCTGTCCAAGACCCACGCCACGTTGCGCACACAGGCGATTACCTTGGCCTGGGGGAATAGGTCATGCAGTGCGGGCATCCGCGCACACCACTGGCGGTTGGTGTCGAACACCACCGGGGTGGAGGTTTTATCCGCGTAATAAGCGTCGAACAAACCGCGCAACAAACGGCGGCGAGTGATGGCATCGATCACCGAGCCGAACTCGCTGCCAGCGCTGCATTGCGCCAGAACCCCGTTGAACAAAGGGCTCACCGGGCTGCTCATGCCGGCGTGGAAACGCGGGTTCTGCAGCAGGATCGCAGAAAGCAGGGTCGAGCCGGAACGCGGCAAACCCGAGATAAAGTGATACTGCATCCGTTCACCACTTTGTAGGACAACATCCATTTGTCGTCGAAGAGTAGCTGAGGATTGCACGCACCACTAGGACGCAGTTGCCACTATTTTGACATTCCTTTCATAACGAATAGGTATTAGCGGCAACCTTCCGGGCGCAAGGGCGCTGGCCCTCGGCATAGCACGTAGAGACGCGCCCTCGCCCCGCCGCCGTCTTGTTGGCTGATCAGTCGCCAATCCGCCGGCAGCGGCGCAAATTCGTCCGGTTGTTCGTTGCTGCTGATCAGCCAGACACGCCGGGTATCGGCCGGCAAATCCGACAAGCGGTCGAGGTAGATGCGCCCACCGTCCTGGTCCACCAGGGTGCCAAAGCCGTAGGCATTCGGCCGGGTTGGCGTGCCATCGGCCTTGGGCGGGGTGTAGAGCTGCAACTGGGCGTCGGTCTGGTCGTAATACACGTAGCTGAGGTACCACAGCATGTCGCTGAGGACGATGCGGTCGTCTTCCTGGTAGTTGCGATTGACGAACTCCACTGGCCCGTTGAACTGGTCATGTTCATCCACCGTAAAGTTATTCTTCAACCCCAGCAGTTCCACACCGACCAACAGCACGAACAACGCCGCACCCGGCAAAGACAGGCGCGAGGGCAAGCGGTCGATGGCTATCGCCACCAGAATCGGCAACCCCAGGGCGTATACGGTGAGGTAACGCTCGATAAACACCGGGGAGATAAACGACACGCCGTAGACCAGTAACAGCGGCAACAGGAAGAACAGCGCCAACAGGCTGGCCGGACGATAACGCTCGCGATCACGCCAGGCCGTAACACCGACCACGCCCAGCAGCAGCAACGGGAACAGCCAGAACAGCGGCGCCCAAATGCCCAGTCCCTCATCCTGGAGCAGGAACTGCCAGATCATCGACGGCACGGAGAGCAGGCTGACCGGTTCTTCCCAGCCTACATCGCCGCCCACCTTGAGTTCATCGACATGCTGCACCAGGCCCAGCAGGTTCGGCAGCCAAGGCAGGTACAACAGCACGATGGTCACGTTGGCCAGCCACCACTGCCGACGCAGAATCAAGCGCTCGCCAGGCCGCTGGGACGTGCACAGCACGCCCAGCCACGCCCAATGCACCAGCACGCACAACGCGGTGAAGTAGTGGGTGTAGAAACCGGCGGCCATCAGCAACACATAGGCCACCAGGCAGCGACTGCGTTCGGGCTGACGCACCCAATACACCAGCGCCAGCGTGGCGGCCAGCAGCCACACGCCAAGCAGCGAATACATCCGCACTTCCTGGCTGTAGCGCACCGCCGTGGGCATCAGCGCCAGCAGTACGCCGGCCAATACGGCGGCACGCTGGGTCGACAGCTGGCGTGTCAGCCAGACGCCAAGCCCCACAACCACCACGCCGGGCATCGCACTCATGCTGCGTATGGACCAGATCCCGTCGCCAAACAGTTCGATCCAGCCACGCAGCATGAAAAAATACAGGGGTGGATGCACATCGTGCGCGGCGTGAAACCACAGGTCGCCCACGGCGTATTCGCTCAGCAGCAGGCTGGAGCCTTCGTCGCCCCAGATCGCCGCCGCCGTCAGGCCATAAAAACGCAGGGCCATGGCCAGCGCCAGAATCGGAAACCACCATAGCCGGCTCAGCCATCCGGCACCTGCCCAAGCGCCGTTGTAAGCGGCAACGGCCGCAACCTTTTCGTCTTGCTCTACCACAGACCGTCGCACCTCAATTCCCTTGCCATTGCTTGTTTCCAAGGCAAAACCCGTGCATGCACAAACAGTCGCCACTCTAGGTCAAAAGCCTCCGATTCGCTCGCTGTTTCGAAAGCAGCAGGCAGCGAACAAAAGCGGCGTCTACGCTCTGCGGTGACGCCCGGTCGATTGGCGTCACACCCCCGTAAAGCCCACACAAGGATGAACGATTCATGGAAGTATTCATCGGCACCATCCAACCCTTCGCGTTTAATTTCGCCCCACGAGACTGGGCCTTGTGCGCCGGTCAGACCCTTTCACTCAGCCAGTTCCAAACGCTGTTCGCCCTGATAGGCGTCACCTACGGCGGCGATGGCGTGCAAACGTTCAAGCTGCCTGACCTGCAAGGTCGGCTACCTATCGGCCAAGGCAACGGTACAGCGCTGTCGCCGCGGGTCATGGGCGAATTCGCCGGCACCGAAAGCATCACGGCCACCCTGGCCAACCTGCCCGCCCACACCCACGATGCAACGACCCTCGCCATCAGCACCTCGGTGCAACTGACCAGCGTCACCAGCAACCCAGTGAACGTGCCCACCGCCACCAACGCGTTTATCGGTGCTTCCGGCACAGGACCGGGCAGTGCCTCGATCTACTCCGACCAACAGGGTGTCAACCCGGTACCGCTCAAGGGCGTCGCCTCCACGGTGACGGGAACCATCGCGCCCACGGGCCAAGGCCTGCCCATGGGGTCGATGAATCCGTTCCTGGCGATCAACTTCAGCATTGCCCTGAACGGGATCTTTCCATCACGCAGCTGACACCTGCACGTGGCCGAGGCTTGCAGGCCTCGGCCCTTCTGACGCGGAGCTCCCTATGTTGAACCTGGTCACCCCTGAGCATTTTCGGCCGTTGCTGAATCGTACGAGCGTGCTGTACCTGCCCGATGGTTCGGCGCTGCCGATCCAGATCCAGCGCTTGGACGATGCGCCGCAAGCGAGCATGCCGGGCAGCCCTCGCGGGGCGTTCAGTGTGTTGCTCAACAGCCTGGAACCTACCGACTTCGTCGATGGCCTGTGCCGTTTGCCACTGACGGACACCTGCCTGGAACACGTGTTTGTGTCCCGCGAGCCCGCCATGGGCCGTGACGCGCAGCGCGGTTATTTCTGCATCGTGTTCAACTGAGACGGGTACCACACCAAGCGCTGAGCGGCAGGCGTCTCTTCCTCCACCCGGAACCCCAGCGCCAGGTAATGCTGGCGCGCGTGGGGGTTACTCGCCCAGACCACCGTGGCCACCGGGCAACACACCTGTTGTGCGGCTTGCTGCACGCCCTGCAGCACTGCCCGGCCAAAGCCCCGGCCTCGGGCGGCGGGGATAAACGCCAGGTACAACACGCGGATCTCATTAGGCCCGAAGTCGGCACTCAAGGCGCCGATGGGGGTATCGAGTTTCTCGATCACGTAATGCAGCGCACCCGGAAAGTGCTCGCCCATGCCGCGCTCCTGAACCTGAAACTGCTGGGCGATCACCTCTTCCACCAGGGCCTGCTCACCATCGATCCACTGCAAGTCCGCGCGTGCCGAGCGGTAAAGCCTGTGCAAAAACGGCTCGTCGGTACTGCGTGACGGGCGCACCGAGAGGCCCTGCGCCAAAGCGCCTTCCTTGTTTAACATCGCGTTCAACTCCTGTCAGAACCCGCTTTCCCTAACGCCCAGTGCTGCGGCCCGTCGCCAGGCCACACCCAGCACCGACTCGCTGCGCCCTTGCAACACCACCACACCGCGCAGCGGCTGATGGGGTGTCGGGATCGGTTGCACACTCTTCAAGCGAGCGCCGTATTGGGCCTGTACCGGCTCCGGGCGTTGGTTTTCGTCACGGCGCACGGCGATCGGCCCATGGTGGTCGGAGGTCAGCGCCTCTTGATCCAGGTAGGCCACGCCATTGGCGTCGATGTCGGTCAATTCCACAGCGATGGCGGCGTGCATCGGATCATCGGCGATAAAACGCCCGGTCGCCCCCGGCGCCACGCGCCACAACTCGGCTTCGGCCACATAGCCGCGCAGGCGTGCGCCATCTTCCACCACCCGCGCCAGTGCATCCTTGGGGGACAGCCAGCGGCCCACGCTCAACTGCGGCAGCACATCGCGCACGATGCCCGCATGGGGCGCCCGCAACAGCAGGCGCTCACGCTGGGCGGCCAGGCCACGGTACTCGGCCAGCGCCTGGGACAGTCGCTGGTCGTTGATGCCTGCGTCCGCCGCCGTTTCGATGCGCCCTGCCTGGCGGCGCATCTGCAACTGCAGGATCTCCACTTCGCGGCGCACGATACTTTGCCGCGCATCGAGGTCGGGGGATTCCAGCTCAATCAGCACCTGGCCCTGGGTCACCGCTTGCCCATCGACGACCTTCAGCCCCTTGACCCGCGCCGCCACCGGCGCATGCAGCGCACTGGCGCGTCCCGCCTCGAGCATCGTCGGCAGTTCCACGGCGCTGCGCCATGGCACCACCAGCGCCAGCAGGATCAACAGTAACCCCAGGCCGGTCAGCAGCACCCGCGGTGCATAGGCCTGGCTGCGCCGGCTCCACCATTCGCGCCATTCCTTGAAGATCGGCAGGAAGATGAACCACACCAACTCCACCAGCATCAGGAAGATCCCGAGTAATTTGAAAAACAGGTGGTACACCGCCAAGGCGATCCCCAGGAACAACGCCGCTCGCCACAACCACGCCAGGTAGCCCCACCACAGCAGGCGTCGCTGCATCGTCGGCGACCAGGGCTCCGGCGCCGGCTCGCTGTAGCCGAACAGCCACTCACGTAGGCGCCAGCGGCACAGGGCGAAGGCGCGGCCTTGCAGGTTATCGACACCCCATAAGTCGCTGATCAAAAAGTAACCATCAAAGCGCATGAACGGGTTGAGGTTGATCGCCAAGGTGGTCAGCCATGTGGCACTGGCCAACATAAACGCCGCCGTACGGGCGGGACCGTCCGGCAACAGCGACCAGGCCAGCAGGGCAACACAGGCCAGCAACAACTCGGCCATCACCCCGCCCGCGCCGATCATCAGGCGAGAGCGGCGATCATTGAC
Source organism: Pseudomonas sp. BIGb0381 (assembly GCF_024809815.1). Classification (NCBI taxonomy): domain Bacteria; kingdom Pseudomonadati; phylum Pseudomonadota; class Gammaproteobacteria; order Pseudomonadales; family Pseudomonadaceae; genus Pseudomonas; species Pseudomonas sp. BIGb0381. Next base: position 57,690 of record NZ_JANUEN010000016.1, read on the forward strand.
GCGCCAGGCGTCGCTCACATCGGTGTAGAACATCGGCAGCATCACCATGAACGCCACGCCCATGCTCTGTACCCGGCAGCCGGCGCGCTTGGCCATGAACGCATGGCCGAACTCATGGCACAGCTTGGCGAAAAACAACGCGGTGCCAAAGGCCAGGGCGCCCCCCAGGCTGAACAGGTGCGGGAAGGTCGCCAGGAACCGCTGCCAATCCCGCGCGACCAGAAACACGCCGAGCCCCAGGATGATCGGCAAACCATAGCGCAACAGACCCGGCCCGAAGCGCGCCAGCCACGGCCATACCCGGTTGAGAAAAGCGTCCGGACGCCACAGCGGGATGCGGAAAAACAGGTATTGGTGCAGCAGGACTTTCCCCAGGCTTTTTTTCTGCGCGGCGGCTTTAGACAGGTAGCTGGCCCGTTGTTCGGGGTCGAGGGCGGCGATCAGGTCGTGGGCGCGCAGAAAACTCAGCAACTCATCCACCTCGCTGCCACCCAAGGGCAGGCCCGGCTCACAGTTGGCGGCTTGCAGGACTTTTTCCGGGTCGCCCAATGCCCAGTGGCGCAACAGGCGGATGGCGGTCGCGCCGAGCTTGAAATAGCGCCCGCGTACCGGGTCGGCCAGGGTCCAGCGCGGCGAACCATCCAGGGCGGCGCCGGCGCTGGACAGTTGCAGGTCCTCGCGCAGCTTGGGCAGGCTCGTCACAGGCCCACACTCTGGCGCAGGCCCGCCAGCGGTCGGCGCAACAGGTACAGGGCCAGCGGCGCACGTTCGCCAAAGATCTTCGCGGTACCGCGCAGGCCAATACGCGGCGGCGCTTCATCGAACTGCGCGTCCAGACGATAGGCCAGTTGCCCGCCCGGAGTGGGCTGGGCCTCGTAGGCGGCGCGTTGCAGGGTGGCGAGATGGCGCTGCAACGGGTCGCTGTCGAGGAACAGCGCGACCTCGGCGTTCGGCTCCAGCGCAATCGCATCGCCCACCGCCAGCTCAATGCGCAACTCAGCCTGGGCGGGGTCGGCGATCTGCAACAGGCGCTCGCCGGTCTGCACCGGTTTGCCGGTCCAGCGTTCGGCGTCGGCGAATACCGCGATACCGTCGCGTTCGGCGCGCACTTCGCTGCGCTTGAGCAACTCGCGGGCATAGTCACGTTCGGCACGTTTTTGCTCGACCCGCGCGGCCAGCAGGTCGATGCGCGAACTGGATTCGGGATCGGCAAAGGCACGTTGGGCATTGGCTTTGAGTTCCGCTTCGGCCACGCCCAGGGCGCGCGCCGCCACATCGGCCTGAGCCGTGAGGGTGGTGCTTTCAAAGCGCAGCAGTAGGTCGCCGGTCTTGACGACCTGGTTGGGCTTGACCAGGAATTCGGCAATCACCCCGTCCAATGGCGCTGCCACCACCTGCCCGGCCAGCGGCACCACTTCGGCCGGCGCCAATACCGATTGGCGCACCGGGATCAGCAGCGTGAGCAACAGCGCAACCCCGACCAGCACCTGGCGCTTGCGGATCAGGCGCAGCCGCCACGGCTGGCGCGGTTGCAGGGCGAGCCAGGCATGGCTGCAGGTATCGCCCCACTGCGCCAGCAACACCTGCTCGGCAGGGTTCCACGGGATGTCCCGCGCCAGCCACAAACCACCGAACACACGGCCTTGCGGGTCAATCAAGGGCAGCCAGAACACATGGCCGGCGGACAGGCTTTGCCAGTCGGCCTGCACCTGGGCGCTCAATTGCTCGGCCTGTACCACCCGTGCGGCCTGGCTCAGCGCCTGCTTGTGTAATTGCGCCACAGCCTGCTCGACAAAAGCCACAAACGGCGCATTCGGGTCGACACTGCTCACCGCCGTCACCGCCCGCACTTTGCCGGCGATCAGCAGCGCCGCATGGCGATAGCCGAACAACGGCTGGCCGTCGTTGACCAGGCTGTAGGCCAACTGCTCGGTGGTTCGGGCGGCACGAGTCTGGTGCTCAAGCGCCAAAAACTGGGCGAATACCCGCTCGGTATTGCCCGGCATCGGGGCGTTCATTGCAGTTGCGCGAAGTGGGCAGTACCGCTCATGCCCGCCATCAATCCGGTGGCATTGGTCACACTGGCAACCAGCAAGAGCGTCTGGCTACCTTCATCGATGCGTGCGCCGAGACGTTTGACGGTGGCGTTGAATGCCTGGCCGGTTTCATCCGGGGTAAAGCTGAAGGTCTGGCCGGGCTTGAGCTTACCCATCCAGCGAGACGGCACCAGCAGGTGGATTTCCAGGCTGCGGTTATCGACGATTTCCAGCAGCGGCGCGCCGGCCGAAACGCTTTCATAACGCTGGACTTTGCGCTGCACCACCTGGCCGTCATACGGTGCCAATACGCTGCAGCGCTTGACCTGCACCTGGTAGACCTGAGACTGGGCCTGGGTTTCGGTGAGCTTGGCTTCGGCGCGGGCCACCTCGAAACGCCCGACGGAATTCAGTGCAGCCAATTGCTTGTTATGGGCCAGCTCTTCACCGGCACCGCGGCTGGCCGCCGATGCGGCGTTGAGCTGGGCCTGGTAGGCCGAACAATCGAAGCGCGCCAGGGTGTCACCCTTCTTGAATGACTCGCCTTCGCTGAACGGTAAGTCGACGATGCGTCCGGACAATTCGCTGGCCAGCATCGCCTGGTCGCGGGCGCGCAATACGCCACGGGCCTCGCCAGCGGTCCCAGCATCGACTGACGGCGGGGAATGGTCCAGCAACGGCTCCTCTGCCATAGCCATCTGCGCCACACCCAACAGACAGGAAAAACCCAACGCCCAGCTACGCAACTGCTCCATACATCACTACTCCCTGTGGTAGCCGGCAGTCTAGGTCAGTGCAGTTAAATTGCCACTCACCATAACCGGAGAATTCCGTTTTTTGTGTAGGCCTTCACCCCAGAACTTTTATCGTTCGAGCTATGATTGCCGCCCTCCAAGGACCCAGGATCAAGGACACGTCATGCGCATCGGTTTTCTCTCTCCCGTGGCACTGGCCCTGCTGGCCGGTATTTCCCAGCAGGCCCAGGCCAGTTCCGACGATTCGTGCTACCCCGACTGGCGTGTCTCGCGTGACAGCCTGGACCCTTGCAACAACGTGCCGTTCCTGAGCCCAGGCAATGACAGCCGGGTCAACCTGCGCCTGTTGCTGGCCGACAAAAAGGCCGCGCCGTTGGCGCCCAAGGCGTTGAGCGAAGATGACCTGGCCCAGGGTTTCGGCCCGGTGCCGTTCCCGGTGTATCGCCTGGCCGCTGCCTCCAGCGCCGAGACTGAGCCCGACTCGGACGATTCGCCTACCGCTGAGCTGGACACCCTGCTGACGCCCCTGGGCATCAAGCGCGAGGCGTACAAAACCGCCGGCGAAGCGTTCCTCAATGGCGAAGGCAGCCGCTGCCGCAGCAACGACGATGACAGCGCCACGGCGTTTATCCGCCAAGTGGTCAAGGCCGATATGCCGGCGGCCGAGCGCACGCTGCTGGCGAAGGCGCGGCTGCAACTGCTCACCACCTGCACCTGGGATGGCCCGGTGATCGCCGAGGCGCAGCAGATCCAGTCAGCTGACGGCCAACCGTTTCGCACCTACCTGCAAGCCGCCGCCGATTTCTACAGCGGCCGCTTCGCCGAGGCCGCGCAAGGCTTTGCTGGCGTCGGCAGTGCCCAGTCGCCGTGGCTGAAGGAAACCGCGCTGTACATGACCGCCCGCACAGCGCTCAACCAGGCCCAGGCCGACACCTATGACGAAGACGGCATGCCGCACCTGGACCGTGTGGATAAGCCCGCACTGGCCACGGCCGAACAGGGCTTCAACGCCTACCTGAAGGCTTATCCACAGGGCGAGTACGCGGCCTCGGCCCACGGTCTGCTGCGCCGGGTGTACTGGCTGGCCGACGACAACACCCAGCTCGCCGACGCGTTCGCCTGGGCACTGACGGCCACCGACGAGCAGCGCAATGTGTCTGAGGATCAGCTGGTAGAAGAAGCTGACCTCAAGCTGTTGATGGTCAACAGCGATGCCGTCAAGACCCCGATGATCCAGCTCGTCAGCGACCTGATGGTGATGCGCGGCGGCAACCAGCCGGCCATCAGCCGCGCAGACCTTGAGAAGCAAAAGGCCGTGTTCGCCAGCGAGCCAGAGCTCTATGAGTACTTGCTGGCCGTGTGCGCGCTGTACATCGAGCATCAACCGGACGCCGCCTTGAAGCAGTTGCCGCAGAGCGTGCCGTCGAACCTGAACTATTTTGCCTTCAGCCAACAGACCCTGCGCGCCCTGGCACTGGAAGCCAAGCAGGACTGGAAAGGCGCCGAGGCCCTGTGGCTGCAACTGTTGCCACTGGCAAAACTGCCGCTGCAACGCGACCAGTTGGAGTTGGCCCTGGCCATGAACTACGAGCGCAGCGGCCAGTTGGCCAAGGTGTTCGCCAGCGATTCGCCGATCAGCGCCAAACAAGTGCGCTACATCCTGCTGCGCAACGTCGCCGGGCCTGAATTGCTGCGCCAGCAGATCGCCCAGGCCAGCGATCCGTTAGAGCGCCAGACGGCGCAATTCGTGCTGCTCTACAAAGACCTGCTGCACGGCCAGTTCGCCACGTTCGCCGAGGACCTCAAGCAACTGCCGGCCCAGGCCCCCGAGGACAAGCTGGGCACCAGCCTGGGTTATGTCTACAGCGCCAGCCAGACGCTTAAGCTGTTCCAGTGGAACGGCGACAAGGCCGAATCCGGCTACGCCTGCCCGAGCATCGCGCAAACCGCCGCGACCTTGCAGACCGACGCGAAGAACCCCCAGGCCCTGAACTGCTTCGGCGAATTCATCCTGCGCAACGGCCTGGACGGCATGCCCCTGGAACAAGCCCGTGCCGCCGGCAGCCTGGGCAGCAGCGCATCGGACTTCAAGGGTGAAACCTTCTCGCGGCTCGACGGTTACAAGCAGGTCATCGCCAACGCCAAGGCGCCAAAAAACGACAAGGCCTACGCCTTGTTCCGCGCCATCAACTGCTACGCGCCGGCCGGCTACAACAGCTGCGGCGGCCAGGACGTCGAGCCCGCCGTGCGCAAAGCCTGGTTCCGCCAACTGAAAAGTGGTTTCGCCGACACCCAGTGGGGCAAATCGCTGCAGTACTACTGGTGAAACACCTGTGGCTGGGCGTGCTGTTGCTGGCAAGCCCGGCATTCGGTGCCGTCGATGCCCGCGACTATGACGCCTTCTGGCTGTGGAGCGGCGTCACTCCGCAGCCGGTACTCAAGCAGGCCAAGACCTTGTACATCCTCCAGGGCCAGATCAACGCCACCCGCCGCGCGCCCCAGCGTGGTGTGCAACTGATCGCCCAAGGCATCAGCGTGCCGCGCCTCACCCGAGGCGAGGTCTGGGTGGTCTACCGCGCCCACACCCTGCACTGGCCCGAACAGGTCTACACCCAACTGCTCGGCCAGGTACAACGCTGGCGCGATGCAGGCAACCCGGTGGTCGGCATCCAGCTCGACTTCGACGCCCGCACCCAATACCTGCACGAGTACGCCGACTTCCTGCGCGACCTGCGCCAGCGCCTGCCGGCCGATCTGAAACTGAGCATCACCGGCCTGATGGACTGGAGCAGCAACGCCGACCCCACCGCCATCGCCCAGCTTAAGGGCGTGGTAGATGAAGTGGTGGTACAGACGTATCAGGGCCGCCAGAGCATTCCGGATTACGCGGCGTATCTGCCACGGATGAACCGGATGGGGCTGCCGTTCAAAATCGGTTTGATTCAGGGCGGGGAGTGGGAGGAGCCGGGGTATTTGCAGGAGAGTGAGTGGTTTCGGGGGTATGTGGTGTTTTTGCAAAACCGTTGACATGAGTGTCAACCCTGTGCAAGAAAGTGTCCTCTGTCCGCGGACAGAGGACACTCGCTTTTGGAGCCCCATGAAAAGTCAAGACATCGTCATCCTGTTCAAACTGATCAGCCTGGAACTACAGGCCAAAGGGGAGCGCGTAAAAAAACGAGTGTTCTCTGTGGAAAAAGAGAGCGCGAGCCTCGGGTTTCAAAATCTTCCGGATTACATTCAAAACTTCGAAACTGTTCAACTTTCGTCAATTGATGACTGGCGGGGCTGGGATGGAGTAGACGAAGACTTTGAAGGACACAGCTCACAAACCTATTCTGTGAGAGCGCTGTCCTCAGCGTTGGGCCTAAGCAAAACAGAGGTTTCCTCATCCCTGAATCGTTGCAGGGAAATTGGCTTGATCTATACGAGCCACACCGACGGAATTCCTTTGGTAAGAAGCAAGGCACTGCTTGATTTGGTCACGTACGGCATCCGCTATATTTTCCCGGTTAAACCAGGCCCTATCGTTCGCGGTATTCCGACAGCCTTCGCCGCACCAGTCTTGGCGGGAAAAGTGATGAGCGGCGGCGACCTCATTCCCGTCTGGCCGGACGCATACGGAAAAAGCAAAGGTCAGGAAATCACACCGTTGTATAAAACGGTTCCTGGCGCGGTGAAGAAAGATGAGCTTCTTTATCATTTCCTGGCCCTCGTTGACGCCATCCGCATCGGGGGCCCTCGCGAAGCCAAAGTGGCCGATGCCATGCTGCGGGAGTGGATCCTGTGACGTCCAACAGAACAATGATGCTGCAAATGCTTGAGGAGGTTGCTGAGGCGTTGGGCGAAGAGTTGCGCACGCAAGTCGCCTTCGTCGGCGGTTGCACCACCGTTTTGCTTATCACCGATGAATACACCCTGGAATCGATTCGCGGCACGGATGATGTTGATTTGGTCATTCACCTGGCCGGCACCACTGACTGGTATCGCCTGGAAGAAACGCTGAAACACCGAGGCTTCAAAAATACCGGCCAAGACTCGGTAACCTGTCGTTTACGACTGGGCAATCTGAAAGTCGATTTTATGCCCACCGAGCAGAAGGTATTGGGCTTTGCCAATACTTGGTTCATCGGCGGATTGGAAAATGCCGTCGACTACACACTACCCAACGGAACGCTCATCAAGGTATTTGCCGCACCGTGGTTTCTCGCCGCAAAACTGCAGGCTTATAGGGTCGCGGTCGTGGCGATGTGCTGATGTCCAACGACATAGAAGACATCATCGCGCTATTGGACGGCAGGGAAGAACTCATTGAAGAGGAAGTGTGCACCCATCGACCTGCGGCAGTTCGTGAGCGAACAATTCACCGCATTACTGTCGCTATCCGCGTTTCACGACGTAATCCAAAGCACCGCTCAAGATCACGATCGTGAGGCGTTGATTTACGGACGCCTGAAGGCATTGATTAAGCTGGGAGTGGCCGCTTGATCCTGCACGCGAGCCTCAGTCGCAAAGGAACTCATAGAACAGAAAATCGCGATGCAAGCGGTTCCACACAGAACTCAGGTGCGTACCTCTACGTGATTGCCGACGGCACCTCAAAACCAGGTAGCGGGCAATTAGCGAGAGCCTTGAGCCACCATCTGCTTGAGTGCTTTTCCGGCGCGCAACCTTCTGTCGTGTCTTGTCCCGATCACACCCTGAAACGGGTACTTACTTCACTGGACGAAGTGCACTCGAATATATGCCCAGACTTTCCATTTGCCTCCACCAGCTATCTCGTAATGCTGGTGGTTGGCCAAACGGCCATCTCCATTCACGCCGGTGACTGCTGTCTGGGTTACCTGGAGACAGATCAAAGCATGAACTGGCTGAGCCCACCTCATTGCGGCCCCAACTGGAAAGGTGATCTGAGCCATTCATTCATCGCCAGCAGCCCCGCGCGCAAAACGCTGCTCAACTGCATGAGCCACCGACGGGCCCATGAGCCTCATATTCAATCCATGCAGATCACCCAAGGTACAACATGGATCTTGGCTACCGATGGGTTCTGGGCCGAGCTTTCAGCCGCAGACCAGTTCAAGGCTATCGCAGGGCAAACCCTCGAAAATTGCTCAACGGAAGATGATGTTACCTTCATGCTATTGCAGTCTTAGAAGTAGCACTGGGTTTCTCTCGCTGCTTCACAGCGACTTCTGCTCCAATTTCAGCGCCGAACCTCTGCCAGCGGATACACCGACTCCCACCCTCCCCCCAACGCCTTGTACAGCCCCACCATCGCCAACGACACGCCGGTAGAACTCTCCACCCACTGCTCCTGCGTGGCCAGCAGCGCACTTTGCACGGTGAGCACGTTGACGAAATCCACCACGCCTTCGACGTACTGGTGCTGCGCGGTGGTCAGGGCGATCTGGTTCTGGCGCACGGCTTCGGCGAGGCTGTCGCGGCGCAGTTGGCTGGCGTTGTAGCGGGTCAATTGGTCGTCGATTTCATGCCAGGCGCGCAGCACAGTTTGCTGGTAGGCCAGGGCCGCTTCCTGTTGCTGGGCTTCGCGCAGGTTCAGCATGCCTTGCAGGCGGCCGCCATTGAACAGCGGCAGGCTCACTTGCGGGCCGAAGGCAAACGCGCGAGAGCCCCAGGAGCCGAAATCCGACAGTTGCATGGCCTGGGAGCCGAGGCTGCCGGACAAGGTGATGCGCGGGTAAAAGTCGCCCTTGGCCACGCCGATGCTGGCGGTGGCGGCGTGCAGGCGCGCTTCGGCCTGGCGGATGTCGGGGCGGCGCTCGGCGAGTTCCGACGGCAGGCCGATGGCGACCTGGCGTTGGGTCTGCGGCACGGCAGCATCCTTGGACAATTGCGCGTGCAGGGCTTGAGGTGGCTCGCCCATCAGCAGGCTGAGGGCATTGATCAACTGGTCCTGGCGTTGCTGCAGATCCGGCAGGCGCGCTTCGATGGCGGCGACCTGGGCGGCGGCTTCGGCGACGTCCAGGTCTGTGGCCACGCCGTCGGCCAGGCGCAGTTGCGAGAGCTTGAGGCTGTGGCGGGCGACGTCGAGGTTTTGCTCGGTCACCGCGCGGGTATTTTGCACGCCGCGCAGTTGGATGTAGTCCTGGGCGGTCTCGGCCAGTACCGACAACAGCACGGCGCGGCGGTCGTTTTCCGCGACTTGCAGGGTGGCGTCGGCGGCTTCGGTTTCGCGTTTGACCCGCCCCCAGAAGTCCAGCTCCCAGGACGCCGAGAAGCCCGCGTCCCACTGGTTGAACGCGGAACGGCCGTTTTCGCCGGAGGGGTCGTTCAAGCCTTTGCCGCTGTTGCGTTTGCGCTGGTAGGCACCCGTGGCGTCGACAGTGGGATAGCGCTCGGCGGTGGTCACCTGGCGCACGGCGCGGCTTTGTTGCAGGCGGCTGCTGGCCAGTTTCAGGTCGAGGTTATCGCTGAGCGCGCGGCGTGTGAGCGCCGACAGTTGCTCATCGTGGAACACGTCCCACCAGCGCTCTTGCAGCGGCTCGCTGACAGCGCGGCTGGCGGCTTGTCGACCCTGAGGTTCGCTCCATTGCGTGGCTTGCGAGGTGTGCGGGCGCTGAAAATCCGGGCCCACGGTGCAGGCGCTCAGGCTGATAACGCTCAGGGTGAGCCAGGCGAGGTGTTTCATTGCTGGGCCACTTCACGCTGCTGCGCGACCGGCTGGGTGTCGACGCTGGCCTCGACCGACATGCCGACCCGCAGGCGCTCGGTCAGCGGCTGGTTGGGTTCGAGGACAATCTTCACCGGGATACGCTGCACCACCTTGGTGAAGTTGCCGGTTGCGTTATCCGGCTTGACCGACGCGAAGGTCACACCCGTGGCGGGCGCAAGGCTCTCCAGGTGGCCGTTGAGCAGCTCCCCGTCGAGGCTGTCGACCCGCACCTGCACGGCCTGGCCGGCGTGCATATGGGACAGCTGGGTTTCCTGGAAATTGGCGACCACGTAGGCCTCGGCCAACGGCACCACCGCGAGGATCTTGCTGCCCGGCGTCACATAGGCCCCCACCCGCACCGCGCGCTCACCGACCATCCCATCCACTGGCGCGACGATGCGCGTATAGGACAGCTGATAGCTGGCCATTTCCAACGCGGCCTGGGCACGCTTGAGCCCAGCTTCGGCGGCATCGCGCTGGGCCGTGAGGATTTCCACCTGCTTGCGCTCGGCCGCCAACACCGCCGTTGCGTTGGCCAGGCGCGCGGTGGCCTGGTCGATGCGGGTCTTGGCTTGCTGGGCGTTCTGCACGGTGCCCGCGCCCACGCCGGCGAGGTGGTTGTAGCGGTTCAGTTCGTGTTCGGCGAAGGCGACTTCGGCACGGTCTACCGCCACGGTGGCCTGGGCCTGGGCGATCACCGAGGTTTGGCGCTCCAGGGTCGCGGTGGCGTTTTTCAGCTGGGCCTGGGCGACCAGGGTGTCGGCGTCGGCGGCCTGGGCGGCGGCGCGAAAATCACGGTCGTCGATCAGCGCAAGCAGTTGCCCGGCCTTGACGCGCTGGTTGTCTTCCACCAGCACTTCCTTGATAAAGCCCGCCACACGCGGCGCCACCAGGGTGAAGTCGGCGGCGACGAAGGCGTCGTTGGTGGCCTGGCGCTTGTTGCCCAACAGGTCGGGCGCGACCAGGTACACCAGCACGCCGACGGCAAACACGGCGATAACGGAGACGGCAATTTTGTCTTTGCGTTTCATGGGAAGTCCTTGTGGCTAGGTCGGTGCGCGAGGCGGAAAAATCCGCGTGGGCATCCAGAAAATCAGCAGGATCAACGCCACCGCGACAGCAGCCATGACGTAATAAAGATCCGAAGAAGTCAGCACCACGGCCTGCTCGTGCAGGCGGTGGGCCAAGCCCGGCGCATCGCCGTCGGCCGCCGGCGAGTTGCCCAGGCGGTCCACCAGCATGGTCGAGTGAAAGTGCAGGCGCTGGGTGGTCAGCGCATCCAGTACACCGGTGGCAACAACAGCGGCCAGGCCTTTGACGGTGTTGAACCAGGCCGAGGCGAACGGCCCATCCGCCGGTTGGATGCTGCCGGTGGAGAGCATCAGCAGCGGCAAAACGGCCATGGGCTGCCCGAAGATTTGCAGCAGGTACAGGCCGTAGAAATCGTCGCGAATCCACGCCGAGGTCAGGTGCGCACTGCCCACGCAGCACAGCACCAACATCCCCAGCCCGATCCCCAGTACCCAGCGGCAATCGACCCAACGCAGGTTGCACAACGCAGCCACCAGAGGCAGCGCGATCAATTGCGGCAGCGCCATCAGCAGCATCACCGGCGCGGTTTGCAGGGGGCGATAACCCTGGACCTGAGCGAGGAAACTCGAGGGGATGATGATCACCGAGGTCAGCACCATCAGCACGCCTGCCAGCACGATCAGGGCAAACGCCAGGTTACGCAGGCCGAGCATCTGCAACTTGAAAAACGGCATCGGGTGCGACCATTCATTGAACATGAACAGCACCAGCAGCACGCTGCCGCCGCACAGCAGGAAAGTGATCAGGCCCGACTCGAACCAGTCCAGGCGATTGCCCTGCAGAATGCCGATCACCAGCATGCAGATCGCCGGAAACCCCAGCAGCAGGCCGCGCCAGTTGAACTGCTTGAAGCGCTCCAGGCGCAGCGGGTCTTGCGGCAAGCCGTAAGCCACGGCGGCCATCGCCAGCAGACACGGCCCGACGATCTGCCAGAACGCCCACTGCCAGCCGACATATTCAGTCCACAGCGCCGCCAACGGCGTGCCGAGGCTCGGCCCGAACGTGGCGGTAAGCGCGTAGCCGGCCAGGCCATACAGCTTGACGTTGGCCGGCAGGAAGCGCAGCGCCACGGTCATCAGCATCGGCGGCAAGGCGCCGCCCGCCAGGCCTTGGACGGTACGCAGCAACAGCAGGCTTTCGTAGTTCGGCGCAAACGGGCAAAGGATGCCAAGCACGGTGAACAGGCCGATGGCGCACAGGGTGAAGCGCCGCAGGGAAAACGTCACCGAGCACCAGGGCGCAAAGGCCATGGCCGACACGGAGGTGGCCGTGTACGCAGCGACCAGCCAGGTGCCTTCGTCAAAACCGATGTACAGCGCACCGCGAATATCCGCGAGGGCCACCTTGGTGACCATCTCGTTGAGACCGGACACCAGTACCGCCAGCAACACGCCGACCAGGCCGATGATGATGCGCGAGCCAAATACAGGCGGGGTGATAGCGGTGGGTTTGGCTGCAGCCGCAAGGGTGGGGGCAGCGAGGAAAGTCATGAACAGGTAACTCGGAATTAGAAATACCCGAGCAGTTTAATCAGGCACATGCATGACAAAAAGTTACATGTTGGCAGGGTATAAGTGCGCCAGACACAATCCTGGATTCACTATAGAACCCTTGTGGGAGGGGGCTTGCTCCCGATTGCGGTGGATTAGATAGAAAATCTGGGTCTGGCACACAGCAATCGGGAGCAAGCCCCCTCCCACATTTTGACCGTGCATGGCTTGTAAATCAGGTTGGTTGGGCTTCCAGCCAGGTGGCGTGGCAGCTCTCACGCATCGTCTCGCGCAACCACCTATGAGCCGGGTCTTTGTCGAAGCGCGGGTGCCAGGATTGGGCCAATACCAACGTCGGCAGCGAGATCGGCAACGCAAACGCGCGCAGTGGCAGCTTCAGGCGATTGGCGCTGTAGAGCGCCTCTTTGGGCACCGGCAGAATCAGGTCGGAGTCGGGCAACATGAACATCGCACCGTGAAAGCCCGGGGCAATCATCGCCACGCGTCGCTCCAGGCCCTGAGCATTCAGTGCAGTGTCGATCGGGCCACGGGCGATGCCACGCCGCGAGATGCTTATATGGGAATAGCTGGCGAAGCGCGCTGCGGTGATCTCTTCGTCAAACAACGGATGGTCCTCGCGCGCGAGGCCCACGAAGGTGGTGGAAAACAGGTTCTGCACCTTCACTTCCGGGGTGACCGGCATAGTGTTGCTCACCCGTAGATCCAGCCGCCCCTCGCGCAGGGCTTCATCATCGGTGTCGCCTTCGGGTACGAAACACAGCTCGCACAACGGCGCCATGCGCTCCATGGTGTCGAACAGGCGTCCACCATACACGCCGATGAAAAAGTCATTGGCGCGCACGCTGAAGCGACGGCGCAGGGTGCTCAGGTCAACCTGATCCGCCGAGCGAAACAACAACGCCGCCTGCTCCACCACGTTGCGCACCTGGCTCTGCAACTGCAAGGCCTTGGGCGTGGGTACCAGCCCGCGACCGGCGCGTACCAGGATCGGATCGCCCACCGCTTCTCGAATACGTGTGAGGGTACGGCTCATGGCCGCCGGGCTGAGGTTCATCCGCCGCGCGGCGCCCACCACGCTGCCCTCGTCGAGCAGGGCGTCGAGGGCGACCAGCAGGTTCATGTCGGGTAGTTGCATGCCAAGCACTCATGATCAGTCGGGAGTGAGCTGGCCGCAATCGTAGCAGGATGGGTGTATCAGCGCTGCATGCCCCAACGCTTCACGGTGAGCCGCTCGAAGGTGTCGAACACCAGGTTCTCCACCAGCAGGCCGATCAGGATCACCACCGCCAACCCGGCGAATACCTTGTCGGTGTACAGCTCATTGCGGTTCTGGAAGATGTACCAGCCCAGACCGCCCTTGCCGCTGGTCGCACCGAATACCAGCTCGGCGGCGATCAGTGTGCGCCAGGCGAAGGCCCAGCCGATTTTCAGGCCGGCGAGGATCGACGGCAGTGCCGCCGGGATCAGGATGAACACCACGAAACGCATGCCGTTGAGGCCATAGTTGCGGCCGGCCATGCGCAGGGTTTCGGACACGCCGAGAAACCCCGAATACGTGTTGAGCGCCAGCGCCCACAACACCGAATGCACCAGCACGAAGATCAGGCTGTTCTGGCCCAGGCCAAACCACAGCAGCGCCAACGGCAATAAAGCGATGGCCGGCAGTGGGTTGAACATTGAGGTCAGGGTGCTCAGCAGGTCACGGCCCAGTTGCGTCGACACCGCGAGGGTGGTCAGGGCAAACGCCAGCACGATGCCGATCAGGTAGCCCTTGATCAGCACCACCAGCGAGATGCTCACCTTGCTCAGCAGTTCGCCACTGAGCAGGCCGTCGTAGAGCGCGTGAAAGGTCTGCAGGAAACTCGGCAGCAGCAGGTCGTTGTTCTGGTAGCGCGCGACGGCTTCCCAAAGGATCGCGAGCACGATCAGGATCAGACCCTTGCGCAGCCAGCCTTGTTGCCACAGGCGTTGGCGCAGGGGCAGTTCGCGTTCAACGGGGACGCTGAGCAGCGGCTCAAGGGCAATTTCGTATTCCTGGCGCATTGGGTTGTCCCCTTAGTAAGCGATGCGGATATCGGCGAAACCCAACTCACGTTCGGCCTCGGGCGCTTCATCGAACAGCAGGCGATGAATCCGCCGCGCCGACGCCTGGAACTCCACGCCACCGAGGCTGTGCAGGTCGTATTGATGGCTGTGGATTTCCGCGCGCACGCGCCCCGGGTGCGGCGACAGCAACAGGATGCGATTGCCCACCACCAGCGCTTCTTCGATGGAGTGGGTGACGAATAGCAGGGTGAAGCGCACCTCTTCCCAGAGCAGCAGCAATTCTTCCTGCATCTTGCGCCGGGTCAGGGCGTCGAGGGCGGCGAAGGGCTCATCCATCAGCAGGATTTTCGGCTGCATGGCCAGGGCGCGGGCGATGGCCACGCGGGCTTTCATACCGCCGGAAAGCGTGTGCGGGTAAGCGTCGGCAAAGGCGGTGAGACCGACTTTGTCGAGGTAGTGCAGTGCCCGCTCTTCGGCTTCGGGACGCGGTAAGGTTTTCGACGCCAGCAGCGGGAACATCACGTTCTGTTTGACGGTTTTCCACGGCGGCAACTGGTCGAACTCCTGGAACACCACGATGCGATCGGGGCCCGGCTGTTCGACCTTTTGCCCCAGCAGGCGGATCTCGCCTTCGCAAGGTTTGATAAACCCGGCAATGGACTTGAGCAGTGTGGATTTGCCGCAACCCGATGGGCCGAGCAACACGTAGCGATCCGCCGGGTCGATCTCGAAGCTGACTTGATGAGTGGCCCGCACCACGCGCTCCGGTGTGCGGTATTCCAGGCTGACGTTATCCATCGCCAGCAATGGCAAGCGGGTGTGCAGGTTGCTGGCCGTGTGGCCTTGCAAGGGGGCGTTCATCTCAACTTCCTTGCAGGGGCTTGGCGTCCTGGAAGAAGTAGTCCTTCCACGATTCAGGCTTGTTTTTGATGGCGCCGACGCGGTAGAGGAACTCCGCCAGCGGGTAGGTGTTTTTCGGCGTGACGCTGAATTCGAACTGCGGGTTGTCGATGATTTTCAGCAACTCGGCGCGGTCGATCCTGGCCTTGGTGACACGGATGTAAGTGTCGGCCGCAGCGCCTTTATCGTTCTGGGCGAACTGCGCGGCTTCGGTCAACGCCTCGACAAACGCCTTGTAGGTTTTCGGGTTGTCGTTGCGGAATCTTTCGGTGGAAAACAGTACCGTTGGCGAGTTCGGCCCCAGCAGGTCGTAGGTGTTCAGCACCACATGCACGTTAGGGTTGGCCAGGGCCTGGTCCTGGAATGGCGGGTTGGAAAAGTGCCCGGTCAGTTCGGTGCCACCAGCGATCAGGGCAGCGGTGGCATCCGGGTGCGGGACAGCGACGGTGTACTTGTCGAGGCGATTGAATTCCTTGTCGCCCCATTGCTTGGCGGCGGCATATTGCAGGAAGCGCGACTGTACCGACACGCCCACCGCCGGCACGGCGATACGGTCCTTGTCGGTGAAGTCGGCAATGGTCTTGACCTTGGGATTGTTACTCACCAGGTAGTAGGGGAAGTTGCCCAGGGAGGCCACGGCCTTGACGTTCTGCTTGCCGTGGGTGCGGTCCCAGATGGTCAGCAGCGGGCCGACGCCGGCACCGGCGATGTCGATAGAACCGGAGAGCAGTGCGTCGTTGACCGCGGCGCCGCCGGACAGCTGGGTCCAATCGACCTTGATGTCGAGGCCTTCCTGCTTGCCATATTTTTCGATCAGGTTCTGGTCGCGCACCACGTTAAGCAGCAGGTAGACGATGCCGAACTGTTCGGCGATGCGGATCTCGCCTTCGGCTTGCGCGGACGTCGGCGCGAGCAGGCTGCCGGCCAACAGGCTGACACTCAGGCCGACAGTCGCGGGCAGCCGTGCGAATGGAATGTTCCTGGACATGGTCATGCTCCGAATCAGAAAGGCGCGTCGCCCTGGATGGTGGTGCGAAAGAGCTTGCGGCGCAGATGGCTCGGGCAACCGGCGGCCAGGTGGATCAGCGAGCGGTTGTCCCAGAACACCAGGTCGTGGGGCTGCCATTGGTGGCGGTAGATGTTCTGCGGCAGCACGCTGTGGGCGTAGAGCTGGGCCAGCAGGTCGCGGCTTTCGTCTTCCGGCAGGCCGACGATGCGGGTGGTGAAGCCTTCACTGACGAACAGCGCCTTGCGGCCGTTTTCCGGGTGGGTGCGCACGATGGGGTGAACCACTTCCGCGACTTGGGCAAGCTGCTCGGGCGTCAACGTCGGCCGCCAGTTGCCTTCGAATTTGGTTTCGCTGTAGCGCGCGGTATAAGAGTGCGCGGCACTGCGGCCTTCAACGGCTTTACGCAGGTGCTCGGGCAGTTGATCCCAGGCTTTGTGCATGTCGGCGAACAGGGTATCGCCGCCTTCGGACGGCAGCTCCTGGGCGTGGAGCATCGAGCCCAGGCTCGGCAGCTCTTTATAGGACAGGTCCGAGTGCCAGAATTTGCCTGCGTCACCCAGGCCGATGGATTGGCCGTTTTCGATGATATTGGAGACGATCAGGATTTCCGGGTGGTTGGCCAGCAGGAATTGTTTGAGCACGTGGATTTGCAGTACGCCAAAGCGGCGACTGAAGGCGATCTGTTGTTCGGGGGTGATGCGCTGGTCGCGGAACACTACGACGTGATGGTTCAGGTGCGCGCGGTGAATGCGGGCGAAATCCTGATCGTTGACCGGGCGGGACAAGTCCAGGCCGATGATTTCGGCACCCACGCTGCCAGGCAGTGGTCGAATCTCGAATGCTTGGGCGCAGAGGGCCGCTGTTGGAACAGTAGAGGTGGCGGACATGAGGTCACTCCCGATCAGTCAGGAGAGTGACTTTATAGATATAAGAACGGCAATTTAAATACCGTTAAAGAATATCGATATAGGGGAATGTCGCAACATGGCACTGGCGCGTCAGACCCCGCAAAGCCTGCATGTGGGCCGCCGGAATCACGCGTTGAAACGCTTACAAGCCGAAACTGTGCTGGTTTGACAAGCTTATGGGCAGCCTCTAGTGTGCATTGGATCCAATTAGCCACCACTATTTTAATAAGGACGATAGCGTAACCGTGACGCAGAAG
Organism: Pseudomonas sp. BIGb0381; assembly: GCF_024809815.1. Classification (NCBI taxonomy): domain Bacteria; kingdom Pseudomonadati; phylum Pseudomonadota; class Gammaproteobacteria; order Pseudomonadales; family Pseudomonadaceae; genus Pseudomonas; species Pseudomonas sp. BIGb0381. The sequence continues at coordinate 74,877 of NZ_JANUEN010000016.1, forward strand.
CCGAATCCTTTGAACAGCATCAAGGTCAGCGGTCCTATTCCCGCCCATCTTGCTCGCTCCGTGATTGAAGAAACCTTGCGCAATGCCATCCTTGATGGCCGCTTGCCCTGCGGTACCGCCATGCGTCAGCAGGAGCTGGCCAGCCTGTTCGGGGTCAGCCGCATGCCGGTGCGTGAAGCCTTGCGCCAGTTGGAGGCCCAGTCGCTGCTGCACGTGGTCACCCACAAGGGCGCCGTGGTTGCACCGTTGATCGAAGACAATTCGGCTGAAACCTATGAGCTGCGAATGTTGCTGGAGTCTGAAGCCCTGCGCTTGTCGATTCCCTTGCTGACCGAAGCCGATATCGCCGAGGCAGACACGTTCATCTGTGCCCTGGAACAGGAAAAAGACTACACAGAGATTGGCCGTCTCAATCGCCTGTTTCACATGACCCTGTATAGCAAGGCTCCCAACCAGCGGCTGCTCAAGTTGGTGGAACACGGGTTGAACGAGGAGGAGCGCTTCCTGCGTTTCAACCTTGAGGCGATGGGGCTGGGCGAGACATCCCAGGAAGACCACCGCGAACTGCTGAACCTTGTGGCACAAAAGAAAGTCCAGGAAAGTATCCTGACACTGCGTAATCACTTGATGCGCGGGATGGAAGTGATCACAACCTATCTCAATAACCTGGATGCCAGCGGAGCGAAGACTCTCTAATAAGGTGTCAGGTCTCTTATCTTGCCCGCCGAGCGCCGCGGGGTTCCCTACCTGACCGGTGGCGCCCCGCGCAGAAGAAACTTCCCACTCTTATAAAGTAAGTTGCCGACAGCTTATATTATTTAGAAAAACATCTAATGCATTCATATACTCGCCAATTTGTTTAGCCCGCTTATTATCTTTCCTTACTAGACCAGACACTCAAATCGACCGTGCAGCCCCACTTGCGTGAGCGCTCGTGCGCGCAAAGCCTGGTTTACATCTTTTTATCTTCTTGCCGCATACAAAAGTCCAATGCTGTTTTAGCGGCAGACGCAATAACTTATAGGCATCAACCATGTACCAACCTTTGCTGGAACAAAGAAAACGGCTGTTGTGCAGCCATCCGTTATTTCTGGAAATAAGTTCGTTGGAAAAGTTACAACTATTCATGGAACACCATGTTTTCGCTGTCTGGGACTTCATGACGCTCACCAAACGCCTGCAACAGGACCTGACCTGCACTCGCCTACCCTGGCTGCCACCGGCCGACCCGCAAGCTGCACGCCTGATCAATGAGATTGTGCTGGGCGAAGAATCAGACTCTCACCCCAGGCAAGGCCATTGCAGCCACTTCGAGTGGTACCTGGAAGCCATGGTCGAAGTCGGCGCCAGCACCTCGGCGATACACCGTTTCATTGCACTGCAGCACCAAGGCGTGGAAGCAAGCACTGCCCTGCGCATGGCCGATGTTCCTGCTGGCGCAGCGCGCTTCGTCAGTGACACGCTGCGGATGGCGCTGGAAGCCCCTACACATTGCGTAGCAGCCGCATTCCTTCATGGGCGTGAGCGCGTCATCCCAAGTATGTTCGAACACCTCCTGCAGCCCGACACGCTCATCCACCGCCAGGCATCCGCCTTGTGTGGTTACTTCGAGCGCCACATTGAGGTGGACACTGAGCATCATGGGCGAGCAGCAGAGCAGTTGCTCGAACGCCTGGTGGGTGCCAACCCGACTTATCCGCAGCAGGCCCACGACGCAGCCCTTGCCGCCGTAGAAAGCCGTATCACGTTCTGGGACGAGGTGCAGGCCGCACTGCAAGAGGTGCACCCATGAATACGGCTGGCTACACCACCATCGCCGACGACTGGGAACGCCGCGCAACCATCCGAACCCGCCCTCGCCGCTTGCTGGAAGACGATGACAAGCTGATCTACCCACTGTGCCGTCAGCCCTTGGTACTCAGCGAGACCTTCATGGAACATTGCCCGCAGTGGCGCGACTTCGTGCTGGTGCAGAGCTTCTACAAATTCATCCACGACGTGGTTATTTTCGAAACCGAAATCGTCGACAAGACCGCGCGCAGCATTGCCAAGAATCGCTTCTCGCTGCCCTTCCCCCTCGCCTGTCGCGTTGATGCGATGACGGTTGTGGTGGACGAGGACTACCACGCCTTGGTGGCCCTGGATTTCATGCAACAGACTGTCGCAATGACGGGCATACAACCGCTCGACCTCCCCGGGCATATCGAACTGAGTCGTGCGCTGCCGGCGGCGCAGGCGCAGGCTCCGACACACCTGAGCGATGCAGTAGAGCTGATTGGCGTAGCCATCGCCGAAAACACCGTGACCCACGATGTAGCAGCGTTTTCCAAGGACCGCAGTGTCAAGGCCTCCATACGAGGTTTGATGGACGACCACCTGTTTGACGAAGGTCGCCACGCGCAGTTCTGGACGCGGCTGGTGCGCATCTACTGGCAAGCCGCGAGCCCGGACGACCGTGACAGCATCGCCCAGGTACTGCCAACATTCCTGGCGCACTATCTGACCAACGACCTGCAGAAAAACTTCGACCTGCACCTGATCGAACACCTCGACATCAGCGAGCGCCTGCGCGGTGTGCTGCGCGATGAAATATCAGCGCTGGCGTTCCCCATCACCCGCCAGCACCCGTTGATGAGCAATATCATGGGCTTCCTGCAACACAGCGGCTTGCTGCAAACGCCGAGTGTGGGGCAGGTGCTGAACGACTACCTGTCGGTGTCGCCATGAGGTGCCTGACCATCGGCTGGTGCGGCACAAGCAAGGCACTTGGCGAAATCAGGCTAATACTGGAACAGTACGGCCATGTGTCGGGGGATGAGGCCACCGACCTGTGGATTGAAGACGGTAGCCTGCCGTTGCCGGATGACCTGGGCGAAACCACCTGTATATGCCTGCGCCTGGGGATGGGCCCGTTAACCAGCAGCGGGTTACCCACGCTGCAATTGCGCGCCTATGACCATGACCGGCGTTTGTTTGCCGCGCTGGGCATTGCCGAGGAGCCCAGTGGTAACGGCCAGCGTCTGCGTCAGCAGGCAACAACTGCGCTGGTGGATTGGGTCGCGCTACTCGTCAGTGGCTTCTCACGTGACCCCGAGTATCTCTCTAGGAGCGCGGTTGCCACTGACTGGCCCGAGCACGATTTGCACGGGCTAGAGCCGTTGGCATTCATGCATCGATTCAATCGCACGGCAGACCCCGATCTGATCCGGGAAGCCCAGGTGCCGGTGATCAAGCGGGTGCAGGCCAGCCTTAATCTGTTCGCCGACCGGCCGGCGCTGAACATGGCGGGGCACACCGTGACCTACCGCCAACTACACCTGCGGGCCATGGCGATTCAGCAGCGATTGCGCCCGCTGCTGGAGGCGCTTGAGGCGCCACCGGTGATCGGTGTATGCCTGGAAAAATCCATGGAATTGTATGCCAGCATTCTTGCCGTACTGGGCAGTGGTGCGGTGTACCTGCCACTGGGACCTGATCAGCCCGCCCAACGCCACCGGGCCATGCTCGAAAACGCCGGGGCGAGCGTATTGCTGGATGCAGGCCAGCATCCATTACGGGAGCGTTTCATTTCTCTGGATGTCAGCGCAGTCGAGCCGCTCAACGCCAACTCAGCATCCTCGTTGATGCACAATCGCCCCTGCGCGCATATACCGTGCATGGTGCTCTATACATCGGGTAGTACGGGCCAGCCCAAGGGTGTGCTGCTCAGCCAAGGCAACCTGGCACATTTCACGGCCTGGTTCGGGTCGTGCATAACGCTAGATGAACGGAGCCACGTCCTGCAATTTTCGCCCTTGGGTTTCGACTCGTCACTGATCGAAATCTTCCCCGCCCTGATTGCCGGCGCCGAGTTGATCGTACCCAGCGAGGAACAGCGACACGACCCTGGACAACTGGTGGAATTGCTCCGCCGACAGCGTGTCACTCATGCCTTCCTGCCGCCTGCGCTGCTCAATATCCTGCCGCTGGATCCCCCCCTGGGCGTGACGCATCTGCTCACCGGTGGCGATGCCTGCGAACCCCATGTAATCGAGCGTCTGGCAGGACAGTGTCAGTTGCACAACCTCTATGGCCCCACCGAAACCACAGTACTGATTACGCACCGGACGTTCGACCCCGATGACAATAATCGTAATGTCGGCCACCCCATCGCCAATAGCCAGGTGCTGATCCTCGATGACGATCTGCAACCGGTGGACGAGCAGGTGATGGGCGAGCTGTACATCGTCGGGCCCGGAGTGAGCCTGGGATATGTGAATGCGCCGCGGCAGGCTGACAACCCGTTCGTCGAACTGCTGGTGCCAGGCGGCCAAACGCTGCGGGCCTACCGCAGCGGCGACTTGGCGCAGTGGACCGCCGAAGGCATTGTGCTGGGAGGGCGTCGCGACGATCAGGTAAAGATCCGCGGCTTTCGGGTCGACCCTCGGGAGATTGAACAATGCCTGCGCAGCAGCAGGCTGTATCGTGAGCTGGCCGTGGTGATCGACCATGAAAGCAGGATCTGCGCCTTTGTCGCCCAGCCCGAACCCAACGCTACGCTGGTGGCCTTGCAGCAGCATGCGCGCCAGTGGCTACCGAACTACATGCAACCTGGTTTCTGGGTGGAACTGCCAGCCATGCCGCACAGCAACAACGGCAAAGTCGACCGCAAGGGGCTGCTGTCGCGCCCCTTCCACCCCATTTTGCAGGCCACTCCCCGCGCTGCGCACACGCCACTTCAAGCGCGATTGAGCGACCTTTGGGGTGAGCTGCTGAGCTTGCCCACCAGCCAGTTGCCCATCGATGAAAGCTTCTTCGCACTGGGCGGCCATTCGATTTTGCTGTCGACACTGTTGTTGCGTGTTCGCGAGCAATTTGGCCGTAGTTTCGCGTTGAGCCATTTCATTGAAGTACCGACTATCCGTACGCTCGCAACACTGATGGAGGATGGTGAACTGCCCGACGCATCCTCTGCCCAAGCGGTCATGGACGCTCAACGGGAGTGGATGATCAATCCGTTGCAAGGGGACCGCGCAGGCAATCCGCACAAGGTGATCGTGACGGGGGCCAACAGTTTCGTCGGCGTCCATATTGTCGAGGCGTTGTTGAACGCCGGTGCCAGCGAGGTCGCGTGCCTGGTGCGTGACTTGCCGGGGAATCCTGCGATGGCTCGTTTTACCCAGGCGTTGCGTGACTACCAACTGGAACATCTGGACTTGAGCCGGGTACGAGTATTTGCCGCCGATATCAGCCGGCCGCGATTGGGTTTGGCCTGTGACGCGTATGACGCACTCGCCGCAGACTTTGGCGCGCTGGTGCATAACGCAGCAAGGGTCAACCACGTAATGGACTACGCCTCACTGGCCAGAGACAACGTCGACCCCATATTCGAATGCCTGCGCCTGTGCGAAACCCGCTGCAAAAAAGTCTTCAACTTTGTCTCGACGTTGTCGGCCGCCAGCAGCATCGGCACGATGGGGCATGTGCTCGAAGCTCCGGCGGCAGACACCCTGCCCCTGTACATCCGAAATGGCTACAACCTCTCCAAGTGGGTAGCCGAGCGGGTCCTGGGACGTGCAGTTGAGCAAGGAGCTTGGGTGAACATCCATCGCCCTGGAAATATCAGCTTCAACAGCCATAACGGAGTCTGCCAGCCACAGAAGAATCGCCTGATGTTGATGCTCAAGGGGTCGCTGCAGTTGGGCATGCTGCCGAGGCTGGATCTGAATTTCGACCTGATGCCCGTGGACTTTCTGGCTCGCTTCATTGCGTTCCACTGCAATCGCTTTCAAGCCGATAGAAGCGTATTCAACCTGCACAACCCACAACCACTGAGCTGGGAGCACTACCTGGATGCATTCAACCGGGCGGGCCACAGGTTCGAGCGGGTCAGTACTGCGTATTGGCAGCAGACGCTGCGAACGGTGAGCCAGGACAATGCGATGTTTGGTGTACTCGGGTTTTACCTTGATCGACTGGATGAAGACATCGGTGACACCTCGATGATCCTCCATGACAACGCGCGACGCGGCGTTCAGCAGATGGGTGAGCAATACCCCGAAAAAGACCCGGCACTGCTGAGTAAAGGCTGCAACTACCTCAAGGCCATCGGCTTTCTTTGAACCGATTCAGGACAACTTCATGAAACCGCTGCAACCCGATACGTTAATTCATAACCCGAACGGCCAGCCGATAATGTCCTCTGTGGTGATCGACTGCCATGCTTCCCGCCTGTGGAACCTAGTGGGGCAGTTTGCAGGCTTCGATGCGTTCATCCCTTCCTTGACGCATATCGAAATGACCGGCAACGGAGTGGGCGCTTTACGCACGAAATTTTTCCGCGATGGCAACCGCGTCGTAGAACAGCTCAATAGCCGGGAAGAGCGCGCGATGCACATGACCTGGACCATGATCTACAACACCCTGGGCGTGGCCAGGTTGTGGGCGTCGATCAAAGTAGAAGCGGTTGGAGCGCACTGCTCCAGAGCAACCTGGACCATCATTGCCGACCCCCTGGACACGGCACAGGTGGGATTTGAACAGTTTGTGCAGGGCTTCGCCGACAGCGCGCTGGACAATGTCCGCCGCTTGCTGGGTAAGCGGTAGGAGCGAAACGGCTCGCTCCTACTCGTACACTCAGCGGGTCAGATCTTGAAGCTGTCGACCAGCTGCTTCAACCGATTGGCCTGTTGCGACAACGCATCGCAGTCTTTCAGGGTTTCGTTGAGGTTGGTCACGCCCTGCTGGTTCAGCAGGTTGATCTGGTTGATGTCGACGTTGAGGGTTTCCACCACGGCAGTTTGTTCCTCGGTGGCCGCAGCGACGGATTGGTTCATGCCGTCGATCTCGACAATTCGCTGCGTTACGCTGACCAGGCGCTCACCGGCCTGGTTGGCAACCTGGACACTTTCCTCGCTGGAGGTCTGGCTGGCATTCATGGTGGTCACTGCCTCACGCGAACCCACTTGCAGGGAAGTGATCATTTTATGAATCTCCTCAGCCGACTCCTGGGTACGGTGAGCCAGGTTACGCACCTCGTCGGCGACCACGGCAAACCCGCGTCCGGCTTCCCCGGCACGTGCTGCTTCGATCGCAGCGTTCAGTGCCAGCAGGTTGGTTTGCTGGGAGATACCTTTGATCACATCAAGGATGTGGCCGATATTGTCGGTGCTGGCGTTCAGGGTTTCGATCTGAGTGCAGGACAGGCTGATCTTCTGCGACAGCTCCGACATTGCCAGGATGGTTTGCTCGACCACTTTACGCCCATCATCGGCCTGCTCGCTGGCACCGCTGGCGTGCTGTGAAGCATCGGCGGCGTTACGCGCGATTTCCTGGGTGGCAGCCCCCAGTTCGTTGATTGCGGCGGCCACGCTGTTGGTGCGTGCGCTTTGCTCATCAGAGCCGATGATCGAGGCGTTGGATGATGCCATCACACGCTGAGACAGGTCATGCACCTGACGTGTTGCAGAAGACACTTCGGAAATCGAGGCGTGGATACGCTCCACGAACCGGTTGAACGCGCTGCCCACTTCACCGAACTCGTCTTTACTGGTGACCGTCAAGCGGCGAGTCAGGTCGCCCTCACCCTGGGCAATGTCCTGCATGGCAATGCCCATGGTAGTCAAGGGCCGCAGTAACACTTGAATCAGCAGGCTCAACAGCACGGCAATCGCGACTACGGCGATCAGCATGGCGATCAATGCAGACGTACGGAATTTACCCAGCGGTGCGTAGGCTTTGTCTTTATCAATCGACAGGCCGATATACCAATCTGCACCGGGCAAGCCACTGATAGGCGTGAACGACAGAATGCGATCCTGGCCCTTGAGAACTACGTCCTGATTAACTTTCTCAATACGGACGTTAGTGCCTGGGTAGATGTCCTTGAGGTTTTTCATCACCTGGTCTTCGTCAGGACTTACGATGACTTGGCCGTCTCCGCTGACCAGAAACGCATGGCCGATGCCGCCGAAGTCCACCGAATTGATGATTTTCACCAGAGTTTGCAGGCTCAGGTCTCCGCCGACCACACCGAGCAACTCACCGTTCTTTTTCACCGGCATAGCGATAGTTACGATCTGCCCACCTACGGCGGCCATATAGGGCGGCGTGAGCATGGGTTTATCGGCAGCCACGGCTTGCTTGTACCAGGGACGCTGACGAGGGTCGTAGCCGTCAGGCATTTTTGCGTCCGGGCGCTGGGTGAACACACCGTTGGTTTGACCAACGTAGGTGAACTGGAAGTTCGAAGTGAACGCCGGTTGATCGACCAGCCCCGGGAGATCAGCAGCGCTACCCTGATGGGCAACGTTTTGCGTCAGACTTTCGAGCACCAGTATTCGACCACTGAGCCAGTTCTGCACACTACTGGCGGTGAGCTCGCCGGATTGCTGGATAGACGACTCCAGATTCTGTTTGATTGTGCTGCGCTGCAGATAATCGTTGTAAAGGGTGAATAACGCGAAGGCCAGAACCACAACGCCTGACGCGGCCAACAGAATTTTATGACTGAACTTGAGATTCATTTCATCGACTTCTTTTTGCCAAAGGGGGTGAGCGTGCCGAGAGGAACATTCCATGTAACGGTATAGGCGGCGTCTTGGGCCGCTCTATTTCGGTGCACTCATGGCTCATCAGGCTGTCGGCCAAGCAGGAGGAAAACTTAGGGAATTGTGGGACGAATCGTCTTTTTACGTAGGAAGCCGACCAAAGGTTGTCGTACAAGATGTAGGTGTAAGACTTCATCCCTTCAAACGGTGCGACAAATTTTCATTAATACCTGTGTCGCGCTTTTAAAAAATAGACTGGCGCCATGAACCTGATGTTTGGAGCTGGGTAGGCGTATCTGCTCGCTTACAAAGTTTATAAACCCTCTAAACGACAAAACCCCTGTCTGCATGAGCAGACAGGGGTTCTGGAATTTAATCTTGACGATGACCTACTCTCACATGGGGAAACCCCACACTACCATCGGCGATGCATCGTTTCACTACTGAGTTCGGGATGGGATCAGGTGGTTCCAATGCTCTATGGTCGTCAAGAAATTCTGTGTATCGGAGCGTTGCTTTAGCAACGTACCGATGAAATTCATGGACTTCTACATAAACGAAACCCCTGTCTGCGTTAGCAAACAGGGGTTTCGGAATTTAATCTTGACGATGACCTACTCTCACATGGGGAAACCCCACACTACCATCGGCGATGCATCGTTTCACTACTGAGTTCGGG
>NZ_JANUEN010000017.1:0-79252 GCF_024809815.1 Pseudomonas sp. BIGb0381
GCCAGTACTTTGATCAGGAAAGCGGACTGCACTACAACCGTCATCGCTACTACAATCCGGATGTCGGTCGCTACCTGACGCCTGATCCGGTGAAGCTGGCGGGTGGGATTAACGCCTACCAATACGTGCCCAATCCTACGAGATGGGTGGATCCGCTGGGACTGAGTACATGCCCTGGGAATAACGAATGTAAACCATCGTTGAGTGTTGACGAGCCTGTACCACAACACAATGATGGACAGCCAACCCTACCCACTGCCCACTCTCATTTTCCAAGCGACCCTAATGATTTAACAGGCGTGCTAGGAGTAGCGCCAAAAGTCTCTACGACAAGGCATGACACTCAGCGAATGGAGTGGAGACCTAACAGTAATACCCGGATAAGATTTGAGAGCCATCCGGGAGATGAGGGTATATTCGTACAGAGACATCACGGCGAGCACTATCACATAGAGCTAAAGCCCAACGGTTCCAGTTGGAGGCAGGCTGAAAGAAACAATCTAGTAATGAAAGTCATACCACGTAATTACGAAGAAGGGCATGGAACCGGATTTCTACCGGGTGAAAAACATCCAGGAAGCTGATATGAAAAAATTCCCTGTGGCAGATGGAACAATTGAAAAACTGATTTGCAACCGCAATACATTAATAATGGAGTTTACAGACTGGCAGGAAAGACGATGGGAGATAACCTTCAACGATCTAGTTGCCTTTCAAGGCTTAGGTGCTGTCGGCACCGAAATATGTGATATGTACGAAGAGGAAAACACATGGCTTTCTCAAGAAGCAACTAGACTGGAGCCTGATGAAACGGGGATAACTTACTGCTTTACATCGAGTAATGGCGGAGAAACAATTCTTCTTGTAGTTGCTGGTAGCTATAGCGCACAAGAGTTATGACATTGACTGACGCGAGCGGCCGGCGGAATATCAATGAGATGCTAAAATTAAATCAGTATCCTTCGGTCGCTGGCCAAGCAGTCAAACCAATATCATTTGGGAAGAATCTAAAACCACCACTCCCAAGTTTTCTAGAAAAAACTACGCATTGAGAATATCAAAAAGTATGTATACGATCACATCCATATATAGCCAACCTTCTAAAACCAAAGCGCTTTAACTAACAAAAACTTACCAACCAGAATAAAATGAAGATCATTTGTGTCCCTCTTACGCTGAACGCCATGAGATTATTAGATACAAATGATCGCCCAGACTCTCTGCTTGAAATCATTCACCTCGCCGACGAAGAGTATAAAAAATTTCTGATCTCTGGCGCAGTGGAAACTATAAATAAAACCCTGGGAAAAATGATTAACGACTACGAAGACGAGATTATCAACACCAATGAGGACCTCAGCAAGGCGCTAGCAATATTTAAAGACCACCTGACGCCTAAAAACTCTTCAGTAATGAAAAACTGATCCACCTGAACACAATCGCAAGCAAGAGCCAAACAGGGCTATCTTCCTTCTTTTAGCTTAATACATGCACTTGGCAAATGGTCATTTACCATCATTCTCAATAGCGCAACTAAAACATTGAGCTTGACAAGCTAATTACTCACGACTCCAGCTTTGTTGAAGTGAGATCAACTGACTTTTTTCTTTACGCAACAAATATCTGAGCAGAACGTCAGCAACGGACTTGGTATAAAGGCACACTTATTCGACTTTGACGTCGGGACGCATCAGGGAGGCTGGTTCCTGAAAAAATCGGGGGCACAGCATCAATCATTAAATTTCGGCTTGGAAGGTTGGTTTTATGGCGCACTTACGAAAACACCCACCACCACACTAGACCCTGAGCCGAAGCCACAGCACAATCGGCTCACCAAATGAGCCGAATAACCTCTTTATTCGGCTCACGCACCCCAGGCATTCCACCATGGCTCATCCGCACTGGATCTGGCAACACGCCGACTGGCCGCACTTCCATTGGCAACCCGGTCGCCTCGCGGCGTTGCTGCGCGAGTGCGGGCACGCCCAGGGCAAGCTGTTGGGCATGCTCGGTTCCGTCAGCCAGGCAGTCAGCGCACAGAATGAACTGGATGCGCTGCTGCAAAATATCCTGACGTCCTCGGCGATTGAGGGCGAGCAGTTGAATGTCGGCTCGGTGCGCTCGTCCCTGGTAAGGCGGATGGGCCTGGAAGCGATGACAGACGGTCAGGTAAGCCGCCGCAGCGAAGGCCTCGCCGAGTTGATGATGGATGCAATTCAACAATTCACACGGCCGTTTACCCTCGCCCGCTTATTGAACTGGCATCACTTATTGTTCCCGGCCCCGGAAGCAGGCTATGCCGCCAGCGCGCTCAATATCGGGTCATTGAGGGGGGATGAGCCGATGCAGGTGGTGTCGGGCCAGCTTGATCGGCCGACCGTGCATTTCGAGGCCCCGCCACGTCTGGGACTGGAGCAGGCACTGGCGGATTTTCTGGAGTGGTTCGAAACCAGCCGCGATCAGCCGGAACTGGACCCGCTGGTACGCGCCGGCGTCGCGCACTTCTGGTTTGTCACACTGCATCCCTTCGATGACGGCAATGGTCGCCTGACACGCGCTATCACCGATTTGGCACTGGCCCAGGGTGAACACCAGGCCATCCGTTTCTATGCCATGTCAGCCAGCATCCTCGAAGATCGCACCGGCTACTACAACGCACTGGAATCCAGCCAGAAGGCCTCACTGGATATCACTGACTGGCTGGAGTGGTTCCTTAAAACCCTGTTACGCAGCGTGCAGCAGGCCATGGCGCGGATTGACCGAGTGCTGGGAAAAAGTCGGTTCTGGCAGCAACACCGCGACCTCCCTTTGTCTGCTGAACAGATCAAGGTCCTCAATCGCCTGCTCGACGGTGGTGAGAAGGGCTTCGAACACGGCATCAGCGCAGCGCAGTACCAAGCGGAGGCAAAGGTATCCAAGGCGACAGCGACGCGACACCTGGCTGACCTGCTGAAAAAAAACTGCTTGGTTCGTCTCCCCGGAGGCGGCCGCAGCACGCGTTATCAGGTCAATACAGCAGGCGAGTAATGCCCCACTCATTTGCCCCCATCCCCCATGTCTGCTAGTGTCGCGCCGGTTTACCGTCTACCGGAATAGCCGCCATGGCCCGCAAAAAAGTTGCACTCGATTTCGAACAATCCCTCGCCGACCTGCAAACATTGGTCGAGCGTCTGGAGAACGGCGAGTTGTCGCTGGAGGACTCGCTGACGGCGTTTGAGCAAGGCATCGGCCTGACCCGTGACTGCCAGAGCGCGCTGGCGCAGGCGGAGCAGAAGGTGCAGGTGTTGCTGGAGCGTGACGGGGAGTTGGCCGAAGAACCTTTCGATGCGGAACAGCCGGAATGATCGACGCGTATCAGGCCAGTAGCCAAGCCCGGGTAAATACGGCGCTGGAGCCCTTGTTTGTTGCGCCAAGCCCGGAAATGAAGCGCCTCTATGAAGCCATGCGCTACAGCGTGATGAATGGCGGCAAGCGTGTGCGCCCGCTGCTGGCATATGCGGCCTGTGAAGCACTGGGCGCGCCGGCCGAGCAGGCCAACGGTGCAGCCTGTGCAGTCGAGCTGATTCACGCGTATTCCCTGGTACACGACGATTTGCCGGCGATGGACGACGACGATCTGCGTCGCGGCCAGCCCACCACCCATAAAGCCTTTGATGAAGCCTATGCGATCCTCGCCGGTGATGGCTTGCAGAGCCTGGCGTTCAGCGCGTTGCTGGACCCACGCTTGAGCAGCGTCAACGCCGAGATCCGCTTGCGCATGGTCACGGCCCTGGCCCTGGCTGCCGGCCCTGCGGGCATGGTTGGCGGGCAGGCAATCGACATGGGTTCGGTCAGCGTCAAGCTGGATCAAAAAGCCCTTGAGCACATGCACCGCCACAAGACCGGCGCGCTGATCGAAGCCGCCGTTCACTTGGGCGCCCTGGCCAGCGGACATGCCGAAGCCGCGCAATTGGCGGCGCTGCAGACCTATTCCCGGGCCATTGGCCTGGCGTTCCAGGTGCAGGACGACATTCTCGACGTGGAAAGCGATACCGCCACCCTGGGCAAACGCCAAGGCGCCGATATCGCACGGGACAAACCGACTTATCCTGCGCTGCTCGGGCTGCAAGCCGCCAAGGCCTACGCCCTGGAACTACGCGACCAGGCGCTGGACGCCCTGCGACCTTTCGACGCGGCGGCCGAGCCGCTGCGTGACCTGGCGCGGTATATCGTCGAACGCCGCCACTGATTACGGCGGCCATTGCAGCCGCATATCGGCCAAGTTCGGCGCTCTGCGTGGGCAGTTTGCGATGCTTGAGGTAAACTGCCGCCTCTTCTATACCTATAACGATTCGCCTGATGCCCACGACGTTTCAAGAGATTCCCCGCAAGCGCCCGTCCACGCCCCTGCTCGACCGTGCTGTCACGCCGGACGGCCTGCGTCGTCTGGGTGAAGCCGAGCTGGAAACCCTGGCCGATGAGTTGCGCCTGGAATTGCTCTACACGGTCGGCCAGACCGGTGGGCATTTCGGTGCCGGCCTGGGCGTCATCGAGCTGACCATCGCGTTGCACTACGTGTTCGACACCCCGGATGACCGGCTGGTTTGGGACGTGGGCCATCAGGCGTATCCGCACAAGATCCTCACGGGCCGCCGCGAGCGCATGGCGACTCTGCGCCAGAAGGACGGTGTTGCCGCCTTCCCGCGCCGCTCCGAAAGCGAGTACGACACCTTTGGCGTCGGCCACTCCAGCACCTCGATCAGCGCAGCGCTGGGCATGGCAATTGCCGCCCGCCTGCAAGGCAGCGACCGCAAGGCGATTGCCGTGATCGGTGATGGCGCGCTGACCGCCGGCATGGCCTTCGAAGCACTGAACCATGCCCCGGAAGTGGACGCCAACATGTTGGTGATCCTCAACGACAACGACATGTCGATCTCGCGCAATGTCGGTGGTCTGTCCAATTACCTGGCCAAGATTCTCTCCAGCCGCACCTATGCCAGCATGCGCGAAGGCAGCAAGAAAGTGCTCTCGCGTCTGCCCGGCGCGTGGGAAATTGCCCGGCGTACCGAAGAATATGCCAAAGGCATGCTGGTCCCCGGCACCCTGTTCGAAGAACTGGGCTGGAACTACATCGGCCCCATCGACGGCCATGACCTGCCGACCCTGATTGCCACGCTGCGTAACATGCGCGACCTCAAGGGCCCGCAGTTCCTGCATATCGTCACCAAGAAAGGCAAAGGCTTCGCGCCGGCGGAAGTCGACCCGATCGGCTACCACGCGATCACCAAGCTCGAACCGGTGGACGCTCCCGCCGCTGCGCCGAAAAAAGCCAGCGGGCCGAAGTACTCCGGCGTGTTCGGCGAATGGCTGTGCGACATGGCCACCGCCGACCCGCGCCTGGTGGGCATTACCCCGGCGATGAAGGAAGGCTCCGACCTGGTGGCGTTCAGCGAGCGTTTCCCGCTGCGCTATTTCGACGTGGCCATTGCCGAGCAGCACGCGGTGACCTTCGCCGCTGGCATGGCCTGCGAAGGCGCCAAGCCGGTCGTGGCGATCTACTCCACGTTCCTGCAGCGCGGTTATGACCAGTTGGTGCATGACGTCGCGGTGCAGAACCTCGACGTGCTGTTTGCCATCGACCGCGCCGGTTTAGTCGGCGAAGACGGCCCGACTCACGCGGGCAGCTTCGACTTGTCCTACTTGCGTTGCATCCCCGGCATGCTGGTGATGACGCCGAGCGACGAAAACGAACTGCGCAAAATGCTCAGCACCGGCCACCTGTATAACGGCCCGGCCGCCGTGCGTTATCCACGGGGCAACGGCCCGAATGCGCTGATCGAGAAGGACCTGGAGCCTATCGAAATCGGCAAGGGCATTGTGCGTCGCCAGGGCAGCAAGGCTGCATTCCTGGTGTTTGGCGTGCAATTGGCTGAAGCGCTCAAGGTGGCCGAGAAGATCGACGCCACCGTGGTCGACATGCGCTTCGTCAAGCCGCTGGATGAAGCCCTGGTCCGCGAAATCGCCGCCAGTCATGAGCTGCTGGTGACTGTCGAAGAAAACGCCATCATGGGCGGTGCCGGTGCGGCAGTCAGTGAGTTCCTGGCGCGGGAAAGCATCCTCAAGTCAGTGCTGCACCTGGGCTTGCCGGATGCGTACGTCGAACACGCCAAACCGGCGCAGATGCTGGCTGAGTGCGGGCTGGATGAAGCAGGGATCGAGGCTTCGGTGCGCGAGCGCCTAACGCTGCTGGGCCTGTAGAAACCGGGACCCAATGTGGGAGGGGGCAAGCCCCCTCCCACATTTGATTTGCGCCATCCTCAAGCGCTATGGACAGCCCATGAAACACCTGTACCTTGCCCTGCTGCTTCTGCCCTCCCCTGAATTGCTCGCCGACACCCGCGACAACGCCCTGAAACTCCCCGACGTGGTCATCAGCGCCAACCGCCAGGTCCAGGCACGCAACGACAGCAGCGCCGCCAACACCGTGCTCACCCGCGACGACATCGACCGCCTGCAACCCACCAGCCTCACCGACCTGCTCAGCCGTGTGCCCGGCGTGCAAGTCGCGCCCTCCGGTGGCCGTGGCAGTTTGCCGGGCATCTACCTGCGGGGCACCAAGTCCGCCCAAAGCCTGGTGCTGGTCGACGGCCAGCGCATCGCCAACACCACGTCCGGCGACAGCGGCCTGCAATACCTCAACGTCGACCAGATTGAGCGCGTGGAAGTACTGCGCGGCTCGCGCTCGGTGATCTACGGCAGTGACGCGATCGGCGGGGTGATACAGGTATTCACCCGGCGCAATGCCGAGCAGGGCGTGCAACCGCGCGTGAAACTGGGCTTCGGCAGCCATAACACCTGGCAGCGCAGCCTCGGCCTTTCGGGTGGTGACGAACAGACACGCTTCAACCTGGGCGCGAGCCTGGATGAAACCGCCGGCATCAACTCAACCCACCAGTCGTTCCCCAGCGACGGCGACCATGATGCTTATCGCAACCAGTCCGTGAGCCTGAACCTCAGCCATTCCCTCAGCGATGAGCTGGAGGTGGGCTTCAATCTGTTGGATAACCGCGGCAAGTCGGAGTATGACAACAGCTTCGGCCGCTACGACCCCGTCAGCAGGCAAACCGTCGGCCAGAAACCCTACACCGACTACGCCGTGAGCAGCGCCAGCGGCTATGTCGACGCCACGCTCAATGAGCGCTGGCAGTCGCGCCTGGAGCTGGGCCACAGCGAGAACCTCGATACCAAGCGCGACACCCTCAGCGATGATTTCAGCGTATTCAACACCTACCGTGACTCGGTCAACTGGCAGAACGATCTGACCCTGGATGACCAGAACAGCCTGATCCTGGGCGGCGACTGGTACGAAGACCGCTTTCACGGTTCCACCACGTTTACCGAAAACAGCCGCTGGAACCGCGCCGCCTTTGTGCAGCATCGCTTTCACAGCGAGTGGTTTTCCACCGAACTGGGCCTGCGTCACGACCAGAATCAGCAGTTCGGCAGCCAGAACAGCTGGAGCGGCACCCTGACCTTGCCGGTCAACCCCGACAATGACCTGCTGCTGAGTTACAGCGAAGGCTTCCGCGCGCCGACCTTCAACGACCTCTATTACCCGGACACGAAGTACAGCAACCCCAACCTGCAGCCCGAAACCTCAAAGAGCTACGAACTGCAGTGGCGCAGCCAGTTGAGTGACAGCACGCGCCTGGAGGCCTCGCTGTACCGCACCGATTTGAGCGATGCGATCATTCTCGACCAAACCGGCAAGCCACAGAATGTGGCGTCGGCACGCATCAACGGTTTTGAGGCGGCGCTCAAGCAGGAGCTGTTCGGCTGGCAAGGAAACCTCGGGCTGTCGCTCATCGACCCGCGCGACCGCGACAGTGGTCACACCCTGGCCCGCCGGGCGCGGCGCACGTTGAGCCTGGACCTGGACCGGCAATTCGATCAGGTGGGCGTGGGCGCCAGTTGGCAGGCGATCAGCCACAGCTATGACGATGAAGACAACACCCACCGCCTGGGCGGCTATGGGTTGCTCGGGCTGCGTGGCAGTTGGGCGGTGACGCGGGAAGTAGCGTTGTCGCTGAAGGTCGATAACCTGCTGGACAAGTCCTATGCACGGGCGCGCTACAGCTACGACGATCCGGCATTCGTCAACAATCACGATTACCGTGAAGAAGGCCGGGTGTGGATGTTTGGCGTGACGTGGACACCTGAAATCTGATTGTCGCCTGGGCTGGTCTCAAAGGCTCGGAGCAATCACCTGACACAGCCGCGCCAGCGCTTCCAGCATCTGCCCGCTGGGCCGTTCCAGGCCTTTGTCCGGAACCAGCCGCACCCGCTCCGCCATGCTTGGCCAGGCCTTCCAGGCTTCCTTCTGCGCCTGATCGCCTACCAGAATCATCTCGGGATTACGTTGCAATACCGACTCGATGCTGACCTGTGGCGCGGGTAGCTTCAGGTCGTCAAACACGTTGCGCGCACCGCACACGCTCAGCGCATCGCTGATGATCTGGCCACCGCCCACGGTGTACAGCGGCTGATTCCACACCTGATAGAACACCCGCAACGGTTCAGCACGTTGATAACGCTGACGCAACTGCGCCAGGCGCTGGCGCAGTTGCGCAGCCAATTGCCGGCCGGCGTCGGCACGACCCAGTTGCTCGGCGATGGCCTGGACCTGGGTGGTGAGTTGTTCGAGGCTATGGGGTTCGGCGACGTACACCGGGATATTCAGGCGCTGCAGCTGCTCGCGCTGGGCGGGGCCGACGCTGCCGGGCCAGAGCAGGATCAGGTCGGGCCTGAGGCTGAGCAGGCGCTCCATGTCCAGTTGCCCATAACGCCCAACCGACGGCACGTTCGCCAGCGCCGCTGGCCGCTCACCGCCATCGAGCACGCCCACCAGCAGGTCGGCAGCACCCAGTTCAGCCACGATTTCAGAAAGTGAAGGCGCCAGACTGACGACACGTTCGACCGCCAGGCCCTGGGCACTGAATGCCAGCAGCAGAATCGCCAGCCAGCGGCGCATCATCCCAACTGACGCGGGATGCGGTAGAGGTAAAACAACACCATCGTCGACAGCGCCAGCAGGAAAAGCGGCACCGCTTCCAGGCCAACGAACACCGCCAGTGCGCCCACCCACGCCGGTACGGCAGCCACCATCAAGGCCGTACGCCGACGAGCCGCCAGGGTGATCCAGGCAGCCGGTTCTTCCGCAGTATCAAGGGCTTTGGAGGTGGCGATCAGGGCGTGTTTATAGCCATGGAAGTAGCGCAGGCTGAGGAACATCGACGCCACGCCGGCGATAAAGAACGGCATGGCCAGCACCGGCAGCATGGGCTCGGCCTGGCCAAATACCAGGTTGATCACGAACAGCGGGAGCAGCGCCAGGGCCAGGTACTGCCACCAACTGAAGGACAGTCGCCGCTTCACCTGGCCCCGGGTCACGCGCGGTCGACCTCGCCCTGATGCTCGTTGCCCATCATGTGGTCGAGCTTGCTGGCCTTGGTCGCCAGGTAGAGTTTGTTGTGCGGGTTATGCCCGGTGTGCAGCGGCACACGCTCGGCCACGGTGATGCCCATCTCGGTCAAGGCTTTGACCTTGCGCGGGTTATTGGTCATCAGACGCAGGGATTTCACACCCAGGTGCTCCAGCATCGGCAGGCAGATCGCGTAGTCACGCTGGTCGGCAGCGAAACCCAGGCGCTCATTGGCCTCGACGGTATCGGCACCGCCATCTTGCAGCTCGTAGGCACGGATCTTGTTCAGCAGGCCAATACCACGGCCTTCCTGACGCAAATACAGCAGCACGCCACGGCCTTCACGGGCGATGGCGCGCATCGCGGCTTCCAGTTGCGAGCCGCAGTCACAGCGCTGGCTGAACAGCGCGTCGCCGGTCAGGCACTCGGAATGCACACGACCGAGAACCGGTGCGCCATCGGCGATGTCGCCCAGGCTGAGCACAACGTGTTCGCGCCCGGTGGCTTCTTCGAGAAAGCCGCTCATAGTGAACGTGGCAAAAGGGGTAGGCAGCTTGGAAGCAGCGACGAAAACGACGGGCACCGTGTGCTCCTGATTTCAGTTTTTACAAAGGCGGCCATTGTAACAGCACGTTCCTGCAGACGCTTAAGCTGAATTATCGCTGATAAAGATCAATCGGTTTGATTGGCCTTTGTGTTGATTCTATGTAGGAGCGCGGCAGCCTATTCAGGGCGTCTCGCGAAAGTGCTGATAGCCACGTACGACCGGGGTGATGTCGTGCCCGTTGGCGTCGAGCAACGTGACACCCTGCCCCGCCTCGACTCGGCCGATCACGTGGATCGGCCAGCCGCCGGCCAGCAATGGCGCAAGTTCCAGGGGCGGCAGGGTGAACGCCAATACGTAGTCGTCGCCACCGCTGAGTGCGGCCACCCGCGCCTCGTCATCCCCGACAAACGCCAGCAAGGCCTTGGACAATGGCAGCGCCTGGCGCTCGATCAACAGGCTGACAGCCGAGGCCTTGGCGATATGCCCGCAATCAGCCAGAAGCCCGTCGGAGATATCCATCGCAGACGTCGCCCTGCCCCGCAGCGCCAGCCCCAAGGCCAACTGGGGCTGGGGCGACCAGTAATGGGCCAGCAGTGGTTCGGCAATCGTTGCGTCGGCGCTGCGCTGCCCCAATACCAGCGGCAAGGCACCGGCGGCGTTGCCCAACTCGCCGCCCACACACAGCAGGTCACCCGGCTGCGCACCGCTGCGCGTCAGCGCCTGGCCTGCCGGTACCCGCCCGAACACGGTCAGGGTCAGGCTCAGCGGGCCGCGTGTGGTATCGCCGCCCACCAGGCCCACACCGCAACTTTGCGCCATGGCGTTCAAACCTTGGGCATAGCGTTGCAGCCAGTCGGCATCGACGGTCGGCGTGGTGAGTGCGAGGGTAAACGCGAGGGGGTGGGCGCCCATGGCGGCCAGGTCGCTGACCGCCACGGCCAGCGAGCGCTGGCCGAGCAGGAACGGGTCACAGGGGTCGGCAAAGTGCACGCCGGCCACCAAGGTATCGGTGGAAATTGCCAGCTGCTCCCCGGCGGGGAGCGCCAGCAAGGCGCAGTCGTCGCCGATCCCCAAGGCAATGCCCTCGCCGCCCCGCGCACACGGCGCGGCGGCGAAATACTTGTGGATCAGCTCGAACTCGCCCATTCAGGACTCAAGCGCAGGTTAGCGCTTGTACGCCTTCACTTCGGCTTCACGCAGGCGCGGGGCCAGCTTGTCGAGCACGCCGTTGACGAACTTGTGACCGTCGGTCGAACCGTAGACTTTCGCCAGTTCGATGCCTTCGTTGATCACCACGCGGTACGGCACGTCGACGCGCTTGAGCAGCTCCCAGGTAGACAGGCGCAGTACGGCCAGTTCAACCGGGTCCAGCTCTTCGAGGGTCAGGTCCAGGCACGGCGACAACGCAGCATCGATCTCGTCCAGGTTGGCCGGCACACCGTGCAGGATGTCGTGGAAGTAGCTCTGGTCGGCAAACGTGAAGTCGTTATCGACGCGAAATTGCGCTTCGATCTCGTTCAGCGAAGTGCCGGCCATATGACGCTGGTACAGCGCCTGGGTCGCGAGCTGACGGGCAGCACGGCGCTTTTCGCTTTTCGACGGTTTGCCGGCG
This sequence comes from Pseudomonas sp. BIGb0381, assembly GCF_024809815.1. Taxonomy (NCBI): domain Bacteria; kingdom Pseudomonadati; phylum Pseudomonadota; class Gammaproteobacteria; order Pseudomonadales; family Pseudomonadaceae; genus Pseudomonas; species Pseudomonas sp. BIGb0381. Next base: position 11,620 of record NZ_JANUEN010000017.1, read on the forward strand.
TCCGCTGGACGCTCGTCACGTGGGTTGAAACGATCGCTCTCGTCGGAAATCACTTGGCCTCCAACTGCGACAGCAGGCTGACCATTTCCAGCGCGGACAGGGCAGCTTCAGCGCCTTTGTTGCCGGCCTTGGTGCCGGAACGCTCGATGGCTTGTTCGATGGAATCAACAGTCAGTACGCCGAAAGCGACTGGCACGCCGAACTCCATGGACACCTGGGCCAGGCCCTTGGTGCATTCGCCGGCCACGTATTCGAAGTGCGGCGTACCGCCACGAATGACCGCGCCCAGGGCGATGATCGCCGCGTATTCACCCTGTTGAGCAACTTTTTGCGCAACCAGTGGAATTTCGAAGGCGCCAGGGGCGCGGATGATAGTGATGTCGCTCTCGCTCACACCGTGGCGAACCAGGGCATCCACGGCACCGCTTACCAGGCTTTCAACCACGAAGCTGTTGAAGCGGCCAACCACCAGGGCATAGCGGCCTTTGGGGGCGATGAAGGTACCTTCGATGGTCTTCAGGGTCATTCGACAAATCTCTTAAAGAGCCGGGACGCGAAAAGTGCGTCCCTCAGTGATGATTTAACCGCAAACAAGGGGCAAAAAGCGCCGGCCTTTATTCGGAGGGCACGTATTCTACAACTTCCAGATCGAATCCGGATATCGCATTAAATTTCATCGGTGCGCTCATCAAGCGCATTTTGCGCACACCGAGGTCACGCAGGATCTGCGAACCAGCACCGACGATGCTGTAGGTGGTCGGCGTTTTCACCTGGGTTTGCTCGGCGGTTTCGCGAATATGCGCGAGTAACACGTCGCCATCCACCGGGTTACCCAGCAGCAGCACCACACCGCTGCCCGCCTCGGACACCGCGGCCATGGCGGCGCGCAGGCTCCAGCGGCCCGGTTGCTTGACCATCAGCAGGTCGCGCAGCGGGTCCATGTTGTGTACGCGCACCAGGGTCGGCTCGTCGGCGCAGATGCTGCCCAGGGTCAAGGCCATGTGCACGTCACCTTCCACCGAATCACGGTAGGTCACCAAATTGAATTGGCCCAGTTCGCTGTCCAGTGGCTGCTCGGCAATCCGCTGAACGGTACGTTCGTGGATCATCCGGTAGTGAATCAGGTCGGCAATGGTGCCGACCTTGATGTTGTGTTCGGCAGCAAAGGCTTCGAGTTCGGCGCGACGGGCCATGGTGCCGTCGTCGTTCATCACTTCGCAGATCACGCCGCTCGGCTCGAAACCGGCCATGCGCGCCAGGTCGCAGGCGGCTTCGGTGTGGCCGGCGCGAGCGAGGGTGCCGCCCGGTTGAGCCATCAACGGGAAGATGTGGCCGGGGCTGACGATGTCTTCGGCCTTGGCGTCCTTGGCGGCAGCGGCTTGCACGGTGCGGGCACGGTCGGCGGCGGAAATGCCGGTGGTGACACCGGTGGTCGCTTCAATCGATACGGTGAACTTGGTGCCGAATCCCGAACCATTGCGCGGCGCCATCAACGGCAGCTTGAGCAACTCGCAGCGCTCTCGGCTCATGGGCATGCAGATCAGCCCACGGGCGTGCTTGGCCATGAAGTTGATGTGCTCAGGCTTGCAGGCCTCGGCGGCCATGATGATGTCGCCTTCGTTTTCGCGGTCTTCGTCATCCATCAGGATGACCATCTTGCCTTGGCGGATGTCTTCAACCAGCTCTTCGATGCTATTGAGCGCCACAGGGCACCCCCTTGGTCAGGATTTCAGGTAGCCGTTAGCGGCCAAAAAACTCTCAGTGATGTTCCCAGTTGCAGGCTCTGCGGCCTTATCGCCCATAAGCAGGCGCTCCAGGTAACGGGCAAGCAAGTCGACTTCCAGGTTCACCCGGCGACCAGGCTGGTACGACGCCATGATGGTCTCGCTCAGGGTGTGGGGAATGATGGTCAGTTCAAATTCGGCGCCGTTCACGGCGTTCACGGTCAGGCTGGTGCCATCGACGGTGATCGAGCCTTTGTGGGCGATGTACTTGGCGAGCTCTTTGGGCGCGCGGATGCGGAATTCCACGGCACGCGCATTTTCGCTGCGGGCAACCACTTCGCCGACACCGTCGACGTGGCCGCTGACCAGGTGGCCGCCCAGGCGGGTGGTCGGGGTGAGGGCTTTTTCCAGGTTGACCGGGCTGCCGGCCTTGAGGTCGTTCATCGCTGTGCAGTCCAGGGTTTCCCGGCTGACGTCGGCGGCAAAGCCGTTGCCCGGCAGTTCGATGACGGTCAGGCACACGCCGCTTACGGCGATGCTGTCGCCCAGCTTGACGTCGCCGAGGTCGAGCTTGCCGGTTTCAACCAGCAGGCGCACGTCGCCACCCTTGGGGGTCATGGCGCGGATGCTGCCGATGGATTCGATAATGCCGGTGAACATGGCCTTCTCCTGGAAAACGGGGCGGGCACTTGAGCGCCCGGTCAGAATTATACGCTCGCTGCTGGCACAGGGATGGCAGTGACTCGCCAGTCGTCGCCTACAGCGCGCATTTCAGTGATCTTGAGTTGGGGGGCGTCTGCCAGTTTCTCAAGCGGCCAGTCGAGTAAAGGCCGGGCGGCGGAGCCGAGGAACTTGCCGGCGACGAAAATCACGTATTCGTCCACCAGGCCTTGCTGGGCAAATGCACCTGCCAGGCTTGGGCCGGCTTCCACCAATACGTCGTTGACGCCACGGGCGGCCAGCGCCACCAGCGCCGAGCGCAGGTCGACCTGGCCGTCCACGCCCGGTACCACCAGGCATTCAGGGCCACGGGGGAACTGGTTTTCCGCGGTGACGCAGGTGATGACCAACGCCGGGCCGGCCTTGAAGAACGGTGCGTTGAGCGGCACGCGCAAACGGCCGTCGATCAGCACGCGCAACGGCGGGCGCGACATGGCCAGGGCGGTGGTGGCTTCGTCCAGGCCGAGTTCGGCGGCGCGAACGGTCAGGCGTGCGCCGTCGGCCAATACGGTGTCGGCGCCGGTCAGCACCACGCTGGCCTCGGCGCGCAGGCGCTGCACGGCGGCGCGGGCGGCGGGGCCGGTGATCCATTGGCTTTCGCCGCTGGCCATGGCGGTGCGGCCGTCCAGGCTCATCGCCAGCTTGACCCGCACAAACGGCAGGCCATGCTCCATACGCTTGAGGAAGCCCTTATTCAGGGCCCGCGCTTCACCTTCGAGCACGCCGCTGTGCACCTTGATCCCAACCTGGGCCAAGCGCTGCATGCCGCGCCCGGCGACTTCCGGGTTGGGGTCCTGCATCGCCGCGACCACCCGCGCCAGCCCGGCACTCACCAGCGCATCGGCGCACGGCGGGGTGTGGCCGTAATGGCTGCAGGGCTCGAGGGTTACGTACGCCGTGGCACCTCGGGCCTTGTCACCGGCAGCCCGCAAGGCATGCACTTCGGCATGGGGTTCGCCGGTGCGCACGTGCCAGCCTTCGCCGACAATCTGCCCATCGCGGACAATCACGCAGCCCACGCGCGGGTTGGGGTGGGTGGTGTACAGGCCGTTGCGCGCCAGTTCGAGGGCGCGGGCCATGTAATGGGCGTCGAGGACAGTCTGTTCAGCAGAAGGCGGGGTCATTCTTTGGCAGGCTCACGGGCCAGGCGGTCGATCTCTTCGCGGAACTCGTTGAGGTCCTGGAAGCGTCGATACACCGAAGCGAAACGGATATAGGCGACTTCGTCGAGCTTTTGCAGCTCGCCCATCACCAGCTCTCCAACCACCAGGCTCTTGACCTCGCGCTCGCCGGTGGCGCGCAGCTTGTGCTTGATATGCGCCAACGCCGCCTCCAGCCGCTCGACACTCACCGGGCGTTTTTCCAGGGCGCGCTGCATACCGGCGCGCAGTTTTTCTTCGTCGAAAGGCTGGCGGCTGCCGTCGGACTTGATCAGACGCGGCAATACCAGTTCGGCGGTTTCGAAGGTGGTGAAACGTTCACCGCAGCCAGAGGCCAGGCATTCGCGCCGGCGACGCACTTGATCGCCCTCGGCGACCAGACGCGAGTCAATGACCTTGGTGTCGTTGGCACCGCAGAAGGGACAGTGCATGGTGGCAGGCAACAAAAAAAGGGAGGGCCATGGTAGCGCATCCCTGTGGCAAGACAAGCCATAGCCTTTACGGTATATAGGCAGGCCTATATGTTTCTTATATTTCAAGCCACGGATTTTGTCCTTTTCTGGAGCCGTACATGCAGTTACGACCACTTGTTTTGCTCACCGTGTTCAGTGTCCTGGTCGCCTGCAGCAGCGAAGCCCCCAAGCCGGCCGCACCTCAACCGACGCCCGCACAAGAGAAAAAAGTCCCCGGCATTGAAGACCTCGGCCCCCTGCCCGCCTATCAACGCGAAATCAGCGGCAGCCTCACCAACGTGCCGGCCGGTGCCGAAGTCGAGATGGCGCTGCTGGTGATCGATGACCGTTCGCGCCCGCAACAACTGCTGGCGAGCAGCGTACTGACCGGCAACGGCAAGCCCCTGGCCTTCCGCCTGCGCTACAACCCCGAGGCGTTCCCAGCCGGTGCGCGGGTTGAATTGCGTGGCCGTGCCAGCCAATCCGGCCAGTTGATCCTGCACCTGCCCGCCGTACGCATCACCCAGGCCATCACCCAGACCACCGGCCCCCTGGAGCTCGTCAAGGCACCATGACGCCACCGTGGGACTTGCAGCACGCCCTGAGCGCGCTGATCGGCGACGCCCAACTGGTGCCCTGCCCGCTGCCGGGCACCGAGCTTTCATTGTGGCTGCTGGATGCGGACAACATGGACCGCGCCTTCAGTCCCGAGGAAACCCGACGCATCCTGCATGAACCGCCCTACTGGAGTTTTTGCTGGGCCAGTGGTTTGGCGCTGGCGCGGTATCTGGCGGCGAACCCGCAATGGGTGAAAGGCAAGCGCGTGCTGGATTTCGGCGCCGGCTCCGGTGTGGCCGGAATTGCGGCGGTTAAAGCCGGCGCGTTGGAAGTGGTTGCCTGCGACCTCGACCCGCTGGCGTTAGCGTCCTGCCGGGCGAATGCCGAACTCAACGGCGTGGCGCTGAGCTATTCAGCGGACTTTTTCGCCGAAGCCGACCGCTTCGACCTGATCCTGGTCGCCGATGTGCTCTACGACCGCGCCAACCTGCCGTTGCTCGACCACTTCCTCAGCCGAGGCCGCGAAGCGCTGGTGGCGGACTCGCGCGTGCGGGACTTCCAGCACCCGGCTTATCGGCGGCTGGAGATACTCGATGCGCTGACATTGCCGGACTTGGCCGAGCCTTGGGAGTTTCGCAAGGTGAGCCTGTACCATTCGCGGCGCCAGCCCTTATAGTTGCCCCATTCCCGCTTTATTCGAGACGCCCCATGAGTGAGCCCACGCCGTACATCTTCGACGTCACCAGCGCCAACTTCGACCAGGCCGTGATCCAGAACTCCTTCGAAAAACCCGTGCTCGTGGATTTTTGGGCCGAGTGGTGCGCGCCGTGCAAGGCGTTGATGCCGATGCTGGCGCAGATTGCCCAGAGTTATCAGGGCGAGCTGCTGCTGGCCAAGGTCGATTGCGAGGCCGAGCAGGACATCGTCGCGCGCTTTGGCATTCAAAGCCTGCCGACGGTGGTGCTGTTCAAGGATGGCCAGCCGGTGGATGGATTTGCCGGGGCGCAGCCGGAGTCGGCGGTGCGGGCGATGCTGGAGCCGCATGTGCAGATGCCACCACCGGCGGCGGCTGACCCGCTGGAGCAGGCCAAGGCGCTGTTTGCCGATGGCCGCATCAGCGACGCCGAAGCCGTGCTGGTAGCGCTGCTGGGTGAAGACAACACCAACGCCGCCGCGTTGATTCTGTACGCGCGTTGCCTGGCCGAACGCGGTGAGTTGGGTGAAGCCCAAACCGTGCTCGATGCGGTGAAGAGCGATGACCACAAAGCCGCCCTCGCCGGCGCCAAGGCGCAAATCACCTTCCTGCGCCAGGCCGCCGACCTGCCGGACGCCGCCGAGTTGAAAAGCCGCCTGGCACAAAACCCGCAGGACGACGAAGCCGCCTATCAACTGGCCATCCAGCAACTGGCGCGCCAGCAGTACGACGCCGCGCTGGAAGGCCTGCTCAAGTTGTTTATCCGCAACCGCGGCTACAGCGAAGGCCTGCCGCACAAGACCTTGCTGCAGGTGTTCGAACTGCTGGGCAATGATCACCCGCTGGTGACCGTGTACCGCCGCAAGTTGTTCGCCGCGCTGTACTAATCGCCGATCCAACTGTACAGCGGCGTATCCCCGCCGCTGGCCACTTTCACCTTGGCGCTATGGCGCAGGCGCACCAACAGGCGCTTGCCCGCCGCGGCATCCCCCGCCAAACCTTCCAGTCGATCAAGCAATTCCAGGCCGCTGAGCTGCCCGGCGTTGCGCAACAGGTCCTGGGCGCTTTGCCACAGGTCATCATTGTGCTTGACCGGTGCCGCCGGCGCAGCGGCCGCGTTTGCCGTTGGCGTTACCTGCAACTGTGCGCCGAGTCGCGCCCAATCGCCGTCATCCAGTTCCAGGGTCAAGTCCACCGGCAGGTCGCCAACGGTTCCACGAATTCGCAACATCGTCCTTACTCCTGCATTTTTCTGACAAGCATGCTCCCATGTGGCTTGCGCAACGCCAAGCGGGCGGTCAAACTCTCAGCACTATTGTTATAAGATCACATAACATAAATTTCATTTTCTGGAGCCTTCTCATGCGCCGTCTGCTGCTTGCTTTGCCGTTTGCCCTGTTGCCACTCGCTATCGCTCACGCCGCCGACGAGCATGACCACGATCACGAACACGGCAGCCTCGGCGCACACGAACACGGCGTCGGTCGCCTCAACGCGGTGCTCGACGGCCAGGCCCTGGAGCTTGAACTGGACAGCCCGGCGATGAACCTGGTGGGCTTCGAACACGTCGCCACCAGCGCTGCCGACAAAGCCAAGGTCGCCGCCGCACGCAAACAGTTGGAGAACCCGCTGGCCCTGTTCAACCTGCCCAAGGCCGCCGGTTGCGTGATCAGCACCCAGGAACTCAACAGCCCGCTGTTCGGCGACAAACCGGAAGCCGACCACGACGACGATGATCATGATGACGACGCCAAAGACGGCGCCCACGAGCATCATCACGATCACAGTGAGATCCACGCCCACTACCAATTCACCTGCGCCAAGCCGGCCGCCCTGGGCAACCTGGACCTGACCCAGGTGTTCAAGACCTTCCCCGCCACCCAGAAAATTCAGGTACAACTGATCGGCCCGAGCGGCCAGCAAGGCGTTGAAGCGACGGCCACGGCAGCCACCCTGAAGTTCTGAGCCCCCATGACCCACGCATTGATCGAACTGTCTGACCTGGGCTTTAACTGGCCAGGTCACCCACAGTTACTGGACATCCCCGCGTTCCGCCTGGAAGCGGGGGAAACCCTGTTTCTCAAGGGGCCGAGCGGCAGTGGCAAAACCACCTTGCTCGGCCTGCTCGGCGGCGTACAGAAGCCCAGCCGCGGCAGCATCCGCCTGCTCGGCCAGGAGCTGACCGAACTCTCGGCCGGTGCGCGGGACCGCTTTCGCGTTGACCACACCGGCTATATCTTCCAGCAGTTCAACCTGCTGCCGTTCCTGTCGGTGCGCGAGAACGTCGAGCTGCCCTGTCACTTTTCCAAGCTGCGCGCGCAACGGGCAATCCAACGCCACGGCAGCGTCGACCAGGCCGCCGCGACCTTGCTGGCACACTTGGGCTTGAAGGACAAAGACCTGCTGGAGCGCCGTGCCGATTCGTTGTCCATCGGCCAACAGCAACGGGTGGCCGCCGCCCGTGCGCTGATCGGCCAACCGGAGTTGGTGATCGCCGACGAGCCCACCTCGGCCCTGGACTACGACGCCCGCGAAGCCTTCATTCAACTGCTGTTCGCCGAATGCCGCGAAGCCGGCGCCAGCCTGTTGTTTGTCAGCCATGACCAAAGCCTGGCGCCGCTGTTCGACCGCAACCTGTCGCTGGCCGAACTCAATCGCGCCGCCACGCCCGCAGAGGTTTGAGATGTATCTGTTTCGTCTAGCCATGGCCAGCCTGGCTAACCGCCGCTTTACCGCGATCCTCACCGCCTTCGCCATCGCCTTGTCGGTGTGCCTCCTGCTGGCGGTGGAGCGCGTGCGCGTTGAGGCGCGCAACAGTTTCGCCAGCACCATCAGCGGCACCGACCTGATCGTCGGCGCGCGCTCAGGGTCGGTCAACCTGCTGCTGTACTCGGTGTTTCGCATCGGCAACGCCACCAACAACATTCGTTGGGACAGCTACGAGCACTTCGCCGCCAGCCCCCAGGTGAAATGGGCGATCCCGATTTCCCTCGGCGACTCCCATCGCGGCTACCGCGTAATGGGCACCAACGAATCGTACTTCGAGCACTACCAGTACGGGCGCAAACAGAACCTGGAACTGGCCAGCGGCCGCGCCTTCGCCACCGACCCGTTCGAAGTGGTACTCGGCGCCGAAGTCGCCGATGCCCTGCACTACAAGCTCGGCGACAAGCTGGTACTGGCCCACGGCGTGGCGGTGGTCAGCCTGGTCAAGCACGATGACAAACCATTCACCGTGGTCGGCATCCTCAAGCGCACCGGCACGCCGGTGGACCGCACGCTGCATATCAGCCTCGGCGGCATGGAGGCGATTCATATCGACTGGCACAACGGCGTACCGGCCCAGGGCAAAGGCCGCATCAGTGCCGACCAGGCGCGCAACATGGACCTCACCCCGCAAGCCATCACGGCCTTTATGCTCGGCCTGAACAACAAGATCTCCACCTTCGCCCTGCAGCGGGAGATCAACGAGTTCCGTGGCGAGCCGATGCTGGCGATCCTGCCCGGTGTGGCGCTGCAAGAGCTATGGAGCATGATGGGCACCGCCGAAAAGGCCCTGTTCGTGATCTCGCTGTTCGTGGTGCTGACCGGCTTGATCGGCATGCTCACCGCAATCCTCACCAGCCTCAACGAACGCCGCCGCGAAATGGCGATCCTGCGTTCGGTGGGTGCGCGGCCGTGGCATATCGCGACGCTGCTGATCTTCGAAGCCTTCGCCCTGGCCCTGTCTGGCGTGATCGCAGGCGTGGGTTTGCTGTACGTGTGCATCGCTGCATCACGCGGGTATTTGCAGGCCAATTACGGTCTGGACCTGCCGATGTCGTGGCCCAGCGAATATGAATGGACCTTGCTCGCCGGTATTCTGGCGGCAGCGCTGTTGATGGGCAGCGTGCCCGCCTGGCGCGCCTACCGACAATCCCTGGCCGATGGCCTGTCCATACGTTTATGAGGAAGGCTTCGATGCGTCGCGCTCTGTTTGCGTTATTGCTGCTGGTGACCGTGCCTGCCTGGGCGGAGGACCAGCCCAAGGACCTGTCCTGGCAGGAGATGATCCCGCCGGACGCGCCGCCGGAAATCCCCAACATGAAACCGCTGCACAACCTGTCGAACATGGCCGATGCCTTGTCCGTCGAAGCGGCGCCGGCGGCCAAGCAGGAACTGCCCAACGCGCCGGTGGTGCAGAGCCTCGACGGCCAGCATATTCGCCTGCCGGGGTACATCGTGCCACTGGAAGTCAGCGAAGAAGGCCGCACCACCGAGTTTTTGCTGGTGCCGTATTTCGGCGCGTGCATCCATGTGCCGCCGCCGCCGTCGAACCAGATCGTGCATGTAAAGAGCGAGGTCGGCGTGAAGCTCGATGAGCTGTATCAGCCGTACTGGATCGAAGGCACGATGCAGGTCAAACCGTCATCCAGTGAGCTTGCAGATGCCGGTTATCAAATGGATGCGCAGAAGATTTACGTATATGAGCTGCAGGAGTAGCGGGTTATTACCGTTTCATTGAGCTGAGTCAACGGCCCAACCGGAACGATCTTTACCATTGGATGTATCTCTTTTAATACACCCTCTGGAGCTCCTATGAACAAGTCTCTGCTCGGCGCGTCCCTCTTCGCGCTCGCCCTCGCCGCCCCTGCCGTCCACGCTCACGAAGCGGGTGACATTCTGATTCGTGCCGGTGCAATCACCGTGAACCCGAAGGCAGACAGCAGCACCGTCAAAGTTGACCAAGGCCCATTGGCCGGTGCCAACCTGGGCGGCAAGGCGACCATGAGCAGCGACACCCAGCTGGGTCTGAACTTCGCCTACATGCTGACCAATCACGTCGGTATCGAACTGCTGGCTGCCACACCGTTCGAGCATGACGTGAAGATCAAGGGCACCGCCCTCGGCGCCGCCAACGGCAAGCTCGGTACGCTGAAACACCTGCCGCCAACCCTGAGCGTCGTGTACTACCCACTGGACAACAAATCCCCGTTCCAACCGTACGTAGGCGCCGGTATCAACTACACCTGGATCTACGACGAACACGTCGGCAGCCGCGCCTCCGAAGCCGGTTTCAGCAACTTCAAGGCCGAGAACTCCTGGGGCTGGGCTGCGCAGATCGGCGCGGACTACATGATCAACGACAAGTGGATGATCAACGCCCAGGCGCGCTACATCGACATCAGCACCAAGGCTACCGTGGAAAACAATGCCGTAGCGCCGGGCACCCGTGCCAAGGTCAATGTGGACGTGGACCCGATGGTTTACATGGTGGGTATCGGTTACAAGTTCTAAGCAACACTGCATAACCCATGTGGGAGGGGGCTTGCTCCCGATAGCGGTGGATCAGTCATGAACCTGTTGACTGACACGCTGCTATCGGGAGCAAGCCCCCTCCCACATTTACTTTGTGTTGTGTCAGCCGTGGCGATAGAACCGGTCAAGCAACGCCGGTAGCCCTGCGCGCCACGCCCGAGGCTTGATGCCGAAGGTGTGGAGGATTTTCTTGCAGGCCAGCACCGCATGCTGCGGTTCGTCTGCCGCATCCGGCCGTGCCGCGTGGGCCTGGGCGGTAGGGGCTTCAATGGCCAGCGGGTGAAAGGTGCGCGCCTCGGTGAGGATCGCCTGGCCCAGCGCCAGCGGCGTGGTCGCCTCATGCCCGGCATAGTGGTAAGTGCCCCACAGCGGCGCCGCGCAATCAAGTTGCTTGAGCACCGAGATAATCACCCGCGCCGCATCGTCCACCGGCGTCGGGTTGCCGCGACGATCGTCCGCCATCAACAATTCATCCGGTTTTTCCGCCCGGGCCAGGAAGCGCCCGAGGGTGCCGTCGACGCTGTCATCCAGCAGCCAGCCAAAACGTAACAGCACATGCTGCGGGCAAGTGGCGCGCACGCTTTGCTCGATACGCCACAACGCCTGGCCACGCAGGCCCAGGGGCACCGGCTCGTCCTTTTCGCTGTAGGCGGTGGCGCGGGAGCCATCGAATACGCGGTAGCTGGACGGTTGCAGCAAGGTAATGTTGTGGTGCTGACACAGTTCGGCCAGGCGTTCGATGGCGAATTCCTGGGCGGCCAGGCGGGTCTCGCTGACGGCTTCGGCCTGGAACCAGTCGAAGTAGTAGGCGAGGTTGATCAACGCATCGGGACGGGTGTCGTCGAGCAATTGGGTGAGGCTCGCGGCATCCCAGCCGTCTTTGGGCGGTTTGGGGGCGAGGAAACCGATGTCTTCCTCTGCACCGAGGCGAATCAGCGCCTGCCCGAGGGCATTCCCGCCGCCCAGTAACATAAGGCGCATTCGCATAGATTGAGCAGGCCCGGTCTGTTTGGAACGATGGTTATTGTCGGCAGGCGGGTGAGGCATGCCGTAGGGTTATTCCAGAATCGTTGCATTTTGCGGGTTTGTAGCGCAACCGTCACGGATAAAGTGCGGGGTTGCAACTTGTTGGAGTGGGCTGCATAACTTAGGCATGAACCTTCCTGAATCAACCGACACGGTATTGAACGGCTTTCACCCCGCCGTCAGCACCTGGTTCCGCCACACCTTCCCCTCGGTGACCAGCGCCCAGGCCCAGGCGTGGCCGTTGATCCGCCAACGCCGTTCAACGCTGATCGCGGCGCCGACCGGTTCCGGCAAGACGCTGACGGCGTTCCTCGCGGTGCTGGATGACTTGGTTCACCAGGGCCTGGCCAACGGCGGGCAACTGCCGGACGAGACGCTGGTGGTGTATGTGTCGCCGCTCAAGGCGCTGTCCAACGACATCCAGATCAACCTGCAAACCCCGCTGGCCGGGATCACCGAGCATTTGCAGCGCCTGGGCCTGCCGCCGCTGGTGATTCGCACCGCCGTACGCACCGGCGACACCCCGCAGAAAGACCGCGCACAGATGCGCAAGCGCCCGCCGCACATCCTGGTGACCACGCCGGAATCGCTCTACGTGCTGCTGGGCTCGGACTCCGGCCGGCAGATGCTGGCCAGCACGCGCACGGTCATCGTCGATGAAATCCACGCCATCGCCGCCAGCAAACGCGGCAGCCACCTGGCCCTGAGCCTGGAACGCCTGCAAGGCTTGTGTACCAAGCCGTTGACCCGCATCGGTTTGTCGGCCACGCAAAAACCTGTCGAGGCGGTGTCGCGCTTTCTGGTGGGTACCGACCGGGCGTGCGACATCGTCGACATCGGCCATGCCCGTGCCCGCGACCTGGATATCGAAGTGCCGCCGGTGCCGCTGTCGGCGGTGATGGCCAACGATGTCTGGGAGTTGGTCTACGACCGTCTCGCCGCCCTTGCCCGTGAGCATCGCACCACGCTGATCTTCGTCAACACCCGGCGCCTGGCCGAACGCCTGGCCCGGCATTTGAGCGAGCGCCTGGGCAAGAGCGCCGTCGCTGCCCACCACGGCAGCCTGGCCAAGGAGATGCGCCTGGACGCCGAGCAACGGCTCAAGGCCGGCGAGCTGCAAGTGCTGATCGCCACCGCGTCCCTGGAACTGGGGATTGATATCGGCGATGTCGACCTGGTGTGCCAGATCGCGTCGCCAGGCTCCATCAACGGTTTTCTGCAGCGGGTGGGCCGCTCCGGCCACCAGGTCGGCGGCACGCCCAAGGGACGCCTGTTTGCCACGACCCGCGACGACCTGATCGAATGCGCCGCCCTGCTCGATTGTGTACGCCGGGGCGAGTTGGACACCTTGCAGGTCCCGGTGGCGCCGCTGGACGTGCTGGCCCAGCAGATCATCGCCGAGGTCAGTGCCCAGGAGTGGCCGGAACAGGCCTTGCTCGACCTGATCCACCGCGCCGCGCCCTATGCCACCCTGGATGAACGCCACTACCAGGCGCTGCTGCAGATGCTCGCCGACGGTTACAACGGCCGCCAGGGCATCCGCAGCGCGTACCTGCACCGCGACGCACTGACCCGCACCCTGCGCGGTCGCCGTGGCGCCAAGCTGACCGCCGTGACCAGCGGCGGCACCATCCCCGACAACGCCGACTACAGCGTGTTGCTGGAGCCCCAGGGCCTGAATATCGGCAGCGTCAACGAAGATTTCGCAGTGGAAAGTATCGCCGGGGATATCTTCCAGCTCGGTAATACGTCCTACAGGATTTTGCGGGTCGAAGCCGGCAAAGTGCGGGTCGAAGACGCTCACGGCCAACCGCCGACCATTCCGTTCTGGCTCGGTGAAGCGCCGGGGCGCAGCAATGAGTTATCCGCCGCGGTCGCACGTTTGCAGGGGCAACTCGACAGCCTGCTCAGCGCCAGCCCCGGCGACCTGCAACCGGCGCATGACTGGCTTACCGGCACCCTCGGCCTGAACCGCGCCAGCGCCGAACAGCTCCTCGATTACCTGGCCCGCGCGCGCCTGGCACTCGGCGCGTTGCCGTCCCAGGACACGTTGATCATGGAGCGGTTTTTCGACGAGTCCGGCGGTACCCAACTGATCATCCACACGCCGTTCGGCAGCCGCGTCAACCGGGCCTGGGGCCTGGCCTTGCGCAAGCGTTTTTGCCGCACCTTCAACTTTGAGCTGCAAGCGGCGGCCAGTGAAAATGCGATCGTGCTGTCGCTGTCCACCAGCCACAGCTTCGAGCTCGATGAGGTATGGCGTTACCTCAACAGCAACAGTGCCGAACACCTGCTGATCCAGGCCGTACTGGATGCACCGCTGTTCGGTGTGCGCTGGCGCTGGAACGCGGGCGTGGCCCTGGCGCTGCCGCGCTTTACCGCTGGGCGCAAAGTGGCGCCGCAGATCCAGCGCATGAAGAGCGAAGACCTGATCGCCAGCGTGTTCCCCGACCAGATCGCCTGCCTGGAAAACCTCGCCGGCGAACGCGAAGTGCCCGAGCACCCGCTGGTGGAGCAAACCCTCGACGACTGCCTGCACGAAGCCATGGACAGCGACGCCTGGCTTGCCTTGCTGCGGCGCATGGAGCGCGGCGAAGTGCGGTTGATCAGCCGCGACCTGCCGGCGCCCTCGCCCATGGCTGCCGAAATCCTCAGCGCGCGCCCCTACACCTTTCTCGACGATGCACCGCTGGAAGAACGCCGCACCCAGGCCGTGCTCAACCGCCGTTGGAGCGACCCTCAGAGCACCGACGACCTCGGCGCACTGGACGCGGACGCCATCGCCGGCGTGTGCGAAGAGGCCTGGCCGGCGCCCCATGGCGTGGATGAAATGCATGAGGCATTGATGAGCCTGGCGTGCATCGCCAGCAACGAGGTCACCCCGCAATGGGCCGAGTGGTTGCAGGCCCTGGCTAAAGGTGGCCGCGCCTATCAATTGCCCAACGGCCTGTGGGTCGCAGTGGAACGCCTGGGGTGTTTGCAGGCGATCTATCCCCACAATTTGCCACTGCTCCCCGGCTTCGATGAGCCCTGGAGCTTTGACGACGCGCTGGTGGAACTGCTGCGCGCGCGCCTCGGTGGCTTCGGCCCGCAGCGCCTGATCGAGATCGCTGCGCCACTGGCCTTGCCGCTGGGCGATGTCACCCAGGCGCTGGCCCGCCTGGAGCAGGAAGGCTACGTGCTGCGCGGTCGCTTCAGCCCCGGCGCACTTGAGGAACAATGGTGCGAACGGCATCTGCTCGCGCGCATTCATCGCTACACGGTCAAGCGCCTGCGCCGGGAAATCGAGCCGGTGGCGCTGCAGGATTTCATGCGCTTCCTGTTCGATTGGCAGCACCTGTCCGAGAGCACGCGCGGCCAGGGCAGCGGCGTGTTGCCGCAGATTGTCGGCCAGTTCGAAGGGTACGCCGCCGCCACGTCGGCCTGGGACAGTGACCTGCTCAGTGCACGGATCAAGGATTACTCATCGACCTGGCTCGACGACCTGTGCCGCAGCGGCAAGCTGGTATGGACGCGCTTGAGCAACAAAGCCGGCGCCATCGCCCTGCGCAGCACGCCGGTGGTGCTGTTGCCGCGCAGCCAGGTGGCATTGTGGAGCGGGCTGACCGACCCCACCGACAGCACGACCCTGTCGCTCAAGGCGCAAAAGGTCCACCTGGCCCTGCGTGAACACGGCGCGCTGTTTTTCGATGAGCTGGAGCACGAAGCCCATCTGCTGCGCAGCGAACTGGAAACCGCCTTGCAGGAACTGGTCGGCGCCGGCCTGGTGAATGCCGACAGCTTTGCCGGGTTGCGTGCACTGACCACCCCGGCCAGCAAGCGCCAGGCGCGCAGCAGTCGGCGCGGGCGTGGGGCGTTTATCGGCGGCATGGACGATGCCGGGCGCTGGGCGCTGATTCGCCGCCCATCAACCGCCGCCGGCCCGCACTCGGCCGAAACCCTGGAACATGTGGCGATGACCTTGCTGCGCCGTTATGGCGTGGTGTTCTGGCGCTTGCTGGAGCGCGAGGCGGATTGGTTGCCGAGTTGGCGCGAATTGCTGCGTACGTTCCATCGGCTGGAGGCGCGGGGTGAGATTCGTGGCGGGCGGTTTGTCAGCGGGCTGGCGGGTGAGCAGTTTGCCTTGCCCGAAGCGATCCCGTTGCTGCGCGAAGTGCGGCGCAGGCCCCATGACGGGAGTTTGATTGCCGTGTGCGGGGCTGACCCGCTGAACCTGGTGGGCACACTGTTGCCGGGCAGCAAGGTGCCGGCGGTGAGTGGGAATCGAATTGTGTATCGGGATGGGTTGCCGGCGGCGGTGATGGTCGCCGGCAAGCAGCAGATACTGCTGGATGTGGATCAGCAGGCGGTGCAGGAGAAGTTGATCAGGCACTGAATTTGAAGGCCTCATTGAGGCCTGGGCTGCTCCGTCAACACCACCGACGCCGGCATCTCTTCCTCCGGCTCATCCACCTGGGTTGTGCGCTTTGGCAGCAAAACCTGCTGTGGATAAGTCTGCGCGAAGTGCACCTCATCACAGTTATCCACAAGCTTTTTCAAACGCTGGTTAAACGCACGGCTCACCGCATATTGCCCGCCGGACACGGTACGGAACTGCGCCGTGAGCACCACGCCATTGAGGTCCATCTTGTCGACGCCAAACACCTCCAGCGGCCCTTGCAGGTTGTACTTGAGGAACACATCGTCGCGAATCGACTGCCCGGCCTCGCGGATCAGCTCCACGGCCTTGTCCACATCGGTGTCGTAGGTGAACTGCACCGAGAAGAACGCATAGGCAAATTGCCGCGACTGGTTGGTGACAGCCTTGATCTGCCCGAACGGCACCGAGTGCACAAAGCCTTTGCCGTCACGCAGGCGCAGGGTGCGGATGGTCAGGCCTTCGACGGTGCCGGCGTGGCCGGAGTCGAGCACCACCCAGTCGCCGATGGACAGCGTGTCTTCGATGATGATGAACAGGCCGGTGATCACGTCCTGCACCAGTTGCTGGGAACCGAAACCAATCGCCAGGCCGACCACACCGGCACCCGCCAGCAGCGGCGCGACGTTGATGCCGAGGTTGGCCATGGTAGTGATTGCGCAGATCACCACCAGGATGATTTTCACCGCATTGCGCAGCAGCGGCAGGATAGTTTTCACCCGGGTGCTGGGCTGGCGGCTGGAGCGTTTGTTCACCGGCGGTTTCAGCGCTTCCTGGATCGCCGTGTCGAGCACCACCCAGAACAACCAGGTCATCAGCAGGATCAGGCCGATGCTGCTGAGGGAGTCGCTGATCGCACGGCCCACCGAGTTGCGCTGGGCAAATTCGAACAGCGACACGCCCCAGATCCGCCCGAGGATTTCGATAAAGGCGATGGCCATGACGATGCGCAAGATCGCGTGCAACAGGCTGAGAAAGCGCTCCTTGTAAGCACTGCTGCGTTGGATCGCCACCTGACTGCGGGACTTGAACAAGTGTTGTAGCACCGTGCTGAGAAACACCGTGCCGATCAACAGGATCGTGGTGAACAGCGCGCAGCGCAGGGCTTTCTGGTTGTCGTCGCCGGCGCCGATCAGGTTGATCGCCGAGACCAGCACCATCAATAAGATCGGCCAGTACCACAGCCCGGAAAATATTCGCAGCGACTGCTGCAAAGCCGGGTGTTTCAGGCGCTGGGCCAGCGGTCGATTGCGGATCAGGTGGGCCACCGGACGGCGCAGGCGCACCACCAGCACACCGAAGATCACCGCCGCAAACAAACCGGTAAACACCGCGATGCTGCTGGTGATATTACCGCCGAGCTGACGCGCAATCTGCGGGCTGGTCAGGGCGTCGCTTAGGGCCGCGAGGAAGCCGATCAGGAACAGCGGCTTGGGGCAGTAGTCGCGAATGATCTGCACCGCCGGCCGCTTGTGGCCGACATTGAACATGACGATGACGCACAGCAGCATGGAGGTGGAAAAGATGCCGCTGCTGGTGGCGTAGGCAAAACACAGCGCCAGCGCACGACCTATCGAGGAGGGTAAAAAGTGGCTGACGTAGAGCGTCAACGGCAGGCAGATCAGCGCGGGGATCGTGTAGGGCACCACATACCCCATCACCCCTTGCAGGCGCCCCCGTCGTTCGATGAAAGGACGGCGACTCAGGCGCAGCACAATAAACCGCCCCAGCAGCGTCAACCCCACGAAGGCACCGACCCACACCCCGGACAGCAGCAGGAAGTCGCCGGCCACGCTCCACGGCGAACGCTCCGACGTCTGGTCAACCAACCGGCCGACCTCATCTGCCGCGCGGTCCGCGCGCAGGCGCCAGGCATCAACGAGGTTCTGATTGAGGTCGAGCTTGTTCTGCACATCATCGATGCTGGAACTGATGGCACCGAGCAGTCCGCCCTCCACCAGCAACTCGGGTTTGGCCGGCGCTTCGGCTTCCGGCGCGGTGGCCGCGGCTTGCAGTGCGTCGCTGCCGCAGAAAAGCAGCGCGCCGAGCAGTAATGCAGTCTTGAAATTCAGCAAAACACCGGGCTCCTTCAGAAGGGTCTGTAAGGAACTGACGGGTTTGAGCCTTGATCGTTCCCCTGCTTGATTGCCGGGTACTGATCCAAATGGGTTTATGCCGCCTGTAGGACGATGGAAACTTTCGGCCAAAAATCGCAGTCAGCCATAAACGGGGGTAAAGCCCCCACCCTTTCACAGGAGCAATCATGGCTGCGATCCCCGACTGGGTGCCCATTACCCCTAGCGTCGCCATCACTCGCTTCACGGTGCTGACGGTCAATATCCACAAGGGCTTCACCGCCTTGAACCGGCGTTTCATCCTGCCCGAGCTGCGCGAAGCGGTGCGCAGTGTGGGCGCTGATATGGTGTTTCTGCAGGAAATCCACGGCACCCACGAGCGCCATCCCCAGCGTTACAGTGACTGGCCGAACATGCCGCAGTACGAGTTCCTCGCCGACAGCATCTGGCCGCAGTTCGCCTACGGGCGCAACGCGGTCTACCCCCATGGCGACCACGGTAATGCGTTGCTGTCGAAATTCCAGATCGTGCGCTATGACAACCTCGACATTTCCCAAAGCGGCCATGAAAACCGCGGCCTGCTGCATTGTGTGCTGCGCCTGCCCGGTACCGGGCAGGAGGTGCATGCGATCTGTATCCATCTGGGCTTGCGCGAGGTGCATCGCCAGCAACAATTGCGCTTGTTGGAGCAACGTATCAGCGAGATCCCGGCGGATGCGCCGTTGGTGGTTGCCGGTGATTTCAATGACTGGCGCCAACGCGCCGACCTGAGCCAAAGCGGCCTGCAGGAAGTCTTCGTGCACGCCCACGGCAAACCCGCGCGCACCTTCCCGGCCCGCCTGCCGCTGTTGCCGCTGGACCGCATTTATGTGCGCAACTTGAAGATTCATAACCCGCGGGTGCTGACCTCCCGCCCCTGGTCCCATTTGTCAGACCATGTGCCGCTGTCGGTGGAGATTGAGCTATGAACGTTGCGGTCGAGCATATTTCCACCGACCAGCCGCCGGATGATGCCAAGGCTCGTGACCTCGATTACGGCTGGCAGAGCGGCAACCAGATCGAATTGCTGGAGAACGGCGAAGCCTATTTCCCACAAGTGTTCGACGCGCTGCGCCAGGCCCAGCGCGAGATCCTGTTGGAGACCTTTATCCTTTTCGAGGACAAGGTCGGCCATGAGCTGCAAGGCATCCTGATCGAGGCTGCGCAACGTGGCGTGAAGGTAGTGGTCAGCCTCGACGGTTTTGGTTGCGGCGAGCTGAGCCCGTTGTTCCTGAGCGAACTGGCTGACGCCGGCGTCATGGTGCAAATGTTTGATCCCGCGTCAAAGACTCTGGGGATTCGTACCAACTGGTTTCGGCGCCTGCACCGCAAGATCGTGGTGGTGGACGCCAAGGTGGCGTTTATCGGCGGAATCAATTTTTCTGCCGACCATTTGGGGGATTTTGGCCCAGAAGCCAAACAGGATTACGCGGTGCAGGTGATAGGCCCGGCGGTGGCCGACCTGCATCATTTTGCCCTCGCCCAAAGCGGGCGCCAGGTGCGCACGCGGCGCGGGTGGCGACGGCGCCAGCAACGGCCATCGCCTTGGCCGACCGATACAGGCGACGGCCTGGTGCGCCTGATTTACCGCGACAATCTGCAACACCGCGACGACATTGAAGAGGCGTATATCCATGCCTTGAGCAAAGCCCAACAACGCGCGGTGATTGCCAATGCCTACTTTTTCCCCGGTTACCGCCTGCTGCGCGAGATTCGCAACGCGGCGCGCCGTGGCGTAAAGGTGCAATTGATCATGCAGGGCCAGCCCGATGTGCTGCTGGCCAAGCTGGCCGCGCGCATGCTCTACGACTACCTGCTCAAGGATGGCGTGGTGATTCATGAATATTGCCAGCGCCCGCTGCACGGCAAGGTCGCGCTGGTGGATGACGAGTGGAGCACCGTGGGTTCGAGCAACCTCGACCCGTTGAGCCTGTCGCTGAACCTGGAGGCCAACGTGCTGATTCGTGACCGGGCGTTCAATCAGCAGCTGTACGAACGTCTGGACGTACTCGCCAAGGAGCATTGCCAGACCATGCCGGAAAACCGCAAGCCGCGCCTGTGGCTATGGCGATTGACCGTCGGTTTCCTGGTGTTCCATGTGATGCGCCACTTCCCCGCGCTGACGGGCTGGTTGCCGGCGCACAAGCCACGGTTGAAACCCTTTGAGGCTCGAACCCATGACATCTGAAGCTAACGGTTCACGCTTCAAGCGCTGGAAGAAACCGCTGACCGTGGCGTTCTTCCTGCTGCTGATCGTGCTGTTCACCCTGCTTGCAAGGCGTATCGACTGGAGCGAAGTATTCCAGACCCTGGGCGATTTCAAGCTGCGCACCCTGCTGATCGCGGGCACGCTGACGTTGTGCAGCTTTATCGTCTACGCCTGCTTCGACTTGATCGGCCGCACCTACATTCGCCAACCGCTGCGCTGGAAGCAGATTCTGCCGGTCGGGATCATCAGCTATGCGTTCAATCTGAACCTGAGTGCCTGGGTCGGCGGGATCGCCATGCGCTATCGGCTGTATTCGCGGCTGGGGGTGAGCACCGGCAATATCGCCAAGATCCTCGGCCTGAGCCTGGCCACCAATTGGTTTGGCTATATGGCCTTGGCCGGGGTGGTGTTCAGCAGCGGCCTGGTGACCATGCCGCCAGGCTGGAAACTGAGCAGCGGCGCCTTGCAGGGAGTTGGCGTGTTGTTGGTCCTGGCCAGCCTGGGTTACCTGGCGGCGTGCCAGTTTTCGAAAAAGCGTGCGTGGTCGATTCGGGGGATCGAGATCAATCTGCCGTCACTGCGCATGGCGTGCCTGCAGTTGGCATTGGGCGCGTTGAACTGGTCGCTGATGGCTGCGGTGATTTTCACATTGTTGCCCGCCAAACTGGACTACCCGCTGGTGCTGGGCGTGCTGCTGATCAGCGCGATCGCCGGTGTTATCACCCATATCCCGGCCGGGCTCGGGGTACTGGAAGCGGTGTTTATCGCCCTGCTGCAACATGAGGCGTCGCGCGGCAGTTTGCTGGCCGGGCTGATCGCCTATAGGGCCATCTACTTTATCCTGCCGCTGCTGATCGCCTTGGTGATGTACCTCGGTGTCGAGGCCAAAGCCAAGGCATTACGGGTGAAGAAAACACCGGCATGATCGCGTTACTGAGATTGGATGATGCTCAACCGCTCGCCCACCACCATCTCGGTGATCCAGTCCACCAGGATCGAGGTGTAAGCCTGCTGGGACACGGGGTCGCTAAGGGAATGGTCGGCACCGTCGATGATGCGGTGAGTCAGGGAATGGGTCTGCTGGCAGGCCGCGCGGTAGCTCATGATGGTGGCGTGGGGCACATGGTCGTCGGTTTCCGATTCGACGATCAGCACATCGCCAGTGAACGCCGAGCAGGCGTGCAAGGCGCGATTGGTCTCGGCGCGCACCAGCGTGCTGCGATAGTCCATCAAGTCCATTTTGTCCAAGTCACGCTTGGGCTTGAGCCATTCATCGTCGCGGTACAGCGCCGGCACACGCAGTGCCAGCCAGCGCACAGGGCGCAACGATGTCAGGATCGCCGCCAGATAGCCGCCGTAGCTGGTGCCCACCACCGCCACCGCCGAGGTGTCGATGGCCGGGTGCGAGAGCAGTCGGTCGTAGGCCGCCAGCAGATCGCGCAGGTTGTCTTCACGGGTGACGCGGGACAGCGGGATACCCGTGCCGGCGTGGCCACGCAGATCGAACGTCAGGCACACACATCCCAGGCCGGCGATACCTTTGGCGCGTTCCAGGTCACGCTCCTGGCTACCGCCCCAACCGTGCACGAATAACACCCCTGGCACCTTCGATTTGGGGCTCAGGAACGTGCCGCTCATCTGTTCGTCGTCGATATCGATCGCAATGCTTTCGCTTCTAGCCGTCATAAGATTCAACCGTCACATACTTGAGAAGAAAGTCGCTGTTTTCGGCCGGGCCTCGGTACACCTCGATGGCATCCGCGGGCAACGCCTGGTCCACGTAGGTTTCTACCGAGGACACATGAATCGCCTTCAGGCCCGGGTGGTTGATAAAACTCTGCAGCGCCGCGACTTCCGCGCTGCTGGCGCCGCCCATGCGCCAGGATTGCTCGAGCACGCCGCTGCGGCGCTGGCCGTCGCTGTCCAGGCCTTGGGCGATGTCGTAGTTGCGCCGGGACGCGTAGAAACCCGGGTAGGCCTCATCGGCGGCCGCGTCGAAGACCTGGGCTTGCTCGATGGCTTGGCGCACGTCGCCGGGCAGCTCGAGCTTGAGCAAATCGTCATAACCGCCAGGCACCACCAGCAGGTTGGAGCCACCGTAGACCTCCTCGCCCTGTCCGTCCTGGGTCAGGTATTGCTCGCCGCAGTAGCTGATGACGTGATCGCCGATAAAACTCTGGCCCACGCTATGGGTGACCACATCGTGCAGGTCTTGTTCCAGCACGACCCCTTCGCTGAACATTCGGACCGCTTCGGGGCGCGCCAGCACAGCCTCGAACTCATCCAGGCTGTGGATAACTTCCTGGCCGCGCCCGGCGCAGGCATGCACCGGTTTCAGGCGGATCGGCCCGTTGTACAGCAGGCGTTCGGCGGCAGGTCGTGCATCCTCCAAGGCAAATACGCTGAGACCCGCCAGCACAACATCGCGTACACGCTCGCAGAATAACGGCGACCAGCCTTCGGGGGCTTTCGCTTCGGGGCATAGCAGCCCATGGCTGATGGCCTTGGTGCAGATAAAGTCGTGATCGACATAACCGCCCCACAGGTCCGCCGGACCGCTGACGTGAAGTTCCCGGGCCTGGGCAGGACCTACCAGAGTCTGCGTGGGCAGCAGGTAAAGTTCACAACCGGCATGCTTTTGTGGGTCATAACTGCCGCCGAATTTGAGCCCCAGTATCTGCGCCAGCCATCGGGCCAACGCGCGGTTGGTTTCGACTTCATGCTGGGGCGCGCCCGCTCGCGTGGAGTGAGCGACGATCCATTTTTTGCGTTGAATCGGGGTCATGCGTCCCCCTTGGCCATCCTGCCATGTGTGTGGGGGGGAAGGCTGCAGGTATCACGCCAAGGTTGTTTCAAAGAAGATGCTTTTAAAATCAAGCCGTTGTCGAAAAAGCGATGGCAGTTGGCCTGCCTGATTCTGCACGACGACACCTTGAACGTACGGTGTTCTGCACGATTCACACGCCAAAACGGCTGCGGTAGTCACTGGGGGCCAATCCGGTAATTTTTTTGAAAATGGCGCGAAAAGCGCTGGGGTCCTGGTAGCCCACGGTCCAGGCAATATGGTCGATGGTGCCGTTGGTAAACTCCAGCATCTGCCGCGCCTTGCCCACGCGCAGGTGCTGGCAGTATTCGGTGGGTTTCAAGCCGGTAGCATTGCGGAAGCGTCGCAGGAAGGTGCGCTCCTCCAGCCCCGCCTCTTGCGCCATGCTGGCGACGGACACGTCCACCGCACCACTGGCTTGCAACCCATGCTGAACCTTGAGGATGGCCGCGTCGCCATGGCTGAGGATCGGCGCGAAGTTACTGCCGCATTGGCTGGCGCTGTCGCTGTGTTCGATCACCAGGAAACGCGCGGTATCGGCGGCGACGCTCGGGCCCATCAGGCGGTCGACCAGGCGCAGGCCCAGCTCGGACCAGGCCATTAGCCCGGCCGTCGTGATCAGATCGCCGTCATCGACGATGGGTTTATCCGCTTCCAGGCGCACGGCCGGGTAACGCGCGGCAAAGGACTTTGCGGAAGACCAATGGGTGGTGGCGCTGCGCCCATCCAGCAACCCACTGCGCGCCAGCAGGATCGAGCCAATGCACACGCCCCCGAGTACGGTGCCCGCCGCGTGTTGCTGGCGAATCCACTCCAGCAACGCAGGGGGTGCCTGTTCTTCGGTGAATTCGCCAATCGACGGTGGCACCAGCACGGCCATCATCGGTTGGTCAGGGCCGGGGTGGCTGGCGAATCCCCTTGACGGCTTGCCACTGGCGTCCACCTGCCAATGGCTGACCCGCAACAACGGCAACTGCGCAGACTGATGCTCAGCGGCGATCCGGTTGGCGACGCCGAACAGGTCGGTCAAACCATGCACGGCAGCCAGTTGCGCCCCCTGATAAATCAACACGCCCAGTTCAACCACGGCCATTGTCAGTTTTCCCCCTGTTATTGTCGGTGCTGCCAATGCCCGGCGTCGGCGCCAGCTAAGATAATGGGCCCCATCACCCATCACGAGGCAATACCCATGGCCAAGCAAGCGCTCATCCTAATCGATATCCAGAACGACTACTTCCCTCAAGGCAAGTGGCCGCTCGATGGCGTGGAAGCCGCAGCGGACAAGGCTGCGCAGGTGCTTCAGGCGTTTCGCCAGAACGGGGATGCGGTGATTCATGTGCGCCATGAGTTCACCTCCGAGGATGCACCGTTTTTCACGCCGAACTCTGAGGGCGCCTATTTGCACCCCAAGGTGCTGAACGAGGGCAGCGAGCCGGTGGTGCTTAAACACTTCGTGAATGCGTTCCGCGAAACCCATCTACGCGCCCTGCTGGAGCAGCGCAGCATCACCGAACTGGTGATAGTCGGCAGCATGAGCCATATGTGCGTCGATGCGGTGGTGCGGGCGGCAGCGGACCTTGGCTACAAGGTCACGGTGATTCATGACGCGTGTGCCACCCGCGACCTGGAATTCAATGGTCAGGTGATTCCGGCGACGCAGGTGCATGGCGCGTATATGGCGTCGTTGGCGTTTGGCTACGCGGGCGTAGTGTCGGCGGATGAGTATTTGAAGGCGCAAGCAGCAGCGGCGTAAGCGCTGCTTGCTTCTGTGCCGTCAGCGGGTCGCGATGATAAACAGGCGCGGGAAGGGCAGTAATACGGTGCCATCGTCTAGAGCTGGATAAGCCTGTGTAATCCGCGCCTGGTATTCCTGTAGGAAGGCGGCTTTTTCGCTATCGGTCAGTGGCGCGAGGAAGGGTCGCAAGCCCGAGCCCTTGAACCACTCCACCACCGCCGCGTGATCCGCCAACGGGTGCTGGTAAGTAGTGCGCCATACGTCCACGGTGCTGCAGTGTTTGCTCAGCAACTCGTAGTAGTAGCTCGCCGAGTGGCGCTCATTGTGTTGGAACGCGCCGTTCTTTGCCGCCCATGGGCCATCTGCTGCCACTTCGCGCGCCAGCCGGTGGGCGGGTTCATTAAGGTTGTCTGGGGTTTGTACGGCGAGCGTGCCACCAGGCGACAACTGGTCGACCAGATGCGGATAGAGCGTGGCGTGGTTTGGCAGCCATTGCAGCGAGGCGTTGGCGAGGATCACGTCGAATGTCTGCGACGGGCTCCAGGCACCGATGTCCGCCAGCTCAAAGTTCAGCGCGGGCAGGCGTTTGCGGGCGTCGTCCAACATGTCGTCGGAACTGTCCATGCCGGTGACCTGCGCCAATGGGAAACGCTCGGCCAATACTTGCGTGGAATTGCCGGGGCCACACCCCAGATCGACCGCAGTGCGCACAACCATATTGGGAATGGCCGCGACCAGGTCACGGACAGGGCGCGTGCGCTGTTGTTCGAACATCGTGTACTGCTTGGCGGACCAGGTCATCACGAACTTCCTTCTTTTGAGAGGTTGGCCACAGCCTAAATCTTGGTAGTCATGAGAACAAATTCCGGGATTGCTGGCCTTCCCTGCCTGGAAAGTGTGGGGCATGAGAAACCTGCCATGGCGTCGACCACTATGCCCCTCAGTGGCGTTTAACTGTTGCAGGGCGACCATCCGAAGACGGTTTTTTCCCGCAGTGTCGCTCGAAAAACCGAGCTAAACTCATTTTTGCCCCGTGCAGACTCGGCATCAAGGGGGCGTTAGTGAAAATGCCAGCGTAGTGTCCATGGACGATTTTTCTGGCCCTCACCAGCCAAATTCATCCACATATTCATGGAGCTATGCCATGTCTTATCTGAAAACTCGCGAAGGCAATGATCTTTATTACAAGGACTGGGGCAGCGGTCAGCCCGTTGTGTTCTGTCACGGGTGGCCACTGAGCAGCGACAGCTGGGAGTCGCAGATGCTGCATTTCGCCAATAACGGTTTTCGCGCCATTGCGCATGATCGCCGTGGGCATGGCCGTTCAAGCCAGCCCTGGGATGGCAATGACATGGACCATTACGCAGATGATTTGGCGGAGCTGATCGAACACTTGGATCTGACAGATGTGATCCTTTTCGGGTTTTCCACCGGAGGCGGCGAAGTCGCGCGGTATATCGCTCGCCATGGCACTGCGCGCGTGGCCAAGGCGGGTTTGATTTGCGCCGTTACGCCACTGATGCTCAAAACCGTCAGCAACCCCCAAGGGACACCCATTGAAGTTTTCGACGGCATGCGAGCCGACTCCATAGCCAACCGCTCGCAGCTCTACCTTGATCTGGCCAGCGGCCCATTTTTCGGATTCAACCGGGAGGGCGTCGAATCCTCTCAGGGCTTGATCAATTCATTCTGGATGCAGGGTGTCATGGGCGGGCATAAAAATACTTTTGATAGCATCAATGCGTTTTCGGAAACCGACTTCCGAGAGGACTTGAAGCACTTCAATATGCCCACGCTCATCATCCACGGCAGCGACGATCAAATCGTGCCGATACAGGCTTCTGCGTTGCAGACTAACTTCTTGATCCCGCACTCCGAACTGCTGATCTACTCGCGCGCGCCTCATGGTTTGACGGACACTCACAAGCAGCGGGTCAACGCAGATATGCTGGCCTTCGCCCTGCGTTAGGCGCCGTCAATACAAAAAAACCGCGCGGCCTTGTCGGCAGCGCGGTTTTTTTCAGCTTGCAGCGAATAGCTTTGGTACGACTCTAGAACGGGATATCGTCATCAAAGCTGTCGAAATCTGGAGCTGGCTGCGGCGCGGCGTGTTGTGGCGCTGGGCGCGACTCACGCTGTGGCTGCTGGCTTGGCTGTGGACGCGACTGCTGTGGGCGCGGTGCCGAGTTGGACATGCCACCCTGGCCTTGTTGGTCGCCCTGTGGACGGCCGCCCAGCAGTTGCATGGTGCCTTGCATGTCGACCACAATTTCAGTGGTGTAACGTTTGATGCCGTCTTTTTCCCACTCGCGGGTTTGCAGCTTGCCTTCGATGTAGACCTGCGAACCTTTGCGCAGGTACTCACCGGCGATCTCTGCCACCTTGCCGAACATCGACACACGGTGCCACTCGGTTTTCTCGACCTTCTGGCCGGTTTGCTTGTCGGTCCACTGTTCGCTGGTCGCCAGACTCAGGTTGGTCACGGCGTTACCGTTAGGCAAGTAGCGAACTTCGGGATCCTGGCCGCATGTACCGACCAATATGACTTTGTTAACCCCACGGGCCATAACGTTCTCCTATGCTGGGCGCGCTGTCGGCACTGGGTTGACCAGTTGCTCGAGCGTCGCGCGATCCAATAATTCGGTGTCCAATTTGATGTAAATGGCCGCCTCTTCCGCGACCACGACGGCATCCGTTACCCCTACGACGGCCTTCAGGCGCTCTACCAGACCGCTTTCACGGATCGCCTCAGGCGATAGCGGCAAACGCAGACTTGTGACGTAGGGAGGTTCGCGCATGGTAACAGCAAAGGCCAACCAAAGTGCAGCCAGCCCGGCGCATCCGAGGAACACAACCGACAGACCGCCATGCTGGAACATCCAGCCGCCCATGATGCCGCCCAACGCCGAGCCAAGGAACTGGCTGGTGGAATACACCCCCATCGCAGTGCCCTTGCCACCGGCCGGTGAAACCTTACTGATCAGCGAAGGCAATGAAGCCTCCAGCAGGTTGAACGCGGTGAAGAACACCACCGTGCCGATAACCAGCGCCCGTAGGCTGTCGCCAAACTGCCAGAAGAATAGTTCAGTGAGCATTAATGTCGTGACGGCGCCGAGCAAAACTCGTTTCATTTTGCGTTTCTTCTCGCCATAGATGATGAACGGGATCATGGCGAAGAACGAAATCAGCAGTGCGGTGAGGTAGACCCACCAGTGCTGTTCCTTGGGCAGCCCGGCTTTTTCCACCAGCGCCAGGGGCAAGGCGACGAAGCTGCACATCAGCATTGCGTGTAATACGAAGATACCTAAGTCCAGGCGCAACAGGTCCGGGTGCTTGAGCGTCGGCAATAGTGCCTTGCGTGCAACGCCCGACTCACGGTGCTGCAACGTGCCGGTGGAGCTCGGCACCATGAAGGCCACGATCACGATCCCGAACAATGCCATGCCGCCGGTGGCAAGGAACAAGCCGTGCAAGCCAAAGGCACGTGTCAGCAACGGGCCGACGACCATGGCCACGGCGAACGACAGGCCGATGGTCATGCCGATCATGGCCATGGCCTTGGTGCGGTGTTGCTCACGGGTCAGGTCGGACAGCAGCGCCATGACGGCAGCGGAAATCGCCCCTGCACCTTGCAGGATGCGTCCGGCAATTACGCCCCAGATCGAATCGGATTGTGCCGCGAGCACGCTGCCGAGGGCGAAGACGATCAGCCCGAGGTAAATCACCGGGCGCCGGCCAATGCGGTCGGAAATGATTCCGAACGGAATCTGAAAAATCGCCTGGGTCAGGCCATAGGCGCCAATGGCCAAGCCGATCAGCGCGGGAGTCGCGCCTGCCAGATCCATTCCATAGGTCGCCAGTACCGGCAACACCATGAACATGCCAAGCATACGGAACGCGAACACCAGGGCCAGACCGCTTGCTGCTCGGGTCTCGCCGCTACTCATGCGTTCGCTGTGGGGATCGTGCATGGAAAAACCTCGTGTGAACCGGCGGCGATTCTACCAGTCCCATCGATTGAGAGGGTATATGCGGCGCTTTGCCGCGCAGCTTTCATGTAAGGCTGCAAGCGGCCTTTTGACAGTGTATATTCATCCAGTCTTTAGCCGTATACTCCGGCATTATTTACGCCCGCCGTGCGAGGCCATCTTGGACAAGATCCTGATTCGTGGGGCTAGAACCCACAACCTGAAGAACATCGACCTGACCCTGCCCCGGGACAAACTGATCGTCATCACCGGCTTGTCCGGCTCCGGCAAATCGTCCCTGGCGTTCGATACGCTGTATGCCGAAGGTCAGCGTCGTTATGTGGAATCGCTGTCGGCCTATGCCCGTCAGTTCCTGTCGATGATGGAAAAGCCAGACGTCGACACCATTGAAGGCCTGTCGCCGGCGATTTCCATCGAACAGAAGTCGACCTCCCATAACCCGCGTTCTACCGTAGGCACCATCACCGAAATCTACGACTACCTGCGCCTGCTGTACGCGCGGGTGGGCATCCCCCGTTGCCCGGACCACGACATTCCGCTGGAGGCCCAGACCGTCAGCCAGATGGTCGACCTGGTGCTGGCCCAGCCGGAAGGCGCCAAGCTGATGCTGATGGCGCCGGTGATTCGCGAGCGTAAGGGCGAACATCTCTCTGTATTCGAAGAGCTGCGTGCACAGGGCTTTGTACGTGCGCGCATCAACGGCAAGCTGTATGAGCTGGACGAAGCGCCGAAACTCGACAAGCAGAAGAAGCACTCGATTGATGTAGTGGTCGATCGCTTCAAGGTACGGGCCGACCTGCAGCAGCGTCTGGCGGAATCGTTCGAGACCGCGTTGAAGCTGGCAGACGGTATAGCCCTGGTGGCGCCGATGGATGACGAACCGGGCGAGGAGATCATCTTCTCCGCACGCTTTGCCTGCCCGATCTGTGGCCACGCCATCAGCGAGCTGGAACCCAAGCTGTTCTCCTTCAACAACCCGGCCGGCGCCTGTCCGACCTGCGATGGCCTGGGCGTGAAGCAATTCTTCGACATCAAGCGCCTGGTCAACGGCGACCTGACGTTGGCGGAGGGAGCGATACGCGGCTGGGACAGGCGTAACGTCTACTACTTTCAGATGCTCGGGTCGTTGGCGTCCCACTACAAGTTCAGCCTTGAAGTGCCATTCAACCAACTGCCGGCAGAACAGCAGAAAGTCATCCTCAATGGCAGTGGCTCGCAGAACGTCGACTTCAAGTACCTGAACGACCGTGGCGACATCGTCAAGCGCTCCCACCCGTTCGAAGGTATCGTGCCGAACCTGGAGCGGCGCTACCGTGAGACTGAATCGGCGAGCGTGCGCGAAGAGCTGGCGAAATTCCTCAGCACTCAACCTTGCCCGGATTGCCGGGGCACTCGCCTACGTCGTGAAGCGCGGCATGTGTGGGTCGGCGAAAAAACCTTGCCCGCAGTGACCAACCTGCCGATCGGCGATGCCTGCGAATACTTTGGTGTACTGAAGCTGACAGGACGACGTGGGGAAATTGCCGACAAGATCCTCAAGGAAATTCGCGAGCGCTTGCAGTTCCTGGTTAACGTCGGCCTGGATTATCTATCCCTGGACCGCAGTGCCGACACCTTGTCCGGCGGTGAAGCGCAGCGGATTCGCCTGGCCAGCCAGATTGGTGCCGGCCTGGTGGGGGTGTTGTACATCCTCGATGAACCATCGATTGGTTTGCACCAGCGCGATAACGATCGCCTGTTGGGGACGTTGAAACACCTGCGGGACATCGGCAACACGGTGATCGTGGTCGAGCACGATGAAGACGCGATTCGCCTGGCGGACTACGTGGTCGACATTGGCCCAGGCGCCGGCGTGCATGGTGGGCATATTGTCGCCGAAGGCACGCCTGCCGAGGTAATGGCACACCCCGACTCGTTGACCGGCAAGTACCTGTCTGGCCGCGTGAAAATCGCAGTGCCAGCCAAGCGCACACCGCGCAACAAGAAGATGGCATTGCACCTCAAGGGCGCGCGCGGCAACAATTTGCGCAATGTAGACTTGGAAATTCCCTTGGGCCTGCTGACCTGCGTGACCGGTGTTTCCGGCTCAGGCAAGTCGACGCTGATCAACAACACATTGTTCCCCCTGAGTGCCACCGCCTTGAACGGCGCCACTACCCTGGAAGCAGCCGCGCACGACAGCATTAAGGGCCTGGAACACCTGGACAAGGTGGTCGATATTGACCAGAGCCCGATTGGCCGCACACCGCGCTCCAACCCGGCTACCTATACCGGGCTGTTCACGCCAATTAGGGAACTGTTCGCTGGCGTGCCGGAATCCCGTTCTCGGGGCTATGGTCCTGGCCGGTTCTCTTTCAACGTCAAGGGCGGGCGTTGCGAAGCGTGCCAGGGCGACGGCTTGATCAAGGTGGAGATGCACTTCCTCCCGGACATCTACGTACCGTGCGATGTGTGCAAGAGCAAGCGTTATAACCGCGAAACCCTGGAGATCAAGTACAAGGGCAAGAGTATCCATGAAACCCTTGAGATGACCATCGAGGAAGCTCGAGTGTTCTTCGACGCAGTCCCGGCGTTGGCGCGCAAGCTGCAGACATTGATGGATGTGGGTCTGTCGTATATCAAGCTGGGACAGTCGGCGACTACGTTGTCCGGTGGTGAGGCGCAGCGGGTGAAGCTGTCTCGCGAGCTGTCCAAACGCGATACGGGCAAGACCTTGTATATCCTGGATGAACCAACAACCGGCCTGCACTTCGCGGATATTCAGCAGCTGCTGGACGTGTTGCACCGCTTGCGAGACCACGGCAACACCGTGGTGGTGATCGAGCATAACCTCGATGTGATCAAGACCGCCGACTGGCTGGTTGATCTAGGGCCGGAAGGCGGATCCAAGGGTGGCCAGATCATTGCCGTAGGTACCCCGGAGCAGGTCTCCGAGATGCCGCAATCGCATACTGGTTATTACTTGAAACCATTGCTGGCGCGCGACCGGGCCTGATATCAAGGCTCAATAAAAAGCCCCTGTCACTGCTGAGGTGACAGGGGCTTTTTTGTAGCCGGAAATCAGAACTGCGATTGCAGGTAATTCTCCAGCCCCACCAACTTGATCAGGCCCAGCTGCTTTTCCAGCCAGTAGGTGTGATCTTCTTCGGTATCGTTCAACTGCACGCGCAGGATTTCCCGCGTGACGAAGTCGCTGTGCTGCTCGCAGAGCTCGATGCCCTTGCAGAGCGCGGCACGCACTTTGTATTCAAGGCGAAGATCGGCTGCGAGCATATCAGGTACGCTGGTGCCCACGTCCAGGTCGTCGGGACGCATACGTGGCGTGCCTTCGAGCATCAGGATACGGCGCATCAGTGCATCGGCGTGCTGTGCCTCTTCTTCCATTTCGTGGTTGATACGCTCGTAGAGTTCGGTAAAACCCCAGTCTTCGTACATGCGCGAGTGGATGAAATATTGGTCACGAGCGGCCAGTTCGCCCGTCAGCAACGTGTTGAGGTAATCGATTACGTCGGGGTGACCTTGCATCGCTCTACATCTCCCTGCTTGAAAGTCTGTAGTTTGAACCATGATGACTCGGAGGTCACTGGACTAACGGCAGAAAAGTGAAGATTTCCGGAGAAAAGTAGCTGAAATAACGCAAAAACCGCCCAAATGAGGGCGGTTCTGCTTATCGTTTAGAGTCAGTTAAGCGATACACCCAGTGCCTTTGCGATTGCTTCTCCATAAGCAGGATCTGCCTTATAGAAGTGCTGCAATTGACGCTGGACCACATCACTGGAAACTCCGCCCATTGCCCCCGCGATGTTGCTGGTGAGCAATGTCTTCTGCTCATCGCTCATCAGGCGGAACAGCGCACCGGCATGGCTGTAGTAGTCGGTGTCTTCACGGTGATCGTAACGATCAGCTGCACCGCTCAAAGCCAACGCTGGCTCGGCGTACTGAGGCGCTTGCTTTGGTGCTTCGGCGTAGCTGTTCGGTTCGTAGTTCGGAGTCGCACCACCATTGCTGCCAAATGCCATCGAGCCATCACGCTGGTAGCTGTTCACCGGGCTGCGTGCAGCGTTCACCGGCAGTTGCTGGTGGTTGGTACCCACTCGGTAGCGGTGAGCATCTGCGTAAGCGAATACGCGGCCTTGCAGCATGCGGTCTGGCGATAAGCCAACACCTGGAACCATGTTGCTTGGACCGAATGCTGCCTGCTCCACTTCAGCGAAGTAGTTCTGCGGGTTACGGTTAAGCTCCAACTCGCCCACTTCAATCAACGGAAACTCTTTCTGCGACCAGGTTTTGGTCACATCAAACGGATTCTCGTAATGAGCATTAGCTTGGGCTTCGGTCATGATCTGGATGCAAACCCGCCATTTCGGGAAGTCGCCACGCTCGATCGCACCAAACAGATCACGCTGGGCATAATCAGGATCGGTACCGGCCAAGCGTGCAGCCTCAGCCGGCGCCAGGTTCTTGATACCTTGCTTGGTCTTGTAGTGCCACTTCACCCAGTGCCGCTCGCCGTTGGCGTTAATCAAGCTGTAGGTGTGGCTACCAAAGCCGTGCATATGACGGTAGCCATCGGGAATGCCACGGTCCGAAAACAGAATGGTGACCTGATGCAGCGCTTCGGGAGAGTGCGACCAGAAGTCCCACATCATTTGCGCGCTTTTCAGGTTACTTTGCGGCAAGCGCTTCTGAGTATGGATGAAATCTGGGAATTTCAGCGGATCGCGTATGAAGAACACCGGCGTGTTGTTACCCACGATGTCCCAATTGCCTTCTTCGGTGTAAAACTTCAAGGCAAAACCACGGGGATCGCGCTCAGTGTCTGCCGAACCACGCTCACCACCCACAGTGGAGAAACGCAGGAACGTTGGAGTTTGCTTACCAACGGACTCGAACAATTTGGCGCTGGTGTACTGGGTAATGTCTCGGGTGACCGTGAAGGTACCGTAGGCACCCGACCCCTTGGCGTGCACGCGACGCTCAGGGATGTTTTCGCGGTTGAAATGGGCAAGCTTCTCGATCAGGTGAAAATCGTCAAGAAGCAGCGGGCCGCGCGGGCCGGCTGAACGGGAATTCTGGTTGTCCGCAACGGGAGCGCCGCTGGCGGTGGTAAGGATTTTATTCTGGCTCATGCTCAATTTTCCTCAGGTCGGACTTGGAACTGCCGGCTAATCGGCCTGGAGGAAGTATTGCCGATCAAGATGACACCATCAAATTTATTAAATCATGGTCTTTGATAGAGAATAACTAACCAACCACCAGTACAAAATTGGGAGCTTAGGAAAGTCGGCAGCGACCTGAAAAATATAGATCGCTTTTGCTACACCCACAAAAAACCGGGCACTGGGCCCGGTTCTTAGTTACAGCTTGTCGTCTTACTCGGCGCTTACAGCTTCGCCAGCAGTAGCACGATCAACCAACTCGACGTACGCCATAGGCGCGTTGTCGCCAGCGCGGAAACCGCACTTGAGGATGCGCAGGTAGCCACCCTCACGGGTAGCGTAACGCTTGCCCAGGTCGTTGAAGAGCTTACCAACGATAGCTTTCGAACGAGTACGGTCGAAAGCCAGACGGCGGTTAGCCAGGCTGTCTGTCTTGGCCAAAGTGATCAGCGGCTCAGCAACGCGACGCAGTTCTTTAGCTTTCGGCAGTGTAGTTTTGATCAGCTCGTGCTCGAACAGCGACACCGCCATGTTTTGAAACATGGCCTTGCGGTGCGAGCTGGTACGGCTCAGGTGACGACCACTTTTACGATGACGCATGGTTCATTCCTTACCAAACTCACGTTCGGTGATTACGACGATCAGGCAGTCGCCTTGTCGTCCTTCTTAAGACTTGCAGGCGGCCAGTTGTCGAGGCGCATGCCGAGGGACAGACCGCGGGAGGCCAGAACGTCCTTGATTTCAGTCAAGGATTTCTTGCCCAGGTTCGGAGTCTTCAACAGTTCTACTTCGGTACGCTGAATCAGGTCGCCGATGTAGTAAATGTTTTCCGCCTTAAGGCAGTTAGCCGAACGTACAGTCAGTTCCAGATCGTCAACCGGGCGAAGCAGGATCGGATCGATCTCGTCTTCCTGCTCGATTACCACTGGTTCGCTGTCACCTTTGAGGTCGACGAACGCAGCCAACTGCTGTTGCAGAATGGTTGCAGCGCGGCGGATAGCCTCTTCAGGATCCAGAGTACCGTTGGTTTCTAGATCAATAACCAGCTTGTCCAGGTTAGTACGCTGCTCGACACGGGCGTTTTCCACCACGTATGCGATACGGCGAACCGGGCTGAACGAAGAGTCAAGCTGCAAGCGACCAATGCTGCGGCTTTCGTCTTCATCGCTCTGACGCGAGTCGGCCGGTTCATAACCACGACCACGAGCTACGGTGAGCTTCATGTTCAGGGCGCCGTTAGACGCCAGGTTAGCGATTACGTGATCGGGGTTAACGATCTCGACATCATGATCCAGCTGAATATCGGCAGCGGTAACCACCCCCGAACCCTTCTTCGACAAGGTCAGCGTAACTTCGTCACGGCCGTGCAGCTTGATAGCCAGACCTTTAAGGTTCAACAGGATTTCAATTACGTCTTCCTGTACACCTTCGATGGCGCTGTACTCGTGGAGCACACCGTCAATCTCGGCCTCGACTACTGCACAGCCGGGCATTGAGGACAACAGGATGCGGCGCAGCGCGTTGCCCAGGGTGTGGCCAAAACCACGCTCGAGAGGCTCGAGAGTGATCTTGGCGCGGGTTGGACTGACAACCTGCACATCAATGTGGCGGGGTGTCAGGAACTCATTTACCGAAATCTGCATGGATGCACCTATTTTCTAGCCCTTACTTGGAGTAGAGCTCGACAATCAGGCTTTCGTTGATGTCGGCGGACAGATCACTGCGAGCAGGAACGTTCTTGAAAACGCCCGACTTCTTCTCAGTGTCTACTTCTACCCATTCTACGCGGCCACGTTGGGCACACAGATCGAGAGCTTGGACAATGCGAAGTTGGTTTTTTGCTTTCTCGCGAACTGCGACCACGTCACCAGCACGAACCTGGTAGGACGGAACGTTTACGGTCTGACCGTTAACGCTGATCGACTTGTGCGATACCAGCTGACGGGATTCGGCACGAGTCGAACCAAAGCCCATACGGTATACAACGTTGTCCAGACGGCATTCGAGCAGTTGCAGCAGGTTTTCACCGGTTGCACCTTTCTTGCCAGCAGCTTCTTTGTAGTAGCCGCTGAACTGACGCTCGAGAACGCCGTAGATACGACGGACCTTCTGCTTTTCACGCAGTTGAGTGCCGTAATCGGACTGGCGACCGCGGCGTTGGCCGTGGATACCAGGTGCTGCTTCAATGTTGCACTTCGATTCGATCGCGCGCACGCCGCTCTTCAGGAAGAGATCGGTGCCTTCGCGACGAGCGAGTTTGCATTTTGGACCAATGTAACGAGCCATTCTTTACAATCTCCTGGATTACACGCGGCGCTTCTTCGGCGGACGGCACCCGTTGTGCGGGATTGGCGTCACGTCGGTGATGCTGGCGATCTTATAGCCACAGCCGTTCAAAGCACGGACAGCAGACTCACGACCTGGACCTGGACCCTTGACGTTAACGTCGAGGTTTTTCAGGCCATATTCCAGCGCAGCTTGACCAGCACGTTCAGCAGCTACTTGAGCAGCAAACGGGGTGGACTTGCGGGAACCGCGGAAACCCGAACCACCGGAGGTAGCCCAAGAAAGCGCGTTACCTTGACGGTCGGTGATGGTCACGATGGTGTTGTTAAAAGATGCATGGATGTGGGCGATGCCATCAACCACTGTCTTTTTAACTTTTTTACGAGGACGAGCAGCAGGTTTTGCCATGATAATTTTCCTGTCGATTCGCTGGGGCGATTACTTGCGGATCGGCTTACGCGGACCTTTACGGGTACGCGCGTTAGTCTTGGTACGCTGACCGCGTACTGGAAGACCACGACGATGACGCAGACCGCGATAGCAACCGAGGTCCATCAAACGCTTGATTTTCATGTTGATTTCGCGACGCAGGTCACCTTCAGTGGTGAACTTCGCCACTTCGCCACGCAGCAATTCAATCTGCTCGTCGCTCAGATCCTTGATCTTAGCGGCTGGGTTTACCCCAGCAACCGCGCAAATCTTCTGCGCAGTAGTGCGACCAACACCATAGATGTAGGTCAGCGAGATAACAGTGTGCTTGTTATCTGGAATGTTAACGCCTGCAATACGGGCCATTCAGTGGGACTCCAATTGACAGCTACCTACGCCCCGGAAGCCAAGAAATAGGGCGCGAGATAATATCGCTGTAATAACAAATAATCAACCCGGCAGCGCACTAGCTGCCGGGCTTCAAGCGGATCACACTCAGCCTTGGCGCTGTTTGTGACGCGGTTCCGCGCTGCAAATTACTCGAACAACACCTTCGCGGCGAATAATCTTGCAGTTACGGCACAGCTTTTTCACCGATGCACGAACTTTCATCACCAACTCCTCGAACCTTATGGGTACTCAGCGCAACATGCCGCTGCCGTAACCCTTCAGGTTGGCTTTCTTCATCAGGGATTCGTACTGGTGCGAAACGAGGTGCGATTGTACTTGGGACATGAAGTCCATCACAACCACGACCACGATCAGCAACGAGGTCCCGCCAAGGTAGAACGGAACGTTTGCTGCAACCACCAGGAACTGGGGCAACAAGCACACGGCCGTCATATATAGAGCACCGAACAGGGTCAAACGAGTCAGAACGCCATCAATGTAGCGTGCAGACTGCTCACCTGGACGAATACCCGGAATAAAGGCACCGGACTTCTTCAGGTTTTCCGCTACGTCTTTCGGATTGAACATCAACGCCGTATAGAAGAAGCAGAAGAAAATAATCCCTGCACTAAACAGCAGAATATTCAACGGCTGACCAGGAGCGATCGACTGAGAGAGGTCCTGCAGCCAGCCCATATTTTCAGACTGACCAAACCAGGTACCCAACGAAGCCGGAAACAGCAAAATGCTGCTCGCGAAAATTGCCGGAATAACACCGGCCATATTCACTTTCAGCGGCAAGTGGCTGGTCTGCGCAGCAAAAACCTTACGGCCCTGCTGACGCTTGGCGTAGTGAACAGCAATACGACGCTGGCCACGCTCAATGAACACCACAAAACCGATAATCGCTACTGCCAGCAAACCGATGGCAACCAGGGCAAAGATATTGATATCACCCTGACGCGCAGACTCGAAAGACTGCCCGATTGCTCTCGGAAGACCGGCGACGATACCTGCGAAAATCAACATCGAGATACCGTTACCAACACCACGCTCAGTAATCTGCTCACCCAGCCACATCATGAACATCGCACCAGCCACAAAAGTGGATACCGCGACGAAATGGAAGCCAAAGTCACCAGTGAACGCAACACCCTGCCCCGCCAAGCCAACGGACATGCCGATAGCTTGAACCAGGGCGAGGATGACAGTGCCGTAGCGGGTGTACTGGCTAATCTTGCGACGGCCAGCTTCACCTTCCTTCTTCAACTGCTCCAGCTGCGGGCTGACGGCGGTCATCAGTTGCATGATGATCGATGCCGAGATGTACGGCATGATCCCCAGTGCAAAAATGCTCATCCGTTCCAGCGCGCCGCCAGAAAACATGTTGAACAAGCTAAGAATGGTCCCCTCATTCTGTCGAAACAGGTCTGCGAGTCGGTCCGGGTTGATACCTGGAACCGGGATGTGTGCGCCTATTCGGTAGACGATAATCGCCAGGAACAGAAAACGCAGACGAGCCCAAAGTTCAGACATACCGCCTTTGCCGAGCGCTGAGAGAGCACCTTGCTTAGCCATTTATTCCTCGAACTTGCCGCCAGCTGCTTCGATAGCCGAACGCGCACCTTTGGTGGCGCCGATTCCCTTGCCGATAGTGACAGCGCGAGTCACTTCACCGGACAGCATGATTTTCACACGCTGTACGTTGACGTTGATCACGTTGGCATCTTTCAGGGTCTGCACAGTAACGATGTCGCCTTCCACTTTAGCCAGCTCGGACAGACGCACTTCTGCGCGGTCCATGGCCTTCAGGGAAACGAAACCGAACTTAGGCAGGCGACGATGCAGCGGCTGTTGACCGCCTTCAAAGCCTGGAGCAATGGTGCCACCGGAGCGGGAGGTTTGACCTTTGTGGCCACGGCCACCAGTCTTACCCAAACCGCTACCGATACCACGGCCCGGACGATGCTTTTCGCGACGGGAACCCGGCGCTGGACTCAGATCATTGAGTTTCATCGATTAACCCTCGACACGCAGCATGTAGTAAGCCTTGTTGATCATCCCGCGATTCTCGGGAGTATCCTGGACTTCTACAGTGTGACCGATGCGACGCAGACCCAAACCCTTAACGCACAATTTGTGGTTAGGGATGCGGCCGGTCATGCTTTTGATCAGCGTTACTTTAACGGTAGCCATGATCAGAAGATCTCCTTGACGCTTTTGCCACGCTTGGCGGCAATGGATTCAGGAGATTGCATAGCTTTCAAACCTTTGAAAGTGGCGTGAACCACGTTTACCGGGTTAGTCGAGCCATAGCACTTGGCCAGAACGTTCTGAACACCAGCAACCTCGAGGACAGCACGCATAGCGCCGCCAGCGATGATACCGGTACCTTCAGAAGCAGGCTGCATGTACACCTTCGAAGCGCCGTGAGCGGACTTCATTGCGTACTGCAGCGTGGTGCCGTTCAGATCAACTTGGATCATGTTGCGACGAGCAGCTTCCATTGCCTTCTGGATCGCAGCAGGCACTTCACGTGACTTGCCACGGCCGAAGCCAACGCGCCCTTTACCATCACCAACCACGGTCAACGCGGTGAAAGTGAAGATACGGCCGCCTTTAACGGTTTTGGCTACGCGGTTAACTTGAACCAGCTTCTCAATGTAGCCTTCGTCGCGCTTTTGGTCGTTATTTGACATAACTTAGAACTCCAGCCCAGCTTCACGAGCAGCATCAGCCAGCGCTTTAACGCGGCCGTGGTACTTGAAGCCAGAGCGGTCGAAAGCCACTTGCGAGACGCCGGCGGCCTTAGCACGCGTAGCGACCAGCTGGCCAACCTTTGTGGCCGCGTCGATGTTGCCAGTGGCACCATCACGCAGTTCTTTATCCAAAGTCGAGGCGCTGGCCAAGACTTTGTTGCCGTCGGCCGAGATGACCTGGGCGTAGATGTGCTGCGACGAGCGGAACACGCAGAGACGCACGACTTCGAGTTCGTGCATTTTCAGGCGTGCTTTGCGAGCGCGACGCAGTCGAGTAACTTTTTTGTCGGTCATTTGCTATGCCCTACTTCTTCTTGGCTTCTTTACGACGGACGACTTCGTCCGCGTAGCGCACACCTTTGCCTTTGTACGGCTCTGGTGGACGGAAGTCGCGGATCTCAGCAGCCACTTGACCTACCAGTTGCTTATCGATGCCCTTGATCAGGATATCGGTCTGGCTAGGAGTCTCAGCGG
The DNA here is from genome assembly GCF_024809815.1 of Pseudomonas sp. BIGb0381. Classification (NCBI taxonomy): domain Bacteria; kingdom Pseudomonadati; phylum Pseudomonadota; class Gammaproteobacteria; order Pseudomonadales; family Pseudomonadaceae; genus Pseudomonas; species Pseudomonas sp. BIGb0381. Next base: position 52,037 of record NZ_JANUEN010000017.1, read on the forward strand.
TGATGCCTTCCGGCAGTTCGTAATCCACTGGGTGCGAGAAGCCAAGGGCCAGGTTCAAAACCGTGCCTTTTGCTTGCGCTTTGTAACCAACACCGACCAGCTGGAGCTTACGCTCGAAGCCTTGGCTTACGCCTTGGACCATGTTGTTTACCAACGCACGCGTGGTACCAGCCATTGCGCGAGTTTGTTGATCGCCATTGCGAGCAGCGAAACGCAGCTCACCAGCTTCTTCAACGATCTCAACGGACGAATGGATATTCAGTTCAAGAGTGCCCTTGGCACCCTTCACCGAAAGCTGTTGGCCTGCGAATTTGACTTCGACACCGGCTGGCAGCTTAACGGGGTTCTTAGCGACGCGAGACATGCTTATCCCCCCTTAGAACACAGTGCAAAGAACTTCGCCGCCGACACCGGCAGCGCGCGCAGCACGATCCGTCATCACACCTTTGTTGGTGGAGACGATAGACACGCCCAGACCGCCACGAACTTTCGGCAGATCTTCAGCGGACTTGTACTGACGCAGGCCTGGACGGCTAACGCGCTTCACTTCCTCGATGACCGAACGGCCTTCGAAGTACTTCAGCTCGATGGACAGCAGTGGTTTGATTTCGCTGCTGATCTGATAACCCGCAATGTAGCCTTCGTCTTTCAGGACTTTGGCAACAGCAACCTTCAACTTGGAAGATGGCATGCTTACGACGGACTTTTCAGCCATCTGGGCATTACGGATACGAGTTAGCATGTCCGCTAACGGGTCCTGCATACTCATGGGCTAGACGCTCCTAATACAAAAAAATTAGCCTTGCGGCTACATATGTCGCTGAGAATCTCCGGGTAAAAAACACGGGCTCAGGCGAGCCGCGTATTTTAGACACACTCCAGAAATGAAACAAGCCCCAAAAGGGGCTTGTTCCAGATTCAGGGTCACCGGCGGTCAGTATCTTTCGATTCAGACCACCTGGACGCTGAAAGTACTTACCAGCTGGCTTTAACCAGACCTGGTACGTCACCACGCATTGCCGCTTCACGCAGTTTGTTACGGCCGAGGCCGAACTTGCGGTAAACGCCGTGTGGACGACCGGTCAGGCGGCAGCGGTTACGCATGCGCGAAGCGCTTGCGTCACGTGGCTGCTTCTGCAGGGCAACTGTAGCTTCCCAACGCGCTTCTGGACTTGCGTTCAGATCAACGATGATTGCTTTCAGTGCTGCACGCTTCTTGGCGTACTTGGCAACCGTGAGCTGACGCTTCAGCTCGCGGTTTTTCATGCTCATCTTGGCCATGGTCCTACTCCAATCAGTTGCGGAACGGGAATTTGAAAGCACGCAACAGGGCGCGACCTTCATCATCGTTCTTGGCAGTGGTGGTCAGGGTGATGTCCAGACCGCGGAGAGCATCGATCTTGTCGTAGTCGATTTCCGGGAAGATGATCTGCTCTTTCACGCCCATGCTGTAGTTACCACGACCATCGAAGGACTTGGCATTCAGGCCGCGGAAGTCGCGAACCCGAGGCAGGGAGATCGACAGCAGACGATCCAGGAATTCGTACATACGCTCACGGCGCAGAGTCACTTTGACGCCGATCGGCCAACCTTCACGGACTTTAAAGCCAGCGATGGATTTCCGAGCGTAAGTCACAACGACTTTTTGACCGGTGATCTTTTCCAGGTCAGCAACAGCGTGCTCGATGACTTTTTTGTCGCCGATCGCTTCGCCCAGACCCATGTTCAGGGTGATTTTGGTAACGCGCGGAACTTCCATCACGTTCCCGAGCTTAAGTTCTTCCTTAAGCTTGGGGGCGATTTCCTTCCGGTAAATCTCTTGTAGTCGTGCCATGGTCTTATCTACCTAGCAGTGTTCAAGCATCAACCGCTTTTTGGGTCGACTTGAAGACACGAATTTTCTTACCGTCTTCTACTTTGAAACCAACGCGGTCAGCCTTGTTGGTTTCGCCATTGAAGATGGCGACGTTAGAAGCGTGCAGTGGCGCTTCTTTCTCGACGATACCGCCTTGTACGCCCGACATCGGGTTAGGCTTGGTATGACGCTTGACCAGGTTCAGACCACCAACAACCAGACGGTCGTCAGCGAGAACCTTCAGCACCTTACCGCGCTTACCTTTGTCTTTGCCGGCGATCACGATGATCTCGTCGTCACGACGAATCTTTTGCATGTCGGATCTCCTTACAGCACTTCTGGGGCGAGCGAGACGATCTTCATGAACTTCTCAGTACGAAGTTCACGGGTCACTGGCCCAAAGATACGGGTGCCGATCGGCTCTTGCTTGTTGTTCAGAAGAACAGCAGCGTTGCCATCAAAGCGGATAATGGAGCCATCTGCACGGCGTACGCCGTGACGAGTGCGGACTACAACAGCAGTCATCACTTGGCCTTTTTTCACCTTACCGCGAGGAATTGCTTCCTTCACGGTAACTTTGATGATGTCACCGATACCAGCGTAACGACGATGGGAGCCACCCAGCACCTTGATGCACATAACACGGCGAGCGCCGCTGTTATCGGCCACATCGAGCATGGATTGAGTCTGAATCATATAATTTCTCCGACCCCTAGTCCTTAGACTTCCACAGCGCGTTCGAGAACATCAACCAATGCCCAAGACTTAGTCTTGGCCAGCGGACGAGTTTCACGAATAGTGACTTTGTCGCCGATGTGGCACTGGTTGGTTTCGTCGTGCGCGTGCAGCTTAGTCGAACGCTTAACATATTTACCGTAGATCGGGTGCTTAACGCGACGCTCGATCAAAACGGTGATGGTTTTGTCCATCTTGTCGCTGACAACACGGCCAGTCAGCGTACGGACAGTCTTTTCGGCTTCAGCCATGATCACTTACCTGCCTGCTGGTTGAGCACAGTCTTCACGCGAGCAATGTCACGCTTAACTTGCGAGAGCAGATGAGACTGCCCCAACTGGCCAGTTGCTTTCTGCATACGCAGATTGAACTGGTCGCGCAGCAGGCCGAGCAGTTGCTCGTTCAGCTGCTGTGCGGATTTTTCACGAAGTTCATTCGCTTTCATCACATCACCGTCCGTTTAACAAAGGCGGTGGCGAGCGGCAGCTTTGCAGCAGCCAGGGCAAAAGCCTCACGCGCCAGCTCTTCAGTTACACCCTCGATTTCATACAGGACTTTGCCTGGCTGAATCTGGGCTACCCAGTATTCCACGTTACCCTTACCTTTACCCATCCGAACCTCGAGAGGTTTTTTGGAGATCGGCTTGTCCGGGAATACACGGATCCAGATCTTGCCGCCACGTTTTACGTGACGGGTCAGTGCACGACGCGCTGACTCGATCTGACGAGCGGTGAGACGACCACGAGCTACAGACTTCAGCGCGAACTCGCCGAAGCTGACTTTGCTACCGCGCTGAGCCAGACCACGGTTGTGGCCTGTCATCTGCTTGCGGAACTTCGTACGCTTTGGTTGCAACATTTGGCGTACCCCTTACTTAGCAGCTTTTTTACGAGGCGCTGGTGCTTGTGGTTTCAGTTCTTCTTGGCGACCACCAATTACTTCGCCTTTGAAGATCCAAACCTTTACACCGATCACACCGTAAGTGGTGTGAGCTTCGTAGTTGGCATAGTCGATGTCGGCACGCAGGGTGTGCAGTGGCACACGACCTTCGCGATACCATTCAGTACGTGCGATTTCAGCACCGCCGAGACGACCGCTCACTTGGATTTTGATGCCTTTGGCACCAATGCGCATGGCGTTCTGTACGGCGCGCTTCATAGCGCGACGGAACATTACGCGACGCTCCAGCTGCTGAGCTACGCTCTGCGCAACCAGCATACCGTCGAGCTCCGGCTTGCGGATCTCTTCGATATTGATGTGCACAGGCACACCCATTTGCTTGGTCAGGTCCTGACGCAGTTTCTCAACATCTTCACCTTTCTTCCCGATAACGATACCTGGACGAGCGGTGTGGATGGTGATACGTGCAGTTTGCGCCGGACGATGGATATCGATACGGCTTACGGACGCGCTTTTTAGTTTGTCTTGGAGATACTCACGCACCTTCAGATCAGCGAACAAATAGTCCGCATAAGTCCGACCGTCTGCGTACCAGACGGAGGTGTGCTCCTTGACGATTCCCAGGCGAATGCCAATGGGATGTACTTTCTGACCCATCTCTTCGACTCCGTTACTTGTCAGCAACCTTGACAGTGATATGGCAAGACCGCTTGACGATGCGATCAGCACGGCCTTTGGCACGCGGCATGATGCGCTTCAGCGAACGCCCTTCGTTGACGAAAACGGTGCTGACCTTCAGGTCATCAACGTCTGCGCCTTCGTTATGCTCGGCGTTGGCTACGGCCGACTCCAGCACTTTCTTCATGATCTCGGCGGCTTTCTTACTGCTGAAAGCCAACAGGTTGAGCGCTTCGCCCACCTTCTTCCCGCGGATCTGGTCGGCGACCAAGCGGGCTTTCTGGGCGGAGATTCGAGCGCCCGACAACTTAGCGGCTACTTCCATTTCCTTACCCCTTAACGCTTGGCTTTCTTGTCTGCCACGTGCCCACGATAAGTGCGGGTACCGGCAAACTCGCCTAGTTTGTGGCCGACCATGTCTTCGTTAACGAGAACTGGGACGTGCAGACGACCGTTGTGTACAGCGATGGTCAGACCGACCATTTGTGGCAGGATCATCGAACGACGCGACCAGGTCTTAACTGGTTTGCGATCATTCTTTTCCGCCGCCACTTCGATCTTCTTCAGTAGGTGAAGATCAATAAAAGGACCTTTTTTCAGAGAACGTGGCACTGTCGTATCCCTCTATTTACTTGCGACGACGGACGATCATTTTGTCGGTACGCTTATTACCACGAGTCTTCGCGCCCTTAGTCGGGAAGCCCCATGGCGATACCGGATGACGACCACCAGAGGTACGACCTTCACCACCACCGTGTGGGTGGTCAACCGGGTTCATGGCAACACCACGAACGGTTGGGCGAACGCCACGCCAGCGTTTGGCACCAGCTTTACCCAGCGAACGCAGGCTGTGCTCGGAGTTCGAGACTTCACCCAGGGTCGCGCGGCATTCAGCCAGCACTTTACGCATCTCACCAGAACGCAGACGCAGGGTCACGTAGACACCTTCACGAGCGATCAGCTGAGCCGAAGCACCAGCGGAACGAGCGATTTGCGCGCCTTTACCTGGCTTCAATTCGATGCCGTGTACGGTGCTACCAACTGGAATGTTACGCAGTTGCAGAGCGTTGCCCGGCTTGATCGGCGCCAAGGCACCTGCGATCAGCTGGTCGCCAGCACTCACGCCTTTAGGCGCGATGATGTAGCGACGCTCGCCATCTGCGTACAGCAGCAGAGCGATGTGAGCAGTACGGTTTGGATCGTATTCGATACGCTCGACAGTGGCAGCGATGCCATCTTTGTCGTTGCGACGGAAATCGACCAGACGATAATGCTGCTTATGGCCACCACCAATATGACGAGTGGTAATACGACCATTGTTGTTACGACCACCAGTCTTCGATTTCTTCTCGAGCAGCGGTGCGTGAGGAGCGCCTTTATGCAGCTCCTGGTTGACCACCTTGACCACAAAACGGCGGCCAGGGGAAGTCGGTTTGCATTTAACGATTGCCATGATGCACCCCTTCCTTACTCAGCACTGCTGCTGAAATCGAGATCTTGGCCTGGCTGAAGGGAGATAACTGCCTTCTTCCAGTCATTACGCTTGCCCAGACCGCGAGCAGTGCGCTTGCTCTTACCCAGAACATTCAGGGTAGTAACACGCTCAACTTTCACGCTGAACAGGCTTTCGACGGCCTTCTTGATTTCCAGCTTGGTTGCGTCAGTTGCAACCTTGAAAACGAACTGGCCTTTCTTGTCAGCCAGAACCGTAGCCTTTTCGGAAACGTGCGGGCCAAGCAGAACTTTAAATACGCGTTCCTGGTTCATCCCAGCAGCTCCTCGAATTTCTTCACGGCCGACACGGTGATCAACACCTTGTCGTATGCGATCAGACTAACTGGATCGGAACCCTGCACGTCACGTACATCAACGTGTGGCAGGTTACGAGCAGCCAGGTACAGGTTCTGATCAACAGCTTCAGACACGATCAAAACGTCGGTCAGGCTCATGTTGTTCAGTTTGCCCAGCAGATCTTTGGTTTTTGGACTTTCAACAGCGAAGTCCTGAACCACGACCAGGCGATCAGTACGCACGAGTTCAGCAAGGATGGAGCGCAGTGCTGCGCGATACATCTTCTTGTTGAGCTTCTGAGAGTGATCCTGCGGACGAGCTGCGAAAGTGGTACCGCCGCCACGCCAGATTGGGCTACGGATAGTACCGGCACGAGCACGGCCAGTACCTTTCTGACGCCACGGGCGCTTACCGCCACCACGAACGTCGGAACGGGTCTTTTGCTGCTTGCTACCTTGACGGCCGCCGGCCATGTAGGCCACGACTGCTTGGTGAACCAGCGTCTCGTTGAATTCGCCGCCAAATGTCAGTTCGGAAACTTCGATCGCTTGAGCGTCATTTACATTTAATTGCATGTCAGCTTCCCCTTAACCGCGAGCCTTGGCCGCTGGACGTACAACCAGGTTGCCGCCAGTAGCGCCAGGAACAGCACCCTTGACCAACAACAGATTGCGTTCAGCGTCGACGCGCACTACTTCGAGGGACTGCACGGTCACGCGCTCAGCGCCCATATGACCGGACATTTTTTTGCCCTTGAATACACGACCAGGAGTCTGGCACTGGCCAATAGAGCCCGGGACGCGGTGGGAGACGGAGTTACCGTGAGTGTTGTCTTGACCACGGAAATTCCAACGCTTGATCGTACCCTGGAAGCCTTTACCCTTGGACTGACCGGTTACATCAACCAGTTGACCAGCGGCGAAGATTTCAGCGTTGATCAGATCGCCAGCCTGGTAGTCGCCTTCTTCAAGACGGAACTCCATAACAGTACGACCAGCTGCAACGTTTGCTTTAGCGAAGTGGCCTGCTTGAGCAGCAGTCACACGCGAAGCACGACGCTCGCCGACAGTGACTTGCACTGCACGATAGCCATCGGTTTCTTCAGTTTTGAACTGGGTGACGCGATTCGGCTCGATCTCAATGACCGTAACCGGAATGGAGACACCTTCTTCGGTGAAAATACGGGTCATACCGCATTTACGACCGACTACACCAATAGTCATGTTGTAAACCTCATGAGTGTACGGGGCTTTCACCCGCTATGGCCGCCCATTTCAGAGCGTTACACGACTAAGACCCAAGTCTTAGCCGAGGCTGATCTGTACTTCCACACCGGCCGCCAGATCAAGCTTCATAAGTGCATCAACGGTTTTATCCGTTGGCTGGACGATGTCCAGTACGCGCTTATGAGTACGGATCTCGTACTGGTCACGCGCGTCTTTGTTGACGTGCGGGGAGACCAGAACGGTGAACCGCTCTTTACGGGTAGGCAGTGGAATTGGACCACGCACTTGAGCACCAGTACGTTTCGCGGTTTCCACGATTTCCTGGGTGGATTGGTCGATCAGGCGATGGTCAAAAGCCTTCAACCTGATACGGATTTGCTGATTTTGCATTGGATTTCAGACTCCGGCTGCTATTCCCAGCGAGCGCAATACGCCCGTTAAAAGGAGGCGCAATTCTATAGACGCCCTAGATAGGTGTCAACCCAATAAAAAAGCCCCCGCTGAGCGGGGGCTTTTCAAAGCATCGAAGCTATCTCAAAAGAGACGCTTACTCGATGATTTTAGCTACAACACCAGCACCAACGGTACGGCCGCCTTCACGGATAGCGAAGCGCAGACCGTCTTCCATTGCGATGGTCTTGATCAGGGTAACTTCCATTTGGATGTTATCGCCTGGCATTACCATTTCAACGCCTTCTGGCAGCTGGCAGTTACCAGTCACGTCAGTAGTACGGAAGTAGAACTGTGGACGGTAGCCTTTGAAGAACGGAGTGTGACGACCGCCTTCTTCCTTGCTCAGAACGTAAACTTCTGCGGTGAACTTGGTGTGCGGCTTAACCGAACCCGGCTTAACCAGAACCTGGCCACGCTCAACGTCGTCACGCTTGGTACCACGCAGCAGAACGCCGCAGTTCTCGCCAGCACGACCTTCGTCGAGCAGCTTGCGGAACATTTCAACACCAGTGCAGACGGTGTTGGTGGTGTCACGCAGACCAACGATTTCCAGTGCATCTTGAACGCGAACGATACCGCGCTCGATACGACCAGTAACAACAGTACCACGACCAGAGATCGAGAATACGTCTTCGATTGGCATCAGGAACGGCTTGTCGGTCAGACGAACTGGTTCTGGGATGTAGCTGTCCAGAGTTTCAACCAGTTTACGAACGGCAGTGGTGCCCATTTCGTTATCGTCTTTGCCTTCCAGCGCCATACGAGCAGAACCGATGATGATCGGAGTGTCGTCACCTGGGAAGTCGTAAGTGCTCAGCAGATCGCGCACTTCCATCTCAACCAGTTCCAGCAGCTCAGCGTCGTCTACCAGGTCAGCCTTGTTCAGGAAAACCACGATGTACGGAACGCCTACCTGACGGGACAGCAGGATGTGCTCACGGGTTTGTGGCATCGGACCATCAGCGGCCGAGCAAACCAGGATCGCGCCGTCCATCTGAGCAGCACCGGTGATCATGTTCTTCACATAGTCAGCGTGACCTGGGCAGTCAACGTGAGCGTAGTGACGGATCTTCGAGTTGTACTCGACGTGCGCGGTGTTGATGGTGATACCACGAGCTTTTTCTTCTGGAGCGCTGTCGATTTTATCGAAATCAACGACTGCAGAACCGAAAACCTCGGAGCAGACGCGAGTCAGAGCTGCGGTCAGAGTGGTTTTACCGTGGTCAACGTGACCGATAGTGCCAACGTTGACGTGCGGTAGGGAACGATCAAATTTTTCTTTAGCCACGACAATTAACTCCTTGCCTAAAGGACTGAATCAGCCTTGTTTTTTGGATACAGTTTCAGCGATGTGCGCCGGAGCTGTGTTGTATTTTTTGAATTCCATAGAGTAGCTTGCGCGACCCTGGGACATGGAGCGAACGTCGGTCGCATAACCGAACATCTCACCCAACGGAACCTCGGCGCGAATCACTTTGCCGGAAACCGTGTCTTCCATACCCAAGATCATGCCGCGACGACGGTTAAGGTCGCCCATGACATCACCCATATAGTCTTCAGGTGTAACAACTTCTACCGCCATGATTGGCTCAAGCAACTCACCACCGCCCTTCTGGGCCAGTTGCTTGGTTGCCATGGAAGCAGCCACCTTAAACGCCATCTCGTTGGAGTCGACGTCGTGGTAAGAACCGTCAAAAACGGTTGCTTTCAGGCCGATCAGCGGATAGCCGGCAACAACACCGTTCTTCATCTGCTCTTCGATACCCTTCTGGATAGCAGGGATGTATTCCTTAGGAACAACACCACCTACTACTTCGTTCACGAATTGCAGACCTTCCTGACCTTCGTCAGCAGGGGCAAAACGGATCCAGCAGTGACCGAACTGACCACGACCGCCGGACTGACGAACGAACTTGCCTTCGATTTCACAGTTCTTCGTGATGCGCTCACGATAGGAAACCTGAGGCTTACCGATGTTGGCTTCGACGTTGAACTCACGGCGCATCCGGTCAACCAGGATGTCCAGGTGCAACTCGCCCATGCCAGAGATGATCGTTTGACCAGTCTCTTCATCAGTTTTGACGCGGAAAGATGGATCTTCCTGAGCAAGCTTGCCCAGAGCGATACCCATTTTTTCCTGGTCATCCTTGGTCTTAGGCTCTACGGCAACCGAAATAACCGGCTCCGGGAAGTCCATGCGAACCAGGATGATGGGCTTGGCAGCGTCGCACAAAGTCTCACCAGTAGTGACGTCCTTCATGCCGATCAAGGCCGCGATGTCACCAGCGCGCACTTCCTTGATCTCTTCACGGGCGTTTGCGTGCATTTGCACCATACGACCCACACGCTCTTTCTTGCCTTTGACCGAGTTGATCACGCCGTCGCCGGAGGCCAACACGCCCGAGTAAACGCGGACGAAGGTCAGAGTACCCACGAATGGGTCGGTAGCGATCTTGAACGCCAGAGCCGAAAACGGCTCGCTGTCGTCGGCATGACGCTCCATCTCTTCTTCCTCGTTATCAGGGTTGGTACCCTTGATAGCAGGAATGTCGGTTGGAGCAGGCAAGTAGTCGATCACGGCGTCGAGAACCAGGGGAACACCCTTGTTCTTGAAGGAAGAACCGCAAACAGCCAAGACGATCTCACCAGCGATAGTACGCTGACGCAGAGCGGCCTTGATTTCCGCGTTGGTGAGTTCTTCACCTTCGAGGTACTTGTTCATCAGCTCTTCGCTGGCTTCGGCGGCAGCCTCAACCATGTTGTTGCGCCACTCGTCAGCCAGTTCCTGCAACTCTGCAGGGATAGGCTTGCGAACAGGAACCATACCTTTGTCAGCGTCATTCCAGTAGACCGCTTCCATGTTGACCAGATCGATCTGACCCTGGAAGTTGTCTTCGGAACCGATAGCCAATTGGATTGGCACCGGAGTATGACCCAGACGCTGCTTGATCTGACCGATCACGCGCAGGAAGTTGGCACCAGCACGGTCCATCTTGTTTACGTAAACAAGACGTGGAACGCCGTACTTGTTGGCTTGACGCCATACGGTTTCCGACTGAGGCTCGACGCCCGAGGTACCGCAGAACACAACGACAGCGCCGTCGAGTACGCGCAGGGAACGCTCAACTTCAATAGTGAAGTCTACGTGGCCTGGGGTATCGATAACGTTGAAGCGGTGCTCATCTTTGTACTGCTTCTCGGAACCTTTCCAGAAGGCGGTAATAGCAGCAGAAGTAATGGTAATACCACGCTCCTGCTCCTGAACCATCCAGTCTGTGGTCGCGGCGCCGTCATGCACCTCGCCCATTTTGTGACTTTTGCCGGTGTAAAACAGTACGCGCTCAGTGGTGGTGGTTTTACCAGCATCCACGTGAGCAACGATACCGATGTTACGGTAGCGGCTAATCGGAGTAGTACGAGCCATAAAGCCCTCGCAAAATTAGTGAAGCTAAGATTAGAAGCGGTAGTGCGAGAAAGCTTTGTTAGCTTCAGCCATACGGTGCACGTCTTCACGCTTCTTAACAGCAGCACCTTTACCTTCAGCAGCGTCCAACAGTTCGCCGGCCAAACGCAGAGCCATAGACTTCTCGCCGCGCTTACGGGCGAAGTCTACCAACCAGCGCATTGCCAGAGCGTTACGACGGGACGGACGAACTTCGACCGGAACCTGGTAAGTAGCACCGCCTACACGGCGCGACTTCACTTCGACCAGCGGAGCGATGGCGTCGAGAGCTTTCTCGAAGATTTCCAGGGGGTCGCTGTTCTTGCGCTCTTTAACCTTTTCCAGCGCGCCATAAACGATACGCTCGGCAACGGCTTTCTTGCCGCTTTCCATCACGTGGTTCATGAACTTGGCCAGAATTTGGCTTCCGTATTTTGGATCGTCAAGCACTTCGCGCTTGGCTGCTACGCGTCTTCTTGGCATGGATAAGCCCTCAAACGGTCTTCAGGTTCGCTCGGAATCGGTGCCCTTTCGGGACGCCTCCGACCTTACTCTTATCGACTCAGAAAATAAGATGATTCAGTTTTACAAAAAGCCGCTACTACTTAGGCTTCTTGGTACCGTACTTCGAACGACCCTGGTTACGACCTTTAACGCCGGAAGTATCCAAGGAGCCGCGTACGGTGTGATAACGAACACCTGGCAAGTCTTTTACACGACCGCCGCGGATCAGTACCACGCTGTGCTCTTGCAGGTTGTGGCCTTCACCACCGATGTACGAGGAAACCTCGAAACCGTTGGTCAGGCGCACACGGCATACTTTACGCAGTGCCGAGTTAGGTTTTTTCGGCGTGGTGGTATACACACGAGTGCATACGCCACGACGTTGCGGGCAGTTCTGCAGCGCAGGCACGTCGGATTTCTCGACGATACGCTTACGCGGCTGACGTACCAGCTGGTTGATAGTTGCCATCTACTAGCTCCACTGTTGTCTTGCGACGCTATTGTCTTGCAAGAAAAGCAAAATGGCAGGAACGAATTCCCGCCAAATTTAGGGGTACAAGAGTCTAAAGAGGATCTTGCCCCCAGTCAAGGCAAGGCCCCGACCTCCCCTCTCGTCGAACCCGGGCAAAATTGCCTTGATCCGACGAATGGGGCTGCCAGGGCCCAGACTTATCTATCGCAGAACTCAGTTACCGCTTGAGTTCAGCGCTTCGGTCAGTGCAGCTTCCACTTCACTGGCGCTTACGCGCAACGGCTTGTCAGCATCACGGCGACGCTTACGCTCGCTGTGGTAAGCCAAACCGGTACCAGCCGGGATCAGACGACCCACGACCACGTTCTCTTTCAGGCCGCGCAGGTAATCGCGCTTGCCGGTTACCGCTGCTTCGGTCAGTACGCGAGTGGTCTCCTGGAAGGAGGCCGCCGAGATGAACGACTCAGTGGACAACGACGCCTTGGTAATACCCAGCAATACGCGAGTGAACTTGGAAACGAATTTCTCGTCGCCAGCCAGACGCTCGTTTTCCACCAGCACGTGAGTCAGTTCCATCTGGTCGCCCTTGATGAAACTGGAATCGCCGGATTCAGCGATCTCAACTTTACGCAGCATCTGACGCAGGATGGTCTCGATGTGCTTATCGTTGATCTTCACGCCTTGCAGGCGGTAAACGTCCTGGATCTCGTTAACGATGTACTTGGCCAGCGCACTCACACCCAGCAGACGCAGGATGTCGTGTGGATCGCTCGGGCCGTCGGAGATAACTTCGCCGCGGTTTACCTGTTCGCCTTCGAACACGTTCAGGTGACGCCACTTTGGAATCAGCTCTTCGTACGGATCGGTACCGTCGTTCGGGGTAATGACCAGGCGGCGCTTGCCCTTGGTTTCTTTACCGAACGCGATGGTGCCGCTGACTTCTGCCAGAATCGACGCTTCTTTCGGACGACGAGCTTCGAACAAGTCGGCAACACGCGGCAAACCACCGGTGATGTCACGGGTCTTCGAAGTTTCTTGCGGGATACGCGCGATAACATCACCGATCGCGATCTTCGCACCATCCGCTACACCGACCAGGGCGTTGGCTGGCAGGAAGTACTGAGCAATTACGTCAGTGCCTGGCAGCAACAGATCCTTGCCGTTGTCATCGACCATCTTCACGGCAGGACGGATGTCTTTACCGGCAGCTGGACGATCTTTCGCGTCGAGTACTTCAATGTTGGTCATACCGGTCAATTCGTCAGTCTGACGCTTGATCGTGATGCCTTCTTCCATGCCCACGTAGGTCACGGTACCTTTCATTTCGGTAACGATTGGGTGAGTGTGCGGATCCCACTTGGCCACGATTGCGCCAGCGTCGACCTTGTCACCCTCTTTAACCGAAATCACAGCACCGTACGGCAGCTTGTAGCGCTCACGCTCACGACCGTAGTCATCAGCGATTGCCAGCTCACCGGAGCGGGACACAGCCACCAGGTGACCATCCACTCGCTCAACGTGCTTCAGGTTGTGCAGGCGGACAGTACCGCCATTCTTCACCTGAACGCTGTCGGCTGCGGAGGTCCGGCTTGCCGCACCACCAATGTGGAACGTACGCATGGTCAGCTGGGTACCCGGCTCACCGATGGACTGGGCAGCAATAACGCCGACCGCTTCACCGATGTTCACCTGGTGACCACGAGCCAAGTCACGGCCGTAGCACTTGGCGCAAATGCCGTAGCGGGTTTCGCAGCTGATCGGCGAGCGAACGATCACTTCGTCGATGCTGTTGAGCTCGATGAACTCAACCCACTTCTCGTCAACCAGTGTGCCGGCAGGAACGATAATTTCCTCGGTACCTGGCTTGAATACGTCACGGGCAATAACACGACCCAAGACGCGCTCACCCAGAGGCTCTACAACGTCACCGCCTTCAATGTGCGGAGTCATCAGCAAGCCGTGTTCGGTGCCGCAATCGATCTCGGTTACAACCAGATCTTGCGCAACGTCTACCAGACGACGAGTCAGGTAACCGGAGTTAGCGGTTTTCAACGCGGTATCCGCCAGACCTTTACGAGCACCGTGAGTGGAGATGAAGTACTGGAGTACGCTCAACCCTTCACGGAAGTTCGCAGTAATCGGCGTTTCAATGATGGAACCGTCCGGCTTGGCCATCAGGCCACGCATACCGGCGAGCTGACGGATCTGCGCAGCAGAACCCCGTGCGCCCGAGTCGGCCATCATGTACATCGAGTTGAAAGACTCCTGGTCGACTTCGACGCCATGACGGTCGATGACTTTCTCTTTCGAGAGGTTGGCCATCATCGCCTTGGATACTTCGTCGTTGGCCTTGGACCAAAGGTCGATCACTTTGTTGTACTTCTCGCCCTGTGTTACCAGGCCCGAGGCGTACTGGCTTTCGATCTCTTTCACTTCATCAGTAGCAGCACTGATGATGCGGGCTTTTTCATCAGGGATAACGAAGTCGTTAACGCCAATGGAAACGCCGGAAATAGTCGAATAGGCAAAACCGGTGTACATCAACTGGTCCGCGAAGATCACGGTCTCTTTCAGACCAACCACGCGATAGCATTGGTTGATCAGCTTGGAGATCGCCTTTTTCTTCATCGGCAGGTTGACGACGTCGTACGACAGGCCTTTTGGCACAACCTGGTACAACAGCGCACGACCAACGGTGGTGTCGACAATACGAGTGCCGCTCACGCTGCCGCCGTCACGGTCGTTGACCGTTTCGTTGATGCGCACCTTGACCTTGGCGTGCAGTGCGGCTTCGCCGGCACGGAACACACGGTCAACTTCCTGCAGGTCAGCGAACACACGACCTTCGCCTTTGGCGTTGATCGCCTCACGGGTCATGTAGTACAGACCCAATACAACGTCCTGCGACGGAACGATGATTGGCTCACCGTTGGCTGGCGACAGAATGTTGTTGGTCGACATCATCAACGCACGCGCTTCCAACTGGGCTTCCAGTGTCAGCGGTACGTGCACGGCCATTTGGTCGCCGTCGAAGTCGGCGTTGTACGCAGCACAGACCAGAGGGTGCAGCTGGATAGCCTTACCTTCGATCAGTACCGGTTCAAACGCCTGGATACCCAGACGGTGAAGGGTCGGTGCACGGTTGAGGAGAACCGGGTGTTCGCGAATCACTTCAGCGAGAACGTCCCAAACCTCTGGCAGCTCGCGCTCGACCATTTTCTTGGCCGCTTTGATGGTGGTCGCGAGACCGCGCATTTCCAGCTTGCCGAAGATGAATGGCTTGAACAGCTCAAGCGCCATCTTCTTAGGCAGACCGCACTGGTGCAGACGCAGGGTCGGGCCTACGGTAATTACCGAACGACCAGAGTAGTCAACACGCTTACCGAGCAAGTTCTGACGGAAACGACCTTGCTTACCCTTGATCATGTCAGCCAAGGATTTCAGAGGACGCTTGTTGGAACCGGTGATAGCGCGGCCACGACGACCGTTGTCGAGCAAGGCATCGACAGCTTCCTGCAACATACGCTTTTCGTTGCGCACGATGATGTCCGGAGCGGACAGATCGAGCAGGCGCTTCAAGCGATTGTTACGGTTGATCACACGGCGGTACAGGTCGTTGAGGTCGGAAGTCGCGAAACGACCACCATCCAACGGTACCAGCGGACGCAGATCTGGCGGCAGAACCGGCAGAACGGTCAGCACCATCCACTCTGGCAGGTTGCCGGAACCCTGGAAGGCTTCCATCAACTTCAGACGCTTGGACAGCTTCTTGATCTTGGTTTCGGAGTTGGTTTGCGGAATTTCTTCGCGCAGACGGCCAATCTCGTGCTCCAGGTCGATAGCGTGCAGCAGTTCGCGGACAGCTTCGGCACCCATGCGGGCATCGAAATCATCACCGAACTCTTCCAACGCCTCGAAGTACTGCTCGTCGTTCAACAGCTGACCTTTTTCAAGGGTGGTCATGCCTGGGTCGATAACGACATAGCTCTCGAAGTAGAGAACGCGTTCGATATCACGCAGGGTCATGTCCATCAGCAAGCCAATACGGGACGGCAGCGATTTCAGGAACCAGATGTGGGCAACCGGCGAAGCCAGCTCGATGTGCGCCATGCGCTCACGACGAACCTTGGCGAGTGCAACTTCAACGCCACACTTTTCGCAGATAACACCACGGTGCTTCAAGCGCTTGTACTTACCGCACAGGCACTCGTAATCCTTTACCGGGCCAAAGATCTTGGCGCAGAACAGACCGTCACGCTCAGGTTTGAACGTACGGTAGTTGATGGTTTCCGGCTTTTTAACTTCACCGAACGACCACGAACGGATCATCTCAGGCGATGCCAATCCAATACGGATGGCGTCGAACTCTTCGACTTGACCCTGGTTTTTCAGCAAATTCAGTAGGTCTTTCAAGGCCTTTCCTCCTGGCGGAGCAGAGAGCGGGCTAAACAGCCCCGCTCTCGATTCGCGTCACGTGTTATTCGGTTTCCAGATCGATATCGATGCCGAGGGAACGAATTTCTTTGATCAACACGTTGAAGGACTCGGGCATGCCCGGCTCCATACGGTGATCGCCATCCACGATGTTTTTGTACATCTTGGTACGACCGTTCACATCGTCCGACTTCACTGTGAGCATTTCTTGCAGAGTGTAAGCAGCACCGTATGCTTCCAGTGCCCAGACCTCCATCTCCCCGAAACGCTGACCACCGAACTGAGCCTTACCACCCAGCGGCTGCTGGGTAACCAGGCTGTACGAACCGGTAGAACGAGCGTGCATCTTGTCGTCTACCAAGTGGTTCAGCTTCAGCATGTACATGTAGCCAACAGTAACCGGGCGCTCGAACTTGTTGCCGGTACGGCCGTCGAACAGCTGCATCTGGCCGCTTTCTGGCAAGTCTGCCAGTTTCAGCATGGCCTTGATTTCGCTTTCCTTGGCACCGTCGAACACCGGGGTAGCCATTGGAACGCCGCCGCGCAGGTTCTTCGCCAGATCCAGGATTTCCTGGTCGGAGAAGGTATCCAGCTCTTCCTTACGACCGCCGATCTCGTTGTAGATCTCGTGCAGGAACTTGCGCAGGTCAGCAACCTTGCGCTGCTCTTCGATCATACGATTGATCTTCTCGCCCAGACCTTTAGCCGCGAGGCCCAGGTGGGTTTCAAGGATCTGACCAACGTTCATACGCGAAGGTACGCCCAACGGGTTGAGGACGACGTCGACCGGGGTGCCATTGGCATCGTGCGGCATGTCTTCAACCGGCATGATCACGGAGACCACACCTTTGTTACCGTGACGACCGGCCATCTTGTCGCCCGGTTGGATGCGACGACGGATTGCCAGGTAAACCTTGACGATTTTCAGCACGCCTGGAGCCAGGTCATCGCCCTGCTGCAGTTTGCGCTTCTTGTCTTCGAACTTGTCGTCCAGCAGACGGCGGCGATCAACGATGTAGGCCTGGGCCTTCTCAAGTTGCTCGTTCAGAGCATCTTCAGCCATGCGCAGTTTGAACCACTGACCATGTTCAAGACCATCGAGGACTTCGTCGGTGATGTCCTGACCTTTCTTCAGACCTGCGCCGCCTTCAGCCTTGTGGCCTACCAGAGCGGAGCGCAGACGTTCGAAGGTCGCGCCTTCAACGATACGGAACTCTTCGTTCAGGTCCTTGCGGATCTCGTCGAGCTGGGTCTTCTCGATGGACAGTGCACGAGCATCACGCTCGACGCCGTCACGCGTGAAGACCTGTACGTCGATGACAGTACCCTTGGTACCGGTAGGTACACGCAGGGAAGTATCTTTAACGTCGCTGGCTTTTTCACCGAAGATGGCACGCAACAGCTTCTCTTCTGGAGTGAGTTGGGTCTCGCCTTTCGGAGTGACCTTACCAACCAGAATGTCGCCTGCACCAACTTCAGCACCTACATAAACGATACCGGCTTCGTCCAGCTTGTTCAGTGCAGCCTCACCCACGTTCGGGATGTCTGCAGTGATTTCCTCTGGCCCAAGCTTGGTGTCACGTGCCACACAGGTCAGTTCCTGAATGTGGATCGTGGTGAAGCGATCTTCTTGAACCACACGCTCGGACAGGCAGATGGAGTCTTCGAAGTTGAAGCCGTTCCATGCCATGAACGCGATGCGCATGTTCTGACCCAAAGCCAGTTCACCCATATCGGTGGACGGACCGTCAGCCATGATGTCGCTGCGCTGAACGCGATCACCCTTACGCACCAGCGGACGCTGGTTGATGCAAGTGTTCTGGTTCGAGCGGGTGTATTTGGTCAGGTTGTAGATGTCGACACCGGCTTCACCCGTTTCAACTTCATCATCAGCAACACGAACCACGATACGGCTGGCATCAACGGAGTCGATCACGCCGCCACGACGAGCCACGACGCAAACGCCGGAGTCACGGGCTACGTTGCGCTCCATGCCGGTACCTACCAGCGGCTTGTCAGCACGCAGGGTCGGTACAGCTTGACGCTGCATGTTGGAACCCATCAACGCACGGTTGGCGTCATCGTGTTCCAGGAACGGGATCAGCGACGCAGCAACCGAAACTACCTGCTTCGGCGACACGTCCATCAAGGTAACGTCTTCCGGCGCCTTGACGGTGAACTCGTTCAGGTGACGAACAGCTACCAGCTCGTCGATCAGGACTTTCTTGTCGTTCATCGTGGCCGAAGCCTGAGCGATCACGTGATCAGCTTCTTCGATGGCGGACAGGAACACGATCTCATCGGTGACCAGAGCGTCTTTCACCACACGGTACGGGCTCTCGAGGAAGCCGTACTGGTTGGTGCGCGCATAGGCGGCCAGGGAGTTGATCAGACCGATGTTCGGGCCTTCCGGCGTTTCGATCGGGCAAACACGACCGTAGTGCGTCGGGTGTACGTCACGCACTTCAAAGCCTGCACGCTCACGGGTCAGACCGCCCGGGCCCAGTGCGGAAACACGGCGCTTGTGGGTGATCTCTGAGAGCGGGTTGTTCTGGTCCATGAACTGCGAGAGCTGGCTGGAACCGAAGAACTCTTTCACCGCTGCAGCCACTGGCTTGGCGTTGATCAGGTCCTGTGGCATCAGGCCTTCGCTTTCAGCCATCGACAGACGCTCTTTGACCGCACGCTCAACACGTACCAGGCCAACGCGGAACTGGTTCTCGGCCATTTCGCCTACGCAGCGAACACGACGGTTACCCAGGTGGTCGATGTCATCGACGATGCCTTTGCCGTTACGGATGTCGACCAGAGTCTTCAGGACCGCAACGATGTCTTCCTTGCACAGCACGCCCGAACCTTCGATCTCGGTGCGACCGATACGACGGTTGAACTTCATCCGACCGACCGCAGACAGGTCGTAGCGCTCAGGGCTGAAGAACAGGTTGTTGAACAGGGTTTCTGCAGCGTCTTTGGTTGGTGGCTCGCCAGGACGCATCATGCGATAGATTTCTACCAGCGCTTCCAATTGGTTGCTGGTGGAGTCGATCTTCAGGGTGTCGGAGACGAATGGACCACAGTCGATATCGTTGGTGTACAGGGTCTCGATACGAACAACTTGAGCCTTGGCGATTTTCGCCAGGATCTCGGTGTTCAGCTCGGTGTTGCACTCAGCCAGGATTTCGCCTGTAGCCGGGTGAACAATGACCTTGGCGGTCGTGCGACCCAGGACGTAGTCCAAAGGCACGTCCAGCGACTTGATACCTGCTTTTTCGATCTGGTTGATGTGGCGCGCAGTAATACGACGACCCGCCTCAACAATGACCTTGCCCTTTTCATCCTGGATGTCCAAGACGGCAATTTCACCACGCAGGCGAGATGCAATCAGTTCCAGGCTGAGGGTTTCATCCTTCAGGCTGAATACGTTGGTGGTGTAGAACGCATCCAGGACTTGCTCAGTGGTGTAGCCGAGCGCGCGCAGCAATACCGAGGCCGGCAGCTTACGACGACGGTCG
The DNA here is from genome assembly GCF_024809815.1 of Pseudomonas sp. BIGb0381. Lineage (NCBI taxonomy): Bacteria > Pseudomonadati > Pseudomonadota > Gammaproteobacteria > Pseudomonadales > Pseudomonadaceae > Pseudomonas > Pseudomonas sp. BIGb0381. Next base: position 72,039 of record NZ_JANUEN010000017.1, read on the forward strand.
ATACGCACGAACACGCAGTCTTTCGGATCGAACTCAAAGTCCAACCACGAACCGCGGTACGGAATGATCCGCGCGGAGTACAGGAGCTTGCCGGAGCTGTGCGTCTTACCGCGGTCGTGGTCGAAGAACACGCCCGGGGAACGGTGCAGCTGGGAAACGATAACACGCTCGGTACCGTTGATAACGAAGGTACCGTTCTCAGTCATCAATGGGATTTCGCCCATGTAGACTTCTTGCTCTTTGATGTCCTTGATCGCTTTGTTCGACGACTCTTTGTCGAAAATGATCAGACGGACTTTTACCCGCAAAGGTACGGCGTACGTAACACCGCGCAACACGCATTCTTTGACATCAAATGCCGGTTCGCCCAGGCGATAACCGACGTACTCCAGCGCAGCATTGCCGGAGTAGCTGATGATCGGGAAAACGGATTTGAAGGCCGCATGCAGGCCCACGTCGCGGAACTGATCTTTGGTCGCTCCCGCCTGCAAGAATTCACGATACGAATCCAGCTGGATAGCCAGAAGGTACGGGACATCCATGACGTCCGGCAACTTGCTAAAGTCCTTGCGGATACGTTTTTTCTCAGTATATGAGTAAGCCATCAGCGTTCCCCAGCTTGGTCACCTGCTTGTTTGGCCCTCCCGACGGGAGCAGCCAGAAAATCTTGCAAACCCCATGGTTTGCACCACCGCATCGGGTGGCTACAGCGCGTTAATGGCGGCGACCGAGTCGACAGCCAAGAACGGAAAAAGGCCGGTGGCAAGAGCCACCAGCCATCAGCCTTCAGCTTAACGCTTGGGCTGGAGACGCAAGGTCGATGCTTACTTCAGCTCGACTTTAGCGCCTGCTTCTTCCAGAGTTGCTTTGGCTTTGTCGCCTGCATCTTTGGTCACTGCTTCCAGAACCATAGCAGGAGCGCCGTCAACTACAGCCTTGGCTTCTTTCAGGCCCAGACCGGTCAGTTCACGTACTGCCTTGATCACGTTAACTTTCTTCTCGCCAGCTTCCAGCAGCATGACGTTGAATTCGGTTTGCTCTTCAACAACGGCAGCAGCAGCAGCTGGGCCAGCGGAAGCAGCGGCAGCGGAAACGCCGAATTTTTCTTCGAAAGCTTTGATCAGCTCAACAACCTGCAGAACCGACATTTCAGCTACGGCGTTGAGGATATCGTCTTGGGAGATAGACATTGCTGTATTTCCTGAATTGGGGGACGGCCTACGCGGCCATCGAAATAAACAAAAATACGCGAGAGAAGTTGCTCAGCCTTAGGCTGCGGCAGCTTCTTTTTGCTCGCGAACTGCAGCCAGAGTACGAGCCAGCTTGCTGGTAGCGCCTTGAATCACGCTCATCAGCTGCGAAATGGCTTCGTTACGGGTCGGCAGTGTTGCCAGTACGTCGATTTGGTTAGCTGCGAGGAACTTGCCCTCGAACGCAGCTGCCTTGATCTCGAACTTATCCTGACTCTTAGCGAACTCTTTGAACAAACGGGCAGCAGCGCCTGGATGATCCTTGGAGAAAGCAATCAGAGTCGGGCCGGTGAACACGTCGTTGAGGACACTGTATTCAGTGTCAGCAACAGCGCGCTTGAGCAGGGTGTTACGTACAACACGTACGTACACGCCAGCTTCACGAGCCTCTTTACGGAGTCCGGTCATAGCGCCTACTGTCACACCACGGGCATCAGCCACGACAGCGGACAGAGCAGCTTTGGCAGCCTCGTTGACTTCAGCGACGATGGCCTTCTTGTCTTCGAGATTAATTGCCACGGGTTTAACTCCTGCTTGTTACCGTTTCATCTGGCCGAGGCCGGATGTCGTTTTGGTGTCTGATTCGGTAAGGAACCGGGAGCACCATCTGCGTAGGCTTGTGGTTTAAGACTTGCGCCGCCTACGGTCTTGGATAGCCCCCGCCAGGCAGGGACCCCAATTTTTCCAATTGGCGCAATTGCTTGCGCCAATCTGTGTCTTATACGTCCAGCGAGCCTTGGTCGATGACCAGACCTGGGCCCATAGTGGTGCTCAGGGTAACGCGCTTGACGTAGATACCTTTCGAGGAAGCTGGCTTGATACGCTTCAGATCAGCGATCAGGGCTTCAACGTTTTCCTTCAGCTTGACGGCGTCGAAGCCGACTTTGCCAACGGAGGTGTGAATGATGCCATTTTTGTCGGTGCGATAACGAACCTGACCAGCCTTGGCGTTTTTAACCGCGGTAGCTACGTCTGGTGTTACGGTGCCGACTTTAGGGTTAGGCATCAGGCCTCGCGGGCCCAGGATCTGACCCAATTGACCTACAACACGCATTGCATCCGGGGAAGCAATAACTACGTCGTAGTTCAGGTCGCCGCCTTTCATTTCGGCAGCCAGGTCGTCCATACCAACGCGGTCGGCGCCAGCGGCCAGAGCAGCTTCAGCTGCCGGGCCTTGAGTGAAGACAGCTACACGAACAGTCTTACCAGTACCGTGTGGCAGCACAGTAGCGCTACGAACGACCTGGTCAGATTTACGTGGGTCAACACCCAGGTTTACAGCAACGTCAACGGACTCGCTGAACTTGACAGTCGACAGCTCGGTCAGCAGAGCAGCAGCGTCTACAAAGCTGTAGGACTTGCCCGCTTCGATTTTGCCGGCGATAGCCTTTTGGCGCTTGGTCAGCTTAGCCATTACACACCCTCCACGTTAAGGCCCATGCTACGAGCAGAACCGGCGATGGTACGCACGGCTGCATCCATATCAGCTGCAGTCAGATCCGCGTTTTTGGTTTTCGCGATCTCTTCCAGCTGAGCACGAGTTACGGTGCCAACCTTAACGGTGTTAGGACGAGCGGAACCGCTAGTCAGACCAGCAGCTTTCTTCAGCAGAACCGAAGCCGGGGTCGACTTGGTTTCGAAAGTGAAGCTACGGTCGCTGTATACAGTGATGATCACTGGAGTCGGCAGACCTGGCTCAAGACCCTGAGTTCGGGCGTTGAAGGCCTTGCAGAACTCCATAATGTTCACGCCGTGCTGACCCAGAGCTGGACCAACAGGTGGGCTTGGGTTGGCCTGAGCGGCCTTCACTTGCAGCTTGATGTAAGCGGTAATCTTCTTGGCCATGAGGCACTCCAATTACGGGTTCAAGCGCCTCGAAAGGCTCCCCGGTTACTTGCGCGTTTATCCCAGTGACGACAAAACCCCACAGCCTAAGGCTGCGGGGTTGGGATGCTTACTCAGCTAGACCTTCTCGACCTGGCTGAATTCCAACTCTACCGGAGTAGAGCGACCGAAAATGAGCACCGCGACCTGGATCCGGCTCTTCTCGTAGTTAACCTCTTCGACGGTACCGTTGAAATCAGCAAACGGACCATCAGTGACACGAACAACCTCACCCGGCTCGAACAACGTCTTCGGCTTAGGCTTGTCGCTACCGTCGGCGACACGACGCAGAATTGCTTCCGCCTCTTTGTCAGTGATCGGAGCAGGCTTATCAGCAGTACCACCGATGAAACCCATAACACGAGGAGTATCCTTGACCAAGTGCCAAGTACCTTCGTTCATGTCCATCTGCACCAGCACATAGCCAGGGAAGAACTTGCGTTCACTCTTGCGCTTCTGACCATTCCGCATTTCAACCACTTCTTCAGTGGGAACCAGAATTTCGCCGAAGCCATCTTCCATGCCTGCCAGCTTTACGCGCTCCAGCAAAGAGCGCATAACATGCTTCTCGTAACCCGAGTAAGCATGCACAACGTACCAACGCTTAGCCACGGGACACCCTTAGCCAACAATCAAGGAAACAAGCCAGCCGAGCAGGGAATCGAGCCCCCACAACAGCAACGCCATAACCAGAACAACAGCCACGACAATCAATGTGGTCTGCGTGGTTTCTTGGCGAGTCGGCCAAACGACTTTACGAATTTCGGTGCGAGCTTCCTTCACCAGGACCGCGAAAGACTTGCCTTTGGCAGTCTGCAGACCTACAAAGGTAGCTACAGCAGCAAGGGCCAGCAAAACGAGAACGCGGTACAGGATCGGCGAAGCAGAGTAGTACTGATTGCCAACAACGCCTACGACCACCAAAGCGACTACAGCGAGCCACTTGACCAGATCGAAACGAGAGCTTTGAGCTTCAGCCTTAGGAGTCATCTATGAAGATCCTGTGAAAAGAAAGCCAGATACACCACGTGAATCTGGCAGGTCAGGAGGGAATCGAACCCCCAACCTACGGTTTTGGAGACCGTCGCTCTGCCAATTGAGCTACTGACCTAAAACAAAATCAGGCCGACCATTATGCAGACCTGAAAAAGACTTTACAACAGCCAACCCCCAGAGACTTGAAATCACTCAACCACAAGCGATCTGAAACACCATCAAGCCGAGTCAACCGTTAAAACAAAGGCAGATATTTTCATATCTGCCTTGTTATATGGAGCTCTTGAGCGGATTTGAACCGCTGACCTCACCCTTACCAAGGGTGTGCTCTACCAACTGAGCTACAAGAGCGAAACACTATGCACAACCTGCAAACTTGGAGCGGGTAGCGGGAATCGAACCCGCATCATCAGCTTGGAAGGCTGAGGTTCTACCACTAAACTATACCCGCGGAGCTTGCAGCTCACGCTAAAATGGTGGAGGGGGAAGGATTCGAACCTTCGAAGTCGTAGACGTCAGATTTACAGTCTGATCCCTTTGGCCGCTCGGGAACCCCTCCTAAGCGAGCCGGCATTCTACATCATGCCAGCCTTCTGTCAAGCATTTTCTCATTAAAAATATGAGGTTAGCTGCATTGACCTTAGCTTCGCACCGTACACTTTAAAGGTCTTCACTGCGAAGCGGGCGCCATTCTATGCAAACTATTCGAGAGTTGCAATGCCTTCGCACAGCATTATTTTATGTTTTAACTCATTGAATTCCTTAGCAAGGTTTTCAAAGGGCAGATCATCAGCCAGACGTCGGCTTTCTGGGGCAACCCGGAGCCAGTAACCCTGCGCATCAGGAGTGCTCAGCAACTGAACCTTAACCTTTATATCCAGGCTAGTGAGACGCTGCTCAACGAATTGCGCCTGTCGCTGGTCGGCAAAGCCACCAATGTACAAGCAAGTACTTTGCGCATCAGATGCCTTAGCTCGATCCCTGCGGACCACAGCATCGGAGGACTCACTCAGCAGACGAATATCCTGCTGAGTATTCCGATAGAGACTCAAAGGGGTAACATCTTTAGCGCGCAACGGCGCTTCTTGCTGATGCCATATGTAGTAGAAGGCGTTGAGGATCAATAAAAGCAAAAACAGCCAACGCATAAACACCTCAAGATAAAGGGCACGCCATCGCCAGACCTACGAAAATCAAATCAGGCACGAGTCGAGCCTGAGGCACGGCATCCCTCACCAAATCAGCATCGCCACCTGTCAGGAATACAGTAAAGTTATCACCCCAATAACTTCGGGCCAGCTCAAGCTGCGTCAGTACAAACCCTCTGAGCATCAACGTACAGCCACGCTCTACAGCCTCTACGGTCGTACGCCCTGGTGACAGGCACCCCAAGGCTCTTTCGGCAGCAGCATCGTCGTAACGTATCTTACGTGTATGTGTACGCAACTGATTACGCATGAGAGGCATACCAGGACAGATGAAACCACCTAAATGCTCACCGTCTCCAGCAATAAAATCTGCAGTCGCAGCCGTACCAAAATCGAGCACCAGGCATGCCCCCGACGCCAACTTGAAACCGCCCAGCATTGCCAACCAGCGATCAAGGCCGAGACGCTCGAAATCTTCGTAGCCGTTGCGCACCCCAGCCATTTCTCGCGCAGAAACAGCGCAGGAAACAGCAACACCAAAAGCCGCCACCAGCGCCTCAACCAGATTGTTTGTTTCGTCCAGAGCACGAACACTCACCAACCGGCAACGCGTCAATGAGACACCAGACAGCACTGACAGACTTTCAATCAATGCAACATCCGAACTAGCGACACCCTCTGCAGATGCGATCGCCCGATCCGAATTAAGTACACGCCACTTGATAAAGCTATTCCCACAGTCGAGTTCAAGAATCATCACGCAACCTCAGGCTTAACTCACCACCACTGTATATTTTCTCAACACCACCGACACTTAAACGCAATGCACCCTGACCGTCGATACCCAGCACCACCCCATCAACACGGTTGGCCCCAGCGATGAGTGATACCGCCTTTCCCTGCCAGGCGTGACCTTTCTCCCACTCATCCTTAAGCGACGCAAAACCTAGTGCCCTGTGCCGCCCCAAGTAGCTTTGCAACTGCAAGCACAGGCACGCCACCAAAGAGTTGCGATCAACAGGAGACCCCGTCTCCAACTGCACTGATGTCCATTGCTGATCAACCTCATCAGCCTTCTGCATATTCACGTTAATACCGATGCCAAGGACAACGTGGCAGATATCCGCGGGATTCCCTACGAGTTCCAGCAAAATCCCGGCAATCTTCTTCTGCCCCACCAAGACGTCGTTTGGCCACTTCAAGGCCGCCCCCTGGACTCCAGACTCACGCAGCGCCTGCATGACCGCCAAGCCAACCACAAGGCTCAGGCCTTCCAGCTGTCGCGGACCATCCTCAATACGCAATAAGAGGCTGTAATACACATTCTGAGCGAATGGACTGACCCACTTTCGACCACGCCGCCCCCTTCCAGCCGTTTGCTGCTCCGCAAGCACCATGTACGGCGTCGTACACTCAACCTCAACAAGGCGCAGAGCCTCGGCATTTGTCGAGTCAATGGAGTCGTAGATATGGATAGGCCATGCCAGGGAAGACGCACGTAGTGCAATCTGCTCGGAACTCAAGAAAACCAGTGGCGAAGCTAATTGATACCCCCTCCCACGAACCTTATGGACAGGCAGATTCAATTCAGCCTCAAGATGCTGGAGTTGCTTCCAGACAGCACTGCGGCTAACGCCCAGGGCAGCGCCAAGTGCCTCTCCGGAATGGAATCGACCATCTTTTAGAAGTTTTAACAACGTCAGCATGCAAGTATCGCCTCACAATGAGGCACGCATGATAGCCATGCGCAGGGTCATTGCATAGAAAGGCGGGACTTTAGCACTGAAGGCCACCCCGAGGCGCCTCTTCGCACTTTTCGACCGCACAAAACAAAACCCCATCTGCTTTCGCAAATGGGGTTTCGGAATTTAATCTTGACGATGACCTACTCTCACATGGGGAAACCCCACACTACCATCGGCGATGCATCGTTTCA
>NZ_JANUEN010000018.1:0-78376 GCF_024809815.1 Pseudomonas sp. BIGb0381
AGCCGGAGTGAGGGCACACCGAGCCTAGGCGAGGTGCCGAGTGTTGGGGCGAAGCGTTTTTGGTTACTTTTGGCGCTCTTCCAAAAGTGACCCGCTGTAAGAGCGGAACCCTAAGTCGCCGTTACCGCAGCAACGGATATGTACTCATTCCAACCCCAGCAAATGGTCGGCCCAGAGGCCGCCATCGGGAGCAAGCCCCCTCCCACATTTCACTCCCAGGGCACCCGTTAGAGAGTCGTCGGCTCCCGAGCCTCCACAGGGCAAGTCGAATCGTCGCCTCCACAGTTTTAACCGAGCCCCCCCCAATACCGCTCGGCTATAAGCTCGCCACCCTTCTGCTTCCGCCAAAAAAATGGGGCGATCACTGATCGCCCCGAACGGTACATCGAGAGGTCCTTCTAAAGTTCTACAAACTGATCTGCTTACGCTCCTCATCCGTCAACCGCGCCCGCGCCTGTTCACTCAGCGGCCCCGCACCCAGCACCTGCACCGGGCTGTTGGGGTTGTAGCTGGAGTTTTTCTGCTGCGGCTCCGGATCGCGCGGCACCGGCTCGCTGCCCAGGCTCAGCACCTCCACGGTCATGATCGACGGCCGGCCCTGTTTGGCCGCCGCCTGCTGGCTGCGCGCCGCGTCTTCTGCGGCCTGGGACGCCGCCGCCCCCGCTGCGCTGGCCGAGCTCATGGCGCCGGTGTTGACCGTGGCCGACACCGGCACCCCGGACGACTTGCCCTGGGTCTGGATATTCGCCGCGTTCACCACCCGCAAGGCGGCGATGTTGACGTTGCCCGACACCCGAATGCCCGCCTCCCCCGCATCGATGGTGCCCATCGGTGCGATCAGGTCGATATCCCCCGCCGGCACTTCCGGGATCGGGTTGAGCGTGGCGATCCCCGCACCGGTACTCGGCACCGACGGCGACAGGCTCACGTTGCCCCAGTTGTCATAGACGCGCTTGGGCGGCGTGTACACCACGGTGGTCTTGGAGCCACGACCGGCGTTGATGTCGCCCTCGCTGGTCCAGGCCATGATCGAGCCGCCGAAGGTGGTCATGATGCGGCTCTGGCCGAGCAGGATGCTGCCCAGGGAGTACAGCTGGATATCTCCAGCGCCCTGGGTGATCACCCCAGCCGTGGACGGCGGTGCGGCGCCTTCGATGCCGAACGTCTGGCGGCCACCCGGCGTGAGCATCTGGATCGAGCCACCGAAGTTGGTGTGCACGCCCGCGCCGCCGAACATCGTGATGTCGCCTTTGTAGGTGATCGGGTTGCCGGCCACGTCGGTCTCGGGGAACAACCGGGCAATCGCAGCACGACCACGCACATAGCTGCCCTGGCGCACACTGCCGTCCTGGTTGTACTCACGGCCGGCGGCCTTGAGTTCGGCGAAGTACACGTCGCGGGCGAAGATCCGTTGTTGTTCGGCGGGCAGTGCGGCGTAGTAGGTACGGGCCTGTTCGCTGTCGCCGGCAAAGCCGAAGCGTTCGGTGAGCCAAGACACCAGTTCACTCTCGTAGGTCTTGGCGACTTTGCTGCCCTGCAACGACTCACCCGATTGCGCCAGGTTGGCGGGGTTTAGGTAAGCCTCGACGAAGCGACGGTAATCCGGGCCGTTGAGGCCCGCGCCGGCTTGCATGACAATGCTTGCGCCAGGGCGGCTGTCGCCCGCCGCCACAGCACCCAGGCTGTTCACGGCGACTTTGTCTTCCATCTGAATGTTGCGCCCCGCCGTCAGTTCCAGGGTGCCGGGGCCGGCAACGTTGAAGCTGCTGTAGAGGATGTCGCGGCCGGCGCTGGCGATGGAGATATCGGTGGGGCTGTTGTGTACGAACAGGTTGCCGATGAAGGTGTATTGCCCCGTGTCCGTGACACCACCGCTGGCACCACTCAAGCGCGTGCCGCTGCCGACAATATCGCGCCCGGCCTGCATCCACACCGGGCCTGCGCCTTCGTAAAAGGTTTGCCCGAACCGAGCGTCACCCGCCCCCGTAATCGTGAGGGCACGCCCACTGTTGACGCCCAGCAGGTCCCCGCTCAGCGCATAGAAACGTGCAGGTTCCAGGGCGTCACCCCAGGCCATACTGACCGTGTTGGGGCCAAAGGCAAACAGCGGGGAAACCATGAAGGTGGCTTTGCTGCCATCGCTGGACAGATTACCGCTACCGCTTACCGGGATCTGATTGCTCAGGAAGCCGAGAAACGCCGGGTGCAAAATCGTCGCCAGGCTTTGCGGGGCTGCGCTGGAGCGGCTGATGGGCAGGTCGCCGCCGTAGATCGAGTCGCCGGCGAGCAGTTCCAGTTGCCCGTTGGCCGAAGGCGCCAGCACCATTGCCCTGAGCGGCGGCACCGTACTTGGGTCACCGCTTGATGCACGGCCGTAATACAGGCTGCCGCTGGCGGCGACGGCGCGCAAGGTGGCGGGATAGACGGCTGCCATGTCGGTGTCCAGCGTCTGGGTCAGGGGCGTGAGGTTGCCCCCGGCGGAAAACAGGTCCACCGCCGTGCGGTCGGTCCACAGACTGAACCAGCTGTGTCCAATCCCGTTGATGCCACCGCTCGCGTAGGCCAACGCGTTGACTTGCGGCGCGCGGCCCGGGTCGGCGACATCCTGCAACACCAGGTCACCGCGGGTGGCCAGACTGAAAGTAGCGTCACCCGGCAACAGGCTCAAACCACCAGCCGCCCTGGCGGACGTGGAACGCAGCGGATCGTAGGCGCGCACTTCGCTCGGGCTCTGGTAGCTGGCCTGGTTACCATACAGCAGCGTCAGGCTACCCAGAGCGCCGCCAGTGAGTTGTACATGCCCTCGCGTATTCACCAGTGCGCCATTGAGGTGGTCTGTGTTGATCTGGCTGGCTGGGTTTAACGCTCCGCCGACCCGCAGGTTCAGATCGCCGCCACCGGTCAGTTGGACGCTGCCATCGGTGGCGACGCGGCCGGTGCTGCCGACGGCCAATACCAGGCCTTGGCTGCGGGCGCTGACGTTCTGGGCTGTTGACGACACAGGGCTGATGATCCCTGCATCGCCGCCGACATCAACATTGAGGTTGCCGCCACCCAAGGTGCCGAACCCGGTGAACCCGACCATCTGGTCCGACCGCTGGCTTGCCACATAGGAACCAAAATTGATCCACCAGGCGGTGGCTTGCGCCTGGCTGCCACTGAGGCCATTACCCTGACGCCACAACCAGTTGCCGACGTTGGTTGAGTCCACACCGAGATCGCCTAACGGACGCCCGATGCTAATCAGCGACGGGCTGGTGATATTGCCAGTCAGGTTGCCACCCGCTTTAACCAGCAAATTGCCACCCATCTCCGGGTACCACGCGCGGTACAGGCTGTCAGTGCCACCATTGACCAGCTTTTCGTTCGCCCCTGCGTCCCCGAGAACCTTGTCATTGCTACCCAAGGCGCGCTTGAGATTATAGGGGGCGTTGGCGGAGGTGCCGGCGGATGCGTTGCCGGCAGTGTAGACACCGAACAGCGACTCCATGCTCAGGTTACCGGCGGCCAGCAGATCCAGATCCGCTGCACCGGTACGTATTACGCTGAAGCGGGTGCTGCTACCCGAAACCAGGGTATAGCCATCACCTTGCGTGGAGCAGAACTCAGGAAAATCAGTACACACCTCCGGGTAGTTAATACCAGCAAAATCAATAGGCTGCCCCGTCATGCTGTCATCGCCAAACCAGCCGACGGACCCCTCTTCGGTCCAGACCACAGCTGCCTGTCCGTACATACCATAATGACTGTCCGCCAATCGCAGATTGCCGCTTACCGGATGCGGTTGCAGCAGGCGACTGTCGGCTGCCTCAGTGTCGGCCCCCGCAACCAGGCGAATCGACCACGACTGCGCACCCTCCTCCAGCATGGGAGCAATTGCCCAGTTTTTGCCCGGATGGCCGGCGTCACGCAACGCCACCGACTCCACGCCGCCCGGCAGCTTCACGTCTGTCCCCGACGGCAACAGGGCGCCCCGGGGCAGCACTTGGCTGGCGGCCAGGGTCACCTTGGTGGCCAATGGCACGCCCTTGGGCCAGATCAAGCCGTCGACACTGGCTGACGTGCTCAACAGGCTGCCGGCATCCAGGACACTGCCGATGGCGAGGGTCTGGCTCTGAGTCAGCAACGTGCCCGCCGCGAACAGCACATTGCCCGAGGCATCCCGAACAGCCGCCGCCAACACCGTACCCGCCGGGAGTACCAACGGTTGTTTGAGCGTAGCCGCGACGGGCAATCGGGTGCCCGCCGGCAGAAACAGGGGGTTAGTCAGTACATCGAAATTAAGCGCAGCGCCCGCAGGGAACACGGTGCCCACCTCCAGGGTCACGCCGCTGCCCGGTACCACCACGGTGCCACCGGTGTAGTCGATACCGGCGCGCAGCACCCAGCCATTGTCATCGTCGGTGGCCGGTGGCGCGGCAAAACCATCGTTGATGCTGCCATAGATATTCAGGTCGCCACCGGCGCGCAGGGTCAGGCTGCCGGACTCGGTCTTGGCCGTTGATTTAAGGCTGGCGTAGCGATAGCCGGAGAGGTCCAGATCGCCCTGCACCACCAGGTCGCCATCCGGGGTTTTGCTGATGATCTCTACGCCGGGGCGCAGGTGGAACACATCGCCGTACGTGGCGTTGTTCAAGCCGGCGAGCTTCTGCAGCAAGTTGCTGTTAACACGCGCGGCGTTGATGAAATTCGTATTTGCTGGATCAACGACTTTCGTGAGGTAGTCCTGATCAATCACTTGGTACGGGCGCCCATTGGGCGTTTTATCGGTGTTGGTCGGGGCATCGTCATAGGTTCTCATGCCGTTGAGCGCAATCGAACGCGCGCCCTGGATAGTCAACGGCCCACGGGCGTCGATGGCGATGTCATTGCCGCCCACGCGCGGCGCGTTGAGTTCCAGCGTGCCACGGCTGCGCCCGTCATTGCCGGTCGCGGCCTCGGTGCCATGGCGCAGGTCGATGCGCGCGCCGTTGGCCAGGGTCAACTGGCCCTGGCCTGAGCTGAGGACCACGATGGCGCGGTTAGGCGAATCGATGATCTTGCCGTAGCTGTCCACGCGCAATTGTGTGCCATGGGCGTCCAGCACGGCGCTGCCGTCGAGGGTCAGGCCCTGCTTGGCGGCCAGGTTTATGCTGCCCACGCGCTCGCCGCTGGCATCCACCAGGCCGGTCACGCGCAGGCTGCCATTGTCGATCGAGACGTTGACGCTGTTGGCCTTGACGTCATTGCCGATGGTCAGGTCGCCCTGCTTGAGCTGGAAGCTACGCGCACCGTAAACCTGGCCTTGGTTGAGGCGTTGGTTGAGCGCTGCGAACTGGTCGCTGAGCGTACCGCTGCCGCCCAGGCGCTGGGCCTGGATCTCCACCGCACCCGCGAGGTATGGCACCCGCGTGCCACCGGCATCGTAGTCACCGCTGCTGCCGGCGATGATCTTGCCTGCCAGGTCGACGATCCCTGCAGCGCCGTCCACCGCCACCGCGCGCAACTTGCCCGCCTGGTTGTGCTGCGCCGACAGGTCGATGGTCGAACCGGCGGCCTGCTGCACATTGCCGGCACGGCTCTCCAGCAAAACCTCGCCGCCTGCGCTGTATTTGGTCAAGTCATTGAAGGCAATGGCCCGGCCGGACACATCAATCGAGGCGGCATCGGTCAACAGCACGTCGCCCCGCGCGCCCAAGGTGACCTTGCCGCTGGGCAGTACCACGGCAGTGGCCAGGCGAAGGCTATCGCCTTGCAATGACAATTCGCCGCCGATGCCATCCACCTTGCCTACTGCGCCAGCCGAGGCGCTGACATCAATCGCGCCACCGGCGGTAATACGGTTGACCGAACCGGCCTCACCGGTCATCAGCGGCGTGAGGATATTCAGGTTGCCGCCGCTGTAGGCAAAGCCCTTGATCGCATCAAACGCGCCCTGGCTCTGGTACACCGAGAGGCTACCCTTGTGGTTGGCGGTGATGCGCTCACTGGCATTGAGGTTGACGTTGGCAAAGCCCAGGGCGAGGCGGTCGAAGGTCTTGGTCGTGCTCGGCTGGGCAAAATCCCCATAGCCGAATTCGATACGCTCGGCATTGATGTCCAGGCGCCCGCTGCCGCTGCCGGCACCGCCGGTCACCGCCGCCACAGGCGGCGCGACGGCACCTTGCCAGATCAGGTTGGCGGTGTGGATAGTCGCCACGTCGTTCAAGCCGCCAGAGCCGTAGATCGCCGGCGTGGACAGCATCAGGTTGCTCAGCAACGACTTGCCGGTCACGGCGTCATAAGTGTCCAGGGTGGTGGTGCCGTAGAAGTTAAAGCTGTCACGCGCCGACAGTTGCAGGGTTTCCAGCGCCGGGGCGCCGAATTGGGTGTCACCGCGCAGCAGGCGTTCCAGCACTTGCTGGTTGAGGGTCATGCCCACCGGCAGGCGATTGTTGGCGGCTGCATCGGCCAGGGCTTCGGGGCTGCCGACGTTGATGCTGGACACACCCAGGTTCAGGTGGCGGGTGCCATAGCGCACATCATCGCCCATCTGCAGGGAGCTGTCGGTCAAGGTAACGATGCTGCCTTCGGAATACAGGGCTGTCTGGCCGCTGCAGGGCGCGCTGTTGCACACGCCTAACTGGATGCCCCCACTGATGACTTCGCCCAATGACGGCGCGGCGACTACGTTGAGCAAACCGTTGGACACCGCCAGCATGTTCCCCACGTTATAGACAAAACCGTCACGGGCGTCATAACTGGCCTTGCCACGGCCAATGGTGTTGATCGAGGCACCTTGCTCGACAACGATGCTTCCGATGCCGGTCAGCAGCAGCACTTCCGGCGCTGTCAGTTGGGCACCGTCACGTAGAATAATGGCGCCGGTGGTGCCACCAGCGACGTTAATGTAATTACCGGCCTGGCCGTAATTGACCACCGTCATCCCGCCAATCAACAAACGTGAAGCGCCTAGGGCGTTCAGGCTTTGCGCATGCACGCTGACACCGTTAAAGCCCTCGCTGGCACCCTTGCCGGTCGCCACGATCTCGATATCTCTTCCAATCCCGCCGTCTTTATTGATCAGTGCCACGGTACCGCCATAACCGCCGTCAGCGGCCTCGAAGCGACCGGTGCCATCGAACGAGAAGGCCTGCGCGCCCGCCCCCGGACGCAAGGCCAGTTGCAAGGTCCTGGCATCCACGGGCAGCAAGGCACGGGGCACGCCAAGCCTGACTGCATCGGCCACGGCGAATTGGGCGTAACCGGTTTCGTTGTACTGAGAGTATCGGCGCAAGGTGTCGGCGGAGGTCAGGATAACCTGGCTGGACAGGCTGTTGCCGATGCCGGTATTGGCGATGGACAGGCGCCCGGTGCTGGCCCATGAGCCATTACGCAACGGTTGGGTCGAGCCATCGCCGCCGAGCCCCGCCAGCCCGTTGATCTCCACCCGGAACGCGCCCGGCATCAGCGCGTAGGTGGAAGGCATCAGGGTGTAGGTACCGGCTGCCAGCCCCGGCACACCGGCACCGATGCTGATTTGCTGGCCGATCAACGGATCTACCGCACCGCCTTCTGGCGCCACCGGCGCATAGCCGGGTTGCACACCCGGCACAATCGCGTAGATCGGGTTGGTGCTCAGGCCCGGCAACACAAAACCGCCATTTGCGCCGAATTGCACCAACGGGTTAAGGCGCGCATCCGTAGAGCCGCCACGTCCGGAAATGAACCCAGCCCCGAGTAATTCGCCACCGCCGGACAAATCCACCGTTGCTTCCGGCTGCACCGCCACCGACTGCCCACCCAATACCATCCCGATATACAAACCACCGCTGTTATCCGTTGCGCCCTGGCCAACGAATGTGACTTTCTTGCCGTTGTACATATAGACCTGACCATCCACCGTGCCGCCGTAAGGCAGCACCAGGCCCTTGCCACTCACGGAGGTCAGGCTACCCGGCAACAGTTCAACCTTGCCCGACGTCAGGATGCCGACTTCGATCAGCCCCAGTGGCGCACGCACCACGCCGCCCTGGCGGATATTGGCACCGCCCAGTTGCAGGCGACCGAAGGCCGAGTACGGTACAGCGGCTGTGGCGTCGCCGATGCGTTCGATACTCAATGTGCGCGTCGGGTCAAAACCCGAGTTCTCGTTCTGAAACCCCGCCAGCACGCGCGCCCCGACTTCCGTCGCGGGGTACAGCTGCGCGGCGCGCAGGGTCATGTCGCCGCTGGTCACCAGTTGCGTGCTGATGCCCTGTGAGATCACATTCGCATCGGCACCGGCCAGGAAGCGCAGGTCGCCTTGGCTGGTCAGTTGCACATTGTCGAACCCGCGACGCTCGACCGCGACCTGAGCGTTATTCGCCAGCGGCACGTTGCTCTTGTTGCCAAACACCACATTGCCGCGTACATCGATCAAGTTGGCGCTGGCACGCAACTGCGCCGCCGTTGTCAGCGGCGACGGATTGGGCAGCAGCGGCACCGCACGCACATAGGCTTCCTTACTGCTTTGCGCAGGCGCAAGAATGCCGGCCAGCAGCAAGTAAGGCGCCGACAGGCTGACCCGCGAATTGGCCGCCGCCCCCTCGCTGAGGTTGTAACTGGCGCTGTACAACCGCAGGCTTTGGCCCATGTTCAACGACACATCGCCGTCGAAACTCAGCAAGCCGTTGCTGAGCAGGGCCAGGTTGTCGAAACCGCCAGCGGTGATCTGGTCGACACCGAGACGGCCGTGACCGTACTCCAGGCTGGCGCCGGTCGGTAAGGCGCCAGGTTGATGGGTCTGGCTGAGTACCAGCTCGCGCACCTTGAGCACCCGGTCGTTCACCGCGTTTTTCGCGTAATAGGGGCTTTCCAGCGCCAGCGACAAGCTGCCGCCCGCCGCGCCGGCGCCCCCGGCACGCGCGACAAAGCTGCCGTCCAGGTACAGACCATTGTTGGACGCAAAACTGATGCTGCCGCCATTGCTGGCGACCGGCACACGACCCTGGCCTGGAACATCCAGCACCGCCTGGGCACCGGACGCCTCCAGGCGCGCGCCTTCGCGCACCACCACAAACACATCGCCGGCGCTGGCAATGCCGGTGGCCAGGTTGATATCACCACCGATGCTGATCTTGCCGCCATTGAGGACCTGGCCATACACGCTGCCTCGGTTGCTCACCGCCGTGACCGCGCGCGCTGCAACGTCGATCAGCGCGTTCTCGCCCACCCAGATCGAGCGGTCATGACCGGCGGCAATCGGCTGTTCCCAGGCCTGCGGCGCCAGGTTCAGGCCACCCAGGCTGACACTGCCGCCCCAGGCATTCAGGCTGCCGTTCAGGGTCAACTGACCAACGCTGCGCAGGTTGATGCCCTGGCCGGGGTCGACATTGATCACCGCACCCTGGCCCACGGTCAGAGCGGTGCTCGCCAGTTGTGCGGCGGTGGAATCCTTGGAGCCGGCCGTCAGCGTCAGGCTGGCACCGCGACGCTGGGTCAGCACGCCTTGGGTCGGGTTTTCCTGGTAGAGCGCCGGCGTCCAGCGCTCCAAGGCCGTGGCGGGGTCGCTGCCACTCGGCGCGGCCAGCGTCTGCTCGCCCAAACGGTAGACCGGCGTAGTGACATCCACCTGAGTGCCATTCGTGACGAGCAGGCCTTCGTTGCCGGTAATGTCATAGGCCGAGAAGCCCTTGTTGAAGAAATCGCCCGACAGTTGCACGGTACCGACGTCGGGCGCGGTGGCGCTCTCGCCGATCTGTACCTTGAGCGCCTGCAACGCCAGGGTGCCGCCGCCATTGACGCCATAGCCGCGAATCTCGCCGTCCAGCACCAAGGAGCCGAGCGCGCCCAAGGTCACGTCGCCGCCCTTGCCGCCGGTGAGCTTGCCATCCACGCCGAGGGTGGCCCCGGAAGACGCATCCACCACGCTGCCGGCCGCCAGGTTCACGTTGCCGGTGCCGCGCAGCGATACCTTGCCGCCGTTCACATACGCCACGCCTTCGCGGTTGTTCGGGCCCAGCATCAGGTTGTTCCAACGCCCGGTGGCGTCCAGCTTGACGCCTGCCGCCACATCGGCCCGCCCGCTGCCCGCGAGGATCACATCGCCGACCGTATTGCCGGAGTTGAGATTAACCTGATTGAGGATGTTGCCCGCGTTGAGGGTGCCGCCATGGGCCGTGAGGTTGGCGTTGATGTTGACCTCAGGCCCAAACAGAGTGATCTCACCGCCGTCCGCCACATTGAGCGCACCCTTGACGGTGATCTTCTGCGTGACGCCGACTTTGATCGCCCCCAGTTGATAGCCATTGAGCTGATCACTGTCGAGCACCATCTTGCCCTGGCGATCCGCCGGCAATGCGGTGGTGAGGTCCAGGCCATCGGCGATTTTCTGCGTGTTGCGGTCAATCAATACTTCATCGGCAGTGCCGGTCAGCGCATAACGCAGGGTGCCGGTGGTCTTGTTGTAGACCGGCGTGTACCCGCCAATGATCAACTGCGCGCGCTGGGCCATGGCCTTCTGGGATTGCTGGTAACCGTCGAGGTTGATGTTCGGCGCCTGGGTCTGGCGATCGCCCTGGAACACATTACTGATCACCTGGCCTTCCAGCACCGCGCTGGTGGTGCCGACCACCAGCTTGCCCGCATCGCGGCCCACCGTGTAACCGCTCTCGAAACGGCGTTGTTTGGCGATCATCGGGTTGTAGTAGTAATCGGTCTGGCCCCAGCGCTTGCTGGTGTCTTCATAACCCTTGTAGAACCCGGAATAGAGAATGTCCCCCGGCGCGTTGGACAGCTCATACAGGCGCCCGTCCGGGCCCTTGAGCCAGGTCTGCTGGATATACCCGGCCTGCACGTCCACGGTGCCGCCCGAGAGGTTGATCTGCGCGCCCTTTTGAGTCACCACATCCTTGCCGGTAAACGTCACGGTGCCGCCCTGGGCCATCCACTCACCCACCGAGTGGCCCTGGGTGCCAAGGTAACCACCGACTTCCAGCAGGCCGCCGGCGGTGTACCAGCGATCCGTTGCATAGCCGTTGGTGCCTGCGGGCACAAACACCAGATCGCGCAGGTCGACCCACACATCGTTGTTGATCAGCTTCCCGTCTTCACGGTTGACCGGCGCGTCACGCTGCTCGTTGCCCTGTACGTTGATCTTGATGTTGTTGGACTCCATCGACACCTTGACGCCGACAGCCCCGGATACATCAATCATCGCCCCATCGCGCACCAGACTACGCCCGGCGGCACTGACCGCGACCTGCCCACCGGTGGCCAGGGTGATCGAGCCTTTCTGGAAATCCACGGTGCCACCGCTGACGATCTCGATGCGCGACTGGTCGGTACGGTCGGCCACCGCACTGAGGTTGTTGAACTGCCCGGTGATCAAGTTGGCGGGCATGCCGTCGAGCTTGATCAGGCCATTGCTTTGCTGGCTGTTCAGCGCAGTGCTGCCACTGCTGTCCAACAGGATCGAAGTGGTACTGCCCTCGCCCAGGGTCACACTGCCGGTGGTATCGGTGGCGGAATTGAGCAGGTGAATCGTGCCACGGGTGTCCACCGACGTGCTGGCCAGGGCCACGCCATTTTGCTGCACCTGGTGCCCGGTCAGGGTGATGTCCCCGGTGGACGCCATGATCAGACCGTTGTTGCTGACCTTGCCGGCGCTGCTGCCAGCCTTGAGGCTGGTCGCCACTTCATTGCCGCGCGTGGTGGAGCGGTCGTTGCCAGTGGTACCGACACCCTTGCGGATGTAGAAGCTGTCGCCGGCGGCCAGGGTGGTCTGCCCCTTGGCGGTGCTGATAGTGCCGGCGTTGTCCACTTCCGCACCCAGCAACAAGGCATAGCCGCCCGCATCCGTCGAAGTGGCCGGGTTGTGGGTCTGGATCAGCGCACCGCGCTGCACCTCGACCTTGCCCGCCGCGTCGGTGAAGGTCGGCTGGGTGCCGTTACCATCCACGTAAATACCGCTCTGGGTGAACTGCTGGTCGGTGATGTTCGCAGCGGCGGCAACGAGGTTGCGTACGTTGACCTGGCTGGTGCCACTGAAGACCACGCCGTTGCGGTTCACGATCATCACCGTGCCGGCGCCGTTGATCTGGCCCTGGATTTCACTCGGTCGTGCATCGGGGTCGTTGACGCGGTTGAGCACCGCCCAACTGGACTGCTGCTGGAAATCCACCGTGGTGTTGCGCCCGACGTTAAACGTCTCCCAGTTGAGGATCGCCTTGTCGGCGGTCTGCTCGATACTCACCGTGGTCTTGCCACCGGACTGGGTTTGGGTCGGGCCCTTGGCGTTGGTCCAGCCCTGGGTCAGGCTGTTATCCACCTGCAGGCCGCCTTTGCCGAGGCCATCGGGAATCGTCGAGACCTGGCCGAACGCCGCCTGGCGTCCCGCCGCTTGCGCTGCCTGCTGCGCCGCAATCGCCGCGACGCTGGTGTTCAAGGTGCTGATGGAACGCGCCAACTGCTGGTTGACCCACGCCTGCTGGTTCAGCGAAGGAACCCCCGGCACCTGCCCGGCACTGATCCGCGCCGCCGTCGTCGCCTGGCTCGCACCTTTCTCGGCAAACCAGCTGGAACTGAACGCCGTGGCCGCATGGGCATTGCCCGCCACCATCAACAAGGCAATGGCCTGGGCCAGGGGCTTGAGGCGCAGGACAGTTTCTTGGGCTTTCAGGTTTACCGGTGATTTGCAGCGGACCATCGGGGATCTTCCTTCTTTGTTATCACGCAGGGAGCAAGACAGGCTCACGTATGAGGGTTAGGCGGTTGGCGAGGGGCGGGACTGAACTTCTGTCATGCAAAGTTCATAAAGGCCTGATAGCGGATCGAAAACCCGTACAAACGCAAAAACCAGCAACGGCACAGGCCGTTGCTGATCAGGTGTTGCAGGTCGGTGAAAGCGTGGGTTACAGCGGACGACCTTTACCGTTGCAGACGTTGGTGTTGCCGATGCTCAGGGCGTTGCTGGCGGTCAGGAAGCTGCCGCGAATAGCCAGTTTCCAGTTGGATGGCAACGGTACGAACGCGTTGGCTTCGATAGCCGCATCGTTGTTCGCGGATGCGCCGTAGTGCTTGGTGAAGAACTCTCGCACTTGGCTGGTCTGGGTGGCGTCGGCGTAGCACTGGCTGAAGATCAGGTTGGTGAAGCCCAGGATCGGGTAGCCCGACGATGGGTAGGCCACTACACCGCCGCCCGTCGTTGCACCGAACACCGGCACCCAGGCGTCAGGGTTGCCACGCGCGGTTGTGGCAGGCAGCGGTACTGCGCTGATGGCGGCGGAGACGTTGGCGGCGGCTGGCGAAACGCCCAGGGTGTTGGTGGCGACGTTCTTGCCCACGCGAGCAACTTTGGTCGCGTCGTCCAGACCGGCCAACGTTGGCGCGGCGAAGTCAGGGCTCATGTAGGTGATCCCGCCGTCGGTGCCAGACAAGGTCGTCATCACACCTTGGCTACCCGTGGCGGAAACGGCGCCGGTAGGCAAGCCACCGGTGTAGCTGGTGCCGAAGGTGGTGGTGACGTTGAAGGTACCGGTTTCAGCCGTGCACTTGGCGTTGAGGAAGCGAGTGAACAGTTCGGTAGTGCCGCTGCTTTCGCTGCGGTAAACCAATTTGATCGCACCCGTACGACCAGAACCGGTGATGCCGCTCCAGTCAGCAATACGGCCCGAGAACACGCCGCACAACTCGTTGACGCTCAGGTCAACAGCCGCAGTGCCGCTTTTGTTGAAAGGGATGGCAACCGCGGTTCCAACCGAAGGTACTTGAATCAGTTTGCCCCAGCCCGGCTCTTTATCGGTAGCGTAGGTGGCCAGCTCTGTCGAGGTCAGCTTCGAATCACTACCGGCCCAGTGCACGTTCTTGGTGGTGTCAGTGCCGAACTGGATGTACTTGTTTTCCAGAAACGCGATTTTGCCTTTGCCGCTGCCCACACCGATATACGGGGCAAAACCGGCAGGCAATACTTCCGGCGTCAAATACAGTTTTTGCGGCAGGGTTGCGCCGCCACCATTGATGTCAGCCATTGCAGCCTGTGCCGAGCACAGTGCAGCGAGGGTCATGGATACCGCGAGAACGTTGCGCTTAAACATGAAGAATCTCCTTTCGTCGTGTTTGTACGTTTGGGGTAGATGGCTCTTGCATGACGCCATGGCTTCGGTCCCAAGCCATGTTGCGGGGGTGGCCGGGGGTGAAAACCATGGAGAGAAAGTCGCAGTTTCCGATGACGGTTATAGGAAAAAACCTCGGGAGGAAGGGCTTGATTTTAAAAAGATTCTCGGGTGTTTTGGTCACGGTTTTGAGCAGTTTGGCGGCAGGTGACAGCGAGGTTTCAGCGTGGGTTTCGTCAAGGCGGCGCGGGCTGTGACGCGGGGCCTGGATGTGACGGAATGAGGAACCCGAGGTTGAGGGCCGGCGATATCGGCCAGCCCCAAAATGAACTGAACAGACAGGGTCCAATGTGGGAGGGGGCTTGCTCCCGATGGCGGTGGGTCAGTCAGCTCAGTGGTAGCTGATACACCGTCATCGGGAGCAAGCCCCCTCCCACATTGGTTTTTTGGTGTGTTCAGGTCACCAGTTGGTTGATCTCGATGATCGGCAACAGCACCGCCATCACGATCACCAGCACCACCGCGCCCATCACCACGATCATCAGCGGCTCCAGCAACGCCGTCATGCCCATGGCCCGCCGTTCGATATCCCGCGACAAGGTTTGCGCCGCCCGCTCCAGCATCGGGGGCAGCGAGCCGGTTTTTTCGCCGCTGGCGATCAGGTGGATCAGCACCGGCGGGAAGACCTTTTCCACCGCCAGCGCCGGGGCCAGGTTGACGCCTTCGCGCACCTTGGCCGTGGCATCGTTGACGCACTGGCTCAGGCGCTCGTTGGACAGGGTTTGCCGCGCCGCTTCCAGCGCCCGCAACAGCGGCACGCCGGCACCGCCGAGAATCGCCAGGGTCGAGGCAAATCGTGCGGTATTCAGGCCCAGCACAAAGCGCCCGATCAGCGGCAAGCGCAGCACGCGGCTGTGCCAGTTCAGGCGTGCCACGGGGTTGCGCAGGTACAGGCGCCAACCCCAGAAACCACCGACGATGGCGCCGAAACACAGCCAGCCCCAGGCGCGGATAAAGTCGCTGGCATTGAGCATCGCCAATGTCAGCCCGGGCAGATCCTGGCGCGCCTGGGAAAACGCGCTGACCACCTGAGGCACCACGTAGCTGAGCAAAAAAATCACGATGCCGATCGACACCAGCCCGACCACGCCGGGGTAGATAAACGCGGTGAGGATCTTGCCGCGCAGGTTGTTGCGTTCCTCGATGTAGTCGGCCAGGCGTTCCATCACCTGGGCCAGGTCACCGGACTCCTCCCCCGCCGCGATCAGTGCGCGGTAGATCGACGGAAAATCCCGTGGCCGTGCCGCCAACGCATCCGCCAAACGCATGCCGCCGCGTACATCGGCGCGCACGGCAGCCAGGGTCTGGGCGATGTGTTTTTTCTCCGCCTGCTCCACCGTTGCGCTTAATGCCGCCTCCAAGGGCAGGCTGGCGCCGAGCAGGCTCGCCAGTTGCCGCGTGGCCCAGGCCAGGTCGTTGTCCGACAGTTTGGCGCTGAACAGGCTGCTGCCGGCGGCGCTTTGCTGACCGCCCTCGACCTGCACCAGCAGCGCGGTCAAACCACGGCTGCGCAGCACCGCAAACGCTCCGCTCTGGCTGTCGGCCTCCAGGTGCCCGGCCTCGACTTTGCCGCTGGCATCGGCGGCTTCATAGCGGTAGCGATTCATCAGGCGTCCCGTGTCACGCGCAGGATTTCTTCGGGCGCGGTGGCGCCGCTGCGTACCCAGCGCTCGCCGTCCTCACGCATGCTGAACATCCCCGCACGGCGCGCCGCCACGCGCAGATCCTGCTCGCCGGCGCCCTGGTGGATCAGGCTGCGCACCTCGTCGTCGACGCAAAACAATTCATGGATACCGGTCCGCCCGCTGTAGCCGATCTGATTGCACTGCGCGCAGCCCACCGGGCGCCAGGTGCCAGGCGCGGCGGGGTCTTCCTGTTTGCAATGCGGGCACAGGCGGCGGACCAGGCGTTGCGCCAGGACGCCCAGCAGTGACGAGGCCAACAGGAACGGTTCGACGCCCATGTCGATCAGGCGGTTGACCGCCGATACCGCATCGTTGGTGTGCAGGGTCGCCAGCACCAGGTGCCCGGTGAGCGAGGCCTGCACCGCGATTTGCGCGGTCTCCAGGTCGCGGATTTCACCGATCATGATGATGTCCGGGTCCTGGCGCAGGATCGCCCGCAGCGCCAGGCCGAAGGTCATGTCGATTTTGGCGTTGACCTGGATCTGGCTGATGCCCGGCAGGTCGTATTCCACCGGGTCTTCCACGGTGAGGATATTGCTGGTGCTCGCATCCAGCCGTGCCAACGCCGCGTACAGGCTGGTGGTCTTGCCGCTGCCCGTGGGCCCGGTGACCAGCACGATGCCGTGGGGCTGGCGAATCAAGGTGTCGAGGCGCGCCAGCAACTGCGGCTCCATGCCCAGGGTCTCCAGCTGCAAACGCCCGGCCTGTTTGTCGAGCAAGCGCATTACCACGCGCTCGCCGTGCCCGGTGGGTACCGTCGACACACGAATATCAATCGGCCGCCCGGCCACGCGCAGCGCGATACGACCATCCTGGGGCAGGCGTTTTTCGGCGATGTCGAGCTGGGCCATGATCTTGATCCGCGACACCAGCGCGCCATGCAACGCCTTGCGCGGCGACACCACATCGCGCAGGGTGCCGTCGACGCGGTAGCGCACCACCGAATGGGTTTCATACGGCTCGATGTGAATATCACTGGCCTCGTCCCGCGCCGCCTGGGTAAGTAAGGCGTTGATCATGCGGATCACCGGCGCGCCATCCTGGGTGTCGAGCAGGTCGGTGATCTCGGGCATGTCCTGCATCAGGCGGTCGAGGTCGACTTCGTTCTCCGCCGCGCCCACCACAGCGGCGGCGCTGCCGGTGTCGGCGTAGGCGCTGGCGAGGAGGCCGTCGAGTTCGTCGTCGCGTACCTGCTCAACCCGCGACTGGCCGAACTGGCGCTGCACTTCGCTGATCGACCAGCCGGGGGTGGAGGGGCAGACGGTGAGCAGCATGCCGTCCTCGCCGGGGCGCAGGAGGATGCGTTGGGATTTGGCCCAGGCGTAGGGCAGCAGGCTCATACCCCTCTCCCACAGGAATATACAGTGCAAATGTGGGAGGGGCGGTGCGACGATTCGACTTGCCCCCGATGAGGGTGTGTCAGCCACAGGTGTACAAACTGACCCACCGCTATCGGGGGCAAGTCGAATCGTCGCACCGCCCCTCCCACATTTGGCCCAGCGAACAGCAGGCTCATGGCCGTGCGCCTACCGGCACCGCGCGGATGACCGCCCTCGGCCCCTGCTGCTGCCCTCCCGGAATCGCCTTCTCCACCGACGGCAACTGCGGCGCCTGTACATCCGGCATCGCCCAGCTGTGTTCCGGCTGCAACCCACTCTGCGCCCGGCGCATAAACTCATAGCGGTTCAAGGTAATGCTACGCCCCGCCCCACTGTCGCGAATGATGTAAGGCCGCAAAAACACCATCAGGTTGGTCTTGCTCACACTGCGCTTCTCATTGCGAAACAACGCCCCCAGCCCTGGAATATCCGACAGCCACGGCACCGCGTCATTGCTCTGGGTATAGCCGTCCTGCAACAGCCCGCCGAGCACCATGATCTGCCCGTCATCCAGCAGGATGCTGGTGTCGATCGCGCGCTTGTTGGTCACCGTGCCCGCCGACACCGACGCCCGTGTGTCCACGGTGCTGACCTCCTGGTAGATATCCAGCTTCACCGTGCCGCCTTCGGAGATCTGCGGGCGCACGTTCAGCTTGAGCCCCACCTCTTCGCGCTGCACGGTCTGGAACGGGTTATTGCTGGTGCCGCCGCCACCGGTCACATAGCTACCGGTAACGAATGGAATGGTCTGCCCCACAAAAATGCTCGCCGCTTCGTTGTCCAGGGTCAGCAGGTTCGGCGTCGACAGCACATTGGTGCCGCCCTTGCTCTTCAAGGCACGGGCCAGGACCTTGAGGTCGAGCACCTTGCCGATCCCCGGAATATCCACGGTGCCATTGACCACGCCGATATTCAGGCCCTTGGGCAGTACATCGATGCTGGTGGGACTGGCGGGCGTGCCCACGACACCGCTGCCACCCAGGTTAACGCCACCGAACCCACCTTTGCCCGCCAGGTTGCCGGCCTGCCATTGCACACCGAACTCGGTGGCATCGTCCTCGCCCACTTCCACGATCAGGCTTTCGATCACCACTTGGGCGCGGCGCTGGTCGAGCATGTCGATCACTTCCCGCAGGTTGCGGTACAGCGGGTCCGGCGCGGAGATCAGCAAGGTGTTGGTGGTGGCGTCGGCCTGGATGGTCACGCCGCCGGCGCTGAACGCGGTGTCCTGCTCGTTGGCGGTATTGCCGGTATTGGTGCTGGAACCGGTGGTTTGCCCATAGCCCGACTGCACGCCACTGCCGGTGGGTGTGCCGCTGCTGTTTTGGGCGTTGCTCGTGCCCTGGCTGTTCTTGCTATTGCCGCCCATGGCACTGAGCTTGCCACGCGCGTCGTCGCTCACGCCGGAATCGCTCTCGCCGGTGAGCAGCCCGCGCAGCGACTGGGCCAGCTTGGCCGCCTGGGCGTTGCGCAGGTACACCACGTGCATATTGCTGGGGTTGCTCTGGGCATTATCGAGCTTGTAGATGAGGTTGCGCGCCAGCTCCGTACGCTCGGGGCTGCCGGAACGGATGATGATCGAATTGGAGCGCGGGTCACCGACCACGTTGATCTTCTGGGTCTGGTCGGCGCCCTGGGTTTCCAGCAGCTCGGAAACCATGGCGGCGATGTCCACGGCGATGCCGTTTTGAATCTGCACCACATCGGTATCGATGGCGCTGGGGGTGTCGATGCCACTGATGATCTGGGCGACCCGCGCGAGGTTTTCCGCATAGTCGGTGATGACGATGCTGTTGTTGCCGGGGTAGGCGTTGATCGGGTTATTCGGCGACACGATGGGGCGCAGCACCGGGATCAGGTTCACCGCATTTTCGTATTGCAGACGGAAGGTGCGCGTCTGCATGCCACTGCTGCCCGCGCTGTAGATCGGCCCGCCGAGCAACTTGGCATCGGCCTCCGGCACCACCTGGGCCACGCCGCCCACATCCACCACGCTGAAGCCCTGCATGCGCAGCGCCGCCAGCAGCATGTCGTAGGCCTGGTGCGCCGGTACCTGGCCTTCGCTGACCAGGGTGAGCTTGCCTTTTACCCGCGGGTCCACCAGAAACTGCTGGCCGGTGGCACGGGACAGCGCGCGCACCACTGCCTGGATATCGGCATCGACAAAGTTGAGCTGCACCGGCTGGTCACCCAGCGGGTTGCGCGCCTTGACCGGCGCCGGGGCCTGGCCACGCACGCTGTTGGTCACCGGGTGTTGGACCCGCGGTTTCGGCGCTTCGTCGCGCTGGCGATCCAGCAGGGTATCGCCGCTGCGACGGGTGTCGGCCAGGGGTTGGCCAAGTTCACTGTCCACCAGCAACGGCGTGGTTGACGGGCTGCTGCACGCACTCAAGGCCAGTAACAGCAACGGCGCGGCCTTGCGAAAAGGGAGGACTGACCACTTCATGAAGCTTCCTTAGCGCCAAGCGCCTGATCCATGCGAACGGTCCCGGACACAGTGCCGGCCGAGTTATCGACGGCATCCGCAGCACGTTGCAAACGCGCCTCGGACACCTCCAGGGAAAATGAACGGGGATTGCCCAGCAGCCAGCCCACCACAGCGTCGGCCGGGGCATTGTCGAAGGTCAGGCGCCAACCGCCGGCGTCCAGCACCTGCAACTGGTAATGCCCTTGCAGCCCGGCAGTGTCCAGGGCCTGGCGCAACGCGGTTTCGTCGGCCTGGCGCGGCGCGGCGACATCCTGCAACAGCACCCGCAAGGCTTCGGCCTGGGCGCGCAGCCTGGGGGTTTCGGCCTGCCAGTAGTCGATCTTTTTCAACGCCGGCTGCACCAGCACCAGCCACGTCAGCAGACTCGCCAACACCAGCCCGGCGCCGATCAGCAGGCGTTTCTCGCGCAGGGCCAGGCCGCTCCAGAACACCTGGGCCTGGTTGCGCAGGCGCAGCCACCTATTCATCGCCGGCCTCCGGTTTTTCCGTGGCCGGCGCCGGGCCGATGCTCCAGCCCTGCTCATCGCGCGTGGCGGCAAAACCGGCCTGGGCCAACGCGGCCTGCCACTCGCCCTCGGCCGCCGGGTTACGGCTGTCGGCGAGCAACGCCAGGTGCAAGGTGCCCTGTTCAAAGTTCAGGTTGTCGACGCTGCCCACCATAAAGGGCAAGTTGCTGCCCGCCAGTTGCAGCAGGCTGCTGAAGCGTTGGCCCGAATCGGCAGCCGCACCGCTCTGGCGCGCGGCCAACTGTTGACGGGCCTGCTGCAAGGGGTTGAGCACCACGGGTAATTCAGGAAACGCCTGGCGCACCTGTTGGTTCATCAACGCCTTGAGCCGTTGGCCTTCGTCGACCTGGCGTGCGGCGTAGAGGTTGAGGCCGACGGTCCAGATGGCAGCGGCCAGCGCCACACAGGCCAGCGCCCTGCCCCATCCGGCGCCAGACGCTTGGCTGACGCGCGCGTGCAAACCCCAGGCCGGCACCGCGCCGCTCCAACGCTGCGCCTCTGCCACCAGCGGCACATCAAGCGCTTGCAACCCCAGCGGGTGCACAGCGCCTTGTTGCAGGCTGTCGCGGGTCAACAGGTAGCCGTCGTCCAACGCCGCCGCCCCCACCGGCAAGGCATAGGGCGCCGGGTACAGGCCGCGCAGCTTGAGCTGTCCCTGTGCCAAGACCTGGCCCAGCCGTTCCAGCCCGGCCTTGGGCACCCAGCCCACCTGCACGCGCCCATCGCTTTCACGCGGGCCGTGGGCCACGTGCATCTGTTCCACCGGGCCGAGGATCAGCGCCTGCGCCGCACAGGCCACCGCCGCCTGGTTTTTTGCTGCGGGCAATGGCGGCAGCTCAAGGCTGGTGAGCAGGCTGTCACGCGGGTGCAGAAAACACTCCACCGCCTGCCGGCGCTTGCCCAATTGCGTCAGGCTTTCATGCCCTTCGGACACCACCACGCCACGCTCGAGCCAGGCAAATTTAACCTGGCTTTCGGCGCCAAGCTGATCGAGCGGCGGCAAGGCAATGCGCAAGCGTTTCATACGCCCACCCGCGACCAGATCACTTTGGGCTCACGGTCTTCGGGGCGGTGCAGCAGCGCATCAATCGTCACCCGCCGGCGCTCGCGCCGCGCCTGGCCCTGCAAGCGAAACCACTCGCTGGTGATGCCCACCTGCACCGATTCCAACTCGACCTGGGGCAAGTGCAGGCGGTTTACAAAATCCCCACGGTTGATAAACCAATGGCCATTGTCGCGCTCGGCCACCAACCCATGGGCCTGGGACAGGCTGAGCTGCGGCACCACCGCGCTGAGCACTTCGGCACTCGCGGTGTTGCCGTTGACCCAGGTATTGCCGGGCAGCACGCTGATGTACGCCTGTAGGTGCTGCAACATCTCAGGGGTCAGGCCTTCGAGGCCACTCAGGTCGTCGAGGCTGCGCAACATCGGGTATTTGGCGGGCAACCCCTTCTGTTCATAGGACGCGATCACCCGCTGGCTGATGCGCCGGCTCACGGCCGGGGCCACGCCCAGGGTGCGGCACAGGCGCTCGAAACTCTGCAATTGTTCGGCATCGGGCTGTTGGCGGTTAACCAGGTTGCGCAGGTTGAACTTGCCCTGTTCATCGTCTATCCGCCCCTCGAACACGCCGGCCTGGGTCCGCGCCCAGGGTTGGTCAAGGCGGGTCAGCACGTCCTTCTGGCGCGCTTCCCAGAGCATCTGCCGGCTGCGTTCAAGGCCGCCCAGCAACAGCCATTGGCCCTGCACGCGCGACTGCTCGGCTTCCAGGCTGCGGGTGAATACGGTCTGGCGCGTGAGCATGCCGCCGGCG
This sequence comes from Pseudomonas sp. BIGb0381, assembly GCF_024809815.1. Classification (NCBI taxonomy): domain Bacteria; kingdom Pseudomonadati; phylum Pseudomonadota; class Gammaproteobacteria; order Pseudomonadales; family Pseudomonadaceae; genus Pseudomonas; species Pseudomonas sp. BIGb0381. The sequence goes on from NZ_JANUEN010000018.1 coordinate 21,983, forward strand.
ATCACCGCCACCACCGCCGCGATCAGCAAGGCGCTGATAATCGCCATGCCGCGCTGCTTCGCCGCTGGGGGCGAATACCGTTTCATGGCGCGCCTTACAACTGCCAGGAGCCGATATCGGCATTGACGCCATCGCCATCCGGTTGGCCGTCGGCGCCCAGGGAGAACACATCGACTTCACCGTTGGCGCCCGGATTGAGGTAGTGATAAGGATGGCCCCAGGGGTCGTTGGGCAAGCGCTCGAGGTAGGCGCGCCAGGTGCTGTTCTTGGCATCCGCCGGGCGTTCCACCAGCACTTTCAGGCCCTGGTTCATGCTCGGGTAGGTGCCGTGGTCGAGGCGATACAGCTTCAACGCCTGCATCAACCCACCGATGTCCTGCTTCGCGGCGGTGGCCCGTGCCTGGTCCGGGCGATCGAGGACCTTGGGGACCACCATCGCGGCGAGGATCCCGAGGATGACCACCACCACCATGATCTCGATCAAGGTGAAGCCACGCTGGCCGCGAGGGCCTGGCAATGGGGATGTTAGGCGTGCGATATCCATCTCGACATTCCTTGGCTTGGGTGCATTTCGTGGCGCAGTGTTGCAAGAACACATGTCAGTCGTATTGAAAATCCTCGGGAGTTTCGGTCGCCAATCGGTCAACTGCCGGCGCTAGTCTGCGGGCCTGTTTCCCGGCTTTGAGAACGCCATGTACGGCCGTCGCAAGGAGCAAGGTTTTACCCTGATCGAGGTGCTGGTGGCGCTGGCGATCATCGCCGTAGCCATGGCCGCCGCCATCCGCGTGGCCGGGTTGATGACCCAGGGCAACGGCTTACTGCGGGACAAATCCATGGCATTGCTGGCGGCGCAGAGTCGCCTGGCGGAGTTACGCCTGGAGGGGCATTTGCGCGACGGCACAAAGACCTTCAGCTGTGACCAGGGGCGCTTGAAACTGCGGTGCGAGCAGACCATCAGTCGCGATGGCCGCCTGTTTCAAGTCAACGTGCAGGTGCTGGACGCCAGCCGCGAGGCGCCGCCGCTGGCCCGCGTGGAGACACAGGTCAGGGCCGAGTGAGTCGCGGCAAGCCCGGTCCATCGGGCAACTTGTCGAGGTTGACGCGCAGCTTCTCGCCGCCGCGCTCGATCTCGACCCCATCGCCTTCGATGGCCGTGAGCCGTACACCGGGGCTGAGGCGCTCGCCCAACAGGAAACTGCGCGGCGGGCCGTCGTTGAGACTGAGGATCGCCACCGCACCACGGGCGCCGGCCAGCACGCCAGAGACTTTGACCTGCAACGCCGCCGGCGCGTTGGAGAACCATTGCAGCGCCGGGTTATCGCTGCGCGCCGCCAGCACCTGGGGTGCGGCCTGGGGCGTATGGGACTCGGCGGACGTCAGCAACAGCGGCGTCCAGACCGCCACACCGGCCAATGCCGCCAGCAACGCCACGACTTGCACACCGTGGGCCGGTGAGAAACGCAGGGTGAATGCCATGGGAAGGACCTCCTGTTTGTCCATGGCACCAGCCTACAGGCCAATTCGCACGTTTTTATTTCACAAGCTCACCAGCTTTCGAGGGGCCTACCGATGAAACAGCAAGGCTTCACCCTGATCGAGTTGATGGTGGTGCTGGTGATCATCGGCATCGCCAGCGCCGCCATCAGCCTGACCATCAAGCCCGACCCGCTGCACCTGTTGCGCAAAGACGCCGAGCGCCTGAGCCAACTGCTGCAAGTGGCCCAGGCCGAAGCCCGCGCGGACGGCCGTCCGATCACCTGGCGCGCGGATGCCAAGGGCTTTCGCTTCAACCGCCGCACCGACGATGGCAGCGGCGTCGAAGCCTTCCAGGACGACACCCAACTGCGCCCGCGCCTGTGGGAAAGCACGCCGATGCAGATCAATATCGAACCCCGGCAAACCCTGGTGCTCGACGCCGAATGGATCAACCCACCCGTGCGCATCGTGCTGTCCGACGGCCAACACAGCCTCAGCCTGCAACGCGACACCGCCGGCTTGATGCGCGTGGTGAGCCAGCCATGAAGCGCTCCGAACAAGGCTTCACCCTGATCGAAGTGATGGTAGCGATCATGCTTATGGCCGTGGTCAGCGTGATCGCCTGGCGCGGACTGGACAGCGTCACCCGCGCCGACCAGCACCTGCAGGCAAGCAGCGAACAGACCGAAGTGCTGCTGCGCGCACTGAACCAGATGCAGCGCGACATCAGCCTGCGCGCCAGCGTCGAACTCAACGCCCCGCCCCCCTCAAAGAACAGTGCAGAAAAGGTCGATGGACTGGCGGCGGTCACCGTGCGCAGTTCCGACAGCAAAGGCTTTCGGCTGGACATCATTCGCAGCGCGCCCGTCGCCGGCGATGGCCTGCAACGGGTACGCTGGTGGCTCAAGGGCGACAGTTTGTATCGCGCCGCGGCCCCCGCGCGAGACCGCTATCCGCTGCCGGCGGCGAAGGATGGCGTGGTGGTGTTGAGCGGGGTCCGTGATTTGCAGGTGCGGGTGTGGGAGGCGGATAAGGGCTGGCGGCAGTTGAGCGGGAATCGGCGTGAGGATCCGTTGGGGCTGGAGATCAGTTTGGTGCGGGAGACGCCGCAGGGGGTGGAGAGGTATCGGCAGGTGGTGGGGCCACTGAGATAGCCGTCCCAAACACGCCCCCCCCGTAGATATCTTGTTATTACATTGAAAATAGGCAGGTACTTCTAACTCAACAACACCACCCCACCCGGCAACTCCGTACACTTGGCCCCATACGCATCCCGAATCAACAACGCCACCCCCGCCAGTTGCTGCAGGCTGAACCGCGCCTGTACGCGTCGTTGGCCGAGTTCCTTGTTGAGCAGCACCAGCATCCCCGGCCGGTAGCGGTTGATCTCGTCTACCACCGTGGCCAGGGTGGCGTTGTTGAAGACCAGCACCTGTTCGCGCCAGGCCACGACCGCCTGGGTGTCCACCACCACCGGTTCGCCCATGCCGGCCGCGTCGTAGCTCAATTGCCGGCCGCTCTCCAGGCGCACGCTGCGCCCGGCCACGGCCACCGACAACCATCCCTCGATACAGGTCACGCACACCGTGCGGTCGGTGTTGCGCAGGTTGAAACGTGCCTGCGCCGCGCTCACCCAGCCTTCGCCCGCCAGCACCTTGAGCGGCTGTGCGGAATGGGCGATCACTTCGACTTCGCCTTCAAGCAATTCAAGGCCCTGCCCCACTTGGCTCACGCGCGTTTGGGTATTGAGTTCCAGGCTGACCCCGTTACTCAACAGCACTTGGCGTTGTTCGCCGACGTCGGTGCGATAGTCCGCCGTGAGGCCGGCAAAACCACCGGGGGAGCCGACCTGCACCATCACCACAGCGGCCGATGCGGCAATCGCGCCGCCCAGGAATGCACGGCGCCCGAAACTGCGCGGTTGCGATACCTGCTCAAGCGCCGGTGCCAACTGCTGCCACATCGCCTTGGCCTGCTCGAACGCCTGGGCGTGCTCGGGGCTTTGCGCACACCAGGCTTTGAGCGCCTTGGCATCGGCCACGGTGGCGCGGCCCGAGGTCAGCAGGACCAGCCAGTCGCGGGCTTCATCGTGCAGGGGGCTGGCGGCGGAGTGCCGGGCGGCGGAGAGGCTAAAAATGTTCAAGCGCGCAAATACTCACGGTTTTATCAGGGACTCAACTCTAAGACGGTTTTCCGGCCCCGGGACCGAACCGCTGGATCACTTTTCTTTCCAAACGCTTGGCGCAGTGGCCCAGGGCGGCCTTGATTTCCTTCTCGACCATGCGCGTGGAAATGCCGAAACGCTGGGAGATTTCCAGGTGTGGCGCCTCTTCCAGGCGTGCGGCGATGAGGATCTTGCGGCGGCGTGCCGGCAGTTCGTAGAGCGCCTTGACCAGGGACTGGATTTCTTTCTGGCCGCCCACCACCCGTGACGGGTCCTGGGCTTCGTCGGCGCTTTGCAGCAGTTCTTCGACCTCGCTGCCAGTGAGCAGGCGCGCGTCGGCCTGGCGGCGGTCGGCGGCGATGTTCAAGGCCATGCGGTACAGGTAGGCATTGGGTTGCGCCAGGTTAGGCGGCACTTCCATGCGGTCGACCCGCAGGTAAGTTTCGTGCAGGACATCGTTGGCCAGGTCCTCCGAGCCCAGGCGCTTGCGCAAACGCACCTTGAAGTCATCGTAGGAGGCCAGGAACAAGCCGACCATCGTACTGTGCCCGGTATTTTTCATCCGCCCCAGGCTCCGTTTGCTGCTGTGCATTCCATGCGCGTTCCTGTTGTGTCAGGCATCAAAAGTAAAGTCACCGGTTGGCGCAGGGAACTTGGTGCCGGGCGTTCGACCCGCGCGGTGCCCAGGCTGCGTACCAGTGCTTCATCGCGTTGTTCATCGCCGGTGGAGCTGACCAACCGACTGTGTTCGATCAACCCTTGGGGGCTGACCCACACCTGCACCAGCGCCCGAAAACTGCCGGGCCGGGTCAGCGGCGAGCGGCACAGGCTGATCTCAATGGCCTGCTGCAAGGCCGTGGCGTAGCTGTTGTTGATCCGCGCGGCGTTGCGTGCTGCCGCACCACGGGTGGCAGGCGGCTGGCTGACCTCGGGCAACTGCAAGGTGAACGCATCATCGCGTGCATAACGCGCCATCAGGCCACTCCCCGTCAGCAACATCGCCAGAGCCTCCTGCGCCGTAAAATGCCCGCGCACACTGATGGAACGCCGGCCCCGCGTCAGTTCGCGGTCGACCAGCACTGCCATTCCGGTGGCGCGGCTGTAGGCTTGCAGTGCATGTTCCAGGTCTTGCGCCGGCAGGTTCAACAGCAGCAGCGGTGACTCTGCCTGCGCGACGCGACCACCGGCCAGCAGCAACAGCAAGACCAGGGCGCATACGGCGCGCCTCCAGCCCCCCTGTTCACCCCCTGTTCTGCATCGCTGCACGGCCGACGCGCCCTAGAAAACCGTCATCCTGAGGCCAGTGTATGAACCTGATGTTACGGTGATAGCAAAAAAAACATCACGGTGACGAGAGGCCCGCTGCACTAGACTTGCACACCTGCCGGCCCACTCCTTCGGGCCCGCCAGGAGGCCGTGATGAAACGCTTACCGATCCTCGCCAGCCTGTTGCTGTGCGCGGCCCTGCCCTTGCACGCCCATGCCGGCAACTGCGCCGAAGTCTCGGTGGATGGCTACAAGGCGCCCGACTATGGCTGCCTGAGCCAGCAGATGGGCAACGACACGAACGCGGCCAAAGCCGCGCAGAAAAACCGCGAGGCGCAAGGCATTGCCGTGGACAAGCGCCAGCCCAACAAGGTCGGCCTGGCCACCCCGGCGGCGACCAGCGTGCGTATGGGCAACACGTTCGGCAGCTCGGTAAAGCCGCAGCGGCCTTGAGCGCCTTTTGACAAAATTTTCATCTCTGCCCCCCTATGATCGCCCACCTCGTTGGGGAGTAACCGGCTTCTGACCCTGTTGGAAGCGTTCGTATCAACATATTCGGCAACCTGCCGTGGTGCGAACACCGTCTTTTCGGTTGGTGAGACCAGCGACACATCCATGCCTAAAGTCGGGCGTGTGGCTGTGTCGTTGTGTCCCATAGCCCGACTGGAAGCCTGACCGTGAACCCCATTTCCCTGATTCTCCTCGCCCTGGCCATGTCCACGGACGCCTTTGCGGCGGCCATCGGTAAAGGCTCCAGCCTGCACAAACCGCGTTTGACCGAAGCCTTGCGTGCCGGTGTGATTTTTGGTGTGATCGAAGCCATCACCCCGATGATCGGCTGGGCGATCGGCCATGTGGCCACTCGTTGGGTGGAAAGCTGGGATCACTGGATCGCCTTCACCCTGCTGGTCGGGTTGGGCCTGCATATGATCTACAACGGGCTCAAGGCCGATGATGAGGAAGCCGAAAAGCCGACCCAGCACTCGTTCATGATCCTCGCCGTCACGGCGTTCGCCACCAGCATCGATGCGATGGCGGTGGGCGTGGGCCTGGCGTTCGTCGACGTGAATATCCTGGTGGCCTCCGCCGCGATTGGCCTGGCGACCATGACCATGGTGACCATCGGCATGATGCTCGGCCGCGTGCTGGGCACGGTGGTGGGCAAGCGTGCCGAGATGGTCGGTGGCGTGGTGTTGATGCTGGTGGGTGCGACGATTCTTTACGAGCATCTCTCGGTCTGACGTGCACACATGACAAATGTGGGAGGGGGCTTGCCCCCGATTGCGGTGGGTCAGTCAATGATGCTCTGACTGTACTACCGTTATCGGGGGCAAGCCCCCTCCCACAGGGGTTCTCCAGTGGTTTGGAGATCGGGTTTTCAAGCCGCGTGGCTTTCCTTTTTCAAGCTGTCCATATCGATCACGAACCGATACTTCACATCGCCCTTGAGCATGCGCTCATACGCTTCGTTGATGCCCTGGATGTCGATCATTTCCACGTCCGAGACAATCCCGTGCTTGGCGCAGAAGTCGAGCATGTCCTGGGTCTCCTGGATGCCGCCGATCAGCGAGCCGGCCAGGCTGCGGCGCTTGAAGATCAGGTTGAACACGGTCGGCGACGGGTGCGGGCTGTCGGGGGCGCCGACCAGGGTCATGGTGCCGTCGCGCTTGAGCAGGTTGAGGAACGCATCGAGGTTATGCGGTGCGGCGACGGTGTTGAGGATGAAGTCCAGGCTGTTGGCGACCTTGGCCATTTCGTCCGGGTTCTTCGATACCACCACTTGATCGGCGCCCAGGCGCAGGCCGTCTTCGCGTTTGTTGGGTGAGGTGGTGAACAGCGTGACATGGGCGCCCATGGCGTGGGCGATCTTCACCGCCATGTGCCCCAGGCCGCCCAGGCCCACCACACCGACCTTCTTGCCGGGCCCGACCTTCCAGTGGTGCAGCGGCGAATAGGTGGTGATGCCCGCACACAGCAACGGCGCGACGGCCGCCAGGTTGGAATCGTCGTGGGAGATGCGCAGCACGAACTTCTCCTTGACCACGATGCTGTCCGAATAGCCGCCAAAGGTATTTTCACCGCCGAACACCGGGCCGTTGTAGGTGCCGGTAAAACCGCTCTCGCAGTATTGCTCCTCGCCCTCGGCGCACGAGGCGCAGTGCTGGCAGCTGTCGACCATGCAGCCGACGCCGGCGAGGTCGCCGACCTTGAATTTGCTGACATTGGCGCCGACTGCCGTCACGCGGCCGACGATTTCGTGGCCGGGGACCGACGGGTACAGGGTGTTGTTCCACTCGTTGCGCGCGGTGTGCAGGTCGGAGTGGCACACGCCGCAGTAGAGAATGTCGATCTGTACGTCGTCCGCCCCCGGCGCGCGGCGCTCGAAGGTAAAGGGCTTGAGAGCATCCTTGGCGTTCTGGGCGGCGTAGCTGTAAGTCTTGGCCATTTCGTTCACCTGTGTGATCTGACGGTAGAGGTCAGTGGACCAGCATAGACGCTGAACCGTTCAACCAAGCACGCCTGTACAATTTCCATCGCGCCCCTGCCCCTAACCTCACGGCTTCAATCGCGTAGAAGTGTTGGAGAGTGGGCATGCGTAGCAAAGTAATCAAGATATCTGTGGCATTGACGCTGCTGGCGAGCGCAATGATGGGCAATGCCTTTGCGGCAACCCCAAGCGTGGCGGTGGCGCCGCAATACGACACCAGCCACGTGTATGTGGCCCCGGCGGATGTGGACCGTTTCGCCCAGAGTTTCCTCGCCACCTTTGGCGGCAAGAGCACGCCCCAGGTGGTGGTGAACGTGCTGCCGGTGCCGAGCAGCACCACCTCGCAACTGCTGCAGACGCCGGCGGGCACGGTGTCGCTGTTCGGTTTCACCACGCCCATCCCGCACCCGTTCGGGCAGGAACGCAACGGCTACCTGGTCAAGGACATGGACGCGGCGCTCACAGCCGCGCGAGAAAACGGCGCCGCCGTTATCGTCAGCGACTTCCCGGACCCGATCGGGCGTGACGCCGTGGTGCAATGGCCGGGTGGCGTGAACATGCAGCTCTACTGGCACACCAAGACCCCGGACTACGCGGCGTTCCAGACCGTACCGGAAAACCGCGTGTACCTGTCCACCGATCGCGCTGACGCCTTTATCAAAGCGTTCCTGGGCTTCTCCCACGGCAAAGTCCTGGCCGATGACAAGCACGCGCCCGGCGTCGATGTGGGTCAAGCCACTGGCACGTATCGTCGCGTCGATATCGAGTCACCGTTCGGACGCATGGCGGTGCTGGTCACCAACGGCCAACTGCCCTACCCCTTCGGCCACGAGACCACCGGTTATCAAGTGCCTGACCTGACGGCCACGCTGGGCAAGGCCACGGGCTCCGGCGCCAAGGTCTTGGTGCCGGCCTTTGACAGCAAGGGCCGTCGCAGTGCCGTGGTTGAATTCCCCGGCGGCTACGTCGCGGAAATTCACCAGCTCCACGCCGCAAAATGATTCGCCGTACAGGCTGGGGCCTGGCCGTGCTGTGGCCGTTGCTCACCGGCGGCGTGCATGCCGACGAGCAACCGACACGCCCGGCCATCAAGGCCAACCGCTGGCAGGAGGACTGGTCGGTGCTCAAGGATCCGGCGCTGCGCACGCAGCCGCTGGACAGCTTGAAGTACATCCCGCTGTCCAGCGCCAACCCGTTCACCTATTTGTCATTGGGGGCGACGTTGCGGGAGCGCTTCGAGATGAACGATGCCAGTGGTTTTGGGGTGAAGGACGTGAAGCGAGATCGCTACCTGATCCAGCGCTTCCAGGTGCACGCCGACCTGCACTTGAATGAAAACTGGCGGCTCTTCACCCAACTCGAAGATGTACGCGCCTACGACAAGACCACGGTCGGCGGCGCCGATCAGAACCGCGTCGATTTGCGCCTGGCCTTTGCCGAATACGTCAACGCGTTCAGCGGCGGCACGCTCAAGGCGCGTGTCGGGCGCCAGGACTTCGCCTTCGATTTGCAGCGTTTCATCTCATCGCGGGACGGCCCGAATGTGCGGCAATCCTTCGATGCGCTGTGGGCCGATTGGGAGACGTCCAACTGGCGCTTTATCGGGATTGCCAGCCAGCCGGTGCAGTATCAGGACGGGCGGCACTTCGACGACAAATCCAACCGTGACGCGCGCTTCCACATGCTGCGGGTCGAGCGGCTGGTGGGCGGCAAGAATGAGCTGTCGGCCTACTACGGCGTATACGAGCGCAGCGCTGCGCACTATGCGGACGGCGATGAAACCCGCCATCTGTTCGACGCGCGCCTGGGCGGTGCGGCCCAGGGATTCGACTGGGACATCGAAGCCATGCTGCAAAGCGGCTCGGTGGGCAGCAAGGATATTCGCGCCTGGGCCGGCGGCAGCCGCACCGGCTACACCTTCGACAGCCTGGCGTGGAAACCGCGCATCGGCCTGCAGCTGGACATTGCCTCGGGCGACCGCAAAACCGGGGACGGCACCGTGGGTACGTTCAACCCGCTGTTCCCCAACGGCTACTATTTTTCCCTGGCCGGCTATACGGGCTACAGCAACCTGATTCACGTCAAACCGTCGATCACCGTCAAACCCATCGACAAACTCAGCGTGCAGACCGCCGTCGGCCTGCTGTGGCGCCAGACCACCAGCGACGCGTTGTACACCCAGCCGAACCTGCCCGTCGCCGGCACCGCAGGCCAAGGTGAACGCTGGACCGGTGCCTATGGTCAGCTGCGTACCGACTATGTGTTTACGCCGAACCTCACCGGCGCGGTTGAAGCGGTGCATTACGCCGTGGGCCGGACCTTGCGCGACGCCGGCGGCGATGACAGCAATTACCTGGGGGTCGAGCTCAAGTTCAGTTGGTGACCCCAGGCAAGCACACCCGTACAAGCCCCTGGCCCGGTTTAGGGCAATAGTGAGGCTGGTTTTTCAGTCCCTCAAATCAAGGAGTTTTCCATGAGCACATTCGTTGCCAAAGACGGTACCCAGATCTACTTCAAGGACTGGGGCAGCGGTAAACCCGTGCTGTTCAGCCACGGCTGGCCGCTGGATGCCGACATGTGGGAATACCAGATGGAATACCTCAGCAGCCGTGGCTTTCGCACCATCGCGTTCGACCGCCGTGGCTTTGGTCGCTCGGACCAGCCGTGGACCGGCAACGACTACAACACCTTCGCCGACGACATCGCGCAGCTGATCGAACACCTGGACCTCAAGGACGTGACCCTGGTGGGCTTCTCCATGGGCGGCGGCGACGTGGCCCGCTACATCGCACGCCACGGCAGTGCACGCGTGGCAGGCCTGGTGCTGTTGGGCGCAGTCACGCCGATCTTCGGCCAGAAGCCCGATTACCCCCAGGGCGTGCCGACCGACGTGTTCGACGGCATCAAGGCCGGGTTGCTGAAAGACCGTGCGCAGTTCATCGCTGACTTCAACACGCCGTTCTTCGGCATCAACAAGGGCCAGGTCGTTTCCGAGGGTACGCTGACCCAGACCCTGCAGATCGCCATGCTGGCGTCCCTCAAGTCGACCGTGGATTGCGTCACCGCCTTCTCCGAGACCGACTTCCGCCCGGACATGGCCAGGATCGACGTGCCGACCCTGGTGATCCACGGTGACGGCGACCAGATCGTGCCGTTCGAGACCACCGGCAAGGTAGCCGCCGAGATGATCAAGGGCGCCGAGCTGAAGGTGTACAAGGATGCGCCGCACGGTTTTGCCGTTACCCACGCTCAGGCCCTGAACGAGGACCTGCTGGCGTTCCTCAATCGCTGAAACACCCGCTCCTTTGGCCGGGCTCGCCCGGCCTTTTTTGGCTCAGGAGAAACGCTGGCTCAGCACCAGGCGCCCCGGCCCGCTGATCAGCAGCGTGGTGAAAATGATCAACAGCAGCCAGCCGAATTGCCCTTCCAACAACGTCCATTCCGGATGCACCACCACCATCGCAATCAACAGCACCGCCAGTATCGGCAGGCACGCCAGGCGCACCAGCACCCCGGCGATGATCAGCAGCGGGCACAGCACTTCGGCGAAAATCGCCAGCAGCAAGGTGATATGGGCGCCGAGGTGAAACGGGTCTTCGATCAGCTTCAACTGCTCACTGTAGTTGAGCAATTTGGGCAAGCCATGCACCCACAGCAGGAACAACGCCCCGCTGCCCCGCAGAAACAACAGCCCCAGGTCCTGGTGTCTTGATTCGTTCATATGCGCTCCGGTGGGTTGACACGTTATCGACGTCGATTGTGTCCACAGAGCGGTACGTACGCTTGCAACCGTGTGCTGACCTCACTCCCCGGTGCCGGCAAACCCCGCGACGATTTCATCGATCACCGCCCGTACCCGCGCGGTGTGGCGCAGGTCAGCGTGGGTCACCAGCCAGACATCGTAGGGCAACGGCCGCGTGCGCGCAGGCCATAGGCGCACCAGCCCGTCGCGCTCGCCGGTGAGGATGGGGATTTCGCCGATGCCGATCCCGGCGGCGATGGCGCGGCGCACCAGCAGGCTGGAACTCAGGGCGGCGACGATGCGCCCACGGCCCAGGGGTTCAGAGACCAGGGTCATGTCCTTCTGGGTTTGCAGGTACGGTTGATAGACCACGAGGTCATGCCCTTCAAACAGGCTGCCCGGCTCCGGCGCGCCCTGGCGATCGATATACGCCTGGGACGCAAACAACCCCACCGGCCAGCGCGCGAGACGCCGGGCAATCAGGTCAGGACTGTCCGGGCGCGTGTTGCGCACGGCGATGTCGGTTTCGCGTTTGGCCAGGCTCAGGAACTGGGTCGACGCGTCCAGTTGCACGCGCACATCCGGGTGCTGGGCGTGCAGGCGCGCAATCGCAGGAATCAGGAAGTCGATGGCCAGGGAGTCGGTGGTGCTGACCCGTACGGTGCCGGTCAGGCGGTCATCCAGGCCCTGGATCTGACGCTCCAGGTCGAGCGCCGAGCGTTCCATTTTTTCCACCGAGAGCAACGCGGCCTCGCCGACGGCGGTCAGTGCGTAGCCTTCGGAGGTGCGCAGAAACAGCGTTGCACTCAGGGACTTTTCCAGGGCATTGACCCGCCGGCCCACGGTGGCCTGGTCGACACCCAATGCCCGTGCGGCACCGCGCAGCGTCGACTCGCGGCAGACCGCCAGGAACACCCGTGCATCATCCCAATTCATGCTGACTCCTTGCGCTGCATATATGCATCGCCATGACGTGTAATCGCTGCATTATTGCATCGATAAACCTGGATATGCTGGGCACCAGAGAAAAATACCCAGGACCGCCATCATGCTCGACACTCATGCCCCACCCCGCCACTCCGTATGGCTGCCGATCTTCGCCGGCCTGTGCGCCAGCCTGGTCAGCATCGGCCTGGCGCGCTTTGCGTACACGCCGTTGATTCCGTCGCTGATCCAGGCCCACTGGTTCAGCGCCAATGACGTGGTGTACCTCGGTGCCGCCAACCTGGTGGGTTACCTGATCGGCGCGCTGATCGGGCGGCCCATCGCCCAGCGCACCTCGAACAGAACCGCGCTGCGCATCATGATGGTGGCGGTGACCCTGGCGTTCTTCGCCTGTGGCTTCCCGCTGTCGGTGGTGTGGTTCTTCGCTTGGCGCCTGCTGTCGGGGATTGCCGGTGGCGCAATCATGGTGCTGGTGGCGGCGACCGTGTTGCCCCATGTACCGGCCGCACGCCGGGGCCTGGCCAGTGGCGCGATCTTCCTCGGCATCGGCCTGGGCATCGCCGGCTCCGGCACGCTGGTGCCGCCGCTGCTGAGCCTGGGCTTGCAGCAGACCTGGTTCGGCCTGGGCCTGCTGGCCGTGGTGTTGACCGCCGCCAGCTGGTTCGCCTGGCCTTCGGGCACGCTGCATGAAGACACACCGCCATCCGACACGGCCGTAGCGACGCCTTCCGGCGTGTACCTGCTGTTCGCCCAATACGCCTTTATGGCCGCGGGGCTGGTACCGGCGATGGTGTTCCTGGTGGATTACGTCGCCCGTGGCCTGGGGGCCGGGGCGCATATCGGCGCGATGATCTGGGTGATGTACGGCCTGGGGTCGATTGTCGGGCCGGTCACCTACGGGTTCCTGGCAGACAAACTGGGGGCGCGCTTGAGCATCCGCGTGGTGCTGGTGGTGCAGGCGATTGCCGTCGGGGCGTTGCCGTTTGCCGGCTCGTTGACTGGCCTGGCGGTCCTCGCGCTGATCCTCGGTTCGTTCCCGCCGGGCATCGTGCCGTTGGCGCTGGCGCGGGTGCACGAACTGCTCCCCAACCATCATCAGCAGCAGGTCGCGTGGAGCCGTGCCACGGTGTCCTTTGCGACTTTCCAGGCGCTCTCGGGGTTTGCCTATTCCGCCCTGTTCAACGTCAGCGGTGGTCAGCATGCGCTGTTGTTCATGATCGCTGCCGGGGCGATAGTGGTCGCCCTGGCACTGGAACCGGGCATGCGCCTGCTGAACCGCCGACCGTCCGACGCGGTCCCAACCCATACGCTCATCGCTGCAGGTAATCTGAAATGACGCTTCCTAAAGAAATGACCCTGATCGAAATCACCACCCCCGGTGGCCCCGAGGTGCTGCAGCCGCGCCGCGCGGAGGTACCGGTGGCGGGCCCCGGCGAGATCCTGATTCGCGTGCACGCGGCCGGGGTCAATCGCCCCGACGCCCTGCAACGCGCCGGCAAGTACCCGATGAAACCCGGCATGAACCCGCTGCCTGGCCTGGAAGTGGCGGGCGAAGTCGCCGCACTGGGCGACGGCGTGACCGAGTACGCCGTGGGCGATAAGGTCTGCGCCCTGACCAATGGCGGCGGCTATGCGCAGTTCTGCACGGTGCCCGCCAGCCAGGCGCTGCCGATCCCCGAAGGCATGGACTGGATTCAAGCCGCTGCCGTACCGGAAACCTTCTTCACCGTGTGGGCCAACCTGTTCGGCCTCGGCGATGCGCACACCGGCCAGCGCGTGCTGATCCACGGCGGCACCAGCGGCATCGGTACGACCGCGCTGATGCTGTGCCGCGAGTTCGGCATCCAGGCCTTCGCCACCGCCGGCAGCGCCGACAAATGCGCGGCCATCGCCCAGTTGGGCGGCGAGCCGATCAATTATCGCGAGCAGGATTTTGCCGAGGTCATCGCGCAACAGACCGACGGCCAGGGCGTGGATGTGATCCTCGACATCATGGGCGGCTCGTATCTGAACAACAACCTCAAGGCCCTGGCCATGGACGGCCACCTGGTGATGCTGGGTTTCCTCGGCGGCGCCAAGGCCAACGACGTCGACCTGCTGACCATCCTCGGCAAACGCGCGGTGATTACCGGCTCACTGTTGCGTGCGCGCAGCAAGGCTGAAAAAGCCGCGATTGCCGAGCAGCTGCGCGAGTATGTGTGGCCAGTGCTGGAGGCCGGGCGTTGCCTGCCGATCATCGACAAGGTGTACGAATATACGGACGCCGCCCAGGCCCATGCGCGGATGGAAGGTGGGGACCATATCGGCAAGATTGTGTTGCGGGTGGAGTAAGCAGCAGGCACTACAAAGCCAATGTGGGAGGGGCAGTGCGACGATTCGACTTGCTCCCGTGGCGGCCTTCGGGCCGACCGCTTTTTTGGAGTTTTAGCGAGTACATATCCGTTGCTGCGGTCACGGCGACCTATGGTTCCGCCCTTACGGCGGGTCACTTTTGGAAAAGAGCCCCAAAAGTAACCAAAAGGGCTCTTGCCCCACCACTCGGTACCTCGCCTAGGCTCGGTATGCCCTCACTCCGGCTTGAATCCGTGGGCCGCCGTCATGGGCCATCCCTGGCCCAGGACGGCTAACCCGGCGTCCTGCCGGGTTACCCACGGATTCAAGCCTGCGTTCGGCCAGCGTGGTTAACGGGGCGCCTAGGATCAAGATCAAAAGCCAGAACAAAAGCAGAACAAAAGCAGAACAAAAGCAGAGCAAAAGCAGAGCAAAAGCAGAGCAAAAGCAGAGCAAAAGCAGAGCAAAAGCAGGCTGAGGTCTACCTGCTGGATGGAGATCCAAATGTGGGAGGGGCGGTGCGACGATTCGACTTGCCCCCGATGAGGGAGTGTCAGTTGATGGATTTGGTTCTGACCCACTGCAATCGGGGGCAAGCCCCCTCCCACATTTTTAACCCAGTAAACCAGACCCAACTCCGGTCGGCTCTAAGGCCGCCGCGCTTTGGCTTTTGATCTAAAATCGCCCCGTCAAACACGCTGGCCGAACGCAGGCTTTGGAGCGTGGGTAACCCGGCAGGACGCCGGGTTAGCCGCACTGGGCCAAGGATGGCCCATTGCGGCGGCCCACGCTCCAAAGCCGGAGTGAGGGTACACCGAGCCTAAGCGAGGTGCCGAGTGTTGGGGCGAAGCGTTTTTGGTTACTTTTGGCGCTCTTCCAAAAGTGACCCGCTGTAAGAGCGGAACCCTAAGTGGCCGTGACCGCAGCAACGGATATGTACTCAATCAAATCCAACGACATGGTCGGCCCGAAGGCCGCCAGGGAAACAAGCCCCCTCCCACATTGACCGCGTTCTTACTCGGAGTAAGTGGGGTAGTCGATGTAGCCAACCTCACCCCCACCATACATCCCCTCTTCCCGCAGCGGGTTCAACGGCCAGCCCTTGAATAGCCGCTGCGGCAGGTCCGGGTTGGCAATGAACGGCCGTCCGAATGCAATCAAATCCGCCAGCCCCGCTTCCACCAGTTTCGCGCCGCGTTCAGCGGTATAACGACCGGCATAGATAATGCGGCCGCTGAAGGTGCTGCGCACGGCTTCACGGAAGCTGTCGGGCAGCACGGGGGCGTTGTCCCAGTCGGCTTCGGCGATGGACACGTAGGCGATGCCCGATTCCTCCAACACCTTGATCGCTTCGATGTAGGTGTGGTGCGGATCTTCTTCCACCAGGCCGATGTACACACGGTCCTGGTCGGTGCCGCTGAACAGCGGCGAGAACCGCACACCCAGGCGTTCCGGCCCGACTACCTTGCTGACGGCTTCGACGATCTCGCGCAAAAAGCGCAGGCGATTATGCAGCGAGCCGCCGTATTCATCGTCGCGCTGGTTGGAATGGGCCGAGATGAACTGGTTGACCAGGTAACCGTTGGCCGAGTGAATTTCCACGCCGTCGAACCCGGCGTCCAGGGCATTGCGTGCGGCCTGGGCGTAGTGCCCGACCAATTCTTCAATCTCGAGCACGCTCAAGGCGCGAGGCACCGGCGGTTGCTTCAATTCACCCTCGCCAGGCCCGGTTTCGATAAAGGCCTTGGCTTGCTGGGCTTGAATGGCCGACGGTGCCACCGGTGCGGCGCCTTCAGGCTGCAAGGCGTTATGGGACACACGGCCCACATGCCACAGTTGGGCAAAGATCACCCCGCCTTCGGCATGCACCGCGTCGGTGACCTTGCGCCAGCCGTCGATCTGCGCCGGGGTGTAGATGCCCGGCGTCCAGGCATAGCCCTGGCCACGCGGTTCGATCTGCGTGCCTTCGCTGACCATGAAACCGGCCGTAGCGCGCTGGCGGTAATACTTGGCCATCAGGTCGGTCGCGATGTCGCCGGGTTGTGCGCTGCGCTGGCGCGTCAGCGGCGGCAATACGATACGGTTGTTCAAGGTGTGATGACCCAGTTTTACCGGGGTACTTAAAACGCTGTTAGTCATTGGGATAATCCAAATTCGGGACGAACAAAAGCATTGGCGACTGTTGCAAGTCGCCAATGATTAGCAGGGTTAATTAACTTATGCGGTGAGTTTGAGCAGCGCCTTGGCCACGTCACTGGAACTGGCAGGGTTCTGTCCAGTGATCAGCAAACCATCTTCGAGCACGAAGGATTGCCAGTCGGCGCCCTTCTGATAGTTGCCGCCCAGTGCTTTGAAATCATTTTCAATCAGGAACGGCACCACCTCGGTCAGGCCCACCGCCGCTTCTTCCGAGTTGGAGAAGCCGGTGACGCGACGGCCCTTGACCAGCGGCTCGCCATTGACGGCCTTGACGTGACGCAAGGCGCCCGGTGCGTGGCAGACAAAACCAATGGGCTTGCCGGCCCGTTCAAAGGACTCGATCAGGGCGATGGACACCGGCGACTCTGCCAGGTCCCACAGCGGGCCGTGGCCACCTGGGTAGAACACGGTGTCGAAGTCGTCAGCGTTGACTGTGTCCAGCTTGACGGTGTTGGCCAGGGCCTGTTGCGCGGCAGGGTCGGCGGCAAAGCGGCGGGTCTGCTCGGTTTGCGCGTCGGGCGCGTCACTCACCGGGTCCAGCGGCGGCTGGCCACCGGCCGGGGAAGCCAGCACCAGTTCGGCGCCGGCGTCCTTGAACACGTAATAGGGTGCAGCAAATTCTTCGAGCCAGAAGCCGGTCTTGCGGCCGGTGTCGCCAAGCTGGTCGTGAGAGGTCAGTACCATTAATACTTTCATTTTCCAGTGCCTCGATCAGTGAATGTCAGTGTATCCAGGGCAACCCAACAGCTGTCGGGTCAGCAGCAACGCCTCATCAAAAGGCGCGGATGTACGGGTGATCTTGCTCATGACGCTGGTCCCCAGCCACAGCGCGTACAGGCGCCGGGCCAGGCTTGCAGGGGCTTGATCGACGTTCAGGGAACCGTCCTCCAGGCCGCGCTGTATGGCGATGGCGAGTAAATCGATAGTGCGCGACGTGCCACGTTCCAGCGCCAGGCGCATGGGCTCTGAAAGGTCTGACACCTCAGCACCCAGTTTGACGGCAAGGCATTTGCCCGCATCGGTGCAGCCGGTCTGGTTGTCGATCCAGGCCTGCCAATAACGCATCAACTTGGCGTGCTGGGATAAGCCGGGCTGGTCGAACAGTTGCTGCATGCCGTGCACGTAGTTGTCGAAGTAGGTATCGAGCAACACGACACCGAAACCATCCTTGGAGTTGAAGTAGTGATAGAACGAACCTTTAGGCACCTGGGCGGCTTGAAGTATTTCGTTCAAGCCCACCGCAGAGAATCCTTTACGGCCAACAATCAACTGCGCCGTGTCGAGAATGGTCTGCCGTGCACTTTTAGTTTCGCTGTTCATGCTTCACTCCGTCCGATTAGACCAGTCGTCTAGTTCGTTGAGGGAATGTTAGGGGCGGCGCCAAACCCTCACAATGTCATATGCGCAAGGATTCCGGACATGACCCGAAGTGGGTTGCCGTTTACCGGGCACGCGCCGACAATCCACCCTCCCACGCCCCTGGAGACATGCGATGCACAGCGTTGCGCTGATGGTTTACCCGAACTTCCAATCCCTGAGCCTCAGCCTCGGCTCGGTGTTCGAGTGCGCGAACCTGCTGCGCGGTGAACCTGCCTATGAGTTTCACCTGGTGTCGGAAAGCGGCGGCGCGGTGATGACGTCCCAGGGTTTCTCGGTGAACACCTCGCCTCTGCGACCACAAGGCTATGACACGCTGATTGTCAGCGGTTACCTGGAGTTTCGCCTGCCGGAGGCCAACCTGCTGGAACTGGTCAAGGCCGCCTCGGCCCAATCGCGGCGCGTCGCCTCGTTGTGCATGGGCATCTTCGTGCTGGCCGAAGCCGGCTTGCTCGACGGCAAGCGCACCACCACCCACTGGATCCACGCGCCTGCCTTTCGCAAGCGCTACCCGGACATCCGCCTGGAAGAAGACAAGCTGTTTATCGTCGACGGCCAGGTATGGACCGGCGCCGGCATGAGTGCCGGGGTGGACATGGCGCTGGCCATGGTGGAGAACGACCTGGGCAGCGACCTCGCCCGGCGCATCGCGCGCAAGCTGGTGATCGCCCAGCGTCGGGGCAGTGAGCAATCGCAGTTGTCTGCACTGTTGGAGCTGGACCCCAAGTCCGACCGCGTGCAACTGGCCCTGGCCTACGCCCGTGAAAACCTCACACACGACCTGTCGGTGGACGCCCTGGCCGACGTGGCCCGGCTGAGCCCGCGCCAGTTCAGCCGGGTATTCCGCGAAGAAACCGGGCAAACCCCGGCCAAGGCCATCGAATCCCTGCGGGTTGAGGCTGCGCGGGCGATGATGGAAACCAGCCGGCACCCGGTGGAAGTGGTGGCCCGCGAAACCGGCTTCGGTGACCGCGAGCGCATGCGCCAGGCGTTTTTAAGGGCGTTCGGGCAGCCGCCGCAGGCGATGCAGCAAACCTTTAATGCAACACCGCCCGCGTAACCAGGTAACTCATCAACTGCGGATCATCCGCCAGTTCAAGGGCCTGCACCGGGCGCGGCAGGTTATCCAGCACCGAGCGCCAGAACGCCTGGGACACTTCGTCCTGGTCATAAAACCGCACCAGCCAATCCGCCTCGCCGCTGCACAGCACCTGGGTGGCGATGGCGCGGCCGATGCCTTTGCGGCGATAGCGCTTGAGGATAAACAGGTCGGCCAGTTCCAAGGCGTCGATGCCCGGCAACTCGCTGCCTTCGATCAGCAGGAAGCCGGCGATATAACCATCGACCAGCAACAGGTTGGCGCTCCACTGCGGGTCTTGCCAGTAGCGCGTCAGGTGTTCGTCATGAATGTAGAAACGGCCGTCCGCCTCGACATCTTCCTGCTCCCAGTCCGACGACTCATAGGCGTAGTACTGGTAGAGATTGCGGATCAACTCGGATTCTTCAGGGCCGGTCTGGATCAGTTCCACGGTAGTTTCAGGCATTGGGCTCTCGGTCAAAAAACGCAGGGCGCCATTGTTCACAAAACCTCGGCGCAGTCCAATAGCGCCACGAACCTTTCTACTTGCTGAACCGATTGCAAATAGCGGCGGCCCCTGCCAAAGCTCTGAAACATTTCGAATAGAATTCGCCGATCTCTACCTTTCCTCAAGGACACGTATTTTGACGAACGTCTGTTCCGCCGGCCTGGATGTGGGCTTCGCCTCCCTGGACTACTTGCAGATCTTCATCCTGGGCGTGATCCAGGGCATTACCGAACTGTTGCCGGTCTCCTCCACCGCCCATATGCGCGTAGTGCCCGCCCTGCTCGGCTGGCAAGACCCCGGCTCGGCGTTTTCGGCGGCCATGCAGTTGGCGGCACTGGCGGCGGTGGTCAGTTACTTCTGGCGCGATGTGCGCCAAGTGATCACGGGCAGCATCGGCGCGGTGCGCCGGGGCGACTACAACGATCAATGGTTCAAGCTGGCCGTGGCGATTGTGTTGGCGACTATCCCGATCGGGATTGCCGGGCTGGCCTTGTCATCGACCCTGAACGCCTGCAATTCGCCGCTGCGCGGGCTGATGGTGATCGGGATTTCCTGCGTGGTGATGGCGGTGTTGCTGGCGGCGGCCGAGCTGCGTGCACAGCATACCCGCGAGGTCAGCCAGATGCGCCTGCGCGATGCGCTGATCGTCGGGGTCGCGCAGATCGGCGCGTTGATTCCGGGCGTATCGCGTTCGGGTTCGACCCTCACCGCCGCCCTGTTCCTTAACTTCAAACGCGAAGAAGCCGCACGCTTTTCCTTCCTGCTGGGCCTGCCCGCCATCGCCCTCGCCGGCTTGAAGGAGCTGTGGGTGCTGCTGCATGCCGATATGCCCGCCCATGCCTGGCCGCATTTGCTGTTCGGGCTGTTGGTGGCCAGCGTCTCGGCGTTCTTCGCGATCTGGGGCCTGATGAAGTTCCTGGAGCGGTTCTCCACCTGGCCGTTTGTGATCTATCGCGCGCTGCTGGGGGTGTTCCTGATTGTGGCGGTAAGTACCGGGCTGCTGAGTTGATACAAACCCCCGTCTCAACCCAGCATAAATCTCATGTGGGAGGGGGCTTGCCCCCTCCCACATTTGAACTGCTTTGCCTTACAGCCCGCCCGTACGCTCCGCCAGTGCTTCGAGCAGGTCGGCCGATGGCACGAAAAACAGCCCGCCGGTGACCGCCGTGCTGAAATCGAGCAAGCGGTCGTAGTTGCCTGCCGGGCGACCGACGAACATGTTTTCCAGCATCAATTCCAGCGGCTGCGGCGAGCGTGCGTAGCCGATGAAGTAGGTGCCGAACTCCCCGGCACCCGGGCGGCCGAAGGGCATGTTGTCGCGCAGGATTTTCACTTCTTCGCCGTCTTCGTCGGTGATCACGGTCAGCGCGCTGTGGGAATTGCTCGGCTTGGCCGCATCATCCAACTCGATATCCGACAACTTGGTGCGCCCGATCACCTTTTCCTGGGCTTCCACCGTCAAGCCATTCCAGGCGGTCATGTTGTGCAGGTACTTCTGCACCAGCACGTAGCTGCCGCCTTCGAATTCGGGATCTTCGTCGCCAACGATGGTGAAGCCTACGGCCTTGCGCCCCACCGGGTTCTCGGTGCCGTCGACAAAGCCAATGATGCTGCGCATGTCGAAGTAGCGGAAGCCCTGGACTTCATCCACCACCCTCACGCTATCGCCCAGCGCTGTCATCAGTTGGGTGGCGAGTTCAAAGCACAGGTCCATCTGCTCGGCGCGGATATGCAGCAGGATGTCGCCCGGCGTCGACACCGCCATGCGCCCTTCTACACCGAACTCCCGAAACGGGTGCAACGCCGCCGGGCGCGGCGCGCCGAACAAGCGGTCCCAGGCCTGCGAGCCAAAGCCGCAAACGCAGGTCAGGTTGCCCGCCGGCACGCGTTTGCCCACCGAACGCACCAGCCCGGCGATGTCTGCGCACCAGGCGCGCACGCCGTCTTCACTGCCGGGGGCGATGGTGGCGACCATAAAGATCGCGCTGCTGGTGATCGGGTGGCAGACGGACTGCGGTTCAAGAGGCGGCTGAACGGAGGAAGTCGGCATGGGGCAAATCCAGGCTAGGGGCGGAAGTGAACCCGCGCAGGTTAGCAGATCATTTCCGACACGCCTGCCACACTCCGCGAATCAATGCCTTGAGCTGCAATGCTTCGGCCCAGCGATCACTGATTTCACGCCCGTCGGCGCCGGTGATTGCATAGGGCGGCGGGCCAAGTTCGCAGGTGAAGGACAGGCTGTGCGGGGTGTCGGGGCGGGCCAGCCAGTCTTCGATCCCGTAGCGCCACCACGCGGTAAAGCGCTGCACCCAGGCCTGGTGCTGGGGGAAGTCCAGCGACACCTGCACCTGTTCACGTGGGCCAGGACAACCACGTGGTCGGCCGCACCATGGGCTGGCTGCTCGCCCGCACCTGTGGCGCACGCAAAGGCAGCGTGGGGATCCTGCTCGGCGGCCATCGCTTTCTCGGTCACCAGGCACGGGTCGAAGGCCTGCACAGCTACCTCACCGAACACGCCCCCGGTCTCAAACCGCTGGAGCCGCTGATCAACCTGGACAACTGCGACATCACCGAAGAAGCCACTCTCGACCTGCTCACCCGCCACACCGACCTGCGTGGCCTGTGCGTGGTGGGCGGTGGCGGCGACGGCATCATCAGCGCCCTCGCGCAACTGCCCAAGCGCCCGGCGTTGTGCTGCATTTTGCAGGAGTCCACGCAGCTGTCACGCCAGGCGCTGAGCCAGGGGTTGATCGATGTGGTGATGGATTCACAGCCCAGGCAGACAGCGAACGCGCTGGTGCAGTTGCTGGTGGAATTGCAGAGTGCCGAGGGGTTTGATCCGGGGCGGCATCGGGTGTATATCGCGCCGCAGATTGTCACCTCGGAGAACATGTGTGCCTGATACATGGAGATCAAAATGTGGGAGGGGGCTTGCCCCCGATAGCGGTGGGTCAGTTAAGTAGATGTCAACTGACACTCAGCTATCGGGGGCAAGTCGAATCGTCGCACCGCCCCTCCCACATCGACCGCGTTCCATTGCTGGCTTGGTGGCGTTTTGTCATGGTTTGTAAAGGGCCAGCAAGGCCGGTCCCTTTTAATTGCAGGACGTTTCCTAGACAATCCTGGCCGCCTTGTGCCTGCTGGAATCGATGGCTAGTCTGCGGTCCGTCACTGCTCATCAGTGATCGGGTTTAGCAGCCTGACGTCAATAGGCACACGGTTCACATCTGCGTTTATGGTGGCTGTGCGCGGGGCACCTTCGGGTGCGCTGGTTTTCCTATTGACCGGTCTGCTAACCCGCGTACAGCTGCCACCCTCGTTTAGCAGCGTTGGCGGTAGCTCCTTTACTCAATAGGAGTTGCACAATGAATAAAGTCGTCCCCGACCCACCCTTCGACCCCGCCAAAGACCGCGCCGCCTTGAACCGCGCCATCGATCACTATCTCCCCACCCAAGGCTTTCACTCCGTCAACGAAGACCTGAGCTTTGAAGATGCCCTGCTCTACACCGCCAGTTTGCTCGACAGTGCGTCGGCGACTGCGCTGGATTGCGGGGAACAGCTGGAAAGCCCGGAGCGGGCGAAGATCTTGGCGGTGTGGCATTTGCTGGAAATTGCCAAAACCACTGTGGATCGCTCCATCAACTGCCTGAAACGCGGTTAGACATGTGGGAGGGGGCTTGCCCCCGATGGCGGTGGGTCAGTTAAGTGGATGTCAACTGACACTCCGCTATCGGGGCAAGGGTATCTACACAACTTTTCAGCCCCTGACAAATCTCCCTGTGGCGAGCGGGCTTGTCCCGCGTTGGGCTGCGTAGCAGCCCCAGTCAAGAAGATCGCGGTGTATCAGATACTCTGTAGAGGCTGGTTTTGGGGCTGCTGCGCAGCCCAACGCGGGACAAGCCCGCTCACCACAACAGCCCTATCTGCCGCGCTTTCAGCGTTGAGCCAACGTTGTGTAGATACCTATGGCTATCGGGGGCAAGCCCCCTCCCACATTTTGACCTTACGCCCCGCGAAAATCCCCGGCACTCAGCCCGAATCGACTCATCTTGTTGTACAGCCCACCGCGCGATACGTTCAGTTGCCGGGCGGCCAGGCGGATGTTGCCGCCGGTGCTTTTGAGTGCGGCGACGATGGCGTGCATTTCGTGGCTGCTCAAGTCTTGGGCAGGCTGGGGTTCGTAGTGGCGCAGCGTGGCGCGCGGTCTGGTTTCCAGGGGTAAGTCGGCCGCCTGGATCAGTTCGCCCGTCGCCAGGTTGGTGGCGCGCTCGATGCTGTTTTCCAGCTCTCGCACATTGCCCGGCCAGCCGTAGGCCGACAGCAGTTCCAGCGCGTCCGGGGAAAAACCCTGTACCGATTTGCGCAGCGAACGGGCGCAGCGCGTGAGGAAGTGCCGTGCCAGCAGCGGAATATCTTCACGGCGCATACGCAGCGGCGGCACGGTCAGGTTCAGTACGTTGAGGCGGTAGTAGAGGTCTTCACGGAACGCGCCTTCGGCCACCGCCTGGCTGAGGTTGCGGTGGGTGGCTGCAATGATCCGTACGTCCACTGGCCGTGAATTTTTCGCGCCGACGCGGGTGATCTCGCCTTCCTGCAACACCCGCAACAGGCTGACCTGAGCGTCGAAGGACATATCGCCAATCTCATCCAAAAAGATGGTGCCGCCATCGGCCAGTTCAAACTTGCCCGCCGACCCGCCCCGGGCCGAGCCGGTGAATGCGCCTTCGACATGCCCGAACAGCTCGCTTTGCACCAGATCGCGCGGGATCGCGCCGCAGTTGACCGCCACGAACGGGCCGTTGGCGCGGTCGCTGGCGTTGTGGATGGCCTGGGCGAACAGCTCCTTGCCGGTGCCGCTTTCGCCGAGGATCAGGGTCGTGGATTCACTGCGACTGGCAATGCGCCCCAGGTGCAGCGCGTCTTGGATCGCCCGCGACGTGCCCTGAATGGTGTCAAAGGTGTAGCGGGCCTGGGTGCTGATGATGCGCCGGGTGATTTCACGGATGCGGCGGTTCTCGCGCAGCGACACGATCACCCCGCCCTGCTCCAGCGGGCACACCGAGACCAGGCAAGCGAGCTGGCTGCGGTCGTGCAGGTGAAAGGTGCAATCGAGGTCGCGCACCGGCTCACCGCCGCGTAAAAGAATGGCGTCGCTCAACTCACTGCGGCCCAGGTGCTGGAAGGAGCTGCCGATCAGTTCCAGCCCCACCCCGAACAGTTGCCGGGCGTAACGGTTGAGCGCCTTGATGCAGCCATGCTCATCGAGCACCACCAGGCCTTCGTTAAGGACTTCGAGCACGGTTTGCTGCTCTGCCAACAGCGCCTGCAGGGCCATTTGGCGGGAGACCGCTTCGGCAGCCGCTTGCACGGTGCCGAGGGTGTGAAAGTGAAACCAGCCGGGTTCGGCGGTGAGGGTCATCATCGCCAGGGTTTGGCCCTGGGCATTCCTGATCGGCGCGGCGGCGCAGTGCATGCGGCGTTGGCGCAGGCCGCTGCCGAAGTTCTCTTCGGCCAGCACGTACACCAGGCGGTCCTCGGCCAGGGCAAGGCCGGTGCAGTTGGTGCCCTGGACCGATTCGAGCAGGCGACTGCCGACGGGGGTGATGTCCAGCCCGCAGAAATACAGGGTGATGCCATCGGCGTCGGTGAGGTTGATATGGCCCCGAGGGTTGTAGGCCAACAAGCCGTGCATGACTTGCGCGGCGGCGGCGATCAGCACGCGATGGCTGGCCAGGGTGGCCGCCAGCGTGTCGGCGGCGGCGAAGCGGTATTGGCTGTCCTGCGGGTCGATAGCGGCTTCGACGCTGCGCCGCCACGAGTCCCAGATTACCTGCCGCACCTCGGCCGGCCGCTGCACCTGCCCGGCCAGGCACGCGCGCCACGCCTGTTCCAGCGCAGCAACGGGGCCGTCGTTCAGCGCCGCAGGCCCCAGGGCCGTCAGGTAGTCGAGGTCTTGTACGCTGAACGCCATGCTCATCGGGAGGTATCCATGTTCATGTTTTTGACATGTCAGTATAGGCATGTCATCAAAATGAACACATTTTGTTTATTGTATTTTATAAATCCTTAATTATCAGACACTTATAAATTGGCATAACCTTTGCTCCTGCCCCTTTGCCAGTCAGGACTGTCCTACGGCCAACAATAAAAAGGGGTCATTTCATGAGTACACAGAACATCCGCCTGGGTTTGATCGGTGCTGGTCGCATGGGCAGTTTCCACGGCCTGACCGCCGCGCGACACATCCCCGGCGCGACCCTCGCCGCCATCGCCGACCCCACTCCCGGTCAAGCCGCACGCCTGGCAGTCGAACTGGGCGTGAACAAGGTCTACACCGACCCGCAGCAGCTGCTCGACGACCCGGACATCGACGGCGTCATCATCGCCGCCCCCGCCCGCAGCCACGCCGAACTGGTGATCAGCGCCGCCCGCGCCGGTAAGGGGATCTTCTGCGAAAAACCCATGGCCATCACCCTCGACGAAGCCGACCGCGCCATTGCCGCCGCGGCCGATGCGCGCGTGCCGCTGCAGGTCGGCTTCAATCGACGTTTCGCCAAGAGTTTTCGCACTGCCCACCTCGATGTGGCGGCCGGCCGCATCGGCACGCCGCAATTGTTGCGTTCGCTGACCCGCGACCCGGCACTCAACAACCCGGCCAATTCGCCGCAATGGGTGATCTTCCTGGAAACCCTGATCCACGACTTCGACACCCTGCGCTACCTCAACCCCGGTGCCGAAGCGGTGCAGGTGTATGTGATGGCCGACGCACTGATCGCGCCGGAATACAAAAGCAAAGGTTTCCTCGACACCGCCGTGGTCGCGATCCGCTTCGACAACGGTGCCATCGCCACCGCCGAGGCCAACTTCCAGGCGGTGTATGGCTACGACGTACGCGGCGAAGTGTTCGGCAGCGCCGGCATGCTGAGCATGGGCAGCCTCAACGACTCCGACCTGGTGCGCTACCTGGCCCAGGGCATCCAGGCCGACACCCAGCGTATGGACACCGACCTGCTGCGCGACGCCTACATCGCCGAACTCAACCACTTTGTCGACTGCCTGCGCAGCGGCGCCAAGCCCATGGCCAGTGGTGAAGACGCGCGTGCCGCCCTGGCGATCGCCCGCGCCTGTATCGAGTCGTTCGAAACCGGCAAGGCCGTGGCCGTGCAGGGAGCCCGTTGATGAGCCCGTTCAAACTGGCGATCAGTGCCGAGATGGTGTTTCTCGACCTGCCCTTCATCGAGCGCGTGAAGCGCATCCATGCACTGGGTTTCAGCGCGGAGATCTGGAATTGGACCAATAAAGACATCAGCGCCCTGGCCGCCACCGGCGCCGATTTCACCTCGATGACCGGCTATATCAGCGGTACCCTCACCGACCCCGACGGCATCCGCCAACTGCTCGACAGCGCGCGCGAATCCATCGGCGTCGCCGAGCGCCTGAACTGCCCCAGCCTCAACCTGCACGGCACCGGCCTGGGGGACGGCGGCCTGCCGGTGCAGCCCCTGAGCCAGACCACCGGACGCATGTGGCTGAGCGCGTGCAAGGCGCTGGAAAAAATCGCGCGCCTGGGCGAAGACGCCGGTCGCGTGTTCCTGCTGGAAAACCTCAACACCGAGGTCGACCACCCCGGCACCCCGTTCGCCCGCGCCGACGACACCCTGGCGCTGATCGAAGCCGTGGGCAGCCCGCACCTGAAAATGAACCTGGACCTGTACCACGCGCAGATCGGCGAAGGAAACCTGATCGAGCTGATCCAGCGCGCAGGCAGCGCCATCGGTGAAATCCAGGTGGCCGACGTGCCCGGACGCAAGGAGCCCGGCACCGGCGAAATCCACTACCCGGCCATTGCCAGGGCCCTGCACGCCATGGGATACAACGGCGTGGTCGGCCTCGAAGGCTGGGCCAGCGGCGACAGCGAGTTGGCCCTGGAGCGTTTCCGTCAAGCGTTCACCCTATAACAATAAAAGGAACACCCTCATGCATCGCTATTCATTGCTTGTTGCTGCGTTTTTACTGCTGTTCAGCCAATGGACCTTCGCCGCGTATCGCATCGGCGTGAGCATCGCGCGGGTCGACGATAACTTCATGACCTACGTGCGCACCGGCCTGGAAAATGCCGCTAAACAACAGGACGTGCAGATCCAGTTCGAAGACGCCCAGGGCGACGTGGTGCGCCAGCTCAACCAGGTCGAAGGCTTTCTCAACCAGAAAGTCGACGCCGTGATCGTGCTGCCGGTGGACACCGCCGCCACCGCCAACATGACCCGCGCCGCCGTGGCAGCCAAGACGCCGCTGGTGTACGTCAACCGCCACCCGGATGAGCGCACCTTGCCCAAGGGCGTGGTCACCGTGGCGTCCAACGATATCGAAGCCGGGCAATTGCAGATGCGCTACCTCGCGGAAAAACTCGGCGGCAAAGGCAATGTGGCGATCATCATGGGCGACCTCGCGCAGAACGCCACCCATGACCGCACCGAAGGCGCCAAGCAGGTGCTCAAGGACTTTCCCGGCATCAAGGTGGTCGAGCAGCAAAGCGCCGAATGGCAACGCAGCAAGGGCATGGACCTGACCAGCAACTGGCTGCTGGCGGGCACGCAGTTTGATGCCATCGTCGCCAACAACGATGAAATGGCGATTGGCGCGGCCATGGCCTTGCAACAGTCGGGCAAGGCCAAGGGTGAGATCGCGATTATTGGCATCGACGGCTTGCCCGACGGTTTGGCGGCGATCAAGCGAGGCATGCTCACCGCCTCGGTGTTCCAGGACCCCAAGGCCCAGGCCACGCAAGCGGTGCAGTCGGCGATCAAGATGATCAAGGGCGAGCCGATCGAGTCGGAGGTGTGGGTGCCGTTCGAGCTCATTAAGCCGGAACAGGTGGCGGTGTTCGAACAGCGCTACAAGTAAATCGAAGATAAGGACATCCAAATGTGGGAGGGGCTTGCCCCTTCCCACATTTTTTACAGTGCAGGCCTTCAGTCCAGGTCACTTGCGTCATGCCGCTCGGGCAACTGTTCCTCGCCCGACACCCGATTCACCCGCCGCCCACGCTGCACCGCAGGCCGCGCATCAATCGCGTCGGCCCAGCGCTGTACGTGCTTGTACTCGTGCACCGACAGAAACTCCGCCGCCCCATACAAGCGGCCTTTGACCAGCCCGCCGTACCACGGCCAGATGGCAATGTCGGCGATGGTGTATTCATCCCCGGCAATGTATTCGCTCACGGCCAGGCGCTGGTCCAGTACATCCAACTGGCGCTTGGTTTCCATGGCAAAGCGGTTGATCGGGTATTCCATCTTGCTCGGCGCATAGGCATAGAAATGCCCGAAGCCACCGCCCAGGTACGGCGCGCTGCCCATCTGCCAGAACAACCACGACAGGCACTCCGCGCGGGCAGCAGGCTCGGTGGGGAAGAAGGCGCCGAACTTCTCGGCCAGGTACTGCAGGATCGCGCCGGATTCAAACACACGAATCGGCTGGGCGCCGCTGTGGTCCATCAAGGCCGGGATCTTGGAGTTCGGGTTGACCGCGACAAAGCCGCTGCCGAACTGGTCGCCGTCGCCGATCTTGATCAGCCAGGCGTCGTACTCCGCGCCGCTGTGCCCCAGGGCCAGCAGCTCTTCAAGGAGGATGGTGACCTTCTGCCCGTTGGGCGTGGCCAGGGAGTACAGCTGCAGCGGATGCTTGCCGACCGGCAGTTCCTTTTCATGGGTGGCGCCGGCGATGGGTCGGTTGATGCTGGCGAAGGTGCCGCCGCTTTCGGCGTCCCAGGTCCAGACTTTCGGGGGTACATATTCGGTCATGTGCTTACGGCTCCAGAAGCGTTTGCGATCAGCGAAGCGCTTGAGACTAAACCAAAGACGGGTGGTGCGTCACACTCCCCGCCGCAGCGTGCCGGGGCACCTGCACTCGCAGCGCGATCAACAAGGCCGCCAGCAGCATCAAGCAACCCGCGCCCAGAAACACCCCGTCGATGCCGGTGGCACTGAACATCGCGCCCCCGCCCGCCGCACCCGCCGCGATGGCCGATTGCACCGAAGCGACCACCATGCCACCGGCACTTTCGGCCTGATCCGGCACCGCACGGGCCACCCAGTTCGACCACGCCACCGGCACCCCGCCGAAGGCCATGCCCCACAGCGCCAGGAGCAATGCCTGACCCGGCAGTGACGCAGGCAGCAACACCAGGGCCAACGCAGCGACGCCCACCAGGACCGGCATCAACACCAGAGTTCCCCGGGGGTTGCGCACCAGCAACCACCCGGCCAGCAGCGTGCCGACAAAATTCGCCGCGCCGAACCCCAGCAGCATCAACGCCAGCCCCTGGGGGCCGACCCCGGTGGCGCTTTCCAGAAACGGGCGAATGTAGGTAAACAGCGCGAAGTGCCCGGTGTGCACCAGCACGCAGCCGAACATGCCGATGGCAATGCCGGGGCGCAGCAGTACATCAAGCACGGTGCGCAGGCGCGCGGTGCCGCTGGGTGCCAGGCGCGGCAGCGTGAACAGCTGGAAGGCCAGGGTCACCACGCCGACGGCGGCCGCAGCCACAAATGCACTGCGCCAGCCATACAGGTCCCCCAGGTAGCTGCCCAATGGCACCGCGACCACGGTACCCACCGCAATGCCGCTGAAGATGATCGACAAGGCACGCGGCAGCAATGCCGCCGGTACCAGGCGCATCGCAACGGCCGCCGCCATGCTCCAGAAACCGCCGAGGGCAATGCCCAGCAGGATACGCATCAACAACAGCACCAGGAGGCTGGACGAGAACGCCACCAGCAGGTTGGACGCAATCATCAGCGTGGAGAACCCCAACAGCACCAAGCGCCGGTCGATACCGCGCGTCAGGCCTGGCACCAGCAAACCCGCGAACAACGCCACCACCGCCGTAACCGTGACCGCTTGCCCGGCCAACGCTTCCGACACGCCCAGGTCCAAGGCCATCGGCGTCAGCAGGCTGGCCGGCAGGTACTCCGCCGTGAGCAGGCCGAACACGCCCATCGCCAGAGAAAACACCGCCATCCAGGCCGGCGTGGTCGGTTCTGCCCTGCCATCGACAGGGGCATGGGACACACAATCATTCATCACAGGACATCCTCAGGCATTTACGTGACCGCCAGTCTAGGCTTGCCCATCAGGATGATCTATGATTAAAACCCTTGAGTTATTGACCGAAACCCCGAATATGCCAGCCGACAACGCATTCACCCTGTCCTCCGAGCTGATCAATGAGCTGCTGCGCAGCATGCGCCTGCGCGGCGTGCAGTACCGGCGCATCCAGGCCGGGCCGGTGTTCGGCATCAGCTTTGCGGCCAAGCCAGGCCATGCGTATTTCCATTTTCTGGCCGCCGGCTGCGCGACCCTGCGCCTGCACGACGGCAGCCTCTTTGAGTTGTCGGCCGGCAATGCGGTGTTTATCGCCCACGGTGGCGCCCATGCGCTGCTGTCCAACCCGGATGATCCCGTGCAGGACATCGCCAGCTTCGACGCTGCACCGCTGGGCGATACCGTGTGCGCGGTGAATGCCTCGCCCTTTGCTCCCTCCAGCACCCTGCTGTTCAGCGCCTGCATGGAGTTCGAGCTCGACAGCATCCAGGGCCTCGGCAACCTGATGCCGGCCTTGATGCTGATCGACGCCGGAGGCCAGCGTTACCCCGGCTTGATGCCGATCCTGGCGGTGATGGAACGCGAAGTCTCCAGCGCCCGCGTCGGTTATGCCGGCATCCTTGCGCGCCTGGCCGATGTGGTGGCGGCGATGATCGTGCGGGGCTGGGTCGAGTGCGCCTGCGCTAATGCGTCGGGCCTCGCGGCCGCGTTGCGCGACACCCGCCTGGCCGGCGCCCTGCTCGCCCTGCACCAGCAACCGGGACGCGACTGGAGCGTGGCCGAACTGGCGGCGCACTGTCATACCTCACGCTCGGTGTTCGCGGATCGTTTCCAGGCGACCCTGGGGGTACCGCCGCTGCGTTACGTGACCGAGCTGCGCATGCGCCTCGCCAGCCAGTGGCTGACCCTTGAGCGACTGCCCATCGAAGAAGTGGCGTACCGCCTCGGCTATACCTCCCAGGCGGCCTTCAGTCGCGCCTACAAACGCATCACCGGGCAACCGCCGGGCGCCAGCCGCCAAGGCTTCAGGAGCCCGGCATGAGGACATCCTTGCCGACCGATTGGGCAGTGGGTGGAGACGTAACGGCCATTGCGCAGGGTGACCGAGTAACCTTAATCTCTTGAGCCCATCACCCTGATAGCAATGGAGGCTTCATGAAACTGGTCGGCATGCTGGACTCGCCTTACGTACGCCGCGTGGCAATTTCCCTGGACCTGTACGGGGTGGATTTCGTGCATGAACCCTTGTCCGTGTTCCGCACCTTCAACGAATTTGCGCAGATCAACCCGGTGGTCAAGGCCCCTACCCTGGTGCTGGACGATGGCACGGTATTGATGGACTCCAGCCTGATCCTGGAGTACCTCGAAGCCCTGGCCCCGGCTGACAGGAAGCTGCTGCCCCAACAACCGGCGGCACTGGCCAAGGACTTGCACGTTCTGGGACTGGCGCTGGCAGCCTGTGAGAAGAGCGTGCAGATCGTCTATGAACACAACCTGCGCCCGGCCGAGAAACTGCATGCACCGTGGCTTGAGCGCGTGACCGGCCAATTGCTCGCGGCCTATGGGTTGCTGGACAAGCAACTGGGCGACAGCGAAGCACTGACCCAGGCGTCGATTACGGCGGCGGTGGCGTGGTCGTTCAGCCAGTTCACCGTGGCGTCGGTGGTCAAGGCGGATGCGTTTCCCAACCTGCAACGGCATACCGAAAGGCTGGAGCAGCATCCGGCGTTCAAGCGTTACCCCATCGAATAAGCGACACAGTTTCAAATGTGGGAGGGGGCTTGCTCCCGATGGCGGTGTGTCAGTCAGCAGATGTATTACTGAAAGACTGCTATCGGGGGCAAGCCCCCTCCCACATTGGTCTGTGTTGTCTGAGAGAGGGTGTTCGGCTCAGACCCAGCCGCCATCCACAATAAAGTTCTGCGCCGAACACATCGCCGACGCATCGGAAGCAAGAAACAGCGCCATATTGGCGATGTGTTCCGGCAGTACGCTGCCGGGCAGGCACTGGCTGCGGCTGATCAGTTCCTTGGCGGCGTCATCCACCCACATGGCCAGCTGTTTTTCGGTCATCACCCAGCCCGGCACCAGCGTGTTCACACGGATACGGTTGGGCCCCAGCTCGCGTGCCAGCGCGCGAGTCATGCCGTGGGCGGCGGCCTTGCTGGCGGCGTACACCGGGTAGCCGGCGGAGGCCATCATCCAGCCGACGGAGCCGAGGTTGATGATCGAGCCGCTGCCGGCGCGTTTCATCATCGGCACCACGGCCTTGGCGGCAAAGAAGGCGTGCTTCAGGTTGACTGAGATCAGCTTGTCGAAGGTTTCCGAATCGACTTCTTCCAGGGTGTGGCGCACGTCATTGGCGGCGTTGTTCACCAGCACGGTGATCGGCCCCAGGGAATGCTCGAAGCGCCCTATCGCCGCCTTGTAGGCGATTTCATCGGTGATGTCGCAACACACGAACTCCACGGCATGCCCCTGGGAACTCAACAGCGCCGCCAGGCGTTCACCCTGGCTTTGCGCGCGGTCCACAAACCCGACCTTGGCACCCTGCACGGCGAAGGCCCGAACCATGAATTCGCCGATCCCCGAGGCGCCCCCGGAAATCAATACGGTCTTGCCCTTGAGGTCGGGATAAACGGCGTGTTCAGTACTCATAAAAGGATGCCTCGATCAATTAGTCTTATTTTATTTTACGAAACCGGGGTAAAAGGCTATAAATTCGCTGTCACAACGACAAAATATCGCTATTAGTAGAACTATTCCACTCAAAACAACAAAAGGAAGTTCGACCATGAAGCACCCTCGATACCTGCTGTCCGGCCTGGCGCTGTCCATGATGATCGCCAGCGGCGGCGCCCAGGCGGCCGGTCTGAGCAGCGAGCAAAAACCTTTCGGTAAAACCAACGACGGCACTGCCGTCGAACAATACATCTTGCGCAACAGTCACGGCATGCAAGCCACGGTGATCACCTACGGCGGCGTGTTGCAATCGCTGAAAGTGCCGGACAAAAACGGCAAGGTCGACGATGTGGTGCTGGGCTTTGACGACGTGCAAGGCTATCAAAGCGGTACGGCGTTTTTCGGCGCAACCATCGGCCGCTTCGGCAATCGTCTGGCCGGCGGCGCCTTTGAACTCGACGGCAAGCGCTTCCAGGTGCCGCTCAACGACGGCCCCAACTCACTGCATGGCGGCGCCCAGGGCTTCGACAAGCAGGTGTGGAAGGCCGAGTCGGTCAAGGACAAGGACTCGGTCGGCGTGAAGCTGAGCTACCTGTCCAAGGACGGTGAGATGGGTTTTCCCGGTAACTTGAAAACCGAAGTCACCTACCGCCTCAACGACAAGAACGAACTGCACATCGACTACAAAGCCACCACCGACAAACCGACGGTGCTCAACCTCACCAACCACAGCTACTTCAACCTGGCCGGTGCGGGTAACGGCGACATCCTCAAGCAAGTCGCGACCTTGCATGCCAGCCATTACACCCCGGTGAACGCCACCTTGATTCCGACCGGCGAACTCGCACCGGTCAAGGGCACGCCGATGGACTTCCTCAAGCCCACCCCGATTGGGCAGCACATCAAGGAGGATCATCCGCAGCTCAAGTTTGCCGAGCCAAAACAGGGTGGGTTTGACTTCAACTGGGCGCTGGACACCAAAGGCGACGTCAAGCAACTGGCCGCCGAGGTGCATGACCCGGCGTCAGGCCGGCGCTTGCAGCTCTACACCAGCGAACCGGGCGTGCAGTTCTATACCAGCAACTTCCTGGATGGTTCGGTGAAGGGCAAAGGTGGCAAGACCTACCTGCACTGGAGTGGTTTCACCTTGGAGACCCAGCACTATCCGGATGCGCCTAACCAACCGACGTTTGCCTCGACCCGTTTGAATCCAGGGCAGACGTATACCCAGAACACCGTCTTCAAATTCACCGCCGATTAAAACCGCTTTACTGTGGGAGGGGGCTTGCCCCCGATTGCGGAGTGTCAGTCTGCATATTTGCTTCTGATACACCGCCATCGGGGGCAAGCCCCCTCCCACATTTTGAGCCTCACATGACAAGAAGTTCAGCGTTGTTTCATGCGGTCGATGACCACCGCCAGCAGCAGGATCGAACCGCGGATCACGTACTGGTAGAAGGTGTCGATGTTCTTCAGGTTCATCGCGTTCTCAATGATCGCCAAAATCAGCACCCCGGCGATCACGTGGCGAATCATGCCGATGCCGCCACTCAGCGACACGCCGCCCAGCACGCAGGCAGAAATCACCGTCAGCTCGAAACCCTGGCCGATCATCGGTTGGCCCGAGGTCATGCGCGAGGCGAGGATCACCCCGGCCAAGGCACCGATCAGACCGTGCACGGCGAAGATCAGGATCTTGGTGCGGTCGACGTTCACCCCCGCCAGCAGCGCCGCTTCCGGGTTGCCGCCGATGGCCATGGTGTTGCGCCCGTAGGTGGTGTAGTTGAGCAGCCAGCCGAAGAACAGGAAGCACACGATGGTGATCAGGATCGGCACCGGCACGCCGAACAACTGGCCATTGCCAAAGATAAAGAACTGGTCCTGAGACACCCCCACCGCCTTGCCGTCGGCAAAGATATAGGCCAGGCCGCGCACGATCTGCATGGTCGCCAAGGTGGTGATCAACGCATTGACCCTCAGCTTGGCGATCACGATGCCGTTGATCAGCCCCACGACCAGGCCCATCAGCAGCGCCGCGCCGATGCCCAGCATGACGCTGTCGGTATCGCGCATCACAATCGCCGCCACCACGCCGGCGCAGGCAATCACCGAGCCTACCGACAAGTCGAAGTGCCCCGACGCCAGGCAGAACAGCATGGTGCAGGCGGCGATGCCCACCGTGGAAATCGCCAGGCCCAGCCCGCGCATGTTCAACGGCGAGAGGAAGTTATCGATGAGCAAGGCGCACAGGACAAAGATGCCCACTGCAGCCAACAGCATCGCCCAGTTGTCGAGCAGTGCGCGCATATCGAGGGGTTTGCGTGCCGTCGGCAGCGCGTTGTTTTGAGTCGTCATGGTCTTCTCTCAGTTCGCCAGGCCGCGCGGCAGGGCCAGTTGCAGCAGGTTGGATTCAGTCGCGTGTTCACGGGTTTGTTCGCCGCGCATCGCACCTTCGCACAGCACCAGGATGCGGTCGGAGATGCCCATCACTTCCATGAGGTCGCTGGACACCACGATCACCGCAATGCCCTGGGCCGCGAGGTTATGGATAATCTGGTAGATCTCGGCCTTGGCGCCGATGTCGATGCCACGCGTCGGCTCATCCAGCAGCAGCACCTTCATGGGCATCGACAGCCAGCGGCCAAGAATGGCTTTCTGCTGGTTGCCGCCGGACAGGTACATGATCTTTTGCGCGGCGGTCGGGGTTTTGACTTTCATTGCCTTGATCTGCTGGTCGGCATTGCCCTTCTCCCAACCATCGCGCAGCAGCCAGCCGAACGAAGAGTGGGCTCCACGCGCGCTGATATTGATGTTCTCGGCGACGCTGGACAGCGGAATGATGCCTTCCTTCTTGCGGTCTTCCGGGCACAGCAGCACACCGGCGGCGATGGCGTCGCGGGGTGAGCGCAGTTGCAGGGCCTCCCCGCATAACTCCAGGCTGCCGGCACTGGCGCGCTCCAAACCGCTGAGCAAACGGAACAACTCCGTGCGCCCTGCCCCCACCAAACCGAACAGGCCAAGGATTTCGCCTTTGCGCACCTCAAAACTGATCGGTTCACGCAAACCCGGGCCCAACAAACCGTCAACCTTGAGCGCCACCTCGCCGTGCTCGCGCGGGCGGTAGTCGTAGATGTCCTGGATGTCGCGACCGACCATGCAGGTCACCAGCTGGTCGTGGGTCAATGCACTCATGTCGTCAAAGGTGCGCACGTAGCGGCCGTCCTTGAACACCGTGACCGCGTTGCAGATGCGGAACACCTCTTCCATGCGGTGCGAGACGTAGAGCACCACTTTGCCCTCGTCCCGCAGGCGCGTGATGATCGCCATCAACCGGTCGATCTCCCGCGCCGACAGGCTGCTGGTCGGTTCGTCGAAGGCGATCACATGGGCGCCACGGGACAGCGCCTTGGCGATTTCCACCAGTTGGCGCTGGCCCAGGGACAGGCGGCCGAGTTTTTCCTCGGGGTCGATTTCATCCGCCAGGCCCTTGAGACAAGCCAGGGCCTGCTTGCGCAGCAGGCCCCGGTTGACCACGCCGAAGCGCGATGGCAAATGCCCGAGGAACAGGTTTTCGGCGACGGTCATTTCCGGCACCAAGTGCAGCTCCTGGTGAATCACCGCCACGCCGCTGGCGATGCTGTCGGCGGCGCATTTGAACGCCATGGTCTGCGCGCCGATCTGCACGCTGCCGCTGCTGGGGATATAGGCACCGCCCAATATCTTCAGCAGCGTCGACTTGCCCGCACCGTTCTCGCCCATCAGGGCGTGCACCTGCCCCGGGTGGGCGGTGAAGCTGATGCCGTCCAGCGCCTTGACCCCGGGAAAGGTTTTGCCGATAGCGTCAAAACGCAGGGCCGCAGCGGTCATTTCCACAGCCCGATCTTGGTCAGCTCTTCCTGGAAGTTGGCGCGGGTGATCAAGGTCACTTCATCCATGGCCGTGTATTTAGGCGGCTCAGTGCCCTTGGTGACCCACTCGTACATCATCAGCGCAGTGTTGTAGCCCTCGATGTGCGGGCTTGGCAGCATCGAGCCGAAGAAGCCGCTGTTGGCTTTCTTCAATTCGCCGATGGCGTCGGTGCCATTGATGCCGATACCGATCACATTGGCCGCCGCGAAACCGGCGCTTTCGGTGGCGCGCACGCCGCCGAGCACGGTGTTGTCGTTCATGCCGCCGATGATCAGGTTTTTCGCGCCGCTGGGCAGCTTGACCAGGGCCGAGTTGGTGGCGTCCATGCTGCCGGGGACATCGAGGGTTTTCAGCGCGGCGGTGAGGATATGGTCCTTGGGAATGCCGGCTTCTTCGAGGGATTTGATCGAGCCGTCGGTGCGTTTTTTGCCGGTGTCGAGTTCATTGAAGGTGTTGATCACCGCGTAGGTGTCCTTCCAGTCCCAACCGCGTTTTTTCGCCTCGGCAGCCATGGCCGCGCCTTGCTTCTGGCCCACTTCAAACGCGGCCATGCCCAGGTACGGCACGTCCTCCATGAAGTTGCCCTTGGCGTCGACAAAGCGGTCATCCACGGCAATCACTTTCAAGCCGTTGGCCTTGGCCTTGGCGACGATGGCCGGGCCCAGGGACACATCCGGCGGGCAGATCACAAAGCCCTTGGCGCCGTTGGCGGCCAGGCTGTCGATGGCCGAGAGGGTTTTCTCGCCATCGGGCACGGCGATCTTGATCACGGTAAAGCCATGTTCCTTGCCGGCTTTTTCGGCAAAGGCCCATTCGGTCTGGAACCACGGTTCCTCGGCCTGCTTGACCAGGAAACCGATTTTCACTTCTTCAGCGGCCAGCAACAGCCCGCTCAAGCTCATGGCCGAGACCGCCACAGCGGCGCAGCACAGGGAACGGATACCACGACGACGATTCATACGGGTGACTCCTTGTTGTTGTTTTTAGGCATTAACCGGCAAAGCGATGGCAAGGCATGCCGGGTACATCGACTTCGATGGCCAGCACCGCGCCGTCCAAAGGGTGATCCAATGGACTGGCGGCGCTGGTGATATACAAGGTGGTGAGGTGGGGGCCACCGAATACGCAACTGGTGGGGCGACTCACGGGCAACTCGATAATGCGGTCCACCTCCCCCTCGGGCGTCAGGCGCAGCAGGCAACTGCCGTCCCAACGGGCGTTCCAGAGGTAGCCTTGAGTGTCCATGGCCGAGCCATCCGGCCCGCCGCGCGCGTGCGGGCCGAACCACACGGTTGGCGGCTGGAGTTGACCGTCGGCCTGGATCGAATACTGGTAGAGCGTGGCGTCCAGGCTGTCACCGAAATGCACCTGGCGGCCGTCCTCGCTCCACAGCAAGGTGTTGGGAATGCCCAGGCCGTGGAGCAACGGCGTGACCTGTGCATCCGCATCGATGCGAAACAGGCCGCCGGAGCGCCGCGTGATCGGCAGGTCTTCGCCGTGTTCGCCGATATTGTTCTGCATGGTGCCCAGCCACAGGCGGCCCTGGGCATCGCAGCGTGCTTCATTGCCACGGTTGCCCGGCTGCGAGTCGGCCACGCAGAGCAGGGTGAGGGCTTCGGTGGCCAGGTCCAGGCGGTAGACACCGCTGCTCAAGGTCACCAGCGCATCACCGCTTTCACACGGGATAAACGCCGAAACGTGCTCGGGCAACTGCCAGATCTGCAACTGCCCGCCCATCAGGCGCAGTGCCTGTTTGCCGGCGATATTGACCCAGTACAGCGCCTGGGTCGGCACATCCCAGAACGGGCCTTCCCCCAGTTGCGCACGATGCTCAGTGACAGCGGTACACGACATGACGCCTCCTGATGAGTGTTTACAGCGAGTCGCGGGATGGCGTGCCATCCACCAGGCGCTGGATGCGCAACGGGTTGGCGTTTTTCAACGCGTCGGGCAGCAAGCTGTCAGGGTAGTTCTGGAAGCACACCGGACGCAGGAAACGGTCGATGGCCAAGGTGCCGACCGAGGTGCCACGGGCATCCGACGTCGCCGGATACGGACCGCCATGCACCATCGAGTCGCAGACTTCGACGCCGGTCGGGTAGCCGTTGAGCAGGATGCGCCCGACTTTCTGTTCCAGCAGCGGCGTAAGTTCGGCGAACTCTTGAAAGTCTGCCGGTTCGCCAATGATCGTCGCGGTGAGCTGTCCGTGCAGGCCGTGCAAGGCGGCGCTGAGTTGGGCTTGATCAGCAACTTCGACAAACACCGTGGTAGGGCCGAAGACTTCTTCCTGCAGCACTTCATCGCCCTCGATCAGCAAGCGTACATCCGCCTTGAACAGCTGCGGTTGCGCCTGATTGCCCGCCTGGGTGCTACCGGCCAAATGCTGAATACCCGAGTGAGCCAGGAGTTTTTCCAGGCCTTTGCCGTAGCTGCTCAGGGTGCCGGCATTGAGCATGGTTTGCGCCGGTTGCTCGCCAATCAGTTGAGCGACCTGCTGGGTAAACGCGGTGAACTGCGGCGACGCGATACCGATCACCAGGCCAGGGTTGGTGCAGAACTGGCCGCAGCCTTGCACCACCGACGCGGTCAGATCCCGTGCGACGGTTTCCGCTCGCGCTTGCAGGGCCTGGGGCAGCACGATCACCGGGTTGATGCTCGACATCTCGGCAAACACCGGGATCGGCTGCGGGCGTGCCGCGGCCATGTCGCACAAGGCGCGACCGCCCTTGAGCGAGCCGGTAAAGCCCACCGCCTGGATCGCGGGGTGCTTGACCAGCGCCTCGCCGACGCCGCCACCAAAGATCATATTGAACACACCCGCCGGCATCTCGGTCGCTTCTGCCGCGCGAATGATTGCACTGGCCACCTGTTCAGCCGTGGCCATATGCCCGCTGTGGGCCTTGAACACCACCGGGCAACCGGCCGCCAGCGCCGCTGCGGTATCGCCGCCTGCGGTGGAAAACGCCAGGGGGAAGTTGCTCGCGCCAAACACGGCCACCGGGCCCAGGCCGATGCGGTATTGGCGCAGGTCCGGGCGTGGCAGCGGCTGGCGATCGGGTAACGCCTTGTCGATGCGCGCGCCGTAGAAATCACCGCGACGCAGCACCGTGGCGAACAGGCGCATCTGGCCGCTGGTACGCCCACGCTCGCCTTTGATACGTGCGGCGGGCAGCGCGGTTTCACGGCAGACCAGCTCGATGAAGTTATCGCTCAGGGCATCCAGCTCGTCGGCTATCGCGTCCAGGAACTGCGCACGGCGCGCGGCACTCAACGCGCGATAAGCCGGATACGCCGCGGCGGCGGCCTTGGCGGCGGCATCGACCTCTTCCGGCGTGGCCTGGTAGAAATCCTGCGGCAAGGTCTCGCCCGTGCTGGCATCGACGCTCTGCAGCTTGATGCTGCCGTTGGCGCTGCGCTGGCCGCCGATGAAGTTGTGGCCGAGGAACTGGGTCATGTTGATCTCCTTAAAGGGGGGTGACTTGGCCGGGTTCAAATGCCGCATCGCTGCTGCCGACGCCATTGACCAACGGCGCGCCGAACTCGGCCTGGCTGATCTCGAACACATCGCCCGGTTGGGTACGTATACCATCGGCGAATGACAGCGTGGCGGTGCCGAAGA
Organism: Pseudomonas sp. BIGb0381; assembly: GCF_024809815.1. NCBI lineage: Bacteria > Pseudomonadati > Pseudomonadota > Gammaproteobacteria > Pseudomonadales > Pseudomonadaceae > Pseudomonas > Pseudomonas sp. BIGb0381. The sequence continues at coordinate 62,871 of NZ_JANUEN010000018.1, forward strand.
AGTGAATGTGCACATCGCCCGGCTTGAGGAACTGGCGGTATTTGAAGTGGTGGTACTCGAGGTTTTCCAGGCTGTGGCACATATTGGCCTCGCCACTGAGGAATTCGTTCCGCCAGATTTCCTCGCCGTTACGCAGGATGCGGCTGGTGCCGGCCAGGTGCTGGGGCAACTCGCCCACGCGCAGCTCGGGACCGTAGCTGCAACTGCGCAGCTTGGAATGGGCCAGGTACAGGTAGTTCTTGCGCTCCATGATGTGGTCGGAGAACTCGTTGCCCACTGCAAACCCCAGGCGATAGGGCTTGCTGTCCGGGCCGATCACATACAGGCCGCCGATTTCCGGTTCTTCACCGGCGTCTTCGGCAAACGGTGGCACCGGGAAGGCTTCGCCTGGGCGCACGACGATGCTGCCGTCGCCCTTGTAGAACCATTCCGGTTGTACGCCGGCCTGGCCGGCAGCGGGCTTGCCGCCCTCCACGCCCCATTTGAAGATGCGCATGGTGTCGGTCAAGGTGCTCTCATCGCCGGCCTGCTGGTGCATTTTGTCCCGCGCCGAGGCGCTGCCCAGGTGGGTCAGGCCGGTACCGCTGATGAGCATATGGGCCGGGTCCGGGTGATCCAACGGCGGCAAAATCTTCAGGTCGGCCAGCAGCGCGGCGTAGTCATGGCTGTCGCCCAGGCCCAGGCTCTCGACCTGCTGCTGCAACTTGACGCCCGCCTCGATGGCAGCCAGCGCCAGTTCGCGCACGCTGCGCGCGGTAAGCACTTCGCGCACTGTGGCGCCTTCTACAACGCCGACCCGGCGTTCACCGTTGCTTGACTCGAACTGAACTAAACGCATGAAACTTCTCCCAGATTAAGTACGTGTGGCGCCACGGGCGCTGGCGGCGAATTGATCGGCGGGCAGTACGTGCTTGCGCTCCAGCACGCGGTAGACCACGCCGGTCAAGACCAGCCCGAACACCATGACCGCGGACAGGAAGTACAAGCCCGAGGCGAGGTTGCCGGTGTATTCCTTGAGCGCACCGATCACGAACGGACCGATATAGCCGCCGAGGTTGCCCACCGAGTTGATCAAGGCAATGCCCGCCGCCGCACTGGCGCCGGCAAAAAAGCGCCCCGGCAAGGTCCAGAACACTGCGGTGCAGGAAAACAGCGCAAACGCCGCCAGGCACAGCGCAGCCATTTGCAGCACCGGCACACTCAGCCAGGCGCTGAAAAACAGGCCGATGGCGCCCAGCACATACAGCACGGCCAGGTGGCCGTAGCGATCATTCAGGCGGTCGGAACTGCGCGGGATGATCAGCAGGCCGATAATGCCGAAGATGTAAGGCACGGCGGAGATAAAGCCGGTGACCAGGTCGGTGCCGCCAAACTGTTTGATCAGGGTCGGCAACCACAGGCCCAGGCCGTAAATGCTCAGGGTCACCGGCAGGTAGAACAGCGCCAGCAGCAACACGCGTTTGTCCTTGAGGGCATGCAGCGGGTTGCCGTGGCGGGTCTGGCCGTAGGCTTGCAGGTCCTTGGCCAATTCATCGGTGAGCCAGGTTTTTTCCGCGTCGCTCATCCATTTGACCTGCTTGGGGCCATCCGGCAGGTAGCGCAGCACTGGCCAGGTCAGCAGGATCGCCGGGGTGCCGATCACGATGAACAGCCACTGCCAGCCATGCAGGCCGAGGATGCCGTCCATGCCCAGCAGGCCGCCGGACACGGGGCCGGTGATCATCATCGCAATCGGTTGGGAGAGGATGAACAGCCCGAGGATCTTGCCGCGATGGCGCACCGGGAACCATTGGGTGATGTAGTACAGGACGCCGGGAAAGAATCCGGCTTCGGCCGCGCCGAGCAGGAAGCGCATCACATAGAAGCTGTGCGGCCCTTGCACGAAGGCCATGCCGATGGTGATCGCGCCCCAGGTGATCATGATCCGCGCGAACCAACGCCGTGCGCCGAAGCGGTCGAGCATCAGGTTGCTGGGGATCTCGAAGAGGAAGTAGCCAATGAAGAACAATCCCGCGCCCAGGCCATAGGCCGCATCGCCGATACCGACGTCGGCGCCCATGTGCAGCTTGGCAAAACCCACGGCGGAACGGTCCACGTAGGCGATCAGGTACAGCAGGATCAGGAAGGGAATCAGTTTCAGCGTGATGCGCCGAATAAGCCGCAGTTCCTGGCTCATGGGGGTCGATCTCCGATTGTTGTTCTTATAGAAGCTCGGGGGACGCCTCTCGCGAAAATCCGCCAGGGTCATACCTCAGTTAAGCCAGACTATATAGTAGGACTATTTACAAAACAACTCTTCCAAAGCATCGATTTTGCGCTTATGTTTAAGCACGCATAGAACATATAGTCATACAATAAGAGAATCGATCATGTCTGATAAAAAGCCCGGCCTACGCTCCGCCCAGTGGTTTGGTACCGCCGACAAAAACGGCTTTATGTACCGCAGCTGGATGAAGAACCAGGGCATTGCCGACCATCAGTTTCATGGCAAGCCGATCATCGGTATCTGCAATACCTGGTCGGAGCTGACCCCGTGCAACGCGCATTTCCGCCAGATCGCCGAGCACGTCAAACGGGGCGTGATCGAGGCCGGTGGCTTCCCGGTGGAATTCCCGGTGTTCTCCAACGGCGAATCCAACCTACGCCCCACCGCCATGCTCACCCGCAACCTGGCGAGCATGGACGTGGAGGAAGCCATTCGCGGCAACCCGATTGACGGTGTGGTGCTGCTGACCGGCTGCGACAAGACCACCCCGGCCCTGCTGATGGGCGCCGCCAGTTGCGACGTACCGGCCATCGTGGTCACCGGCGGGCCGATGCTCAACGGCAAGCACAAGGGCCAGGACATCGGCTCTGGCACCGTGGTGTGGCAGCTCAGTGAACAGGTCAAGGCCGGCACCATTACCCTGGATGATTTCCTCGCGGCCGAAGGCGGCATGTCGCGTTCGGCGGGCACCTGCAACACCATGGGCACCGCGTCGACCATGGCCTGCATGGCCGAGGCACTGGGCACTTCCCTGCCCCACAACGCGGCGATCCCGGCAGTGGATGCGCGCCGTTATGTGTTGGCCCATATGTCCGGCATGCGTGCGGTGGAGATGGTGCGCGAAGACTTGAAGCTGTCGAAGATCCTCACCAAGGAAGCGTTTGAAAACGCCATCCGCGTGAACGCCGCCATCGGTGGTTCGACCAACGCCGTGATCCACTTGAAAGCCATCGCCGGGCGCATCGGCGTCGAGCTCGACCTGGACGACTGGACCCGCATCGGTCGCGGCATGCCGACCATCGTCGACCTTCAACCGTCCGGGCGCTTCCTGATGGAAGAGTTCTACTACGCCGGTGGCCTGCCCGCCGTGTTGCGTCGCCTCGGTGAAGCCAACCTGATCCCGCACCCGAATGCCCTGACCGTCAACGGCAAGACCCTGGGCGAAAACACCAAGGACTCGCCGATCTACGGCCAGGACGAAGTGATCCGCACCCTCGACAACCCGATCCGCGCCGACGGTGGCATCTGCGTGCTGCGCGGCAACCTGGCGCCATTGGGCGCGGTGCTCAAGCCTTCGGCGGCCAGCGCCGAGCTGATGCAGCATCGCGGCCGTGCGGTGGTGTTCGAGAACTTCGACATGTACAAGGCGCGCATCAACGACCCGGAACTGGACGTGGACGCCAACTCGATCCTGGTCATGAAAAACTGCGGCCCCAAGGGTTACCCAGGCATGGCCGAAGTCGGCAACATGGGCTTGCCGGCCAAACTGCTGGCCCAGGGCGTGACCGATATGGTGCGGATCTCCGACGCGCGCATGAGCGGCACCGCCTACGGCACGGTTGTGTTGCATGTGGCGCCGGAAGCCGCGGCCGGCGGACCGTTGGCCACGGTGAAGGAAGGTGACTGGATCGAACTCGACTGCGCCAACGGCCGCCTGCACCTGGACATCCCCGACGCAGAGCTGGCGGCGCGCATGGCCGACCTGAAGCCGCCGCAGAACCTGATCGTCGGCGGCTACCGCCAGTTGTACATCGACCATGTGCTGCAGGCCGACCAGGGTTGCGACTTTGACTTCCTGGTGGGTTGCCGTGGGGCTGAAGTCCCCCGGCATTCCCACTAATTGGGATGCTATGATGCCGCGAATTTAAGTCAGAGCATCCCTGTCGTTATGGATCACCAGCCGCCCAAGCCGCGCAAGAGCATGCATGCCCAGATCGTTCAGGACTTGGGCATGCACATCGTTTCAGGTCGCTTCAAGCCCGAAGAACGGTTACCCATGGAGGCCACGCTCTGCGAGGAGTACAAGGTCAGTCGTTCGGTGTTGCGCGAGGCGACCCGGGTGCTCAGCGCCAAGGGCCTGGTGTATTCCAAGCCACGGGTGGGCGCGGTGGTGCGGCCGCGCTTGAAATGGCACCTGCTCGACCCGGACGTGTTGTCCTGGTTGATGCAGTCCACGCCCCACAGTGAATTCTTCAATACCCTGGCCGGTGTGCGGCGCATCCTCGAGCCGGAGATTGCCGCCATGGCGGCGACCACCGCCACCGATGAAGACATCGCCACCATCGAAAAAGCCTACCAGGGCATGGAAACCGCGCAGACCCACGAACAGCTGTTGCAGGCCGACCTGGACTTCCACCGCGCCATTGCCGACGCCACCCGCAACGACCTGCTCGCCTATATGTGCAACATGCTGTCGTTGCCGCTGCGCGAGTCGATCAACATCACCAACCGCCGCCCGGACATCCAGGGCCTGAGCCTGCCCCGGCACAAGGCGATCCTCACCGCAATCCAGAACCGCGACGCCCTTGGCGCGCGGCATGCGTCGCTGGTGCAGTTGGATGACACGCGGGTGGCGTTGGATACGGTGATGAATGTGCTCACGCCGTTGTAATGTAAACGCAATTAAATGTGGGAGGGGGCTTGCCCCCGATAGCGGTGGTTCAGTCACCGCAACATCGACTGGTCTGCCGCTACCGGGGCAAGCCCCCTCCCACATTGAAACTGTGCAGGCCGTTAGAGGGTGTAGGCGATGCCTACCTGCACCGTGCGCGGTTCGCCTGGGTAGGCGTATACGTTGCCAAACGCACCTTCTTCATAGTCGCGATTGAACAGGTTCTTCACATCCAGGTTCAGCCGCACCTTGTCGTTGACCTTGTAGTAGCTGAGCAGGTCGACCACGGTGTAGGCGTCCATCGAGAAGGCATTGTTGGAAGTCTGCCCGGCCCGCTCATCCACATACTTGCCACCCGCGCCCAGGCCCAGGCCCTTGAGGGCGCCGTCCTGGAATTCGTAGACGTTGAGCAGGCTGAAGCTATTGCGCGGGATGTTCAGCAAACGCGTGCCGGTGCGCAGGGTGTTGTCCTTGGTCACTTCGGCGTCCACGTAGGCATAGCCGCCGATCACACGCCACTCGGGGGTGAGGTTGCCCGCCACGTTCAAGTCGAAACCACGGCTGCGGACCTGGCCGGCGGCGACGCTGAAGGTTGAGTCGAGAGGGTCGGTGGTGAGCACGTTTTTCTTCTCGATCTGGTAGATCGCGGCGTCGACGCTGAGTTGACGGTCCAGGGCTTCCCACTTGATGCCCATCTCGTAGGATTTGCCTTTCTCCGGTTCAAAACCACCGCCCTGGCGACTGGCGCCGGTGTTGGGCTTGAACGAACGCGCGGCGTCAGCGTAGACCGCGACGGTGTCGGTGAGGTCGTAGATCACGCCGACGCGTGGGGTGACGGCGTTGTCGCTGGCTTCCCAGCTTTTACCGCCCGGCACGTAGGTGTGGTAGTCGTGTTCAAAGCGCTCGAAGCGTGCGCCGGCAAGGACTTTCAAACGCTCGGTCAGGGCCACCTGGTCCTGGACAAAAGCAGCGTAGGTCTTGAGGTTTTCCTTGTCGTGGGTCGGAGTGCGTGTGAGGTTCGGGCGCGCCTGGCCGTAGACCGGGTTGAAGATGTCGATGGGATAGCTACCCGCCAAGCCGCTGGAACGCTGGATAATCGACTTGTAGTCGTAGTCTTCGAACTCGACGCCGGTAAGCAAGGTGTGGTCGAAACCGCCGGTGGAGAAATGCCCGGTGAGGTTGAGCTGGGTGTCTTTATCGGTCCACTCCAGCTTGCGGTAGTTGAAGTTGCGGCTCAGGGTACGACCGTCGGCGCCCAGGCTGTTGGCTTCAATGGCATTGCCTTGCAAGGTGCCGTCCAGCCACTGGAAACCACCGCCCAGGGTCCAGCTGTCATTGAGCAGGTGCTCGAAACGCAGCTGGGCCATGCTGTTGTCGTTGTGCAGTTTGCCGACGTCTTTTTCACCCCAGAACGTATCGCGCGAGGCGGTGCCTTTTTGATTGGGGTAGCGCGTCAGGCCACGGTCCAGCGGGTGGTTGTTGCGCATGAAATCGCCTTCGAAGATCACCTTGGTGTCATCGCTGGCCTGCCAGGTGATCACCGGCGTCACGCCGTAGCGTTCGGTTTCGACATGATCACGGAAGGTGTCACCGCCCTCGCCCACCACGTTCAGGCGATAGGCCAGGCGACCCTGTTCGTCCAGCGGGCCGGAGGCGTCAAGGGTGGCGCGTTGCATGCCTTGGTCATCCAGTTGGCTGCCGAGGGTCACGGTCGGCTCGGCCAGCGGTTGCTTGGAGACCACGTTGAAGGTGCCGCCGGGATCGCCACGGCCATACAGCATGGTTGCCGGACCGCGCAGCACTTCGAGGCGTTCGATGGTGTTGGCATCCGGCATGTTCGGGTAGCCACGGTTGATCGGGAAACCGTTGCGGTAGAACTCGCCGGTGGTGAAGCCACGTACGGTGAAGGTGGTGAGCCCCTGTCCGCCGAAATTGTTGGCGCGGCCCACGCCGCCGGCGTAGTCCAGTGCGTCCTGCAAGCGGGTGGCGCCGATATCTTCGACCACATCCTTGGACACGACGCTGATGGACTGCGGGGTTTCATGAATCGAGGTGTCGGTGCGCGTCGCACTCGCCGAACGTGTGGCGTGGTAGCCCTTGACCGGCCCTTGCGCCGTCTCGTAGTCCGCCTCGCCCGTGACATTGGTGGCCTGCAGCTCAAGACTGGCCTTGTCGGCAGGGACAACCTCTGCCCAGGTAAAAGGCGAAAACGCCTGAAGCACACAGAGGGAAATCAAGGTACGACGCATGGATGTTGAACCTAGTGAAAGAGCCAGAAGGGGCGGCAAACCTGCCAAGAATTCGCGGCGCATGATATATCAATGAATTCTCGTTTGACATCTATTCTCATTCGTTGTTTTTTGAGTATCCGTTTTGTATCAATACCGAGACGAAAAAAAGCCACTCAATTGAGTGGCCTATAGACTGCCTGGCTTACCTTAGCGATAGCGCTCCAGCCAATGGGCGTAAGGCGCCGGCAAGGTCCAGGAGGATTTCTCCACGCCCAGCTCCTTGGCAGCGAAGTACGCCCAATGCGGGTCCGCCAGGTGCGCACGACCGACCGAGACCAGGTCCAGGTGCCCAGACTGCAACGCGCCTTCTGCCAGTTGCGGCGTGCCAAAGCCCCAGGCCGAGGTCACCGGGATGCCGGCTTCGCGGCGCACGCGCTCGGCGATCGGGCCCATGAAGGCCGGGCCCCACGGGATATTGGTGTCGGGGATGGTAAAACCGACGCTGACGCTCAGCAGGTCCAGGCCGCCAGCCTTGAAGTTGCGGGCCAGTTCGATGGATTCGGTGAGGGTCTGCTCGTCACGGCCGTCGTATTCGATCACGCCAAAACGCGCGGTCAGCGGCAGGTTCTCTGGCCAGACTTCGCGCACGGCGGCCAGGGTTTCCAGGAGGAAACGGCTGCGGTTGTCGAAGCTGCCACCGTAGGCGTCGGTGCGCTGGTTGGAATGCTCGGAGAAGAAGCTCTGGCCCAGGTAGCCATGGGCGAAGTGCAGTTCGATCCACTCGAAACCGGCGTCGCGGGCACGGCGGGCGGCGTCGACGAAGTCCTGCTTGACCCGAGCGATGTCGTCCAGGGTCATGGCGCGTGGTACTTGCGGCAGGTTGGCACCGAAGGCGATGGCCGACGGCGCGATGGTTTCCCAGCTGCGCGCATCGGAGGCAGGCATATGGTCGTCCCCTTCCCACGGGCGGTTGGCGCTGGCTTTGCGACCGGCGTGACCGATCTGGATGCCTGGCACCGAGCCGGCGGCCTTGATGGCCTTGACCATGGGCACGAACGCTGCGGCGTGGGCGTCGCTCCAGATACCGGCGCAACCTGGGGTGATGCGCCCCTCAGGCGCTACAGCGGTGGCTTCGACCACCAGCAAACCGGCGCCGCCACGCGCCATACCGGCCAGGTGCACGAGGTGCCAGTCGTTGACGATGCCGTCCTCGGCCATGTATTGGCACATGGGCGGGATGGCGATGCGATTGCGCAGGGTGACGTCTTTGAGTTTGAACGGTTCGAACAAAGCGGACATTGAGAACTCCGGGAGCGAGTGATTTGATTCGATAGTTCGATGGTAATCGAACTATGGTATTCGATGATACCCCCCTGTTATGATTCGTTTCATGCGAGCCTTTAAACACCCTCCCCTTGAAGACCTGACCCTCGAGCGTCTGCTGTACGCCCTGAGTGACCCGGTGCGCCTGGAAATCGTGCGCTGCCTGGCCGGTGTGCCCGAAGCCACCTGCGGCGAACTGGACGGCGGGCGCCCCAAGTCCAGTATGTCTCACCACTTCCGGGTCCTGCGCGATGCCGGCCTGGTACACACCCGCAGCGTGGGCACCACCCATATGAATTCATTGCGCGGCGATGTGCTTGAGGAACGGTTTCCGGGGTTGTTGCAGAGCATCCTGGCGCAACAATAAAACCCGGATCAGTCCAGCAGCGCGATCAGCCGCGACTCGATCGTCATCTCCCGCACCTCCAGCACCGCCAACGTCACCGGCAACGTGAAGCGCCGCCGCCCTGCACTGCCGGGGTTCACATACAGCGTTGCGCCCCGCCATTCGATCAGGGGCTTGTGCGAATGGCCGGTGATCACCAGCCGCGTAGGCGTATCGAGTAATGCAGGTACGTCGGCGATGTCATGCACCACCAGCGTCCGCCATCCACCCACATCCAGCATCAGATAGTCGGGCACCTGCTGTGCCCACGGCGCGTCCTGGTCGTTGTTGCCGCGCACCACGTGCAGGGGCGCGATCTGTGCCAATTGCTGAAGAATCTCAGGGCTGCCGATATCACCGGCATGGATGATCTGTTCACATCCCTGCAACGCCGCCACGGCTTCAGGCCGCAGCAGGCCATGGGTATCGGAAATCACGCCAACTTTCATAGGGCCTCCGGGGTGGACATCGAACCGTGGGACACCGGCGCGCCATCCAGATACACGCGGTCCTTGCCGTTGCCCTTGGCGGTGTAGAGGTTGCGGTCGGCACGCTTGAGAACCGCTGACATATCGGCCCCGACCGTGAAATGTGTCATGCCCGCACTGCAGGTGTAGTCATGGGGCGGCGCGACACTGCTGCGGATCGCTTGCAGCAGGCGCAGCGCGTAATCGGTGGCGAGACCAAGGTCATCGCCCACCAGCAGCACCCCGAATTCTTCGCCGCCAATCCTGCCGAAACTGTGGCTGCCCGGGGTGGATTTAAGGCACGCGGCCATGGCGCAGAGAATCCTGTCGCCGACGTCATGGCCGAACTGGTCATTCTTCAATTTGAAACTGTCGATATCCAGCATCATGAAGTAGCCGGTATCACCGGCCGCAATCAGTTTGGCGAAGCTCTCCATAAAGGCCCGCCGATTCAGGATGGAGGTCAAGTAATCGGTCTCGGCCAACTCCCGAAACTCACTCTCCACCAGTAACACGGAACGCAGGTTCTTCAGGTAGTAGACATTCAAGATAAAGCCGATCGCCACCGACGAGGCGCAAAAGATAAACACGTAGATATCGACGCCTTCGTAAAGGCTCATCTGAATGCTGGGCCACGTCAGTAACCAGACCAAGGCGGCGCAGACCAGAAAGTCCTGAACCACGATAAACAGGATTGCGCTGCTCATCACCAAGGTCACGGCCAGCGGCAAGGCGAATACCTGCAGCTCGGGACGGGTGTGAACCACATAGGCAAAACCCGCGGACAGCAGCACCATGTAGGCCACGCCCAGTGCCCGCCACAGCACATACTGAGTCACCGCCCGGTGAACCCTATACACCACGCACAGCCCCATCGTGACCAGCACGACCGGCCAGCCGAACCTCCCCCCGCGATCAACCAGCAACACCGCCAGCCAGGCGAAAATCCCGATCAGTTCGGCCTGGGCAATGGCGGGCGACAACAGCCTTTGCATTCGTGGCCTGAGTTTCACATTAGCCGGCATCCCGTCACTCCCTGTGTATGAGTGGCCGCTTTGTTATCGGCATGACTTAGTTGAAGACTGTGCAGACAGGTCGCAAACGAATACGCCATGAAGCGTCTTACCAACACCATAAAAGGTGGCAGGACTTCAAGCAGTGTCTTGGAGTGAATCTTGAAATAGCCCCGGTCGGCCCCCTCTTGCACCAAGCGAATAACGTGGGTCTTGGACACCGAGAGTTGCTCTGCGATGGAAAGGTAGGACGAAGTCCTGAAGCTTGCCCCCTGGTTATCCAGCGCACACGCATCGTTATAGATCGCCAGCATCAACATATGCCCGGCATCGCGCTTTACCAGCCAATAACAATCAGGCATCAACAGGTCAATGGTCACGTTATGGGACAGAAGGACCGAAAACCCTTTGAAATAACGTGCCAGGTAAGCGCGATCATCCAACCCGTTCATTGAGCTGCAAACCGCGGTTTGCGGGCACATCACGCCCAGCGGCTCGACCACGGACGTGAGCATCAGCCGGATCTCCTCGCAGGCTTGGGATGACGGGCTGAATACCCGCAAACGGCTGTCATCCGCATGCCTCGACACCGTCATGAACCCCAACGCCCTGAACAGCAGGAAGATCGACTCCAGGCTGTTCCTGGAACAAAACCCACGCGCCATACAAAACTCTTTCACCTCGGACAGTAATGGCACCGGCTTGGAGAAATACGTGCTCAATAACGTAAAGGACACCATCAAGCGACTGAACTTCAGTGCGGTCTTATAGAAAAACGGTCTTTTTGAATAGGACTCCAACAAAATCGAATAATGGGTACGAATACACGCTTCAAAATCCACATGGCGCTCAAACGCCCGCGCCGACTGTTCCATCGCCAACTTCAACGAACCACTGCACATGAGAAAGAGCCCTGATCAACCAACTTGGATTCACTGATCTCAATTGCAGCACCGATAATGGCGTTTCGCCTTGAGCGCAATCTATCGTGATTAGTTCAGGGGACATCGTCGCTACCAAAATTGTTCCAGAAAACTCAGGCGGCTTAACCGTTTCAGTCAGCGCTGCGAACCTTCCCTGCAAGCCGACGTCCGAGCTAAGGCACTGTTGCTTACCGCTCGCCGCGAGGTTGTCGTTTGAAAGCCGCCATCATCAAAAAGTACCGCCTGATCATCAAGACCATGGGCTATGTGGGCTGGTCGCTGTTCTGGCTGTTGCTGTGGGACGTCGCCGTCACCGTAGACTTCATGCTGTTCCTCACCGCCAAGATCAACTTGCCGCTGATGCCCCTCACCCTGCTGGGCTCGGCACTGATCGTGCTCATCAGCTTTCGCAACAGCAGCGCCTATAACCGCTGGTGGGAGGCACGCACGCTGTGGGGGGCGATGGTCAACAATTCCCGCAGCTTCGCCCGGCAGGTATTAACCCTGCTGGACGATCCCGACGGCGAAGTGAACCCGGTCAAGGCCACCCTGCTGCGCCGCCATGTGGCGTATGTGAATTGCCTGGCCGCACACCTCAAGGGCGAACCGTGCCCTGATGAAGTACGCGCCTTTATCCCCTCCGAGGAATTCGCCCGCAACGGTGCCACCAATAATTTCGCCAATGACATCCTCACCGGCTCGGCGGCGTTGCTGGCCAAGGAATACAAGGCCGGGCACCTGGACAGCATTCGCCTGGCGCGGCTGGAGTCGACTCTGGTGGATTTGTCCAACGCCCAGGGCGGCATGGAGCGGATCGCCAACACGCCACTGCCCTACCCTTACGTGTATTTCCCACGCCTGTTTATCTCGCTGTTCTGCCTGATCGTGCCCGTGGGCCTGGTGGAATCCCTGGGCTGGTTCACCCCGCTGGCGTCCACCGTTGTGGGCTTTATGCTGCTGGCCATCGAGCGTATCGGCACCGACCTGCAAAGTCCGTTCCGCTCCAGCGAACACCAGATCCAGATGGAAGCCATCTGCGAAACCATCGAGAAAAACCTGCAGTCGATGCAGCGTGATGCGCTGGGTGGCGAGCGCATCGGATAAACATGCCCTTCGGCCTAAAGTGCGTGCTCCCGCAGTCGATACAAAGGGAGTACGCATGGGCTACATCCCCTCAAAACAACACATGCGACGCTCGACGCCACTGTTTTCTCCTTGCCAAAAATATAAATACCCGCGGGTGAAGTCATGAATATCAAGCAAAAGTTGACCTGGGCGTTTGCCGCTATCGCGTGCCTGCCAGTCATCCTGGTGGCCGTTATGGTTGTGCTGAACTTGCGCGAGGGGGCCCTGGCCAATTTCCTCGACAGCAGCGGTCGCGAGATCCGTCAGATCGACAACGGCATGAAGCAGTTTTTCGATGGCATCAGCCAGAACGTCGACTTCGTGGCCAAGGACCCGCGCGTTGTCGCGGCCAAGGACCTCAAGAGCTACGCCGGCGCCGACGCCGCGCAAATCCCCCTGACCCAGACCAACAAAGACCTGCTGGCGATTTTCGATCAGTTCGCCAAAAGCCACCCGAGCACCGCCTACTTGTCTTTGGGCCTCGCCGACGGCGGTTATGCCAGCTGGCCTGACGACACCAAACTGAACAACTACGACCCGCGCGTACGCCCCTGGTACAAGGCCGCCATCGCCGCGCCGGGCGCCACCGTGCGCACGGGCGCTTATTACTGGGCACCGGACGACGTGGTGCTGATCGGCACCGTGCACACCGTCGCCGACGCTACCGGCAACATCCTCGGCGTGGTCGGCCTGGACGTGTCGCTCAAGCAGCTCACCGAGCTGGTGCGCAACATCAAGCTGGGCGACAGCGGTTACCTGATGCTGGTGGAAGCCAACGGCAATGTGCTGGTGGACCCCAGCGACGCCCAGCACAACTTCAAGCCGATGGCCGACCTGGGCCCCAACTACGCCGAACTGGCCAAGCGCGGCGACGGCGTGACCCAAATCGACATCGACGGCGTGGCCTACATGGCCAACGTGGTCAGCTCCAAGGATCTGGGCTGGCGCTTTATCGGCCTGATCAAGCGCGATGAAGTCATGGCCGGCGCCACCCGCCTCACCTGGTTGATCGCCGCGATTGCCGCCGCCCTGGCCGTGGTGTTCGCGATTGTCGGCGCCAGCTTTGCCAGCATGATCGTGCGCCCGATTCGCGGGGTGGCCGACGGCCTGCAGGAGATTGCCGAAGGCGAAGGCGACCTGACGCGCCAACTCAAGGTGCAAGGCAAGGACGAAACCGCCAGCCTGGCCGGCTGGTTCAACCAGTTCCTGAGCATGATCGCGCAACTGGTGCAGCGCATCGGCAACGCCTCTTCCGACCTGCAAACCGCCGCCGCCGACACCAGCGAAGTCGCCAACAACATGAACCAGGCCGCCGGTCGCCAGCGTGAAGCCGTGGAGCTGGTGAGCACCGCGTTCAACGAAATGGTGGCCACCGCCAACGAAGTCGCGCGCTCCTGCAGCGCCGCCGCCGCGAGTGCCGACGAAGGCTACCGCGACGTGCACAATGGCCAGCAGCATATCGGCGAAGCCACCGGCAGCGTGCTCAAGCTCAGCGAAGACCTGCAAAAGTCGACCCAGACCATGCAGTTGCTGGAGCAGGACAGCCAAAACATCAACACCATCCTCGACACCATCCGCTCGATCGCCGAACAGACCAACCTGCTGGCGCTCAACGCGGCGATTGAAGCCGCGCGCGCCGGTGACCAGGGCCGAGGCTTTGCAGTGGTGGCCGACGAAGTCCGCGCCCTGGCACGCCGCACCGCCGACTCCACCGGTGAAATCGACAGCCTGCTGGGCAACCTCGCCCGCCGCACCCAGGAAGTCACCCAGCAGATGCAGGGCAGCCTGCTGGTGTCCCACACCAGCGTGGAACGCATCCAGCAGGCCCGCGACAGCTTCGACAAGATCCAAGGCTCGGTGGACTCGATCCGCGACCAGAACACCCAGATCGCCACGGCCGCTGAAGAACAGCACCAGGTAGCCGAGGAGATCAACCGCCACATCGCGCAGATCCATGCCGATGCGCAACTGGTCGAAGGCTTTGCCCACTCGGCGCAGACCGGATCAGGTCGGTTGACGGATATTTCCGGTCAGCTCAAGGGGTTGGTGGGCCGCTTCAAGTTCTGACCGTTGTTACACCGGGGTCGCTTGCGGGGGCGTGTATTGGCTACTATAGCCACGCACTCCCCGCATCTTACCTAACCATCCCGGAGCCTTAATGCCCAACCCCAAGGACACGGCCGCCGACAGCAGCACCCCGATGATTCCCGAGCAGCGTCGCGAACAAATCCTGCGGCAATTGCGCAAGCATCAAGTGATGAGCGTGCACCAGTTGATGGAGATGTTCGACTGCTCGCACATGACCGTGCGCCGCGATATTGCACTGCTGGAGCAGGAAGGCCGGGCGTACTCCGTCACCGGGGGGGTCCGGATCGCCAGCCAGTTGCACAGCGAACCCAGCCATCAATCCAAAGCCGTGGTGGAGTTGCCGCAAAAACAGGCGATGGCGCGACTGGCGGCGCGATTGCTGCACGCGGACATGACGGTGTACCTGGATGCCGGCACCAGCACCCTGGAGATTGTCCCTTATATCAAGGCGCTGTCGGGCATGACGGTGGTCACCAACGACTTCGGGATCGTGCAGGCCCTTATGGATGCGACGCAGGTCACGGTGATCCACACCGGCGGCCAACTGGACCATGACAACCATTCTTCCGTCGGCGGGCTGGCCGTGGCGACCCTGCGCCAGGTGGTGACGGACATCGCCTTTGTGTCAACCAGCTCCTGGGATTTGCACCGAGGTATCACCACCCCCTCGGCGCTGAAAGTCGAGGTCAAGCAAGTGGCGATGCAATCGGCGTCCCAGGTCGTGCTGGTGGCGAGCAGTTCCAAATACGGCACCTTCAGCATGTACCGCATCGCCGGGCTCGAACCGTTCGACGTGATCATCAGCGACGACGCCCTGGCCCCGGCGGCGGCAGATGGCATCCGCAAGCGCGGGATTGAATTGATGCTGCCGGGTGATCCGTTGCCGGCGTGATGCCCTTCCTGTGTGGGAGAGGTCGAGCTTTAGCTAGGCTTCGATGGCGGTGGCACTGGTGACAGGTGTCTTGGCTGACACACCGCAATCGGGGGCGAGCCCCCTCCCACATTTGAGCTCGGTTGGCAGGTGGGAAGTTGCTCGGCTATAGATCTCGTGGGCACCGCTGATCCCTGTGGGAG
>NZ_JANUEN010000019.1:0-60559 GCF_024809815.1 Pseudomonas sp. BIGb0381
AGCAAAGCAGTTCTGTGTGAGGCTTACAGAATATACCGCGACAAGTCCTCGTTCTGCGCCAATTCGCCCAAGTGGCTGTTGACGTAGTCGGCATCGATCTTGATCGCTACGCCATTCTGCAAGCCTGCCATGTCGCCGGCGCTGAAGGACACTTCCTCGAGCAGGCGCTCAAGCAGCGTGTGCAGGCGACGCGCACCGATGTTCTCGGTCTTCTCGTTGACCTGCCAGGCAATCTCCGCCAGGCGCTTGATACCGTCCGGCAGGAACTCGATGCCCAGCCCTTCGGTTTTCAGCAGCTCGCGGTATTGCTCGGTGAGCGACGCATGCGGTTCGCTGAGGATGCGCTCGAAGTCGCCCGGGGTCAGCGCCTTGAGCTCTACGCGAATCGGCAGGCGGCCTTGCAGCTCGGGCACCAGGTCGCTTGGCTTGCTCAGGTGGAACGCCCCCGAAGCGATAAACAGGATGTGGTCGGTCTTGACCATGCCCAGCTTGGTATTGACGGTGCAGCCTTCGATCAGCGGCAGCAGGTCGCGCTGCACACCTTCGCGGGATACATCGACGCCGCCGGAGTTGCCGCGCTTGGCCACTTTGTCGATCTCGTCGATAAACACGATGCCGTGCTGTTCAACCGCTTCCAGGGCCTTGGCCTTGAGTTCTTCCTCATTCACCAGGCGCCCGGCTTCTTCGTCGCGCACCAGCTTCAGCGCTTCCTTCACCTTGAGCTTGCGGCTTTTCTTCTTGCCCTTGCCCATGTTGGCGAACAGGTTCTGCAGCTGGCTGGTCATCTCTTCCATGCCAGGCGGTGCGGAGATGTCGACGCCCGAGACTTCAGCGACTTCGATCTCGATTTCCTTGTCGTCCAGCTGGCCTTCACGCAGACGCTTGCGGAACAGCTGGCGGGTGTTGGAATCCGAGGCCGGTGCTGCGTCTTCGTTGAAGCCCATGCGCGCCGGTGGCAGCAGGGCGTCGAGGATGCGTTCTTCGGCTGCGTCTTCGGCGCGGTGGCTGACTTTGGTCATTTCCTGTTCGCGCAGCAGCTTGAGGGCAGCGTCGGCCAGGTCACGAATGATCGACTCGACATCGCGGCCCACATAGCCGACTTCGGTGAACTTGGTGGCTTCGACCTTGATGAACGGCGCGTTGGCCAGCTTGGCCAGGCGTCGCGCGATCTCGGTTTTACCGACGCCGGTCGGGCCGATCATCAGGATGTTCTTCGGCGTTACTTCAACGCGCAATTCTTCGGGCAGTTGCATCCGGCGCCAGCGGTTACGCAGCGCGATGGCAACGGCGCGCTTGGCATCGTCCTGGCCGATGATATGGCGATTGAGTTCATGGACGATTTCGCGGGGAGTCATGGACATAGTGTTTGGCGGCCTCAAGCGGGAATAAGCCTACGGCTTACTCGGCGAGGTCCTGCTCCTCAATGGTGAAGTTGTGGTTGGTGAACACGCAGATGTCGCCGGCGATGCCCAGGGCAGTCTCGACGATTTCGCGGGCCGACAGGTCGGTCTTCTTCAACAGTGCGCTGGCTGCGGCTTGTGCATAACCACCGCCGGAGCCCATGGCGATCAGGCCATGTTCAGGCTCAACCACATCGCCGTTACCGGTGATGATCAGGGACGCATCTTTGTTGGCGACGGCCAGCATGGCTTCCAGGCGGCTGAGGGAGCGGTCGGTGCGCCATTCTTTGGCGAGTTCGACAGCGGCGCGTACGAGGTGGCCCTGGTGTTTTTCCAGCTGGCCTTCGAAACGCTCGAAGAGGGTGAATGCGTCGGCGGTGGCACCGGCAAACCCGGCGAGGACCTGGCCGTGGTACAGGCGACGCACTTTTTTCGCGTTGCCTTTCATCACGGTATTGCCCAGGGAAACCTGGCCGTCGCCGCCCATGACGACTTTGCCGTGGCGACGTACTGAAACGATGGTGGTCAAGGGGAGAGTCTCCACGCAGCGGGGCGAAAATGCCCTGATGGAAACTCATATGGGGGTGGCGGGGGGGATTTCAACCATAGGGGTTTATGGCGGACGAGTGGTGTTTATCGGTCTGACACACATTTCAGAGCGCTGCAGAACCAAATGTGGGAGGGGCTTGCCCCCGATAGCGGAGTGGCAGTCAATGAATCTGGTGACTGATACACCGCCATCGGGGGCAAGCCCCCTCCCGCATTTTGATCGAAGTTGAGCCCGAATCAGCGGCTCTGGCGCTGTTGTAACAACAGGTTGCTAAACCCGGCCCCGGCCAATTGTTTCTGCGCCACGGTCAGCTGTTCGCGGTTGCTGAACGGCCCCACCAGTACGCGATACCAGGTCGCGTCCTTCACCGTGCCGGACTCCACCGTCACCGTCTGGCCCAGCAGAATGATTTGCGCACGCACGCGATCCGCGTCCGCCTGTTTCGGGAAGGAGCCCGCTTGCAGGAAGAACTTGGTCACAGGGGCGGCTTTGGTCTCCGCCACCGGTGGTGCTGGCGGCGGAGTAATCCCGGCCAGTGCTGCCTGGGCCCGCGCGGTGTCGATTTTCGCTGCTTCTGCCGGGGTTACCGGGGTGGTCGGCACTTGCGGCGTCGGCAGGGTTTTCTCCGGCACGGCGTCAGGTGGCACGATCACTTCCGATTCCGGCAGCAGCGTATAGAAGTCGTACTTCGGCTTTACGGGTGCCGTTGGGCTCGGCGCAGTCTTGTTGGCTTCAGCCATTTTCGTGGCCTTCTGCTGTTCCTGCTTGACGCGTTTGACGTCATCGCCTTGGCCTGGGTCCAGCTTCATCAGGAACACGATAAACGCGCCAACCGTGAGGCCGATGGCCATCCACAACCAGCCTGGAATAGGTTTCTTCGCCGGGGCCTGGTAGCGGCTGGCGCCGCGCTTGGGTGCAGGTTTTTTCTTGGCAGCCAACTTACATACGCTCCAGAGTTTCCAGGCCCAACAGTTCCAGGCCTTGCTTGAGGGTCCGTCCAGCCAGTGCGGCGAGGCGCAGGCGACTTTGCTTCTGGGCTTCGTCGTCGGCGGTGAGGATCGGGCAGTTCTCGTAGAAGCTGGAGAACAACCCGGCGACTTCGTACAGGTAGGTGCAGAGGATATGCGGCGTGCCTTTTTCGCCGACGCTGTTCAGCACTTCGCCGAATTGCGCCAGCTTGGCGGCCAGTTCCTGTTCATGGGGCGCGTCCAGCACGATCCGGCCTTCGACTTCGCTGAAGTCCTTGCCCAGCTTGCGGAACACACCGGCCACGCGGGTGTAGGCGTACAGCAGGTACGGCGCGGTGTTGCCCTCGAAGTTGAGCATCAGTTCGAAGTTGAAGCTGTAGTCGCTGGTGCGGTGCTTGGACAGGTCGGCGTATTTCACCGCGCCAATCCCCACCACGCGGGCGATGTTGCGCAGGTCGGCTTCGGCCAGCTCCGGGTTCTTTTCCTTCACCAGGTTGTAGGCACGGTCCTGGGCTTCGTTGAGCAGGTCGATCAGCTTCACGGTGCCGCCGTCGCGGGTCTTGAACGGGCGGCCGTCGGCGCCGTTCATGGTGCCGAAGCCCATGTGCTCCATGTGCATCGGGTGCGTGACGAAACCGGCGCGACGTGCCACTTCGAACACCTGCTGGAAGTGCAGGGCCTGGCGTTGGTCGACGAAATACAGCGCACGATCAGCCTTGAGTACACCACTGCGGTAGCGCACGGCCGCCAGGTCGGTGGTGGCATAGAGGTAGCCGCCATCGGCCTTGACGATGATCACCGGCAGCGGCTCGCCGTCGGCGGTCTTGAATTCTTCGAGGAACACGCACTGCGCGCCGTTGCTCTCGACCAGCAGGCCCTTGGCCTTGAGGTCGTTGACCACGTTGATCAGGTCGTCGTTGTAGGCGCTTTCGCCCATTACGTCGGCCATGGTCAGCTTGACGTTGAGCAGCTCGTAGATTTCCTGGCAGTGGGACAGCGAGATCTCGCGGAAGCGGCCCCACAGTTCCAGGCATTCCTTGTCGCCGGCCTGCAGCTTGACCACCAGGCCGCGCGCGCGATCGGCGAACTCTTCGGATTCGTCGAAACGCTTCTTGGCGGCGCGGTAGAAGTTCTCCAGGTCCGACAGCTCGTTGCTGGTGATCGGGTTTTCCTGCAGATAGGCCATCAGCATGCCGAACTGGGTGCCCCAGTCGCCCACGTGGTTCTGGCGGATCACGGTGTCGCCGAGGAATTCCAGCACCCGCGCCACGCCGTCGCCGATGATGGTTGAGCGCAGGTGGCCGACGTGCATCTCTTTGGCCAGGTTGGGCGCCGACAGGTCAATGGCCACGCGCTGAGCCGGACCGGCCTTGCGCACGCCGATCCTCGCGTCGGCCAGGGCTGCATCCAGGCGTGACGCCAGGGCCTGGGTGTTCTGGAAGAAGTTGATAAAGCCAGGGCCGGCGATTTCGGCCTTGGTAACACTCTCGTCGGCGGGCAGCGCGGCGATGATTTTCTCCGCCAGGTCGCGCGGCTTCATGCCGGCCGGCTTGGACAGCATCATCGCAATGTTGCTGGCGAAGTCGCCGTGGGTCTTGTCGCGGGTGTTTTCCACCTGGATCGCCGGCGTCAGGCCTTCAGGCAACACACCTTCGTTGACGAGTTGGGTGAGGGCTTGTTGGATCAGCTGGCGAATGGTGTCTTTCATGGTGTTCTCTTTCGACCGCAAGCGGCGGCGCGCGATGCGCAGGTGGAAAAGCTGGGCATTATCCGTGGCGAGGGCGGGCTTGCCAACCTTCGCAGGACCTGTGGCCAGGCTTAATACAAATCTACCGGGTCTACATCCAACGACCATCGCACCTGGCGGCCACTCGGCATTTGCTCCAGCGCAAGCAACCAGCTACTTAATAGCCGATGCAGTGGTGCACGGGATGTCGCTTGCAACAGTAGCTGAGCACGATAACGCCCGGCGCGACGTTCCATGGGCGCTGGCACCGGGCCAAGCAGCTCGATGCCGCTCAGCCCCAGCTCGCCGAGCAAGCGTTCGGCGGCGCTGCAGGCTTCATCCAGAAAGCCCTCGGCCTGCCCCGGTTTATGGGCTTCGGCGCGCAGCAGCGCCAAGTGTGCAAAGGGCGGCAGGCCGGCGGAGCGGCGTTCGCTCAGCGCCTGTTCGGCGAAGGCAAAGTAGCCTTGTTCTGTCAGTTGAATCAGCAGCGGATGGTCGGCCAGGTGGGTCTGGATAATCACCTTACCCGGCTCTTCAGCACGCCCGGCGCGGCCGGCGACCTGCACGATCAACTGCGCCATGCGCTCGCTGGCGCGGAAGTCGCCGGAGAACAGGCCGCCGTCGGCATCCAGGATCGACACCAGGGTCACCCGTGGGAAGTGGTGCCCTTTGGCGAGCATCTGCGTACCCACCAGGATGCACGGCTGGCCCTTCTGGATGGTGGCGAAGAGCTGGTTCATCGCGTCCTTGCGCGACGTGCTGTCGCGGTCGACCCGCAGCACCGGGTAGTCCGGGAACAGAATGCCCAGGCGCTCCTCGGCGCGCTCGGTGCCTGCGCCCACCGGGCGCAGGTCGACCTTGCCGCACTGCGGGCAGTGGCGCGGTACACGCTCCACATGGCCGCAATGGTGGCAACGCAGCTCGCCATGGCGCTGGTGCACGGTCATGCGCGCGTCGCAGCGTTCGCACTCGGACATCCAGCCGCAGTCATGGCACAGCAGCGTCGGTGCAAAGCCTCGGCGGTTGAGAAATACCAAGACCTGCTGGCCGGCCGCCAGTGTCTGGCCGATAGCTTGTTGCATCGGCCCGGAAATGCCGCTGTCCAGAGGCCGGCTTTTTACGTCCAGGCGCAGGAAGCGGGGTTGCTTGGCGCCGCCGGCCCGCTCGTTCAAGCGCAGGAGCCCGTAACGACCGGTGTAGGCGTTGTGCAGGCTTTCCAGGGACGGTGTAGCCGAGCCCAGTACAATCGGGATGTCTTCCTGGCGCGCGCGCACCAGTGCCAGGTCGCGGGCGTGGTAGCGCAGGCCTTCCTGTTGCTTATAGGAGCCGTCGTGCTCCTCGTCGATGATGATCAGCCCGGGGTTTTTCATCGGCGTGAACAGCGCCGAACGGGTGCCGATAATAATGTCGGCTTCGCCGTCCCGCGCCGCCAGCCACGACTCCAGGCGCTCGCGGTCATTGACCGCCGAGTGCACCAGGGCGATACGCGCGTTGAAGCGCTGTTCGAAGCGCGCCAGGGTTTGCGGGCCCAGGTTGATCTCGGGGATCAGCACCAGCGCTTGTTTACCGGCCTGCAGGGTTTCGCGGATCAACTGCAAATAGACTTCGGTCTTGCCGCTGCCGGTGACGCCGGCCAGCAGGAACGCATGGAAGCTGTCGAAACCTGCGCGAATCGCTTCATAGGCGGCGCGTTGTTCAGGGTTCAGCGGCAGTTCGGGCTGGGCCAGCCAGTGTTCGTGGCGCGGGTCGGGGGCGTGCTTGCGGATTTCCACCTGCACCAAACCCTTGGCCAACAACAGGTCGAGGCTGTCCTTGCTCAGCATCAGCTTGCTCAATAGCTGATGGGCGACGCCGTGGGGATGCTGGGCCAGGGTCGCCAGGGCTTCACGCTGGCGCGGGGCGCGGGCGATGCGCGGGTCGTCAAGGCGTGCACCGGGCACCGTCGACCAGAAGCGTTCCTGACGCGCTTCGGCCAGTTCGCCCTGGCGCAACAGCACCGGCAATGCCCAGCTCAACGTGTCACCGAGGCTGTGCTGGTAATACTGGGCGGTCCACAGGCACAGCTTGAACAGCGCGGGCGGCAGCGGTGGCGTGGCGTCGAGCATGGCGATGGCCGGCTTGAGCTTCTCGGCCGGCACTTCGCTGTGGTCGGCGACTTCCACCAGAATGCCGATCATCTCCCGGCGGCCAAACGGCACGCGCACGCGCATGCCTGGCTGCAACTGCGCCCGCAGCACACCGGCCGGAGCCCGGTAGTCGAACAGGCGGCGCAGGGGCGAGGGCAGGGCTAGGCGCAAAATGGCGTCGGGCACGCGGGGAGTCTCATATAAAGGCAGGCGGTGGCGCAGGGGCGGGAGCCTAGCAGACAGCGGGAGGCTTGGGGTAGCCGCCAGTTTTCTGATGAAAGGTGCTTTTATGTTGACACGCGACGGGTGTCGCCGCTTGCGCGTTTAAAAAGGTCTGGTAGAATCCGCGGCCTAATTACGTGCGGTATTCGACAATAGTGTCGAGTGGCGGCACGCTAGCCCGAGGAAGTCACCATGAAAGCCGATATCCATCCAGCGTACGAAACCATCGAAGTGACCTGCAGCTGCGGCAACAAGTTCGAAACTCGCTCGAACCTGTGCAAGCCACTGGGTACTGACGTATGCAACGAGTGCCACCCGTTCTACACCGGTAAGCAGAAAACTCTGGACACCGGCGGCCGTGTACAGCGCTTCGCAGATCGCTTTGGTGCTTTCGGCAAGAAGCCTGCTGCTACTCCAGCAGAGTAAGGCTCAAAAGCCTTATGGGCTTTTGCCAGCTGTTGAAAAAGGCGTCCCTTGTGGGCGCCTTTTTTGTGCCTGCGATTTGGTTGTCGGCGGCCCAGGCTCAGGTGTTTTGCCCGGCGCCAGCGGCCCTGGCCCGCGTGGAAGTGCAGCGGGTGGTGGATGGCGACACGGTGCGCCTCAAGGATGGCCGCAGTGTGCGGATGATCGGTATCAATGCCCCGGAAACCGGCAGGAAGGGGCGCGCCGACGAGCCTTTTGCGGTCGCGGCTCGTCAGCGTCTGCAGGCGTTGGTGCAGGCCAGCGGTGGTCGTGTCGGCGTGGTGCTGGGGCGTGAGGGCAAGGATCATTACGGCCGCACCCTGGCCCATCTCTATGGTGCCGACGGCAAGAACCTGGAGGCGCAACTGTTGGCCGAGGGCCTGGGATTCCAGGTGGGCGTGGCCCCCAATGTCGATCTCGTCGCCTGTCAGCAGGCGGCTGAGAACAGCGCCCGCAACGCGCGGCTGGGCCTGTGGCGCCAATCGCCGGTGCAATCCGCGGCGCACCTCAAGCGCTCCGGGTTTGCCGTGGTCAGCGGCCGGGTCAGTCAGGTAAAGCGCAATCGTGGTGGTATCTGGATTGAATTGCAGGGCTCACTGGTATTACGCATCGCCCCTGCTCTGGTCAGCCAATTCGATGCTGCCACGCTCAATGGTCTGCAAGGGCGCACTATCGAGGCGCGTGGGTGGGTGCAGGATCGCTCGCGACGTGGGGGCCTCAAAAATGGCCAGGCCCGCTGGCTCCTGCCGTTGACCGATCCGGGCATGTTCAAAACCTCGCCTTGAGAAAAACTGTAGACATTTTTTAATGCGATTGTGAACAGTTAAGCCCTTGTATACCGTGGCTCTTGGCCGAAAGTCTTACTGCAGGGCCCTTGACACCTGTGACTGCCCAGTCTTGTAGGGGCTTTACGACACGAGTATCCTCGGCGGTCCGTCGACCAACAGTAAAAGCGGAATGCCGATATGTCTGATTTGAAAACTGCCGCTCTCGAATATCATGCCCATCCTCGTCCAGGAAAGCTGAGTGTAGAGCTCACCAAAGCCACTGCCACCGCCCGCGACCTGTCGCTGGCCTACAGCCCTGGCGTGGCCGAGCCCGTACGTGAAATCGCCCGCGACCCTGAACTGGCGTACAAGTACACCGGCAAGGGCAACCTGGTTGCAGTGATTTCCGATGGCACCGCGATTCTGGGCCTGGGTAACCTCGGCCCACTGGCCTCCAAGCCAGTCATGGAAGGTAAAGGCGTGCTGTTCAAGCGCTTCGCCGGCATCGACGTTTTCGACATCGAAGTCGATTCCGAGAGCCCGCAGGCTTTCATCGACACCGTCAAGCGCATCTCTATCACCTTCGGTGGCATCAACCTGGAAGACATCAAGGCACCTGAGTGCTTCGAGATCGAAAAGGCCTTGATCGAGCAGTGCGACATTCCGGTATTCCACGATGACCAGCACGGCACCGCGATCGTCACCGCTGCCGGCATGATCAACGCCCTGGAAATCGCTGGCAAAACCCTGGCTGACGCCAAGATCGTCTGCCTGGGCGCCGGCGCTGCAGCCATCTCCTGCATGAAGCTGATCGTCAGCATGGGCGCCAAGCTGGAAAACATCTACATGGTCGACAGCAAGGGCGTGATCCAGTCCGAGCGTACCGACCTGAACCAATACAAGGCGATGTTTGCCCACCCGTCCTCCAAGCGTACCCTGGCTGACGCCCTGAACGGTGCCGACGTGTTCGTTGGTCTGTCCGGTCCGAACCTGCTGAGCGCTGAAGGCCTGAAGTCCATGGCGGCCAACCCGATCGTGTTCGCCTGCTCCAACCCTGATCCGGAAATCGCCCCGGAACTGGCCCACGCCACCCGTGACGACGTGATCATGGCCACCGGTCGTTCGGACTACCCGAACCAGGTCAACAACGTACTGGGCTTCCCGTTCATCTTCCGTGGCGCCCTGGACGTTCGCGCCAAGCGCATCAACGAAGAGATGAAAGTGGCTGCCGCCAACGCCCTGCGTGAACTGGCCAAGCTGCCGGTGCCTCAGGACGTGTGCGACGCCTACGGTGGCGCCAAGCTGGAATTCGGTCGTGAGTACATCATTCCGAAACCAATGGATAAGCGCCTGATCACCTTGATCTCCGATGCCGTGGCCAAAGCCGCGATCGAGACCGGTGTGGCCACACTGCCGTATCCGAAAAACTACCCGCTGCAAAGCGTGGATGATGTGTTCAACGGCTAAGCCGTTGTAGCGCACCAACAAAAAGCCCCGGCTCTCGCGAGTCGGGGCTTTTTGTTGGGGGGCGATTAACTTGTGTCTTGTGGAGATCAAATGTGGGAGGGGGCTTGCCCCCGATGGCGGTGTGTCAGTCACTCGATGAGTTGGCTGGTCCAGTGCTATCGGGGCAAGCGCCCTCCCACATTGGGTTCTGCGTAGGCTTAAGGTCCAGGTTAGAACAGATCGATCGGCGCCGCTTCATCCGCCGGCAACGGGCTGCCCGGTACGACGCCGTTGCCCAGTTCATTGACCGACGGCGGCGTGTCTTCGCTCTTGAACAGTTCAAAGTACGCATTCGGCGTGCTCGGCGAAGCCGCACGGCCACTGACCGGGTCGATCCGCAGGCTGAGGATGCCTTCCGGCTCCGGTTGGGTGTGCAGCGGCTTGTCCTTCAGGGCGGCGCCCATGTAGCTCATCCAGATCGGCAGCGCGACGGTGCCACCGAACTCGCGGCGGCCAAGGCTTTCCGGCTGGTCGTAGCCGGTCCACACGGTGGTCACGTAGTCGGCGTTATAGCCGGAGAACCAGGCGTCCTTGGATTCGTTGGTGGTACCGGTCTTGCCCGCGATGTCCGCGCGACCCAAGGCCAGGGCGCGCCGGCCGGTCCCCTTCTTGATGACGTCTTCGAGGATGCTGTTGAGTATGTAGGTGGTACGCCCATCCACAATGCGCTCGGCCACGGCAGGTGCTTGCGGTTCAGGTGCAGCAGCATTGGCGGCTGGCGCGGTACCTGGGGTCGGCTCGATGGTGATACCGCCATTGCTTGGCGCGGCCAGGCCGTCCGTTGCGGCTACGCCGTTGACCACGTCACCCGGCACTCGCGGTGGGTTGGCGGTGAACAGGGTGTCGCCGTTGCGGCTTTCAATCTTGTCGATCAGGTACGGTGCGATCTTGTAGCCGCCGTTGGCGAAAGTACTCCAGCCGGTGGCGATTTCCATCGGTGTGAGGGTCGCGGTGCCCAGGGCCAGGGACAGGTTCGGCGGCAGGTCCGACTTGTTGAAGCCAAAGCGCGTGATGTAGTCGATGGTCTTGCCTACACCCATCGCCTGAAGCAAGCGGATCGACACGAGGTTACGCGACTTGTACAGCGCCTCACGGATACGGATAGGGCCGAGGAAGGTGTTGGTGTCGTTCTTCGGACGCCATACTTTGTCCAGGTACTCGTCGACAAACACGATGGGCGCATCGTTGACCAGGCTGGCGGCGGTGTAGCCGTTATCCAGGGCGGCGCTGTAGATAAACGGCTTGAAGCTCGAGCCCGGCTGGCGCTTGGCCTGGGTGGCCCGGTTGTAGTTGCTCTGTTCGAAGGCGAAGCCACCCACCAGAGCGCGGATTGCACCGTTCTGCGGGTCCAGCGATACGAGTGCGCCCTGGGCCAGCGGCACCTGGCTGAACTTAAGGCTGTCGTCCTTCTGGCGTTGCACGCGGATCAGGTCACCCACTTGCGCGACATCCGACGGCTGCTTCGGCATCGGGCCCATGCTGTTGGTGTTCAGGAACGGGCGCGCCCATTTCATGCTGTCCCAGGCCACATGGGCTTCGCCGGTGCGAGTCAGCACCTGCACGCCATCTTTCGTCACCTGAGTGACGATGGCCGGTTCCAGGCCGCTGATCGCACGTTGTTTGCCCAGCTCGGCCGTCCAGGCGCTCAGGGTCTTGCCCGGCAGGCGCGACTCAGGGCCTCGGTAGCCGTGGCGTTGGTCGTAGGTGATCAGGCCGGAATGTACTGAGTCATTGGCGATGTCCTGCAAATCGCTCGGAACCGTCGTGGTCACGCGGAAGCCTTCGGTGTAGGCCTCGCTGCCATAACGGCCGACCATCTCGGCACGCGCCATTTCAGCGATATACGGGGCATTCACTTCCGGTGTCTGCACGTGGTAGCTGGCGTTCAATGGCTCGGCCACCGCACTTTCATAGGCGGCCTGGTCGATCTTGCCCAGCTTGTACATGCGCCCCAGGATCCAGTCGCGGCGTTCTTTGCTGCGCGCCGGGTTGGCCAGGGGGTTGAAACGCGAAGGGGCCTTGGGCAGGCCGGCAATCATGGCCATCTGCGCCAGGCTGGCGTCACGAATCGACTTGCCGTAGTAGACCTGGGAAGCGGCTTCGATGCCGTAGGCGCGGTTGCCCAGGTAGATCTTGTTGACGTACAGCTCAAGGATCTCGTCCTTGGTCAACTGACGCTCGATCTGCAATGCCAGCAGGATCTCAGTGGCCTTGCGCGAAAAACTGCGTTCGCTGGTAAGGAAGAAATTCTTCGCCACCTGCATGGTGATGGTGCTGCCACCGGATTGAATGTGGCCGCTTTTTACCAATTGCGTGGCGGCGCGCACCAGGCTGCTGGGGTCGACGCCATAGTGGTTGGCAAAATTATCGTCTTCGGCCGACAGCAACGCGCTGATGAAATTAGGTGGAATGTCGGCAAAACGGATCGGTGTGCGGCGCATTTCGCCGAACTCCGCGATCAGTTTTTCATCGCTGCTGTAGACCCGCAAAGGAATCTGCAACTGGATACTTCTGAGAGCCTCTACGGACGGTAAACCCGGACTAAGGTAGAGGTAGGCCCCGCTGAGTACGAGCAGCAGCCCGCAGACGATCGCGACAATGGAGTACCCGAAAAACTTCAGCAGACGGATCAAGGCTTTTGGATTTCCAGAGAAAAGAATGGGTTACGCGTCGGGGCATGCATGGCAAACGATGGATCGACCCGAGCTGCAGATAAAAAGCGGGGAAAAACGCTGGGCATTAAAGCATTTTTCGCCTTGGGGCGTCATTCGCGCCGGCTCAACAAGTCGACCGAATGCAGGGCGTTCAGCTGCAATCAGGCGTTAAGACAGGGAAAGCTTTGGGGAGTTTTATGGGAAAGGGATTTTTCAGGCGAAAAGTCGACACCGTCCTTGGCGTCGACATCAATGAGGCAGGGATCAGGCTGGTAGAGCTGAGCTGTTCAGCCAACCGTTACACCGTGCAGGGCTACGCCACACAGGCGCTGCCGGCCCAGGCGGTAGCCGACGGCGTCTGGCTGGACCTGGAAGGCATAGGCCATGCGCTGTACATGGCACTGTCCCGGCTGCGGACGTCAACCAGGCAGGCGGCAGTCGCCGTTTCCGGTCCATCGGTCATTACACAGGTAATTGAAATGCAGGCGGGGCTTGGCGACGACGAAATGGCCTGGAGGGTGCAGATGGAGGCAGATCAATATATTCCCTACCCGCTGGACGAGGTGGCGCTGGACTTTCAGGTTCAGGGGCCGTCGACACAGGATCCCGCGCGGGTCGAGGTGTTGCTGGCGGCGTGTCCCAAGGAACACGTCGAGGTCCGTGAAGCCGTTTTGGCCTTGGCGGGGCTGGTGCCCAGGGTGGTGGATGTCGAAGGGTTTGCATTGGCGCGCGCTTGCCGTCAGGATTTCTCCAGCTTTACGCCGGGCCATCGAGTCGATGGTGCACAGTGGATCGTGGACGCCCCTGGGATGGGAGTCGCTTGCGGGTTGGCCCTGAGGAGTTTCGCTGGATGACACGAATCAATCTTTTGCCTTGGCGCCAGGCGCTGGCTGAACGGCGGCGTAAATATTTCCTGATGCTGCTGGTGGCGTTTGCCTGCGTGGCGCTCGGGACGGTGTGGCTGGCAGATCAGGTGATCGACCAGGCGATCGACCGGCAGGTGACGCGAAACGATCATGTGCGTAAGGACGTCGGCGTCCTGGACTCGCGTATCAAGACCATTGACGACCTCCAGGTGCAAAGCCAGCAATTGGAGGAGCGTATGAAAGTCGTGCAAGACCTGCACGATAATCGCTCGGCCGGTGCACAACTGCTGGATCAGTTGGCCCGTGCGGTGCCTGACGGTGTGCATTTGCATGAGGTCGTGGCGAAAGGCGATACGGTGAGTATCAGCGGCAGTGCTGAATCCAGCCAGGATATTGCCCAGTTGATGCGTCGCCTGGAGGCATCCGAGGGTGCCCACGCCACTCGCCTGCAACACGTACGAACCGACGGCACTCGCGGCAATAATGAATTCCAGTTGATGGTGCGCCAGGGCGAATCGTCCGAGGCCCAGCCATGAGCCGGCCCTGGCTCGAATTTTCCGCGCTGACTCACACTGCTGCCAAATGGCCCTTACCCGGCAAGATCTTACTGGGCTGCGCGTTGGCCGGCGTGGTGCTGCTGGTGGGCGACCTCGTGTACCTCAGCCCGTCGCGGGAGCGCTTGCGTGAGGTCCAGGTGCAGGAAGTGAGCTTGCAGCAGCAACTCGCGGAAAAAGCCGTCTTGGCTGTCAATCTTGAAGGGCGGGCTCGCCAGGTCCAGCTTATGCAGGAGAAGGTCAGCGGGCTTTTGCAGCAAATGCCGGAAGAGTCCGAAATGCCCGGCTTTCTTGAAGACATCGCCAGGATGGCGCTGGCCAACGGTTTGTTGATTGAGAGCGTCACTCCGTTGGATAAGCTGTCTCGGCCGTTCTATCACGAACAGCCCGTTCGCATCGGCGCCACCGGTACCTATCACGACCTGGCGACGTTTGTGAGTGCCCTGGGTAGCCTTTCGCGAATCGCCACGGCGCACGATATTGCCATGCGACGTGACGGCAAACTGCTGCACCTTGATCTGCTGGCCAAGACTTATTGGCATGAGCGACAAGGCATCAAGCGGGACACGGCTGTCATGCAAGGGCAATCCTTTGTATACGGCGCCTCCGGTATTCGTGATCCGTTCCAACCCATTGCCCTGCAAGTCGACCGCGCGCCAGGGCGGACGGCCGCTGCGCCGGACCTCGCTCGACCGCGCGAAGCCTTGGAAGGCCACCCAGTGGATCAGTTCGAGATGGTCGGCACGTTGTCCCGTGGGGCGCAGACCTTCGCCTTGCTGCGCCAAGCCTCAACCGTGCATCGCCTGGCAGTCGGCGACTATGTGGGGCCGGATCATGGTCGAGTCACAGCGATTCATGACGGCCATATCGAACTGGTCGAGTTATTTCCCGATGAACAGGGCGCATGGCTGGAGCGCCCTCGAACCCTCGTGCTAAACGTCAACTCATAACGGAACCAAGCAATGAAAAGGACTTTCTCGTCCTTCGGTGTGGCGCTATGGATAGCGTTCACGGCACCGATGGCTGCAGCTGTGCCCAACCGCGTGGACCTGATCCAGCTACCGCCTCCCGGCAGCGCGGTGTCCGGTGCCTATAGCGGTGACAAATTGAACCTCAACTTCCAGGACATCGGGCTGCGCGCTGCCTTGCAGCAAATCGCCGACGTGGCAGGCCTCAATCTGGTGGTCGGCGATGACGTGCAGGGCTCTATCACCCTACGGCTCAAAGGCGTGCCCTGGGATCAAGCGCTGGACCTGGTGCTGCAAACCAAGGGCTTGGATAAGCGGATAAAGGCCGGCGTCCTGCTGGTGGCGCCTGCCGAGGAGCTGGCCGCTCGCGAGCTGCTGACGCTGGAATCGCGCAAGCAGATGGCCGACCTGGCGCCGCTGCGCCGTGAGCTACTGCAAGTCAACTACGCCAAGGCAGCAGACCTGGCCAAGCTGTTTCAGTCGGTGAGCGGCTTTGAAGGCACGACCGATGAGCGTGGTTCAGTGGCAGTGGATGACCGCACCAATAACATCATTGCCTACCAGACCGGCGAGCGCCTGGAAGAGTTGCGGCGGATCGTGGCGCAACTGGATGTGCCGGTGCGCCAGGTGATGATCGAAGCACGGATTGTCGAGGCCAACGTCGACTACGACAAAAACCTGGGCGCGCGTTGGGGTGGGCGGCTCAATCGAGGGAATTGGGCGGCTGGAGGTATCCAGAAACCTTTGCCGGACGGCGCCCAGGCGCCGGAAAACGTGCCCAGCTCGCCATTTGTCGACCTGGGTTCACTCACGGGTACATCAGGCCTGGGGATCGCCTTCATCACCGATAACCTCCTGCTGGACCTGGAACTGACCGCCATGGAGAAAACCGGCAATGGCGAAATCGTCTCGCAGCCCAAGGTGGTCACTTCCGACAAGGAAACCGCGCGCATTCTAAAGGGCACCGAAATTCCCTATCAGGAATCCACCTCCCAAGGGGCTACGTCGGTGTCGTTCAAGGAGGCTTCCCTGTCATTGGAGGTCACGCCGCAAATCACCCCCGATGACCATGTGATCATGGTGGTCAAGGTCACCAAGGATGAGCCCGACTATCTCAATAAACTCAACGACGTACCGCCGATCAAGAAAAACGAGGTGAATGCCAAGGTGCTGGTCAAGGATGGCGAGACCATCGTCATCGGCGGGGTTTTCTCCAATACTCAAAGCAAAGTGGTAGATAAAGTGCCATTTTTGGGCGATGTACCGTATCTTGGCCGCCTTTTCCGGCGCGATGTGCTGGCGGAGAAAAAATCCGAGCTGCTGGTATTCCTGACTCCGCGTATTATGAATAACCAGGCGATTGCTGTGAGTCGTTGATTCTGTGCGAAATTTGATTCTTGTAGGACCGATGGGGGCTGGAAAAAGCACCATCGGCCGATTGCTGGCCAAAGAGCTGCGCCTGCCATTCAAAGATTCCGACAAGGAAATTGAATTGCGCACGGGTGCCAATATCCCATGGATCTTCGATAAGGAAGGCGAGCTGGGCTTTCGCGACCGCGAGCAGGCGATGATTGCCGAGCTGTGTGGCTGTGACGGCGTGGTATTGGCCACTGGCGGCGGTGCGGTAATGCGCGATGAAAATCGGCGGGCGCTGCATGCCGGTGGTCGGGTGGTCTATCTGCATGCGTCGGTCGAGCAGCAGGTGGGTCGTACCGCCCGCGATCGCAATCGTCCTTTGCTGCGCACGGCGAACCCGGAAAAAACCTTGCGGGACCTGCTCGCGCTGCGCGATCCGCTGTATCGGGAAATCGCCGATCTGGTGGTGGAAACCGATGAACGGCCGCCTCGGATGGTGGTTCTCGATATTCTTGAGCGCCTGCAACGGCTGCCACCCCGTTAAAGCCAGGCCCGAAATGCGCTATTCTCGGCGGCGCGCTATCACCCTGCGGGGTGTGGCGTAGAGCCATCAGGCGGCGTCAGATATCGACGTTACCGGTCGTCAATACATCTTCAACGCGGGGACACATGCAGACACTTAAGGTCGATCTAGGCGAGCGCAGCTACCCGATCCATATTGGCGAAGGTCTGCTGGACCAGCCTGAATTGCTGGCACCGCATATTGCCGGGCGGCAAGTGGCAATCATCTCCAATGAAACGGTCGCGCCACTGTATCTTGAGCGTCTGAGCCGCAGCCTGGCGGCGTACTCAGTGATATCCGTGATATTGCCCGATGGCGAAGCCCACAAGAACTGGGAAACCCTGCAACTGATCTTTGATGGCCTGCTGACCGCGCGCCATGACCGCCGAACCACCGTGATTGCTCTGGGCGGCGGTGTGATCGGCGACATGGCCGGCTTTGCAGCGGCCTGTTACCAGCGCGGCGTGGACTTTATCCAGGTGCCGACCACCCTGTTGTCCCAGGTCGATTCGTCGGTGGGCGGCAAGACCGGCATCAACCACCCGCTGGGCAAGAACATGGTCGGCGCGTTCTACCAGCCTCAGGCCGTGCTGATCGACACCGCAACCCTCAACACCTTGCCACCGCGCGAACTCTCGGCGGGGCTGGCGGAAGTCATCAAGTACGGGTTGATCTGCGACGAACCCTTCCTGACCTGGCTGGAAGAGCATGTGGACGCCCTGCGCGCACTCGACCAGGTGGCGCTCACCGAGGCGATTTCCCGCTCCTGCGCCGCCAAGGCGTTGGTGGTGAATGCCGACGAACGGGAGTCCGGTGTACGGGCCACCTTGAACCTGGGCCACACCTTCGGCCATGCGATCGAAACGCACATGGGCTATGGTGTGTGGTTGCATGGGGAGGCCGTAGCGGCTGGCACAGTGATGGCGTTGGAAATGTCGCAACGTCTGGGTTGGATCAGCGCCCAGGAGCGGGATCGCGGTATCCGCCTGTTCCAGCGTGCCGGTTTGCCGGTTATCCCGCCGGAAGAGATGACCGAGGCGGACTTCCTCGAACATATGGCAATAGACAAGAAAGTGATCGACGGTCGACTGCGACTGGTGCTGTTGCGCCATATGGGCGAAGCGGTAGTGACCGACGATTATCCGAAAGAGATTTTACAGGCCACGCTGGGAGCGGATTACCGCGCCCTGGCTCAGCTGAAAGGTTAATAAGATCCCGATGACTAGTTTGCATGCCGACGAGGCGTTCCTCGGCCATTACCAGTTAAGCCACGACCCTTTTGCTCCACGGGTGCCTGGTTTCAAATTTTTCCCGGCCCAGCGCAAGCCGGTGCTGGGGCAACTGCACCATCTCGCGCGCTACAGCCAACTGCTGCTGGTCGTCACGGGCCCGCTGGGCAGCGGCAAGACCTTGCTGCGCCAGGCCCTGGTGGCCAGCACCAACAAACAGTCCGTACAGAGCGTGGTGGTGTCTGCCCGTGGTGCCGGTGATGCGGCGGGCGTGCTGCGCCAGGTAGCCCAGGCGCTGGATGTCGCCACTGCCGAGCCGAATGCGATCCTCAAGCAGGTGGTGCAACTGGGTCTGACCGGCCAGGAAGTCTACCTGCTGGTGGATGACGCCGAGCAGCTCGACGAATCCGCCCTGGAAGCGCTGCTGGCGCTGGCGGCGGGCACGCCGGAAGGTCGCCCCCATGTGTTCCTGTTCGGTGAATCGTCGTTGATCGCCGATCTGGAGCAGATCAGCGGTGATCAGGAGCTGTTCCACGTCATCGAACTGCAGCCGTACGAAGAGGAAGAAACTCGCGAATACCTGGCCCAGCGCCTGGAAGGCGCTGGGCAGGGCATCGAACTTTTCTCCGCTGCGCAGATCTCTGATATTCACGAAAGCTCCGACGGCTGGCCTGGCACCATCAACCAGGTCGCCCGCGATGCCATGATCGAAGCCATGATTGCCAGCCGCTCTGCGGTCAAGCGTCCAAAGATGGGGTTCACTATGCCTAAGAAGCACGTATTGGCAATTTCCGCCGTTGTCGTGGTCGCTGTAGCCGCTGCCTGGTTGATTCCGGGTCGCAGCAAGGCACCGACCACTGCGGGCGCGCCAACCGAACAGGCGCAGTTGCCACTGGGCAAGCCCACGCCAAACGTTGAATTCGCGAACTCCGGTCAACCGACCAATCTGCCGATGGTCGGCCAGCCAGTGATGCGCGGCCCGCTCGCCGAAGAAGCCGGTGGTATCTCCGAAGGCGACGACGGCGTGCCGGTGGAAGGCTCCAGTGCCACACCGCCGACCGTGACGACTACTGCGCCACCTGCCGGCGTCCCCGCAGGTACGCCAGCAACTCCTGTTGCGCCAGCCGCCAAGCCGACCCCGACCCCGGCGCCGACCGTTGCCACCGCCAAGCCTGCGGCGCCAGTGGCCAAGCCGGCTCCAGCGCCAGCCGCCAAGCCGGCTGAAAAACCAGTCGCCACCGTTGCCAAGGCTGGCGCTGCCGGCAGCAGCTGGTACAGCAGCCAGCCCACCGGCAACTTCGTCGTGCAGATCCTCGGCACCAGCTCCGAAGCCAACGCTCAGGCGTTCGTGAAAGAGCAGGGCGGCGAATACCGTTATTTCAAGAAAGTGCTCAACGGCAAGCCTCTCTACGTGATCACCTACGGCAGCTTCCCGAGCCGTGCCGCAGCTGATTCCGCCATCAAAGCCTTGCCAGCGAAGGTTCAGGCTGGTAAACCTTGGCCTCGCACTGTCGCCAGCGTTCAACAAGAACTGGCAGCAACTCGCTGAAGATCCGGCGGCCTTACCCAGGCCGCCCTCCCGGCACCTCAAAAAAGATCGCAAGGCGTGCAGCCCCTCCAGGCCGCGCGCTTTGTGGTGTCTGCGTTACAGTAGCTTTTGAGTCGTAGCGGTCAGAATTAAAAAAGTTTTGACTAGCACAGCATATCGCTTTAAACCTTTCATAAATGCGACATAGATTTGCGACATTTCGTCGCTAAATTTGTGAGCGTCTGTGTCGGTGTGTACAATGACCTCCCTTTTGCCCCCGCTAAGTCGGCGTACGTTCGGCGTGGAAGGTAACCGGTTGAATTGAAAAGAAATTTGCCTCGATATAAGAGGCAGCCTGGTGAGAAAGTGTCTATGAAAGCAGGTCTGTACCAACCCGATGAATTCAAGGATAACTGCGGTTTCGGCCTGATAGCCCATATGCAGGGCGAGCCCAGTCATACCCTTTTGCAAACGGCCATCGAGGCCCTGACCTGCATGACCCACCGCGGTGGGATCAACGCCGACGGCAAGACCGGTGACGGTTGCGGCTTGCTGATTCAAAAGCCCGACCAGTTCCTGCGCGCAGTCGCCAAAGAGCATTTCGCTGTCGACCTGCCCAAGCAGTACGCCGTGGGCATGGTGTTTTTCAACCAGGACCCGGTCAAAGCCGAAGCCGCTCGCGAGAACATGAACCGCGAGATCGTCGCTGCCGGCCTGCAACTGGTCGGCTGGCGCAAAGTGCCGATCGACACCAGCGTGCTCGGCCGCCTGGCCCTGGAGCGCCTGCCGCAGATCGAACAAGTGTTCATCGCAGGCGACGGCCTGAGCGACCAGGACATGGCGATCAAGCTGTTCACGTCCCGTCGTCGCTCGTCCGTGTCCAACGCGGCGGATGCCGACCACTACATCTGCAGCTTTTCCCACAAGACCATCATTTATAAAGGCCTGATGATGCCGGCGGACTTGACCGCCTTCTATCCAGACCTGAGCGATGAGCGCCTGCAAACCGCCATTTGCGTGTTCCACCAGCGCTTCTCCACCAACACCTTGCCGAAATGGCCGCTGGCCCAGCCATTCCGCTTCCTCGCCCACAACGGCGAGATCAACACCATCACCGGCAACCGCAACTGGGCCGTGGCCCGTCGCACCAAGTTCGCCAACGATTTGATGGACCTGGAAGAGCTCGGCCCGTTGGTCAACCGCGTGGGTT
This sequence comes from Pseudomonas sp. BIGb0381, assembly GCF_024809815.1. Lineage (NCBI taxonomy): Bacteria > Pseudomonadati > Pseudomonadota > Gammaproteobacteria > Pseudomonadales > Pseudomonadaceae > Pseudomonas > Pseudomonas sp. BIGb0381. The sequence goes on from NZ_JANUEN010000019.1 coordinate 20,655, forward strand.
CCGACTCCTCCAGCATGGACAACATGCTCGAACTGATGGTCACCGGCGGCATCGACCTGTTCCGTGGCGTGCGCATGATCATTCCGCCTGCGTGGCAGAACGTCGAGACCATGGACCCCGATCTGCGGGCGTTCTATGAGTACAACTCGATGCATATGGAACCGTGGGACGGCCCGGCCGGCGTGGTCATGACCGACGGTCGCTACGCGGTGTGCCTGCTCGACCGTAACGGTCTGCGCCCGGCACGTTGGGTCACCACCACCAACGGTTTCATTACCCTGGCGTCGGAAATCGGCGTGTGGGACTACAAGCCTGAAGACGTGATTGCCAAGGGCCGTGTAGGCCCTGGCCAGATCCTCGCCGTGGACACCGAAACCGGGCAGATCCTCGACACCGACGCCATCGACAACCGCTTGAAGTCCCGTCACCCGTACAAGCAATGGCTGCGCAAGAACGCCCTGCGCATCCAGGCGACCATGGAAGACAACGACCACGGTTCGGCTTTCTACGACATCGACCAACTCAAGCAGTACATGAAGATGTACCAGGTCACGTTCGAAGAGCGCGACCAGGTGCTGCGCCCGCTCGGCGAGCAAGGCTACGAGGCCGTCGGCTCCATGGGCGACGACACGCCGATGGCCGTGCTGTCCCAGCGCGTGCGTACGCCGTACGACTATTTCCGCCAGCAGTTCGCCCAGGTGACCAACCCACCGATCGACCCGCTGCGCGAAGCCATCGTGATGTCCCTGGAAGTCTGCCTCGGTGCCGAGCGCAACATCTTCCAGGAGTCGCCTGAGCATGCCTCCCGCGTGATCCTCAGCTCGCCGGTCGTGTCTCCGGCCAAGTGGCGTTCGCTGATGACCCTGGAGCGCCCGGGTTTCGACCGCCAGATCATCGACCTGAACTACGACGAGAGCCTCGGCCTTGAAGCCGCTGTGCGCAACGTCGCCGACCAGGCCGAAGAAGCCGTGCGCGCCGGTCGTACCCAGATCGTGCTGACCGACCGTCATATCGCTCCAGGCAAGTTGCCGATCCACGCTTCGCTGGCCACCGGCGCGGTGCATCACCGCCTGACCGAAAAAGGCCTGCGCTGCGATTCCAACATCCTCGTGGAAACGGCCACCGCCCGCGACCCGCACCACTTTGCGGTGTTGATCGGCTTCGGCGCCTCGGCGGTGTACCCGTTCCTCGCCTATGAAGTGCTGGGTGACCTGATCCGTACCGGTGAAGTACTGGGCGACCTCTACGAGGTGTTCAAGAACTACCGCAAGGGCATCACCAAAGGCCTGCTGAAGATCCTGTCGAAGATGGGCATCTCCACCGTCACCTCGTACCGTGGCGCGCAGCTGTTCGAAGCCATCGGCCTGTCGGAAGAAGTTTGCGAGCTGAGCTTCCGTGGCGTGCCGAGCCGCATCAAGGGTGCGCGTTTCGTCGACATCGAAGCCGAACAGAAAGCCCTGGCCGCCGAAGCCTGGAGCGCGCGCAAGCCGATCCAGCAAGGTGGCCTGCTCAAGTTCGTGCACGGTGGCGAATATCACGCCTACAACCCGGACGTGGTGAGCACCCTGCAAGCCGCCGTGCAGCAGGGCGACTACGCCAAGTTCAAGGAATACACCGCGCTGGTGGATAACCGCCCGGTGTCGATGATCCGTGACCTGCTCAAGGTGAAGACCCTGGACACGCCGTTGGCCATCAGCGAAATCGAACCGCTGGAATCGATCCTCAAGCGCTTCGACTCTGCCGGTATTTCCCTGGGCGCCTTGTCGCCTGAGGCCCACGAAGCCCTGGCCGAAGCCATGAACCGCCTGGGTGCGCGTTCCAACTCCGGCGAAGGCGGTGAAGACCCGGCGCGCTACGGCACCATCAAGAGCTCGAAAATCAAGCAGGTTGCCACTGGCCGTTTCGGCGTGACCCCGGAATACCTGGTCAACGCCGAAGTGTTGCAGATCAAGGTTGCCCAGGGCGCCAAGCCCGGTGAGGGCGGCCAGCTGCCGGGCGGCAAGGTCAACGGCCTGATCGCCAAGCTGCGTTATGCGGTACCCGGCGTGACCCTGATTTCGCCACCGCCGCACCACGACATCTACTCGATTGAAGATTTGTCGCAGCTGATTTTCGACCTGAAACAAGTCAACCCGCAGGCCCTGGTCTCGGTGAAACTGGTAGCAGAAGCGGGCGTGGGCACCATCGCCGCCGGCGTGGCCAAGGCCTATGCCGACCTGATCACCATCTCCGGTTACGACGGCGGCACTGGCGCATCGCCGCTGACCTCGATCAAGTACGCCGGCGCGCCGTGGGAACTGGGCCTGGCGGAAACGCACCAGACTTTGCGCGGCAACGACCTGCGCGGCAAAGTGCGGGTGCAGACCGACGGCGGCCTGAAAACCGGCCTCGACGTGATCAAGGCCGCCATCCTCGGCGCCGAGAGCTTCGGTTTCGGCACCGCGCCGATGATCGCCCTGGGCTGCAAATACCTGCGCATCTGCCACCTGAACAACTGCGCTACCGGCGTCGCGACTCAGAACGAGAAGCTGCGCAAGGATCACTACATCGGCACCGTCGACATGGTGGTGAATTTCTTCACCTACGTCGCCGAAGAAACCCGTGAGTGGCTGGCCAAGCTGGGCGTGCGTTCGTTGGAAGAGCTGATCGGTCGCACCGATCTGCTGGACATCCTCGAAGGCCAGACCGCCAAGCAACAGCACCTGGACCTGACGCCGTTGTTGGGCAGCGATCACATCCCGGCAGACAAACCACAATTCTGCCAGGTGGATCGCAACCCGCCGTTCGACAAAGGCCTGCTGGCCGAGAAAATGGTCGAAATGGCCGGTTCCTCGATCAACGACGCCAGCGGTGGCGAATTCGCCCTGGATATCTGCAACTGCGACCGTTCCATCGGCGCACGCATCTCCGGCGAAATCGCACGCAAGCACGGCAACCAGGGCATGGCGAAGGCGCCAATCACCTTCCGCTTCAAAGGCACTGCGGGCCAGAGCTTCGGCGTCTGGAACGCCGGCGGCCTGCACATGTACCTGGAAGGCGACGCCAACGACTACGTAGGCAAGGGCATGACCGGCGGCAAGCTGGTCATCGTTCCGCCCAAGGGCAGCGTCTACAAGACCCAGGACAGTGCCATCATCGGTAACACCTGCTTGTACGGCGCCACCGGTGGCAAGCTGTTCGCCGCGGGTACGGCCGGTGAGCGTTTCGCCGTGCGTAACTCCGGTGCCCACACCGTGGTGGAAGGCACTGGCGATCACTGCTGCGAGTACATGACCGGGGGCTTTGTCGCGGTATTGGGCAAGACCGGTTACAACTTCGGTTCGGGCATGACCGGCGGTTTCGCCTACGTGCTCGACCAGGACAACACCTTCGTCGACCGGGTCAACCACGAGTTGGTCGAGATCCAGCGGATCAGCGGCGAAGCCATGGAGTCCTACCGGAACCACTTGCAGCACGTGCTGGACGAGTACGTCGAGGAGACCGGCAGCGAATGGGGTCGTAACCTCGCCGAAAACCTCGATGATTACCTGCGTCGTTTCTGGCTGGTCAAGCCCAAGGCTGCCAACCTGAAATCGTTGCTTTCCAGCATCCGTGCCAACCCGCAGTGATATGCGCCTGAAGAGTTTGATGAGGTTTTAACATGGCTGAACGTCTGAATAACGACTTCCAGTTCATCGATGTCGGGCGCAAAGATCCGAAGAAGAAACTGTTGCGTCAACGCAAGAAAGAGTTCGTGGAAATCTACGAGCCCTTCAAACCCCAGCATTCGGCCGATCAGGCCCACCGCTGCCTGGGTTGCGGTAACCCGTATTGCGAATGGAAGTGCCCGGTGCACAACTTCATTCCCAACTGGCTCAAGCTGGTGGCCGAGGGCAACATCCTCGCCGCCGCCGAGCTGTCGCACCAGACCAACACCCTGCCGGAAGTCTGCGGCCGGGTGTGTCCGCAGGACCGTCTGTGCGAGGGCGCGTGCACCCTTAACGACGGCTTCGGCGCGGTGACCATCGGTTCGGTGGAGAAGTACATCACCGACACCGCGTTTGCCATGGGCTGGCGTCCGGACATGTCCAAGGTCAAGCCGACCGGCAAGCGTGTGGCGATCATCGGTGCGGGCCCGGCGGGCCTGGGCTGTGCCGACGTGCTGGTGCGTGGTGGCGTGACCCCGGTGGTGTTCGACAAGAACCCGGAAATCGGCGGCCTGCTGACCTTCGGCATCCCCGAGTTCAAGCTGGAAAAAACCGTACTGAGCAACCGTCGTGAAGTGTTCACCGGCATGGGCATCGAGTTCCGCCTGAACACCGAAATCGGCAAAGACGTGACCATGGAGCAACTGCTCGCCGAATACGATGCCGTGTTCATGGGCATGGGCACCTACACCTACATGAAGGGTGGCTTTGCCGGTGAAGACCTGCCGGGCGTATATGACGCGCTGGATTTCCTGATTGCCAACGTCAACCGCAACCTGGGCTTTGAAAAGTCGCCGGAAGATTTCGTCGACATGAAAGGCAAGAAGGTCGTAGTACTCGGCGGTGGCGACACCGCGATGGACTGCAACCGTACCTCGATCCGCCAGGGCGCCAAGTCGGTGACCTGTGCGTATCGTCGTGACGAAGCCAACATGCCCGGTTCGCGCAAAGAGGTGAAGAACGCCAAGGAAGAAGGCGTGAAGTTCCTCTACAACCGCCAGCCGATCGCCATCGTTGGCGAAGACCGCGTCGAAGGCGTGAAGGTGGTCGAGACCCGTCTCGGCGAACCGGACGCCCGTGGCCGTCGCAGCCCCGAGCCGATCCCGGGCTCCGAAGAGATCATCCCGGCCGACGCCGTGGTCATCGCCTTCGGTTTCCGTCCAAGCCCGGCGCCGTGGTTCGAGCAGTTCGAGATCCAGACCGACAGCCAGGGCCGTGTCGTGGCCCCGGAACAAGGCCAGTACAAGCACCAGACCAGCAACCCGAAAATCTTCGCCGGTGGCGACATGGTGCGCGGGTCTGACCTGGTGGTGACGGCGATCTTCGAAGGCCGCAATGCCGCCGAAGGGATCCTGGACTACCTGAACGTCTAACCCTGATCCCAGGTTGAAATGGGCTCAAAATGTGGGAGGGGGCTTGCCCCCGATAGCGGTGGTTCAGTGACAGATTCTGAGACTGACACACTGCAATCGGGGGCAAGCCCCCTCCCACATTTGATTTGCGAAGGTTCAAGATATTGTCGTAAATCAACCCGATAGACAAAAGGCACCGCTCTTGCCGTGCCTTTTGCGTCGCGCTCTGAGAAAATGCCCGCACTTTTTTTGCGGATGCCGACATGACTGCCCTCAAGAACGACCGTTTCCTTCGTGCCCTGCTCAAGCAACCCGTGGACGTCACCCCCGTGTGGATGATGCGTCAAGCCGGTCGCTACCTGCCGGAATACCGCGCCAGTCGCGCCCACGCCGGCGACTTCATGAGCCTGTGCATGAACCCGGAGTTCGCCTGCGAAGTCACGATGCAGCCACTGGACCGCTACCCTCAACTGGACGCGGCCATCCTCTTCTCCGACATCCTCACCATCCCTGACGCCATGGGGCAAGGCCTGTACTTCGAGACCGGCGAAGGCCCGCGTTTCAAGAAAGTCGTCAGCACCCTGGCCGATATCGAAGCCCTGCCGATCCCCGATCCACACAAAGACCTCGGCTACGTGATGGACGCCGTGAGCACCATCCGCCGCGAGCTGAACGGCCGCGTGCCGCTGATCGGCTTCTCCGGCAGCCCATGGACCCTGGCCACCTACATGGTCGAAGGCGGCTCGTCGAAAGACTTCCGCAAGACCAAGGCCATGCTCTACGACAACCCGCAGGCCATGCACCTGTTGCTGGACAAGCTGGCCCAGTCGGTCACGTCCTACCTCAACGGGCAGATCATGGCCGGTGCGCAAGCCGTACAGATCTTCGATACCTGGGGCGGCAACCTGTCGGCGGCGGCGTACCAGGAGTTCTCCCTGGCCTACATGCGCAAAATCGTCAGCGGCCTGATCCGTGAACACGAAGGCCGTAAAGTGCCGGTCATCATGTTCACCAAGGGCGGTGGCCTGTGGCTGGAAAGCATCGCCGATGCTGGCGCAGATGCATTGGGCCTGGACTGGACCTGTGACATTGGCGACGCCCGTCGTCGTGTCGGTGACAAGGTCGCGCTGCAAGGCAACATGGATCCGACCGTGTTGTACGCAAAGCCGGAAGCGATCCGCACCGAAGTCGGTCGCATCCTGGCCAGCTACGGCAAAGGCAGCGGCCACGTGTTCAACCTCGGCCATGGCATCACTCCGGAAGTGAACCCGGAGCATGCCGGCGCGTTCCTGCGTGCGGTGCATGAGTTGTCGGCGCAGTATCACGAGTAATTGCAGCCCAATAAAAAACGCCCGGCTTATGCCGGGCGTTTTTGTTTGAGGTCAACGGATGAAGCGCAAGCCTGTTGCGAAAAAACCGCTGTGAAGCGGTTTTTCCAGCAGTACTTCAAGCTGCTGTTCGCCCCAACGGTGGCAACTTCGCCAGCTTCAACGCCACCAGCAACGCACCTATCAACAGCGCCACGATAAAAGCGCCGATGCCATTCCATCCACCGAAGTGCCAGAAGAACCCGCCCGCGGTGCCGGCGATGCTCGATCCCACGTAATAGCAAAACAGATACAGCGACGACGCCTGCCCCTTGGCTTTCACTGCGCGGCGCCCGATCCAGCTGCTGGCCACCGAGTGGGCGCCAAAGAAGCCGAAGGTGAAGATCAGCATGCCCGGCACCACCAGCCACAGCGGGGTGAACAGAGTCAGGGCCATGCCGGCGAGCATCAGCACAATGGTGGCCCACAGCACGCGGCGGCGGCCGAGGCGGTCGGCCAGGGAGCCGACTTTCGCCGAGCTGTAGATGCCCGAGAGGTACACCAGTGACAGCAGGCCCACCACGGCCTGGCTCAGATCGTACGGGTCCGCCAGCAGGCGATAGCCGATGTAGTTGAACATCGTCACGAACGCGCCCATTAGCAGGAAGGCTTCAAGGAACAGCCACGGCAGGCCGGCGTCCTTGAAGTGCATGACGAAGCCATCTACCAGGCTGCGCGGCTTGAGGCTGCTGGCGCGGAAGTTGCGCGATTCGGGGAGGATCTTCCAGAACACCGTGGCGGCAATCAGCGCCAGGGCGCCGATGATCAGCATTGCGGTGTGCCAGCTGACGAAGTCGATCAGTACGCCGATGATCAGGCGCCCGCTCATGCCCCCGATGGCGTTGCCGCCGATGTACAGGCCCATGGCCAGGCCGATGTGCTGGGGGTGGATCTCTTCGCTCAGGTAAGTCATCGCCACGGCAGCCAGGCCGCTCAAGGACAGGCCCACCAGCGCACGCATCAGCAGGATCCCTTCCCAGGACGGCATCAAGCCACTGGCAATGGTCGCCAGCGCGGCGCAGAACAACGCGGCGACCATCACCGGCTTGCGCCCCAGGGTGTCGGAAATCGGCCCGGTAATCAGTAGACCCAGCGCCAGCATCGCCGTGGACACCGACAGGATCAGACTGCTCTGCGCCGCATTGATCGAGAACTCGTGGGACAGTGCCGGCATCATCGGTTGCACGCAATACAGCAGGGCGAACGTGGCGAAACCGCCTGAGAACAATGCCAGCACCGTGCGCATGAACATCGGCGTGCCTTTTTCGATATACGCGTCGTTGAGCTGCGCCACTACCTCATCCAGTGCGGTGGGTGGGACTTCTTGAGCGTATGGAGCGACAGCAGATTTCACGGGGACCTCGGGGAGGAAGGGCGTGCCAGGACCGGCAATGTGAAAAAGAATATAGCTGGCTAATGATTCTTTCCAATATATTGTTCGACCTGTTTGATAGCTTTTACGACCTAATGAGGCTGGTATGGAATTGCGTCACCTGCGGTACTTCATCGCCGTCGCCGAAGAGCTGCACTTCGGCCGCGCCGCGCAGGTGCTGGGCATCTCGCAACCGCCGCTGAGCCAGCAGATCCAGGCGCTGGAGCAGGAGGTGGGCGCTCGGTTATTCGAGCGTACCAATCGTCGGGTCGAGCTGAGCGAGGCCGGGCGCCTGTTCCTGCACGAGGCGCGGCTGGTACTGGCCCAGGTCGACAAGGCGGCGGATGTGGCCCGCCGTGCACAGTTGGGTGAACTGGGCGAGTTGAAGATCGGCTTCACCTCGTCGGCGCCGTTCAACTCCAGCATCCCGCAGGCGATCTTTGCGTTTCGCCAGGCCTTCCCGGCCGTGCACCTGAACCTGCAGGAAATGAGCAGCACCGAAGTGGCCGAATCGCTGGTGGATGAGTCGATTCAGGTTGGGCTGATGCGGCCGCTGCCGTTGCCGGACTCATTGACCGTCATCGAGCTGATGCGTGAACCGCTGGTCGCTGTCCTGAATGCCGGCCACCCATTGGTGCAAGGCACTGAGCGCGGGCTGCCCCTGGCGCAGCTGGCGCAAGAGCCATTCGTATTTTTCCCGCGCACTTACGGCAGTGGTCTTTATGCGCAGTTGCTCAGTCTGTGTCGTGACGCCGGCTTCAGCCCGCACTTCGCCCAGGAAGCGGGGGAGGCGATGACCATTATCGGTTTGGTGGCGGCGGGCTTGGGCGTGTCGGTGTTGCCGGCGTCCTATCAACGGATACGGATCGATGGTGTGGTCTATCGCACGTTGCTGGATCAGGAGGCGGTGACGGCGGTATGGCTGGTGCAGCGCAAAGGCGCACAAACGCCGATGGCGAAGGCGTTTGTGGAGTTGTTGGTGGCGAGCGGGCTTGCCCCGCGTTGGGCTGCGCAGCAGCCCCAAATCTGACGCTGTGATCTGCCTGAAAAAACGCGGTGATCTTAATGGGGCTGCTACGCAGCCCAACGCGGGCGGTGCGACGATTCGACAAGCCCGCTCGCCACAGAGGTTATGCCTGGCTTTGGTTTTACTTTGAGGTGCCCGTCTGCTCGAACAACTGCGCCGCCGACCCTGCCTCACCACTCACGCCATTGCTGCGCAATCCCGCCATGATGTCGCTGTCCAGATTGTTCACCCAACGGTTGTAGTTGCGATGGATCTTGCCGTCCTTGTAGCCCAACTGGCGGCTGTCGCGGTAGGTGATGGCGTAGCTGTTGCGGGTGTAGCGGATGTCGATGGCCGCGTAGTACTGGTTGCGCACGGTGATCTCGGCCTGAACCAGCTGCGGACTCAGGCGTTGCACCGTCCACTCGCGTTTTTGCAGGGCGTTGACGATCACCGTTTTCATTTTCTCTTCACTGACCTGGGCATCGGCCGGCAGGTCGTGCTGGGTGTTGAGGATCGGTTTGCTGGTACAGCCGGCGGTGGTCAGCAGGGCCAGGGTGATCAGCGTAGCGCGTAGTAAGGAAGACATTCCGTATTCTCCAATCATTAAAAATTCAGGACCAGCGGCGGAAGATCAGCGACGTATTGACGCCGCCAAAGGCAAAGTTGTTGTTCATCACGTAGTCGTGGTGCATCTCGCGAAATTCACCCTGCAGGTAATCCAGCGCGCCGCATTGCGGGTCGACGGAATCCAGGTTGAAGGTGTGCACGTACTGGTCGCGGTTCATCATCTCGATGCTGAACCATGACTCCAGCGCCCCGCAGGCGCCCAAGGTGTGGCCGAGGAAGCTTTTCTGCGAGCTGATGGGCATACGGCTGCCGAACAGGCTGCTGGTGGCCTGGGTTTCGGCGATGTCGCCCTGGTCGGTGGCGGTGCCGTGGCCGTTGACGTAGCCGATGGCGACAGGCTCCAGGCCCGCATCTTCCAGGGCCAGTTCCATGGCGCGGCGCATGGTTTTCTGTTCCGGGCGGGTGGTGTGCTGGCCGTCGGCATTGCTGCCAAAGCCGACGATCTCGGCATGGATATGCGCACCCCGCGCCAGTGCGTGGTCCAGCTCTTCGAGCACCAGCATGCCGCCGCCTTCGCCGATCACCAGGCCATCGCGGCCGCTGTCGTAGGGGCGCGGGCTGGTCTGCGGCGCATCGTTCTTCAGGCTGGTGGCGTAGAGCGCATCAAACACCATGGCTTCGGTGGGGCACAGCTCCTCGGCGCCGCCGGCGAGCATCAACGGCAGGCGACCGAACTTGATCGCCTCATAGGCGTAGCCGATGCCCTGGCTGCCACTGGTGCACGCGCTGGACGTGGGGATCAGCCGCCCAGTGAGGCCAAAGAAAATGCTGATATTCGCCGCCGTGGTGTGCGGCATCATGCGCACGTAGGAATTGGCATTGAGCCCCTCGGCCACCGAGTTCAGCAGCATATTGCCGAACGCCTTGATCTCGTCGGTGCTGCCGGTGGATGAGCCGCAAGCGACGCCCATGCGCCCGTCCTTGATCGACTCGTCACCGAGTAAACCCGCGTCCTGCAACGCCTGCTCCGCGGCCCACACCGCCAGGCGCGAGACGCGGCCCATGCTGCGCAGCTGCTTGCGCGTCCAGTGGGCGGGCACGACGAAATCATCGATCGGCCCGGCCAGGCGCGTGTTCAATTCGGTAAAGCGATCCCACTCGTCCATGCGCCGGATGCCGCTGCGGTTGGCGCGAAAGTTGGCGGCGATGGTGTCCCAGTCGCTGCCCAGGGAGGTCACGCCGGCCATGCCGGTGACGACGACGCGCTTCATCAGCACAGGCCTCCATTCACGGCCAGGACCTGGCGCGTGATATAGCCGGCTTCGGCCGACATCAGGAAATTCACCGCACTGGCGACTTCTTCCGGGGTGCCCATGCGTTGCGCCGGGATCATCTTCATCAGTTCTTCCACCGGTACGTTTTCATCCAGCATGGCGGTGTCGATCAAGCCGGGCGCAACGCAGTTGACGGTGATCTTGCGCTTGCCCAGCTCGATGGCCAACGCTTTGGCCGCACCGATCAGGCCGGCCTTGGAGGCGCTGTAGTTGACTTGGCCACGGTTGCCGATCAGTCCCGAGACCGAAGTGATGCAGACGATACGCCCGGCCGCGCGACGCCGAATCATCGGCATCATCACCGGGTGCAGCACGTTGTAGAAACCATCGAGGTTGGTGCGCATCACCACGTCCCAATCGTCTTCCGACAAGGCCGGGAAGGCGCCGTCGCGGGTCAGGCCGGCGTTGAGCACCACGCCGTAATAAGCGCCGTGTTGCTCCACGTCGGCTTCAAGGATTTCCTTGCACGCGGCGCGGTCGGCCACATCGAATTGCAGCACCCGCGCCTGGCGGCCCAAGGCTTGAATCTCGAGCTGTACCGCGCAGGCTTCGGCCCGCCCGCTGCGGCAATGCAGCACGATGTCATGCCCGGCCTGGGCCAGGCGCAGGGCAATGGCGCGGCCGATGCCACGGCTGGAGCCGGTGACCAGTACGGATTCAGTCATGGCGTTTCGTCCTTCGAGTCATCTAAATAGTTGGCCGCCTGGGGCGGTCGAAATACGTTCAGGCGCGCGCTGGCCTGGATACCGTCACCGCTCAAGTGGCATTCGAACACACCCATGCCGTTGTCGTCTTCCAGGGAGCGCAGGCCGTGGATGTTCAACTCGGCGCCGGCCGGGAAGTGTTCCACGTTGCACTCGAACTTGCGTGTGCCGAGCAGGAAGCCCAGTTCCACCTCTTCACCCTTTTGACGGGCGCGACAGCCGGCGTAGGCGGCGACGCTTTGTGCCATCAGCTCGATACCGACCCAGGCCGGCAGGCTGCCGTCAGGGCGATTGAACAGGCCGACCGGCTTGACGGTGAGGCGGGTGTGGATCTGCTCTTCATCGAACGACAGCACCTGGTCGATCAGGATCATGTCGCCCGCGTGGGGCAACAGTTCGGCGAGTGGCCAATCGGTCATGGGGCGGCTCCGATTATCAGGCTGACGTTGTTACCGCCGAAGGCAAACGAGTTGCTCATCAGGCAGGGTTTATCCAAGGTTTCGCCGTTGAGAGCCCATTGCAAGGCGGGCAGCGTGGGGTCGGCCTGGCCGTCCCACACATGGGGCGGCACCCGGCCGTGGGCCAGGCTCAGCCAACAGAACGCGGCTTCCAGCGCACCGGCCGCGCCCAGGGTGTGGCCGCTCATGGGTTTGGTCGACGAGCAGGCCACGCCTTTGGGGAACAGGCTGGCGACGGCCAGGCTTTCCATGGCGTCGTTGTGTTGGGTGGCGGTGCCGTGCAGGTTCAGGTAGCCGATCTGCTCGGGTGCAAGCTTCGCGCTGGCCAGCGCCTTGCGCATCGCTTGCAACGCGCCTTTGCCGGTGGGTTCCGGCGCGGAGATATGGTGCGCATCGCTACTTGCACCGCAGCCCAGCAGGGCAATGGGCCCAGGGGCTTTGCTCATCACAAACAGCACCGCCGCTTCACCGATATTGATGCCGTTGCGGTTCACCGAAAATGGATTGCAGCGCTCGTTGGACACTGCTTCCAACGCGCTGAAGCCGTTGAGGGTCAGCTTGCACAGGCTGTCCACGCCGCCGCAGATCACCGCATCGCATACCCCCAGGTCGAGCAGGCGCTGGGCGCTCATCAGCGCGCGGGCGCTGGACGTACAGGCGGTGGAGATCACATAGGCCGGGCCGCTCAGTTGCAGCCAGTCGGCGAGGAAATTCGCCGGCGCGCTGAGTTCCTGTTGCTGGTAGTCATAGTCGCCGGGGAAGTGCTTGTCGCGTAAATACTGGGCGATGCCGCGGCTGGCTTCATCGATGCCCGAGGTGCTGGTGCCCAGCACAATGCCGACCCGTGAGGCGCCGTAGGTGTGGATGGCTTGGCGAATCTCGCTTTCGATCTGCAACGCCGCTTCCAGCAGCAACTGATTGTTGCGGCTGCTCTGCTGGCCGAGCTCCACCGGGATAATCGCCAGCTCGCCGTGCACACCCGCCACCGGCAATACGCGCTCCGGCACCCAGCCACTTTCAGCGCGCATGCCTGAGCAATCACCGGCAAACAGGCTGCGGCTGACTTCAGCCGGGTTCCGACCGAGGGCGCAGATCACGCCGAGGGCGTTGAGGTAGGCGGTCATCGGGCGGCACCGAGTGGCGTAATACGGTAGCTCAGGGGCTGGCCTGCCATGTTCACGCTGAACACCTCTGAGGATTGATAGACGATTTGCCAATGGCCCGGCAGGGTGCGCGTGAGGCCCATCGCCCGGGCGCCGGGATAGAGTGCGCGGACCTCATCCGCCGAGCTCAAGGCAAACAACAGGGCGGCAAACAGCTCACGCGCCTGAGGATTGGGCGGCAGCAGACCATCGGCCTGCCACTGGCCATCGATCAGTTTTTGCCGAGCCTGGGGGATGCCCAGCGGGTCCATCATCGACCAGCGAATGCCAGCGCCTTCGCGTTGGATCACCAGCAGCCAGTCCTGGCTCTGGCCGCCTTCCAGGCGCTGCACATGCAATTGCAGCGGCAGGGTCAGGGCCGGGGTTTTTTCAGGCAGCGGCGGCTGGCTGGCGCAGGCACTCAGCAGCAACAGGCAACCCATCAACAGCAGGCGGATCATGGTGTGGTGCTCGCCAGGGGTTTGCGCGCCACGCAGTTGACCAGGGTTTCTTCGCGTTGGCCCACCGGCGGCGCCTTGCGCAACCCCCAGCGTTCCAACAGGCCGAAGTCGCTGGAGCGGCTCCACCACAGGTACGGGTACGAGATGTTCTGCGGGCCGAAGGTGAAGCCTTGCTCGCGGAGCATCTCCAGGTATTCTTCGGCGCTTTTTTGCACATGCATCGGGTGGCGGAACAGCCAGCGGATCACCCAGGTGTCGATATAGGCTTCGGTGGATTCGGCAAACAACAGGTAACCGCCAGGCTTGAGCACCCGATAGAACTCGCTCAACGCACGTTGCTGTTCGACCAGATGATGGAAGGTCTGGTGACAGAACAGGATGTCGACACTGGCATCCGGCACGTCGAGGGTGGCGCAGTCACTGCCGATCAGCTCGACGTCCAGGCCTTGGCGAGCGGCTTCCTGGCGGCTCAGTTCCAGGCTGTGCGGGTCGGCATCCAGGCCGATCAGGCGGGAAGGCGCAAACACCTGCTGCAGCAACTTGAAGGATTTGCCCTGGCCGCAACCGGCGTCCAGCAACACCGGGGCCTCGGGCAGGGGTTCGCTGAAGCGGCTGCGCAAGTCATTGATCGCCACGCGCAACACATGGTGCTGCCACGTGTGGCTGCGTAGGAACCAGAAGCCGAACTTGGTTTCCTCAACATAGTTCTTGCTTAAGTACCGACTGCTCACGCGGGATCCCCTGCACAAATTTCCGACAACATCCGCAACCGCCGCTTGGGCTCACTGACGAACGGGTTGCGCTCGTCCCACGCATAGCCAGCGAGGATCGAGCTGATCATCCGGCGAATTTCCGGTGAGCTGCCGGCGTGGAAAATCACATCCTGGAACGTACCGGCGTACCAGCCTTCAACGTAGCAGCGGAAGGTGTCGACACCGCGCTTGAGCGGCTCGGCAAACTCGGTTTGCCAGTCTACGGTCTCGCCTTTGAGCTGACGATGCAGTACGCCAGCGGCCATGCTCGCCGAACGCATGGCGATGGTCACGCCGGAGGAGAACACCGGGTCGAGGAATTCCGCCGCATTGCCCAGCAGCGCAAAGCCCGGGCCGTGCAGGGTTTTGACGTTGGCCGAGTAGCCGCCGATGGTGCGCGCTGGCGTGTCCCATACGGCGTTATGCAGCACGCCGGACAAGCTCGGGGTTTCGTCGATAAAGCCGCGCAGGCAGGCGTCGAGGTCAGCGTCGCGACCGTCGAAATGCTCCTTGGCCGCAACCACGCCCACCGAGCAGCGACCGTTGCTGAACGGGATGGTCCAGAACCAGATGTCGCGCTTCGTAGGGTGTGTGGTTATCAGGATCTTGGTGCGGTCGAAGCCTGGGTGTTCGATGCGGTCTTCAACGTGGGTGAACACCGCCTGGCGCAGCGGGAAATTCGACGGTGCCTCCAGGTCGAGCAGGCGCGGCAGCACACGGCCGTAGCCGCTGGCATCGAGCACGAACTTGGCCTTGATGTGGTACTCGCTGCCGTTCTCGCGGCGCACATGCAGGTAGCGGCACTCACCGGAGAAATCCACGCCGACGATGGTTTCGCCGTAGCGGATGTCGACGCCTTGCTGGGCTGCCTGATCGGCCAGCAACTTGTCGAACTCGCCGCGCTGCACCTGGAAGGTGGTCGGCTTGCCGTTGCTGAAGGTGTCACCGAAATCAAATGCGCTGTAACGCTCGCCCCAGGCAAACGCGGCACCGGTTTTTACCTGGAAACCCGCGGCCTGCACGGCGTCGAGCATGCCGGCCTCCTCGATAAAATCGATGCAGTGCGACAGCAGGCTTTCACCGATCGAGAAGCGCGGAAAATGCTGGCGCTCGATGATCAATACATCATGCCCTTTGCGCTTCAACAGCGCGGCGGCAATCGCGCCGGATGGCCCGGCACCAATCACCACCACCTGGCGACGTTCCATTTCAACTATGGGCACGAGGGCTCCTTGCCGCTTTGGCGATAACTACATTCATGAGGCATGTTTCCGTTGGCCGGCCCAGGGCGCCAGCATAAAGCTGAATGCCAGGCCCAGGCTGACCGACAGGCCGAAATTACTCACTGCGGGGGTGCTGGACACCGCCAGCAGGCCGAATGACAACCAGGTTGTCAGTGCCGCCAGCAGTGTGCCTAAAAGGCTGACAGCAGGGCCGCCGATCTGTTCGCGCATCAAAATCGCATAGTCGACACTGATGGCCGTGACCAGCAGCAACCCGAACAGGCTGAACAGGGTCAACGGCTGGCCCAGCCAACCCAGGCTGGCCAGGCTGCACAGCGCCGCCAGCAACGGCAGGGCGACGATGCGCAAGGCACCGCCAACGCCGAACGGCAGGATCAGTAACAGCACGATCAGCACGCACGACATCAACTTCAATTCGGCGGCGCTGATCTGCGTGTCGGCGAATACACGGTTCAAATCACCGAGGCGATCCACCAACTGCACGCCGGGCAGATCCACGGCCTGCACCCGCAGCAGCGCCGGGTTGTTCAAGCCCTGCAGGCTGACCATGGCCGCCACACCGCCGTCCACCGGGCCGAGCCACAGCGTGCGCCAGGGTTCGGCCAACGGCCCCACCAGCGCAGCGTCGATGTCTTCGGTAGGTAGCGCTTGCAGTTGCGCGACTTCGGCTTGCAGGGCGCTGGCGGGCACGCCGAGGTCCAACAGTGGCTGCCAATGGTGTGGAAGTGCGCTCAGGGCATCGCGCAGCTGCTGTTGTTCGGCGGGCAGGCTGACCAGTTGGTTGAGCGCCAGGTAACCCTGGAGCTTGTCCATATTCACCAGTTGGTCCAGGCGTTGGCCCAGGGCGGCTTGCCGCTCCAGCAACTGCGGCTGGTTATCCGCACGTATCAGGAAAAACTGGCTGGTGGGCTGGAAACCGGTAATGCGTGCCACCGCCTGCGCCTCTTGCAACAACTGCGGCGGCGCGCCGATCCACTGGCGAATATCGTTTTTGCTGTTCAACTGCCACAGGCCACCGGCGCAGAACAACAGTACCCACGCCAGCAAAAATGGGCTCGGCACGCGCTTGAGCAAGGAAGCCCGCACCAGCCACAGGCACTCGGCGATGCGCAGCGGCCACTGCGCCGGGCGCAGTTCGACACCCTTGAGCAGTGCCGGCAGCAGGCACACCGCTGACAGGTAAGCGCCGATCAGGCCCGCGGCGGAGAACACCGCGATTTGCGTCAAGGCCGGAAACGGCGTCCAGGCCAACGCCAGGTAGCCAATGCAACTGGTGGCCAGGCTCAGGCTCAGCCCTGGCAGCGTCAGGCGCAATGCCGGCCAACTGCGCCAGGGGTTCATGCTCCAGCTTTTCGACAGGTAGTGCAGCGGGTAATCCACCGCGACGCCGATCAGGCTGGAGCCGAGCACCAGGGTCATCACATGCATATGGCCGAACAGCGCCACGCAAGCGACGGCACCAAACAGCATGCCCACCAGCACCGGCACAAACGCCAGCAGCACTCGCCAGCGGCGGAACGCCAGCAACAGCAACAGCAGGATGCCGACGGTGGCGCCACCGCCAACCCAGGTGATTTCCCGCGTGGCCTGTTGCTGCCCATTGGCGGCGTAGAGCAAACCGCTGGCGGCGAGCAATTGCGCGCCGTGTTCGCTGGCCTGCGTGCGGCTGGCCTGGAGCAAATCCGCTACTTGCAGCGGCAGTTTCATGTCGAAGGCATTGCCGGTGGTGCGTGCGCGCAGCAGCACCCAGCTCTTGCCGTCGGCATCGGCGATCAAGGCGCCGCTGCCGATGTCCAGTTGCACCGAGCCGTGTTGCGGCTGGCTGTTCTGGATGCGCCCGGTCAGGCCGAGCCAGTCGTCCTGGCTCGGCACCAGGCTGAAGCCGGTAAAGGGGTCGAACAGCGACTGCACCCGTTGCTGGATGAACGCGTCGGGGTGGTCGATCAGTTGTTCGCGGTCCTTGGCCGAGAGCATCGCCAGCCGCCCGCGTAGCAACTGCTCACGCAGCGCCGGCAGGTCGGCTTGCAGGTTCCATTGGACCTTCTCGAACAAGCCGCTCGCCTGCCAGCGTTCGCCCAATTGCTGCGCCACGGCCACCGCTTGCTGGCGATCGGCGTGCCCCACCAATACCAGTATTTCGCGGTTGAGCGGCTCCTGCATGCGCTGTTCGGCTTGCAACTCCAAGGCGTCCGGCGTGCTGCCCGGCACCAGCTCCATCAGGTTGGCCGACAGCGGTGCACCGTGGCGCCACTGCCAACCGGCCAGGGCCAGCACGGCCACCAGCAGGATCAGGAACAGGCGCGGCAATAGACGCTCACTGGGCAAAGTCGTGTTGCTCCGCGTCGCTCAATGGCTGGCCGGCGGTGCTGTCCTGCATGCGCAGTACGGTGCTGTCGCCTTGGGTTTCCAGCAGTTCGATGGTGTGTACCAGCTCACCGCCGTCGATATTGATCTGGGTGAATACCTGCTTGAGCAGCAGTGAACGCGGGATCAGCGTGAGCTTCCATTGCCGGGCTTCGCCTTGCAGTTGCAGCTCGAAGTCACGCTGCAAGCCGCTGCTGTCGCCCTGGAGCACGGCGAGGAACAGACGGTTCTGTTCGGCACCGGCGCTCTTGTTCGGCAGCAGTTGCCAGCCGTTGGCGTCACGGCGGGCGATGCCCTGGGCGCTGATGCGGTAGTCCTGTTGCAGCGGGGTTTTCAGCAGCCACAGGAGGCCGTGGTCCTTGGCCAGGACGAAGGTGCCCTTGCTGACCAACGGTTGCGGCAGCGCACGCAGGTGTTTTTCCTGGGTGAAGCTGCCGTGGATCACTGAGGGTTTGGCCAACTGGTCGCTGAGTTGTTGCAGGTCGAAGGCCTGGGCTTGAAGCGACAGCAGCAACGCGCCGAGGAAGGTGATCAGTTTCATGACAAGGCCCTGTCGACGGCGTCGGTGAATACTTTGGGGGACGCCAGCTGCATCTCGCGACTGGCGATTTCCACCGCTACCTGCACAGTGCTGGCGCGGGTCAGGCGCTCGCCGCTGGCCAGGTCGGTGATCAGGTAGTTGACCTTCAAACGGTTCTCCCACTCCACCAGGCTAGCGCGAACGTTGATCGTCTGGCCGAACACCGCACCGCGCACATAGCGCAGTTGCATGTCGATCACCGGCCAGGCGTAGCCGGCTTCGAGCATCGCCGTGTAGTTGTGGCCGATCTTGTCCAGCAGCGCGCAGCGTGCGACTTCCAGGTACTTCACGTAATGCCCGTGCCAGACGACGTTCATGGTGTCGACGTCAAAAAACGGCACGAGGATTTCGGTGTCGCTGTGCAATACGCCAGGGCTACGCATGCAGCCTCCAGTGTTGCTCGGCGATGCGTTGCAGGCACAGGCGCAATTCGCCTTCGAGGGCACGGTCTTCGATGACCGGCGGGAAGTCCTGGGCCAGTTCCGCATGCATGGCCGCCAGAGCCGGCGGCAACGGGCGGGCGTCGTCGGCCTGGGCGCGCAGCCACACGCCCTGGTTGGCGGCGAGCAGAGTGGCGGCGGCGACCTGTTCGGTCAGTTCCAGCACGCGGATCGCATCGCGGGCGGCGATGGTGCCCATGCTCACCTTGTCCTGGTTGTGGCACTCGGTGGAGCGCGAGAACACGCTGGCCGGCATGGTGTTTTTCAGCGCTTCGGCGGTCCAGGCGCTGGTGCCGATCTGCACGGCCTTGAAGCCATGGTTGATCATCGCGCGGTCAGCCGGCGCGCCGGACAGGTTGCTCGGCAGACCGTGGTTGTAGCGCACATCCACCAGCAGCGCGAGCTGGCGGTCGAGCAGGTCGGCGACGTTGGCCACCAGGGTCTTGAGGCTGTCCATGGCAAAGGCGATATGCCCACCGTAGAAGTGCCCGCCATGCAGCACGCGCTCTTCCTCAGCGTCGATGATCGGGTTGTCGTTGGCGCTGTTCAGCTCGATCTCGATAAACGAGCGCAGCCAGTTCAGGCTGTCCGCCAGCACGCCGAGGACGTGGGGCGCGCAGCGCAGCGAGTAGCGATCCTGCAGGCGATGCAGCGGCGCGGTCGGCGCGTCGATCGCCAGGTCCTTGCGCAGCCAGGCGGCGACTTGCATCTGCCCCGGATGTGGCTTGGCGGCGAACAGACGCTCGTCGAAGTGTTCCGGATTGCCTTGCAGCGCCACCACGTTCAGCGCGGTGATGCGTGTGGCCAGTTGCAGCAGGTAGTCGGCACGGGCAAAGGCCAGGCAAGCGATGCCGGTCATCACCGCGGTGCCGTTCATCAGCGCCAGGGCTTCCTTGGGACGCAGTACCAGCGGCTCCCAGCCGAGTTCGCGGTGCACGTCGGCGGCCAGGCGACGCTCTCCCCGGAACAGCACTTCGCGCTCGCCGGACAGGGTCGCGGCCACGTAGGACAACGGCGTCAGGTCACCGCTGGCGCCCACCGAGCCTTCTTCCGGGATCAGCGGCAGCACGTCGTGTTCGAGGAACCCATGCAGGCGCTCCAGCAGTTCCACGCGCACCCCGGAGACACCGTGGCACAACGACTGCAAGCGCGCCGCCAGCACCGCACGGGTGGCTTGGGCGTCGAGCAACTTGCCCAGGCCGCAACCGTGGAAGGTGTACAGGTGACGGGGCAGGGCCTCGACATGTTGCAACGGCACCGCGACCACGCAGGAGTCACCGTAGCCGGTGGTTACGCCGTAGATCACGCCTTCCTTGTCCAGCAGCGAGTCGAGGAACTGCGCGCCCTTGGCAATGCGTTGGCGATACGCGGCATCGCTTTGCAGCTGGGTAGGCACCTGACGGTTGGCCAGGGCCAGCACGTCTTCGATGCGCAGGGGGCGTTCGCCAAAGGTTACCGGCTCAAGATGCGTCGTCATCGGTCTTCCAGAAAGGGTAAAAGTTGAACCATTGTTGGGGCGCTTCCAGGCAGAACTGGCCCAGGCGTGCGGCGTAGCGCGCGGTCCACAGGGCGATGACCTGCTCGCGGGTGCTGCGTTTCCATTCGATCAGTTGCGCGAAGGGCTCGATGGTCAGGCGATAGCGGCCCTGGTGTTTCAGGCACATCAGCAGGTTGACCGGGCACTTCAGCAGGCCCGCCAGCAGCCACGGGCCTTGGGGGAAGGCCGCGTCATGGCCGAGGAAATCCACGCGCACCGTGCGCCCGCCATGCAAGGGCACGCGGTCGCCGGCAATCGCCAGCCACTCGCCGTCGTCCAGGCGCTGGCTGAGCAGCAGCATGGTGGCAGGGTCCAGCTCACTGACCTGGATCAGGCGCAAGTGGGTGGCACCGGCTTCGCCCAGCAGGCGGTTGAAACGTTCGGCGTGCTTGGTGTGCACCAGCACGTTCATGGTGACCTTTTCGCCGATTTCCGCCAGCGCGCGGCACACTTCGAGGTTGCCCAAATGTGCGCCGACCAGCATCTGGCCGCGCTCGCCGCGCAATTGCCCGCGCAGTTTCGCCGGGTCGTTGATCTCGATTTGTTCCAGGCGCAGCTTGCCGTTCCACACGTCGAGTTTGTCGAGCAGGGCGTCGGCGAAGGCCATGAACTGGGCGAAGACTTTGCGCTGGCTGGGGCGCAGTTCGTCGCGCCCGCTCCAGTCGGCCAGGCGCTGCTGGTATTGCCAGGCGCTCTGGCGCGCGGTGCGGCCGAACAGGAAGAAGTACAACACGATGCCGTACAGCACCGGGCTCAGCAGGCGGCGGCCGAGGACCTTGGCGGCGAGGGCGGTGAATTTCATCAGCCAGTAGCTGCCGCGCTCTTCGCGGTCGGCCCAGTGCTTGGTGCTGTCACTCATGCCTGCCACCGTCGCCACAGGATCAGCGGTGCACGCACCAGCATGCCGAAGAACAGCCGGGTGTGCATGGCGCTGATGCGTACGTTGTCGCGGAACAGGCGGAAGTGCGACAGGCCGTCGGCAGGGTAATGCACCTGGGTCGGCAGCCAGCGCATCGGCTGGTTACGCCAGGCCAGGCGCACCAGGATGTCGGAGTCGAAGTCCATGTGCGTGCCGATGTAGGCGGAGTCCATCAGGGCCAGCACCGGGGCCAGCGGATACACACGAAAGCCGCACATCGAGTCGCGGATCTGCAGCGACAGGGTGTTGATCCACACCCACACGTGGGTCAGGTAACGCGCGTACAAACGGCCTTTGGGCACGCTTTCGTCGTATTCGGGGTAGCCGCAGATGATTGCGTTGGGCTGCCTGCGGGACGCGTCGATAAACGTCTCGACTTCGCGCAGGTCGTGCTGGCCGTCGGCGTCGACCTGCAAGGCGTGGCTGAAGCCCAGGCGTGCCGCTTCGCGAAACCCGGCCATCACCGCGCCGCCTTTGCCTTGATTGTTCGGCAGGGTCAGCAGGGTGACGTTATCCAGGTCCGCCAATTGCGCCAGTACCGCTGCGCAGGCTGGACTGCTGCCGTCGTCGACCAACAGGCACGGCAGGCCGCTGCTCAACAGGCTGTGGACCACGGCGGGCACGGCGGCCTCGTGGTTGTAGACCGGGATCAGGGCGCAGGGGTTATGCATGGGCGGGTTCCAATTGGATCCGGCCACTGGAGCAGGCCGCGACGCCGTTGCGATAGGCGAAATACAACTTGCTGCGTTCCTGGTCGAAGCGCAGGTGCAGTTCGATGCGGTCGCCGGGGCGTACCAGTTGCTGGAACTTGAGCACTTCCATGCCGGCAAAGGTCGCGGGCAGGTCGAGCAGTTGCTGGCCCAGGTTGAATGCCCATTCCACTTGCACCACGCCGGGCAGCACAGGTGTGACCGGAAAGTGCCCGCTGAAGTAGGCCAGGTCCGGCGGGACTATGATCTGCACGGTCCATTCGCCATCGACTTCGACTTGCTCCAGCACTTCCGGTGCTTTTGGCCGGGGCGCCAGCAGCAACGCGGCCACATCGGCCTGGGGCAGTTTGCCCTGGGCATTCAGTGGCAGCTGGCGCAGCAGCCGCCAGCGGCGCGGCAGCGCCAGGGCTTCGCAATGCTGGCTTAAATGTTGGCGCAGGGTCTGGGTGACGGTGCGTCGGCCCTGGTTGCGCAGGGCGTGCAGGCCGTCGGCACTGAGCACCACCAGCGCGCCGAGTGAGGCGCGGTTTTCCTGCACCACGCCCAGGCGCGTTTCGGCGACCCACGGGTGGGCCATCAGCGCCTGTTCGAGCATGGGCAGGGAGATGCGTTTTTCTTCCAGCTTGACGATACGGTCCAGGCGCCCGAGCAGCTCGAAGCGACCATCGGCATGGATGCGCGCCGCGTCAGCGGTTTGCTCTATATGCCCGACGGGCAAGTAAGGCGAAGCGATGCGCAGTGCACCGTCGGCATCCTGGCTCAGGTGTATATCGGCGAACGGCTGCCAGGGTTGCGCGCCCTGGCGCCAGGCGATGCCACCGGTTTCCGAGCTGCCGAGAATCTCTGTCGGCCATTGCTGCAAGCGCTCGTAAAGACTGCTGGCCGCCTCGATGGGCAAGGCACCGCCCGACGAGAACACCCGCGATACCTGGCTAAGCGCTGGCCAATCGAGGTTGTCGCCCATGCGCTTGAGCAGCGCCGGGCTGGCGACCCAGGCGAATTGCGGGTGTTCGCGGCTGGCGCGTTGCATGTCTTCCGGAAAAGCCAACTGGCGGCGCACAAAGCTGCGCCCGGCGCACAGCGGCCACAGCACGCGGAACAGCAAACCGTAGATGTGCTGGGTGGCGACGCTGCCGATGATGCAGGCGTCTTTAAGGTCTGCACCCCACAACGCTTCCAGGGCCTTGACCTCATTGGCCAGTTGGCGCAGGGTCTTGTCGATACGCTTGGGTTCGCCGCTGGAACCGGAGGTGCACAGGCTCAGTTGGCAGGTGTCCAGGTCGAGGGCGGCCGGGCTCAACGGCGCTTGATACAACGCGTCCAGGTCTGGCGCTTCAGTCAGCCAGGCGTCGACAACCGCGTCCCAGCGTTGGCGGGTCTGGGGTTGCAGATCGCCGGGCAGCAGCACGCTGGCCCCGGCGCGCCAGGCGCCCAGCAGTGCAATTGCCAGCAGGCCTGCGTCTTCCAGGTGCAGG
Source organism: Pseudomonas sp. BIGb0381 (assembly GCF_024809815.1). Classification (NCBI taxonomy): domain Bacteria; kingdom Pseudomonadati; phylum Pseudomonadota; class Gammaproteobacteria; order Pseudomonadales; family Pseudomonadaceae; genus Pseudomonas; species Pseudomonas sp. BIGb0381. Next base: position 44,128 of record NZ_JANUEN010000019.1, read on the forward strand.
GCCAGGCGCTGGATGCCACGCGCTTGCAACCCGGCCGCCAGGCTCAGGGAGTGTTCCCACAGCTGGGCGTGATTCATCGCAGGTTCGGTGGTCACCAAACGCTGTTCCAGCGGCTCGAGCAACAGGTGCTCAAGATTCAACCCATTCATACGCGGCCTCGAACCCTTTGTCGTACCAGCCATTCCACGGCAAACAACAGCCCCATCAGCCCGTAGGCGATCAAGCCGTTGTACAACGTCCACCAGCTCAACGGCGCCCATAGGGTGAGGGCAGCGGCGAGCAGGCCATTACACAGAAAAAACACGCACCACACCACGGTGACCTGGCGCGTATACACAATCGCGTTTGGCGGCAGTACCGGGTCGGTCATGCGTGCCAGGCGCTCTACCATCGGCGGGCCGTATTTCAGGCTCAGGCCGAACAGCGCCAACATGAACGCACTGACCAGGCTCGGGTACCAGCGCAACAGGTGCGGGTTATCGAACCAGGCCAGGGCCAGGCAAAACACGATCACCGCCAACGCCATCCAGCGGCTGCCGGGGCGCGAAGCGCCAGTGACCGCGCGCAGCAGCCACAGGCTGCCCAGCAGCAACCCGAACTGCCACGGCGCAAAGTGCTCGGTGCCGTAATACACCGCAAAGGGGTACAGCAGCCCCGCCAACAACAGGCCAAGGCCGATCAGCCGGCTCATGCGGCGGGTTGGACCAGACGGTACACCGCCTCAACCACGTCGTTCACGGTGCGCACGGCCTTGAACTCTTCGGCAGCGATCTTCTTGCCGGTCTGGCGCTTGATATGGTCGATCAGGTCCACCGCATCGATGCTGTCGATTTCCAGGTCCTGGTACAGGTTGGCGTCGAGGGTGACGCGTTCCGGCGGCAGTTCAAACAGTTCCACCAAGGCATCGCGCAGGGTGTTGAAAATATCGTCACGAGTTTGCATGGTCCGGTCTCAAGCTGCCTGTCTGGCCGTGACGAACGCCGCAAGGCTGGCCACGTTGGTGAAGTGATCGCGTGTGTCCTTGGCGTCGGCATCGATCTTGATGCCGTACGTTTTCTGGATCGCCAGGCCCAATTCCAGGGCGTCTACCGAATCCAGGCCCAGGCCTTCGCCGAACAGGGTCTGGTCGCTGCCGATGTCGTCGGCGCTGATGTCTTCCAGGCCCAGGGCCTCGATGATCAGTATCTTTATGTCGTGCTCAAGGCGTTGTTGGTCGCTCATCTTCGGCGAGCTCCTTAATGAAATAGTGGTGCAGGTAATCGTTGAGCTTGCGTGAGGCCTGGGGCGCGGGCCCCAGTGTTGCGAACGCCTGTGGTTCTATATCGGCACCCACCCGCAAACTGAAGTGAAAACGGCGTTTCGGGATGCGATACCAGGGTTCGGCCTTGGTCAGGGTGGTGGGGCTGACCTTGATCACCACCGGGGTGATGATTGTCGCACCACGCAGCGCAATGGCAGCGGCCCCGCGATGAAAGGCGGGCGCTACGCCGGGTGTGGTGCGGGTGCCCTCGGGAAAGATGATCAGCGTCTGGCCTTCGCGCAGGGCGTCGGCGGCGGCGTCGAGCATGTCCGCGCTGCCGTCGTTGCTTATATAGCCCGCGTCGCGCACCGGGCCACGGGTGAACGGGTTTTGAAACAGGCTCTGCTTGATCACGCAATTGGTCTGGCGCATCAGGCCGATCAGGAACACCACGTCAATCAGCGACGGGTGGTTGGCGATGATCATCTGGCCCGGCTGGCCGAGCCTTTCGGCGCCTTCTACGCTGTAGGTCAGCACCCCGGCGCGCTGCATCATGCGGATAAAGAACCAGAACAGCTTGCTGATGGTATGACGGGCGCGGCGCTGGTGTCTTTCGACGTTGCCCGGCAGGCAACTGAGCAAGGGAAACACCAGCAAACGCAGGCACAACCCGCCGACGCCAAACACGAAGAAGCTGGCGGCAGTGGCGAACAGGCGCCAGTAGTAGGCATCCCGTGGCTTTTCGTTCACGGCTTGCGTTGCCAGTTCCATACACGGTTCTTCCAGGCATGTTGGCAGGCGCCCTGTTCGGTGAGCAGGGTGCGTAGCAGGTTCAGGGCGTGGGGCCACTGGGTTTGAGTGAGTTGGACAGTGCTCGCGGTGAGTTCCAGTTGCCACTCGTCGCCTGGTGTCAGCAGCAGGCCGAGGGCGTAGGGGAAGGGCACGTCAACGATCCAACTGGCGTAGGCCTCGGGCGGCTGTTCTTCGGTGATCACGAGCAATACTGCCGGGGCGCCTTCATTGAGCAGCGCGGCGGCTTCGAGCATGCCGTGCTCCAGGCCATCGCCGGCAGCGGCGAGGGCCGTCATCTCGCTGGTTTCATTGCGCAGGATCGACCATAGGCCAATCACCGCGTTATGCACCGACAGGCTGAATTGGGTCGGCGACAGCGGCTGGTCGTTGGCCAGGTCACTGAGGATGTCCAGGGTGCGCGGGGTTTCGCCATGCCGGGAAATAAACACCAGCGGCAGGTCTTGCAGGCCTTCGGCCAACGGCCAGCCCACGCTGAATGCCATGCGTGCCAGGCGGCTCAGGCGGCGGCGCTGCATGGCCGGCAGGAATGACACGTCGGGGGACGCATCGCTGGCAGGCAGCAACACCGGGGCCTGGCACCAGGCGTGCCAGTCGTCCGTGCTTTCCAGGCCAGGAGCCCAGGCACGCCATTGGGCGATGTTGAAGTTGATCACTGAGAAGTTATCCCGCCCCTGCGGGCTTCCATGTGCGGCTTTTGGCCCCGAATACCGGGACAGGGAGCAATCGCCGAATGGCGCGCATTATCCCGGTGCCGTGGGGTTCTAGCAAACTTTGGTAAAGAAATGTGCACGGCCGATTACAAATAGTGGGGAAGATTTACAGATTGTCCTTCAATGGGGGGCAAGTTGGATCGTCGGACACTTCCTTTTCACTTGTCCGCGACGTATGACAGGGCAGATGCGATGCAGCAATGCATCGATGAACGAGGTAGCTAACAGGCGCTTTTGCCCTCTACACTCGGACATTCATTGATACACGGAGGTTTTTCCATGCGGCGCGTGGTTTTCAATCAAAAAGGCGGCGTTGGTAAGTCCAGCATTGCCTGCAACCTGGCGGCGGTCAGCGCCAGCGAAGGCTATCGAACCCTGTTGGTGGACCTCGATGCACAAGCCAACTCGACCCAATACCTCACCGGGCTGACCGGCGATGACATCCCTATGGGGATCGCGGACTTTTTCAAGCAAACCCTGTCTTCCGGGCCGTTTTCGAAGAAGAACAAGGTGGATATCTACGAAACACCCTTCGACAACCTGCACGTCATCACCGCGACCGCCGAACTCGCGGACTTGCAGCCCAAGCTTGAAGCCAAGCACAAGATCAACAAGCTGCGAAAGCTGCTGGATGAGCTGAGCGAGGATTACGACCGGATCTACCTGGATACCCCGCCAGCCCTGAACTTTTATGCGGTTTCGGCGCTGATTGCCGCTGATCGTGTGCTGATCCCCTTCGATTGTGACAGCTTCTCGCGTCAGGCCCTGTATGGCCTGCTGGCCGAAATCGAAGAATTGAAGGAAGACCACAACGAAGGCCTGGAAGTCGAAGGTATCGTGGTCAACCAGTTCCAGGCGCGGGCGAGCCTGCCGCAGCAAATGCTCGATGAGTTGATTGCCGAAGGCTTGCCGGTGCTGCCGGTGTACCTGGCCAGCTCGGTGCGCATGCGCGAGTCGCACCAGGAGAACAAGCCGCTGATCCACCTGGACCCACGGCACAAGCTCACTCTGCAATTTGTGGAGTTGCATAACCTGCTGGAAAACGCCTGATTTTGCTGGCGACACAAAACCTCTGTGGGAGGGGGCTTGCTCCCGATGGCGGTGTATCAGTCACGAGTACTTTGACTGACTCACCGCCATCGGGAGCAAGCCCCCTCCCACATTTGAATTGCATTTCAGTCGGGGATTGGATTTTTCCCACAGAGGCTGTAGGAAGGGTCTGGCTAGAGGGGGTGTGGCTTGTATCGTTGCCTACAGGTACGCCAGAATCCGCCGGCTTGTGCGTCTGGATGGGCATCTCTAAGGTTCTGCGGTCACTGAATGTTCAGTGATCGGGTTTAGTAGCCCGAGGTGAGACGTACGGCAATTCGTCGATCAGGAGCTTCCTGAATTTGATGGTGGCTGTACGGAGGGCGCTTTCGAGCGCGCCGGTTGCGTCTCCCCGGTCTACTAACCTGCGTACAGCTGCCACCCTCCGTTTAGTAGCGGCCGGTTGCGGCTCCACTACTCGGAGACGATCCATGGTTAACCTCTATACCGTTACAGCCAACCTCCCCACCGAAACCCTCATCCTCAACAGCTACGAAACCTTCTCCTCCGTCCGCACCCTGTTACTCAACCTGTCCAACGACCTCACCGGCGAACACCGCGACGTGGCCCTGGCTATCCACCAATTGAGCGAACTTGGCGTAATGCTGGTCGGCCAGATAATGGACCGCGAAGCCCCCGTGGCCTGAAGATAACACTCGGTCAAATGTGGGAGGGGCGGTGCGACGATTCGACTTGCCCCCTCCCACACTGTCCAGCCTTGTTCTCAAGGCCCGGTTACACCCCCTGGCTACGCAACCAGCTCATCAACTGCGGCAACGGAAACGCCCCGCTCTGGCGCGCCACTTCGCGGCCGTTCTTGAACAGAATCAGACTGGGGATCGACCGGATCCCCAGTTGCGCCGACAGCTGCTGGTTGGCCTCGCTGTCCAGCTTGGCCAACCGGCACTTGCCTTCCAACTGCCCGGCCGCCTGCTCAAACACCGGCGCAAACGACTTGCACGGCCCACACCAATCGGCCCACACGTCCACCAGCAACGGCAAATCGCCCTTGATCTGACTGGCGTAGTCGCCTTGCTTCAGCTCGAAAGGCTTGCTCAGTAGAACCGCTTGCTTGCAACGCCCGCACTTGGGCGTATCACCCAGGCGTTCGCCGGGGATGCGGTTGAGGCCGTTGCAATGGGGGCAGGGGATAACGAGAGGGTCGGACATGGTGGGCTCCTGAGTATGGCCATTAGTCTCTATTTGGAGTCAGCGCCGATAGTTATCAAGATAGATACATGACTGTGGCGAGCGGGCTTGCCCCGCGTTGGGCTGCGCAGCAGCCCTGCGGGAGTAAGCTCTCTCGCCACAGCCTCTCTGTCTTACGACGAACAACTGATCTCCAAATGCTTGCCCCAATCCGGCGGTCGTTGCGCGTACTGCTCCATCCCCGCCTGCTCCTCGAACGGTTTGGAAAGCACCTCATGCAACCGTCGCACTTCGCTGTAATCGCCTGATTCGGCGGCAGCGATAGCGTTCTGTGCGAGGTAGTTACGCAGGATGTACAGCGGGTTCACTGCGTGCATCCGCACACGGCGCTGTTCCTCGCTGTAATCCCCATCCCGCTCAATACGAGCCTTGTACAGTCCTGCCCAGGCATCAAAGCCGGCGAGGTCGACAAAATCATCGCGCAGCTTCGCCACCGCCAGCGCTGCCGGTTCATCCCCCAGCCGCCGGAAGAACAGCGTGTAATCCACACCGCTGTTCTGCATCAGCTTCAGCAACTGCTCGACCAGCTTCTGGTCCTCGTCTTCGGCAGTGGTCAGCCCCAATCGGCGGCGCATCAGGTCCAGGTAGTGGGCCTGGTACAGCGGCAGATACAGGCCAAGGGCTTCTTTCAAGGCGTCGACGCTGATAAATGGCGTGAGCGCCTGGGCCAGCGCGCTGAGATTCCACTGGCCGATGGGCACTTGGTTACTGAAGGAATAGCGCCCTTCATGGTCCGAGTGGTTGCAGATGAAGTGCGCGTCAAAGTCGTCGAGAAACGCAAACGGCCCGAAGTCGAAGGTGATGCCGAGGATCGACATGTTGTCGGTGTTCATCACCCCGTGGCAGAAACCATAGGCCTGCCATTTGGCGATCATCTCGGCGTTGCGTTCGACGATTTCGCGGAACATCGCCAGGTAGGGCTCGGGCTGTTCCCTGCACTCGGGGTAGTGCAGGTTCAGCACGTGTTCGGCCAGCTCGGCCTGCTGTTCGGGCTTCTTGGTGTAGTAGAAATATTCGAAATGACCAAAGCGGACATGGCTGGGCGCCAAGCGCAGCACCATCGCCCCACGTTCCTGCTTCTCCCGCCAGACCGGGGTGCTGGAGCCGATCACGCACAACGCGCGGCTGCTGGGGATGCCCAGTGCATGCAGCGCTTCGGAGGCCAAAAACTCCCGGATTGACGAGCGCAGCACCGCGCGGCCATCGCCCATGCGCGAGTAGGGCGTCATCCCCGCGCCTTTCAGGTGCAGATCCCAATGTTCGCCGGCCTCGTTGTACACCTCGCCCAGCAGCAACCCTCGGCCATCGCCCAGTTGTGGGGTGTAGCCGCCAAACTGATGCCCGGAATAGACCATCGCCCGCGGCTCGGCTTCGGCCCACAGCTTGTGGCCGCTGAACAGCTCGGCAAACACCGGCGTTTCGGCCACTGCAGGGTCGAGGTCGAGCAGGGCCATGGCGGCATTGCTTGCCACCACTAGGCGCGGTTCGTCGAGGGGCTCGGGCAATACGTGGGTTGAGAACGCGTCGCCCAGGCGTGCGAAGCGGTTGTCGAAGGTCAGTTCGTCGAGGGCTTTCACCGGCCATCTCCAGCAGAATGTCCGAGCATTCTGCTGGGGATAGGGCATTTAGTCGAGTTTGCTCGGCGGTGGCTCGGGTGCATCCGCCACTTTGCCCGCCGGCGGCTCTGGCACATCTTGCGCCTCGGCCGGCCCGACGATGGTTCTCTTCTCGTCTTCCACCGGCACCAGCTTGTATTCCTGGCCGTGGAGGTTTTTGAGGTACACCTCCATCTGCCGGAAGGAGATGTTGATGTGGTGGTTCTTGAACTCGCGGTTGATAAAGCGGTTCACTTCGTCGATCACCGGGTTGCGGTCGCCGAGGTCGCGCACGTGCATGCGCAGTTCGTGGTCCAGTGTACTTTCGCCGAAGTTGAGGAAGTACACGTGGGGTTCCGGTTCCTTCAACACCCTCGGGTTTTCTCGCGCGGCCTTGAGCAACAATTCCTTCACTAGGTCCAGGTCGGAGCCGTAGTCCACGCCCAGCTTGAGGGTGACGCGGGTGATGGTGTCGGTCAGCGACCAGTTGATCAGTTGCCCGGTAATGAACGTCTTGTTGGGGACAATGATGTCCTTGCGGTCGAAGTCGGTGATGGTGGTGGCGCGGATGCGGATCTTGCTCACCGTGCCCGACAGGTTACCGATGGTGATGGTGTCGCCGATCCGCACCGGGCGTTCGAACAGGATCATGATGCCGGAGATGAAGTTGGCGAAGATCTCCTGCATCCCGAAGCCCAGGCCCACCGACAGCGCGGCGACCAGCCACTGCAACTTGTCCCAGCTGACGCCGAGGGTGGACAGTGTGGACACGAAGCCCACGCCGGCGATCACGTAAGACAGCAATGTGGTGGTGGCGTAGGCGCTGCCCTGGGCCAGGTCGAGCTTGGACAGTACGAGTACTTCCAGCAAACCCGGCAGGTTACGCGCCAGTGCGAAGGTGATGCCGATGATGATCAGCGCGCCAAGCAAGTCGCCGATGCTGATCGGCACCATGCTGATATTGGCACCGGTGCCGCTGGTGTATTCGTACAGGGTGACGTTATCCAGGTACGAAAACACTGAGATCAGGTCCGACCACACCCAGTACAGCGCGGCGATAAAACCGCCGAGCAGGGCCAGGCGAATCAGGCGCATGGACTGTTCGTTGACCTGCTCGATGTCCAGTGTCGGTTCTTCGATCACCGCTTCGCCGTCACCCGCTTCCTTGGCCGCCTGGCGTTTGGCCAGGGCGCGGGAATAGGCCAGGCGCCGGGCGGCAACGCCGAGGCCGCGGACGAAGGTGGCTTCGATCACCAGCCAGAACATCAGCAGGTACAGGGTGTTGATCAACCGGTCGCTGAGCTTGAGCGCGGTGTAGTAGTAGCCAAAGCACACGGCGATAAACAGCGCGATAGGCAGCGCGGTGAACACCAGGCCCATGGCTTTGCGGAACAGCGAGGCTTTTTCGTGGGTCGGGCTGTGGAGCAGCAGGCGCCCCAGCAACCAGGCCATCAGGGCGTAGCAGGTCAGGACCACGGCGATGCCCAGCACGTCGTCGGCCAGTGCTGCCGGTTGGTGCTCGGCGATGGCCACCACGGCCACCAGGGCCAGCACCACCAGCCCGAGTTTGCGCACCCAGCCTTGGAGGAATTCGACTTGGGGCTTTTCCCAGCGGAAGTGCAACTCGGCCACGCCACCCGGCGCCAGGATGCGGTAGGCGGTGTAGAACACCAGCCACGCCTGGGCCAGTTGCAGCAGGGCTGAACCCAGGTTGGCGTTTTGCCCACGGGCGTCGATCTGCAGCGCGTAGCCGCACAGCGCCAGCCCCAACGATACGGGCATGGCCAGCAGGATATTGATCAAGATCGCTTGCGGTGTGTGCCACTGGCTGTCGCGCTTGAAGTGACCGATGTCCAGGTGGACCTTGTTCAGGCGTTGGTACAGGGCCTTGCGTCGCCACAGCAGCGCGCCGATCAACAGCAGCAACGGCAGGAACAGCAGCGGGCGCTGGGTCAGGCCGTCGTACAACTCGCTGACGCTGGAAGCCCAGGGCAGGGTGGCAACCTGCTTGCTCAGGTGCGCCGGCACGGTTTCCAGCCACTCGGTGTCCAGCGGCTTGTTGCTGGGGATCCAGAACATCTGTTCATCGAGCGTCGCGCGCAGGGTGGTGGCGGTGCTGAGCAGTTGTTTCTGGTTCAGTTGAAGGGTGATGGATTCGTTAAGCAGCGCGCTCAACTCTCGGCTCAGGCGCTCCAGCAGGTCACTGCGGGTAATCGCCAGTTCCAGCAGGGTGCGCCGCAGTTGCGGGGTGACGTCGGCCGGCGGCTGGTTGGCCAGCAGGTTGTCCACATAAGTGCTGGGAGAGCTGATCAGCTCGCGCTGTTGGTTGACCTCAAACTGGTACAGGCGAATGTTGGCGATGTCGTCCGCCAGGTCGCGGTCCACGGTCAGGCGGGGCAGCGCTTGTTTCTGCTTATACAGAATCTTCGACAGCAGCAGGCTGCCCTTGAGCACGTTGATTTGCTCGTCCAGGGCCGAATCGCTCTGGGTCACTGTGTCCAGTTGCTGTTTGGTCTGCAGGTTCTTCTGGGTCAGGTCGTTGAGGCGGTCGGTGCTCTTGAGCAGGTAGTCGGACAGCTTCAGGTTGGCCGCGCTTTCCGTGGCCAACAGGCTGCTGCCGCCGGCCTTTTGCGCTTCGATGGACTGCTGGGTAACGGTCTGTTGGGACTGGGCCAGGCGTTTCTGGTTGATCAGGGTTTGCAGGTCCTGGATCTCTTGTTCCAGGCGCGCGGTCTTTTCCACCACCAGGTCGTGCTGGCTGTTGCCCAGGTCTTGCAGTTGGCTGTTGCCGGCCAGTTCCTGGCGGCGCAGGGGAATCAGGGCATTCAGTGCGGCAAGTTCGGCATTCAGCTGGTTGCGCTGGTCGCTGCTGAGGGCCTTGCCATTGTCCTTGCCGGCCTTGAGGGTCGAATTGATCTGCTGGATGCGCGTCTGGCTGCTGCTGATTTCGGTCTGGGCGCGCTCGGGGCGGGTCTGGGCCGCGATGGTCAGGCTGTTGGCTTCGGCCAGGTCTTTTTGCAGGTCGCCTTGCTGGGTGGTGCGCTGCACCAGCAGTTGCTCGAGCTGCGGTACCGGCAGGGTGGCGTAGCGCTGGGCGACCGGAATGATCTTGGTGGCCTTGAGCCGGGTCAGTTCGCGCTGGTTCTCGCTGGTCTGGCGCGGGGCGTCTTCCAACTGGCGCTTGAGGTCGACCAGGCGCTGTTCGTAATCCTGCTTGTTGCCCAGGTAGGTCAGGGTCTGTTGCAGGATAGACTGCAGCGCCTTCATGTCGGCGTCGGGCAGTTTGCGATCAGGCAGCTTGTCCAGGGTTTGCTGGATGGCGTCGGCGCTGGGCGGGTCGGCGGCGTAGACGCTGCCGACACAAAGGGTCAGGCCCAGCAGGGCAGTGGCGAGAAAAGTGCGCAGGGTTGGCATAGAGACCGATCGAGCAAGGTGAAGAATCGGGGGCGTGCTGTCGCCCCGCAGTTTAGAGGAAGAGTCCGGGGGCCGGGCGACTTCCTTCGGGGAATCTGACGCCGACTTTGCCAATCTTGTTCCCGTCCATGACCGCGACGGTCCAGATGGTGTTGTTCCACTCCACCTGGTCGCCCACCACCGGCGCGCCGCCGACTTTCTGGGTGATGAAGCGGCTCAGCGGCATGTCCGGGTCGATCCCTTCGAGCTTGAGGCCATACAGGGCGGAAACCGCGCCCAGCTGGGCGTCGCCTTCGAGCACGAAGTCGCCGAAGAAGCGCAAATCGAGGCCGCGCTGCGGTGCCTGGCTGAACAGTTTGCCCAGGGCCGGCAGGTTGTGTTCGTGGCCGATCACGCAGAGCAAATCGCCGACTTCCAACACCGTACTACCCGACGGATGGAGCAGTTGCTGGCCACGGAACAGGGCAGCGATGCGCGTGCCTTCGGGCATTTTCAGCTCGCGCAGGGCCGCGCCGATGCACCATTTTTCTGCGCCCAGGCGGTAGACGAACAGCTCCCACTCGCTGGTGACGTGCACTTCCAGGGCGGCGCGGGAGATCGGCGCCGGGTCCGGCGGGACGGTCACTTTCAGCAGCTTGGCCACCCACGGCAGGCTTGTGCCCTGTACCAGCAGCGACACCAGCACGATAAAGAACGCCAGGTTGAAGTACAACTGCGCGTGGGGCAGACCCGCCATCAACGGGAACACCGCCAGGATGATGGGGACCGCGCCACGCAGGCCGACCCAGGCAATAAAGGCCTTTTCGCGGCCATGGAACGCCTTGAACGGCAGCAGACCGACCATCACCGACAGCGGCCGCGCGAACAGGATCATCCACAGCGCCAGGCCCAGGGCCGGCAGGGCAATCGGCAGCAAGTCATGGGGCGTGACCAGCAGGCCCAGCACCAGGAACATACCGATCTGGGCCAGCCAGGCCATACCGTCGAGCATATGCAAAATGCCATGACGGCTACGCACCGGGCGATTGCCGATCACCAGGCCGCACAGGTACACGGCGAGGAAGCCGCTGCCATGCAGGGCGTTGGTCAGGGCGAACACGAACAGGCCACCGGCGATTACCAGGATCGGGTACAGGCCGGTGGCCAGGTTGATGCGGTTGACCATCTGCAGCATCAAGCAGCCGCCGCCGAGGCCGACGATGCCGCCGATGCCGAACTCGCGCACCAGATGGGTCAGCAGGCTCCAGTGCAGGCCGGTCTGGCCGCTGGCGAGCATGTCGATCAAGGTGACGGTGAGGAACACCGCCATCGGGTCGTTGCTGCCGGATTCGATCTCAAGGCTGGCGGTCACCCGTTCGTTCAAGCCCTTGCCGCCCAGCAGCGAGAATACGGCTGCGGCGTCGGTTGAGCCGACAATCGCACCGATCAGCAGGCCTTGAATAATATTGAGGTCAAACAGCCAGGCCGCCGCCATGCCGGTGAGGCCGGTGGTAATCAACACCCCCACCGTGGCCAGGGACAATGCCGGCCAGAGTGCCACGCGGAAACTCGCCACCCGCGTGCGCAAGCCGCCGTCGAGCAGGATCACTGCCAGCGCGAGGTTGCCCACCAGGTAGGCAGTCGGGTAATTGTCGAAGATGATGCCGCCGCCATCGACGCCGGCGACCATGCCCACGGCCAGGATGATCACCAGGATCGGGATGCCCAGGCGCGAGGAAAGAGAACTCACCAGAATGCTCGCACTCACCAGCAACGCGCCGATCAAGAACAGGCTGTTGATGGTTGTCGCATTCAAAGGCAGTACTCCATGAGCAAATAAGGCGAGGCGCAAACTGACCATGCAGTCTGCGTGCCAGGGATTCTAACCTGTTGAATTGCTGTGCTGTCAAAAAGCTTTTTCTGATTGGCGCATAACTAAATGTGGGAGGGGGCTTGCCCCCGATGGCGGTATGTCAGTCAGCTTATCTGTAACTGACCCACCGCTATCGGGGGCAAGCCCCCTCCCACATTTCAAGCCAGTGCAGGCAGTTAGAGGCGGAAGCGGCCAACCATCCCATTCAAATCCACCGCCAGGCGCGACAGCTCATTGCTCGCCGCACTGGTCTGGCTGGCACCGGTCGCCGACTGCACCGACAGGTCACGGATATTTACCAGGTTGCGGTCCACTTCCCGCGCTACCTGCGCCTGTTCTTCCGCTGCGCTGGCGATGACCAGGTTGCGCTCGTTGATCTCGACAATCGCCGTATTGATGGTATCCAACGACATACCCGCGCCTTTGGCGATGTTCAGCGTCGATTCCGCCCGCTCGGTGCTGTTGCGCATCGAGTCCACCGCGTGCTCGGTGCCGGCCTGGATACTGCCGATCATCCGCTCGATCTCGCTGGTGGACTGCTGGGTGCGATGGGCCAACGCCCGCACTTCATCGGCAACCACCGCGAACCCACGCCCTGCTTCGCCGGCGCGCGCGGCTTCAATCGCCGCGTTCAGGGCCAGCAGGTTGGTCTGGTCGGCCAGGCCGCGAATCACGTCCAGTACTTTGCCGATATCGCGCGACTCATTGGCCAGTTCGCCAATCAGTGTGGCGGTCGCTTGCACATCGCCGCTCATGCGCTCGATGGCGCTGACGGTCTCTTGCACCAGGTCACGGCCGTCACCGGCTGAGGTGGTGGCGTTGCGCGAGGCTTCAGAGGTGCTCACCGCATTGCGCGCGACTTCTTCGACGGCGCTGGTCATCTCGTTAACGGCGGTGGCCGCTTGTTCGATTTCGTTGTTCTGCCGGGTCAGGCCACGGGCGCTTTCGTCGGTGACGGCGTTCAGCTCCTCGGCGGCGGAGGCCAGATGGGTGGCGGAGCCGGCGATGCGTTGCAACGTGTCGCGCAGCTTTTCCTGCATCTTGGCCATGGCGGCCAGCAGGCGTCCGGCTTCGTCGTTGCCGTCGACCTTGATCGGCCGCGTCAGGTTGCCTTCGGCGACTTCTTCCGCCGCTTCGAGCGCTTGGGAAATCGGCAGGGTGATGCTGCGGGTCAGCAGCCAGGCGAACAACATCGTCAGCGCCGTGGCGATCACCAGCAGGCCAATCACCCAGTCAAAGGCCATGTTGTACTGGTCTTCGGCCTGTTGATTGGTGGCCAGGGCGGCCTTGTTGTTGTAGTCCAGCAGGCGGTTGAGCACCATGTTGACCTGCTCGGAGTTGTTCAACAGTTCTGTGTTGAGAAGGTTGCGTAGCTCATCGATCTGGTTGGCGCTCGACAGGCTCTTCATACGCGCTTCAATCTGCTGGTACTGGGTAAGCAGGCGCATATATTCGTCGTAGATCGAGCGTTCTTCGCCGCTGTCGATCAGTTTCTCGTAGACGCCCTGGGCCGTGCGGATCTGCTGGTTGCGCAGCTCGAAGGCTTCCAGGGTCTTTTGCTGCACGTCCGGCTCGCGGTTGGTCAGCAAGCGGTACGACAGCACGCGCAGGCGCAGGGTCAGTTGGGTGAACTCATCCAGGGCGCGAATGCTTGGCACGCTGGACTGGGTGATGTCTTGGGTGGCGCCACGGATCTTGCTCATCTGGTTCAGGGCGAACACGCCTAGAAACAACATCAACGCGCCAATAAGCGAGAAGCCGAGGAAGGCCCTCGGAGCGATATTCATATTACGAAGCGACATGCGGAAATCCTGGGAGAGGCGCGATCCGTGCGGTCATGAGACGGGGTGTGCCTCTCTATCGGGCATACGACTAAAGTCTATAGGGGGCTGTGCGTTTTTGTCGCACCTGACGAGGGGTTGCGCGGATTCAGGAACCAGAAGGGGGAAATGCAGTCACTAAGGCTCGAAAGTGTGGCCCGGCCCTTAAAAAACGGGCTGCGCGCCAGGGATAACCCTGGCATCCGAGGTGAATTTTCTTTATCGTCACCGCCCTTTGAAAAAGCCCGAGAAATCAAAATGTTAGAAGCATCCCTCAGCCAACTGGAACAACTGGTCAGCGACCTGGTACAGCAGAATCAGGAGCTACTGGGCAGCAACGAATCCCTCAAGGCCGAACTGGCTCGCGCCAAGGATGAGAACGACAGCCTGCAACTGAACCTGATGGAACAGGAAGAAAAGCACGGCGCGACGGCAGCGCGTATCCAGGCGCTGGTTGAGCGCGTGAGCGCAGGCCCTGTCAGCGCATGAATGAAGGGATAAAGGTCGTTTCGATTCTCGGAGAGGATTACTCGATCAAGGCCCCGGCCGGGGAAGATAAAACCCTGATGCACGCCGTGACCATGCTCAAGGCCTCCCTGGCCACCACCAAGAAAAAGTACCCGACCCTGATCGGTGACAAGCTACTGGTGCTGGCGGCGCTGAACCTGTGCGCCGAGCAGATCGAAATGCAGCAGGCTCACCAACAGGAACTCGACCGTTACCAAGAGCAAGTCAGCGCCACGGTCGAGGTGATTTCCAAGGCGATCCAGCCCTAGAACCACTCATCCTGCATCCCCAGGCACGTATCATCCCGTGCCTCCAGAATCGCCAGTTCATGATGGCAGCCCGGTACTTCCCAGGTCAGGAAATACCGGGCGGCCTGGAGCTTGCCTTTATAGAAGGCGACATCGGCCACATTGCCCTTGGCCAGCCCTTCTTCGGCGCGAATCGCCTGTTCCAGCCAGCGCCAGCCAATTACCGTGTGCCCGAATACCTTCAGGTACAGCGCCGAGTTCGCCAGGCTGCTGTTGACCTTGCCCTGGGCGAGATCCGTCAGCAGGCCGATCGTCACGCTTTGCAGACGGGCCACGAGGTGTTCCAGCGGTTCTCTTAACGCCGTCAGGCCTGGATATTCCTGTGCCCGCGAGCCCGTGTCGGCGATCAGCCGGATCAGTTGCTTGAGCCCCGCGCCGCCGTTCTGCGCCAATTTGCGCCCCAGCAAGTCCAGGGACTGGATGCCATGGGTGCCCTCGTGGATCGGGTTCAGGCGGTTGTCGCGGTAGTACTGCTCCACCGGGTATTCGCGGGTGTAGCCGTGGCCGCCGAGGATCTGGATTGCCAGCTCGTTGGCCTTGAGGCAGAACTCCGAGGGCCAGGATTTGACGATGGGCGTGAGCAGGTCCAGCAGTTCGTGGGCCTGTTTACGCTCTGCCTCGGTTTCCAGCGTCGTGGTGTCATCGAACAGGCGCGCGGCGTACAGGCCCAGGTCGAAGGCGCCTTCGACGTAGGCTTTTTGCGTTAGCAGCATGCGCTTGATATCGGCGTGCTGGATGATCGAGACCGGCGCGGTGGACGGGTCTTTGCTGTCGGGCAGGCGACCTTGCGGACGTTCGCGGGCGTATTCCAGCGAATAGAGATAGCCGGCGTAGCCGAGCATCACCGCGCCCATGCCCACACCGATGCGCGCCTCGTTCATCATCTGGAACATGCAGCTCAGGCCCTGGTGCGGCTTACCCACCAGATAGCCGACGCAGTTACCGTTATCGCCGAAATTCAGCGCCGTGGACGTGGTGCCCCGCCAGCCCATCTTGTGAAACAGCCCGGCCAGCAGGACATCGTTACGTTCGCCCAGGCTGCCATCATCGTTGACCAGGAACTTGGGCACGATAAACAGCGAAATGCCCTTCACCCCGGCCGGCGCGTCCGGCAGTTTGGCCAGCACCATGTGCACGATGTTTTCCGACAGCGGGTGGTCGCCTCCGGAGATAAAGATCTTGTTGCCCTTGAGTCGATAGCTGCCGTCAGCCGCTGGTTCGGCGCGGGTACGAATATCTGACAGCGATGAGCCGGCGTGGGGTTCGGTCAGGGCCATGGTGCCGAAGAAGCGGCCTTCGATCATCGGTTGCAGGAAGCGCTGTTTCTGCTCCTCGGTGCCGAAGCTTTCGATCAGGTTGGCGGCGCCCATGGTCAGGAACGGGTAGGACGTCGAGGCCGCGTTGGCGGATTGGAAGTGAGCGAAGCAGGCTTGAGACAGCAGGGTCGGCAACTGCATGCCACCGGCTTCGAAGCTGCGGGCCGCATTGAGGAAGCCGGCTTCAAGGAACGCATCCACCGCCGGTTTCACTTCCGGAATCAGAATCGCCTTACCGTCCTCAAAACGTGGTTCGTTCTCGTCGTTTTTGCGGTTGTGTGGCGCGAAGTACTTCTCGGCAATGTTGCGGGCCGTGCTGATGGCCGCATCGAAGGTTTCGCGATTGTGCTCGGCAAACCGCTCGCGCTGGGTCAGGCCCTCGGCATCGAGGACTTCGTACAGCTCGAAAGCCAGATTGCGGGAACTGAGCAGCGTCTCGGACATGGCGGCTTACCTTTGGAGGAATTGGCCTGAGTCTAAGTGCGCGAATAAAGACTGGATAGCAAGATTGATCTGGGTGATGAAGAGGCAGAACGAGGGGAGGGGAATTGAAATGCGA
>NZ_JANUEN010000020.1:0-53279 GCF_024809815.1 Pseudomonas sp. BIGb0381
CCTCGCTGGTAGCGACTCCGACCAGCATCGTGGCCAACGGCACGGCGACCAGTACTCTGGTGGCCACGGTCAAGGATGCCAACGGCAACACCCTGGGTGCCGGCGTTACGGTGACCTGGTCGACATCGTTGGGCAGCTTGTCTGCAGCATCGAGCACGACCAATGCCAGTGGCCAGGCCACGGTGACACTGAAAGGCACGGTGGCCGGTTCGGCGACGGTGACGGCTTCGGCCGTGGCTGGATCTGCAACTGCAGCAGTGACCCTGACGCCGAACAGTGCGACGGCCGACGTGACCTCGCTGGTAGCGACTCCGACCAGCATTGTGGCCAACGGCACGGCGACCAGCACCCTGGTGGCCACGGTCAAGGATGCCAACGGCAACACCCTGGGCGCCGGCGTTGCGGTGACCTGGTCGACGTCGCTGGGCAGCTTGTCTGCAGCATCGAGCACGACCAACGCCAGTGGCCAGGCCACGGTGACGCTGAAAGGCACAGTGGCCGGTTCGGCAACGGTGACGGCTTCGGCCGTGGCTGGATCTGCAACTGCAGCAGTGACCCTGACGCCCGACAGCGCCACGGCAGCGGTAACGGCATTGGTGGCGACACCCACCAGCATCGTAGCCAACGGCAGTTCAACCAGTACCTTGGTCGCGACAGTCAAGGATGCCAATGGCAACACTTTGGGGGCCGGTATCAATGTGACGTGGACAACTACCGGAGGCACGCTTTCCGCAGCATCGAGCGTGACCAATTCCAGTGGTCAAGCAACAATCGTATTGCGTTCTTCAACCGCCGCAGTAGGTGTAACAGTCAAAGCAGCGGCGGTTGCTGGTTTCGCAAACGCTGGGGTTACTTTTACAGCTGACCTTTCAACAGTCCGTGTCGTTGATGTCGAGGCAACGCCAACTTCTATTGTTGCAAATGGTTCTGATGTGAGTACGTTGGTTGCAACGGTACTTGATGCCAACAACAACTCTGTTGGTGCAGGCGTCGCCGTGAGCTGGACCACCAGCCTAGGTACATTGTCTGCGACTTCAACTACCACCAATGCCAGCGGTAAAGTCACTGTGACGCTGAGTGGTTCGGTCGCTGGGTCTGCGACGGTGAGGGCGTCGGCGGTAGCTGGATCGGCCACGGCTGCGGTGACATTACAGAGTGCCGCGCCTGTTATAAGCAGCTTTTCTGAGCAAGGTCGTTCTACTCAGGCAGGCTCATCGACGTTCAGTGCCAGTCGTCTTCATCTAGATAGGGAGATTGCGTATTACGAAGAAAACAATTTTAGTTGGAGTGCCACGGGGGCTACTCGTTACGAAGTAGTTGACCCATGGGACAACGTTGTTTACTCAGGCTCGGGAACCTCATTCTCACTATCAAATAAAGTCATACCTGGACAGTTCGGCTCCGATCTTTATTTGAAAACGAATGACGGTGACGTACGCTCCTACACGTTGAAGGCATTCAATGGTGATGCAATGTCAACTCGCGCCCTTCCACTAACAATTAAGTGGTACAGCTGTGGAGGGGGCTGTAGCGGGACCTAAAAATCTCATCGTGCTGTTAGTTTGTAGTTAGAAATGCCCCGCTATGCGGGGCGTTTTCTAGGTTAGACACAAAAAACCCCGCTTCGGCGGGGTTTTGTTTGGATCGCTGGGTTTAGAAGTTACGGGTGAGTTCAGGCACACCGTCCGGGCAACCCCAGGCGCAGGATGGCTGGTACGGGATACCGTCTTGGCCAGCGGAGTATTGAGCCTGAGCAACTTCTGGAATCTCGGTGTACTTCTCTGGATTCGCAGCGCGTTCAGCAGCGGCGGCGGCGTGCAGGTTGTCGAGGGTAGTGCAACCGGTGCTGAACAGAGCGCCCATTGCAACCAGGCCGAACGCTGCGATTTTGAGAGATGCTTTCATGGTGACACTCCTTTGGTTTGGGGTTCAGCGCCATGTTTGTCGCTGATGGCCCCATGCTATGTATTCGAGTAAACCCTGTCAACCATTAGTTTACTCGGTTTACTCTTTTTTTATTTTTTCGATCTCTTTTTTTAATTTTTCGCGTGTTTCTGCCGCTAACCAGTCTGGCATCCATTCCGCTTCCATAAGCACCCAGTTGGCTGGCAACCCTTGTAGGAGAGCCCTAACGCGTTTCATATGTTTGTAAGCATTCTGCTTGGTCATGCCCATGGCCGCAGCGGCTTCCGTTGGGGGTAACCCCTCAACAAGAATCAAGCGGGCCAGGTTATTTACCTCAGCAGACAGTTTTATCAGCTTTGCTTGGCTTGCTTCAAAATCCGCAAGGGTCATTCGTATCGGCTCTGTCATCGGATCAACACCAGTCTTCATTGCGGCCTGGTTCGAAACGTGATCCAGGTGTACGGAATAGTAAACACTGATGACTGACGGTTTACTAGGTTTACTTCTGGCTAGAAGGTGATTTGCAATTTTGTAGTCACGTTCATATCCAAAAGGAATAAGCAAAAACCGTAACGATCATGGACGTAACAAATATTTACGTTTAGCGTGGCGGCCTTTCAGCATCACCATAAAAAAGACACACCAGGAGCTATCTATGTACAAACGTTCTTTGCCTGTAGCTGTCGCGCTTGCCAGCCTGTCTTTAGGTGCACACGCCGCCGAATCCCAGCAACATGGTTTCGTTGAAGACAGCAAATTGAGCGTTACGGCCCGCAATTTCTACATCAACACGGACAACCGGGATGGCACCGCCAATCCTTCGAAACAAGAAGAGTGGGGTCAAGGCTTCATCTTCAACTTCGTATCGGGCTACACCGACGGAACTGTTGGCTTCGGTTTGGATGCTATCGGCCTGTATGGCGTTCGTCTTGACTCCGGCAAAGGCACTGCTTACAACGCCAATAGTGTGGGCAAGGGCGGTACTGTTTTCCCGAGTGACAGTGACGGCCGCGCCGTTGGCGACTTCGGCAGCCTGGGCGTTACCGGCAAGGTGAAAATTTCCAAGACAGAACTGCGCTTGGGTACTCTGCAACCAAAGCTTCCTGTCGTTCAAACCAATGATGGCCGCATGCTTCCGCAGACGTTCGAGGGTGGCCAGGTCACCAGTAATGACATCGAAAACTTGACATTGGTGGGTGGCAAGCTCGAGCACGCCAAGGGTCGGAACTCGACCAACATGGACTCGCTGACCATTGCGGGCTCGAATGGCAATCCAGTAACCACCCGATCGAACCAGCGCAGCAACGCGTTCTACTACGGCGGGGGGGATTATAAAATCACCAAGGACCTGACCGCTCAGTATTACTACGGCAACCTGGATGACTTCTACAAACAACACTTCTTCGGTTTGCTGCACAACTGGGCGCTACCAGTTGGCAGTCTGAAAACCGATCTCCGCTATTTCTACAGCGACTCTGATGGCAAGAACGCTAGCCAAGAAGGTCGGATTGCGGGTTATCGCTCGTCGGGCTTCAACAACAACGGTGGTGAAGTTGATAACCGCACCTGGAGCGCAAAATTCACATACAGCCTGCAAGGCCATGCACTGACCGCCGGCTATCAGCGTGTGAATGGAACCAGTGATTTCCCATTCTTGAACCAAGGTGATGGTTCCAGCAGCTACCTGATTACCGACGTACAGATTGGCAAGTTCCAACGTGCCGGCGAACGCACCTGGTTGGCTGGTTATGCCTATGACTTTGCAACGATCGGTGTGCCTGGTCTGACGACATCGGTCATGTATCTGAAGGGCGACAACATTGCTGCCACTGGCTATGACCGTAGCGAATGGGAGCGTGATTTCTCCCTGGGCTACGTCGTTCCGGCCGGTACGCTGAAAGGTCTTGGCTTGACCTGGCGCAATGCCTCGCTTCGCTCCGATGCGGCCAATCAGCGCGACCAAGACGAGAATCGATTGATCGTGAGTTACACCTACAATTTCTTCTGATAATATCTTTTCCGGGCCGGCTCCTCTCAGAAATGGCCTAATTCTTGTTTAACCCGGTGATCAAAAACCGGGTTTTTTTATGCCTTCGTCTTAGTGATTCTCGCTATTGGCGCACCTCCTCGATCCGCCTACGGCGCTGGCCATCCACTGCCGTTACCGCATCAAAGCCCAAGCCTCCACCAGTACCTACCCGGTAAAGCCACGTGGTCCCCATTGGCCATGTCTGGCATAGAGGCTGAGATTTCTACGCTAAGTCCTTCACTAGCCAAGCATTACCATCTAGGCCAGCGCTTGACGTACTACCGTAGAACTTCTAACCTCACATAAGCGTGTATTACCGTATTACTTTGGTATCTGCCTATGACCGCCGAACACAAACCAACTGTCGTCAGCTTCAAGCTCGATGAGCAAGCCAAAAGACGATTTGATGCTGCCATGCGTTTGGAAGGTACAACGGTGTCCGAGACCATGCGCAATGCGGTGTTGAGGTATTTAAAGGAGCTGGACGAGGGGGTAAAGCACCCACAGTTCCGTCTGGATCTAGGAAATGAAGGTTCGGATAACAAGGCCGAGCAGCACTGAGGCAGCCCTTTACAGAGAGTTCAATCGTGTAGAAAACCAAAAAGCAGAAACCAAAAAGCCCGGCTGGTAACCGGGCTTTTTGGAAAATCTAGAACAGGCCTTTCTCTTTCGACGGTTAGAGGCCTGCTCAACACATCAATTGGTGAGCTGATTATGGCTGGCACTACGGGTTCTTGCAACCCTGAAAATGTCAACCGATTTAGCTTGCCGTCGAACGGCGTATAAAAATGGAATTCGTATTCGCAGCGGCTGTGTGCGTCCAATATGGCAACGGCCCGTACCTCATAGTAGACAAAGGCTTTTCTCCGAACGGTTATTGCAACCGAGGGGGGCAGGCGTAATGGCAAAGCTAAAGGCCGTACGACTTGACCCCTCTAATCCGCACTCCGCCTTACGGCGCCCCGCGCGGCCGATGCCACCGTCTTACGCAGCCCCCCGGCATTTATCCGAGCAGCAGCTGAAAAACCCCCTGATCCGATCTGCATACGAGCGACTGAGCAACATAACGGCTCATCGAGGTCGTTACCTTCGTCGACTTGATCGCGTGAATGGCGATCGCCGCACACGCATTGAGAAGTTTGTAGCCATCGAGAAAGTGGCAGAGCAGATCCTGGTTCGATTGGACCTGGCCACGGGGGTGCTGGGCTTCCTGGATGAAGATAACGGTCACTATGTATTGAATACGCAGCGGCGAATCGCTGAGGACTCGCCCATTTCAGCTCCGGTCCTGTGCCGGTTATTTCAGACCCTTGATGCTGCCGGCTATGTATACCGCCGTATCGAGCGTGTTCGCCTGGATGAAAAGGACGACAACGGCTTGCACCTGGTACGCACCCGCGTGTTAGTTCGCCTCACAAAACTGTTCTGGAAAGACCTCGGCCTGTTGCACGTCTTTGAGCGTGTGCAGAACTCAGCGCGCAAGCGTCGCCAGGTCCAGTTGGCCACGATTGCACAGCGGCGGTTGGATGACATAGCGCGTTACTCCCAAGAGCTGCACAGACGTGAGGTATCTCGGGCACGCTGGCAGGCCAAGGAGAATCAGGGCAATCCGTCAATGCGTGAGCCATCGCAGCCACCTGGTAGCTCGCCAGGCAGAAGTCAATCGACAACCAGCGTTCAGGATAGGTTAAGTCAGCTGCTGGACAACGTGGCAAAGGCGGGAAAGCGCTCTTAACTATCCTTCCTAGTACCCCCTTCCCCTTTGGTTATCCGCTCACGCGGAGGCCCTGTCACGCCCGCATTTTGTGTCTTCCGAGCGTGTATGTGTGGCCGGCGCCGACTGTTGCTAAAATGCCCCTTGTCCAAGCTGAATTAGGCCTGGTTTTAGTACCTTGGCCTGGCCAGGCTGTGAGCTTTAGAAATAAATGGAATTTTATACCCTCTTCAGTTATCCCCTTCGGGAAAAACAGGGCTTTACGAGGTGTAAACACCTCTTAGATAACGCCCGTGCAAAGTCGTGCCTACGGCACGGCACGGTATAGAGCAAACCCTACTACCGCGTCAACGCCAGCCTAAGCGGCCCAGGCCGATAAAGCCGGCCTGCCCTGGCCTTCGGCCACCCTGCGGGCGCTAAGGCCCGGATTAATCGCCCCCAGGGGGCTACGCCCCCTGCCGGCTCGACCGGGCGCGTGTGCGCGCTGGCTGGCTTGGGAAATGTGAACAAGGAAGACCGCTAGGTGCCTTCGGTGAAGGCATGCATTTTGAAATCGCGCTCAAGGCCGAATCGGCGTGGCCAGCGAGTGGCCTTTTTGCACGCTGCAGCATGAAATGTGCAGGAGGATAGGCGTGCCGGTGGCACAAATTTCACGCTGCAACGCCTGGTTGTGTAGCGAGTTCGCCGAAGGCGATCAGTAACGCACCTTGTAAGTCGGGGAATCCTCCGGCCGCTGGCCGCGCCGATCGTACAGCCGGGTCGTGCTGATATTTGCGTGTCCCAGCCACTCCTGGACCTTGGCGATATCGGCGTCATGCTCAAGCGCATTGGTCGCGGCCGTGGCCCGGAGTCCGTGCACACCCAGGCCGTCGACGTGGATGCCCGCCGCCCTGGCCCATTGGGCCACCACCTTGTAGATCCCGTTACCCGTAACGGCCCCGCCAGTCGTGCGACCGCGCATTGAGCGAAACAGCGGCCCATGGCCTGGCTCACGCTCGCTGTCTCGTTCCAGGTAGGCATGGATGCGGTCGGCTGCCACCGGGTGCAGCGGCAAATAGCGGGTCTTGCCGCCCTTCCCTCTCACCTGCAGGTGCTTGATGCCTCGGCGGTCCTGCAGGTCGCTGGTCATCAGCTGCGCGACCTCCTCACGGCGTAGGCCGTGGTACAGCAGCACCGCCAAAATGGCGCGGTCGCGGATCCCCTTCAACGTCCAGCCGTCCGGCGCCGTCAGCAGCAATTTAGCCTGGTCATCACCGAGGGCCGGTGTCTTGCCTTCGTTGGTTTCCACCCGGGGCCGTTTGACGCCGTGCACGGGGTTGCCGCCGGCGACGGCGTTGCTTTCCAGGAGGTGATCAAACAGGCTGGCCAGCGCGGCGAGTTTGCGCCGGATCGTGGCCCCGGCCAAGCCACGGGCTTCCAACTGGGCGCGCCAGGCCAGCACGTGCGCGCGGGTGACGGCGCGAAATTCCTCGGCGCCGTTGAGGCCGACAAAGCTGCAGAAGTCTTCCAGGTCGTTTTGATAGGCGCGTCGGGTGCGTGGGTTGTCGATATTGGCGAACCATTCGACGGCGGCCGGCACGTTGGCCAGCTGCTGGAACTCGGCGGCAGAAAGGCGTCGTTCACCGTCTCCGAGGGGGATCAGTCCTCGGGACATATGCCGTACTCCGCTTCCATGCGTGCCTTGATGGCCGGCCATTCCGGGGATGCTTTCAATTCCCGAATCAAACGCTCGTGTTCAGGTTCAGGGACCAGGTGCTGCCACCGTTGCTGTTCCAACGCCATTTGATCGTCGCCGCGCAGCTCGTCCTCTAGCACGGCGCCGGCCGCTGCAAAGCGTCGGCGTGCCCGGTCCCAGAATCCATCGGAGGCGGCGAACTGATACAGCGGCACGATTGGCACCTGGTGCGTGAGCCACAGGTGC
This sequence comes from Pseudomonas sp. BIGb0381, assembly GCF_024809815.1. Lineage (NCBI taxonomy): Bacteria > Pseudomonadati > Pseudomonadota > Gammaproteobacteria > Pseudomonadales > Pseudomonadaceae > Pseudomonas > Pseudomonas sp. BIGb0381. The sequence continues at coordinate 7,570 of NZ_JANUEN010000020.1, forward strand.
CACAGCACGCCGAGGCCGATGCCCTGCCCCTGCTTCGCCCGATCGATTTCGATCTTGTTGATGTACAGCCGATCGCCCAGGGGGTTGATGCCGTAATCGACCTGGCCAACGCGCAGGCCAGCGACCTCGATGTCGTCCAGGTAGTCGGTACCGGGAAACACAAAGTTGCCCCGGGGCGATTCTTGCCGGCGATTGACCAGGTGCACGCGTGCCGACGCGTCATTCAGGGTTTTTGCCGCACGTCTATGGAAAAAGTCGCGCAGCGGCTCAAAAAACGACATACGGCCCGGCCTGTTGGAAAGGGGTGATAACGTATTTTATCACCAATTTTTAAGAGCTGATTTTGTCGCAAGGTGACCGGAATGTGACATTTGTTCGCAATAAGAGCAGAAGCTGGTTAATCAGTGTTGGTGGTGTTTTTGTGGCCGGCGTCAGCCAGATCGATCAGCGAGGTGCGACCAGGTGAAGGTTTGTTGCGAGGGGTCGCCTCGGCCGGAGTGACCGAGGCAATTATCGTGAGCTGGGGATCGATGTGACGCGAGAGTCAGATGCTCGCTGCATGAGGACGTGCTGTTAGGTCTATGCCCAGGGCCTGCATTACAGCCAGCAGAGTTTTCAGTGTGGGGTTGCCGTCCGTGCTGAATGAGCGATAGAGCTGCGCACGGGACAACCCCGTTTCTTTTGCCAGCTCACTCATGCCTTTGGCCTTCGCAACAACGCCCAGGGCTTGGGCAATGTAATCAGCGTTGCCGGTTTCAAAGGCGTCAGCCATGAAGATGGCGATGGCCTCAGGTCCTTCCAGCGCCTGTGCTGGATCATAGTCGTAAATTGCTTCGTTCATTCTTGCCTCCAATCGATCGCGATTTTTTTAGCCGCTTCGATATCGCGGGTTTGTGTGGACTTGTCACCGCCGCACAACAACAAAACATATTCCTCACCGCGCTGTGCGAAATAGACCCGGTAGCCTGGTCCGTAATGGATGCGCAGCTCACTGACGCCCTGCCCTACTGGTGATACATCACCTGGTAGTCCGTTCGCCAAGCGGAAGATCCGCGCGGCGATAGCGGCTTTGGCGCGTTGGTCCTTGAGTTTGCGTTCCCACGTCATGTAGGTGGATGTTTGTTTTATCGTCTTCATGGGTGTCATTGTCGTTTATAAACGACAGTCAGTCAATACTTTTATTAGGCTTAAATAGCCTAAGTATTTCTTGCTACATAGGCTAATTTAGCCTAATATGAATTCTGTTGGTGGCACGCAGAGAGCCACTCGACTCTTGAGGGGGCTAGTCGTTGCCGCTGACGGAGAACGAGATGAGACTTTCAGATGTAGCGACGATTCAGACCAACTTTCCAGAGGCACATTTCTGGATTGTGCGGAGAGGGTCAGCGGATCGATGCGGTGAGCCCAGTCGAGAGTTCAACCCTGAACATATCGGCATACGGATTACCCGCATAGACCTTCTGTTGCCTGACTACCTTTTCTACGCCCTGATGCATGTTCACCAGGGCGGTTACTGGAAAACGGTACTCACGGGAACTCTGAGTCTGGTCAACATCCGTGTTTCAGACGTTCGACGTATCGAGCTGTCGCCACGGTAGGAATGGGGGGCGTAAGCCCCCTGCTCTGACCATAACAAGGATCTAGACATGGTTATTGAATTACCTGACATCGCGACACAACAGGCGATGATTTTCGAGGAGGGCACGAAAGCCGCGATTGCGCAGCTAAAAGCCAACCTGGACGCGCCGAGGGTGTCGCCGCAAACAGAGGTAGATGAAAGCCAATATCCGCGCACCCACCTACTGCGGGAGCGTGAGGGCTGGGAGGCACCGCATCCAGACATTATCGGTGCGTACTTTCGGCATTTTCAGGCGCATTTCAAGGAATACGGCACGGATGCAAAGCTTGCTGATTTGTTGGGGTTGTCAACCAATCGAAGGGTAAGAGCTTTTAAGGAAGGAAGTACCCCGGTGCCTTATGGGGTATGGCGTCACTTTCTTGTAATGACTGGCCGGGTGCCACAGGACGTTATTCCTGTTTTGGCTTTCATGGCTTAAAAAAATGCCGGGGCATGGTTGCAGCCACCCCCAGCGTTGAACACAACCCGCCGGAAAGGGAAAATTATGTCCAGAGTTAATTGTAACATGGTACGCAGCGTGCCTATTCGCGATTTGGCAAATCCTCGCCACCTGCCGTCGCTGCTGGAGTTCGCCGGGGAAATTGCTCCGCCTTGCGTTGCAGATGCTCTGATGCGGCGCTTTAGCCGTGAAAACCTGTCCCACCGTCAGCTCTTTGAGCAGGACCAAATTGCTACCGTAATGCGTCGCACCAGGTGCGACTATCAAACCGCCGTTGACTACCTGGAGGCGGAAGAGTGGCAGGCAGACGATGCTTCTATCACTCTTTTGCGTAATCGGAAAAGCCATCATCCAGGATCCCGTAGATCCCCAGCAACTGAAAATCTATACGATGCATAGCTTATATAAGTTGTGCATCCTGTAGAGATTGTGTATTCTTTCAACCTTGATTTATATAAGCTATTTAACTTACATCACTTGTGGGGGCATGACATGATTCTGGTACTTGGTGGTGAGAAAGGCGGTAGCGGGAAAAGCTGCATTGCTCAAAACTTAACGGTTTGGTTGCAACGAAAAAATCACGATGTCCTGCTGCTGGATGCTGACCCACAGGGTACTTCTCTCGATTGGGCGAGAGAGCGTGAACAGAACCCAAAGCTAGTTGACATCCAGGTTGAAACCGCACATGGCGACATCCGTAAAACCCTTCTGGACCGAGCTAAGCGCTACGGCATGATTGTTGTAGATGCTGGTGGTGCTGACTCTGTAGCTCTACGTTCGGCGCTGACAGTCGCAACTCACGCGCTGCTCCCGTTCCGACCGAAGCGTCGTGACCTTAAAACCCTGCCCCATGTCGAGGAAATGATAACGCTCGCAAAATCTGTAAACCACGGACTAATCGCCAGAGCAGTGATTACCCAAGCCCCCTCTTTGCCGAGTCAAATTCAGCGGATTCTCGACTCCAAAGATGCTTGCGCCAGTTTCGGGCTTGAACCATTGCAGGCGTTCACCACGGCACGAAATGTCTACGATGATGCTGACGAGAACGGTTCTTCCGTTCTTGAGGTCACTACGGACCTACGTGCTATTGAGGAAATCGAGCTAATCGCTGCTGAATTGTGGGGAGGTGAATGATGGGAGTTGCCAGCCTGAAAAAAGGTGCTAGTTCAGGTGCTGAAGCAGCAGCGGCCTCACCAGCCGCTGACAGCTTCATTAACGGGGCCAAGATCGATGGAAAGAATGGCGCTGTGGCTGCTAAGCCGGCCCAGGCTAAGGTCTACAAGCGGATCATGTTTTCCCTCACGTCTGAAATTGACGCGGAAGTTGAACGCTTGAGTCTGCTTCCTCATGGCGTTCGCGTCTCCAGGTCAGACGTAATTCGTGCAGCCGTAGCGCTGTTGGCGAGCCAAGGGGATGAGAATGTTTCTAAGCTCCTGAAGGAACTCAAGGAAAAGGACTGAGGTTAAACACGGCACAAGCTCTGCATGTTGTAGAGCTTATTGCTATTAAACAATTCCTACGCCTTCCATAGCCCTAAGCTTGCAGAGCTTGCAGAGCTTGCAGAGCTTGCAGAGCTTGCAGAGCTTGCAGAGCTTGCAGAGCTTGCAGAGCTTGCAGAGCTTGCAGAGCTTGCAGAGCCTGTTTAATGTATTTAGCTTATTTAAGTTGTTGAAGTTTGCAGTGTTTTGAAAGCGGGCAGGGGAGGGCAGTGCATGAGCCATCCCTCTAGAGCACTGACAGGCCTGTCGTGGTCGGCATATGCAGATGGCGCTCACGAATTTTCCGTGAACACCGGGTAGGGCCTGCTGATACCCATGTCAGGAGGCCCCGGCCCGACTCTCTCCAGATCCAGCACAATTCCTGTGCAATCCTGACAGAGAGACCCTATGACCACCCGCCGCGCTACTTCCCTTAGCCCTGGCCAGTTCAAACATCTGATCCGCGTTGCATCCGTCACTGGCAGGCAGCCAGAGCGCGACGTGATGCTGTTGTGGCTCACGCACACCACCGGCATTCGCGTCACCGAGCTGGCCTTGCTTGAGATTGGCGACGTGCTGTATCCCAGCGGAGCGATCAAGCCCGAGGTGTACTTACGCCCAGACATCACCAAAGGCTGCCGCCCGCGCAATGTGTACCTGACGCATGCCAGATGCCTTGCCGCGCTCGATGCGTGGTTGGTAGTCCGGTACCGGCGCTGCTGAATACCGAGGGTTTCGCCCAGGTTCAAAGTTGGTAATGACGCACAAGGGTCAAGCCTTTGAACTTGTTTTCAAACACCGCCAGTTGGACAGCGGGCCGGAGGTGTACCGGGCCTGTGATGCGTTGCAACAGACCATCACCAGGCTCTACCGGCAGGCCGGTATCAAGCAGGGTTCATCCCACAGCGGCAGGCGGTCCCTGGCGGCGAAGGTGTTGGCTGCAACCGGCGACGTTGAGACGGTGCAGACGATCTTAGGCCATGCGTGCCTTGACCACAGCAAGCCATATTTGAGCGTTGGCCAGGTTGTCATACGGCTTGCCTTTGAGGTCGCACTCTAGTAAATAATTCTACACATAACTATATAAAAATATTCGTATATTGTACACATAAGTGTAGAATGGTCTCAATGAAACGAAACACCGAGGCCATCTAAATGACCACTTGCCCCGATCTATTTACACCTGGCGTAGATGATTTTGAATTGGTGCAGATCGCGGAGCAGTTCGACGCTGCCCAGGAGCGCGCTGAGCTGGAGCATCGCTTATTCGAGGCTCCGGCGCCTCACGAGGTGGTACGCCTTGCAGACAAGGCAAAGAGGCACACCAGAATTGCAGGGTGGATGAATCAGGCGGCAGCTCGTGCCCGTGTTGAAGAATGGAAACTGCAAGCCCGCGCACAAGCGGAAATCAGCTGTAACCCAAACTCGAACAAGATCGTGCTTTCACTGTTCGACCACACGGGCAACTGGTCTCGCCCATGGGAGGAAGCCGGTTATCAGGTGTTGCGCTTCGACATCCAAGATGACCCTGTAACTGGCGATGTGAACGCCTTTGACGTGGCGTTCTTCGCAGACTATTTCGGTGATTTTGATGGCCTAGATGTCTATGCGATTTTAGCCGCTTGCCCCTGCACCGAGTTTGCACTTAGCGGTGCGCGGCACTTCGCCGCAAAGGATGCTGACGGCCGGACGTTGGCGGCAGTTCAACTGGTACACCAGACCTTGCGGAGCATTGAATATTATCGGCCAGTCGTTTGGGCCATCGAAAACCCCGTAGGCCGCATCGAGAAGCTGGGCGGTTTGCCATCGTGGCGACTGGCGTTCGACCCAAATCACCTAGGCGACCCCTACACAAAGAAAACCCTCATTTGGGGCCGGTTCAATGCAAATTTGCCGATTGCACCGGTTGAAGCGGTTGAGGGTTCCAAAATGCACACGAAGTTCGGCGGTCGTAGCATGGCGACGAAGAACGCCAGGAGCGAAACCCCGGAAGGGTTCGCCTATGGTTTTTTTCTGGCGAACAACGCAATCGACAACCCCGTGCTGGCCGTAGCGAACAAATATGACCGGCTTGATGCTCGATTGATCCGTACCGCAATTGACAGCGGTCTGACCGCCGAGCAGGTCGACTGCCTAGTATCCGATGCCTACTACTTTGATCTTGACGACGTGGCCGCAGAACAGGCGCTGCGGGAGGCGATGGCCAGCGGTGTTGCCTAACGGAAAAACGCAGCCCGTAAGGGCTGCACCAGACTGCTGGACGGCGCGAGTATTGGTCGCTCCCGGCAAAGGTTCTACAGTAAACTGTAGAATTAATTTGCGGAGTATCTGTAATGCCTGTTGATGTGCCGGATCTTAAGCCAGGTGAGGTTGACCTGGAGCATTTCGAGTTGTTGCTTAATGAAACGTCCACCAGTGGCGAAGCGGTAATAGCCGCGCTACGTGACTACTTGGTCGATGGTATTGATTACAAGGTCGCGACGCAGACTCATGGTGCAAACGTGAGTCAGTTTTACAAGCGTTTGAGTAGCATAAAGAAGAAGCATGTCTTTGCTGCGAAAGTTAGTAAATTCTACGCTAATGTGTAGAATATTCTTTGTTCATTATATAGTTTAGTGTAGAATGAACCTCATTGAAGCGAATCACTGAGGAAGCGGAAAATGCCTAGCTATCAAGTAACTTGGACCGTTGATGTGGAGTGTGAAGGGGATCACAGGGCTGCTGCGCAGCTGGTAGCAGACCGCTACTTCGCGACCCACATTGCAGCCGGCGAGCAGGACAGCGCTTGTTCGTTCGTGGTGGTCGATGATGCTGACCAGGTGAAGGTCGATATCGACCTGGCCGACAGCCTGTCGGACCTTGAAGGCGACGACACACTTTGACCCTGCCGCCCAGCTTAGGCTGGGCGCCTTCACCAAGGAATTGAACCATGAATCGCAAAGACGCGCTGGCTCACATCAAGTTCGCTGGTTATCACGAAGACTCGAAGACGGCGATGCGGATCTACATCGAGAACCGTGTCAGCCACGCCGCTTACATTGACGCATACGCGGCTGGAAGGCAGATCAAGGCCAATGGCATGCCCTGCGGTTGCAATGACTGCCAGCGCTCAGCATAGGCCCAGCGCCCGGTTCGCCGGGCCACTTCACCAGCTCAAGGAAAACGCCGCCGATCAACAGCCCGCCAAGTCGCGGGCTTTGCCAGTACCAGAAGGCGACTTTTTAGCCTCATCTTGCGAAGGATTGAATGCCACCATGAACTACTTGGGCCTCATCGACTTGACCCTGATTTACAGCACCCCCGGCCTTGAAACGCCAGTCGCGCATCACGGTGTCACCGCAACGCTGTATTTCAGCGCACCGCAACGCACCTGGTCCGTCCTGTTGGACCAGCCGATCAACTTCGGCAACGGGCTGATCCGCGCCGAAGTGACCCTGCCCGATGGTCGCCGGATTGTCGGTGCCGCCCGCCGGCCATCTGTGTTGGGCAATGCTTTCGAACTGATCGAAGACGGCCAGCCATGAACGCCTTGGACATGTAGGAAAGCGCCGCCGATCAACAGCCCGCCATGTGTGGGCCTTGTCGGTAGGAACAGGCCGCTTTGGCCTACAGGATCGAGCAGGAGAGTGCGGTAATGGCAGGTTCTGATTACATCGAAATCGAGTTCACGAAAAAGCAGGCTATCTGCGCGGCGGTGGTTTTCGTCATCTTCGCAGCCGTCATCCTCTACAACACCTGGCAGAGCGGTTTCAACGCAGCAACGGTGGAAGGCACCGAAGCTATCGCAAGCTGTATCCGCATGCGTTCATAGGAATTCGACCACATGCAGATCTCCAGCGCTCTACTTGAGCAAGGCCGGCAGCGGTGCGCAGCAACGATGAACGACCCGAACCGTGGTGTGCGTGACCCTATCATTACGCCTTTCGTAATGGCGATGAAGCTGGGGGGCTACGTGGAAGTGTTGGTTGGGTGCTGCTCGAAACTCCGGGCGTGCCCAATCTGTCCTGTGGGCAAGGGCAACTACTCGCAGTTGTACGTGAAAGGTGCGCAGACCGTATGGGCGTGCCCTCACTGCCAGAACATCACAGCAGGATAGGAAAAGTCGCTGTACCCACAAGCCCCGCCAGTCGGGGCTAAGCCAGTGAAAGGGCGCTTATTTCGCGTCCGCTAAACCGAGGAACTACCGATGATCTTCCGTGCAATGGTCTGCGCTTACCCCAAGGAGCTTCCGGAGCGCGTCCGGGACGAGCGAGTGGTGTTTATCGAGGCTGCTAATCGGAACGATGCCCGTGATTGCGTCCGTAACAAGGAGTCCAGTTTGAATAATTTTAAAGCGTCCCTCATCGCCATCTTGCTGGTATCCACTACTGCGGGGGCGACCGGTTTACCAGCTCCAGACTTTTCGAAATGGGCTAGCAAAACTTTGAAAGACGCAGGCGTTACAGATGCTCGCGTTGTAGAAACAAAGTACCCCTTCAGCTTCACGTTCTGCCGCAAGGATTCGTCTTCGCTTTGGCGTTACGACGTCATGAGCATCGAGCAGTTGAACGCACTTCAGCAGGGCAAAACCGTGAAGCCGTTGACCGAGGCAGAAAGAATGGTTGAGGTTGAATCCGGTAGCGAGTCCTGCAAAGCCGTCATATGAAGGAAAGGTCTCATGAGTAAACATTTTTCAAGCCGCGCAAGCTGTAGCCGGGGCATCGACCGCGAAGGCAATGAGCGGGATTACTGGTCATTCCACTCGTTCAATGCCAACACGCTAATAGGTCAGACGGTTGGTAGGATTTGCAACGGTTTCGCCGCTTGGCGCTTCCATCGACGGCACCCGGATTTAGCTCCTTTGGTGTCTCCCAAAGCCCTGGTCGATAAATCCAGCAGTTAACGGAAATTCATGATGAACCACAATTGCCATGGTGAATTTTTCACAGCCAACGGAACGCGTCATTACTGTTGCTTCGCCGACAGCTCGGTAATTTCTCCCGCCGTCCACAATGGAGACCAATGCCCAAGCTGCGGCAGACCCATAGTCGCAGTCAACGACGCAAGCGTTACTGAGTCCAGTCAAGCAACTGATATCAATCTGAATGCTTTGATGATCGAACGGTTCTCCGCTGGTCATGGCGTTGTAACACTTGCACCAAGCATGACGGATGAGCAGATCCTGAAATTGATCAACCTTGCTTGCACTTGGAGTCAGGGAAAGGCATTCCAGGTCGTTCCTCCATCCTCAAATTGATCACGGAAAAACGCGCGGATCTGCCACCCAAGTACACCACAAGCCCAGCCCTCGCGCTGGGCCGAGGTCGTAGGAGAAGCGCGGTTTTCGCGTCCCAAAATGTCTGGAGAATATGGTGAAAAATACTCTTGCGGTTTTGGTTGTTGCACTGGCCGGGCTATTGAACGCTGGCTGTGAAGCGGAGAGTGGCAGCGCGCTGTCTGGTCGCTGGGTCGAGAAGACGCAAGACCAAAGTAAGCATCCTCGTGTCCTGACCATTGCGAGGGAAGAAGGTACGTTTCGCGTTGACGAGGAAATCTATCTTAATGGCCAGTACAAGACTCAACGCGAAGTAGGCCAGCCCGTCTCGAAGTCCGTTATCTCGGTTAAAAATGGGATGCGCAACATCCGCTTTGAAAATGGTGTGATTTTCTATCGCAATCTTGAGTTTGTGAAAGCTGGATAACTTGGTCATTACCTATGACCTTTAGGCCGTGCTGTTACCCGCCACGAAAGGAGGCTTTGCCATGACCGAGCAGAACAACCCGCAAACCCTGGAGCGTGCCGTTTCCAGATCCGCAGCATTGCCCGCGCCAAGACCGCGCAGGATATGAGTTTTAGTGGACTTTGACCGCCGGCTATCTCATGGCATTGGCCATGGAAAACCTGATCGACTTGGCCGCCAAGCAAATGTTCGATGACGAGGCGGACCGCGCCCGGGATGCCTGGGTGGCCCCGGACAACACCCAGGCCCGCCAAGCGGCCCAGTTGGAAGTCGACGCCGTTACACCTCGAACCTGAAAGGAACCCCGGCCGTGCCGACCTATACCGACCAAGAAAAAACGCTGTACCTGAACCAAGCCCGGCGCAAGGTGCTGGCCATCGCCAAGGCGAATAGGCAGTACATCGACCGCACCGAGGAACATGCCCGCGCCTATGCCGAGGCGCTGTATGACGTGGCCGCCATCACCGAAACCGAGCGCCTGACGCTGCTGGATGATGCCCGGGAGGCCGCCGAAGCGCGCGTGCGCGAATTCAGAGCCGCTGAACAGGCATAACCGAAAGGAACCCCCACCGGCTCGCCCGCTGTGCTTACAATGGGCCATCATTCATCGCAAGGAGTAGCACTGCATGGCAGATAGCGACGTAAAGGCCATCCGGCATATTCGGGATAGCAAAGAAGTCAACGCGTACCTTAAGGCCGGATGGGTCTACAAAGGCATGACCCCAGGAACCACGGAGGATGGTTCGGCGTGGCCGCTGTACACCTTGGCCTGGGAAGGAAAGGGCGAGCCGGTCAAGGTGGACTTCCGCGAGTACCAGTAACGCCGTTTATGTCAAATAGGCCCCCACACCCAAGCCCGGTGTGGGGGCCTTTTTTTGTAGGCACGGTCACCACAACCCCCTACACTGGTTCACCAACCCCCCAGGGTCTGGTTTTACGCACTGGGGGCCCCTCACTCGAAAAGGACGCCCAACCCATGCCCGCCTTTAAAGTACCGCCCATGTCCACCGATCCCGACTGTTTCCAGCGGCCCGCCCTGGAAGGTCGCATGCAGGCCTTCGGCCAACGCTGGATGCTCGACTTGGGCCTGATGTTCTGCAAGGAGTGCCACGAATGCCAGGCCGCCGTCGACGCCGCGAAGGCGTTCGAGCATGACGGCGATTGCGTGTACTGGCAGGCCACGCCGTCCACGCCGTGGCTGGAGCTGTTCGGCGACCTGGCGCGCTATCGCAAGCTGTTCGACCCGAAAGGGGCCGGCAAATGAGCGCCCGTGACCGTAACGCGGCCCGGTACCGGCGCGACGACGGCCTGAATGCCTGGTCCCAGCGCTGGGTGCTGGACGGCAATATGCTGTTGTGCGCCCTGTGCAGCGTGGGCCAGTTCGCCCGGGACGCGGGCGAGCCGTTCCAGCACGGCGCCGGTTGCCCGATTGACAGTGAGTTTGCCAAACACCCGTGGCACGAGCTGGCCGCGCTGCTGGGCGATTTGCCGGCGGTGCCGGCATGAGCGACCTCGAAGCGCCGTTGGCGCGCCTGAACCTGCCGAGCCACGTCCACGCCCAGGCGGTCAAGCTGCTGCGGGCCATCGCCCAGGCGCGCACGCCGGGCGACTGCACGCGCGCGGCCGACCGCGCCGAAGGTTTTGTGCTGGGCCTGGAAACGCTCCGGGGGTTGAACGCGGCGAGCCTGGAGGGGCTTTACCTGGCCTTTGAGCAGGCGGCCACCGTGCGCCAGGTGATGCTGTCGTGATCGGCGAAGCGATCCACGACGACACGTTGAAGGCCCTGGTCAGCCAGCACGTGGTGCGTGAAGTAGTGGTGGGCCGCCTCGAGGGCGACAACCACCGCTGGACCTTGTCGGTGCGCCTGGGCGCACCCACGGCGCGGCTGATCCCGGTGCGCTCGCGGCGTGAGCCGCTGCGCATCTGGACCAGCGCCAAGGCGGTGATCAAGTACGCCGACGCCGTGGGGCTGCGCGGCTTTGTCGTCGAGCTGTAGCGCGCCGGCCTAAATCCCCTGGTCCTTGGCCGCCTGGTCCACCGCTTCGGCCAGGATGATGGCCGTGGTGCTCAAGCTGCTGTAGATCCGTTGCAATTCCAGCATGGGCGCGCTGGCTGGCGTGCGCCGGTTGAGCGCGTGCTGTTCGCGGAACTGGCGCAACAGGTCGAGCTGGTGTTCGCTCAAATCGAGGGTGATTTTCACGGCGTTTCCTATCGTGTCATTCGGGGGAGCGTTTCCGACGCAAACGGCGGGCACAAAAAAACCGCCGTTGGAGGGGCGGTTGATTTGTGCCATTCGAATTGGAGGTTCGTTTGGCGGTTCGCTGAAGGTATCGACGAATCGATCATAAATTACGGTCTGTTTGTTGCGCAATAGTCGCCGCAACACGTTCACGGATAATAATCGCGCTTCATCGGCCATCTTTTTGCTTCATTGGCACTCATGACGAAATGGCGAAACGTCGCTAACTACCGGGAAATGTCACTATATCAAGGCGATAGAGGCAGAACGCGCCGGCTACGCGTCAACCTAGATCGTCACGACAGGGCGCCGTCAAGGGTTTTCGTCGCTTTGAAAAATAAACTTCAAAAAAGCGTCAAAGTGCTTTTTTCTGTCAGGGGTTTTGGAGTATCAAGTAACCCAACGGTCACGATGTTGTGCCCGGGGCCCCTTCGCCACGTCTGGAAAACGTGCCGGAACTGAAGGGCTGATAAACACCTGGCTCGCTGAAGGTATCGACAACTTTCAGCAAACCCATTGCTCTGACCGTTCTAGGGCAGCGGGTGTCAGGCTTCTTTGAGGAAGCCGCTTATGCGCCTTTTCTGCTTTGAAAAATTGGGTCGCTATGCCCGGTGGGTTGGCAATGCCGTGTTGAAGGTGATTCAACTCGGCCACGCCTTCACCTGGGTGCTCGACTGGTTCGACGACTCCGGTCGCTTCTAACCCGCTACACAGCCCCGCTTCGGCGGGGTTTTTTGTGCCGGCAGGGAATCTCCCAGCGTCCAGCACCGGCTATCGACAATGGATCTGCCACAGTTGGTCGAGCCGAGTGGTGTAGCTCTGGCTCAGCAAGTCGCGGCGCATGGCCCATTCCGGCGTGGCGGGTACACTGGCCACCCGCAACGTACCTCGACCCCACCGGCCATTGATGGCATCGAGCACCGACATGACCTTGCTTGCTTCCCCGGGTTGGGAGCGGGCAAACAGATCCTCGGTGAACTCGCCTGGCTGGCACAGGTTCAGCAACATGACCTCCGCCTTGCTGTACTGATACCCCGGTCGAAAGATCCGCTCCACGGCGTCTGTGGCTGCGCGGGTGAGCACACGCACGTCGTCGGTGGGGTAGGGCAGGTCCACCACCAGGCCATTGGCATACTGCGCTTCTGCCGGGTTAAACATGCCGGTGCGAATGCTGACCCGGATCTTCTTGCACAACGACTGCTGGGCCCGCAGCTTTTCCGAAGCGCGCATCATATAGGTGGCCACCGCCTCCTGGATCGCCGGCAGCGCCTGCAGGCGTCTGCCAAACATTCGACTGCAGCAGATCTCCTGCTTCGGCGGATCCGGCTCATCGAGCACCAGGCACGACGTGCCGCCCAGCTCCCGGGCGGTTTTCTCGATGACCACGCTGAATTTTTTGCGCAATGTCCACGGGTCGGCCCGGGCCAGGTCCATGGCAGTCTTGATGCCCATTTCCTCCAGGTGCGCTTTCATCCGCCGGCCGACGCCCCAGACTTCGGCCACGTCGGTGTTGCGCAGCACCCAATCACGCTTGAAGGGGTCGCAGATGTCGACCACCCCACCGGTTTGTGCCTGCAGGCGCTTGGCCGTGTGGTTGGCCAGCTTGGCCAGGGTTTTGGTGGGAGCTATGCCCACCCCGACCGGAATGCCGGTGCAGCGCAGCACCTGGTGGCGAATCTGCCGGCCGAGGACCTCGGGCCCGCGGATCCCGCTCATGTTGGCAAACGCTTCGTCGATGGAGTACACCTCCACCGCCGGTACCAGCGATTCAATCACGCTCATCACCCGCTGGCTCATGTCGCCGTACAAGGCATAATTCGACGAGAAAGCCACGATGCCCAGGCGCTGCAGCTTGTGCTTGATCTGGAAGTAGGGCTCGCCCATTTTGACAAAGGGCTTGGCGTCGTAACTGCGCGCCACCACGCAACCGTCGTTGTTTGACAGGACCACCACCGGCACCTTGGCCAAGTCCGGTCGGAACACGCGCTCGCAGCTTGCGTAGAAGCTGTTGCAGTCTATCAAGGCAAACACGGCCGCCTCAGACATGGCTGCGAACCGTGCTGGTGATGACACCCCAAATCAGCAGTTCGTCGCCTTCCAGGACGTAGCGCGGTGGGTACTTGGGATTCTCTGAAAGCAAAATCATTTGGCGATCGCGCACGCATAACCGCTTGCAGACCGGTTCGTTGTTGAGCAGGGCCACCACGACGTGGCCGTGAGCTGGCTCCATTGACCGATCGACCACGGCCAGGTCCCCGTCGAAGATGCCGGCCCCCTGCATGCTGTCGCCGCTGATCGAGGCCAGGTAGACATGCGGTGCCCGGATATTCAGCACCTCATCGAGTGAGATCTGTTGTTCGATGTGATCGGCCGCCGGCGACGGGAACCCGGCCGGGATCTTGAACAGGCACAAGGGCAGCCGAATGCCGCCTTCGGCCAATGGGCCATGAATGGAAAAACTCATAACGCACGACTTCCGAAAACTGTACAGATATACAGTTAACTTTGCTGAATGCCTGCGGTCAATTTTATTGTACGTTCCACCAGACCAGCGGATCGCCACCAGGGCCCGCCCGTGACAGGAGCAACCAGCCATGTGCAGCCATTACGAGCCGCCGACGCCGAGCCAGCTTGCCCAGGCCTTCGGCGTCGAGCTTTACCCACAAGGCGAGCTGGAGCTATGGCCTGGCTACGTCGGGCCGTTTGTCCGCCGTCCGGCCAACGCCGACGCCCAGGACGAGGGAAGCCCAAGCCTGGAACTGCTAACCGGCGCGTTCGGCCTGATTCCTGGGTGGAGTAAGGAGCGAAAAAAGATCGTTCGAAGGACCTACAACGCCAGATCGGAGACGGTGGCCGAAAAACCTTCCTACCGTAACGCCTGGCGCAAGGCCCAGCACTGCATCATTCCGGCAGCAGCCATCTATGAACCCGATTACCGCAAGGGAAAACCGTTTCCGGCGCGCATCATTCGGGCTGATGGGAGAATTATGGGCATCGCCGGCTTGTGGGAGCGCTGGCACGATCCGTCTACCGGCCAGGTCCTGCACAGCTACACGATGATGACCGTCAATGCAGACGCCCATGCCTTTATGCGCAACTACCACAAACCGGAAGACGAAAAACGCATGGTCGTTATCCTGCCGCAAGGGCTCTACAACGACTGGCTCGACGCTCCGGTCCACGATAGCGCGGAGTTCATGCGTCAATATCCAGCGGATCGAATGGCGGTTGGATAAACCGCCAAAGTCTTAAGACTAAACCGGTTTAACTCAGGTCAAGGGACGCGACCCCGGCTCGTCGCGACCGCTTCTCCGTCGCGATGAACGGAGTCCCGTGCGAAGCGAACCCTTGAACAGCCCCCAATGAAACAAGGCTCCCTCGTGAGTGGGGGGTAGAGCTTCACCACCCCGCGCTCCCGAGGTCAACGCGGCCGTTGCGAGATGACAAGGGCCGCGCCCTTGGTGTTTCTTGCCGACAACTTGGGCACAATGCCAGACTTCGCCGCCGCGAACGAAGGCTGGATGAGGGATGTGATGGCAGATTTAAAACGTGACCTGGAACCGGGCAAGGTCGATCCGGAGCAGTTACGGCGCTTGATCGGGTTTACTGGAATCACAGGAGAAAAGGTAATCGAGGCGCTGCACAGCTATTTTGTCGACGGGGTGAAACAAGCGGATATCTGCCGTGTATACGGGTTTAGGAAGGCATTCATATCGCGGAAGATCGGCGACATAAACAGCGTCAGCGTCGCGGTTCGAGAGATAGCGCCGTTCTACAGAGAGCACTCAAAAAGTTAACCGATATCGGTAAACTTTTATTGTGAAGGTTAACCGATATCGGTAAACTCTCCCTCGTTGCCACTGCTGACGAGGGACGTAAGCATGACCACTTACCGCTTGAGCGGAGTTGTGATCGATAGCGAAGGACGGCAAACCGCCGTGAATGAATTCACATGCAATGCTCATCGCAACGTAAGGAATATAGAGTTTTTTCGGAATAATGGCTTCAAGGGTTCGCTGATTCAGGTTAGAACTGAACTAAACGGCACGAGAACTCAGGAAACCATTGATCTTGAACTTTGCGTTTTTGCATACGATGCGGTTAGCGCATAGTAGGGTAGGGAGGCACTGGAGAGCGCCTTGCTGGTCAATAACCCCAGGGAGACAGTTGCGACCGGTAAGACGCTCTACCAGTGCAACCCTACTCAGTTTTGGCTTGGACCTACACGTTTCTGTCGATTAATGAGAACAGTATTTTACTGGTCTGCATGTGTTTGACATATTGGAACTCAACCAGCGCAGCAGGATGCCAATGAGACTCAAGCTGGTAGGTGTCCCACCCGCTTAAATCTGTGCCTTGAAGCTCCATTGCGCCTTTCGAGAACATCGGCTCACCCAAGGCTTTATGCACCTGTGACTGATCCGAAAGAGAACCAAAAGGTTCAGGTAACTGCCCTGTGAATAGCGGCACATTGCTGTTTTGATCATCTTTCAAAGTGATGTATATAACCTCGAAACGTAAGGTTTCGGGCCAGAATATCAACTCAATTCCAGGAACCGGCTCGATCTCTAGCGATTCACCATCTTCATACAAGTCTTGTAGTGGAAGGTTATCTATTACTTTATTAGCAATTAGAGCATCGTACGAACAGCCCAGGTTCTTGATTAAACGTTCCATATTTACGGAGTTCATCTGCGCCTCAGACCTGTTGAAAATACCCCCGTACGCCTCTTGCGGACGGTGGGGGTCGATAAGATGCCGTGAAGCCGCATTTTTTACCAGAGTTGACGTGGCATTGTGCTAGCTCCGACCGAATAGGATCCAGTTAGAGCCGTTCGGTTCAACGCAGATTAGCTGTTTTTGTTGCGCGGGCGGCAATGATTAAGCGCTGCAATTCGGCCGGATCCTGGATGCGATAAACGAGATCGATCAGCACTGAGCGTAACTCGCAGACGGTTTGCCAACGGATGTCGATCTCGGCCGGTAGGAACTCGATGGGAGAGACGTTGAAAAAGTTCGCAAGCTTCACCAGTTGTTCACCATCGGGAGAGTGGTCGCCGCGCTCATAACGGCCGATGGTTGTTACCTCGCAATCGAGGGCTTCGGCTAGCGCCGCTTGGGTGATCTGCCTAGCTTTTCGGTGCGATCTGATCCGTGAGCCGATGAGCGTGCGAATCGGAGAAGTCATTTTCCCGCCTGAAATGCGTCAGTTTCGGGCGTCCCATGCGTTTTTAAAGGGCAAAATTGCACAATATGCATTTATGATTGATTACTTTGTGGTAAGTGAATAAAATTACGTACTGGCACGGTGCCATTGCAATTTTGCGCACTGTACATATAATCAGCCGCCGTCGATACGACGGAAAGCACCCTCCATGGAGCGGTCGCTAAAAGGGATGGGCTACGGCGCGTTTGTGGCGGCGCGTGCCCGCATACAGGGGTATAGGGATGTTTCGATGGCATTTGATTACACATAATCTGCATGCGCTTCAGTTGGTTACGGACAAAGCAAGGCTGTTGGGTGTCGAGATTTACTGCCCAATGAAACTGGAAGTGAAAAAGCGGCGTGACTGCAACGGCACCCGCACCACCTCTACGCCGCTTTTCCCCGGATACCTGTTCGTCCGCCTCGATCCTGAGGTGGTGCATCACTCGGTCATTGCCGACATTCCAGGCGTCAAGGAATTCGTACGGTTCGGTGGCGACATCAGCACCGTGTCCAACGCGCTGATCGAGGCGTTGAAGCAATCGTTGATCCTCATGGCCGACGAAAAAGTTAAACGCCTTGAATGTCACAATGTGCCCCAGGCTGTTTTAGCCAAGCTGGCTGAGATTGCTTTAATGAAGTCTAAGATTGAGCGCCAGACGGCGTTTTTTAATCTGCTGCAAAATGATTCGAAACTGATCGCGATGGGCAATCAGCCTTACTCGCGTGTTAGTTCGGTCATTGAAACACCGAAAGTCGACGAAAAAGTCTGGTAACACGTCAGCTGTAAACACACCAATACATTTTTAACACACTGCATGCATGCGCATGGCGGTGTGTTTTTGTTTGCCTGGAGGAAATATGCAGCCAAAAGAACCCAGCAAAACTGGGGAAGTGAAATACCCACGTACGATTCACGTCGGTGCTGACAGGGTTAAAGCTCTCACCGACTGTGCGATTGATGTCAGTTACAACTGTGGTCGGCTCTACACGGCCGGTCAGTTCATTATGTATCTGATCGACAACTACGCGGAAGCTGCTACAGCGAAGTTGAAGGAACAATCAAAAACCTAGGTGATCATTATGGCATTATTGACTGCAAGCGCAGTTATGACCTTGGCGCTGCAATGTGCTCCCGCCGTCCACCCTCAAACTACTATCACTATCGTCAAAACTGAATCTGGATTTAACCCTTGGGCGATTGGTGTGGTAGGTAAGGTTTTACCGCAGCAACCGCAAACTCTGGATGAGGCCGTGGCGAAAGTAAAAGAGCTGGTCGCTGAAGGGGCAAACTTTAGTATTGGGCTGGGTCAAATTAATCGTTACAACTTCGACGTTAACAAACCGGAGCTGGTCTTTGACCCGTGTACTAATTTGCGCATGGCAGCTGCCAATCTGGAGGCTTGCTACGAGCGCGTAGGATCGAAAGGAGATACGCCCCAGGAGAAAACACTAAAAGCAATTTCCTGCTATTACAGCGGCAACGAGACCACCGGCTTCGAGGCAGAGCCCCAGTTTGGCGGAACTAGCCACGTCCAGCGCATCGTCGCCAATGCAGAGTCTTACAAAGTCGGGCCGATCACAGCGGATGGCGGCGATCCGGCACAGCCCTTGGCACAACCCGCAGTGCCTCAACCTCCACCTACCTATGAAAGTTGGGACGTGTTGCGTCAGTACCCGCGCTACAGCCCAGCACCCGCTCCACAACCTAAATCAGTACCAACACCCGAAGAAGTTCCACAGGAGAACAATGATGTTTAACGTTAAGCAAAAAATCACCGGTTTTTTCATCCAGCAAAAGGAGTTCATTAAGTTATTGGTGGTAGCAATTGCTTGCGTGCCGTTGTTCGCAATGGCCGATTGGGATCAAACCGTTCTGGATCAAACTCGAAAAATCCGAATCGGTATGTATGCAGCCGGTGGTTCGGCTGCATTGATTTCGTTGTTGTGGTGCGGCATTAAATGGCTGCTTGCGCGGGCTAACGGTGACCATTCCACGACCTTCAAGGATTACCTCGAACAAATCTGGGTAATTATTGCCGTTGGTGGTGCATTGGTATTGGCGGCGGGTGCTTGGCAGATATTCGGTACAGGCACGTTTGACTGACATCAGTAAGTCAGGGAGTTTCCAATGTCGCAAGAAGAAGAAAAAGTCCTGCTTTACCCGAGTTATAACGCCATGAGCCGCCCCGCTATGTTTTGGGGGGTTCCGATCATGCCGCTTGTCGGGTTGTTTCTTGCTGCAGTGATTGTCTTCGTTATTACGTTCACGTTGTTGTCGTTCGTTTGGGCGCTGGTTGCACTACTGCCATTCGTTATTGCGGTGTGCGGTCTGCGAATCATGACGTCTATCGATGATCGTTACATACGCCGTGTTCTTTTTTCAGTTCATCGTTTGTGGTTGAACCTAAAACACGGAAAACAATTGCTGCTCACCCCCTATAGTCCTCTCTGGAGCCAATATTATGGGAAGAGATTTTCACAACAGCGCTTTATCGCCGGAGCAGTTAAAAGTCCCGTTGATGTGCTATCCGGTCCACGAACACATGGTGACTCTGAGCGGGTATAGGCTGTTTAGCCTGATTCGACTCAAAGGCATTTCTCACGAAACGGTCAGTAAAAAAGAACTCGACCGGCTGTTCCTGCAGATCAATACCTACTTTCTTGCACTGGGTAAGAAAGAAGGCAAAAACCTGATGTTGCAGACCTACATCACCAAAACAAAAGTCGAGCTGGACACCGAGTATGTGTTCGACCTGCAGCCACTGCAGGAGTTTGCCGACGCGTACACAGCGCCATTTCGCAACGGGACCTATCGGCAGACGGGTTATGCCCTGGGCTTGGTTCTCAAATACCGCGACCAGGACGACGGCATTCGCCGGATGAAGGAGCTGTTGACGATATCGGAAACCATGCTCGCCGATTACGATCCCTCCTTCATGGGGATGGAATCGAACCGTTACGGCGCGCTTTTCTCCCAAGCCGGTCGCTATTTCAGCCTGCTGATCAACGGGCATGAAAAAGACATATTGCACAGCGATACGCGCCTGGGTGACGCGATGATCGACAGCGTGACCAATTTCGGCGAATACGATTTCCTCGAGAATCGCCCCAATCGGGGCGGCGTTCGCTTTGGCACCACCTACGATCTGCGCGACTACCCGAGCGCCGGTTCCTACCCTGGTATGTGGGATGAGGCGATTGAACAGCCGTTCGACTTTACGTTGGTGCAGACCTTCATCTTCGATGATCGCAACACGGCCAAACGGACCTTTACTAAGCACGTTTCCGATCTGAGTTCGGTAGAGGGGGAGTCCAAACAGACCAACGAATTGTTGGCCGCTGTGCAGGAAATCACCCAAGGCGAATTGGCGATGGGTCGATATCACGCATCAATGATCGTGTTCGGCAATACGCCGGACGAGGCGATCACCAACGGCTCCAAGATGGAATCGGTGTTTACCGTTCGCGATGCCACGTTCGTACGCTCCACCATGACGAACTACACAACCTGGTACACGCAGTTTCCTGGCGAAACCCGTTCGCTATACCCCTTGTCGAAGTCGACCGAAAACCTGGCCTGCGGCTTTTCGTTGCATGCCACGCCGGCCGGCAAGGCGAAGGGCAACCCCATTGGCGACGGAACGGCGTTGGTCCCGATGCAGACCGTCAAGAAAGGGCTGTTCATGCTCAGCGCGCACGATAGCCCTCCCGGTCAAAACAATCTGGGTGAAATGTTGCCAGGGCATATTTCGATCACGGGGCAAACGGGGGTCGGTAAGACCACGTTCGAGGCGATTTTGCTGATGTTCTTCAGTCGTTGGGATCCGATGTATTTCTGCATCGATTACAACAACTCGCTGGAGAACCTGCTGCGTGCGCTCAACACGCACTATTTCACCATCGCACCGGGGAAATTCACCGGTCTGAACCCGTTCCAGTTTCCGGATAACGAGGAATTGCGCCAGTTTTTGTTCGACATCGTGTTCTGCTGCGCCGGCGGTAAGGAGCAGACTAACCAGGATGAAGAACGGGAGATTCAGCGCTCCATCGACGCGGTGATGCAGCATTCCAACGTCGACAATCGAGGCATGTCGTTGTTGCTGCAGAACATCACCAAGAAAGGCAACAACTGCCTGCATACCCGCTTGGCCAAGTGGTGTCGGGTTGCCGGTGGTCATGTCGGCCAATATGCCTGGGTACTGGATTCGCCGAAAAACCTGTTTGATCCCAAAGCGTTCAGGCGTCTGGCGTTTGATTGCACGAGGATTCTGAAAAAGGAATATGCCACCAAACATCCCGATGTCATGGAAGTGTTGCTCAACACGCTGTTTTTCGTGAAACGCACCATGCACCAGGCTAAACCGGGCAGCCTGCTCATTAACGCGATCGCTGAGTATTGGGTGCCGTTGTCCTTCGAGAGTACAGCCGAAAAGATCAAGGAAATCCTCAAGAGCGGACGAACCCGTGGCGAAATCCTGATCATGGATACTCAGTCGCCAGAGGATGCATTAAGCACTGAGTACGCTCCGGCGGTTGTCCAGCAGGTCATTACGGCGATCTGGCTGCCCAATACCAAAGCGGATAAGGACGGTTATGCCAAGTTCGGCGTCAAGGGCAAAGTGTTCGATACCATCGCTGGTATGCATCCCCTCAGCCGCGAAATGGTGGTGGTGCAGGGGCATCAGGCGGTACAGCTCAAGATGGAACTGCCCGATCACCTGAAATACTGGCTGCCGCTGCTGTCGTCGACGGAGAAGAACCTTGCGGTCGCGGCAGAGGTACGGCGGTCACTTGGCACCGATGACCCACATCTATGGGTTCCGGCGTTTCTGGAGCGAATGGCTGCAATAACCGCCGCCGAACGCCGAGCCAGAGAAGCCAATGCTGGTGGGGTGTCCGCATGAAACAAAGACTACTCGCATCCGCTTTGGCGTTAGCCATTGCCGTTACAGTGCCGTGCAGTTACGGATCAGGCATTCCAACCGTCGACGTCGCGTCCCTGGCACAGATGGCGATGGACGCGCAGCGCCAGGCTAAAGAAGCACTGGACCAGCTCAACGCAGCAAAAGAGGCAATCGAGCAGGCCAAGGCTCAGTTTGACCACTACAAGAGCCTGGTCACCGGGAATTCCAAACTCGGTGATTTTCTCGATAATCCTGAGCTGAACAAGACGCTGTCGCTCGATGGCTGGGAGGATATTTATCAGGACGCGCGTGACCTCGGTTCGTTGCGTGACCGCTACGGACTGGTTTCGGACGATATCAACGTCCAGAAGTCATTCGACAAGCTACTGGCGGTGACCGATGCCCTGGAGCGTAACTACGACGCGAGCACCCAGCGGGTCAAGAATGCCCAGGCCCTGCGCACCAAGCTCGATGAGGTCCAAACACCACAAGAGAAGGAGGATCTGCAACTGCGCTACCAGCAAGAACTGCTGGAGCTACAAAATCAGCAAATGAGGCTGCAACAGACTCAGATGCTGGTCGCGCAGAAAGAACGACTGGAAAGTAAGCAGCGTGCCCAGGCGTTCAAGGATCACCTCAACGGGAAGAAGTCTTAGCCCAGCAATTAAAGGTGACCTATGGATATTCAAATTGCGGAACCGTTATTTAAAGCAATTGAGACCGGTCTTAACAGTACGTTGATGTCCGGCACAGCGAAAGTGATGTTGGGTGTGGGTGCATCGTTCGGCTCAGTCTGGATGGTGCACTTTGCCTTGAAAAGTTTGCAATGGTTATTCACCGGAATTGACGTCATTTATCAAGATATTCTTTGGTCTATCTTCAAAATGGCGATCATCGTGTCCTTCGCGTTTAACGTGTCCTGGTACATCCAGAACGTGGTTCCGTTTGTCACGGATCTACCGACGTGGATGGGCGGCGTCCTATCAGGGCAACAGGGGAATCAGACTAACCAAGTTGATACCTTGATTAGTGCATTTGTTGATGCTGTGGTGAAGTTGGTAGAGGCAATGGATTTCGATCTGTTGGACAACTTTAACATCGTCATAATGGGCATTTGTGTGCTGATCTTCATGTTGCTTGGTGGGATTCCTTTCTTGTCGGTGTGCGTTGGAACGCTTATCACCTTGAAAGTGGCGACAACACTGATGTTGGTGGTAGGTCCGTTATTCATTGCATTTGCGCTGTTTGATCAAACCCGCCAATGGTTTTACGGATGGGTATCGCTGGTTGGGGGGTTTATGCTCACCAGTGTGCTGTTCTCCATTGTGATCGCTTTGGAAATCGGCTTCATCAACACAGTGATAATGAAAAATGGCGCGATTGAAGCCACTTGGGCCGAAGCGTTCTCGATACTGTTCTACTTCGGCGCCTTTACGCTGCTCGCAACTGAGTTACCCAGCTACGCCGCTTCCATCATGGGCGGGACGCCTTCCGGCGCAACGGGCGTGTCTGGGATCCTCGGCAAGGGCACGGGCGTCGGCACGGCCAGTCGCATGGCCGGCGCTGCTGGCAAAGCTATCGCAAGGCTAGTTATGAGACGCCGCAACACAGTCCAATAGCTGCCCCCTCGGGTAGCACTCGTACCAACACCTAAAGGTTATTGCGATGAAATCTAGACTTGCCTTGAGCGGGTTGTTTTGCGTGGTTTTTATTTCTGCCTGTAGTTCGGCGCCAAAGTTGCCGGAACCGTCCGGTTCTTGGGAAGACTTTAATCCGCCGGTACTTCAAGCAAGTCAATTAAAAGGAGGGGCGCCCAATGCTGCGAAAAAGTAAAGATCAAATCATTGAACAGGAACGGCTCTTAGCGTCACCGCCGCCAATGGACGCGCTCAGGGCTCAAGAAATGAGCGCATACGAAAAGGCATATCAATGGGCCGCGCGCTGGTTTGAAGATAACGTCGCGAAAGAACATAAAGCCAAAGCTACCATGTGGCGTCGTATCGCGATGTTTAACAGTGTTTTGACTTTCATGGCTATCGGCGCTGTCATGGGGTTGACGCCCTTGAAAGAGTACGTCCCATTCGCGGTTCGCGTTAACGAAGTTACCGGTGCGACGGATGTGCTGCGCCCGGCCAGTGAAAAGAAGTCGCAGGAACAAATCGATGATGAGTTCATGCTGGCCACGTATGTGCGCGCCCGGGAGGGTTACACCTTCGCCGATCACGATGCGCAATATAAGTTGGTCGAATTGATGTCTCATGATGAGACGTTCACCGAATACCGAAACTTCCAACTGTCGAAGAAAGGCTACCTGGAGGTATTGGGCGACTCGCGGATGATTCGCACCGAAATCAATGACATCACCTTTCTGGATCGTAAGAATCGCACCGGTACCGCCCAGGTGTTGATGACCAAGGTAGTGCTTGACCGCAACGGTGAGCCGGACATGACGATCAAGCCGCTCAAGTACCGTGCAATGATCACCTACGACTACAAGAAGAAGCCGAAAACGCGCGGCGACGCTTGGCTGTCGCCGAGTGGCTTCGGAGCGGTCACTTACTCGAAAAACGAGGAAGTGGGGGGCAAGCTATGACCTTCAGAAAAAAGCTGGGCATCGCGGGACTTCTGTTCGTTGCCGGTGCGCTGTGCACCCTGGTATCGCGCTACGCCAATGCCGAAGTGATGGGCGCCGGCTCGTACATGGATCCTCGGGTACAGACGGCCGTTTACTCACCTGACAACGTGTATCGCATTCAGGCCGTGATCGGGCGTACGTCGCTGATTCAGTTCCCGGTCAACGAGACTGTCACCGAGGACTCCGGGCTTATGGTTGCAGGCGACCCGGATGCCTGGGAGTTGGGCACGAATCTGGCGGGCAACTTGGTCAGTATCAAGCCGAAAGTGCCCAAGGATCCGGACACCAACCTGATCATCAACACCAATCGACATACCTATATCTTCGAACTGGTGTTGGTAAAAGACGACGCGTTGAAGACGTACGCGCTGCGCTTCACATACCCGGAGCCGATTGGCGTTAAAAAACTGGTCGCGGAACGGGACCTCAATCCCAACCCGTGCAGCGGCGCGATGAACCGCGCCTATCAGCGTCGAGGGGACAAGGAAATTTCACCTTACGAGGCATGGGACAACGGTACGTTTACCTGTTTCCGCTTCCCGGCAAATACGCCGCGACCTGTGGTTTACCAAGTCTTGCCGGATGGAAGTGAAAGTCTGGTGAACACCCGTACGGTGCAAAACATCCTGGTCGTACATGGTGTGAGCCAAGCATTCCGCTTTCGTTTGAACATGATGGTCTTGGAAGTCAAAACGCGACAGCGCCTGGGCGGCTTCTATAACTACAACGGCACCACGACTGGCGATATTCGGGTGGTGAAACATGCAGACCAATAACAACCCAACGCCTGAAGGCGTAACAGAACCAGCATCCAGCAGTTCAGCCCAGGCACGCGGAGCGTTCGACCTCCGGTCGAGCGTTACGAAAACCCCGCAGAACATGAAGTATTGGGCGATTGCCGGCGTGGTGTTCGTGGTGTTGATCGCCGGGCTTGTGGCGCTTTGGGCGGTGGCCTTCAATGTGATGAACGAAGGTAGCACTGACATCGACGAATCCAAGGTGCAGGCCGATACCATGCTGCGCAGTAATGAGGGCAACGATGACGCGATGAAAATCGCCAAGGAAGCAAAGGCACGCCGAATGGCCGAAGAGGAAGCCTTGAAGCGCAAACAGGAGCAACAAGCCAAGCCCGCCCCGGCTCCGGAGTCCAAGCCGGCGCCGCCGCCAAAGTCCACTGGGCAGGCACCGGCCCCATCCGGTCAAGGCAACAGCTCTGCCCCTGCTGAAAAAACACCGCTGCAACGCAAGTTAGGCGGTGGTGTGTACGTCAAACCAACGTCAGTCGCCGGTTCCAGTTACGGGCAATCAGCGACCGGCGCCCGCCAGTCGTCCGTCGGCAGTAGCGAGGCTGATGCGGGCGTGCTCGATGGCGGTGGCGGTTCTGGTTCGTCGCCTTATCGTGGAAGCCTATCAAGCCTCTCTGGCACTGGTTTTAAGCCGTCTAAAGCGGTCTTGGCACCGGATGGCAAGTACCTGCTGCGGCACAACACCTATGGGCGCTGTGCGCTGTACACCGAGATCATCACCGATCAACCAGGTCTGGTGGAGTGTCGGCTGACCGAACCGCTGTACTCGGCAGACGGATCGACAGTGATCGCTGAAGCAGGCGCACCACTCAGTGGCGAGCAGAAAGTTGAAGTTCGCCCAGGTCAGACCCGCGTGTTCACAACGTGGACTGAGCTTGAAACGAGTTCCGGGGTGGCGGGTGTGCCAGGTATACGTGCCCGGTTGGATAGTTTGGGCGCGGGGCAAATGGGGGCAAGTGGAACCAAGGCGTGGATCGACAACCACTATCTTGAACGCTACGGCGGTGCTGTCGCGTTGTCGGCCTTCCAAGACGTGTTGTCGGCTGCATCCAACTCCACCCAAGAGAGCGGGTCTGGTTACACGGTCAACAACAGTGAGCAGAACGTCGAAAACATGGCCAGCAAGGCGCTGGACGCCAACATCAATATCAACCCAACGGGTTATCTGCTGCCAGGCACCATTCTGACAGTGATCATCGCCCGCGATATCGACTTTTCTTCGGTTCTTGAAAACCGCTAGGAGGATCTGATGAACATGATGAGCCAGCCCGTCGAGGATCTGGAGGGATTCGAGGAACTGAATGATTCGACTCTGTTACGCGACTTCATGGAACAGGCGGGGTTGACTGAGCGATTGCAGCGTAAGGGCGTTACCGAGGTGTATTTCAACCGCCCGGGCGAACTGTGGACGGCGGCAGAAGGTCAGCTCGCCGACACGATGGAGCCTATGCCTCAGCTCACCCTGGACCTGTGCGAGAAGGTTGCGACCTCTCTGGCGGCGTTCAACCGAATAGCACTGTCCGCCGACGAGCCCTTGCACACTGTGGATCTGCCCAACATTTTCCCGCAGGGCACGCGGGGCACGTTGGTCATGCCTCCAGCCTGCGAGAAAGGCACCATATCGCTGACGATTCGGAAGCCTTCGCTTGATCGGTTTTCGCTGCCCAACTACCAAGACTCAGGACGGTTTGAGAAGATCCGCGCGATATCGACGTCCAAGGTGGAATTGAAAGATTGGCAGCGCGACATGATGGACGCGCATGTGCGACTGGATTGGGATCGGTTCTTCCGACAGGCAATGCACCATCGGCAAAACATCATCATTTTTGGCGGACCTGGCTCGGGGAAAACGACGTTTGCCAAGGCATTGGTTGACCTCTATGACCCAAGCCGCCGCCTGATCACCATCGAAGCCGTCAACGAGCTGGTGTTGCCGAAACATCCAAACCGCGTTCACCTGCTGTACGGCCAGCGGGTGACCCCCAAGTCATTGGTGGCCATCACGATGCGGATGAAGCCCGACCACCTGCTGTTGGCCGAGCTGACCGGGGACGAGGCCTGGCATTTCATGGAAAGTCTCAACACCGGTTTGCCCGGCACCGTCACGACGGCGCACGCGAACGACAGCGTCGCGGGTGTTGCGCGGATCTGCAGCCTGGTGAAGCAATCGGAAGTCGGCAAAGGGCTTGATTACCCGTACATCGAACGGCTTGTAAGGACGTCGTTCGACATCATGATCTACATGGAAAAAACGTATTTGCATGAAGTGCATTACGACCCACAGCACAAGCTGGATCTGTTGAATGGCGTAGCGGCCTAGGAGGGTTTATGTGGTGGAAAGTGACGTTGATTGTCCTGATCCTGATGGCCGTGTGCTTCGTCCTGGGACTGTATGTGGGAGGAGGAGTGTTCTTGCAGATTACAGGAGGCGATTACTCTGGCGTGACCTACCGGACATTGTTCGATGCCCGGCACCTTGCGCTTGATGATAGTCGTCTGGTGTACCTGCCCTGGGTGTGGTGCATCACCGCTGCACTGACGTTTCTCCCGGTCGGCCTGACACTGCTGGCCCTGCTCGCACGGGTAAAACCGAAACGCTCGTTGCACGGTGATGCTCGATTCGCCAATGACAAAGAGCTTCGGGCATTCGAATACACGGGCGACTACCAAAAGCTGTAAGCCTGCCGAGATTTGCTCCCGATTTCCATAAACTCAACATTGCTCCCGCGCCATAACTGGCTTGGTGGCCCGTGCGTGCCTGGACAAATCGTCACCCCGGCGCGCATGGGCTTTATCGACATCAAAGGTAATCCCCATGAATAACACAACGTTCAAAATGCTGGTGTTAGGAACGCTGATGCTGGGCGTGTTCATTCAAATCAAACAGTACGAAGCGATCAACTCGGGACTGACAACCATTGCCGCCAACCAGGTGACGTCGGAGGCCAATCAAGCCCTGGGTAATGCAACGCTGTCGATGATTCACACGACCGCTGAAAAAACGCTGGCCGTGCAACAAGCCGCAGATGCTGCGCGGGAGGCTCGCCCATGAAGCTGCTCGCCTGTTGCACCGTTGCTGCAGCACTCGCCTCGGGCAGTGCAGCGGCCATGTTGCCGATCCCCCTTTACGACTTCTCCGTTTGGGCGGCGACGGTGCTGAAAAAGCATGGCATCGAAGACGCCACGGTGGTCGAGGCTGCATTCCCGATAAGTTTCAGCTACTGCCCGAAAGGCTCGACGGCACTCTGGCGCTACCAAGCCATCAGCCCCGCGCAATTGGAGGCGCTGAATCGCGGTGAGGGTGTGCCGGAGAGTGATTCGAATTTCGAAATGATCGAGCCTTCCAGCGCCGCGTGCGCTTCCGTCAAAACGTAAATCCGCCCTGTGTTGCTACCAAAGTGCCGATCGAGCGCGGGCGCCCGGGTGGTGTTTTGGTAGCAGTTCCAAATGACCAGGAGGTTAAATGTACAGCCAAGAAAATCTGCAGAAGCGGATAGAAGACTTCCCGCCGATCTTGATCGGCAAGCACCCCAAGCGCGATTCGTTTTTGGCCACCTACGGCCAGTCGTTCGTCATGTTGGCCGCGCCGCCTGGCACCATGAAAGGCGTCAGTATGGTGATCCCCAACCTGCTGACATTTCCGGATTCGGTGGTAGTCAACGATCCGAAGTTTGAAAACTGGGACGCCACGGCCGGGTTTCGGGCTCTGACCGGGCAGAAGGTACGGCGTTTCTCCCCCGAGCGCATGGATACCCACCGCTGGAACCCGTTCTCTGCGCTGCGCCGTGATCCGTTGTATCGGTTGGGTGATATCCGGACGCAGGCCGCTGCGCTCTACGTTTCTGACAACCCAAAGAACCAGGAGTGGTACAGCAAGGCGGCGTCGGTGTTTTCAGCCATTGTCCTGTACCTAATGGAAACGCCTGAGCTGCCCTGTACGTTGCCTCAAGTGTACGAAGTCGCATCGATGGGTGTCGGCATGGGCACCTGGGCTGAACAGGTAATGGCTAATCGAAGCGAAGGCGACAAGGCACTCAGCGCCGAGTGTTTGCGGGAAATCGGCAGCATCGTTGAGCAGGCCAAAGCGAAAAGCGGCTGGTCGACCACGGCGGATATCGTCCGTAGCCAACTGACGTTGTACTCGGAGAAGACCGTGGCTTGGGCACTGTCGGGCGATGACATCAAGTTCGACAAGATGCGTGAGGAAAAAACGAGCATCTATTTCTGTGTCACCGGCGAGAACGTCAAGAAGTTTGGCCCGCTGATGAACATGTTTTTTTCCCAGGCAATGATGCAGAACTCGAGAATCCTGCCAGACCAAGGCGGGCATTGTGAGGATGGAACGCTCCGGCTCAAGTATCAGATTCTGTTCGTACTGGATGAAATCGCGGTAATGGGCCGGATGGAAGCGATGGAAACGGGGCCTGCGTTGTTGCGCGGTGCCGGTTTGCGTTACCTGATCATCTTCCAGAGCAAGGATCAGATGCGGGGTGAACGCACCTACGGAAAGGAAACAGGCGATGCCATTATGAAAGCCTTTCACATTGAAGTCGTGTTCGCACCGGGTGATATCGATGTGGCCAAGACCTACAGCGAACGACTGGGTAATACCACCGTACGGGTCAGAAACGATTCGGTGAACTACGGCAAGGAGCGCACCCGGTCGTCGAGTTACAGCGATCAACCGCGCCCCTTGCTGCTGCCGCAGGAACTGAATGAGCTGCCCTTCGACGAGCAGATCATTTTTGTACAGGGCACGAAGCAGACCAAGCCGGTCAATATTCGCTGCAGAAAGATCGTCTACTTCGAGGAAGACGTTTTCAAAGCACGCAAAGGCCTTACGACACCGGCACTGCCCATGGGCGATGCGTCGTTGGTGGACAGCTTGACCGTTCCGATGCGTGTGGTTGTGCCCACCGCCGCCATGGTGAACCCGCACGACCTGGTCATTCAGCAAGAGCAACAAAAGCGTCAGCCGCCGGCCGACGTCCGCAAGTAACCACTGCCAGTCCCGGCGCCGCCAGGTGCCTTTTCAGGAAGACAACCAATGAAACAGACCGTTAAGCCGGCCGGCATTTTTTGCCTGGCCGCGAAGCGTTTCGCCCTGGGAAAGTGTTTTACGGCCGCGCTGATCGGCGCTGCGTTACTGACCCCACCGCCTGTGTACGCGAAAGACCCTTGCAAGATGGTGCTGTGCATGTTCGGCAAATACTCCAAGGTCACCGGTTCAGGCGATGACGGCGGTAGCGAGTGCGATAAGGCCGAAGCCGAGTACTTCAGCATTCTGGTGAAGAAGAGGGGAAAAATCCGTTGGAGCGCCACCGCTAGAGAAAGGCTGAAGCAGCAGAACAGTTGCCCAACGGCGGACCGGGGTATCACCAAAAAAATCAACGACAAGTTTGGTAAAGCCCGCGGCTAACCAGCTCAGAACAAGGAAATGAATATGCGAGTGTATATCGCAGAAAAGCCGGACTTGGCCAAGGTAATTGCCGAGGCCCTGGGGGACGGTCGCAGGAAGACGGGTTACATCGAGTGCGGTTCGGACATTGTGACCTGGTGCATTGGTCACTTACTGCAGCTTGCCCCGCCGGAACATCACAACCCAAAGTACGCTGACTGGGTGGCAGCAGATCTGCCATTGAAGTTGCGTCCCGCGATCTACGTCCCCATCGAAAAAACCCAGGATCAACTGGCTGTGGTGTGCGGGCTGATCGAGCACGCATCAGAAATCGTGCATGCCGGCGATCCGGACGAGGAAGGCCAGCTCCTGGTTGACGAAGTGTTGGAGTATGTCGGCAATACGCGGCCGGTCAAGCGGCTGCTGATCAACGATATGAACGCCAACGCCGCGCGTAAGGCGATGGCCAACATGGTCGACAACAGCCAGTATTTCGGCCTGTCACAAAAAGCGAAAGCGCGGAGCATTGGCGACCAGCTTTACGGTTTCAACATGACGCGGGCCTATACGCTCGCTGGCCAGGCGAAGGGTATCCGGGGGGTGCTCGCGGTAGGGCGGGTGCAAACCGTGATCCTGGCTTTGATCGTGGCGCGTTTTAAAGCCTACACCGGACATAGCGCCGCCTTTTTCTTCAGTGTGTTCGGCAAATTCGACTTCGACGGCAAGTCGATCACCGCCAAGCTCCAGCCGCCGGCCGGTGCGCCGGTCGACAGCAAAAAGCGGATCGTTGACGAAGCGTTTACGGCCGACATCGTCAAGGCGTGTCAGCAACAAGTCGCGCAGGTCACTGTCGCCAAGGTCGAGGACAAACGAACGCCCCCGCCGTTGCCGTTCTCCTTGCTGGATCTGCAAGCGCAGATGAGCCAAGACCACGGCATTAACGCGGAAAAAACCTTGGCCATCACGCAAGCGCTGCGTGAAAACCACAAGGCCATTTCCTACAACCGTTCCGATTGCAACTACCTGTCTGATGAGCAGTACGACGAGGCGCCGGAAACGCTGGCCGTGCTGGCCTCGGCGCTGCCGGATCTGGCCAGCACCTTTGCCTGTGTCGAATCCGAGCGCAAAAGCCGGGCGTTCGATGACAGCAAGATATCAGCGCACACGGCGATCATCCCAACGGCGGTGCGGATCGATCTGGACAACCTGACGGGCGAAGAACGCGCGGTTTACCTGGCCATCGTCAAACAGTACGTCGCGCAGTTTCTGCCCGATAAGCAGTACCGCTCGGCCAAAGTGCAGTTTGAGGTCGCCGGCAGCGAGTTTGTGGCGCGCGGCAAGAAAGTCACCGTGCCGGGCTGGATGGCCTTGATCAACGATGCTGGAGCGGCTGAGGACGGCGAGGATGGCGATGACAGCGATGTCTCTGAATCGCCGTTCGATGTGCTGGAGTCGCTGGCCACCGGGTCTAGCGGTCAATGCGAAAGCTTGAGCGTGTCCAAGGAAAAAACCAAACCACTCCCGCTCTACACCGAATCAACCTTGCTCAAGGATCTGCGCCAGGTTTCCAAATACGTCACGGATCCGCGCATCAAAAAGCTGTTACTCAGCCGCGACGAAGGCAAGGATAAGAACGAGCGCGGCGGCATTGGCACGCCAGCCACACGCGGCGCGATGCTGGCCAAGTTGCTGGAGCGCAACTATTACGGCGTCGACAACAACAAGCTGATTCCGACCAAGCTCGGCCTGCAGTTCCACGACGCGTTGCCAGCCATTGCCACCAAGCCGGACATGACCGCGCTCTGGCATGAGCAACAACAACTGATCGAAAGCGGCGAGCTGACCTGCGATGCGTTCCTGGACGAGCTGGAAGCTTTCATTGTCGAGCAAATCAATGCCGTCGACCTTGGGGCTGTGCAGGGTTTCAACGTCACGGCCAAGTGCCCCATGTGCGGCGGCGTCATGGCCCCGCGCGGCAATGTCGTGGCCTGTGAAGCCGAAGTGTGTGAATTCAAGGTGTTCCGCGAGATTTGCGGCAAGGAACTCAGCGAAGAACAGATGCACCAGTTGCTGACGACCGCGCGCACGGGGGTGATCAAGGGTATGCGTGGCCACAAGGAAGGCAGCAAGCCATTCGACGCCTCGTTGAAGCTGACCGCCGAAGGCAACGTCGAGTTTGTGTTTCCAAAAACTAAAGCATCAGCGAAACAACGCGCCTAACCGATGGCGTGTGTTGGCTGAACCAATAATTGATGGAGTAGAAAATGGCCCGTGGAATTAACAAAGTCATCCTGGTCGGCACCTGCGGTCAGGATCCGGACGTGCGTTATCTGCCTAACGGCACCGCCGTGACCAACCTGAGCCTGGCCACCAGCGAGCATTGGACGGACAAACAGACCGGCCAGAAAGTTGAGAAAACCGAATGGCACCGTGTGGTGCTGTATAGCAAGGTGGCCGAGATTGCCGGCGAATACCTACGCAAAGGTTCCCAGGTGTACATCGAGGGCAAGCTGCAAACCCGCGAGTGGGAAAAGGACGGCATCAAGCGCTACACGACAGAAATCGTCGTCGACATGCAAGGCACCATGCAGCTCCTGGGGGGCCGTCCACAGGGTGACAGTGGCAGTACGGGGGCTCATGAGCCTGCGCCGAATCCTGCAGCCGCTCAAGCGCCTACAGCGGGTAACAAACCAGCCGGAAGACGTGGAGGAAGGGTCGCGAGCCCACCAAGTCCTGCACCGAATCCCGATGAACTTCCAGATCCCGACATCCCGTTCTGAACCGTCATGTGCCGCGCTCCCGGCTCGTCGGAACAGCTCCATCGTTCCGGCGAACGGAAGCACGGGCGAAGCGCACACTTGACGGCACACCGTCAAAACACAGGCTTCCTCGGGAGTGTGGGGGTAGAGCTTTACCGCCCCCGCGCTCCTGAGGTCAACGCGGCCGTTGCGAGATGACAAGGGCCGCGCCCTTGGTGTTTCTTGCCAACGCCTCCCATATCCCATTCAAAACCTGAGGTTTCCATGCCTAAAACGATGAAGCAGGAACAGACACTCAACGCGCTTGCTGCTTTCTTTGCCAATACCAGCCACTTCATCCTGCAGGGAAAAGGTGGTTGCGGAAAGTCGCTCAAAGCGTCCGTTCTGACCCAGTATTTCAAGTCCCGGGGCTGTGCCCCGATTTGTGGCGACACCGATCCGGTCAACAGCACCTTTCACCAGATTCGGGACCTGAATGTGCAACTGGTTCCGATCACCGACGGCGGGGCCGTTGTGCAGCGTTTGTTCGATCCCTTGTTTGAAACGTTGATGACAGTTGACCAGGTCACGGTGATCGACAACGGAGCATCAACGTTTCTTCCTATCGCCAAATACATCAGCACCAACTACGTGCTGGAGGCGCTGCAACAGGCCGGCAAGCAGGTGTTTATTCACTGTGTTGTGACCGGTGGACAGGCCAAGGACGACACGGTCACCGGGTTGCTGTCGATGATTGACTTGGTGAAGAAGTCCAAGTCCAACGCGAAGATTGTCGTTTGGGAAAACGAATTTTGGGGGATTCCTGAATTCAACGGTAAGCCGCTCGCCGAAATGCCGTGGTTCAAAGACAACTCAGATGTCATCCAGGGCCTGGTAAAGATCATTGACCGCAACAGCGACGCATTCAGCACCGATATTCGGATCATGACGGAGAAGCACCTTACGCTGCGCCAAGTAATGGAGTCCGAACAATTCGGGGTGATGTCTAAGTCGCGGCTGTATCGAGTGTTCAACGATATTTATTCCGATCTGGATCGAGCGTTCAACGTGCATAGCGAGTAACAGCCATGGATGAGGTATTCAAAGATGAAATTCGGTCTCGCCTGCTTTTAGAGCACGGGGTGAAACTATCGGGTGATGATCCAATATTTTCGTACTTCATCGGTCAGCAGGTTGTGTTGGACAGATTCACGCTACCCATTGTGGAGGCTATGCAACGTTTGCCTGGTGAACTTGAAAAGAGCCTTTCGAAAGTAGTGTTCGCAGTCGAAGAAGCAGAGCGAACCGCTGAAACCTTGATGCACGAGACGAAGGGAGCACTTTCTGCACTTGGAAAATTCGAAGTTGAAGCCGCTCAGGAACGTCTAAAAGGCAGCGTCGAAGCCAGCGTTTCGGAGTTGCTAACGACGGCGTTGCAACGTGCCAATAGCGACATCACGCAAGTGGAGCGCCAGGCTAAAGCGCTTTCGAACGGATTACGCGATACCAAAACGTCCAGGCTGAACATGGTTTTGGCTATTGCGCTTATAGGGCTGATGGGTTTGTTTTCGATAGGACTGTTTCTGCTTTATTCAGCAGGCTCTAAAAATCAGGAGGCTGCGAACTATTGGTTCGATCGGTACTCAGGCCAACAGGAGGCTTTAAAGTCATTGGCACCTGGTGTTAAAAAACTGCTGCCCAATAAACTGCTGGCCGAATAGCCAGCGCAGAAAGGCCGCATGTTTGTAGCGGCCATGATGTTTTCGGCATTTATTCTCCGTAAATTTTCTTTGGGTCAGGCACCGGATTGTGAATGTCCGCGTCCTGATTCCGCCGGTTTTCACGGTTGGCCGCCAAGTGCGCTAAAGGGTGTTCACCTGATAGATGCCTTGAAGGGACGCCAGGAATGATCGGCGTAGCAGGTTTCGCATTGGTGCTGATGTTCATCAGTTTGTTGATGTATTTAACAAACTGCTGATAGCCCAAGGTGATGTTTTCAGATTCAACCAGCGCATCGTGGATCTGTTTGTAGGTCTGGCCAAGATTCAGGCGCTGCTGAATCTCTGGCATCAGGGGGATGAACTGGCTTTTCCCGGTTCGGGGCAGGGTTCGCCAATTGGTCATGTGGTGGCCTCGCTATAGAGCTACTTAGAGATAATCAGATCGATTATAGGCCACTGACCTGGAAATAGAGAACATCAGATCGACTCTGATCGATCTAGAGCGACGTAAATCAATCTCCAGCCGTACAGATGATTCCAAGGCCAAAACCCAGGCACGTCACCGATTGTTTACAAAATAGCTTCGCATTTTCTAAACATCGTTCGTGCCAAAGGGGGATACCCCCTTTGAAACCCCGCAGAGCGGGAAAAGCCTGGTTGTCGTTGTTGTCGGTTGCTGTCGGGTGAAGCTATGGCAAAGCGAGAGCGAGTCAACAAAGGACGCGTCGTTTCCTTCCGCCTCACGGATGAGCAAATGGCGCCCTATGAAGAGAAAATCAAAGCAGCCGGACTCAGCCAGTCCGCATTCTTCCGGGAGACTTTTCTCCAGGCGAATCCGGTCTTTGAACAATCCTCACAAGAATATGAACGCCTTCTGTTTTATTACAGTAAAGCAAGTAATAACCTAAATCAGTTAGCTCATAGCGTTAACCGTGCCTGGAAAAGAGATATTATTTCTCAAGCATTATACGCTAAGTTTCTCAATGAGCTGATCAGTATCCGCGAACTAATAAGCGCCGGGGTGGACAATGCTGATTAGGCTTCGGGGTTATAACGATGGTGCTAAGGAGTATTTAGAAGAAGGGGTCAAGCAGGGGCGTGAGCATACGCGGGATGAACTCGACGAACGCGTCATTCTTCACGGTGATTTAGATGTGACTCAAAAGATTTATCAGTCCATCCCCGATAACGGACAGGAGCGCTATCTGTCCTACACCATGGCCTTCAAAGAAGATCATATTTCTTATGATACTTTGCTGGATGTGACCACGGAGTTTAAGCAGTTTCTGTTGCATGCCTACAAAGAACACGAAATAAACTTCTACGCCGAAGCGCATCTGCCAAAGATTAAGCAAATGAGGGATCGGAAAACGGGCGAAATGATCGACCGCAAACCGCATATCCACATCATTATTCCGCGTAAGAACATGTTCAACGGCAATGAGGCAAATCCGGCCGGGATGCACCAACGTACTGAGAAGTACATGGAAGCGTTTCAGGAGTACATCAACCAGAAGTACAACCTTGCCTCACCGCGTGACCATATCCGTTTTGATCCGAAGGATTCGGCCAGCGTGTTGTCGCGCTACAAGGGCGATGATTTCTATGGAAAGAATCGGGAGTTCAAGCAGGAGCTGGTCAAGGAAATCGTCAACCAGAACATTCTGTCGCGTTCGGCTTTTTACGAGTTGGTTGCTTCGCATGGCGAAACCCGTGTTCGAAATGAGGGTAAGGAAAACGAATACATCGCGGTAAAACTGCCCGGTGACGCCAAGTTCACCAACCTTAAAGACACCATCTTCAAAGATGATTTTGTTGTGCGTCGGCAACTCAAGCGCCCGCCTTTGGAAAAACATGTCATCCAGGAGCGGCTGAGCGAGTGGCCCACGCGCGCCAGGGAAATGAAGTACGTCGATAAGGCCACGGCATCCTTCCGTGAGCTTTATTACAAGCAGTCAACTGCAGAACAGCAAGCCTCACTGCTTGTTCAG
This sequence comes from Pseudomonas sp. BIGb0381, assembly GCF_024809815.1. Classification (NCBI taxonomy): domain Bacteria; kingdom Pseudomonadati; phylum Pseudomonadota; class Gammaproteobacteria; order Pseudomonadales; family Pseudomonadaceae; genus Pseudomonas; species Pseudomonas sp. BIGb0381. The sequence continues at coordinate 44,487 of NZ_JANUEN010000020.1, forward strand.
CGCGAACAGACCTTTTATCAAACCTATGGAGAACATCATGGCGGAATACATCCTCCCAAGCGGCCGCGAAGTGGTAAGCGAAGTGCTGTTGAAGCTGGAGCCGAGCGCACTAGCGAAACTCCCGGTAGCGTGCAAGACGTGTCAGGACGCGATCTGGCAGACCACGGGGAAATCGACGGACAAAGTTCAGGTTCGCTGTTTCTGCCCGGTGCTGCACAGCTTCACCTGGAGCCAGCAGCAGCAGGAAGAGATTCTGGATTGCGAGCACCTGTACAAAACGGAAGAGGAAGAGGAAGAGGAACCCGATCCGGCCGAACTGCCGGCGTTTCTTCGGGAACAACAAGCTCCGCAGGCCCAGCCAGTGCAAATGGAAATCGACGGGTAATACCGCCCTACGGCCGCGATCTGCACAGCGTACCCACCGTGGCAGACATCGAGGCGTTCAGCACCAAGCTACTGCAGCCGCACCGGCATGAAGATGCGCCGGATTCTGCGGTTGACCTCACCCCCCGGCCGCGCCGGCCGCGTAAGCCTCGCACCGGATCGATGTCGACAATCCCTCCCTATGCACGCAACCCACATCGGGATGCGCCTGTGCAGGACGTGGAGGCTTACAGCACGCAATTGCTTGGCCCGCTACGAGGCGAACCGGCTGCCGAGCCGGTCCGTAACCGGCCTAAGTCGCAACGCAAGACCAAGGCCCGGCGCTCAAGCATTCCGCCCTACGCACGAAACCCGCACCGGCCAGCAACCGTCGCGGATATCGAGACCTTCAGCGCCCGGCTCTTTGATCCGCTCAAGGAGCCTACAGAGGACGCCAATCAGCGGGCCGGTCCGGCCAGGAAGGCGGATGTTAAGGGCGGACCTGTTCAAGGCCAAGCGCAGCCGCAACGGCGGCGCAAGGCTGGTTCGGTGCGAATCGTGGTTCCACCGTACGCGCGCAACCCGAACAAGGTTGCCACCGTTGCCGACATCGAGGCGCACTCACGCCGGTTGTTTGCGGCGCTACAGGGCGACAAGCCCGCCCAGTTATTCAAGATCCAGACCGCAAAACCGGTTTCAACGGCAGGGACCCGCAGCGCTTCAACGGTCGCGGCATCGTTGAGTCGGTCGCTAGAACAGAACCAACTTTTGCCGGCGCAGCGCCATGCCATCCGCCGTGTCGACAGTCAGTTCTACGAGCTGCGCCGATTCGTTTTTGCGGATGTTCGATTGACGCGGCAAGACAAAGCTCAACTTTTTTCAGTCCTTACTTTTGAGCGACTGAAAGCGCAGGAAGCAATAAAACAACCGAAGTCAACTAGAGAGAGAGAGGTATCTTTAATGGGTAGTGCAAGCATTCGGCAATTGCTCACCGAGGAAGAAAGCTTTCCCGATTTTTCCATCAGTGGCCCTGGGAGTACGACACCGGTACGGGATCGTATTAAGAGTTTGGTAGAAAATTTTGGTAAAGAGGTCGATCAAAGTTTCAAGGAGAAAATTGAGCAGCTACTTGAAGCTGCTGGTTTGTATGCCAAGAAGTCGCTGTTCAGCTCGAATGTTCATTACGTCGATCAAAAAACTGATAAGACGTTGTTTGTCGACACTGGCAATTCGATTTCGCTTCGTCGTTCAGAAGTAAGCGCACCGGCTGTTGCATTCGCATTACAAATGGCACAGCAGCGTTTTGGCAATACACTGTCCATTAATGGAAATTCTGAGTTCAAGAAATTGGTTGTTGAAGCTGCTGTTGATAAGCAGTTGCCGATTCAATACACCGACTCAGGATTGAACCAGCAGGTAGCTTCACGGCTGAGTGAGTTGGACAGTCTTAAGCAGGAACAAAGCCGGGTTTCGGCCAACTTTACCCGCGAGTTCCTGGGCACTCTGCCAGCGGAAATGCCTGTGGAGCGGACCGTTGAGGCGCTTAAGGTCGAGGTGCAGACAGGACCGAAGCCCCTGGCCTTTACCAACAACGGTGAGCCGGTTTCGTTGGGGTTGCGGCCTGTTGACCCGACCGTTGCTAACGATCAGGACGCTACCCAGGCCCAGGCCCAGGCCAAGGAGACTCCGCTGCCTCTGGCCTTTACCTTCGAAGGGGAAACTGTATCGCTGGGGTTGCGGCCGGTTCTGCCTGCTTCGCCCGTCCAGGTTGAGGCAAAACCGCTGCCCCTGAATTTTACGCTCAATGGGGAAGCGGTTTCGCTCGGGTTGCGCGCGATTGTACCGTCGACGGAACCGAGTTCTCCTGATGTCGAAGTGGAACAGAAATATGAAACGGATTTTAGCGATGTAGACCAAGATTGGTACGATCTGCACTATAACGATTGCGTTGATCGTGACGACGACTAATTAAGTTTTTGCCAACCCATAGCTATGGGTTCGGGTTAATATCTTACAACTCTGAATGCACTACGTAGATACCTTCCTTCAGCTTTCATTATTGAATGGCTGGCGTTCATGCGTCCCTAATATTTAATGGAGATACCTATTATGGGTAGTGAGAATATTCGACAAATAATAAAGGATGAGGATCCTATACCGGAACTTACAATAAGCGGTCCGGAGGGTGATAAAGAGCTTCCAGTGAGGGAGAGGATCAAGCAGGTTTTCAAACGGCTTGATCAGGATACGGATGAAGAGTCGAAACAAGAACTGGAAAGGGTCTTGGAAGCGCATGACCTTTACACGAAAAAATCTCGATTTACTTCGACCGTTCATTACCTGGACAAAAAAACGGACAAAACAGTGTTTGTCGATACGGGCAAAGTCATTGCGTTGCGCCGTACGGGTATCACGGAATCAGGGGTGAAGCTTGCGTTGCAAATGGCCCAACAGCGGTTCGGTAGTACGTTGACGATTAATGGTACTGCTGAATTCAAGAGTTTAGTGATTGAAGCTGCTGCGAAAAATAACCTTGATATTCACTTCACGGACAGGGTGATGAATGAACGGCTCGCTGAAAGGCGTGCTGAATTGGAACTGGAGCACGACAGCAACAAGATTGCTTCCCCCGATGCACCTGTTCTTGATACGGCCGAGCGCGAGGCCAGTACTGGACAATCCTCTGCCGAGGAAATGGGACGTAGCGATGTGACGAAAGGTTCGCTCGTCGACCACGGTAGTGCGCCGTACATGATGGATAAGAAAAACGATGTGAGCTATTACGTCGCCGTGAAAACCCCTAGCGGTGTTCGCACGCTATGGGGGGTGGGACTGGGTGAGCTGATGAAAGACGGCGGCTACCAGCAGGGCCAACCGATCCAGATAACGGACAAAGGGTCTTTGCCTGTAATGAAGAAGGTTCTGAACAAGGAGACCGGTGTCAAGGAGTCGAAAGAGGTATTTCGTCGAGTCTGGGAGATCGATCCGGAGCCCGTACGCGATAAGGCTTCACCTGGCTCTGCAACAGCTCCGGTAGTTCCGTTGGCGGATAGCGAGCGAAAAACCACTCCATCTGGTGCGGTTCCAAGCCCCGCAATCGTGCCTCAGGCTTCAACTGCCGAAGCAGGCGTTTCCGCTGAGAAGTCGCAGCGGCTCCCCGGGTTGGCAAGCGATGCAGAGGTTCGTCGAGTCAACATCGTGGACCAGCTGGATTACGTGCCCTCCTTGGTTACTGCTGAGAGCGCAGACAAGAGCTTCATCATTGCTCGCGAATTGACTTTCCGCGAGGCCATGGCCGGTATGACCGAAGCGGAGATCCGTTCTTCGTCGACAGTCATGGAGTGGCGCGCAGCGGATCATGCGCAATGGTTGGTGGCGTCCAGTGACAACAGCACCGAGGGCCGCGAGTTTCTGGCTTCCTATATGAGCGATGATTTTTATCGCGAAAGCTTCAAGGAGACGATTGACGCGATAGTGAGCGAGCCGGGTCTTTCAGACGAGGCGCTGGTTGCCCTGGAGCCCGCTCTTGAAATCGCGCAACGCCTCGTAAGCGTGGCTGAAAGCACTATTGAAGTTCCTGCAAGCGCAGCTTCAGTAGTGGTGCCGCAGGCCAAACCAGATGTGACAGCTGTGGCGAAGCCTGCCAAAGCTGCTAAGCCTGCCAAGTCCGCCAAAGCAGGTTCGGTCAAGCCATCCGCTCCGAAAACAACTGCAGGCAAAAAATCTGCAGGAGCAGGTCAGAAGGCCCCAGCAGCTGACGAAAAGCAGGCTCCTGGCGTAAACGTTGAGAGCCCTTCGGTTGTGACGACCCAACTCGAAGAAGTCCACGAGTTAGAAATAGAGAGCTGAGGATGACCCCCTCCAGGTGGAGGGGGTTTCTGTAATTCGGAGTGCGATTTGATGATAAAACAGGCAACCAACCCCGGTAGCAAATTGGCGATCGCGCGCCGCCTGCCAGGCGCCAATTTGCTACCGAATGATTATGTTCGAAATGCTCTGATCGGGGCGGGTTACGGCGCGCTTCCGTTAGGTGACCGTCCGTTACTTTACGAAGCGTTAGAGCTGGTACTTAAGGATGATCCCGAGAGTTTTACGGATTTGGTCGAGCACCTGCGTGATGTATTGGTGCTTGCAGATGGTATAGATCGGCTTACTGAGCTGCGGCGTTTGGCGACTAAGTTTGGTTCAATCAAAGGATGTCCCGACTGTCGCTGCAAACCTGATATTGATGGAAGCCACACCGCTGATGGGCAACGAGCCGTCGTCTGTTTCAACCATGAGCAATTCGCAGTGGGACGTGCAGGACGGACGATAGACGATGCAATTTCAAGTTGGAACCGTGACGACTGGATCGCACCTGGCATAACGCGTTCGCAGTTCGCGTTCGATTAAAAACGTTCCACATCTTTTTATCGGCCAACCGATCCAGGTCAGATGCCGGTCAACTTAATTAGAAACAACTAACGGTGCTTCTGCGCCGCGAATAGCTGTTTCCGCTGTTCATCATCCAGGGAATTACCGATGATTACTGACACGCATAATTCATGGCGCGGAGGACCGCGCTCGCTCATCAAAAAACTGTTCATTGGCTACTTAGCCCTTGTCACTGGTTGCTCAACAACTGTTCAGCAGGTTGAGCACGCCGCCGCCATTGAGCAAAACCAAGCTTCCTACAGTTACCCTGGCGATGCCATTCCAGGCGAGCTGGTGGAAGAGTCCAGTGCTTCGAATCCGTACAACCTGCCGGAGCTGGCCAGCGACGCCGTGAAAGAAGAACCGCCATCTAGCAACGCGGATCCGCTGTCAGAATTCGTAGGTGGCTTGCCTGCTGCAGATCAGCAAGCGATTGCTAACCCTCGCAACAATGGCTATCAGGGCAGCGACGAGTTCGGCAGCATGGCCATGGGAATGCTGAACTCGGCGGCTGCCCAAGGTCTGAAAGATTGGTTCTCAGCCCGTAATGCTACGACTGAGGTTGCCTTCAATGTTGGCAGCAAGGGCGGCAAGACTGCCAGCTTCGACATGCTCTATCCGATTGTCGATGGCGAACAAGACCTGGTGTTTGCACAGGTGGGGGTGCGTCATTCAAATGCTCGCACTGAGGACTACCGCAGCACCATCAACTTGGGTGTCGGCTATCGTCGCAATTTTGATAACTGGCTCGCCGGCATTAACGGTTTCTACGATCGTGACATGACGGGCAAGAATGAGCGCTTGGGCATCGGCGCAGAGGCATTTACCGATAACATTCGTGCAAGCGCGAACGTTTATGTTCGGATGTCGGAATGGAAGAAATCGCCGGATCTGGATAATTACCTGGAGCGGCCGGCAAATGGTTATGACCTTCGCATTGAAGGCAACTTGCCTTCGCTGCCGAAAGTCACTGCCAAGGCCATGTATGAAAAATACTATGGCGATGAGGTTGGTCTGTTCGGTGCCGGCAATCGTCAGAAAGATCCGCAAGCAGTCACCTTGGGCTTGAGCTACGCGCCTGTTCCAATGATCAGCGGTGGCGTCGACTATCGCCAAGGACAAGACGGTCTTTCTGAAACGTCGGTAAAGCTGGCGATCAACTATCAGTTCGGGGTTCCACTGTCGAAACAGCTTTCGACGGCCTACAGCGTCAACCACAACCTGGCCAACTCGCGCTATGGCTTGGTTAACCGGAACAATGAAATTGTCCTGGACTACAAGAAAGCCGAACACGCGTTACTGATGCTGCCGCCTGAAATCAGCGGCACACCAACAGCTGTGGTTTCGTTTCCGGTGACTTTGACGGGCGGCCGCGCAAGCAATTTCACATGGACCGGTTCGGCAAGCAGCTTTGCCCGTCCGTACAACAGTTCCGGAGTCGGCGCTGTTGTTTTGCCTGCTTACAACCCTACCGGCCTGAATACCTATTCGCTGCAGGCCATAGGCACCGACGTATACGGCGAGGTAGTTAAATCTAATGTCATGCAGGTGACTGTGACGCCGTTCCTCATTGCTCTGGACCGCTCGAAGGCCGAGGCGAAGGCGGACGGCGCCGATGAGGTGACTTTCACTGCTTCTCTGCAGGAGCCAAGCGGCTCGCCACGTTCCAACACGGCTATTACTTGGGCCGTCAGTGGATCGGCCACTGTCGTCGAAAAAGATTCGATGACAAACAAGCAAGGCAAAGCCAATTTGAAACTGGTTAGCCGATCGAGCAGCGTGGTACGGGTTTCAGCAAAAGAGCCTCAAGGCGCGGCTGCATCGGCGGATGCTGGTTTCCTTGGGGATCCTACCTCGGCAAAAGTGGTTGGCTTGGTGGCTACCCCTTCCTCTGTCCTTGCAGATGGCGTGTCCACAAGCACATTGGTAGCAACTGTTATCGACAAAAATGGCAACGAGCTGGGCGCTGGTGTTCCTGTGTCCTGGACGTCTACGAACGGAACTCTGTCCAGTGCGTCGACGGTGACCGATGAAGGAAGCAAGGCAACGGTAGTGCTGACCTCGCCGATACAAATCGGTGATGCAACAGTGACTGCACAAGCTGTTGCTGGCAGTGCTGACACCAAGGTGGATTTCGTTGCGGATATAGCCAATGCACGCGTTCTGTCCTTGGTGGCAGCTCCAGGCGTTATACCGGCGGATGGAACGACTACTAGCCTTCTGACCGCGACCATTGTCGATACGAACGGTAACCAAGTCGGGGCCGGTGTACCTGTCACCTGGTCTACAACAGATGGCACTCTTTCCATGGCTACTAGCGTTACCGACGCGAATAGCAAAGCGCTTGTTGCGCTCAAATCGTCGACCAAAATGGGGTCTGCCACGGTGACGGCGAAAGCCTCGGCAGGGGAGGAAACCGCAAAGGTCGAATTCAGTGCGAACAGTGCGACCGCCAAGGTCGTGGACCTGACCGCGACCCCGGCCAGCATCGTAGCCAACGGCACGGCGACCAGTAACCTGGTGGCCTCGGTTGAAGATGCCAATGGCAACCCGGTGGCCAATGCAACGGTGACCTGGTCGACCAGCACCGGCATCCTGTCGGCCGTATCGAGCAGCACCGATGCCAATGGCAAAGCCAGTGTGACCCTCAAGGGCACCGTTGCCGGCACTGCGACCGTGAAAGCCCAGGCCTCGGCCGGTGCTTCGTCGGCTGATGTTGAGCTGACTCCGGACGGCTCCACCGCCAAGGTCGTGGACCTGACCGCGACCCCGGCTAGCATCGTGGCCAACGGCACGGCGACCAGTAACCTGGTGGCCACGGTTGAAGATGCCAACGGTAACCCGGTGGCCAACGCCCCTGTGACCTGGTCGACCAGCATCGGCACCCTGTCGGCCGCCTCGAGCAGCACCGATGCCAATGGCAAAGCCAGTGTGACCCTCAAGGGCACTGTTGCCGGCACTGCGGCCGTGAAAGCCCAGGCCTCGGCCGGTGCTTCGTCGGTCAACGTGGCGCTGACTCCGGACGGCTCCACCGCCAAGGTCGTGGACCTGACGGCGACCCCGGCCACCATCGTGGCCAATGGCGCGGCGAGCAGTACCCTGGTGGCCACGGTCAAGGATGCCAATGGCAACACCCTGGGCGCCGGCGTTGCGGTGACCTGGTCGACATCGTTGGGCAGCTTGTCTGCAGCATCGAGCACGACCAATGCCAGTGGCCAGGCCTCGGTGACGCTGAAAGGCACGGTGGCCGGTTCGGCGACGGTGACAGCTTCGGCGGTGGCTGGATCTGCAACGGCAGCGGTGATCCTGACGTCGGACGGCTCCACCGCCAAGGTGGTGGACCTGACTGCGACCCCAACCACTATCGTGGCCAACGGTACGGCGACCAGTACTCTGGTGGCCACAGTTGAAGATGCCAACGGCAATCCGGTGGCCAACACCCCGGTGACTTGGTCGACCAGCACCGGCACCCTGTCGGCCGTGTCGAGCAGCACCGATGCCAACGGCAAGGCTAGCGTGACGCTCAAGGGTACCGCCGCCGGCACGGCGACCGTGAAAGCCCAGGCCTCGGCCGGTGCTTCGTCGGTCAACGTGGCGCTGACGCCGGACGTCTCCACCGCCAAGGTGGTGGACCTGACGGCGACCCCGGCCACAATCGTGGCCAACGGCACGGCGACCAGCTCCCTGGTGGCCACGGTTGAAGACGCGAACGGCAATCCGGTGGCCAACGCCCCAGTGACCTGGTCGACCAGCATCGGCACCCTGTCCGCCGCATCGAGCAGCACCGATGCCAATGGCAAGGCGAGCGCCGTACTGACGTCCTCAACAATTGCTGGGACTGCAACCGTAACTGCCAATAGCCTGGCGGGATCCGCAACAGCGGCTGTGGCTATGACGCCAAACAGCGCTACTGCTGACGTAACCTCGCTGGTAGCGACTCCGACCAGCATCGTGGCCAACGGCACGGCGACCAGTACTCTGGTGGCCACGGTCAAGGATGCCAACGGCAACACCCTG
>NZ_JANUEN010000021.1:0-49219 GCF_024809815.1 Pseudomonas sp. BIGb0381
TTAAAAAAAAAAAAAAAAACACAAAAAACACCTCCCCCCCCCCCCCCCCCCCCCCCCCCCCCCCCCCCCCCCCCCCCCCCCCCCCCCCCCCCCTCCCACATTTGGACCTGCGGCGTCCTACAAATTGTACTTAGTTCCAGCCCGCCCGATCCATCAGGCGAATGGCTTCAGCCTGGCGCTTGCCCGCCACTTCCACCGGCAATGTATCCGCCACGAACTTGCCCCAGGTCGCCACTTCAGCCGACGGCGGTACCGCCGGGTTGGCCGGGAACTCCTGGTTCACATCGGCAAAGATCTTCTGCGCCTCAGGCGTGGTCATCCACTCCACCAGCGCCTTGGCGGCTTCCGGGTGTGGCGCGTGCTTGGTCAAGCCGATGCCCGACAGGTTCACATGCACGCCACGGTCGCCCTGGTTCGGCCAGAACAGCTTCACCGCCAGGTCCGGCTTCTGTTTGTGCAGGCGGCCGTAGTAGTAGGTGTTGACGATACCCACGTCGCACTGCCCGGCGTTGATCGCCTCCAGCACCGCGATGTCATCGGAGAACACGTCGGTGGACAGGTTATTCACCCAGCCCTTGACGATTTCTTCGGTCTTGGCCGCACCGTGGGTTTCGATCAGGGTGGCGGTCAGCGATTGGTTGTAGACCTTTTTCGCCGTGCGCAGGCACAGGCGGCCTTCCCACTGTTTGTCGGCCAGGGCTTCGTAGGTGGTCAGGTCACCCGGTTTGACCCGATCGGTGGAATACGCGATGGTCCGCGCACGCAGGCTCAAGCCGGTCCAGGCGTGAGCCGAAGAGCGGTACTGCAGGGGAATGTTCTTGTCGATCACCGGGGAGGTGAAGGGTTGCAGGATGCCCATTTGCTCGGCCTGCCAGAGGTTGCCGGCATCCACGGTGAGCAGCAGGTCGGCGGTGGCGTTTTCGCCCTCGGCCTTGATGCGCTGCATCAGCGGGGCTTCCTTGTCGGTGATGAACTTCACCTGTACACCGGTCTTTTGGGTGTAGGCGTCGAACACCGGCTTGATCAGTTCGTCGATGCGCGAGGAGTAGACCACCACTTCGTCGGCGGCCTGCACGGTGGTGCTGCCGATCAGGGTGAGTGCCAGGGCAGTCAGGAGGCGTTTGGGTGCCAACATGGGTGCGGTCTCTCATTTGCAAAGTAGGCGCAAATGATAGGGACTCACATTTGGTAACGCTCGACTGAGGCGTTACCAAATGTTGCGCGGACCTGTCAGGGCTTGGCCAGCTCCGGCAGATCCCCGGTCAACCCGAGGGCCTGGCGCACAAACACGGCCTTGGCTTCGGGCATCTGGTCGACCATCTTCAACCCGGCATTACGCAACCAGCGCAGCGGCAGTTGATCGGCCTGGAACAAGCGCTCAAAGCCTTCCATCGCCGCCATCAGGGCCAGGTTATGCGGCATGCGTCGGCGCTCGTAACGGCTGAGCACTTTCACATCGGCCAGGCGTTCACCGCGTTCGGTGGCCGACAACAACACTTCGGCCAGCACCGCCGCATCGAGGAACCCCAGGTTGACGCCCTGCCCGGCCAATGGGTGGATGACGTGGGCCGCGTCGCCGATCAACGCCAGGCCCTCGGCCACATAGCGTTTGGCGTGGCGCTGGCGCAAAGGCACGCAAACGCGCGGATCGGCGCTGATCACGCTGCCAAGGCGCCCTTCAAAGGCGCGCTCCAGCTCACGGCAGAAGCCTTCATCATCCAATGCCATCAGGCGTTCGGATTCAGCCGGCGTAGTCGACCAGACGATCGAGCACCAATCCTCCTGCCCGTCCCGCACCAGCGGCAAAAACGCCAGCGGGCCGGTGTCGGTAAAGCGTTGCCAGGCCGTGCGCTGGTGCGGCTGGCTGCTGCGCACGCTGGTAACGATGGCGTTATGCAGGTAGTCCCATTCACGGGTCGCGGTGCCGGTCAGGCGGCGCACGGCGGAGTTGGCACCATCGGCGGCCACCACCAGCGGCGCGCGCAATGTGCGGCCATCGGCCAGGGTCAGCAGCCAGTCATCGCCGGAGCGACGCATCTGCTCCAGGCGCGCATTCGCCAGCAGGCCCAGGTCGCAGTCGTGCAGACGGTCGAGCAAGGCATCCTGGACCACACGGTTCTCGACGATATGCCCGAGCACTTCGGCATGCACACTGGCCGCCGAAAAGTGGATCTGCCCGGTGCCGCTGCCGTCCCACACCTGCATCTCGCCGTAAGGGCTGGCGCGTCGTTCAACGATGCCATCCCACACACCGAGGCGCTCGAGGATGCGCTGGCTGGCAGCCGACAAAGCGCTTACACGCGGTTCGAAGGCCGCCTCGCGGTCGAAGGGTTTGACGCTCAGCGGGCTACCGTCCAGCAGCAGCACCTGCAGGCCACTGCCCTGCAACGCCAGCGCCAGGGCGCTTCCGACCATTCCGGCCCCGACAATCAGCACATCTGCGCGCATGTCCATGCTTTAAGCCTGTCTCGCTGGCGGCTTGCGCCGCACGTAAAGGGTTTTGTCGACCCGCGCCACCAGGGTGCCGGAGCCGTCATGAATCTGCACCTTGAGGTGGGGCAAGTACTTCTCGCCACCTTCGGTCTGTCGACGCACCTCATCCAGCAAGGCCTCGTCGATGGAAAATTCGGCATACACCGGGCCCTTGCCCGGCGAGATGAAGTCGATGCTCGCGGCCTTGTCCCACACGATGTAATCGCGGCCCAGGTTCTCCATCAACATCAGCATGTAGAACGGATCGACCATCGAATACAGGCTGCCGCCAAATTGCGTGCCGACGTAATTGCGGTTGTACCAACCCAGGCCCATGCGCACTTTGACGTGACGAAAATCGGCGCTCATATGCTGTACGCTCACCCCGGCACCCAAGTACGGCGGGTACAGGGTCATGACCCAGCGCAACAACCGCGCCTTGCCCAACCGTTCAACCAGCCACTTACGCATCGGGACGGGTACCCAGGCCCATGGCCTGACGGGCGAACCAACGCTTGGCCGGCGGCAACAAATCCAGGCCCAGCAGGCCCATATTGCGGCCCAGGGCGACCAGCGGTTGCGCGCTGCCAAACAGTCGCGTGACCTGGTCGGAGAAACCCACGGTCAACTTCTGATCCATGCGCTGGCGCTCGCGATAAGCCTGCAACGTCGCCAGGTCACCCGGCACCGCCGGCCCGGCCAGCAAGGCCTCGGCCAAGGCATGTGCATCACGCAGGGACAGGTTGAACCCCTGCCCGGCAATCGGGTGCAGGCTGTGGGCGGCATTGCCGAGGATCGCCAGGTGCGAGCGCACTTGCTCTTCGGCTTCCACCAGGGTCAACGGATACAAATGACGGGCGCCCACTTGCTTGAGGGTGCCCAGGCGGTAGCCGAACACGCCCTGCAATTCACTCAAGAAGCTACGTTCATCAAGATTGGCCAGGCGCTGTGCGTCCATGCCGATACGGGTCCACACCAACGCGCAGCGGTTGTCCGGCAGCGGCAGCAGGGCCATCGGGCCTTCATCGGTGAAACGCTCGAACGCTTCGCCGTTGTGGGCCTCGCTCGGGGTGATGTTGGCGATCAGCGCGCTCTGGTTGTACGGGCGGGTTTTCACGCCAATGCCCAGTTGCTCGCGCAGGCCGGAACGGCCGCCGTCGGCCAGCACAGCGAGGTCGCATTCCAGCACGGTTTCATCGTTGAGGGTCAGGCGGTAGCCATCGGGCAGCGGCTCCATGCGCGTGACTTCCGCCGGGCAACGCCAGCTCACCACGTCCTTGTCCAGGCCTTGCCACAGGCATTGGCCAAGCCAGGCGTTTTCCACCACGTAACCGAGGGCCGGCACGCCCTCCTCCATGGCGGACAACCGCGCGGTGGAGAAGCGCCCACGGTCCGACACATGGATCTGCTTGATCGGTTCGGCGCGGCGCGAGATTTGTTGCCACAGGCCCAGGCGCTGATAAATCTGCCGGGCGCCGTAGGACAGCGCCGAAGACCGCGCATCGTAGCTCGGCTGGTAGCTGTCGCCGGGCGCGAAGGGTTCGATCAGCACGATTTTCCAGCCACGCGCCTTGGCCCCGGCCTGCAACGCCAGCGCCAGGCTCGCGCCCACCAGGCCGCCGCCGATAATTGCCAGGTTGACCCGACTCATCGAGCGGCCGCCATCAGGGCTTCGATTTCGGCGACGCCCTTGGGGGCGCCGCCGGTCAGAATTTCACAGCCTTGCTTGGTCACCACTACGTCGTCCTCGATGCGTACGCCAATACCACGCCATTTTTTCGCGACGGCCTGGTTATCCGGCGAGATATAAATGCCCGGTTCCACGGTCAATGCCATGCCAACTTCCAGCACACGCCATTCGCCGCCCACCTTGTACTCGCCCACGTCATGCACATCCATTCCCAGCCAATGGCCGGCGCGGTGCATATAGAAGGGTTTGTAGGCTTCACTGGCGATCAGTTCATCGACGTCACCCTTCAGCAACCCCAGCTTCACCAGCCCGGCGGTGATGACCCGCACTGTCGCCTCATGGGCCTGATTCCAATGTTTGTTCGGCGCGATCTCGGCAAAGGCCGCCTCCTGGGAAGCCAGCACGATTTCATAGATCGCCTTCTGCTCCGCTGAAAACTTGCCGTTGACCGGCCAGGTGCGCGTGATGTCGCTGGCGTAGCAGTCGATTTCGCAACCGGCATCGATCAGCACCAGGTCGCCGTCCTTGAGCACGGCGTCATTCTGCTGGTAATGCAGGATGCAGCTGTTGCGCCCGGTGGCGACGATAGAGCCATAGGCCGGCATCTTCGCGCCGCCCTTGCGGAATTCGTAGTCCAGCTCGGCTTCCAGGCTGAACTCATGCAAGCCGGCGCGGCTGGCCTGCATCGCCTTCACATGGGCCGCGCAGGAAATTCGCGCAGCCTCGCGCATCACCTTCACTTCCGCCGCCGATTTATACAGGCGCATGTCGTGGAGCAGATGATCCAGGGCAACAAATTCGTTCGGTGGCTGGGCGCCAAGGTGCGCTTTAGAGCGGATGACGTTGATCCACTCCATCAAGTGCCGATCGAATTCGGCGTTACTGCCCATGGCTGAATACACCCGATCGCGGCCTTCGATCAGGCCGGGCAGAATGTCGTCGATATCAGTGATGGGGAAGGCATCGTCGGCGCCGTATTCGCGAATCGCGCCTTCGGTACCGGCGCGCAGGCCGTCCCACAATTCGCGTTCGGCGTTGCGCTCGCGGCAGAACAACACGTACTCGCCATGCTGGCGACCGGGCATCAGCACGATCACCGCTTCCGGTTCGGGGAAACCGCTCAGGTACTGGAAGTCGCTGTCCTGACGATAGACGTGCTCCACATCGCGATTGCGGATGGCCACGGCGGCGGCCGGCAGGATCGCGATGCTGTTGGGTTCCATCTGCGCCATGAGCGCCTTGCGGCGCCGGGTGTATTCCGCTTTGGGGATATGGATCATGGGCAGATGGGCTTCCTTTCTCTTTTAATGCAGCGAAGGCTTGGGGGCAGCAGGCTCAGCGGACTTTTTGGTCTCGGTGAACAGCAACAGCGGCGCGACGCGCAGGTATTCCATGACTTCCATGTAGTCGCCTTCACCGTCTTCGGACTCTTCCAGGGCATCTTGCACCTGGGAGATGGCCGCCAGGTCCTGCAGCACTTCCTTGGCGTCGGTACTCAACTCGAGGCCGCCGGCGTTCACGCCAAAACCGTGGAGGAAACCCTGGCACCACTGGCCCAGCGCGGCGGCGCGTTCGGTGAGCGGCGCGTCGTCGGTCGGCAGCAGCAGGACCACGGTGACGTCATCACCGGTCAGTTCGCCCTTGACCATCTCTTGCAGGCCGATCAGCGCGTTACGCACGTTGTCGGTCGGTTCGGTTTCCAGCAGTTCGGCCACATCGGCCAGCCAATTGTCGGCATCAAAGCCAACGCCGGTGCAACTGCGGCCGAGCAACACGCCGTGCAGTTCGGCAGGCGAGCAAGGATGACCGCTGGTGCTCAGCAGTTTGGAAAAAGCATCGTACGGGGAGTTCTGAATGGGCATGGTGAGCTAGGCGCCAGACGGCGCAATGTCTAGAATGGAGCGCTGTATCCTAGCACCGGCAGACGTACCAAGACTATCGAGGGCGTCAGATCGTTTATCCTGCAGTTGCCATTCATCAGACAAATCCAGTGGAACCCAATGGAAGACACCGACCTGCAAGCGCTGATGGCCAGACTCGAACTGCTAATTACTCGGGTCGAGCAACTTAAGAGTCAAAACGGACTCCTATTAGCTCAGGAAAAGACCTGGCGCGAGGAACGCGCTCACCTCATTGAAAAAAACGAAATCGCCCGGCGTAAGGTCGAATCGATGATTTCGCGCCTGAAGGCCCTGGAGCAAGACTCATGAGTTCAAGCAATAGCGTCACCGTGCAGATCCTCGACAAAGAATATTCGATCATCTGCCCCCAGGAAGAGCGCAACAACCTGGTGAGCGCCGCCCGCTACCTGGATGGCAAGATGCGTGAAATCCGCAGCAGCGGCAAAGTCATCGGTGCCGACCGCATTGCCGTGATGGCCGCGTTGAACATTACCCACGACCTGCTGCATAAGCAGGAGCGCCCTGACGTGCAGGCCAGCGGCTCGACGCGCGAACAGGTGCGTGACCTGCTCGAACGTGTGGATCTGGTACTTTCCAGCGATTCGGAAGCTCCCAAAGGCTGATTGCTGCGACTGTTTAAGGTATACTCGCCCCACTCCCTGGCGTGCTTGCCAGTCGGCGATGTCCCGGAGCCGATTCGCACTACCCTGGAAGTTGCACGTTGGGCTGGTGTGCATGTCCGCTAGACGGAAAGCCTTAAAGCCTACTGCTTCTTCCACCTTGAACTTTCGGGTTCAAGGGCTGAGTCGACAGCGGCGCTGTCGGGGAGCCTGAATACCAAACTCAATGCCAGTCTCCATGACTGGCATTGTTTTATGAGCTGAAATCATGACCGAACCTGCGCCGCCTTCCCGTCCGCAACTTCGACGCATGTTGCGCAACGCCCGCCGTGCCCTCACGCCGAGCCAGCAGCGCCAGGCTGCCCACGGCCTGTATCGGCAACTGGCGCAGCACCCGCTGTTTCGCCGGGCCAAACATATTTCCTTATATCTACCGACGGACGGTGAAATCGATCCGCGCCTGCTGCTGCGTGCGGCTCAGCGCCGGGGCAAGGCCACCTATCTGCCGGTGCTCAGCGCCTGGCCCCGGACCAAGATGGTGTTCCAACGCGTGCGACCGGGGGAAAAGCTGCGGCCCAACCGGTTTCGCATTCTTGAGCCGCAGGTAAATATCAGCCGGCAACGCGAGGTGTGGGCGCTGGACCTGGTGTTCTTGCCATTGGTGGGGTTCGACGAAACAGGTGGACGCCTGGGCATGGGCGGCGGCTTCTATGATCGCAGCCTCGCTTACCTGTCCCGCCGCCAGCGTTGGCGCAAGCCGACGCTACTGGGCCTGGCCCATGAATGTCAGAAAGTCGAACGACTGGTGCAGGCGAGCTGGGATGTGCCGTTGGCTGGCACAGTGACTGACAAGGGATGGTATATCGCACAGACGCCACTGGGATCAGCGGCGTCTTGAAGAAGGGTTAACGCTTGAACGGTTGCTGCTGCTGTTGAGCAAGCTCAACGGGCGCATCGGTCTTGTTCGACCACAAGCTTTGCGCATACCCGGTGGTCACGACGCCCAGACCAAACAAAATCACCAATATCCATAGTAAATCCGGTTTACGTTGCATCGATTGCCCCCCTTCAGGCACCTCGTACACGATGTTAACAACGTTCCACAGTAGTCCGTTGCAGCTGTGTCAAGCTTAAAACCCGCGCATTCTGCGGTAACGTGAACCAACACGCAAACCTTGGCGCCAACCGACTGTCGGTTTGTCATCAAATTGCCTGACAACTTGCCCAACGCCTTTTTCAGGAGTCCAAAAATGGCCTACTGGCTGATGAAATCCGAACCCGATGAACTCTCCATCAAAGGCCTGGAAAAGCTTGGCGAAGCGCGCTGGGACGGGGTGCGCAACTACCAGGCGCGCAACTTCCTGCGAGCGATGGCGGTGGGTGACCAATTTTTCTTCTACCACTCCAGTTGCCCCGAGCCAGGGATTGCCGGCATCGGCAAAATCATCGAGGCCGCCTACCCGGACCCTACCGCGCTGGAGCCGGACAGCCACTACTTCGACGCCAAGGCCACCCCGGAGAAAAACCCGTGGAGCGCGATCAACGTCGCGCACATCCAGACCTTTCCCAAGGTGCTGGGCCTGGGCTACCTGAAACAGCAAACCGCCCTCGCCGAATGGCCCCTGGTACAAAAAGGCAGTCGCTTGTCCGTGATGCCGGTCACCGCAGAACAATGGGCGGCGGTGCTGGCACTGCACTGACGAGAACCCTGCAGTCACGTTCCCGGCGCATGCATCTGCGCCTGAACAGGGTTAGGCTTGCGCTTCATTTGACCGGCATCAACGCCCCCTCGGGCTGCCTCGGTCAAACTAGGAAGCTAACGCTGCAGGATGCCCCCATGTCGATCACGCCACGCTCCTCCCACCTGTTTGCCGTTTTGTTGATTGCCTTGCTGCTCGCCGCCGGCGGCTTCGGTTACTGGAAGTCCACCCAGGACCGCCTGCCCGAAGGCTTGGGCATGGGCAACGGCCGCCTGGAATCCACCGAAGTACAGATCGCCGCCAAAATCCCCGGACGGCTGGCCGAGGTGCGGGTGGATGAAGGCGACAAGGTGCTCAAGGGCCAACTGCTGGCACGCATGGACACCCGCACCCTGGAAGCCCAGCGCGCCCAGGCCGAAGCCGAAGTGCTGCGCGCCAAGGAAAACTTCGCTGCCGCCGAGGCCAACGTGCAGCTGCGCCAAAGCGAGCAACTGCTGGCCAACCAGGAACTCAAGCGCACCCAGGAGCTGTACAAGCGCGGCTTTGCCAGCAGCCAGTTGATCGACCAGCAGCAGGCGCGCCAGAACACCGGCAACGCCGCCGTGATCGCCGCGCAAGCCCAGGTCAATTCGGTAAAGGCCGCCATCGGTGCCGCCCAGGCCCAGGTCGCCCAGCTGACCAGCGAAATCGACGACAGCAGCCTGCGCGCGCCCATCGACGGCATTATCCAACTGCGCCTGGCCGAGCCCGGCGAGGTCCTCGGTGCCGGCGGACGTGTGCTGTTGCTGATCGACCCCGAGGATCAGTACATGAACCTCTACCTGCCCGCCTCCGTCACCGGTCGCCTGACGGTTGGCAGTGACGCACGCATCCTGCTCGATGCCCTGCCCCAGCAACCGCTGCCGGCCAAGATCAGCTTTGTTGCCGCCAAGTCGCAGTTCACCCCAAAGGAAGTGGAAACCCGCGACGAACGCCAGAAACTGGTGTTTCGCGTCAAGCTGCGCCTGACCCAACCCAGCGCCGTGCCCCAGGCCAAACCGGGCATGCCCGGCGCCGGCTACGTGCGCATGGCTGACATAGACTGGCCGGCCAACCTGCAATGACCGGCCTGGCGCTGCACGCCACCGCCATCAACCACCGTTACGGCAAGCAGCAGGCCTTGATCGACATCGCCTTCAGCCTGCCCACCGGCACGCGCTGCGGGCTGATCGGCCCGGATGGGGCGGGCAAGTCGAGCCTGTTGGGGTTGATCGCCGGGGTTAAAAAGCTCCAGGACGGCCAACTGGAGGTGCTCGGCGGCTCCATCCAGGACCGTCGCCATCGCAACAGCCTGTACCCACGCATCGCCTTCATGCCCCAGGGCCTGGGCGGCAACCTGTATCCCGAACTGTCCATCAGCGAAAACATCCGCTTCTTTGCCACGCTGTTCGGCCTGTCCAAAGCCGACTGCGACCAGCGCATGCATAACCTGCTGCTGGCCACCGACCTCGCGCGCTTCGCCGAGCGCCCGGCCGGCAAGCTCTCCGGTGGCATGAAGCAGAAGCTCGGCCTCTGCTGTGCGCTGATCCACGACCCGGACCTGTTGATCCTCGACGAGCCCACCACCGGCGTCGACCCGCTGTCGCGGCGGCACTTCTGGGAACTGGTCGAGACCGTACGCAATGAGCGCCCGCAACTGACGCTGCTGGTAGCCACGGCCTATATGGAGGAAGCCGAGCAATTCGAACATTGCCTGATGCTCGACCGTGGCAAGCTGATCGCCGACGGGCTCAGCAGCGAACTGGCGGCAGCGACCCCCAGCGGCAAACTGGATGAGGCCTTCACCCACTTCCAGGGCGACAGCGCCCATGACAACCAGCCACTGGTGATCCCGCCAAGGGAAAACGCCAACACCGATATCGCCATCGAAGCCCACGACCTGACCCTGCGCTTCGGGGACTTCACGGCAGTGAACAAGGTCAGCTTTGCCATCGGCCGTGGCGAGATCTTCGGCTTCCTCGGCTCCAACGGTTGCGGCAAGACCACCACCATGAAAGTCCTCACCGGGCTGATGCCGGCCACTGAAGGCAGCGCCACGCTGCTGGGCAACCCGGTGAACGCCAAGGACCTGGCCACCCGCAAGCGCGTAGGGTTCATGTCGCAAAGCTTCTCGCTGTATGGCGAACTCAGCGTGCGCCAGAACCTGGTGTTGCACGCGCAACTGTTCGATTTGCCCAAGGCCGACAGCGGCCCGCGCATCGATGAGCTGATCCAACGCTTCGACCTCGGTGAAGTGGCCGAGCAGCCATCCGGGGAGCTGCCCCTCGGCCTGCGCCAACGCTTGTCATTGGCCGTGGCGGTGCTGCATCGCCCGGAAGTGTTGATCCTCGATGAGCCCACCTCGGGCGTCGACCCGGCGGCGCGGGATGATTTCTGGCGGCTGCTGATCGAGTTGTCCCGCGAACAAGGGGTGACGATCTTCCTGTCCACCCACTTCATGAATGAAGCCCAGCGCTGTGACCGCATCTCTTTGATGCATGCCGGCAAGGTACTGGCCTGCGACACGCCGAACGCACTGCAACGGCAATTCAACGGCGACACCCTGGAAGCCGCGTTCGTCACCTGCCTTGAACAAGCCCAAGGCGATGCCGAACCCGCCACGTCGGCCAAAACCGTCAGCGAAACCCATGCGCCACCCATCAGCAAGCGTGGTTTCAGCCTGTCTCGCCTGCTGGCCGTGGCCAGCCGCGAAGGCAAGGAGTTGCTGCGCGACAAAGTGCGCATGGCCTTCGCCCTGCTCGGCGCGATGTTCATGATGGTGATCTTCGGCTACGGCATTTCCCTGGACGTGGAAAACCTCGCCTTTGCCGTCTACGACCAGGACCAGACGCCACAAAGCCGCGCCTATCTGGAGGCCTTCCGCAGCTCGCGCTACTTCGCCGAGCAGGCGCCGATCCAGGACGCCCATGAATTGCACCGACGCCTGCAACGCTCGGAAATCAAACTGGCCCTGGAGATCCCGCCCGGCTTTGGTCGCGATCTCTATGCCGGGCGCCAACCCACCGTGGCCGCGTGGCTCGATGGCGGCATGCCGTTTCGTGCGGAAACCAGCCGCAACTATGTAGAGGCGGTGCACCAAGGCAACCTGCAGCAACTGGCTGAACTGAGCAGCCAACCCCGCAGCAACCAGGCCGCCGCCAAGCTCGAGACTCGTTTTCGCTATAACCAGGACGTGGTCAGCGTGAATGCCATCGGCCCGGGCGTGATGGCACTGATCCTGGCGTTTATCCCGGCAATGCTCACCGCCCTGGGCATCGTGCGCGAGAAAGAGCTGGGCTCGATCACCAACTTCTACGCCACACCCCTGACGCGCCTGGAATTCCTGCTCGGTAAGCAGGCGCCTTACCTGGCCGTGAGCCTGGTCAACCTGGCGGTTCTGGTGGCAATGAATCGCTGGCTGTTCGGTGTGCCGTTCAAGGGCAGCGGCCTGACGCTGGCGTTTGGCGGGCTCCTGTATGTGCTGGCTACGACCAGCATGGGCCTGCTGATTTCCGCGTTCACCCGCACCCAGATCGCGGCCATCCTCGGCACCATGATCATCACCAGCCTGCCAACCATTCAGTTCTCCGGGC
The DNA here is from genome assembly GCF_024809815.1 of Pseudomonas sp. BIGb0381. NCBI lineage: Bacteria > Pseudomonadati > Pseudomonadota > Gammaproteobacteria > Pseudomonadales > Pseudomonadaceae > Pseudomonas > Pseudomonas sp. BIGb0381. Next base: position 11,995 of record NZ_JANUEN010000021.1, read on the forward strand.
TGATCGTGCCACGCTCGTCCCTGGAAGGCGCCGCCGCCTTGATGGGCGCACTGTTTCCGGCCGGGCACTTTTTGGATATCGCGGTGGGCACCTTCACCAAGGCCCTGGATCTGCGTCAGTTGTGGCCACAATGCCTGGCGCTGTTCGGCTTCTTTATCGGCTTCACCGGGTTGAGCCTGGTCATGCTCAAGAAGCAGGAGGCCTGATGCACAAGCTCGCACACATCTTCCGGCTGGGCATTAAGGAACTCACCAGCCTGCGGCACGATAGCGTCTTGCTGCTGTTTCTGTTCTACGCCTTCACCGTCGCCATCTACATGCCCGCCGCCGGCTCGGTGATCGGCGTGCACAACGCCAGCGTGGCGTTTGTCGATGAAGACCACAGCGCGCTCTCACGGCAAATGGCCGAGGCGCTGCAACCGCCCGAGTTCCAACCACCGGCGCCGTTGGCCTATGACCAGTTGGACAAGGTGATGGACAGCGGCCAGTACACCTTCGTAATCAACGTGCCAGCCAACTTCCAGGCCGACCTGTTGGCCGGTCGCCAGCCTGGCGTGCAGGTGAACGTCGACGCCACGGCGATGAGTCAGGCGTTCATGGGCGCGGGCTATATCGGGCGGATCTTCCAACGCGAGTTGCTCAACTACAGCGGGCAAACCGATGCCGCAACCCAGGCGCCCGCACTGCTCACGACCCGAGCACTGTTCAACACCAACCTGGAGGGCGGCTGGTTCCTGGCCGTAATCCAGATCGTCAACAACATCACCATCCTGGCCATCGTGCTCACGGGCACCGCGTTGCTGCGAGAGCGCGAGCACGGCACCCTCGACCACCTGCTGGTGCTGCCGCTGACGGCGCTGGAAATCATGCTGGCGAAAATCTGGAGCAACATGCTGGTGGTGGTGCTGTGCACTTGGCTATCGCTGGAGGTGGTGGTCAAAGGGCTGCTCGGCGTACCGCTGGCCGGGTCGCTGGGGTTGTTCCTGTTTGTGACCGCCCTGTATCTGTTTGCCAGTACGGCACTGGGGATCTTCCTCGCCACCCTCGCCCGCTCCACGCCGCAGTTCGGCTTGCTGGCGATCCCGGTGATTATCCCGATGCTGCTCTTGTCAGGCGGCAGCACGCCGCTGGACAGCATGCCCGAGTGGTTGCAATGGGTGATGCAGGGCTCGCCGTCGACGCACTTTGTGAGCCTGAGCGCAGCGATTTTGTTTCGCGACGCAGGCATCGGCGTGGTGTGGCCGGACTTGCTGGCGCTGGCGGGGATTGGGCTGTCGTTTTTTGCAGTGGCGTTGGCGCGGTTCAGGAAGAGTTTGGCGTCTTGAGCGTGATGAGCCCGCTGATTGTGGCGAGCGGGCTTGCCCCGCGTTGGGTGGCGAAGCCGCCCCAAAACCCTACGCCTCGGTGTGCCTGCAGAAAACTGGTGAATTTGGAGGGGGCTGCTGCGCAGCCCAACGCGGGGCAAGCCCGCTCGCCACAGTTACTGGATGATCAGGTTGTTGAACAACAGGTCTTCCACCATGGGCTTGCCAGTCTCGTCGTTCATCACTTGCTGGGTTTGCTTCAGCGCTTCCTGGCGCAGTTTTTCCTTGCCCTCGACAGTGCTCATCGTCTCGTTGGTCTGCTGGGTGAATAGCGCGACCAACTGGTTACGGATCAATGCGTCATTGGCCTTGACCGCTTTGGCGGCTTCCTCGCCGGTCACGCGCAGGGCGATGTCGGCCTTGAACACTTTGAGCTTGGCCGTGCCATCCAGGCCGTAGTTACCCACGAACGGCGGGCTCAGGCTGATATAGCTGACCTTCGGCGGCGCCCCTTCTTTGGCTTCTTCGGCCTGGGCTGCCATCGGCAAGGTCAGGGCCAGCATCAACAGGATCCACGCTTTCACAGTTCATTCCTCACATTCGGTTGCCGGGTAGCATAACGCTAGCAAGGCAGAGCACAAGCTTATGGCGACTTATCAGGGCCGAGCATGCTCGTTGACCCACACGGCTACCCTCCTACACTTATCGGCCACGACACCAAAAGGAATAGCCCGATGAAAGCTGTGCTGTGCAAAGCCTTCGGCCCCGCCGAAACCCTGGTGCTGGAAGAGATCGCCAGCCCGGCGATCAAGAAGAACGAAATCCTGCTGGATGTGCATGCCGCCGGGGTCAACTTCCCCGACACCCTGATCATCGAGGGTAAATACCAGTTCAAGCCGCCCTTCCCATTCTCGCCGGGTGGCGAGGCATCGGGCGTGGTCAGCGAAGTCGGGGAAAAGGTCAGCCACTTGAAAGTCGGCGACCGGGTCATGGCGCTCACCGGCTGGGGCAGCTTTGCCGAGCAGGTCGCGGTGCCGGGCTACAACGTGCTGCCGATCCCGCCGAGCATGGACTTCAACACCGCCGCCGCCTTCAGCATGACCTACGGCACCTCAATGCACGCGCTGAAACAACGCGCCAACCTGCAACCCGGCGAAACCCTGCTGGTCCTCGGCGCTTCCGGCGGCGTGGGCCTGGCCGCCGTGGAAATCGGCAAGGCCATGGGCGCACGGGTGATCGCCGCCGCGAGCAGCGCCGACAAACTCGCCGTGGCCAAGGCCGCCGGCGCCGATGAACTGATCAACTACAGCGAAGCCAGCCTCAAGGACGAGATCAAGCGCCTGACTGACGGTAACGGCGCCGATGTGATCTACGATCCGGTAGGCGGCGACCTGTTTGACCAGGCCATCCGCGCCATCGCCTGGAATGGCCGCCTGCTGGTGGTGGGTTTTGCCAGCGGGCGCATCCCGGAGCTGCCGGTGAACCTGGCGCTGCTCAAGGGCGCGGCGGTGGTCGGGGTGTTCTGGGGTTCATTTGCCCAGCGCCAGCCGCAGGACAACGCGGCGAACTTCCAGCAACTGTTCACTTGGTACGGTGAGGGCAAGCTCAAGCCATTGGTGTCGCAGGTCTATCCGCTGGAACAGGCCGCCCAGGCAATCAATGACCTCGGCCAGCGCAAGGCGGTGGGCAAGGTGGTCGTTCGAACCCGCTGACCGACCTGAAATGCAATCAAATGTGGGAGGGGGCTTGCCCCCGATGGCAGTGGGTCAGCTACAGATAAGCTGGCTGACCTACCGCTATCGGGGGCAAGCCCCCTCCCACATTTGTTCTCCATTGGTCTGAGAAACGCTAAGCGACCACTATTTATCTATTAGCGACATGTTCGTAAGAGAACACGCGCTTGCTCTCATTTCCTTTGTTTGCGCATAAGAGGCAATGCTATTTTCGGTAACGAAACTGTAACATTCGCATCCGCAGTCAAAACAAGAAATCTGGAGCTCTTGAATGTTTGCTTTCTTTCGTCCTGCCGCGCACCAGGCGCCCCTGCCTGAAGAAAAAATCGACAGTACCTATCGACGACTGCGCTGGCAGATCTTCGCCGGTATTTTCTTCGGTTATGCCGGGTACTACCTGCTGCGCAAAAACTTCTCCCTGGCCATGCCCTACCTGATCGACGAGGGTTACACCCGAGGTGAACTGGGCCTCGCGATGTCGGCCATCGCAATTGCCTACGGCCTGTCCAAGTTCCTCATGGGCCTGGTGTCCGACCGCTCCAACCCGCGCTACTTCCTGCCCTTCGGCCTGCTGGTATCGGCGGGGGTGATGTTCATTTTCGGTTTCGCACCTTGGGCGACGTCCAGCGTGACCATGATGTTCATTTTGCTGTTCATCAACGGCTGGGCCCAGGGCATGGGCTGGCCACCCAGTGGCCGGACCATGGTGCACTGGTGGTCGCAGAAAGAACGCGGCGGCGTGGTGTCGGTGTGGAACGTGGCGCACAACGTTGGCGGTGGCCTGATCGGCCCGCTGTTCCTGCTGGGGATGGCCTGGTTCAACGACTGGCATGCCGCCTTCTACGTGCCGGCCACGGTGGCCTTGGCGGTGGCGGCGTTTGCCTTCATCACCATGCGCGACACTCCGCAATCGGTGGGCCTGCCACCGATTGAGAAATACAAGAACGACTACCCGGAAGGCTACGACGCCAGCCACGAAGACGAATTCAGCGCCAAGGAAATCTTCGTCAAGTACGTGCTGCGCAACAAAATGCTCTGGTACATCGCCTTCGCCAACGTGTTCGTCTACCTGCTGCGCTACGGCGTACTGGACTGGGCGCCGACCTACCTCAAGGAAGCCAAGCACTTCACGGTGGATAAATCGTCCTGGGCGTACTTCTTCTACGAATGGGCAGGTATTCCGGGCACGCTGCTGTGTGGCTGGATGTCGGACAAGATCTTCCGTGGCAACCGTGGCCTGACCGGCATCGTGTTCATGGCGCTGGTGACCGTGGCGACCCTGGTGTACTGGCTCAACCCGCCGGGTAACCCGATGGTCGATATGATCGCGCTGTTCTCGATCGGCTTTTTGATCTACGGCCCGGTGATGTTGATCGGCCTGCAGGCGCTGGAACTGGCACCGAAGAAAGCCGCCGGTACGGCTGCGGGCTTCACCGGTCTGTTCGGCTACCTGGGCGGTTCGGTTGCAGCCAGTGCGGCCATGGGCTACACCGTGGACCATTTTGGCTGGGACGGTGGTTTTGTGCTGCTGATCGGTGCGTGCCTGCTGGCCATCGCGTTCCTGATCCCAACACTGTGGCACACCAACAGCGTCAGCTCAGCGCGTTAATCGCCTGAGCAATCCTTGGCACAACGCTTGAGCCGCGCCTCCAGATTCTTGTCTGGCATGGCGTGGCTACGCAGGGCGTTGACGGTCCGCTCGACATAATCGCGAGTAGTGCCGTAACGCCCGCAAGCGCTTTGCAACACGTGATTCAGCACAATATCAGGCAGGTTGCCGGCGTAACTGGGCAAGTGCCGCTCCAACACAAACCCCAACGCCTGCACCTGACTGCCATCTTCAAGACGGCAACTGAGCCAGTGCGGCCGGTACGAGGGGTAAGGCATCTCGCGCTGCCACAAGGCGTAAAGCGAGGCCTCCAGTTGATCTTCCGGCAAGCGATAGGCGAACCCGCTGCACGAACCTCCGCGATCCAGGCCAAAGACCAGCCCCGGCAATTCCGGCGTACCCCGATGCTCATGGGACCACAGGTACAAGCCGCGGTGATAACCGTGCACCCGTGCCCGCACCCGTTCGGTCGACGAGCATTCCGGGCGCCAGATCAGCGAACCATACGCAAATAGCCAGACCGGCCCACCCTTGTGCCGGCCCATGGTGGCCTGCATCGAGCTCATTAACTGTTCGTGAGTGAGTTGCGGCCCAAGATCGAGCCGCGGAGGGTAAGCCAATTGCAAAAGATCGGATTCAATGGCGGTCATGGCGAAAAGCGGTGCGCCTCCTGTGTGTTACCAGTTGTAAGCAACTTTACCGTAATAAAACGCGCCGCTGTAACCGTACGGCGAAAAAGTGCTATGGCGGTTGCCGCCACTGCTTTGGCGGCGCAGTCCCGTTCATCAGGATTGAACGGAACAATCCCACTACTTTCAGCCCAGGTTCAGCCTGGGAACACGTCACGCCGTCAAACTGGCGCGCACATCACGACCCACCTAGCCGCCCATCAAACCGACTATTGAGGTCGCACCCATGAAGAAAATTCGACTGCCGGGCCTGCTGTTCCTGGCACAAGCCACCACCGCACTGGCTGGCGAAACGCCGCCCGCCGACGACCACAAAGGCTTCTGGTACGCGCAGACCAGCGTCTATACCCGGCACTTCGCGCCGGACAAAGACCACAACAACAACCAGGACCTGATCGGCCTGGAGCGCAATGAGGCATCAGGATTGGTGTATGGCGGGGCGACGTTTCGCAACTCGTTCAGCCAGCGCTCGTACTACGCCTACGCAGGCAAGCGCTATGACATGGCCGACTCTGCGGTGTACCTGAAGGTCACAGGCGGGGCGATCCAGGGCTATCGCGGCAAATACCGCGACAAGATCCCCCTCAACCGTTTCGGCGTGGCGCCGGTGATCATTCCGTCGGTAGGCACCCATTACGGGCCGGTGGCAGCGGAGTTGGTGCTGCTGGGGTTCAATGCGGCGATGGTGACGACCGGGGTACGATTCTGAGCGGGCGCAAGCCCCCTCCCACAGCTCGGTTTCGTCAGGGCCGCGGCGCGTAGGCGAATACGTCGGCGCGCATCTGGTGCGCATCCATGCCGGCGTCGACCAACGCATCCAGCGTGCCGTAGATCATCGCCGGTGAACCGCTGGCGTAGACATGCACCGCCTTGAGGTCGGCAATGTCTTCGCACACCGCTTCATGCAGCAGGCCGCAGCGCCCCTCCCAACCACACAGGTCGCTGACCACCTTGTGCAGGAACAGGTTGGGCAGTTGCAGCCATTGGTCCCAGTGCTCGATCTCGTAGAAATCTTCCGGGCGACGCACACCCCAGTACAGGTGCACCGGATGCTTGAAGCCGGAAGCGCGGCAATGCTCGATCAGGCTGTGCATCTGCGCCATGCCGGTACCGGCGGCGATCAGCACCAATGGCCCGTCCGGCAGCTCGGCCAGGTGGGTGTCGCCAAAAGGCAGCTCGATGCGCGCCATCTGGTTGCGCTGCAATTGCTCCAGCAAGTTGCGCGCGCTGTCCTCGCGGGCCAGTACATGCAGTTCCAGCTCGCGACCGGCATGGGGCGCCGACGCCAGGGAAAATGCCGACTTCTCGCCATTCTCCCGCTCGATCATCAGGTATTGCCCGGCGTGGTAACGCACCGCCTTGCCGGCCGGGGCCCGCAGACGCACGCGCCACACGTCGCCACCTACTTCCACGCACTCACTCAATTGGCACGACAACTTGCGCAACGGCAACTCTCCCGGCGCCAGCACGCCATCCCACAACACAATGCAATCTTCCAGCGGCTCGGCGATGCAGGTGTAGAACTCACCATGGTCGCGCACTTCGCCGGCTTGCTGCACCCGGCCTTCCACCAGCAGTGCGGCGCACACGTGGCACACGCCATTGCGACACGCCTGGGGGCACTCGTAGCCCAGGCGGCGCGCGCCTTCGAGGATTCGCTCGCCGGGTTCCAGCTCCAGCACGGCGCCGGAAGGTTGCAGGGTTACACGCATCAATCTATTCCCAATTCTTTCCAGATCGCATCGACACGTGCCGTGACGGCCTCATCCTTGACGATCACCCGGCCCCACTCGCGGGTCGTTTCACCCGGCCATTTGTGGGTAGCGTCCAGGCCCATCTTCGAGCCCAGGCCCGACACCGGCGACGCGAAGTCGAGGTAGTCGATCGGTGTGTTGTCGATCATCACCGTGTCGCGCTTGGGGTCCATGCGCGTGGTGATGGCCCAGATCACATCGTTCCAGTCCCGGGCGTTGATGTCGTCGTCGGTGACGATAACGAACTTGGTGTACATGAACTGTCGCAAAAACGACCACACACCCAGCATTACCCGCTTGGCATGGCCCGGGTACGACTTCTTCATCGTCACGATGGCCATGCGATACGAGCAGCCTTCCGGCGGCAGGTAGAAGTCGGTGATCTCCGGGAATTGCTTCTGCAGGATCGGCACGAACACTTCGTTCAGCGCCACACCCAGAATCGCCGGCTCATCTGGCGGACGGCCGGTGTAGGTGCTGTGGTAGATCGGCTTGATCCGATGGGTGATGCGCTCGACGGTGAACACCGGAAAGCTGTCGACTTCGTTGTAATAGCCGGTGTGGTCGCCGTACGGGCCTTCATCGGCCATCTCGCCTGGATGAATCACGCCTTCGAGGATGATTTCAGCGGTGGCCGGTACTTGCAGGTCGTTGCCACGGCACTTCACCAGCTCGGTGCGGTTGCCACGTAACAGGCCGGCGAAGGCATACTCGGACAGGCTGTCGGGTACAGGGGTCACGGCGCCGAGGATGGTCGCCGGGTCGGCGCCCAGGGCCACGGAGACCGGGAACGGCTTGCCGGGATGCTTCTCGCACCACTCACGGAAGTCCAAGGCACCGCCACGGTGGCTCAGCCAACGCATGATCACCTTGTTGCGGCCGATCACTTGCTGGCGGTAGATACCGAGGTTCTGGCGGTCTTTGTTCGGGCCCTTGGTGACGGTCAGGCCCCAGGTGATCAGCGGGCCGACATCGCCGGGCCAGCAGGTTTGCACGGGGAGCATGGCCAGATCGACGTCATCCCCTTCGATGACCACTTCCTGGCATACCGCGTCCTTGACCACCTTGGGTGCCATGGCAATGATCTTGCGGAAGATCGGCAGCTTCGACCAGGCATCCTTAAGGCCCTTGGGCGGCTCGGGTTCCTTGAGGAACGCCAGCAGCTTGCCGATCTCGCGCAATTCGCTGACCGCCTCGGCGCCCATGCCAAAGGCCACACGCTCGGGGGTACCGAACAGGTTGCCGAGCACCGGAATATCAAAACCGGTGGGGTTCTCGAACAGCAGCGCCGGCCCCTTGTTACGCAAGGTGCGGTCGCAAATCTCAGTCATTTCCAGCACCGGGGAAATCGGCATCTGGATACGTTTCAACTCTCCGCGCTGCTCAAGTTGCTGCACGAAATCCCGAAGATCCTTGAATTTCATTAACCATGCCACCCGTAAAATAGGCGTACATCCTACCTGCTCTGAGGGCTGCTGGCAGCTTATCGCGGTGCATTTGGATCGGGAACATGCTTAAAAAACGCGCAAAAAAAAATGGCGCCCCCGAGGGCGCCATTCTTTTGGACCTGAAACGTCGTTATTACTTACGTTTCATCGACAGGAAGAACTCGTCGTTGGTCTTGGTGGTTTTCAACTTGTCGATCAGGAACTCGATGGCCGCCACTTCATCCATCGGGTGCAGCAGCTTGCGCAGGATCCACATGCGCTGCAGTTCGTCGTCGGCGGTCAGCAACTCTTCGCGGCGGGTGCCGGAGCGGTTGATGTTGATCGCAGGGAACACGCGTTTTTCCGCGATGCGACGGTCCAGGGGCAGTTCCATGTTGCCGGTACCCTTGAACTCTTCGTAGATCACTTCGTCCATCTTCGAACCGGTTTCAACCAGTGCGGTGGCGATAATGGTCAGCGAGCCGCCTTCTTCGATATTCCGCGCAGCGCCGAAGAAACGCTTCGGTTTCTCCAGGGCGTGGGCATCGACACCACCGGTCAATACCTTGCCGGAGCTCGGGATCACGGTGTTGTAGGCACGGGCCAGACGGGTGATGGAGTCGAGCAGGATCACCACGTCCTTCTTGTGTTCGACCAGGCGCTTGGCCTTCTCGATCACCATTTCGGCAACCTGCACGTGGCGGGTTGGCGGCTCATCGAACGTCGAGGCAACCACTTCGCCACGCACGGTGCGCTGCATTTCGGTTACTTCTTCCGGACGCTCATCGATCAGCAAGACGATCAGGTGAACTTCAGGATTGTTACGTGCGATGTTCGCTGCAATGTTCTGCAGCATGATGGTCTTACCGGCTTTCGGCGGAGCGACGATCAGGCCACGCTGGCCTTTGCCGATCGGGGCGCACAGGTCGATCACGCGACCGGTCAAGTCTTCGGTGGAACCGTTACCGGCTTCCATCTTCATGCGCACGGTCGGGAACAGCGGTGTCAGGTTCTCGAAGAGAATCTTGTTTTTCGCGTTCTCGGGACGATCAAAGTTGATCGTGTCGACCTTGAGCAGGGCGAAGTAACGCTCGCCTTCCTTCGGTGGGCGGATCTTGCCAACGATGGTGTCACCGGTGCGCAAGTTGAAGCGACGGATCTGGCTCGGCGAGACATAGATATCGTCTGGGCCGGCGAGATAGGAGGCGTCTGCAGAGCGGAGGAAGCCGAAGCCGTCCTGGAGAATCTCCAGCACGCCATCACCGGAGATTTCCTCGCCGCTTTTCGCGTGCTTTTTCAGCAGGGAGAAAATCACGTCCTGCTTGCGCGAACGGGCCATATTTTCTATGCCCATTTCTTCGGCCAGTTGGAGCAGGTCGGTAATCGGCTTTTGCTTGAGTTCAGTCAGATTCATATAGGAATGACGTAATCATTTATGGAGGGGGGGAAATTAAGCTTTTGGCTTAATGAGGCCGCGCCGCAGAGAAGGCGACAGGATCGCGTACTAATCGAAAAGGAATGCGTCGGCGACGGCTTGCAGGGGGCAGTGGAGAAACCAGTGCGGGGCCGAATGTACCACCTGAGTTTCGGAGCGTCTAGCCCTGTTTCACGAAAAAGCCCCGCTATTTGCGGGGCTTTTTTGATGACACTCAGATGTTGGCGTCGAGGAAAGCTTGCAGCTGCGACTTCGACAGCGCGCCCACCTTAGTGGCTTCGACGTTGCCGTTCTTGAACAGCATTAGCGTAGGAATACCGCGCACGCCATGCTTGGCCGGGGTTTCCTGATTGTCGTCGATGTTCAGCTTGGCAATGGTCAGCTTGCCTTCATAGGTGGTTGCAATGTCGTCCAGGACCGGAGCGATCATTTTGCAAGGGCCACACCATTCAGCCCAGTAGTCAACCAGCACCGGGCCAGCAGCCTTGAGTACTTCGGCCTCAAAGGTCGCGTCGGTGACGTGCTTGATAAGATCGTTGCTCATGGATGTCTCCGGATTGTAAGCAAAAAAAACGTTGCCCATCATAGCCGCCCTTCCCCCGTTCAGGAAGCCGCCTCTGATTGAGTCTTCCTATGATGGCGCATGAGTTTGGGTATAGCCCAACTCAGGGCGCAACGGGAGTCACGAAGGCAATACCCGTGCGCAACGCCGCATTGCGTACATGCTCCTGCATGGTTTTCTGCGCCGATGCGCTGGCCCGCCGGGCCAGGGCGCGCAGGATTTTGCGATGCTCCTGCCAGGTTTCCATGGCCCGCTCCGGTCGGATGAACGGTAGTTTCTGACTTTCCAGAAACACCTCGGCACTGGCACTCAGGATGCTCACCATCGCCCGGTTACCACTGGCCAACAGGATGCGCTGGTGGAACTCGAAGTCCAGCCGCGCAGCCGCTTCGAAGTCACCGGCCTTGAGCTCCTTGCGCATCGCTTCGACGTTGTCTTCCAGGCTGTCCAGCGCATCGATCGTCAGCGTCACAGCCGCCAAACCCGCCGCAAACCCTTCCAGTGCGTAACGCAACTGAAAGATTTCGAGCGGCGTGGCCTGGGCGGCAAAAGGCCAGGCAAAGCCCGGTGCGTCCTCCACCGCCTGCACGAACACACCTTTGCCCGGCTGCACACTGACCACCCCCAAAGCGCTCAAGGACGACAGCGCTTCGCGCAGCGACGCCCGGCTGACGCCCAACTGCACCGCCAGGTCGCGCTGGGACGGCAGTGCATCACCCGGCCCGAAGCCTTGCTCCTTGATCAGTTTGCGGATGGCCTGCAGGGCCGCCTCCGGTACGGCTTGGGCGATGGAATTCATAAAAAACTCAAGATTTGCGTCAACAGAGCGGCTAGTTGTAAAGCTATTCGGGGGCCGCGGCAAGCCACGCCCCAAAGGGGCTCGCGGAGTTTTACCGACGCTCGAAAAGGGTGCGAAAACGCGCAGCACTGTTCAGACCAGTAAGACCACTGAACCTCAACAAACTCGAGCCTCACAGACAATCCGAGCAGTACTGGCATGGGCTATGCACTGAGCAAATCCAGAAAATTCCTTCGCCCTTCTCGGAGAGTTGCCATGACCAAGCGCTTCAGCGCCCTGCTCACTGCCCTGTTTGCCAGCCTGATGCTGAGCCAGGCACCCGCCCAGGCCAACGGTCTGGACGATATCGTCGCCCGTGGCACCCTCAAGGTCGCCGTGCCCCAGGACTTCCCGCCGTTCGGCTCGGTCGGCCCCGACATGAAGCCCCGTGGTCTGGACATCGACACCGCCAAGCTGCTGGCCGACCAACTTAAGGTCAAGCTGGAGCTGACCCCGGTCAACAGCACCAACCGCATCCCGTTCCTCACCACCGGCAAGGTCGACCTGGTGATCTCCAGCCTGGGCAAGAACCCCGAGCGTGAAAAGGTCATCGACTTCTCCAAGGCCTACGCACCGTTCTATCTGGCCGTGTTCGGCCCGCCTGATGCCGCCATCAGCAGCACCGACGACCTCAAGGGCAAGACCATCAGCGTGACCCGTGGCGCCATCGAAGACATCGAGCTGACCGCTGTAGCGCCGAAGGAAGCCACTATCAAGCGCTTCGAAGACAACAACTCCACCATCGCCGCCTACCTGGCCGGCCAGGTCGACCTGATCGCCAGCGGCAACGTGGTGATGGTGGCAATCAGCGAACGCAACCCGAAACGCGTGCCAGCGTTGAAAGTGAAGCTCAAGGACTCGCCGGTGTACGTGGGCGTGAACAAGAACGAGCCGGCGCTTCTGGAGAAGGTCAACCAGATCCTGGTCGCGGCCAAGGCTGACGGCAGCCTGGAAAAGAACGCGATGCAGTGGCTTAAAGAACCATTGCCTGCTGATCTCTGAAGCGGAGCTGATTGATGGCCTATCAATTCGACTTTGTGCCGGTGCTGGCCAATACCGACCTGCTGTTGCGCGGCGCGCTGTTCACCCTTGAGCTGACTGCCATCGGCGCAATCCTGGGCGTCGCCCTGGGCACTGTCGGCGCCGTGGTGCGGGCGTGGAAGATCCAGCCATTTGCCTGGTTCTTCGGTGTGTATGTCGAGTTGATCCGCAACACACCGTTCCTGGTGCAGTTGTTCTTCATCTTCTTCGGCCTGCCCTCCCTGGGATTGAAAATTACCGAGTGGCAAGCAGCCGTATTGGCGATGGTGATCAACCTGGGAGCCTACTCCACGGAGATCATCCGCGCCGGTATCCAGGCCATCCCACGTGGGCAACTGGAAGCCGCCGCTGCGCTGGCGATGACGCGCTTCGAAGCGTTTCGCCATGTGGTGCTGCTGCCGGCGCTGGGCAAGGTGTGGCCGGCCCTGAGCAGCCAGATCATCATCGTGATGCTCGGTTCGGCGGTGTGTTCGCAGATCGCCACCGAGGAGCTGAGCTTTGCCGCCAACTTTATCCAGTCGCGCAATTTCCGCGCGTTCGAAACCTATGCCCTGACCACCCTGGTGTACCTGTGCATGGCGTTGATGATTCGCCAGTTGCTCAACTGGATCGGCCGCCGCTTTGTGATGAGGAACAGCCGATGAGTGATTTTTCCTTCTGGGACATCGTGCGCAACCTGCTTACGGGCCTGCAGTGGACGCTGTTGCTGTCGCTCGTGGCGTTTATCGGCGGCGGCCTGATCGGCTTGCTGGTGATGACCCTGCGCATCAGCCGCAAGGCATTCGCGCGCAATGTTGCGCGCACCTATATCGAACTGTTCCAGGGCACACCGTTGTTGATGCAGCTGTTCCTGGTTTTTTTCGGCATTGCCCTGCTCGGCGTGGATATTTCGCCCTGGCTGGCGGCCGCGATCGCCTTGACGCTGTTTACCAGCGCCTACCTCGCCGAAATCTGGCGCGGCTGCGTCGACTCCATCGCCCACGGCCAGTGGGAAGCATCGGCCAGCCTGGCGTTGAATCCGCTTGAACAACTGCGCTACGTGATCCTGCCCCAAGCCCTGCGCATTGCAGTGGCGCCCACCGTTGGGTTCTCGGTGCAAGTGGTCAAAGGCACCGCTGTCACTTCAATCATCGGTTTTACCGAACTGACCAAGACCGGCGGCATGCTCGCCAACGCCACCTTCGAGCCCTTTATGGTCTACGGCCTGGTGGCCCTCGGTTACTTCCTGCTCTGCTACCCCTTGTCCCTCAGTGCGCGCTACCTGGAAAGGAGACTGCATGCCTCTGCTTAGAATTTCCGCTCTGCATAAGTATTACGGCGATCACCACGTCCTCAAGGGCATCGACCTGACCGTTGAAGAAGGCCAGGTGGTGGCAATCATCGGCCGCAGCGGCTCGGGCAAGTCCACCTTGCTGCGCACCCTCAATGGCCTGGAGTCGATCAATGACGGCGTGATCGAAGTCGATGGTGAATACCTCGATGCGGCCCGGGCCGACCTGCGCAGCCTGCGGCAGAAAGTCGGCATGGTGTTCCAACAGTTCAACCTGTTCCCGCACCTGACGGTGGGTGAAAACGTCATGCTTGCACCACAGGTCGTGCAGAAAGTGCCCAAGGCCAAGGCGGCCCAACTGGCCAGGCAGATGCTGGAACGCGTGGGGCTGGGCGAGAAATTCGACGCTTTCCCCGATCGCCTGTCCGGCGGCCAGCAACAGCGGGTTGCCATCGCCCGCGCCCTGGCCATGTCGCCCAAGGTGCTGCTGTGCGATGAAATCACCTCGGCCCTGGACCCGGAGCTGGTCAATGAAGTGCTCAGCGTGGTGCGCCAACTGGCCAAGGACGGCATGACCCTGATCATGGTCACCCACGAAATGCGATTCGCCCGGGAAGTCGGCGACAAGCTGGTGTTCATGCACCAAGGCAAGGTGCACGAAGTCGGCGATCCCAAGGTACTGTTCGCCAACCCGCAAACCCCCGAGTTCGCCAACTTCATCGGCTCAGTGGAACAGCCGGACTGACCAGTTCGAAACTGCCGCGCCCCTCCAGCACCACTTGATTGCTGACTTGCAGGGCGTTGGCGGGCAGGTCGGTGTCGACTTCAACCTGGGCAGTCAATCGCTTTCCCACCACCCGAGCGACCAGGACCTGGCCCGGCAATAACTGCCCGTCGAACGCCTTACCCGGAAGGTGGGCCTGCGCCCATTCGACGGCACGCCCATCCACCTGGGCGTGCTTGAGAGTCAGGCTGAATCGCCCATGACGCCCAAACCGATAACCTTGCCCGTCGGCCACGCCGGTAAATCGCAACGCGATAGCTGCCGGCTCTGCGCACAGTACGTTCAGGTGCACCCTGCGCGTACCCAGCGCGATTGAACGGCTCTCGACAAGCACCTCCCTGCGAATGACGCCATAGTCGATATACGGCTGGCTGACGGACAGCTGGCAGTTTTCGGCGTGAACTCCACCGGCCATCGACAGCGTGCAGAGCACTGCGAAAAAACCCGCGATTTTCAGCTTAACGACCATGGCACACCGCCGATGTTGTCTCATAGAACTTGTCATGGTCGGCCTTGGTCTCGGGAGCAAGGTTGAGCAGGCAAGAGGAGGAGTCCGACAAAGCAACGCGCAGGTGTTGCGAGTCATTGAAGTCGTTCAGAAAGATCATGCCGTCACCCACCACACTGGTCAGGAAGCGATTGTTTTTGTCGAACACCGAAGCACCCTGAGGCAGTGTTCGCCCTTGTTGATCAGTGGCCGTGACTAACACACGACGCACTGTCACCACATCGAATGCGACGGTATTGACGGCCCCTCGCCCAGGGGCAAGCACCCGGGTGCCGTTCTTCAGGTCAACGCGCTTGGGCAAGGACTGGGTCTGCACTTCGATGCGGCTGTTCGTGTAGGCGGGCAAGCCTGGGATCACGGCTTGCCCGCTGAAGTCGGTCCACACCGGACCGTAGGGCGTGTCGAGTTTGGCAGAGCCGATATCCCCTACCGATGCGATGCCAAAGGTGTCCTGGATGGCATACGGCGAGAAGGTCACGCCGCCCGCGTGAGCCACCACGCCACCTTGCAACTGCCCCGTGTAACTGGTGCCCGATGGGGCGCGACTGGCCCCCAGGCCAACGCGGGTGTAGCGTGGCATCAGGTCCACCTGGCCGCGTATCGATTGCTCCCGGGCGCTGAGGTCGCGTTCGACACCGACCTCGTAATTCACATACTCATTGACCCGCTCACTGAGCGCCGTACCGGCTCGGGACTGATTGCCACGCTTGCTGACATAGCTGTTCACCCGCCGGTCGCTGCCCAGGGGTACGCTGACCTGCAGCCGCACGGACAGATCACTGTCCTCGACTGTAACGCGCCGACGGCCCTCACTCAGGGCATCGCGGCGTGCCGAAGTACCGCCTACCTGAGAGTCAGCGACCAATGCGACGTCCGCATAGCGGAACGACTTGTTCCATGCCGCAAACACATGGTCGGCTGACTGCCCATCAAACTGGGAACTGCGGGTATACCCCACGGAAAATGCACCCAGCGTGTTGTCGACCCAGCTCACACCCGCCGTGTACTGACGCTTGAAGCGTGCATCCAGCTCGTCGGTCCTCGTCGATCGGCCCGCTTCAAGGACCTCGCGATAGCCATGGCTTTGCGTAGTGACACTGAGATTAAGATCGATGTTGGCGCTCACCGGGCTGCTCGCGGACACGCTGCTGCGTGATCCGAACACCGTATTACGGCTGTCCCGGGAAAAGTTGTGACGTGCGCCAACAGAAACCCGCTGGAAAAACACGCTGCTCAGGATGCCTCCTGCCGCCCCATACTCATCGGAGCCCAACAAGCCGAAGCCCGCAGAGGAGTCTCGCCCCAAGCCCCAGGTGCCGCTGCCCATGGCAACGACGGGAGTCGGGCCTTCCTCATGCGCATTTCTACGCACCTTGCCCAAGGAGAGATAGTAGCCAGGCTCCGCCGGGGCGCTCCCGGCAAATGAGGCCGCAGGTACCACGAAGCTGCGCTTGGCACCTCGCACATCGATGACGCTGACCTCCAGGTCGCTGGTGCCGTTGAGCAATGGCAAGCCCGTCAGCCGGAACGGTCCCTCGGGCACCAGTGTGCTGTGGATCAACACTCCCGATTGACGTACTTCAATCCGCGACTGGCTCTGCGCCAGCCCCTCCACCACAGCATTGTTACTGCCCGCCGGCGTGCGCGACTGACCATCAGGGGAAAACTGCACACCGGACAGCTGAACACCGCCAAACAGCGGGTTGTTGCTGGAGAGCTGACCTACCTGAAAGGTCGATTGCAACGCGGCAATATCCCGCTGCGCATAAGCATAAAGATGCTCGTTGCGTGTCACTCCATTGTCGGACACATAAAATTGGCGGCTGCGGACAATCCAATCGCCCAGGTTGAAACCCGCCTCGGTATAGGCCGAAACAAAACGATTGCTTCCATTGTTCGAATAACTGTCGAATCCCTGCACGTCATAGTTGAACAACGCCGCCGCCCCGCCCCGGGCAAACTGGCCAGCCTCCCACTGCGGTTCACGCAGTGATCCGGTCGGCACTACCAGCGCCACTTCGTCATTTCCTGGGCGCAGCCGCACCATCGTGGCCGGGAAAGCACCCAGGAAGTCGTGGCAGGCCAGGTCTGCAGTAGCGCCCTTGCGGATAATGCCTTCGGGCTTCACCAATCCGGCTTTATCGAGCAGCCCCGGGGTGAAACACAGCTGCCCTTGCGAGTCGAACCGGGCATCGACCAACCCGAGCGGGTTGCCATTGACCCGCAACCCCACCACATGAACACCTTCGCGAAAGCGCGCCGCACTGCGAAAGTAGTCGGAGACCTTCGGATCAATGCCGTGGGTAGTCAGTGCAGCCAGGTCGAAACCCTCCCCCAACTCCACTGCGGGGGCCAGGCCAGGCAAGCCCCATAGTGTCGCAACCCCCATCAGCAGAGTGGGCCGACACGGCCGCAAAGAAGCCACTCGTTTGTTATTCGACAGGTTGGCCATGGGTCGATTAACCCCTGTCGGCATTGATCGGAGCCCGGAAGCTGTCCGCCGAAAAGCCGTAGAGCGTGGCCGGCTGGATCTCGACGTCTGTTACCCCTTCCAACGCGCCATCCACCTTCAGCGTCAGCGTTTCCCCCGGCAACACGTAAGTGCGCGGCAAGGTCGCCAAGGCTCCTTGTGGCAGCAGCCGCACCTGCGGAATCAGGCGCACTACATAGGCACTGTCGTTGTGAACCGTCAGCCCCGCCCCTGCGCGCGCCCACTTCAGCAGTTCCCAGGGCGTGTGATGAACCGGCAGATCTTTCGGGTGAAGGATCAACGGCAAATTCTGTCGCAGCGTGATGCCGATAGTCGCACCGCCTGCGGCGCGCGCCTGGGGGATGCCTTCGAAAGACACGCGCTTCAACCGCTGGGTCTTCAGTGGCTCCTTCAAGGTGCTGATGAAACGCACCAATTGAGTTTCCCCCGCCTCCACGCGGGTAATGGGTGGCGTCACAATCAACAGCGACTCCATATCCTCGGGCACATTTTCCACGACCGAGTGAAGCAGCGCTGGCACCGCGTCGGTATTCTTGATGTTCAGCGTGGCTTCGCCCTGGGCTTCATAAAGCACAACCACCGTAGTTTCCGGCAACATACCGTCGGCTAATGCAATACCGGTAAAACACAGACACGCGCCCGCACAAAACAACCGTGCATTATTTATTAATGAAAGACTAAACACTCAGTGCTCCCCACGAACTTGAAGTTGTTTGTTTATCCAGACGACCACATAAAAACAGCCGACAAGAAGCACGCGGCTTCTTTATCGGCTGCAGTTTGATCGCTTAGATGTAACTCAACTCAAGTGTCGCGCGCCCATCCAGAGTAATGTCACGACTCAGGTCCAGATCCTGCCCCCTGTTGATCACCGCCCGCACCGCGATAGTTCCGGTCAACTGAGCGATTGAGGCAGGGGTGATGGTTGTGCCACTGCGCCATGAATACTGAGTGGGCGATTGGGCGACCTTGCCGTCGCTGTTCTGCCAGGCACCGTTACCGACACGCATGATGGGCGACAGTACTGTACTCGACGACCTGAGGTCCCTGAGGGTGACCGCAAAGCCGCCGGTTCGCCGGCCGTTTGCAGTACCCAGGCCATAATTGTGCACCTCGGTATAGCCTGAGCCGAGCACATTGAGGATACCCGGGACCTTGCTGGCCGCCTGCAGGTCGACGAATTTCAGTCCGAACGTAGCAGGCGTGGTGCCGCAAGTGACGGTCAACGGGGCGGTTCTTTCCGCCAATGGGTTGAATGCCGTTGGCAGCAATTGGCCAGAGGGAATGTCGCCGTAGTTGATGATGCCACCACCGGTCATGCTGAGGTTGCAGGCGGCTGGCTTGATCGTCCCCCTGACGATCAGCTCGGCACTGGTGGATGCATGGACGTTGAAGGCGGCGGCCAGCCAAGCAATACCGAGAGTCAATCCAACAATTTTTTTCATAGTCGACCTGTCACTTAAAGTTATCAGGCGTACTTATTTTTGCCTCGAAGACACAAGCCATAAATAAATAGCGCCACGGCACGATTGCCGAATGACAGTCTGTCGCCTCAAGGCCCGAATAAAGAATAAGGCAATACCGTGTTTATTGTGGGAGCGATAAAAACAAACTGTCGGCCCAACCCACCAAGACAGTAGTCCTGAACATAAAAACCAATAGCGAACCGCCTCCAAAGTTGTAGGCGAAATCATATTTCTCCTTATAAAAATCTGAAGTTAAATGCCCCTACAGAACTACGCGAATGCGTCAACAGAAGCATGAAAAGACACCCTACACTTTCCACAAAAATCCCCTACAGACGAGCGCAGAGAAATTCACGGAGCACTACGCGTTGGCGTCAGCGGTCGATCGTGGCACGATGGTAAGGTTATCGACCGAGACCCCCTAACCATGCCGCAATCCCAAGCCAAGAATCTGTCCCTGATCGCCGCCATCGACCTGGGCTCCAACAGCTTTCACATGGTCGTGGCCAAGGCCCAGAACGGCGAAATCCGCATCCTTGAGCGGCTCGGAGAGAAAGTGCAGCTGGCTGCCGGAATCGACGACGAACGCCAGCTCAATGAAGAATCCATGCAGCGCGGGCTCGATTGCCTCAAGCGTTTTGCCCAGTTGATCAACGGCATGCCCCTGGGCGCCGTGCGAATCGTCGGCACCAACGCCCTGCGCGAAGCCCGCAACCGGGGCGAATTCATCCGTCGCGCCGAGGAGATCCTCGGCCACCCGGTGGAAGTCATTTCCGGCCGTGAAGAAGCACGCCTTATCTACCTCGGCGTGTCGCATACCCTCGCCGACACCCCCGGCAAGCGCCTGGTGGCGGACATCGGCGGTGGCAGTACCGAGTTCATCATCGGCCAGCGCTTCGAACCGCTGCTGCGTGAAAGCCTGCAGATGGGCTGTGTCAGCTATACCCAGCGCTACTTCAAGGACGGCAAAATCACCCCGGCACGCTACGCCCAGGCCTACACGGCGGCGCGGCTGGAGATCATGAGCATCGAACACGCCCTGCACCGCCTGACCTGGGATGAAGCCATTGGCTCGTCCGGCACCATCCGTGCTATCGGCCTGGCCCTCAAGGCCGGCGGCCATGGCACCGGCGAGGTCAACGCCGAAGGCCTCGCGTGGCTAAAGCGCAAGCTGTTCAAGCTGGGCGATGCAGAGAAAATCGACTTCGACGGCATCAAGCCCGACCGTCGCACCATCTTCCCGGCCGGCCTGGCGATTCTCGAGGCGATCTTCGATGCCCTCGAACTGCAACGCATGGACCACTGTGACGGCGCCCTGCGCGAAGGCGTGCTCTACGACCTGCTGGGCCGTCATCACCACGAGGACGTACGTGAGCGCACCCTCAGCTCGTTGATGGAGCGTTATCACGTCGATCTGGAGCAGGCAGCCCGCGTGGAGCGTAAGGCCCTGCATGCCTTCGATCAGGTCGCCGAGGACTGGGACCTGGAAGACGGCGTGTGGCGAGAACTGCTGGGCTGGGCCGCCAAGGTGCATGAAGTGGGCCTGGACATTGCCCACTACCATTACCACAAGCACGGCGCCTACCTGATCGAGCACTCCGACCTGGCGGGCTTCTCCCGCGAAGACCAACAGATGCTTGCGCTGCTGGTGCGCGGCCATCGTCGCAATATTCCCAAGGACAAGTTTGCCGAGTTCGGTGATGAAGGCATCAAGCTGATCCGCCTGTGCGTCCTGCTGCGCTTCGCGATCCTGTTCCACCACATTCGCGGCACCCAGGAAATGCCCCAGGTGAGCCTGCGCGCCAATGGCGACAGCCTGGATGTGGTGTTCCCGAAAGGCTGGCTGGATGAGAACCAACTGACCCAGGCTGACTTCGCCCAGGAAGCGGAGTGGCTGACACGGGTGGGGTTCAGCCTGAACCTGCGCTGAGCAGATCTAAAGAACACTGCAAAAACACATGTGGGAGGGGGCTTGCCCCCGATGGCGGTGGACCAGTCAATGAATCTGTTGACTGACACTCCTTCATCGGGAGCAAGCCCCCTCCCACATTTTCAGACCGCGTCGGTGTTTAGTTCACCGTGAGAATCGGGCTACCCAACTTCTCCAGCAACGTCGCCTGGGCACTGCGCGGGTTCTGGTTGCCGGTCGGCGTGTTACGCACGTAACGGCCATCCGACTGCAGGCTCCAGCTATGGGTGTTGTCGGTGAGGTAGCTTTCCAGCTCTTTCTTGACCCGCATGATCAGCTTCTTGCCCTCGACCGGGAAGCAGGTCTCCACACGCTTGTCGAGGTTGCGCTCCATCCAGTCGGCACTGGAGAGGAACATCTGCTCTTCGCCGCCGTTGAGGAAGTAGAACACCCGCGTGTGTTCCAGGAAGCGGCCGATGATCGAGCGCACATGGATGTTATGCGACACGCCGACAATGCCCGGACGCAGGCAGCACATGCCACGCACCACCAGGTCGATACGCACGCCGGACTGGCTGGCCTTGTACAGCGCGCGGATGATCTTCGGATCGGTCAGCGAGTTGAACTTGGCGATGATGTGCGCCGGTTTGCCCTCGAGGGCGAACTGGGTCTCGCGGGCAATCATGTCGAGCATGCCCTTCTTCAGGGTGAACGGCGCGTGCAGCAGCTTCTTCATGCGCAATGTCTTGCCCATGCCGATCAATTGGCTGAACAACTTGCCAACGTCCTCACACAAGGCGTCGTCGGAAGTCAGCAGGCTGTAGTCGGTATAGAGCTTGGCGTTGCCGGCGTGGTAGTTGCCGGTACCCAGGTGGGCGTAACGCACGATCTCACCGGCTTCGCGGCGCAGGATCAGCATCATCTTGGCGTGGGTCTTGAAGCCCACCACGCCGTAGATCACGACCGCACCGGCCGCTTGCAGGCGGCTGGCCAGTTGCAGGTTGGACTCTTCATCAAAGCGTGCCCGCAACTCGATCACCGCGGTGACTTCCTTGCCGTTGCGCGCGGCGTCTACCAACGCGTCGACGATTTCCGAGTTGGCGCCGCTGCGGTACAGCGTCTGGCGTACAGCCAACACGTGTGGGTCCTTGGCGGCCTGGCGCAGCAGGTCGACCACCGGGGTGAAGGACTCGAACGGGTGCAGCAGCAGGATGTCCTGCTTGCTCACCACGCTGAAGATGTTCTCGCTGTTTTGCAGCAGTTTCGGGATCTGCGGGGTGAACGGGGTGTATTGCAGTTCCGGATGACTGTCCAGGCCAGTAATGCTGAACAGCCGCGTGAGGTTCACCGGACCGTTGACCTGGTACAGCTCGGACTCGGCGAGGTTGAACTGCTTGAGCAGGTAGTCCGACAGATGTTTGGGGCAGGTATCCGCCACTTCCAGGCGCACCGCGTCGCCGTAGCGCCGCGAGAACAGCTCGCCGCGCAGGGCACGGGCCAAGTCTTCGACGTCTTCGGAATCCAGCGCCAGGTCGGCGTTACGGGTCAGGCGGAACTGGTAGCAGCCCTTGACCTTCATGCCTTGGAACAGGTCATCGGCGTGGGCATGGATCATCGACGACAGGAATACATAGTTATCGCCAGCGCCCCCCACCTCTTCCGGTACCTTAATGATCCGTGGCAGCAAGCGCGGCGCCGGGATGATCGCCAGGCCCGAATCGCGACCGAAGGCATCGATCCCTTCCAGCTCGACGATAAAGTTGAGGCTCTTGTTCACCAGCAACGGGAACGGGTGCGTCGGGTCGAGGCCGATTGGGGTGATGATCGGTGAAATCTCGTCACGGAAGTAACGGCGCACCCAGGTTTTGATCTTGGTGGTCCAGTGACGACGACGAATGAAGCGGACCTGATGTTTTTCCAGTTCCGGCAGCAGGATGTCGTTGAGAATCGCGTATTGGCGGTCCACATGGCCATGCACCAGCTCGCTGATGCGCGCCAGGGCCTGGTGCGGCTGCAGGCCGTCCGCGCCGGCTTGTTCACGGGCAAAGGTGATCTGTTTCTTGAGGCCGGCGACACGGATTTCGAAGAACTCGTCCAGGTTGCTGGAGAAGATCAGCAGGAACTTCAGGCGTTCCAGCAACGGGTAGGACTCATCCAGCGCCTGCTCGAGCACGCGGATGTTGAATTGCAGTTGTGACAGCTCGCGGTGGATGTACAGGCTGCTGTCATCCAGGTTGGTCACTACGGCGGCCACCGGGACTGGGGCTGGGGCTGGCGCTTCGGCTACCACCACAGGCGCGACCGGCTCGTGCTCCGGCGGGGTCTCGGTGACTTGTTCCACCACCGGGTGAGCGTCTTTTACGGCAACTTCGGAGAGTCCTTCGGTATTCATCGAATGTTCCTGTGAGGGCTATTGTTGCTCTCTAAGCAATTGGGCGGCGCGGACGGCGAAATAGGTCAGGATGCCATCAGCCCCGGCACGTTTAAAGGCCGTCAAGGATTCAAGGATTACCCCTTCACTCAACCAGCCATTTTGTATTGCAGCCATGTGCATGGCGTATTCGCCACTGACCTGATACACAAAGGTCGGCACCTTGAATTCCTCTTTGACCCGGTAAAGGATGTCCAGGTACGGCATCCCCGGCTTGACCATCACCATGTCGGCGCCTTCGGCCAAATCCGCCGCCACTTCGTGCAAGGCTTCATGGCTGTTGGCCGGGTCCATCTGGTACGAAGCCTTGTTGGCCTTACCCAGGTTGAGGGCCGAGCCCACCGCATCGCGAAACGGGCCGTAGTAGGCGCTGGCGTACTTGGCCGAGTAGGCCATGATCCGTACATTGACGTGGCCGGCCAGTTCCAGGGCTTCGCGAATCGCCTGGATGCGGCCGTCCATCATGTCCGACGGCGCAACCACCTGGGCGCCTGCTGCCGCGTGGGACAACGCCTGCTTGACCAGCGCATCGACGGTGATGTCGTTTTGAACATAGCCTTCTTCGTCCAGAATGCCATCCTGCCCGTGGGTGGTGAACGGGTCCAACGCCACGTCGGTGATCACCCCCAGCTCAGGGAAACGCTCGCGCAGCGCGCGGGTGGCGCGCTGGGCAATACCGTCCGGGTTCCAGGCTTCGGCAGCGTCCAGGGACTTGAGTTCAGACGGCGTGACCGGAAACAACGCCAACGCCGGTATCCCCAACTCGACCCAACCGGCTGCTTCTTCAAGCAGCAGATCGATGGTCAAGCGCTCCACTCCCGGCATCGATGCCACCGCTTCCCGGCGATTTTCACCGTCGAGCACAAACACCGGCAGGATCAGATCGTTCGTCGTCAGTACGTTTTCACGAACCAGGCGGCGAGAAAAATCATCACGGCGATTACGGCGCAGGCGGGTAGCAGGGAACAGGCGATTGGCAGGGGTAAAACTCACGACAGACTCCTGAGCCCGGGTTCACGGGCGAGCGTTGCAGTTATAAGCGGGCATTATGACGAAGGTATGACAGTTGTGCTTAACGATGCGACCTGTAGTCGCATTCGTCGCTTAATGTAGGAATTGTTCACTTCGTGACACATCTCGATACTTTCATGAATGTTCACGAAGGCGTAGGCTGCGCGTTCATTTCGCCAGCACCCAGACCATGCTTCAACAATTTCTGCATGACTTCGGCTACTTTGCCCTCTTCCTAGGCACGTTCTTCGAAGGCGAAACCATCCTGGTTCTCGCAGGCTTCCTGGCGTTCCGTGGGTACATGGATATCAACCTGGTGGTAGTCGTTGCCTTCTTCGGCAGCTACGCCGGCGACCAGCTTTGGTATTACATGGGCCGCAAGCACGGCCGCAAACTGTTGGCGCGCAAGCCGCGCTGGCAATTGATGGGCGACAAAGCCCTGGAACATATCCGCAAGCACCCGGATATCTGGGTGCTGAGCTTCCGCTTTGTCTACGGATTACGCACGGTAATGCCCGTCGCGATCGGCCTGTCAGGCTACCCGCCAGTACGCTACCTGATCCTCAACGGTATTGGTGCTGCAATCTGGGCTGCGGCCTTGGGTGCTGCGGCTTATCACTTCGGTGCCGTGCTGGAAGGCATGCTGGGCAGCGTCAAGAAATACGAGCTGTGGGTACTGGGCGCCTTGCTGCTGCTGGGCTTTGGCCTGTGGCTGCGCCGCCGTTTCAAGAACGCCCGTATCGCCCGCCAGGCCTGTGCCGATGCCAAGGCGCGGCTCGCCGCCGCCGAGCCCGCTCCGGTAGAAGCGCCTAAGACACCAGTCGAGTAAGCCGGCCTCTGCAACAGTAGAGGCCAATCACGCTGAGCAGGCTGTAGCTCACCAGGCCCAACCATCCCAGGTTGCTCGCCGGCCACAGCCCGACCAGCGGCGCCAGCCACACCAGCGGCACATTCAGCGCCAGGCGCATCAGTTCGGCCTTTAACGCCCACGGGCGATTCTCCAGGGCCACGCCCAGGGTAAACAATCCAAGCGCCATCGCACTCCAGCCGAGAATCAGCGCTGCGGTGGGCAGACCCTCGCCGACATTCATCAAATAGCTGCCAAAACCCACATACGCCGCGAACTGCAGGGCGATGTAGACCTGTTGGCGCGCGTCCAGCGGCACTTCGAATTTGCGGAACTGACTCAAATCCGGCTTGGCCAACGTGTACTTGGCCTTCACGTCCGCCGGGCGCCAACCAGTGCGCATGAACCAGATGCGCAGCTTGTCCCACTTACTTTCGGTACGCCGTGCATCACGCCAAAGCTGTGCATAAAACTGCAGGTTGGCCCACAACGGATTCCAGCTGGCCAAGGGCGTGGTCACGCCGAAAATCACCGGCTCGTTGTCGTCTTCTTCCTGGAAGGTGCCGAACAGCCTGTCCCAAAGAATGAACACCCCGCCGTAGTTGCGATCCATGTAGAGAGCGTTCTGTGCATGGTGGGCCCGATGATTGGATGGCGTGACGAAAAACCACTCGAACCAGCCAAGCTTGGGCACGTGTCGGGTATGCACCCAGAATTGATACAGCAGGTTAAGGGACGCCACACTGATAAACACCACCAGCGGCACGCCAAGCACGGCAAGGGGCAGGTAGAAAATCCAGCTCAGCAGGAAGCCGGTGCTGGTCTGGCGCAGGGCGGTGCTGAGGTTGTAGTCCTCACTCTGGTGATGCACCGAGTGCGCGGCCCAGAGGATATTGCGCTCGTGCCCCATTCGATGCAGCCAGTAGTAGCAGAAGTCGTAGAACACAAAGGCGAATACCCAGGTCCAGACACTCTGGGCAGACAGCTCGATCAGCGCCAGGTGCTTGAGGGCAAACGCGTAGGTCAGCAGCCCCACACCCTTGGTCAACAGCCCGGTGGTGGTGGACAGTACGCCGGTGCTGAGGCTGTTGATGGCGTCCGCCACGCGATAGTTGCGCTGGCCACGCCAACGGTCGGCGAGCAGCTCCACTACGATCAAGGCAATGAAAAACGGTACCGCGTAAGGCACGAAGTCCATGGTCTGGTCCGGTCTATTTTTGTTACATCAAGATTAGGTGCAGCGGTGCGAGATCCCATTGGCAACAGGTTACAAATTAGTAGACATTTAACGCCAAGACCCCAGGAGAAATGCCCATGAGCAAAAAGATTGCAGTGATCCTTTCCGGCTGTGGCGTGTACGACGGCGCAGAGATCCACGAAAGCGTGATCACCTTGCTGCGCCTGGATCAGCGCGGCGCTCAGGTCCAATGTTTTGCACCGAATATTGCGCAGTTGCACGTGATCAACCACCTGACGGGCGAGGAAATGCCCGAGTCGCGCAATGTGCTGGTGGAATCGGCGCGCATTGCCCGAGGTGCCGTGCAGGACATTGCCGAGGCGAGTGCCGCAGACTTCGATGCGTTGATCGTACCCGGCGGGTTTGGTGCGGCGAAGAACCTGTCGGACTTTGCCCTGGAGGGCGCCGCTTGCAGCGTCAACCCGCAGGTACTGGCGCTGGCTGAAGCCTTTGCAGAAGCCGGCAAGCCGGTGGGGCTGATCTGCATTTCGCCGGCTCTGGCCGCGAAGATCTACGGCCCGGGAGTGACCTGCACCATCGGCAACGATGCCGACACCGCCGCCGCCCTCGACAAAATGGGCGCCACCCACCACGAATGCACAGTGGAAGACATTGTCGAGGACAAAGCACGCAAGTTGGTAAGCACGCCGGCCTATATGCTGGGCAAGAACATCAGCGAGGTGGCGTCAGGCATCAACAAGCTGGTGGATCGGGTGCTGGAGCTGACCCACGAGAACGATTGATGAGGGAGCCGTGAACTTAACGGTAGTAAGCCGGCCTGGTGTGGCGAGTACCCTCGCCACAAGGTCAGGCCTGGCGCATCAATTTGGTCAGGATGCGGTCAAGTGAGTTGGCAAACGCCTGCTTGTCCTTTTCCCCATGGGGTGGGGGACCACCGCCCATCTGACCTTGCTCGCGCAGGTCAGTGAACAAGTTACGCACCGCCAACCGTTCGCTCATGTTCGCCGGGCTGAACTCCTTGCCCCGTGGGTCGAGGGCGGTGACGCCCTTCTTCACCAGACGATCAGCCAGCGGTACATCGCTGCAGATCACCAGCTCACCGGGTACTGCGTGCTCGACCAAATAATCGTCTGCGGCGTCCGGTCCACTGGGCACCACGATCAACTTCACACACGAGAAGCTCGGCTTGATCTGGCTCTGCCCGGCCACCAATACCACTTCGAACTGGCGCTTGAGGGCGAACTTCACCACTTGGTCCTTGGCGGCCCGAGGGCAGGCGTCGGCGTCGATCCATACCCGCATGGTCAGGCCACCACCCGGCGTTTTTCAGCCAGGCGACTGCGGCCATACAACACCATAATCGCCAGGATCGCCAAGGCCTGTGCACTCAACGAGTACGCATCGGCGTGGATGCCCAGCCAGTCGAAGTCAAAGAACGCCACCGGCCGTGTGCCAAAGATGCCGGCTTCCTGCAACGCTTTGACGCCATGGCCGGCAAACACCACCGACAGCGCGCACAGCAGCGCCGCGTTGATGCCGAAAAACAGCGCCAGCGGCAGTTTCGCCGAACCGCGCAGGATCACCCAGGCCAGGCCCACCAGCAGCACCAACGCCGTGGCACCACCCGCCAGCACCGCGTTGTGCCCGGCCGGGCCCGCTTGCAGCCACAGCGTTTCGTAGAACAGGATCACTTCGAACAGCTCGCGGTAGACCGAGAAAAACGCCAGCATGGCAAACCCGAAACGCCCACCGCCGCCCACCAGGCTGCTCTTGATGTAGTCCTGCCATGCCGCAGCATGGCGGCGGTCGTGCATCCATACGCCAAGCCACAGCACCATTACACTGGCGAACAGCGCCGTGCAGCCTTCGAGCAATTCGCGCTGGGCGCCGCTGACGTCTATCACATACGCCGCCAACGCCCAGGTGGCCAAGCCGGCCAATAGTGCCAGGCCCCAGCCGACGTTGACGCTGCGCACCGCCGATTGCTGGCCGGTGTTGCGCAGGAAGGCGAGGATCGCCGCCAGCACCAGGATCGCTTCCAGGCCTTCACGCAGCAGGATCAGCAGACCGGAGATGTAGCTCAACGACCAGCTCAAGCCATCGCTGCCCAGCAAGCCTGCGGATTCGGCGAGCTTGCCCTTGGCCACGTCCAGGCGCTGCTGCACCTGTTCGATCGGCAGGCCGTCCTGCAACGACTGCCGGTAAGCCATCAGGGCCTTCTCGGTGTCCTTACGTACATTGGCGTCGACGTTATCCAGAGAGCTTTCCACCAACTCGAAGCCTTCGAGGTAGGCCGCTACCGACAAGTCATAGGCCTGGTCGTGGTCACCATTGCGGAACGCCGCGAGGCTTTTGTCCAGGGTGGTGGCGGTGTAATCGAGCAACTGCGCCGGGCCACGCTTGACCTGCGGCGGTTGCGCACGCTGGGCGCGGAAGGTCGTGGCAGCCGCCGCGCCGCTTGCGGCCAGCACTTCATCAGGTGTCTGACGGGCCAGGTCGGCGAGATTGAAGGGTTGTTCGCTTTTCGCGGCGGCCGGGTCGGCGGTGAAACCGGCGATGTAGGTGGCCAGGTCCCAGCGCTGGCGGTCGTCCAGTTGGTCGGCGAAAGACGGCATGTCGGTGCCTTCGACACCCAGGCCCAGGGTGTTGTAGATCGCGTAGAGGCTCAGGCGGTCCAGGCGTGCTGCATCCGTCAAGTTGGCAGGTGGCGGCGTCATCCCCACGCCGGCCGGGCCATCGCCAGCACCGGCAGTACCGTGGCACACCGAGCAGTGCTGGGCGTAGAGCGGTGCGCCGCGCGTCGGGTCGGGCGTGATGGCCGGGGCTTGGCTGACTTCATACGCGACTGCCAGCTTGGCCCCCAACTGGCGGGCTTGGCGAGCAACGGTCGCGCCATCTGCGTGAGCGGTGACAGCGGCCAGCAGTTCATTGACGCCCTTCACCAACTCCGCACGCTCGGGCCTTTGCGGCAAATCCGCCACCAACCCCTGCAATACCCCAAGAAACTCCACCTGCTCACGGTATTCCGAATCATCCACCACCTTGCCCGCCTGCACCGTAGGCGGGTAGTCAGCGCCAATGTAGTCCAGCAAATGCAGGGCCTGTGGGGCGCCCTCGGCGGTCGCGGCCAACAGGTTGAAGCTGCACGACATCAACGCCGGCAACAGCAGCCAGGCGAGAAAACGGAAGGGGCCAGTCATGAATGAATCTCAAGTGGAAATACGAAGTAACACATTGTTAAGCCTTAAAGGGTTTGACTCAAGGCGTTAGTGATTTGTCGTTTGAGCGGGAGGGGAATTTCAGCCGCGCGGTAATGGCATCTATGTCGACCAATCAAAGCAAAAAGCCATTGTTTTGCCATTAACGGTGCTTATAATGCCGCGCCCTGTTAGTGCGAAAGGGAATTTCTTTCCTCGTTTTTATGAGGAATTACCACATCGGTCGGCTACTTTCAGGGAAGAAGTCACATGGCTTTTCGCGCCTTAACTCCGCTCACGCTCGCGGCAGTCACCTTGCTCTCCGGCTGTTCAATGTTCCGCAGCTACGACTCAGAGCTGCAAGCTACCAACCAGCAACTGGCCACCGGCAATGTCGACGCTGCCCTGACCCTGCTGGAAAAGAACAACACCGGCGAAGACAAAGACCTGCTGTATTTCTTCGAAAAGGGCGAGTTGCTGCGGGCCAAGGGCGACCTGACCGGCAGCCAGACCGCCTGGCGCAGCGCCGACCTGCAAGTCTACAAGTGGGAAGAGTCGGTCAAGTTCGACGGCGCAAAGTACCTAGCCCAGTTCGGCAGCTTCCTGGCCAACGACAAGGTGCGTCGCTACGAAGGCTATGACTACGAAAAAGTCATGCTGACCACGCAGATGGCCCTGAACCTGCTGGCCTTGAACGACTTCGACGGTGCACGCACCGAAATCAAGAAGACCCACGAACGCGAAGCGGTGATCGCCGACCTGCGCGACAAGGAATACCTCAAGCGCGAAGACGACGCCGAGCGCCAGGGCATGACCACCCAGCTCAAGGACCTGCACGGCTACCCGGTGCAAGCCCTCGACGCGCCGGAAGTGGTCGGCCTGAAGAACAGCTACCAAAGTGCGTTCAGCCATTACCTGGCCGGCTTCGTCTACGAAGCCCTGGGCGAAAAAGACTTGGCCGCCCCCGGTTATCGCAAGGCCGTCGAGCTGCGTCCTAACACGCCACTGCTGGAAAAAGCGTTGCTCGACTTGGATAAATCCAAGGTCGGCGCCGATGAAACCGACGTGCTGATCGTGGTGCAGAGCGGTCTCGCACCCGCCCGCGACTCGATCCGCCTGCCGCTGCCCATCCCGATCAATGGCAACCTGGTGATCACCCCGCTGTCGTTCCCGGTGATCAAGGCCGACACCTCCACGGCGACCTTCGCCCAGATCGGTGTCGATGGCCAGCAACAGAACCTCACGGCGCTCAACAGCACCACTGCCATGTCCCGCCGCGCCCTGCGGGATGACATGCCAGGGATCATTCTGCGCACCACCGTGCGTGCGGTAACCCGTGGTGTGGCGCAGAACAACCTGAACAAGACCAACCCCATGGCAGGCCTGGTACTGGGTATCGCCTCGGCCGTAACCGAGGGCGCCGACACCCGCACCTGGCGCACCTTGCCGGACATGACCCAAGTGTCCCGCCTGCGCCTCAAGCGCGGCGAGCACCAGGTCAGCCTGCCCAACGCCCTGGGTGGCACGCGGGTGACGATCAAGGCTGATCAGCGCTACCAGGTGATCACGCTGCGCGTGGTCGGCAACCAGGTGTTCGCCGGTGGCCTGGCCGCCCATGTGGTGCCGAACAATCCGCCCCAGGCCATTGCCACCCTCAAACAACCTTAAGGAGCACGCTATGCGTCACTTCATCCTCGGCGCCCTGGCGCTGGTCCTGCTTGCCGGCTGCGCGACCCAGCCGCCGCCGGAACCTGGCAGTGCTGCGAGCAAAATCGTGGTGATGGGCAAGTTCAAGGGCATCGCGGTCGGCGCCATTCGTGTGGCCCGCGAGAACGGTTTCCTTACCGCCAAGGTGCAACTGAGCAACATCACCAGCAGTAACCAGATGATGTATTACCGCTTCGCCTGGCTGGGCGCCGATGGTTTCCCCGTAGGCGATGAAGAGCCCTGGAAGGTGCTGAACCTGTACGCCAACCAGGCGACCTTCCTGCCCGCCATTGCCAATGTGCCCCAGGCCGCGGACTTCCGCCTTGAAGTCAAAACCCCTTGAGCCGTTCATTCTTTTTGCTGCTGAGAGATTTCCCCATGTTTGTACGTTTCTCGATTCTCGCCGTGGTTGCCGTTCTGGCCAGCGGTTGCGCGAACACCTCCCCGGTACTGGGCGGTAAAAATATCAGCTACGGCGACACCAAGGCCGTGGAACTGGTGACCAACGAGTTCGGCTCCACCGACCTGCAGATGATTGCCGAAAGCATGACCCGCTCCCTGGCCCAGTCCGGCATCCTGCAAGGCCGCCCGGTGGTGCAGGTGTACGACGTAAAGAACAAGACCAGCGAGTACATCGACACCCGTGAGATCACCACGTCGATCAAGACCCAACTGATGAAGACCGGCACCGCACGCTTCGCCAGTGACAACACCGACATGCAGAGCCAGGTCGACCAGCTCAAGCTGCAGAACCAGAGCGGCTTGTACAAGAAGTCCACCGTCAGCAAAACCGGCAACATGGTCGCCGCCAAGTACCGCCTGGAAGGCTCCATCAGCTCCATCGTCAAGCGCAGTTCGGACTACAAGGACGTGTTCTACAAGTTCAGCCTGCAGCTGATCGACGTCGAGAGCGGCCTGGCTGAATGGATGGACGAAAAAGAAATCCGCAAGACCACGGAGCGCTAAGCGATGCGTGCATGGATTGGTTTGATCGGCCTGCTGTGCGCCTTTGGCGCCTCGGCCGCGCCCAAAATCGCGGTGACTGACCTGGCCTACCAGGCGCGGGTCGAGGAGTACATCCACCAGGTTTCGGCCAGCAACAACTTCCAGGCAAGCAGCTACAACGCCAGCGGTGCATCGAACTACAGCGAGTACGAGAGCCGTAGCAGCTACATCGAACAGACCGAGCTGCGTAAATTCAGCGGTGATATCAAGGGCGAAATCCTCAAGTCTCGCCAGTTCCATCTGGTGCAGGGCACGCCCTACACCGCCGATGCCAAAGGTGACGTCTATGACGTGATCAAGCGCATCAAGGCCGGTAACTTCAAGGGCGCGGACTACGTGCTGTTCGGCACGCTGTCAGACATCGACTTCACCCAGGACATCAACGCCCTGGACCACACCAACAGCTACTCGGCGGTGCTGGGCCTGACGCTGGTGGCGGATTTCAGCCTGATCAACACCCGCACCTACGAAATCACCTCGGCGTTTACCGCCATGGGCGAAGGCCAGGACACCAAGCTGGTGAACAGCCGCGACATACGCGTGAGCCTGAACCGGCCGCGCGTGGTGAAGGAGGTGTCGAAGGCGCTGGGTGAGGACGTGGCACGGCAACTGGCGGAACAGTTGGGCGGCGGCTATCAAGAGCCTGGCCAGCCGGCGTTGCGTAATAACCTGCCAAGGGATGAAGCGCCGAAGATCCTGCGCTGAAGGGTAATCCTTTGGAAACACATAACCAATGTGGGAGGGGGCTTGCTCCCGATAGCAGGGTGTCAGTCAGCTTAGCTGTAGCTGAGACACCGCCATCGGGGGCAAGCCCCCTCCCACACTTTTAATTCGGTTTCTTCAGAGGTTCCGAGGTTTACGCCGTTGCGCGATGCAAGCTGGCCAGGAAACCCGCAGCCCCCACGAACAACCCGGCAAACGTACGGTTCACGCGCTTCTGCTGCTTGGGCGTGCGCAACAGGCGCAGGACTTTGGACGCCAACCCCGTATACCCCGCCATTACGACCATATCGACGCTGATCATCGTCGCACCGATGATCAGGTACTGGACCAGCAGCGGCGCCTGCGGATTCACGAACTGCGGCAGCACCGCGAGCATGAACACCAGGGCCTTGGGGTTGCTGGCGTTGACCAGGAAACCCCGGAACATCATCGCCATCGGCTTGCCGAGCGGGCGTATCGCCGCGTCATCGGCCATGTCCATGGGCAAGGCACGCCATTGCTTGACGGCCAGGTACACAAGGTACGCCACACCAAACCATTTGATCGCATAGAACGCGGTCGACGACGCCGCCAGAATGGCACCCAAACCGCCCGCCACCACGGCAATCTGCATTGCCAGGCCCAGTTGCAGGCCAATGGCGTTCCAGTAACCGCGCAGGAAACCGTATTGCAGGCCGCTGGACATTGAAGCGATGGCGCCGGCGCCAGGGGACAGGGAGATGATCCAACTTGCCAGGAAAAAGGCCAGCCACGTGTCGAGTGCCATTGCACACCTCGGGAAAGAGTCAGCGATTGTTGTGCCTTAAGCTAACTCCGCCGACCAGAGGCTGGCTATAGATTTTTACAGGATGTAAACGCTAGCGGTCGCCCGAGAACACATGGGTACCTGGCCAACGCCGCACCGAGCGCTGGAAGAACAAGCTGTTGGGCACCTGTACGATGGCGCTGTCGGTGCCTGCTGCTTCCACTTCGATCAGCGTGGTGTAGAGCAAGTTGATCGCCACTACCCTGCCCTTCACTCCTGGCTTGTCGACGGTATCCACCAACTCGACGATGTCACCGAGGCGAAATGGCCCGACGGTAAAGATCAGGATCGCGCACAGCAGGTTGGACAACACCGACCACATGGCGAAGAACGCCACTGCCGCCACCGCGACAAACCCCGACAGTGCGGTCCACAATACCGTGGCGGACACACCCAGCCGGCCCAGCACAAAGATCAACGCACTGCCCATGATCAGCCAACGCAATCCACCACGCAGCGGCATCAGCAATTGCGGCGGGAACGGGTAGCGCTCACCCAGGCGCGTCAGGCCCTTGGCGACAAACCGCTGGGCGAGGTAGCCGGCCAGCAGGATCAGCAGGATTTGCACGCCGATCCATACAGGCTCGATCCATTGCGCAGGCAACGGCAGTTGCAAGGCTTCCATCAGGACAGCGCCTCCAGCTCCGCTTGCAGGGTTTCCAGCAGTTCGAGGGCTTCCATCCAGGTTTCCTCCAATTGCCCTTCGCGGACCTTGAGCTTGGCCTGTTCAGCCAGCAGGTCGCGCAGCTCATCCTTGCGTGCCGCCTCGTACACGGCGCTGTCACCCAGGCTGGCTTCGATCCTGGCCAGGCGCTCGTGCACCTTGCCCAACTCGGCCTCAAGCTTGTCGGCTTCGCGCTTGTGCGGTGCCAACTGCTGGCGCAGTGCGGCAGCGGCCTGGCGCTGGGCTTTCTTGTCGGTCTTGTCCGGGTTGACCGGGGTGTTGCTGACCGGCGCATTGCGCAGGCGGTAATCCGTGAGCCAGCGCGCGTAGTCGTCCAGGTCACCGTCGAACTCTTCGACTTTGCCATCCGCTACCAGCAGGAAGTTGTCGGTGGTGCTCTTGAGCAAGTGGCGATCGTGAGACACCACCAGTACCGCACCGCTGAACTCCTGCAAGGCCATGGTCAGCGCCAGGCGCATTTCCAGGTCGAGGTGGTTGGTCGGTTCGTCGAGCAGCAGCAGGTTCGGGCGGTCCCAGGCAATGAGCGCCAGGGCCAGGCGGGCTTTTTCGCCACCGGAGAAGTTCAGCACCGGCTCATCGATGCGCGCGCCACGAAAGTCAAAGCCACCGAGGAAGTCGCGCAGGGTTTGCTCGCGCTCGGTCGGCGCCAGGCGTTGCAGGTGCAGCAACGGGCTGGCCTTGGCGTCGAGGGAGTCCAACTGATGCTGGGCGAAATAGCCCACCACAAGGTTCTCGCCACGGGTCAGGCGACCGGCCAGGGGTTGCAGCTCGCCCGAGAGGTTCTTGATCAGCGTTGACTTGCCCGCGCCGTTAGGGCCGAGCAAACCAATGCGTGCACCCGGGGTGAGCTGCAGCTTGACCTTCTCCAGGATGGTTTTCTCGCCATAACCCAGGCGGGCATCCGAAAGATCCAGCAAGGGGCTGGAGATCTTCACCGACTCGCGGAACACAAAGTCGAACGGCGAATCGACGTGGGCCGCCGACAGTTCTTCCATGCGCTCCAGGGCCTTGATCCGGCTCTGGGCCTGGCGGGCCTTGGTGGCCTGGGCCTTGAACCGGGCGATGTAGCTTTCCATGTGCGCACGCTGCGCCTGCTGCTTCTCGAACGCCTGCTGCTGCTGGGCCAGGCGCTCGGCACGCGCACGTTCGAACGCGGTGTAGCCGCCACGGTAGAGGGTGATTTTCTTCTGTTCGACGTGGGCGATGTTGTCGACCACGGCGTCAAGGAAATCCCGGTCGTGGGAAATCAGCAGCAAGGTGCCCTGATAGCTCTTGAGGAAGTCTTCCAGCCACAGGATCGCATCGAGGTCCAAGTGGTTGGTCGGTTCGTCGAGCAGCAACAGGTCCGAGGGGCACATCAGCGCCTGGGCCAAATTAAGGCGCATGCGCCAGCCACCGGAGAAGTCGGCGACCGGGCGGTCCATCTGTTCGTTGGTGAAGCCAAGGCCGGCGAGCATCTTGCGGGCGCGGGCGTCGGCGGTGTAGCCGTCGGCACTGTCGAGTTCCGCATGCAGGCGGGCCTGGGCGGCGCCGTCCTGGGCTTTCTCGGCTTCGGCCAGGTCGTGTTGCACCTGGCGCAGACGCAGGTCGCCATCGAGCACGTAGTCGATCGCGATGCGGTCCAGGGTGTCGATCTCCTGGCGCATATGGGCGATGCGCCAGTCGGCCGGCAGCAAGCAGTCCCCGGAATCCGGGGTCAGCTCACCCAGCAGCAGGGCGAACAACGTGGATTTGCCGGCGCCGTTGGCACCGATCAGGCCGGCTTTGTGACCGGCGTGCAGGGTCAGCTCGGCGTCTTCGAGAAGACGTTGCGGGCCACGCTGTAATGTTAGGCTTTGAAGTCGGATCATAATGGCGGCGGAGTCTACCAGCTTCGTTGGCCGCTGGCTTGGGTGTGAATATGTGCGCTGACCTGTGGAGCTTTGCCCTCTCGACTTACGCCCGGCCGGGCGTCGAAACCGTCTGCCTGCGCTTGCAAGAGCAAGGGGCGGACGTGTGCCTGTTGCTTTGCGGCGCGTGGCTGGAACAGCGGGGTGCGGCATTTGAGCCTGAACGTATGCGAACGCTTCAACAGCTGGCCCGTCCGTGGCAGGCACAGGTGATCGAACCGTTGCGGCAGTTGCGTGTGCAATGGCGCGCCATGGCGCAACAGGATGAGCCCCTGGCGGCGTTACGCGAGCGGGTCAAAGCCCTGGAACTGGATGCCGAACGGCAATTGCTGACGCGCCTGGAAGCGTTGGCGCAGGCATGGCCGAAAGGGGAGACGACTCAACAGAGGTGGTTGGAAGGACTGGCGGCTGAGGATGCCGCCAACCTTGACCATGACGCACTGCAGCAGCTGCGCGTCATGATCACCGGCACTTAGGAAGCGCTGGTTGGGGTGGTGCCTGGCGCTACCGGTGCAGGAGTGCTGCTGGCCGATGCGGTTGGAGCGGTGGACGCTGCGGGGGTTGCAGCAGGTGCAGCTGGCTTGGCCGGTGCTGGTTTTGCAGCAGCAGGCTTTGCAACTGGCTTGGCGGCTGGCTTGACAGCAGCAGGTTTGGCAGCCGGCTTGGCGGCTGGTTTTGCAGCAGCGGTTTTGGCAGCTGGCTTCGCGGCTGGTTTTGCAGCGGCGGTTTTGGCAACTGGCTTCGCGGCCGGTTTTGCAGCAGCAGTTTTGGCAGCTGGCTTCGCGGCTGGTTTTGCTGCAGCGGTTTTAGCAACTGGCTTCGCGGCTGGTTTTGCAGCAGCAGTTTTGGCAGCTGGCTTCGCGGCTGGTTTTGCTGCAGCGGTTTTAGCAACTGGCTTCGCGGCTGGT
>NZ_JANUEN010000022.1:0-21123 GCF_024809815.1 Pseudomonas sp. BIGb0381
GTGGGCCGCCGTCATGGGCCATCCTTGGCCCAGGACGGCTAACCCGGCGTCCTGCCGGGTTACCCACGGATTCAAGCCTGCGTTCGGCCAGCGTGTTTGACGGGGCGCCCAGGATCAAGATCAAAAGCCAGAGCAAAAGCAGAGCAAAAGCAGAGCAAAAGCAGACCGAAGTCCATCTGATATATGGAGATCCAAATGTGGGAGGGGGCTTGCCCCCGATAGCGCCGGGTCAGTAAAAAATAAGTGACTGACACTCCCTCATCGGGGGCAAGCCCCCTCCCACATTTTTTACCGAGTACACCAGACACAAAACCGGTCGGCTCTAAGGCCGCCGCGCTTTGGCTTCTGATCTCAAATCGCCCCGTCAAACACGCTGGCCGAACACAAGCGTTGGAGCGTAGCTAACCCGGCAGGCCGAAGTAATGGGTATGCACTCACCCCCCACTCATATTCATAAACCGCACCACCTGCACCTCCCCCGCCCCACTGAAATCATGCCGCAACGGCTTGCCCTTCAACCCCCTGTGCAACGCCTCAACCAACGGCCCATCCGCCAACGGATAGCGCCGTAACAAAGCGCGAAAATCCAGCGCATCCTCCTGCCCCAGGCACAACAGCAACTGCCCTTCCACCGTCATCCGTACCCGATTACAACTGCCACAAAAATTATGCGAATTAGGCGAAATAAACCCCACTCGGGTCCCCGGGTGCCCCGCCAATCGCACATACCGCGCAGGCCCTCCGCTGTTCTCGGTGCTATCGATCAGCCCATGCTCACGGGCAATTACCGCCCGTACTTCATCGCTGGGGCAGAACGTCTCCCCCCGCGACCGCCCCACGTCCCCCAGGGGCATTTCCTCGATAAAACTGATGTCGACACCCTGGTCAATGGCATACCGCACCAACGCCGGGACCTCGTCAAAATTGCGCCCCTTCATCACCACGCAGTTGAGCTTGACCCGCTCGAACCCCGCCTCCCGCGCGGTCTCGATACCATCCAGCACCTGGCGCAGATCACCGTTGCGGGTAATTGCGCGAAAGCGCTGCGTATCAAGGCTGTCGAGGCTGATGTTCATGCGCTTGACCCCCGCCTCCACCAACGGCCGCGCCAGTCGCGCCAACTGCGAGCCATTGCTGGTCATCACCAGTTCACGCAAGCCCGGCAGCGCCGCGATGTTGCGGCACAAGCCGACAATGCCCGGGCGAATCAGGGGTTCGCCCCCGGTCAGGCGGATCTTGCGCACGCCCTGCCCCACAAAAAGCGCGGCCAGGCGTTGCAGTTCTTCCAGGGTCAGCACCTGCTGGCGCGGCAGGAATGTCATATTTTTCGCCATGCAGTACACACAGCGAAAATCGCAACGGTCGGTCACCGACAAGCGCAGGTAATCGATCGAACGGCCCACCCCATCCACCAGGCTCATGTCACTGCACCAACGGTGAGTCGGCGCCCTGCAGCGCGATGCCACGGATGTCCGCTGCGCCGATCAGGGTTTGCAGGTACTGCACCAGTGCCTTATGCCACACCCCTTGCTGCAACTGGGTGCGAATCGCGACGGCCACCGCTTCATACGGCAGCGGCTGGCCTTCGATACGCTGGTCGACACTGATCACATGCCAGCCGTAACGGCTCTCCAGCGGCTTGGCGGCCAGGCCTGGGGCCAGGGTGAACAGCTGGCGCTCCAGCTCGGGCACGGTCTGGCCTTTGCTCACCTGGCCCAATGAACCGCCCTGGGCCTTGGACGGGCAAGCCGAGTATTTGAGCGCCAGTTCGGCAAATTGGCCGGGCTGTTCTTCCAGGCTCAGCAGCAGGACTTCGGCCTGGGTGCGCGCCAGGTGGCGCGCCTCGGCGTCGTCCGGCGCGCATTCGAGCAGGATGTGCCGCGCCGCCAGCAACGGCGCGCTGTGAAAGCGCCCACGGTTATTCTCGAAGTAGCGCACACAGGTCGCCTCGTCGCAGTCGGGCACCGTCACCTCACGCTCCAGCAGCAGGCGCGTGGCGGCTTCTTCTTCGTTCTCGCCGGCGGCGATCTCCACCGCCAGGCCCAGCTCGGCGATCCGCTGTTGCAACAGCTCGCGGATCACCAGCGCGCGGGCGGCCAGGTACACCGCTTCCTCGCGGCTGTCGGCCGGGTGGTACTGCAACTCCAGGGCCATGGCCTCGGGCGTGACCGCCACGCCGTTGACGCTGATGATCGGCCATTCCTGTTCACTGCTGGCGATCAACTCCGGCGCCTTGATCTCCTCGAAAGAAGCCTGGGCCACACCCTCGGCCACCACCGGTTCTTTGGCCGACGAGCCGCAACCACCGCTGCCGCCGTTACCGCCACCACATCCGCATCCTGTACTCATGACGTTCTCCTCAGTACTTCTGCCGCACGATTTGATAACGACGCCCCAGGTACCAGATCGGCGCGCTGACCATGTGCACCAAGCGGGTAAACGGGAACAGCACAAACAGGGTCAAGCCCAGCGCCACGTGGGCCTTGTAGATCAGCGACACCGGCGCAATCGACTCGGCCGCTTCCACCGGCCGCAACAGCACCACGTTCTGCGCCCAGTCGGCGAGCATCACCATCACCGAGCCGTCCATATGCCCGGTGGACGCGACGATGGTCAGCAAACCCAGCACCAGCTGCGCCAGCAACACCAGCAGGATCAGGATGTCCGACGGGCTCGAGGTAGCCCGCACGCGCGGGTCACCCAGGCGGCGCTTGACCAGCATCAGCAAGCCCACCAGGCACAGCAGGCCGAAGAAGCCACCCGAGACCATCGCCAGCAACTGCTTGTTCTCAGTGCTGATCACATGGTGGTAGACCGACGCCGGGGTCAGCAGGCCGACAAAATGCCCGGCCAGCACGAACAGCACGCCGATGTGGAAGAAGTTGCTCGCCACGCGCATGCCACGGTTGTTGAGCATCTGGCTGGAACCCGCCTTCCAGGTGTACTGCGACAGGTCGAACCGCGCCCAACTGCCCAACAGGCAGATCGCCAGGGCCACATAGGGGTACACCCCGAATACCAGCAAATTCCACTTAGACATTACCCACCTCCCCGGCGGGCGCTGCGGCCCGGCCTTCTTGCTGAAAATCCACCCAGTGCAACGGCACCGCGCTTTCTTCGCGGGCCTTGCCCGGAGCGCTCGGCATTGAACTGCAGCGGTCCTGCTGCTCGGCCTGCATAAAGTCCACCGCTTCCTCTTCCCAGATTTTGTCCAGGGCTTCGAGGGAGTCGTCGCGCGGCTCGGCGGCGACCTGGGCGCGCAGTTCGGCCACGGCCTGGTGCGGCTCGGCGCCGGCAATCTGCAACAGCGCACGGAAGCAACCGGCATAGCCGCTCTCACGCTCGTCCAGACGCGCAGCGAGCAAGGCCAACAGGTGCGCCACATCCGCCAGGCCCTCGCGGGCCTCGATGTCTTCGCGGGTGGACAGGAACTCCAGGTACAACGGGATGTAGTCCGGCAGCTCCTTGACGCCAATGGCGAAGCCGGCTTCTTCGTACTGGGCCATCATGTCGACCATGGCCTGGCCGCGGTCGCGGGACTCACCGTGCACGTGCTCAAACAACAACAGCGACAGCGAACGCCCCCGGCCAAACAGCGCGCCGTAGTGTTCCTGGCCGTCCATCAGGTCATTGGCACAGATCAGTTCCAGCAGCTCAAACAACGCACCGCGCTGCTTGGGGCTGATTTCCCGCGATTCAAGAATCGCCTGTTCCAGTTCGTCGCGGCCGTTCACCAAGGTTTCAGTGGGATAGTCCAGCAGCAACGAAATCACTTTAAGAATGCGCATGGCTCAGTCCTCCCAGATCTGGACGGTTTTCAGCACGTCACGGCGGTTGGCTTTCTTGGCGCCGAACATGTTGGTGTCGGAGCTGCCGCTGCAACCGCTGCCGAAGCTGAAACCACACCCGGAACGTTCGGCGAACGCGTCGCTCATGGCGTCTTCACGGTGGGCGCTCGGTACCACGAAGCGATCTTCGTAGTTGGCAATGGCCAGGTAGCGGTACATCTCTTCCACCTGTTCAACGCTCAGGCCGACGTCTTCGAGCACTTGCAGGTCCTGCACGCCATCGACTTGCTGGGAGCGTTTGTAGGCGCGCATCGCCAACAGGCGCTTGAGTGCACGCTTGACCGGTTTTTCATCGCCGGCGGTGAGCATATTCGCCAGGTAACGCAGCGGAATACGCAGGCTATCCACATCCGGGATCACCCCGTTCATGCCCACGGTGCCGGCAGCGGCGGCGTTCTGGATCGGTGACAGCGGCGGCACGTACCAGACCATCGGCAAGGTGCGGTATTCCGGGTGCAGCGGCAGCGCCAACTTCCAGTCGACGGCCATTTTGTACACCGGCGAACGCTGGGCCGAGTCGATCACCGACTGCGGCACGCCATCGGCCAGGGCCTGGCGAATCACCGCCGGGTCATTCGGGTCGAGGAAGATTTCCAGTTGCTTCTCG
The DNA here is from genome assembly GCF_024809815.1 of Pseudomonas sp. BIGb0381. Taxonomy (NCBI): domain Bacteria; kingdom Pseudomonadati; phylum Pseudomonadota; class Gammaproteobacteria; order Pseudomonadales; family Pseudomonadaceae; genus Pseudomonas; species Pseudomonas sp. BIGb0381. The sequence goes on from NZ_JANUEN010000022.1 coordinate 4,456, forward strand.
TACAGGTCCTGCTCGTTGGCGGTGCTTGCCACTTCGCTGATGCGGTCGGCGTCGTACAGCAGCACACCGAGATAGCGGATCCGACCCACGCAGGTTTCGGCGCACACGGTCGGCATACCGGCTTCAATACGCGGGTAGCAGAAGATGCACTTCTCGGACTTGCCGCTCTTCCAGTTGAAGTAGATTTTCTTGTACGGGCAGCCGCTGATGCACATGCGCCAGCCCCGGCACTTCTCCTGGTCGATCAGCACGATGCCGTCTTCTTCACGTTTGTAGATCGCACCGCTCGGGCACGATGCCGCACACGCCGGGTTGAGGCAGTGCTCACACAGGCGCGGCAGGTACATCATGAAGGTGTTTTCGTACTCGCCATAAATGTCGGCCTGGATCTGGTCGAAGTTCTTGTCCTTGCGGCGCTTGGCGAATTCGGTGCCGAGGATTTCCTCCCAGTTCGGGCCCCACTCGATCTTTTCCATGCGCTTGCCGGACACCAGCGAACGCGGGCGGGCGGTCGGCTGGTGCTCGCCCAATGGCGCGGTGTGCAAGTGCTGATAGTCGAAGTCGAACGGCTCGTAGTAGTCGTCCAGGCTTGGCAGGTCGGGGTTGGCGAAGATGTTCGCCAACACGCGGAACTTGCCGCCGATGCGTGGGTTGATCGAGCCGTTGGCGTTGCGCACCCAGCCGCCCTTCCACTTGTCCTGGTTCTCCCACTCCTTGGGATAGCCGATGCCAGGCTTGGACTCGACGTTGTTGAACCAGGCGTATTCCATGCCTTCACGGCTGGTCCACACGTTTTTGCAGGTGATGGAACAGGTGTGGCAGCCGATGCATTTGTCCAGGTTGAGGACCATGCCGATCTGTGAGCGAATTTTCATCTCAGTTCTCCTCGATGTCAGTCGGCAATGGGCGCGGCAAATCATCACCGCTGGAGCCATCGAGCCAGTCGACCTTGGCCATCTTGCGCACCACGACAAACTCATCGCGGTTGCAACCGACTGTGCCGTAGTAGTTGAAACCGTAGGCCTGCTGGGCATAGCCGCCGATCATGTGGGTCGGCTTGAGCACCACGCGGGTCACCGAGTTGTGGTGGCCGCCGCGGGTCTTGGTGGTTTCCGAACCCGGCACGTTCACGATGCGTTCCTGGGCGTGGTACATCATCACCATGCCTTCCTTGACGCGCTGGCTGACCACCGCACGGGCGGTCAATGCACCGTTGACGTTGAAGCATTCGATCCAGTCGTTGTCTTCGATGCCGGCGCGCTTGGCGTCGATTTCCGAGAGCCACACGATCGGTCCGCCACGGCTCAGGGTGAGCATCAGCAGGTTGTCGCTGTAGGTGCTGTGGATGCCCCATTTCTGGTGCGGGGTGATCCAGTTCAGCACGATCTCGGTCTCGCCATTGCTGCGCTTGCCCTTCACGCCTTCGATGGTGCGGGTGTTGACCGGTGGCCGGTAGCTCATCAGCTGCTCGCCGAACGCCTGCATCCACGGGTGATCCTGGTAGAACTGCTGGCGGCCGGTGATGGTGCGCCATGGGATGTTTTCATGGACGTTGGTGTAGCCGGCGTTGTAGCTCACGTGCTCGTCTTCCAGGCCTGACCAGGTCGGGCTGGAGATGATCTTGCGCGGCTGCGCCTGGATGTCGCGGAAGCGAATCGCTTCGTGGGCCTTGGAGATCGCCAGGTGGCTGTGGTCGATGCCGGTGAATTCCGACAGCGCGGCCCAGGCTTTCAAAGCGACCTTGCCGTTGGTTTCCGGGGCCAGGGACAGGATCACTTCGGCGGCGTCGATGGCCGTGTCGATTTTCGGCCGGCCGTGGCTGATGCCCGCATCGCTTTCGTGATGGTTCAGCTCGCCGAGGAACTCGACTTCTTCATCGGTGTTCCAGTTGATGCCCTTGCCGCCGTTGCCGAGTTTTTCCAGCATCGGGCCCAGCGACGAGAACTGCTTGTAGATGTTCGGGTAGTCGCGTTCCACCACCGCCATGTTCGGCGCGTTCTTGCCCGGAACCGGCGCCACACCGGCGCTTTTCCAGTCGGTGCCGCCAAACGGCTGGGCCAGTTCGCCGACGCTGTCGTGCATCAACGGTACGGTGACCAGGTCTTGCTCCACGCCCAGGTGGCCGACCGACATGGCCGAGAACGCCTTGGCGATGCCCTTGTAGATTTCCCAGTCGGAGCGCGACTCCCACGCCGGGTCGATGGCCGCCGACAACGGGTGAATGAACGGGTGCATGTCCGAGGTGTTCATGTCGTCTTTTTCGTACCAGGTGGCAGTCGGCAAGACGATGTCGGAGTACACGCAGGTTGAGGACATGCGGAAGTCCAGGGTGGTCACCAGATCAAGCTTGCCGATGGCGCCGTCCTCGACCCATTCGGCCTCGGTGGGCTTGCATTCGGTGCTGTGGCCGATGTCTTCGTTCATCACGCCGTTCTTGGTGCCCAACAGGTACTTGAGCATGTACTCATGGCCCTTGCCCGAGGAACCGAGCAGGTTGGAGCGCCAGATAAACATGTTGCGCGGGAAGTTCACCGGGCTGTCCGGCTGTTCGCAGGCGAAGCGCAGGCTGCCGTCCTGCCAGGACTTGACCACGTAGTCTTTCGGCGTCATGCCGGCGGCGGCCGCATCACGGCAAATGTGCAGCGGGTTGGTGTTGAGTTGCGGCGCACTCGGCAACCAGCCGGCGCGTTCGGCGCGGATGTTGTAGTCCAGGGCGTGTTCCGGGAACTGCGACTTGTCGGCCAGGGGCGAGAGCACGTCGTGCATGCTCATTTTCTCGTGGCGCCATTGCGAGCTGTGGCCGTAGAAGAAGCTGGTGCCGTTCATCTGGCGTGGCGGGCGGTTCCAGTCGAGGCCGAAGGCCAGGGGCAGCCAGCCGCATTGCGGGCGCAGTTTTTCCTGGCCGACGTAGTGGGCCCAGCCGCCGCCGGTCTGGCCGACGCAACCGCAGAGCATGAGCATATTGATCAGCCCGCGGTAGTTCATGTCCATGTGGTACCAGTGGTTCATCGCCGCGCCGACGATGATCATCGAACGGCCCTTGGTCTTGTCGGCGTTGTCGGCGAACTCACGGGCGATCTGGATGGCTTTCTCGCGGCTGACGCCGGTGATCGCTTCCTGCCACGCCGGGGTGCCCGGTACGCTGGCGTCGTCGTAGTCCTTGGCCACGTTCTGGCCGCCCAGGCCACGGTCGATGGCCAGGTTGGCGGCGGACAAGTCGAACACCGTCGCCACTTTGGCCACGCTGCCGTCGGCCAGGGTCACGCTGTGCACCGGCACGCGGCGGAACTGCACGGCATCGCCGGCCACGTGCTGGAAGTGCTCGTGGGCTTCGCCGGCAAAATACGGGAAGGCCACTTCGGCGACGTCGTCACCGATCAGGCTGAGTTTCAGGTCGATGGCGCGGCCTTCACCGCCCTCCTTCGCGAGGATGTTCCACTTGCCCTTCTCGCCCCAGCGGTAGCCGATGGACCCTTGTGGCGACACCAGTTCACCGCTCTCGTCGAGGGCGATGGTTTTCCATTCCGGGTTGTTGTCCTGGCCGAGGTTGCCGGTGAGGTCCGAGGCGCGCAGGAAGCGGTCAGGCTGGAAGCCGGCGCCGGGCGCGAACCCGGTCATCGGCTTGAGCATCACCAGCACCGGCAAGTCGGTAAAGCGCTTGGCGTAGTCGGTGAAGTAGGCGCTCGGTTTATCCAGGTGAAATTCCTTGAAGATCACATGGTTGAAGGCCTGGGCCAACGCGGCGTCGGTGCCCTGCTTGGGGTTGAGCCACAGGTCGGTGAGCTTGGCCACTTCCGAATAGTCCGGGGTGATGGCCACGGTCTTGGTGCCCTTGTAGCGCACCTCGGTGAAGAAGTGCGCATCCGGGGTACGGGTCTGCGGAACGTTGGAACCCCAGGCGATGATGTAGTTGGAGTTGTACCAGTCGGCCGATTCCGGCACGTCGGTCTGCTCGCCCCACACCATCGGCGAGGCCGGTGGCAGGTCGCAGTACCAATCGTAGAAGCTCAGGCACACGCCGCCGATCAGCGACAGGTAACGCGAACCCGCCGCGTAGCTGACCATGGACATGGCCGGGATCGGCGAGAAGCCGACGATGCGGTCCGGGCCGTATTGCTTGATGGTGTAGACGTTGGAGGCGGCGATGATCTCGTTGACCTCCTCCCAGTTCGAGCGAATGAAACCGCCCATGCCGCGCTTGCTCTTGTAGGAGTCGGCCTTGACCTTGTCCTCGACGATGCTCGCCCACGCCTCGACCGGCGACAGGGTCTGGCGCGCGTCACGCCACAGTTTGAGCAGCGGCTTGCGGATCTTCGGGTATTTGAGGCGGTTGGCGCTGTAGATGTACCAGCTGTAACTGGCACCCCGTGGGCAGCCGCGCGGCTCATGGTTGGGCAGGTCGTTGCGGGTGCGCGGGTAGTCGGTCTGCTGGGTTTCCCAGGTGATCAGGCCGTTCTTCACGTAGATCTTCCACGAGCACGAGCCGGTGCAGTTCACGCCGTGGGTGGAGCGCACGATCTTGTCGTACTGCCAGCGCGAACGGTAGACGTTTTCCCAGTCGCGGGACTCCTTGCGGGTCTCGCCGTGACCGTCGGAGAATTCGTTTTGCTTGCGGTTGAAGAACCGCAGTTGATCCAATAAGTGACTCATGATGCTTTCCTCATCAGGCGTGCCGTGGGGTGCGTTGCCCCGCGAATTCGTGGTCGATCAGCAGGGTGTGGCGCAGCCTTTGCGGGCGTACCACCACCAGGTCACGACGATGCAGCTCAGGTAGAAACCGACAAACATGTAGAAGGCCATCGCCGGGCTGCCGGTGGCGGCCATGGACGTGCCGAAGGACTTGGGAATGAAGAACGCACCGAAGGCGCCCATGGCCGAACTGAAGCCCAGCACGGCGGCGGATTCCTTGCCGGCATCCTTGATCGCCTGCTCGCGCTCGGCGGCGGATTTACCGGCACTGGCCTTCTCGTGCTGGGTGCGGAAGATCACCGGGATCATGCGGAAGGTGGAGCCGTTGCCGACGCCGGTGGTGATGAACAGCAGCATGAACATGCCGAGGAAGCCGTAGAAGCTGCCGCCCTGCCCGTTCACCGGCAAAAAGTGCAGCACGCCGAACACCATCACGATCATCAGCACGAAGTTCCACAAGGTCACCCGTGCACCGCCCATTTTGTCCGCCAGCCAGCCGCCGAGTGGGCGCACCAGGGCACCGACCAGTGGGCCGAGGAAGGCGAATTTTAGTGCCACCACGTCGGGGAACGAGGTCTTGATCAGCAGCGGGAACGCCGCCGAAAAGCCGATGAATGAGCCGAAGGTCGCCAGGTACAACCAGCACATCAGCCAGTTGTGCTTGCGCTTGAAGATCACCGCCTGCTCGCTGAACGAAGCGCGGGCGCTGGACAGGTCATTCATGCCGAACCAGGCCGCCACGGTGACGGTGAGGATAAACGGCACCCAGATAAAACCGGCGTTCTGCAGCCACAGTTGACTGCCATCCGGCAAGGTTTGCGGTTGACCGCCCACCAGGCCGAACACGCCGAACGTGATCACCAGCGGCACGCAGAACTGCATCACCGACACCCCCAGGTTGCCGAGGCCGGCGTTCAGGCCCAGGGCCGTGCCTTGCTGCGACTTGGGATAGAAGAAGCTGATGTTGGACATGCTCGAGGCGAAGTTGCCGCCGCCGAAACCGCACAGCAGCGCGATCAGTACAAACACGCTGTAGGGGGTGTTGGGGTCTTGCACCGCAAAGCCCATCCACAGCGACGGCAGCAGCAGCGACGCGGTGCTCAGGGCGGTCCAGCGGCGGCCGCCGAAGATCGGCACCATGAACGAGTAGAACACCCGCAAGGTGGCGCCGGACAAGCCCGGCAACGCTGCCAGCCAGAACAGCTGGTCGGTGGTGAACGTAAAGCCGATGGCGTTCAGGCGCACGATCACCGTGCTCCACACCATCCACACGGCGAAGGCCAGCAACAGCGCAGGGATCGAGATCCACAGGTTGCGGGTCGCGGTCTTCTTGCCGCTGGCGCCCCAGAACGCAGGGTCTTCAGGGCGCCAGTCGTGGATCACCGGCCCCGAGCCGGGCTTTTGCGCGATGGACATGTTCATTCTCCTTGGAGAGGTTGGGCGGTTTTGCCCAACAGCGGTTGCTTGCGCATTTCGCCGAAGTACATCCAGGTCAGGGACACCCAGACCACGCCGTACATCAACATGAAGCAGGACGAGCGCACGCCGGTGAGGTCCACCAGGGCGCCAAACAGGATCGGCAGCACAAAGCCGCCCAGGCCACCGGCCAGGCCGACGATGCCGGACACCGCGCCCATGTTCTGTGGGTAGTCATTGGCGATGTACTTGAACACCGAGGCCTTGCCGAACGCGAAGGCGATGCCCATCACGAACAGCAGCACGGTGAACAGGGTGGCGTTGAGGCCGATGTGGAAATCCAGGGGACCGTTGACGGTCTGCACCTGCAATTGGGTCTGCGGGTAGCTGAGCAGGAACAGGCAGATCCAGCTCACCCACAGCACCCACCAGGTCACGCTCTGGGCGCCCCAGCGGTCGGACATCCAGCCGCCCACCGCACGCAGCACGCCGCCCGGCAGGGAGAAACACGCGGCCAGCAGCGCGGCGCTTTGCAGGCTGAAGCCGTATTCCTGCACGTAGTACTTGGTCATCCACAGCGCCAGGGCCACATAGCCGCCGAACACAATCGAGTAGTACTGGCAGTAGCGCCACACGGCCGGGTCTTTCAGGCACAGCAACTGCTGGCGCAGGGTGGCGCCGCCGGCACTGCGGTGCGCCTTGTTCTCGCTGGTAAGGAACCAGAACAGCAGCGCGGTGATAAACAGGATCGCGCCGAACACCTTGGGCACCAGGTGCCAGGTGCCGAGGGCGATCAGCGCCGGGGCCAGAAACTTGGTGACAGCGGCGCCCGCGTTGCCGGCGCCGAACACGCCCATGGCAAAGCCCTGGTTCTCTTTGTCGAACCACTTGGCGACGTAGGCGATGCCCACCGAAAACGAACCGCCGGCCAGGCCGACGAACAGGCCCAGCACCAGGAACTGCCAATAGGCAGTGGCGTAGGTGATCAGGTACAGCGGCAGCACACAGGCGAGCATCAACAGGAAGAACACGATGCGCCCGCCGAAGCGATCAGTCAGCAGGCCCAGGGGCAAGCGCACCAGGGAACCGGTCAACACCGGCGTGGCGGCCAACAGGCCGAACTGGGTTTCGTTGAGTTGCAACAGCTCTTTGATGGGTACGCCCAACACGGCGAACATCATCCACACCATAAAGCAGACGGTGAAGGCCAGGGTGCTCATGCCCAGCACCAGGCCCTGTCTCATACGGGGTTGAGTCACGGTATGCGCTCCAGAAAGTGATTTCATGGGCGCAGGTTAGGGGCGGCACCCCCGTGGAACTTGACCCAGATCAACGTCCGCCTGGGGGGTATGGGGCTATGCTGGCCCCACATACCTCTAAGGAGGTAGTCCCAATAACAAGAGAAAGTCTTTATTTATCAATGGATTGGTCTCTTGTGCCGGTATTTTCCCGTGGGAGGGTTGGCCGGCAATTCTTTAGAGGTAGTGCGCCAGGGATTGCGGTTTTTCAGCCCTTTTCCCTTTGCAGGTTCCGCCATGCAGGCTTCCAACCCCCTTCACTTACGCCACCATGTTTAACTGGCTGCGCAGCTCCCTGCCCGCTCGCGCCGGGCTGGCGGTGATCCTGATCGCCATCCTCGCCCTCGCCAGTTCCTTGAGCGCCGGCTTGATCGCCTGGTTCAGCCAGGGCGACGCGGCCGCCATCAACACCGCCGGTTCGGTGCGCATGGAGACCTACCACCTCAGCTGGAAACTTGCCGCCGGAGCCCCCGCCGACGAGATCGACACCATCATCCAGAGCCTGCAAGGGCGCCTCGACAGCCAATCGCTCAAGGCGGTGCTCGAAGACGGCCCGCGCAGCGCCCTGCTCCAGAGCTACCAACAGATCCAGCAGCGCTGGAACGATGACCTGCACCCGGCCCTGGCACGCGGCGATGCGGTGCTGTTCCAGGCCAGCGCGCCGGGTTTTGTCGATCAACTCAACCAGTTCGTCAGCCTGTTGCAGCAACAGAGCGAACAGAAACAAGGCTGGCAGCAGGGTATCCAGGGGCTGGCACTGTTCAGCACGCTGATCATCCTGCTGATCGGCCTGTATGAATTGCAGTACGGCGTGGTCAACCCCCTGGAAGAACTGGTGCACGCGACCCGGCGCTTTCGTGACGGCGACTTCAAGACCCGGGTCAACCACCGCTCCGAAGACGAGTTGGGGCAACTGGCACTGAGCTTCAACGCCATGGCCGAGACCATTGAACAATCCCACAGCACCCTGGAGAGCCAGGTGCGGCAGAAAACCCTCAACCTGCAACAAGCCAACGCCGCCCTCGAACTGCTCTACCAGAGCAGCCGCAGCCTGGCCACGCGCCTGGCGAATGCCGAGGGCCTGGATGAATTGATCCGGCGCTTCCAGAAACGCCTGCCGGGGCTGCGCCTGTCGCTGTGCCTGCAAGGGCACTTTCTCGCGCCGGCCCAGCAGATGCTCTCGCTGCATGGTGGGGATAGCCGCAACGTCTGCGCCATCGGTGATTGCGCGACGTGCCAGAAACACAAAGTGGCGCTCCCGCAGGTGTTCAGCATCAGCAACCAGGGCTCGGAACTGGGCGAACTCAAGGCCCACTTCGACGATGGTCATCCCCCCCAGGATTGGGAAAAACAACTGATCCAGGCCCTGGCCAACCTGATCGGCACCTCGCTGTCGCTCAAGCGCCAGCGTGAACAGGACCACCGCCTGCTGCTGCTCGACGAACGCACCATCATCGCCCGCGAACTGCACGACTCCCTGGCCCAGGCGCTGTCGTACATGAAGCTGCAAGTCAGCCGCATGCAAACCCTGATCCGCCGTGGCGAACCGGTGGAGACCCTGGCCACCGTCACGGCCGAACTGCGCGAGGGGCTGAACAACGCCTACCGCCAACTGCGCGAATTGCTCACCACGTTCCGCCTGCAAATCCACGATGCCGGGCTGGTGCACGAACTGCAGGACACCGCCGAGGAATTCTCGCGGCGTGGCGAATTCCAGGTGCACCTGCATGTGGACGCCCTGGCCTTCCAGCTGTCGGCCAGTGAACAGATCCACATGTTGCAAATCACCCGCGAGGCGCTGTCCAACTGCCTGCGCCATGCCCATGCGCAAAACGCCTGGCTGCAACTGCGCCAAGAGGGCGAGACCGTGAGCCTGAGCATCGAAGACGACGGCCGTGGCTTTTGCGAAGAGGTCGACAGACGTGAACACCACGGCCTGACCATCATGGACGAGCGCGCCCGCAGCCTGCACGGCCACCTCGACATCAGCCCCCGCGAGCCCCAAGGCACGCGGGTGCAACTGCGCTTTCACCCGGAGTTTCTCGGGCAACCCCTACAAGGCACCCACGCATGAACACAGCCACTCGCCACCGTATCCTGCTGGTCGACGACCACCCGATGATGCGCCACGGCATGCGCCAGATGCTTGAACTGGAAGACGACCTGCACGTGGTCGGCGAAGCCGGCAACGGCCAGGAAGCCCTGGACCAGATCGACGCGCTGCAACCGGACCTGGTGCTGCTGGACAACAACATGCCGCACATGAACGGCCTCGAAACCCTGCGCCGCCTGCGGGCCATGAACTATGGCGGCAAGGTGTTGCTGTTTACCGTGTCCGACGCTGAAGACGATATTCGTGATGCGTTGCGGCTGGATGCCAATGGCTATCTGCTCAAGGACATGGAGCCGGAACTGGTAGTGACGTACATCCGTGATGCGTTGCATGGCGCGCTGGTGATCAGCCCCGGGTTGACGCGGGTGCTGGCCCAGGCGCTGCGCTCGCCGCAACCCCATGCGGCGGTGGAGTTGACCGAGCGGGAACGGCAGGTGCTGAGGACGATTGCCAGCGGGTACAGCAACAAGGTGATCGGGCATAAGTTGGGGATTACCGAGGGGACGGTGAAGGTGCATGTGAAGAATTTGCTGCATAAGCTGGGGTTGCGGTCGCGGGTGGAGGCGGCGGTTTGGGCGATGGAGCATTTGCGGCAGGCGGGGTGAATTTGTTTGTGTACATATCCGTTGCTGCGGTAAAGGTTGATATTGGTTCCGCCCTTACGGCGGGTCACTTTGGAAAAGAGCCCCAAAGTAACCAAAGGGCTCTTGCCCCAACACTCGGCACCTCGCTTAGGCTCGGTGTGCCCTCACTCCGGCTTGAATCCGTGGGCCGCCGTCATGGGCCATCCCTGGCCCAGGACGGCTAACCCGGCGTCCTGCCGGGTTACCCACGGATTCAAGCCTGCGTTCGGCCAGCGTGTTTGACGGGGCGCCCAGGATCAAGATCAAAAGCCAGAGCAAAAGCAGAGCAAAAGCAGAGCAAAAGCAGAGCAAAAGCAGAGCAAAAGCAGAGCAAAAGCAGAGCAAAAGCAGACCGAGGCCCATCTGATATATGGAGATCCAAATGTGGGAGGGGGCTTGCCCCCGATAGCGCCGGGTCAGTTAAAAAATAAGTGACTGACACTACCTCATCGGGGGCAAGCCCCCTCTCACATTTTTCACACAAACCCCGCAAGAGGTACCCCCACAGAGGCATATCAACCCCGCGCCAAGCCCCCTACGCTACCCCATTGCGGAGGCCCAAACATGCTCACCCATCCCCACATCGTCCTGACCCTGCGTCGCCATCACCTGTTCAGCCAGCTCCCGGAAAAAACCTTCCAGGACGTCTGCACCCTGGCCAATCTCAAGCGCCTGCCCGGCCATGCGCCCTTGATGCATCAGGGCGACGCGGCTGAGCGTTTTTTCCTGCTGGTCAGCGGCCAGATCAAGTTGCATCGGGTCACGGGTGAAGGCCAGGAACACCTGGTGGAAGTCATCCAGCCCGGCCAGACCTTTGCCGAAGCGCTGCTGTTCACCCAGGCCAAGGCCTATCCGGTGAGCGCCACCGCGCTCAAAGACAGCGTGCTGGTCAGCATCGAAGGCCAGCACTACCGCCGGGCCCTGGAAGACCAGCCGAAAATTTGCCTGGCAATCCTCGCCAGCATGAGCATCCACCTGCACCAACGCCTCAAGGACATCGACACCCTGACCCTGGCCAACGCCAGCCGCCGGGTGATCAACTTCCTGTTCCAGGAGCGCGATGCGCTGAGTGGCGAGGTGGTGCTGCAAGTGCCCAAGCGCCTGGTGGCGTCGAAGCTGGGGATCCAGCCGGAGACCTTTTCAAGGATCCTGCACCGGCTGGTGGAAGGCGGGTTGATCGAGGTGCAGCGGCGCACCATTCGGATCGTGTGCGAAGAACAGTTGATGGGTTACCAGGCTGGTTGATTCAGTGCCCCCGATGGCGTCGGGTCAGTTAGCAAATAAGTGACTGACACGCCCTCATCGGGGGCAAGCCCCCTCCCATATTTTTGACCGAGTCCGGCCCAAACAAACCGATCAAACCACCACCCCCCGCCCCGCCCGCTCCAAGTTCCGCCACAACCAAGGCGGCAACACATCCGGGTCCAAACTGTCGATCAAATTCTTCAACCCCAACCCCAACTCCGTATCCCCCTCAATCACCAACCGGCGCCGAAAGAACAACGTATCCGGATCTTCCTGCCGGCTGGCGAGCAACAAGAACTCCCGCCAGTTGCCACTGATGCTTACCTGCGCCTCGGCCTTTTGCGCAATCCGCAACCCGTCCCGCGCCAAGGTCAGGTACCAGCACAACCCCAGGTCAGGAATACGCAAACACATCCAACGCCCACGCAGCAGGTCAAACCCACCGTCGCGCAGGGGCTCGGCCAGGCAGCGGTTGAGGGCTTGCTGCAAGGCCAGGCGCTGCACGCCAAACGGCACGCGGCGGATCAACGGCAACAACCGGTCGGCCCCCTTGAGCAGCCATTGTTTACGACTCAACACAGCCCCACCTCCTCAACCCGCAACATACCCGCCTGGCCGTGCCAGTAGCCGTTGCAGCCATCGACATACAGCGGCGGCGTGGCGCCCTGGCGCACGTGGTCGAAGGCGCGCACCACCTCGACCATGCCTTCGGCCCGGGGGCTCAGGCGCAACAGGTTCGCACCACAGGACACCAGGCCGGGGTAATCGGCCAGCAGGTTGGTAACGTCGGCCGACATGGTCTGAATGCCATTCAAGGTGAACAACGCCTGCCCTTCCTGGCTGGTCAGCGCCATGCCGTCGGGGTAGTTGATGCAGCAGAACTGGCAGTCGTCCTTGGGGCGGTTCTCTGCACGGGCGGTGAAGCAACGCGCCGAGTAGGCCAGGGGCAAATGGCCGTAGGCGAATATCTCCACTTCGGGCAATGGCCGGCCCAATTCGCGCACCTGTTCCAGCACGTCGCCGATCAGGCCCTGGGAGCATTCCACCGGCGGCACCCAGCGTTGCATGCCCGCGTCGAGCAGTTGCACCAGCGCGTGACCGTTGTAGAGGTTGAGCGCCGGGCCGCCGACAAAGGGCAGTTTGCGCTCGATCAGCATCTGCACCGCGCCCATGTCGTTGGCCTCCACCAGCAACTCGCCGTTGTCACACAGGCGGCGCAGGCTCGAGAGTTCGGAGGCGGCTTCGATCAAGGTCAGGCTCGACAACACGATCTGCGCCGAGCTGTAGGTTTGCAGTTCCCGGCCCAGACCCAACCAATGATCCAGGGAGAACGCGCGGCGTTTGGCGCACACGGTTTCGCCCAGGTAAATCACGTCCAGAGGCAAGCCGGCCATGTCCGAGTAGAAGCGCCCCAGGTGTTCCTTATCCCAATAAAACAGCACCGGTCCCAGGCTGAGTTTCATCTGTGTCTCCTCACTGCCATGCACGATGGTAGGCGCCGAGTGTGGTCTGGCTGCCTTCGGATAACCCGGCCAGCACCTGGCGCCATTGGTCCTTGACCACAAAGCTGGCCGGTGCGCTGCGGTGGGCGTCGAGCGCGGCGCGCCAGACCCGGGTGACTTGTTCCACATACGCCGGGCTGCGTTGCCGGCCTTCAATCTTGACCGCTTCGACACCGATGGCGCTGAGCTCCGGCACCAGGTCGAGGGTGTCGAGGCTGGTGGGTTCTTCAAGGGCATGGAAGCGCTTGCCGCCGACCAGGAAGCGGCCCTTGCACAGGGTCGGGTAGCCGGCGGGTTCGTCGGGCGTGTAGCGGTCGATCAGCACGTCGCTCAGGCGCGCGCTCAAGCCCTCGGCATCTTCGCTCCAGCGCACCGCCTTGGCCGGCGAGCACACGCCGCACAGGTTGGGCGACTCGCCGGTGATGTAGGAAGACAAGTGGCAACGCCCCTCGGCCATGATGCACAGGCTGCCAAAACCGAACACTTCGATGGGCACCGGGCTGCTCGCCGCCACCTGTTTGACCTGGGCCAGGGACAGCACACGGGGCAATACCGCGCGGCGAATGCCGTAGCGCTCGGCATAGAACTTCAGCGCCGCCGCGTGGGTGGCCGATCCCTGTACCGACAGGTGCAACGCCATGTGCGGATGCTGGCGACTGGCGTAGTCGAGCACGCCGGGGTCGGCGGCGATCAGGGCGTCCACGCCGTGGTCCGCCGCGCGGTCGACGGCGCGTTGCCAGCGTGCCCAGATCTTCGGTTGCGGGTAAGTATTGACCGCCACGTACAGCTTGCGCTGGTGCTGGCGAATAAAGGCGACGGCACCGTCGAACTGTTTGTCGTCCATGTTCAACCCGGCGAAATGCCGGGCATTGGTGTCATCGCGAAAACCGACATACACCGCATCGGCGCCTTGGCGCACGGCGGCTTTGAGCGCAGGCAGGTTGCCTGCCGGGCAGACCAGTTGCATGGGGGTTCCTCAGAGAAATTCAGCGAAAGACACAAACGGCACCGGTTCATCCTTGAGCACCTGATGCTCACGCTCGACGATCACCAGGCCATCGGCCCAACAGGCGGCGGTCAGCATCGCCGAGCTTTGCTGGGGGTGCAGCACGGCGCGCAGTTGCCCGTCTTCGCAGGGGCTCAGGCGTGCGCGCAGGTACTGGCGGCGCTTATTGGGTTTGAGCCATTCAAACGCGGCCGGCACCAGGATCGGCACCGGCAGCACCCGCTCCATACCTTGGGCGCGCAGCAGGAACGGACGCACCACCACCAACGCGGTGATCAGCGCCGCCGACGGGTTACCGGGCAGGCCCAGCCACGGTTTGCCCGCCACTTCGCCAAACGCCAGGGGCTTGCCGGGCTGAATCGCCAGCCGCCAGAAGTCCACGCGGCCGAGTTCTTCGATGGCCTGCTTGAGATGGTCCTCCTCCCCCACCGACACACCCGCAGAGGTCAGCAACAGGTCGCACTCGGATGAGGCCAGGGCCAGCGCATCACGGCTGGCGGCCAGTTCATCCGCCATCACGCCGTAGTCGTGCACGTCCACGCCCCAGCCACGCAATAACGCGGCCAGGGCATAGCGGTTGCTGTTGTAGATCTGCCCCGGCACCAGCGCCTCACCCGGATCACGCAGCTCGTTGCCGCTGCTGAGCAGGCACACCCGCAGCGGGCGATAGACTTTCAACCGAGGGATGCCGGCCGAGGCGAGCAAGCCGATGTCCTGGGCGCGCAGGCGCTTGCCGACGGCAATCAGGGTCTGCCCGCGCTGCAGCTCTTCACCCTGCTTGCGCACATGTTCGCCGAGACGTACCGGCGGGCACCAGATGCGCTGGCCGTACAGGCGGCAACGCTCCTGGGGCACCACCGTGTCAGCACCCGGCGGTAGCGGCGCACCGGTAAAGATGCGCACGGCCTGCCCGGCCTGCACGCTCACCTTGCTGTGCTGCCCCGCCGCAATGCGCCCGGCGAGCATCAGGTAGCCGCCTTCGGCCGGCACGTCCTCGGCGCGCAGGGCGTAGCCGTCCATGGCGCTGTTGTCGAAACCGGGCAAATCCAGAGGTGAGAACAACTCTTCAGCGACCACTCGCCCCAGCGCCTGCTCCAGGCCAATCACCTGGGTGCTCGGCGGTGGCGGCGCCTGGGCCAGCAGCGTGGCGATGGCCTCGTCCACCGGCATCAGGTGGCCGCTGTCACACACCGAGGCACTCATGAACGCGACTCGCAGGCTTGCAGGATTTGCTCGGGCTGGGGCTTGAGGTGCGGCACGAAATTGCACGGGCCGGTGCGGCTGTCCAACTGCCCCGCCAGGATCTGGTCCCAGCCTGTGCGACACGCGCCCGGCGAGCCCGGCATGCAGCACACCAGCACGCCGTTGCTGATGCCGGCCAACGCGCGGGACTGCAAGGTAGAGGTGCCGATCTCGACCAGGGACACCTGGCGGAACAGCTCACCGAAGCCTTCGACATGTTTGTCCAGCAACGGCAGCACCGCCTGGGGCGTGTTGTCACGGGCAGTGAAACCGGTGCCACCGGTCATCAGCACCACTTGCACCTCGGGGTCGGCGATCCACAGCGAGACTTGCGCACGAATCTGGTAGACGTCGTCGATCACCAGGCCACGGTCGATGAGCACATGCCCGGCACTTTCGAGGCGGTCCACCAGGGTCTGGCCGGAGGTGTCGGTGTCGAGGGTACGGGTGTCACTGATGGTCAGCACGGCGATGTTCAGGGGCACGAAAGTGCGTTGTTTCAAATGGGCCATGATCAAGGCTCCAGGCGTGAAGAAAGTTGCCGTCAGCCTGCGCCGCAACGGGCGCAGGGCCTATTCCTCCAAGGAGGTATCTCGTTCAGGGGGCCAGGCGCGTGCGCTGCCACGTGCCGGCATGCAGGCGGTAGTCGAGACGGTCATGCAGACGGTCGGGCCGGCCCTGCCAGAACTCGATGCGCTGCGGTTGCAGGCGGTAGCCGCCCCAATGCTCGGGCCGCGGCGGTTGCTGCCCGGCGAAACGCTCGGTGACGTCACGCAGGCGGCTTTCCAACTCGCTGCGATGGCTAAGGGGCTGGCTTTGCGGCGATGCCCAGGCACCCAATTGACTGGCAGCCGGACGCGCATCGAAATAATCGTCCGACAACTGCGCCTCCGCCCGCACCACCGGGCCTTCGATACGCACCTGACGCTCCAGCCCCGGCCAGAAAAACGTCATGGCCGCATGAGGGTTGCTCGCCAACTCCTCGCCCTTGGCACTCTGGTAATGCCCGAAAAAGAAAAAGCCCTCGGCACTGAAACCCTTGAGCAGCAGGATGCGGCAATGCGCATGGCCCTGGCTGTCCACGGTGGCCAGCGCCATGCTATTGGCCTCCGCCGGAGGCACCTCGGTTTTACGCGCCTGATCCAGCCACAGGCCGAACAGCACCAAGGGATCGTCCTGCACCAAGTCATCACGCAGGCCATAAAGGGTGTAGTTGCGGCGCAATTGCGCAAGAGACAGGGGCATGACACGGTCCTCCAGAAAGTTCGCCACAGTGTGGGAACTACCGCGCCGTTATCCCTTGACCACGATCAACATTCGCCCGTGGCATGACGCCGCATGTGATTGCTTGAGGTGTGGGGGGCTACACAACGGATCGCGTTGCTGTTGCTGTTGCTGTTGCTATGGCTCTGGCTCTGGCTTTTGATCTTGATCTCAGGCGCCCCGTCAAACACGCTGGCCGAACGCAGGCTTTGGAGCGTGGGTAACCCGGCAGGACGCCGGGTTAGCCGCGCTGGGCCAAGGATGGCCCATC
>NZ_JANUEN010000023.1:0-16986 GCF_024809815.1 Pseudomonas sp. BIGb0381
TAGATCTCGTGAGCACCGCTGATCCCTGTGGGAGATGTCGAGCTTTAGCGAGGCTTCGATGGCGGTGGCATGGTTGGTAGAGGTGTTGGCTGACACACCGCTATCGGGGGCAAGCCCCCTCCCACATTTGAGCTCGGTTGGCAGGTGGGAAGTTGCTCGGCTATAGATCTCGTGGGTACCGCTGATCCCTGTGGGAGATGTCGAGCTTTAGCGAGGCTTCGATGGCGGCGGCATGGTTGGCAGATGTGTTGGCTGACAAACCGCTATCGGGGGCAAGACGAATCGTCGCACCGCCCCTCCCACATTTGAACCGAACCGACACAGAGGCTCGTCGACTACCGAGCCGCTTTCCAGTCCCGCAACCATTGCAGGCCCGCCGAGGTGTCGCCCTTTGGCCGGTATTCGCAGCCGACCCAGCCGTCGTAGCCCAACTGGTCCATCAGTTCGAACAGGAAGCCGTAGTTCAGCTCGCCCAGGTCAGGCTCGTGACGGTCCGGTACCCCGGCAATCTGGATATGGCCAATGCCATCGATGTCGCGGCGCAGCTTGGTGGCCAAGTCACCTTCGACGATCTGGCAGTGGTAGCAGTCAAACTGCACCTTGAGATTTTGCGCGCCGACCTCCCGGCAGATGGCGTGGGCCTGGTCCTGGCGGTTGAGGAAAAACCCCGGCATGTCGCGGGTGTTGATCGGCTCCAGCAACACGGTGACGCCAACCTCAGCCGCCGCGGCGCTGGCGTAGGCGAGGTTTTCCAGGTACACGGCCTGATGGCGCTGGCGCAGGTTTTCCGAGGGCAGCAAGCCGGCCATAACGTGCACGCGGTCGTTGCCGAGCACGGCGGCGTATTCCAACGCGCGCTCGAAGCCACTACGAAACTCGGCCTCACGCCCCGGCAGGCTCGCGATGCCCCGCTCCCCCGCCGCCCAGTCACCGGGCGGCGCGTTGAACAACGCCTGCACCAGGCCGTTGTCACTCAGGCGTTGCTTGAGTGCCTCGGCGCTGTAGTCGTAGGGGAACAGGTATTCCACCGCATCAAAACCATCGGCCTTCGCAGCCGCGAAGCGCTCGAGAAAATCATGTTGCGGGTACAGCATGCTCAGGTTGGCAGCAAAACGAGGCATAAAAGCTCCCAAGAGTCAGACAAAAGGCCAGATCAGCAGGGTAATCAAGAAACCCAAGGTGCCGAGCAAGGTGGTGATCACCGTCCACGTGCGCAAACCGTCGGCCACGTTGAGCCCGGCAAGCTTGGTGAAGATCCAGTAGCCGGCATCGTTGATATGCGACATCGCCAGCCCGCCACCGCCCATGGCCAGGCACAGCAGCGCCAGGTGGTTGGGGGTGAGGTTGAGGGTCACGATCAGCGGGCTGATGATCCCCGCCGTGGTGACCAGGGCCACTGTGGTCGAACCCTGCACCGCGCGCAGCAACATGGTCAGCAAAAAGCCCAGGGCCAGCACCGGCAGGCCGGTGGTGCGCAGCATGTCGGAGACTACCGCGCCGATGCCGGTGTCCACCAGCACCTTGCCGAACACGCCACCGGCGCCGGCGATCAGGATAACCATCGCCACGCCCGGCAACGCCGAGCCGATCACGTCGGAGACCTGGCTGCGGCTCCAGCCACGGCGCGAGCCGAGCAGCCAGGCACACAGCAAGGTGTCGATCAGCAGCGCCACCAGCGGCGCGCCGAGCACGGTCATCACCCCGCGCAGGGTCGAGTCGACCGGCAGCAGCGAAGTGGCCAGGGTGCCCAGCAAAATCAGCACAATCGGCAGCAGGATAAGGCTGACAATCAGGCCGAAACCGGGTGCAGGCGCCGCCGGTAGCTTGGCGGCGATGGCGCTGGTGGACTCTTCCAGGCCCATATGGGACTCGGCCACAGCGCTCTTTTGCACCGCCTGGTGATTGCCGTTGGTCCAGGCCCGCAGGTCTTCATTGGTCACGTGGGGGCCATAGACTTCGGCACGGATATCGTCGGTCATCGGATAGAAGCGTCGGGTCATGCGCCCCGCCACGCGGTAACCGATGTAGCACAACAATGCGGTGATCGGCAGACCGAACATCAGCACCCGGCCCAAGTCGGCGCCCAGTTGGCTGGCGGCGGCCACGGCACCCGGATGGGGCGGCAGGAACGCATGCACGGTGAGCAGCGCCGCACACATCGGCAAGGCGAACACCAGCAGCGGCTTGCGTGCCCGACGTGCCACGCCATACGCCAGCGGCATCAGGATGATCACCCCGACTTCAAAGAACACCGGCACGCCGATGATGAACCCGGCGATGGTCAGCGCCAGCGGCGTGCGGCTGTTGCCAAACCGCTCGATCAACGACTTGGCCAAGGCTTCGGCACCGCCTGACAGCTCGATGATCCGCCCGATCATCGCGCCCAGGGCAATGATGATCGCGATATGGCCAAGGGTCTTGCCCATGCCGCCTTCGATCGTCGCCACCAGGTCAGCCGGTTTTACCCCGGCCACCAGCGCCACCACGATACTCACCAGCATCAACGCGACAAACGGCTGGAATTTGTACTTGAGGACCAGAAACAGCAGCAGCGCGATACCCGCGCCAGCGGTCAACATCAAAATCAGTGGGCTCATTCGAGAATGTCCTGTTGTTATTGTTTTTTTGGCGCAAGCCGCTCCCGTCACGATCCGCAGGCGGGTCTCGCGGGGGGCTTGCAGTGTCGGTCTACGGCTTACCAGTGCGCGCCGAACGTCTCGCGCAGTTCATCCAAGGCGGCCTGGCTCAGCGGCTCGGGCCGGGGATTGCTCATCAGCCAGAGCCGGGCGGTTTCTTCCAACTCTTCCAAGGCGTAGCTGGCCTTGGCCACCGAGCTTTCCCAGACCACCGGCCCCAGGCGTTCGAGCATCACCCCACGCACGCTGTTGGCCAGCTGCGCGACTTGCTCGGCGACGTTGGGCGAGCCCGGACGCTGGTAGCCGATCAAAGGAATGTGCCCGACCTTCATCACCTGATAGGGCGTGAGCGGCGGCAGAATATCGTCCGCCCGCCATACCCCGGCCAGGGTCAACGCCACCAGGTGGGTGGAATGGGTGTGCACCACACCGCCCACCGAGGGGTTGCGGTCGTACACCTGACGGTGCAGGGCCAGGGTCTTCGAGGGTTTGTCCCCGGACACCCACTCGCCTTGCAGGTTGACCTTGGCAATCGCCCCAGGCGCCAGGCGACCCAGGCAGACGTCGGTGGGAGTAATCAACCAACCATCGTCGAGGCGCGCACTGATATTGCCGGCGCTGCCAACGGTGTAGCCACGTTGATACAGGCTGTGGCCGACGTCGCAGATCTCTTCGCGCAGGGCCTGTTCGTCGATGCCAGTCATTGGGCACCTCCGGCCAGGTGCGCAAGGGCCTTGGCAAAGAACTCACGGCCACCGAAGTTGCCGGATTTGAGCGCCAGCGCCAGCGGCTCGGTGGAACTGCTGACTGTGGCCGGCACGCCGGGGTCGATCTGCGCGCCGATCTGCAGCAGGTTGACGCCGAGCGCCTTGACTACCGCCCCGGAGGTTTCCCCGCCGGCGATCACGAAACGCCGCACGCCTTGCTCGCGCAAGCCCGCAGCGATCTCGCCCAAAGCGTTCTCCACCAAGGCACCCGCGCGTTCGACGCCGAGTTGCTCTTGCACGGCCTTGACCTCGGCGGGGGTGCTGGTGGCGTAGATCAATACGGTGTGTGCACTGTCGCGGGCAAACGCCAGCGCCTGCGCCACCACCGGTTCACCGGCAGCCAGGGCGATGGGATCAATGCGCAATGCCGGGCGGCCCGCCTCGCACCAGGCCGCAACCTGGCCGAGGGTCGCTACCGAGGCACTGCCGGCGAGCACCACCTCGCCACCGCTGATAGTCGGCAGCGTCGCCGCATCGAAGTCGCGCAGCTTACCGGCACGGCGGAAATTGCCTGGCAAACCCAAGGCCAGGCCCGAGCCACCCGTGAGCAAAGGCAAGTCGGCGCAGGCGCTGCCGAGGGTGTAGAGGTCTTGATCGGACAGCGCATCGGCGATGGCAATACCCACACCTTGCTCGCGCAGTTCGGCCATTTTTTTACGGGTTGCCTCGACGCCAGCGGCGATGCTGTCGTACCGCAGCAACCCGACCGGCAGTTGCGTCTGGCTCTGCAGCACGCGCACCAGGTTCGCGTCGCCCATGGGCGTCAGCGGGTGATGTTGCATGCCCGACTCATTGAGCAGCTGGTCCTGCACAAACAGGTGGCCACGGAAAATCGTCCGGCCGTTTTCGGGGAACGCCGGGCAGGCCAGGGTAAAATCACCGCCCAACGCCTTGAGCAAGGCCTCGCTGACCTGGCCGATATTGCCGGCGGCAGTGGAGTCAAAGGTCGAGCAATACTTGAAGAAAATCTGTTCGCAGCCCTGCTCGCGCAGCCAGTCCAGCGCGGCCAGGGATTCCTCCACAGCCTCTGCGACCGGCGTGGTGCGCGACTTGAGGGCGATGACGATGGCGTCCGCATCCAGCCCGTCCGCGACTTCGCGGCTGGGGATGCCAATGCTCTGCACCGTGCGCATACCGCCGCGCACCAGCATGTTGGCCAGGTCGGTGGCGCCGGTGAAATCGTCGGCGATGCAGCCCAGCAACGGGCGCGTGGTGTGGTTAGTCATAAAGTGTTCCTTACACCGGCTCGGGCTTGGCCGTCGGCAGGTCGATGCCAGGGAAAATCTTGATCACCGCCGAGTCGTCCTCGCGGCCAAAACCGGCGCTTGAAGCCTGCATGAACATCTGGTGCGCAGTGGCCGACAACGGCAGCGGAAACTTGCTCGCACGCGCGGTATCCAGCACCAGGCCGAGGTCCTTGACGAAAATATCCACCGCCGACAGTGCCGTGTAGTCGGCCTTGAGAATGTGCGGCACGCGGTTTTCGAACATCCAGGAATTGCCGGCGCTGTGGGTGATCACCTCGTACAAGGCATCGGCGTCCACCCCTTCGCGCAGGCCGAGGGCCATGGCTTCGGCGGAGGCGGCGATATGCACGCCGGCGAGCAACTGGTTGATAATCTTGACCTTGGAACCCAGGCCATGGACGTCGCCCAGGCGATACACCTTGCCGGCCATGCCCGCCAGCACCGCATCGGCCTTGGCATAGGCGGCCTGCGGGCCGGACGTCATCATGGTCATCTCACCGGCGGCGGCCTTGGCCGCACCGCCGGAAATCGGCGCATCCAGGTACTGCAGGCCGTGTTCGCCCAGGCGCTGGCCGAGATCCACGGCATAGGTCGGGGCCACGGTGGCACAGCCGATCACCAGGCTCGCAGGGCGCAATGCAGCCACGGCACCGCCTTCGCCGAACAATACGGTCTCAGTCTGTTCGGCGTTAACCACCACCGTGATGATCACATCACAGGCCTCGGCCATCTGCGCCGGTGACGCGCACGCCACCCCGCCTTCGCCGGCGAACTGCTGGGTGACCGCCTCACGCACATCACAGGCATGCACATTGAAGCCTGCGCGCAACAGCGAGCGGGCAATACCAAGCCCCATCGCGCCCAAACCGATCACACCGACATTCTTATTATTCATGGGGTACTCCAGGGGAAAACGGCGGCTGACACCACACCGGCGAGCCGCGTTGGAATTGGGATCGATCATCCACCAATGAACGGATTATGTGAAGTATTTTTTCTATCTAACATTTTTTAACATCGATCCGAGAAAACCTCAGCCTCACCCTTTAACGCCTTACCCCACGCAAACTCATTTGCGACGCTTGTGCTTTGCGTATTATGGTATACCATCATACGCAACCCACTCCCCCACACCTGATGGAGCCGCTCATGAGTTTCGAAATCCGCAAAATCGTCAGCTACGTAGAAGAAACCTTCATCGAAGGCGGCAAGGCCGCAGAAACCCCGGTGAAAATGGTCGGCCTCGCCGTGGTGCTGAAGAATCCATGGCTGGGTCGTGGCTTCGTCGAAGACCTCAAGCCGGAAATCCGGGCCAATTGCTCCGACCTCGGCGCGCTGATGGTCGAGCGCCTGGTGGGCATCATTGGCGGCGCTGAAAACATCGAGGCGTATGGCAAGGCCGCCGTGGTCGGTGCCGATGGCGAGATCGAACACGCCAGCGCGATCATCCACACCCTGCGCTTCGGCAATCACTACCGTGAAGCGGTCAAGGCCAAGAGCTACTTGAGCTTCACCAACAAGCGCGGCGGTCCGGGCACCTCGATCCAGATCCCGATGATGCACAAGGACGACGAAGGCCTGCGTTCGCACTACATCACCCTGGAAATGCAGATCGAAGATGCGCCGCGTGCCGATGAAATCGTCGTGGTATTGGGCTGCGCCGATGGCGGCCGCCTGCACCCTCGTATCGGCAACCGCTATATCGACCTGGAAGAGCTGGCCGCTGAAAACGCCCAGTAAGCAACACCGGCCAAAACAAAAAGCATGCAGGAGCGCTCCATGATTCGGCTCACCGCTGAACGCACCCCGGCTGGCACCAGTTATCTGGCGACCGGCCAAGGCCAGCCTGTGGTTTTGATCCACGGCGTGGGCCTGAATAAAGAAATGTGGGGCGGGCAAGTCGTTGGCCTGGCCACGAATTACCGCGTGATCAGCTATGACATGCTCGGTCATGGCGCCAGCCCGCGCCCGGCCGCCGGCACGCCGCTGCTGGGGTATGCCGACCAGTTGCTGGAGCTGCTCGACCACCTGCAACTGCCCCAGGCCACGGTGATCGGTTTTTCCATGGGCGGCCTGGTCGCCCGGGCGTTTGCCCTGCACTACCCCGAGCGCCTCAAATCCCTGGTAGTGCTCAACAGTGTGTTCAACCGCAGCCCCGAACAGCGTGCCGGCGTGATCGCACGCACCGCCCAGGCTGCGGAACACGGCCCGGATGCGAATGCCGAAGCCGCGCTGTCGCGCTGGTTCAGCCGTGAATACCAGGCGGCCAACCCGGCGCAGATCGCCGCCCTGCGTGAAACCCTGGCGGGCAACGACCCCCAGGGCTACCTGACCACCTACGAACTGTTTGCGACCCAGGACATGTACCGCGCCGACGACCTCAAGGGTCTGCGCGTACCGACCCTGGTCGCCACCGGCGAACTCGACCCCGGTTCAACCCCGGAAATGGCCCGGCAACTGGCCGATCGTATTCCCGGCGCCACCGTTGCGGTGCTGGCCGAGCAACGGCATATGATGCCGGTAGAATCGCCACGCTTGGTCAACCAGCTGCTGCTGGGCTTCCTCGACACGGTGTACGCCCAAAACAATCCAATCAAGGGGATCGTTGCATGACACTCGCACGCTTCCAGATGTGCATCGGCGGTGAATGGGTCGATGCCCTGTCCGGCAAGACTTTCGACAGCCTCAACCCGGCGCTGGCCGAACCCTGGGCGCAACTGCCCGACGCCGATGAAGCCGACGTGGAGCGCGCCGTGCAGGCCGCGCAAAGCGCCTTCGACAGCCCGGCCTGGCGTGGCCTCACCGCCACCGCACGGGGCAAATTGCTGCGCCGCCTGGGCGACCTGATCGCCGAGAACAAGGAACAATTGGCCCAGCTGGAAAGCCGCGACAACGGCAAGTTGATCCGCGAAACCCGTGGCCAGGTCAGCTACCTGCCGGAGTTTTTCCACTACACCGCCGGCCTGGCCGACAAGCTCGAAGGCGGCACCCTGCCGCTGGACAAGCCCGACCTGTTCGCCTACACCGTGCACGAAGCCATGGGCGTGGTCGCCGCGATCATTCCGTGGAACAGCCCGCTGTACCTGACTGCGATCAAACTCGCGCCGGCCCTGGCGGCGGGCAATACCATCGTGATCAAACCGTCGGAGCACGCCTCGGCGACCATCCTCGAACTCGCGCGCCTGGCCCTCGAAGCCGGGATCCCGCCGGGCGTGGTCAACGTGGTCACCGGCTACGGCCCCAGCACCGGCGCCGCCCTCACCCGCCACCCACTGGTGCGCAAGATCGCCTTCACCGGCGGCGCGGCCACAGCCCGCCATGTGGTGCGCAGCAGCGCGGAGAACTTCGCCAAGCTGTCCCTGGAACTGGGCGGCAAATCGCCGAATATCATCTTTGCCGACGCCGACCTCGACAGTGCCATCAATGGCGCGATTGCCGGGATCTATGCGGCGTCCGGGCAGAGCTGCGTGTCCGGCTCGCGCCTGCTGGTGCAGGATGAAATCTACGACGAATTCGTCGAGCGCCTGGTGGCGCGCGCCGAGCGCATCCGCATCGGCAACCCCCAGGACGACGCCAGCGAAATGGGGCCCATGGCCACCGCGCAGCAACTGGCCGTGGTCGAACGCCTGGTGGCGGACGCCATCGCCGAAGGCGCGCGCCTGCGCACCGGCGGCAAGCGCCCGCAGAACCTCGGTGAAGGCTGGTTCTACGAGCCGACCTTGTTCGAGTGCGACAGCAATTCGATGAAGATCATGCAGGAAGAAGTGTTCGGCCCGGTGGCCTCGGTCATCCGTTTCAAGGACG
This sequence comes from Pseudomonas sp. BIGb0381, assembly GCF_024809815.1. Taxonomy (NCBI): domain Bacteria; kingdom Pseudomonadati; phylum Pseudomonadota; class Gammaproteobacteria; order Pseudomonadales; family Pseudomonadaceae; genus Pseudomonas; species Pseudomonas sp. BIGb0381. The sequence continues at coordinate 8,455 of NZ_JANUEN010000023.1, forward strand.
AAGCCGAAGCGCTGGCCATCGCCAACGACTCGCAATTCGGCCTCGCCGCCGGCATCTGGACCCGCGACCTCGGCCGCGCCCACCGCCTGGCGCGGGACGTGCGCTCGGGGATCATCTGGGTCAACACCTACCGCGCCGTGTCGGCCATGGCGCCTATCGGCGGCTTCAAGAACAGCGGCTACGGACGCGAAAGCGGCATCGATTCGGTGCTCGCCTACACCGAGCTGAAGACGGTGTGGATCAACCTCTCCCAGGCGCCCATGCCTGATCCTTTTGTGATGCGTTAAGAGACCCCGACCATGATCGAACCCGGCATTTACAAAGACGTCATGAGCTCATTCCCTTCGGGCGTCACGGTGGTCACCACCCTCGACCCGGACGGCGGCATCGTCGGCATTACCGCCAGTGCGTTCAGCGCGCTGTCGATCGACCCGGCGCTGGTGCTGTTCTGCCCTAACTATGCGTCGGACACCTACCCGATCCTGCGCGACAGCAAGCGCTTCGCGATCCACTTGCTGTCCGCCGACCAGACCGCCGAGGCCTATGCTTTCGCCAGCAAGGGCAAGGAAAAGGCCAAGGGCATCGAGTGGCACCTGAGCGAGTTGGGCAACCCGCTGCTGGCCAAGGCCACGGCGATCATCGAGTGCGAGCTGTGGCGCGAATACGACGGCGGCGATCACGCGATCATCGTCGGTGCGGTAAAGAACCTGATCCTGCCCAAGGAGCCGGTCACGCCGATGATCTACCACAAGGGCAAGCTGGGCCCGCTGCCGGCGCTGGCCTGAGGCGCGCGGGGGGCCGTGAGGGTTTGTCGCTTAAGGAACGCAGCATGATAAACTTGGGCCCGATTTTCGGCCCTCAATCGGCCCCGGCCGGCCGAGGCCTCCAGTTAACCGCTAAATTCAGAGCAGACCCCATGAAACGCGCGCCCCTCGACGACAGCTTCAAGGTCAATCACAACCCGGTCACCCTGCGCGAAATCGTGCTGGAAAAACTGCGCAGCGCCATCATGAACTTCCAACTGCTGCCCGGTGACCGCCTGGTGGAGCGCGACCTGTGCGACCGCCTCGGCGTCAGCCGCACCTCGGTACGCGAAGCCTTGCGTCACCTGGAGTCCGAAGGCCTGGTGGAATTCGCCGATGCCAAAGGCCCGCAGGTGGCGATCATTACCCTGGCCGACGCCGTCGACATCTATGAACTGCGGTGCGTGCTCGAAGGCTTGATCGTGCAATTGTTCACCCTGCGCGCCAAGGCCAAGGACATCAAGGCCCTGGAAAAAGCCCTGGAAGAAAACCGCAAGGCCCTCAAGGACGGTGAGCTGCAGCAGGTCATCGACTCGGTCCAGGGCTTCTACGACGTGCTGCTCGAAGGTTCGGGCAACCATGTGGCGGCCACCCAGTTGCGCCAGTTGCAGGCCCGCATCAGCTACCTGCGCGCCACCTCGGTGTCCCAGGAAAACCGTCGCGGCACCAGTAACCAGGAAATGGAACGCATGGTCCAGGCGATCAAGAGCGGCGACCCGCTGGCGGCCCACCAGGCCTGCGTCGATCACGTGCGCGCTGCGGCTGCCGTGGCCCTGGATTACCTCAAGCGCAAACAGGAAGAAACCGGCAAGATCCCGGAAATCACCCTGCCCATCGCGCTGAAAGAACCGCGCATAGGTCACTGACCTTGGCCAGCCCCAGCTTTTGCCCGACATGCGGCGGCAGTGACCTCGGTCACCAGTTGCCACCGGGCGATACCCATGAGCGCCTGATGTGCCGGGGCTGCGGCTATATCCACTACATCAATCCCAAGATCATCGCCGGCTGCATCATCGAGCAGGACGGCAAATACCTGCTGTGCCAACGGGCGATCCCGCCCCGCCCGGGCACCTGGACCTTGCCTGCCGGCTTTATGGAAGGTGGCGAAACCACTGAGCAGGCGGCGTTGCGTGAAGTCTGGGAAGAAAGCGGCGTACGTGCCGAGATCCTCTCGCCCTACTCGATCTTCAGCGTGCCGAAAATCAGCGAGGTGTACATCATCTTCCGCGCCATCGCGCTGGAGATCACCGGCCAGTTCGGCCCGGAAACCCTCGACTACAAGTTCTTCGCGCCCGAGGACATTCCCTGGGACAGCATCTACTACCCGGCGATCCGGCAGATCCTCGAACGGTATATCGAGGAGCGCCAGGCTGGGGTGTATGGCATCTACATCGGCAATGACGACAGCGGCAAGATCCACTTCATCCGCTGACCTTCAGGTAAACCGGGTCCAAATGTGGGAGGGGGCTTGCTCCCGATAACAGTATGTCAGTCAATACATGAAGTGACTGAACTACCGCCATCGGGAGCAAGCCCCCTCCCACATTTGAATCGGTTTATACCTGAAAAATCAGGGCGCCAACCCTTCCACGATGATGATCTGCGCCACCCCCGCCCCTTCACGGTGCGCTTTCGCCTCCTGATATTCGGCGGACTCGTAGCACGCCACCGCCTGCTCGTAGCTATCAAACTCAATCACCACATTACGCTGCCGTGCCGGCCCGCCTTCCATCGCTTCACTGCGCCCGCCCCTGGCCAGGAACCGTCCGCCAAACTGTGCAAACGCCGCCGGCGCGCGCTTGGTGTACTGCGTGTATTGCTCGGCATCGGACACATCCACATGGGCAATCCAGTAGGCCTTCATCGTGACATCCTCTTGTTGAGTTTTTGTGGTATACCATAATACATACAACCAACAAATCGAGCATTCTCCATGTCCTTCAACAGCATCGCAGACATCATCGAAGACTACCGCCAAGGCAAGATGGTGCTCCTGGTGGACGACGAAGACCGGGAAAACGAAGGCGACCTGTTGCTGCCTGCGGCCTGCTGCACCGCCGAGACTATCAGTTTCATGGCCCGCGAAGCCCGTGGCCTGATCTGCCTGACCCTCACCGACGAACACTGCCTGCGCCTGGGCCTGGAACAGATGGTGCCGAGCAATGGCAGCGTGTTCAGCACCGCGTTTACCGTGTCCATCGAAGCCGCCAGCGGCGTGACCACCGGCATCTCCGCCGCCGACCGCGCACGCACTGTGGCAGCGGCCGTCGCCAGCAATGCCGGACCGGCCGACATCGTGCAGCCGGGGCATATCTTCCCGTTGCGCGCCAAGGATGGCGGCGTGTTGACGCGCGCCGGCCACACCGAAGCCGGCTGCGACCTGGCGCGCCTGGCCGGGCACACCCCGGCCTCGGTGATCGTCGAAGTGATGAACGACGACGGCACCATGGCCCGCCGCCCCGACCTGGAAATCTTCGCGCGCAGGCACGGCATCAAGATCGGCACCATCGCCGACCTGATCCACTACCGCCTCAGCACCGAACGCACCGTGGTGCGCATCGGTGAACGCGACCTACCCACGGTGCACGGCACATTCCGCCTGATCACCTTTGAAGACCGCATCGACGGCGGCGTGCACATGGCCATGGTGATGGGCCAGTTGCACCGCGATACCCCGGCGCTGGTGCGCGTACATGTGATCGACCCGCTGCGCGACCTGGTCGGTGCCGACTACAGCGGCCCGTCCAACTGGACGCTGTGGGCGGCCTTGCAACGTGTCGCCGCTGAAGGCAGTGGCGTAGTGGTGGTGCTGGCCAACCATGAATCGTCCCAGGCCCTGCTGGAACGCGTGCCGCAACTGACGCAGGCACCGCGCCAGTTCAACCGTTCGCAGTCGCGCATCTATTCCGAAGTGGGCACCGGGGCGCAGATCTTGCAGGACCTCGGCGTCGGCAAGCTGCGTCACCTCGGCCCGCCCCTCAAATACGCAGGGCTGACCGGCTACGACCTGGAGGTGGTCGAGAGCATTCCCTTCACCGAATGACGGATAACCGGTAAGGCAAAATGCTTGCACAAAGTTTGGAATACCATAATATGATATTCCATAGACCGAACGTTTCTGCCAAGTGCGCCCGCCAGGGAGAGCACCAATAACAGCCCTTGGCACGGTCGCCTTTTGGGGTCTCGATTAGAGGCCCCCGATGGACCTACTGCTCCCGATAAGCGGGCATTACCAAGCCCGCTCAATAACAAAACAAATGAGGGCGTGAAAATGGTGTTGAACAAACGTGCAACCGCGGTGCTGTTCGCGGGCTTATTGGCCACGGCCACTCACGCGGCCATGGCGGCCGAAAGCGTCAATTTCGTGAGCTGGGGCGGTAGCACCCAGGATGCGCAGAAGCAGGCCTGGGCCGACCCGTTCAGCAAGGCCAGCGGCATTACCGTGGTCCAGGATGGGCCCACCGACTACGGCAAACTCAAGGCAATGGTCGAAAGCGGCAACGTGCAGTGGGACGTGGTGGATGTCGAGGCCGACTTCGCCTTGCGCGCCGCCGCCGAAGGCCTGCTCGAACCCCTCGACTTCTCGGTGATCCAGCGCGACAAGATCGACCCGCGCTTCGTCTCCGACCATGGCGTGGGCTCGTTCTTCTTCTCCTTCGTGCTCGGCTACAACGAAGGCAAGCTCGGCGCCGGCAAGCCCCAGGACTGGACCGCGCTGTTCGACACCAAGACCTACCCCGGCAAACGCGCCCTCTACAAATGGCCAAGCCCCGGCGTGCTCGAACTGGCGCTGCTGGCCGACGGCGTCCCGGCCGACAAGCTCTACCCCCTGGACCTGGACCGCGCCTTCAAGAAACTCGACACCATCAAAAAAGACATCGTCTGGTGGGGCGGCGGTGCGCAGTCGCAACAGTTGCTGGCGTCCGGCGAAGTCAGCATGGGCCAGTTCTGGAACGGTCGCATCCACGCCCTGCAGGAAGACGGCGCGCCCGTGGGCGTGAGCTGGAAGCAGAACCTGGTCATGGCCGACATCCTCGTCGTGCCTAAAGGGTCGAAAAACAAAGCGGCTGCGATGAAGTTCCTCGCCAACGCCAGCAGCGCCAAGGGCCAGGCGGATTTCTCTAATCTGACCGCCTATGCACCGGTGAACATCGACAGCGTGCAGCGCCTGGATTCGGTGCTCGCGCCGAACCTGCCGACCGCCTACGTCAAGGACCAGATCACCCTCGATTTCGCCTACTGGGCCAAGAACGGTCCGGCCATTGCGACACGGTGGAATGAATGGCTAGTCAAATGAAAATGACGGCAACCACACCGACCGGGAGCGCCCTCGGCGCTGCCGGCGCGGTTTCGCCCAAGGCCGGGGCGCCGTCCGTGGCACAGCGCTGGCGGGGCTCGAGCAACCTGATCCCGGCCCTGCTGTTCCTCGGCCTGTTCTTCCTGGCGCCGCTGATCGGCCTGTTGCTGCGCGGCGTGCTGGAGCCGGTGCCGGGCCTGGGCAACTATGAACAGCTGTTCGCCAACTCGGCCTATGCACGGGTGCTGCTCAACACCTTTTCGGTGGCGGGCCTGGTGACCCTGTTCAGCCTGCTGCTGGGCTTTCCGCTGGCCTGGGCGATCACCCTGGTGCCGCGCGGCTGGGGGCGCTGGATCCTGAATATTGTGCTGCTGTCGATGTGGACCAGCCTGCTCGCCCGCACCTATTCCTGGCTGGTCTTGCTGCAAGCCTCCGGGGTGATCAACAAGGCGCTGATGGCCATGGGCATCATCGATGTGCCCCTGGAGATGGTGCATAACCTCACCGGCGTGGTGATCGGCATGAGCTACATCATGATCCCGTTCATCGTGCTGCCGTTGCAGGCGACCATGCAGGCCATCGACCCGATGATCCTGCAGGCCGGCTCCATCTGCGGCGCGAGCCCGTGGACCAACTTCTTCCGCGTGTTCCTGCCGCTGTGCCGGCCTGGGTTGTTCTCCGGCGGCCTGATGGTGTTCGTGATGTCCCTCGGTTACTACGTCACCCCGGCGCTGCTCGGCGGTGCGCAGAACATGATGCTGCCCGAGTTCATCATCCAGCAGGTGCAATCGTTCCTTAATTGGGGCCTGGCCAGTGCCGGCGCCGCGTTGCTGATCTTCATCACGCTGGTGCTGTTCTACTTCTACCTGAAGCTTCAGCCGGAATCCCCGGTTGGCGCCAGCAACGCGAGGTAAGCCGTCATGCTCCTGACCCCCAATGCCATGAGCCGCAGGATGCGCTTGGGCCTCTACACCACCACCGGGTTGATTGGCCTGTTCCTGCTGTTGCCGATCGTGTTTATCGTGCTGCTGTCGTTCGGCTCGTCGCAATGGCTGGTGTTCCCGCCGCCGGGCTGGACGCTAAAATGGTACGGCCAGTTCTTCTCCAACGCTGACTGGATGAACGCAGCGATGGCCAGCCTCAAGGTGGCCGTGCTGACCACCGTGTTCGCCGTCGCCCTGGGCCTGCCCACCGCCTTTGCCCTGGTGCGTGGGCGCTTCCCCGGCCGCGAATTGCTCTATGGCCTGTTCACCCTGCCGATGATCGTGCCGCTGGTGATCATCGCCGTGGCGGTGTACGCGCTGTTCCTCAAGCTGGGCTACACCGGCACGATGTTCGCTTTTGTGGTCAGCCATGTGATCGTGGCGCTGCCGTTCACCATCATCTCGATCATCAACTCGCTGAAGCTGTTCGACCAGTCGATCGAAGACGCGGCGGTGATCTGCGGCGCCTCGCGGTTGCAGGCGGTGTTCAAGGTGACCTTTCCGGCGATTCGTCCGGGGATGGTCGCCGGTGCACTGTTCGCTTTCCTGGTCTCGTGGGACGAAGTGGTGCTCAGCGTGATGATGGCCAGCCCGACCCTGCAAACCCTTCCCGTAAAAATGTGGACCACCCTGCGCCAGGACCTGACGCCTGTGATCGCCGTCGCGTCGACGCTGCTGATCGGCCTGTCGGTACTGGTCATGGTGATTGCCGCCGCCGTTCGCCGGCGTACCGAAACCCGCGCTTGAGCGCCGAGGAGAAGAACATGAGTGCAGTGATCAACGATGTCGCGCAGAGCCATGGCCAACCCCTGGTCAGCCTGCGCAACCTGAACAAGCACTACGGCGAATTTGCTGCCGTGGACAACATCTCGCTGGACATCCAGGACGGCGAATTCCTCACCTTCCTCGGCTCCAGCGGCTCGGGCAAAAGCACCACACTGTCGATGCTTGCCGGCTTCGAAACGCCAAGCAGCGGCGAGATCCTGGTCAGCGGCCAATCACTGGTCAATGTACCGCCGCACAAGCGCGACATCGGCATGGTGTTCCAGCGTTACTCACTGTTCCCGCATTTGTCGGTGCGCGACAACATCGCCTTCCCCCTGGCGATTCGCAAACTGGCCAGCGCCGAACGCGAAAAGCGCGTGGACGCCATGCTCAAGCTGGTGCAACTGGAACAGTTCGCCCATCGCCGCCCTTCGCAACTGTCCGGCGGCCAACAGCAACGGGTCGCCATCGCCCGCGCGCTGGTGTACGAGCCACGCATCCTGCTGATGGACGAACCCCTCGGCGCCCTCGACAAGAAGCTGCGCGAAGACCTGCAGGACGAACTGCGCCAACTGCACCGGCGCCTGGGCATCACCATCGTCTACGTAACCCACGACCAGGAAGAAGCCATGCGCCTGTCCCAGCGCATCGCGATTTTCAGCCACGGCAAGATCGTCGGCCTGGGCAGCGGCTTCGACCTCTACCAGAACCCGCCGAACGCGTTCGTGGCGTCGTTCCTCGGCAACTCCAACTTCCTCAAGCTCAAGGCCCAGGGCAACGCGGCGGCAGCGTTCGAAGGCCAATCCCTGTCGATCCGCCTGACCAGCGGGCTGCGCACCGAGCAGGATGTGCTGCTGATGGTGCGCCCGGAAAAAGCCCTGGCGCTGAGTGTCGAACAGGCCGCTGAACAACCGTTGGCGGCGGGCTGGAATGAAGTGTCGGCAATTGTGGGTGAGGTGCTGTTCCTCGGCGAAAGCCAGACCTGCACAGTGAAAACCCTCGGCGGCACGTCAATGACGGTCAAGGCGCTGTCCGCTGCGGGCATGCCACTCAAAGCCGGCGACCCGGTGCGTGTGCGCTGGGCGACGGCGGATGCGTGTGTGTATACGGAGTGGGCCGAGAGTGATCTGAACAAGGCCGCAGGCGCGCATTGAGTCACCCATGTGAGAGGGAGGCCCCACTACCGCTTCGAAGTAGGGCTGCTGCGCAGCCCAACGCGGGACAAGCCCGCTCGCCACAAGAATGCTGTCGACTGAAATTGCTTATGCAAAATTCAAGACTTTAGGGTGAAATTTTAACTTTTAAAATCAGTAAGTTATTTTAAGTTTGAGAAGAGCATGGCTATCTACACAACGTTCTAGTCGCCAACGGCAACCACGATGCGAAGAGAGCCGCCCTTGATCTTGCTTTGGATCTTGATCTTGATCTCAGGCGCCCCGTTAACCACGCTGGCCGGAATCCGATAGTGATTGGGGGGGTATGCCGGTTTAGCCGCCCCGCGCCATGGATGGCGCGTGGCGGCGGCCCCCCAAATCACTGTCGGATTACGGGCACACCGAGCCTAAGCGAGGTGCCGAGTGGTGGGGCAAGTGTACGGGACAACCACATGGGTTACAAAAAAGTGCATTCACATAGGTGACACTTTGATTGAAACATAGCCGTTCTTTGCATCCCTGGCATTGAC
>NZ_JANUEN010000024.1:0-14639 GCF_024809815.1 Pseudomonas sp. BIGb0381
ACTGATTTGTAACCCATGTGGGTGAGTCATACCGGCGAGGACCTTTTGGTTACTTTTGGGTCCCTCCAAAAGTGACCCGCTGTAAGAGCGGAACCATAGGCAGCCGTTGCCGCAGCAACGGATATGTACTCAATCAAAAAGCCGCCCAGCTATCGCAATCCCCACATCCTGAGTCGATCCCCTGCCCCCCAAATCCGGCGTGACCACCCCTTCTGCAATCACCGCCTCAATCGCCCGCAATATCCCGTCATGCGCCGCCCGATACCGCCCATCCCCATTGCCTAAAAAGTCCAACATCAACGCCCCCGACCAGATCATCGCAATCGGATTGGCAATGTTCTGCCCGTAGATATCCGGCGCCGACCCATGCACCGGCTCGAACAACGACGGAAACCGCCGCTCCGGATCCAGGTTCGCCGACGGTGCTATACCAATGGTCCCCGCACACGCCGGCCCCAGGTCCGACAGAATGTCGCCAAACAGATTCGACGCCACCACCACATCAAACCGATCAGGCTGCAACACAAACCGCGCGCACAAAATATCGATGTGCTGCTTGTCCCACGTTACCTCGGGATAGTTCGCCGCCATCAATGCCGTGCGCTCATCCCAGTAAGGCATGCTGATGGAAATCCCATTGGACTTGGTCGCCGCCGTCAGCTTCTTACGCGGACGAGTCTGGGCCAGGTCGAAGGCAAACTTGAGAATGCGATCAACCCCACGTCGAGTGAACACCGACTCCTGCAGTACAAACTCATGCTCAGTACCTTCGAACATCTTGCCGCCCACCGAGGAGTATTCGCCCTCGGTGTTTTCGCGAATCACCACAAAGTCGATGTCCCCCGGCTTGCGCCCAGCCAGTGGGCACGGCACGCCGGGAAACAGCCGCACCGGGCGGATGTTCACGTACTGGTCGAAGTCGCGGCGAAACTTGAGCAGCGAGCCCCACAGGGAGATATGGTCCGGGACTTTGTCCGGCCATCCCACGGCGCCGAAGTAGATCGCGTCAAAGCCCTTGAGCTGCTCGAACCAGTCCTCGGGCATCATATGCCCGTGTTCCAGGTAGTAATCACAGTGAGCCCAGTCGAGCACTTCGATGCTCAGGTTCAGGTCCCAGATCCTGGCGGCCTGTTCCAGTACCCGCAGCCCTTCGGGCAGCACTTCCTTGCCGATACCATCGCCGGCTATCGCGGCGATTCTGAATGCCTTGCTCATGGTGCGTGCCTCGCAAAAATTCAGTTCAAACCGCCGATATGGAAGGCTTTGACTTCAAGGTATTCGTCCAGGCCGTACTTGCTGCCCTCGCGTCCCAGGCCCGATTGCTTGATGCCGCCGAACGGCGCGACCTCCATCGAGATGATCCCGGTGTTGAGCCCGACCATGCCGAACTCCAGGGCCTCACCAAAGCGCCACGAGCGCTGCAGGTCCTGGGTGAAATAGTAGGCGCCCAGGCCGTACGGGGTGGCGTTGGCCAAGGCGAGGGCCTGGGCTTCGTCGGTAAAGCGCATCAGCGGTGCCACCGGGCCGAAGGTTTCTTCATTGGCCAGCAACATCCCGGCGTGGGTGTCGCCGAGTACCGTGGGCTGCACGAACTGGCTGTCGCCGCTGGGGACGGCGCCGCACAGCAACTGGGCGCCCTGGCTCAGGGCGTCGTCGATATGCCGCGCGACTTTGTTCACCGCTGCGGGGTTGATCAGCGGGCCGATGGTCACGCCGTCTTCCAGACCGTTGCCGACCTTGAGCTTGCCCACCTCTTCCACCAGCCGCGCCGCGAAACGCGCGTAGATACCGTCCTGCACCAGGATGCGGTTGGCGCACACGCAGGTTTGCCCGGCGTTGCGAAATTTGCTGAGCATCACCCCGGCCACCGCCTGTTCAAGGTCGGCGTCATCGAACACGATAAACGGCGCATTGCCGCCCAGTTCCAAACTCAAGCGTTTGATGTGCTCGGCGCTCTGGCGCATCAACAGGCGGCCGACGGCGGTGGAGCCGGTAAAGGAAATCTTGCGCACCGCCGGGTTGCCGGTCAGCTCTTCGCCAATGCCGGCGGGCAAGCCGGTGATCACATTGAACACCCCGGCCGGAATGCCGACGCGCTCGGCCAGCACCGCCAGGGCCAGGGCCGACAGCGGCGTGAGGTCCGAGGGTTTGACGATGATCGGGCAACCGGCGGCCAGCGCCGGTGCGCATTTGCGCGTGATCATCGCGTTGGGGAAATTCCACGGGGTGATGGCGGCACATACGCCCACCGGTTGCTTGAGGGTCAGCAAACGGCGATCGCCACTGGGTGCGGGCATGGTTTCGCCGTAGACCCGGCGCGCTTCCTCGGCGAACCATTTGACGAAACCGGCACCGTAGCGCACTTCGCCACGGGCTTCGTTCAGCGGCTTGCCCTGTTCGCAGGTCATGATCAGCGCCAGGTCATCGAGGTTGTCGATCATCGCCTGATACCAGCGCTCCAGCAGCGCCGCGCGTTCGGCGGCCGGGCGGGCGCGCCAGGCGGGCCAGGCACGCTCGGCGGCTTCGATGGCGCGGCGGGTGTCCACCGCGTCCATGGCCGGCACCTGGGCAATCAAGTGGCCGGTGGCGGGGTCGCGGATGTCCAGGGTGGCGCCGCTGTCGGCAGCGATCCACTGGCCATCTACGTAGGCGAGTTCAGCCAGCAGGCTGGGGTCTTGCAAGCGATTCTTGAGCATGGTCGAGTCCTGATCCGAGACACGCTCCAGTCTAGGGAGGTGCCGCAAACGAGGATGCCGAAAGCGCGGTTAAAGCAGCGTGCCGTGCTGAAATTCACCTCAGGACGGCAGGCTCTGCTAGGCCGTCAGCGAACCGAGCAAGCCTTGCAAAAAGCGCTCGCCGGCGTCCATCTGGCTGATCTCGATAAACTCGTCGGGCTTGTGCGCCTGCTCGATGGAACCCGGCCCGCACACCACTACTGGCACGTCCAGGCGCTGCTTGAACAGGCCGCCTTCGGTGCCGAACGAGACCTTGGACGTGCCGGTGCCCGGCGCGGCGAATTGCTTGAGAAAGCGCACCGCCTCGACGCTGGGATGGGTGTCGAGGCCGGGATAGACGTTGATCGTTTCGATCTCGATGGCCGCCACGCTGGACAGCTTCTGTGCCTCCCGCACGATCACCTCGGCGCGCTCGCGCATCTGCTCCAGAAACGCGTCCAGATCGTCGGCCGGCAGGTTGCGCACTTCAAAATCCAGGGTGCACAGGTTGGGCACGATATTCAGCGCCTTGCCGCCGATAATCTGGCCGACATGCACGGTGCTGTAGGGCACGTCATAGTCGTTGTCCTGGGCACCATGGCGCTGCAACTGTTGCTGGCTGTCACGCAGGGCGGCGATAAAGTCACAGGCCACGTGGATGGCGTTGACCGAGCGCGGCGCCAGGGATGAATGCGCCTCCAGGCCTCGGCAGTACGTGCGGTAGGACCCCTTGCCCTTATGGCCGAGTACAAACTGCATGTTGGTCGGCTCACCGATCACACACAGAAACGGCCGCACCGGCGCCAGGTGCAGCACGTCGAGCAAACGCCGCACGCCGACGCAGCCGATCTCTTCGTCATGGGACAGGGCCAGTTGCAGCGGGCGGTTCAAGCTGTGGTCGGCGGCGTCCAGCATGGCGTCGATGGCCAGGGCGATAAAGCCCTTCATGTCGCAGCTGCCACGCCCATAAATGCGCCCGTCCTGCACGGTGGCGGCGAAGGCGGGAAAGGTCCAGGCCTGCCCCGCCGCCGGCACCACGTCGGTGTGTCCGGACAGCAGCACGCCCGGCTGTTCCTTGGGCCCGGTGCTGGCGAACAGGTTGGCTTTCTTGCCGCTTGGGTCCTTGACGATCAGTGACTCGATGCCCTTGGTCAGCAGCAGGTCGCGCACATATTCAATCAAGGCCATGTTCGACTCCGATGACACGGTGTCGAAGGCCATCAGTTGTTTCAGAATCTCCAATACGCGGGGTTTCATGAGGCCTGGCTCCGTTGCTCGGCAGGTAGGGCGAACCGGGTGATGGAGAATGGCTCGATCGGGGTACTGGTGCTGCCAGTGGCAAGCAGTTCGGCCATCACATCGCCGACGCCCGGGCCAAGCTGGAAACCGTGGCCGCAAAACCCGAAGGCATAGAACAGCCCGTCGACGGTACCGCTGGGGCCCATCACCGGCAACGAGTCCGGCAGGTAGCCTTCGATGCCGCTCCACACGCGGATGATGTTCAGGTTGCCGACGCCCGGCAGCAGGCGGCGCATCTGGCTGACCTGGTTGAGGATGCTGCGCGGTTCCACGTAGGCGCGGCGGTTGAGCATATCCGGCTTGCTGCGGTAGCCGCCGCCGATGACGATATTGCCACGGGGAATCTGGCGGAAGTAGATCACCTCTTCGGGCACCTTGGTGTACACGCCGATCACGGTGGGCAAGGCATAAGGCACCGGCTCGGTCACGGCCATTTGCGGGCCGTGGGTGTCCAGCGGTACCGGTTCGCCGAACTGCGCCGAGAGCTTCTGGCCCCAGGCGCCGGCGGTGATCAACAGTTGCGCGGCGTGGAACTGGCGGCCGTCGGTGGTAGTGACCTGGAAGTCGGCGCCGACTTTCTGCACCTCGGCCACTTCGGTGCGTTCTTCGATCTGCGCGCCCAGGCGCCGAGCGGCACGGGCAAACGCCGGCGCGGCCAGGCGCGGGTTGGCATGGCCATCGTGGGGCGCGTAGGAGCCGCCCTTGACGTCCGGGCCAAGGAAGCCGAAGCGTTGATGCAGTTCGGCGCCACGATAAATCTTCAGGTCCAGTTGTTCCGCTTCCGGTGCGGCCGCGTAGGCCTCAAGCTCGGCGATTTCATCTTCGCGGTAACACACACGCATATGCCCGCTGGGGATGAATTCCAGGTCGTCGTCGATCAGTTCCGGCAGGCGCTTCCACAGCGCCCACGAGCGGTTGGCCAGGGCCAACTGGCCGAGGAAGCGCCCTTGCCGGCGCACATTGCCGAAGTTCACACCACTGGCGTACTGACCGATCTGGTCGCGCTCCAGCAGGATCACCGACTGCCCACGACTACGCAGAAAAAACGCGGTCGCCGAGCCCATCACACCCCCGCCGACAATCACCACATCGGCTTTTTGCACGCTCATGACGAGACCTCCTCGGTGATCAACATCGATAACGGTTTGACCGGCGCCTGGCCGCGTTGGCGCCCGACCTCCTGCACCGGCACGCCGGCAGCGGCGGCGATCACTTCGGCCCCGGCCTGGGAGCAGTAACGCCCCTGGCAACGGCCCATGCCCACGCGGCTGAACGCCTTGGCGCGGTTGACTTCGCAGGCGCCCTTCTCTTTCACCGTGCGGCGCAGCTCGCCAGCGCTGATCATCTCGCAGCGGCACACGATGGCGCTGTCCGGCAACGCCTTGGCCTGTTCGCTCGGCCAGGGGAACGCCTGGGCCAGGCCCAGGCGGAATTGATCCATCACCGCCAGGGCCTGCTGTTGTTCATCCCGCAGGCCGGCGTCGACCGGGTGTTGCAAGTCTTCCAGCAGCGCCAGCGCCACCAGGCGCCCGGCGTGCTCGGCGGCATCGGCGCCGCGAATTTTCGCTCCGTCACCGGCCGCGTACACGCCCTTCACCGAGGTGCGTCCGGCGTCATCCGTGGCCAGCCACCATTGGCTCGATGCGGCATCGAACGCCATGCGACAACCGGCCAGGTCACCCAGCTGGGTTTCCGGGCGCAGGTGGTAACCCAGCGCAACGGCATCGGCCTGCACCGTGACAGTCTGCCCGTTGCCGGTGGTGAAACGCACACCGCTCACGCCATTGGCCGCGTCGCCCATCACTTGCAGCGGCTTAACCCCCAGGTGCACCGCCACCTTGGCGCGGTACAGTTGCGCCAATAGCTTGATCCCCGTGAACAGCACGCCAGGCCGCGCCAGCAGTTTGGGCAAGGCTTTCAGACGCAGGCTCAAGGCTGAGGTGTCGAGCACCGCCGCCACTTCGGCGCCGGCCTTCACGTATTGGCTGGCGACCAGGTACAGCAACGGCCCGCTGCCCATGAACACCACGCGATGGCCGATGGACACGGCCTGGTTTTTCAAGGCGATCTGCGCCCCGCCCAGGCTGTAGGTGCCCGCCAGTTGCCAGCCCTCGATGGGCATCAGGCGGTCGGTGGCGCCGGTGCAGAGGATCAGTGCGTCGTAATCCACCGTGGTGTGGCGGCCCTGGCTCACGCAGCACAGCTGCCCTGGCGTGAGGTTCCACACCAGGGTGTCGGGGCGGTAGTCGATGGCGTCGCGCAGGCGGTCGAAACTCTGGTGCAGGGCCTGGGCCTTGCCGGCTTCGCTGCCGTAGAGGGTCGCGTAGTTGCGGGTGAAGCCTTCTGGCTGACGCCGGTAGATCTGGCCCCCGTCGCGGCGGTTCTCATCGATCAGGATCGGTTTGATCCCGGCCGCCAGCAGGGTTTCGGCGCAGCGCACCCCGGCCGGTCCGGCGCCCACAATAACTACCCGTGCAGTGGCCATGTCGCCTCCGGTTGTGTGGTAACGATGTCCAGCCCGTCACGGACTTCATTGGAGCAGGCGCGCAGGCGTTCGCCGCTGCGGGTCCACACCCAGCAATCCTGGCACGCGCCCATCAGGCAGAAACCGGCACGGCGGCCGCTGTCGAATTCCGATTGGCGCAGTGCATTGCCCTGGGTCAGCAGCGCGACCATCAAGGTGTCGCCCTGCAGGGCTTCGACGGCGGCGCCATCCACGGTCAGGCTGACCGTCGGCCGGCCCTGTTCGGCCAACCTCACAAAACGCCCGTTCATGCATAGGCTCCCAAGGTCATGGTGGTCACGCCCTGCTGGGTATTCAGCAAGTGGGCGCTGTCGTGGTGGCAAAGGATTTCACCACCGTTGTCCAGGCTGCGGCGGCTCGGCGCGGTGCGGTTGCACAGGCCGTCGACGCGCACCGGGCAGCGATTGAGGAAGGTGCACAGTTCCGGCACGTTGGCCCGCTCGCCAATCGCTGGCAGCGCCTCGGACGTGGTGCCGCAGCTTTCCAGCCAGCCCTGGCGCAACTCGGGCACCGAGTGAATCAACAGGTCGGTGTAGGGGTGGAACGGCGGCTCGGCAAACGACTCGCGGCTGCCGGCCTGGACCTTGCGGCCGCTGTACATCACCACAATGTCATCGCACAGCGCACGCACGGTGGAGATGTCGTGGCTGATAAACAGGTACGACACCCCCAGTTGCTGGCGCAGGTCGCGCAGCAGTTCGAGGATCGCCGCGCCCACCACGGTGTCGAGGGCCGAGGTCACTTCGTCGCAGAGGATCAGGTCGGGTTTGGCCGCCAGCGCGCGGGCCAGGTTGACCCGCTGCTTTTGCCCGCCAGACAACTCATTCGGGCGCCGTTCGGCGAGGTCGCGGGGCAGGCGCACCAGGTCGAGCAGTTCGCCGATGCGGGTTTGCAGCGCCGCGCCTTTGAGGCCGAAATACATTTTCAACGGCCGACCGATGATGGCCGCCACGCTGTGCATGGGGTTGAGCGCGGTGTCGGCGTTCTGGAACACCATCTGGATCCGGCGGAATTGCTCCGGGGTGCGCTCGGCGAGGCTGCCGCCCAAGGGTTGCCCGTCGAAGGCCAGGCCACCGAGGGCCGGGGTCAACAACCCCGCCACCACCCGGGCCAGGGTGGACTTACCCGAGCCCGACTCGCCGATCACGCCGATGGCCTGGCCACGGCGCACGGTGAGGTCGATGTCTTCAAGCACCCGAATCGACGGCATGCCGTGCAGGTTCTTGTTGCCGTAGCCAGCGGTGAGGCCGGTGATGGTCAGCAGCGGTACCTCCCCGGCGACGCCGCAGGGCGGGCGAATGGTGGTGTCGGGCCGTGCGGCGGCCAGCAGGCTGCGGGTGTAGGCGTGGGTCGGAGCGTTGAGCAGCGGTGCGGTGGCGCTTTGCTCGAGGATCTGGCCACCGTTGAGCACCACGATCTGGTCGGCCATTTGCGCCACCACCGCCAGGTCGTGGGACACGTAAACCGCCGTGGCCCCGCGCTCGCGCACCACGCGTTTGAAGGCGCGCAGCACGTCGATCTGGGTGGTCACATCCAGTGCGGTGGTCGGCTCGTCGAGCACCACCAGCAGCGGGTCGCTGATCAGCGCCATCGCCGCCATCACCCGTTGCAGTTGCCCGCCGGAGACCTGGTGCGGGTAGCGCTGGCCGATGCGCTCCGGGCCCGGCAACGCCAGGTCGCGGAACAGTCCGATGGCCTTGGCGTGCAGCTCGGCCCGAGTGCCCAGGCCATGGATCAACGCGCCCTCTATCACCTGGTCAATGAGTCTTTTGGCCGGGTTGAACGCTGCAGCGGCGCTTTGCGCGATATAGGACACGCGGTTGCCGCGCAGGCCTTGCAGTTGGTGTTCGCTCAGGGCAAGCATGTCCTGCTCGCCGACCTGCACCACCCCGCCGGACAAACGACAGCCACGCCGTGCATACCCCAGCAAGGCCAGGGCGATGGTGGTCTTGCCTGAGCCGGACTCACCGATCAACGCCAGCACTTCACCTTTTTTCAGGGCAAAGCTCACGCCCTTGACGATTTCCACCTCGCCGCGCTCGCCACAGGCGACCACGCGCAGGTCTTCGACGCGAATCAATTCAGTCATTTCAATGGCCTCCCGTGCGTCGACTACGTCGCGACGACAGATAGTCGATCAGCAGATTCACGCCGATGGTCAGCGTGCCGATGGCCAGCGCCGGAATGATGATGGCCAGCGCGCCCTGGTTAAGGCCGCCGATGTTTTCCCGCACCAGCGAGCCGAGGTCGGCATCCGGCGGTTGCACGCCCAGGCCAAGAAAACTCATGCCGCTGAGCAACAGCACGATGTAGCCGAAACGCAGGCCCAGGTCGGTCAGGACCGGGTTGAGCATGTTCGGCAGGATCTCCATGCACGCCACGTACAACCGGCGCTCGCCACGGGTACGCGCGACCTGCACGTACTCCAGGGCTTCGATATTGACCGCCATGCTGCGGGCGACGCGGAAGGAGCCGGGGATATAGCTGATCACGGCCGTACAGATCAGCAACGTCACCGATGAGCCAAAGGCCGAGACCATGATCAGCGCAAGCATTTTGCTCGGGATCGAAATAAAGGCGTCCATGATGCGGCTGATGATCTCGTCCAGCCACTTGGGCGAGACCACCGACAACAGCGCACACCCGGTGCCGAAGATGCTGGCCAGTAACGCCGCCACCAGCGCCAGCCCGACGGTGAACCGCGCGCCCACCAGCACCCGGCTGAGCATGTCGCGGCCCAGGTAATCGGTGCCGAATGGATGCGCGAGGCTGAAGCCTTCGAAGATGTTATCGGACACCACCTCCCCCACCGGGTGAGGCGCCAGCCACGGGCCGAGCAGCGCCACCAGCAGCCAGGCGACGCACACTACGCCGCCCAGCAGCCCCAGCCACGACGGGCCGCTGGACACCTTAGCGAGTGCCAGGGCGGAGGAAACAGGCTTGGATTTCGCAATGAGGTTGTTCATTGGTTTCTCAGCCTCGGACTGGACAGGATCGCGCACAGGTCGGCGAGCAGCACCAGGCCCAGGTAGGCCGCGCAAAACAACATGGTGCACGCCTGCACCAGCGCCATGTCGCGGTTGGTCACGGCATCGACCATCAAGCTGGCAATGCCGGGGTAGTTGAAGATGGTTTCGACGATCACCACCCCGCCCAACAGGTACGACAGGCTCAGGGCGATGGCGTTGGCAATCGGCCCGATCGCATTGGGCAAGGCATGGCGCAGCACGATGCGAATCGGGCTGACGCCCTTGAGGCGAGCCATTTCCACGTAGGGGCTGTCGAGCTGGTCGATCACGGCGGCGCGGGTCATGCGCGCCATTTGCGCCACGATCACGCAGCACAGCGTCATCACCGGCAAGGCATAGGTGCGCAGAAATTGCAGCGGTGAGCTGATGTCGCTGGCATACGAGAGGGCCGACAACCAACCGAGGTTGACCGCGAAAATCAGCACCGCCAGGGTCGCCACCAGAAATTCCGGCACCGCGACCATCGCCAGGGTGACGAAGCTCAGGCAGCTGTCGATGCGCCCGCCCCGGCCCATCGCCGAGCCGATACCGAGTACCAGCGCCACCGGCACCGAGACCAGCGCCGTGGCGCCGGCCAGCATCAGGGTGTTGGGCACCCGGCCCGCCATCAGCTCACCGACCGGCATGGCGTTGGAGACCGACACGCCCATGTCGCCAGTGAGCAGGCTCATCAACCAGTGCAGGTAACGCAACACACCGGGCTGGTCCAACCCCAGTTTCAGGCGCAGGGCCGCCACCTGTTCAGGGGTCGCGAACTGGCCCAGGGATTGTTGCGCCGCGTCCCCCGGCAGTACCGCCGTGATCGCGAACACGACCATGGACACGATCAACAAGGTCAAGGCCCCGGCACCGAAGCGCCGGCCGATCAACCACAGTGTATTGCTATTCATCCCACGACCCTCCTCAAGCGTCCAACCACACCTGCTCGGCAAACATGTAGCCCATGAAACCGCCCAGTGGGTTGCTGTCGTAGCCTTTGATGCGTTGGTCAACGCCGTCGATATTGCTGATGAACACCGGCACGCCGATGCCGCAGTGGTCGTGCACCAGGGTCTGCATGTCGCCATACATCTTGGCGCGCTTGGCGTCGTCGGTTTCGCCACGGGCCAGCATCAGCAACTGGTCGAACTGCTCGTTCTGCCAGCCGGACTCGTTCCACGGCGCCTTGGACTGGAAGAACTGCGAGAACATTACGTCGGCATTCGGCCGTGGGTTGATGTTGCCGAAGCTCAGCGGGTGCTTCATCCAGTGGTTGGACCAGTAGCCGTCGCTCGGCAGGCGGTTCACGTCGAGCTTGAGCCCGGCCTGTTTGGCCGATTGCTGCAACAGCACGGCGATGTCCACCGAACCGGTGGCGGCCGGCGAGGCCATCACGGGCATGGTGATGCTTTCCATGCCGGCTTTCTTCAGCAGGAACTTGGCTTTTTCCGGGTCGTAGACCGTCTGCGGCAAGTCGGTGTTGAAGTAGCGCGAACCCGGCGCAATCGGGTGATCGTTGCCCACCACCGCAAAGCCACGGAACACCGCGGACTTGACCTGTTCACGGTCGAGCAGCAGTTTCATGGCCTGGGTGAATTCCGGGCTTTTGCCGGGCAGTTGGTCTTGGCGAATGATCAAGTCAGTGTAGTTGCCCGACGGCGCGTCGACGACGCGGTGCTTGGCGCTGGCCTTGATGCGCGTGGTGGAGCGTGGGTTGACCTCGTTGATCATGTGCACATCGCCCGACAGCAGCGCATTGACCCGCGACGGCTCGTCGGCAATCGCGATGAACTCGATCTCGTCGAGATACGGCAGGCCCGGTTTCCAGTAGTTTTTGTTGCGCACCGCAATCGAACGCACGCCTGGCTTGAACTCGCCCACGGTGAACGGCCCGGTGCCGATGCCTTTACTGAAGTCGCTGGTGCCCTCGGGGACGATCAACAGGTGCGACACCGCGAGGATCGACGGCAACTCGGCGTTGGCCGCGCTGAGGCGGATCTGCACTTCGTTCGGCCCGCTGGCCTTGATCTCGGCGAACTGCTCCATCAACGGCATGACCTTGGAACCGGTCAGCGGGTCTTTGTGGCGGTTCAGGGAGAACACCACGTCGGCGGCGGTCAGGGCCTTGCCGTTGTGGAAGGTCACGTCCTTGCGCAGGGTAATGGTCCAGACGGTGGCGTCGGTGTTGTCGATGCGCTCGGCCAGTTCCAGTTGCGGCACCAGGTGCTTATCGAAGCGGGTCAGGCCGTTGTAGAACATGTAGTGGCGCACATAGTCGGTGGACAGCGCGCCCTTTGCCGGGTCGAGGGTATCGGCGGTGGAGCTGGACATGCCGGCCACGCGGATCTTGCCGCCTGGCTTGCCTTTGCCGGCCACGGCGGCCTCGTCGGCAAACAGCTTGCCGGCGGCGCCGAACAGGCTGCCGGCACCGGCGGCGGCAACACCGGCCACGCCCAGCATTTGCAGGGCGTTGCGGCGCGACATGCCACGGTTGAGACTTTCGAACACCCGCAGGCTGTCCTGGCCGGAGATGAGTTCGGGGGTGTTTTTGTTGTCAGTCATAGCAAGGCTACCTGTCGATAATCGGAAGAATCGAGTGCTCACGGATGTCCGGAGCGTCCTGGAAACACAAACGACGGTGACGCAACAACGGCAACTCAGTGCAAATAGTCCTGGAAGCGGTAGTAAGCCCCCACGAACGGCAGGAACCACGGCTTGCCGAAATGCCCGGGGATCGCCGGCCATTCCAGTTCGCGCCAAGGGTTGGCCGCGGTATTGCCGGCCATGACCTCGGCCATCACCTGGCCCATGTGCACCGACATCTGCACGCCATGGCCGCTGTAGCCCATGGAGTGGAACACGCCGCCATGCTGGCCGGCGCGGGGCAGGCGGTCGGACGTCATGTCCACCAGGCCGCCCCAGCAGTAGTCGATCTTCACGTGCGCCAACTGCGGGAACATGTTCAGCATCGCCGCTTGCAGTACCTTGCCGCTCTTGGCGTCGGAGACGCTGTCGGACATGGCAAACCGAGCACGCCCGCCAAACAGCAGGCGGTTGTCCGGGGTCAGGCGAAAGTAGTTGCCGATCATGCGGCTGGTCACGTAGGCGCGATGTTGCGGCAGCAACTGGTCGATCAGCGTCTGGGGCAAGACTTCGGTAGCGATGACAAAACTGCCCACCGGCACAATCCTGCGGCGGTACCAACCCAGGTCGCCATGCTGGCAGGCACCGGTGGCCAGCAGGACTTGCCCGGCGTGCAATGAACCCTTGGCGGTGTTGACCTGGTAGCCGCCGGCCTGGGCCTTCCAATCCTTGACCTGGGTGTGCTCGTAAATCATCGCGCCGCGCCGCGCCGCCGCTTCGGCCAAGCCGACGCCGAAGCGGCCGACATGCATCTGCACGCCGTTGCGTTGCAGCAGGCCGCCATGAAACTGCGTCGAATTGACTTCCGCGCGGGTCTGCTCGGCGCTGAGCAACTCGACATCGGCATCCACCTCCTGGCGGATCAGCTCGCAGGTGCGGGCCAGGCCTTCGTAGTGCATCGGCTTGGCCGCCAGCTTGAGCTTGCCGTTGCGCACCAGATCGCAGGTGATCCTTTCCTGCTCGACCAGTGACACCACCGTCTGCACGGCACTTTCATAGGCCTGGTAATAGGCACGCGCCTTGGCGGCACCGAGGCTGGCGTGCAACCCGGCGTAATCCTGCGCCACACCGGTGTTGCACTGCCCACCGTTGCGCCCCGAGGCCTCACCGATCACCCGCCCGGCGTCAAGCACCACCACACTGGCGCCCTTGAGCGCCAACGCCCGCGCTGCCGCCAGGCCGGTGAACCCACCGCCGACCACAGCCACATCGACCTGCTTGGGCAAGCCGCCCAGCTGGGCACCGGTAAACGCCGGTGCGGTGTCGAGCCAATAGGATTCACTGCCCATGTCTTACCCTCAGAGGTGTGCGCTTACAGACCGACCAGCGCCGGCAGCCCACCGATATCGGTGATCTGCTGGTAACCGTAGAACGCGTTGCCCGGCACTTCGTGGCCACGGGCGACGAAGGCCTTGTTTTTGATCTTCATGTCATGCGCCGGCATCAGGTCGTAACGGAAGCTGGAAGACACATGCAAGATGTCTTCCGGGCCACAGCCGAGGTTGTCGAGCATGAATTCAAACGCGGCCAGGCGCGGTTTGTAGGCCTGGGCCTGCTCGGCGGTGAACACCTTATGGAACGGCGCGCCGAGCTTGTCGACGTTGGACATGATCTGACTGTCGCTGGCATTGGAGAAGATCACCAGGGGAATCTTGTCGGCAATTTTCGACAGCCCGGCCGGCACGTCGGCATGAGGGCCCCAGGTCGGCACGGCGTCGTAATACAGCTGGCCTTCCTCGCGATAGTCGATACCCCAGCGTTTGCAGGTACGGGCCAGGGCGGTCTTGAGGATTTCATCGTAGGGGCGCCAGTCGCCCATGACCTGGTCGAGGCGATAAGCCGAGAAGTCTTTGACGAACTGGTCCATTTGTTCAGGCTTGATGCGATCGGCGAACAGCTCGCGGGTCATGGTGCCCATATGGAAGTTGGTCAGCGTACCGTAGCAGTCGAACGTGATGAATTTGGGACGAAGAAAGCTCATTGAGTGCGGTCCTGGAGTTCGTTGAGTGTGACAAGCGTTCGCTGCCCTGGCGGCGCGTCGGCCTCGTTGCAGCACAGGTTCATTACACCACTGTGAAATCAGCATATGCCGTCTAAAACGACCTGCGCTCAATACAAACCACCGTTTTGGTGGCCGGGCTCAGCAGACTTTGCGGTGCGCGCCAGGCTTGGGCAGGGCCAGTGTTTGTGCGCTTTTAGGGGGCTTTTTGGGGTGGAGAGGCTTAAGCACGGGGGTGGGGGCGGCAGAAAGTGTGGCGGGTTGAAGTGTGGGAGGGAGCTTGGTTCCGTGGCGGCCTTCGGGCCGACCATGTCGTTGGCTTTGAGCGCGTACATATCCGTTGCTGCGGTCACGGCCGCTATGGGTTCCGCCCTTACGGCGGGTCACTTTGGAAAAGCCCCAAAGTAACCAAAGGGCTCTTGCCCCACCACTCGGTACCTCGCCTAGGCTCG
>NZ_JANUEN010000025.1:0-5405 GCF_024809815.1 Pseudomonas sp. BIGb0381
AAATGAGGCTGCTGTAGAATGCGCGCCTCGGTTGAGACGAAAGCTCTTAACCAACCGCTCTTTAACAACTGAATCAAGCAATTCGTGTGGGTGCTTGTGGAGTCAGACTGATAGTCAACAAGATTATCAGCATCACAAGTTACTCCGCGAGAAATCAAAGAATAACCAACGATTGCTGAGCCAAGTTTAGGGTTTCTTAAAAACCCAAAGATGTTTGAACTGAAGAGTTTGATCATGGCTCAGATTGAACGCTGGCGGCAGGCCTAACACATGCAAGTCGAGCGGTAGAGAGAAGCTTGCTTCTCTTGAGAGCGGCGGACGGGTGAGTAATGCCTAGGAATCTGCCTGGTAGTGGGGGATAACGTTCGGAAACGGACGCTAATACCGCATACGTCCTACGGGAGAAAGCAGGGGACCTTCGGGCCTTGCGCTATCAGATGAGCCTAGGTCGGATTAGCTAGTTGGTGGGGTAATGGCTCACCAAGGCGACGATCCGTAACTGGTCTGAGAGGATGATCAGTCACACTGGAACTGAGACACGGTCCAGACTCCTACGGGAGGCAGCAGTGGGGAATATTGGACAATGGGCGAAAGCCTGATCCAGCCATGCCGCGTGTGTGAAGAAGGTCTTCGGATTGTAAAGCACTTTAAGTTGGGAGGAAGGGCCATTACCTAATACGTGATGGTTTTGACGTTACCGACAGAATAAGCACCGGCTAACTCTGTGCCAGCAGCCGCGGTAATACAGAGGGTGCAAGCGTTAATCGGAATTACTGGGCGTAAAGCGCGCGTAGGTGGTTTGTTAAGTTGGATGTGAAATCCCCGGGCTCAACCTGGGAACTGCATTCAAAACTGACTGACTAGAGTATGGTAGAGGGTGGTGGAATTTCCTGTGTAGCGGTGAAATGCGTAGATATAGGAAGGAACACCAGTGGCGAAGGCGACCACCTGGACTGATACTGACACTGAGGTGCGAAAGCGTGGGGAGCAAACAGGATTAGATACCCTGGTAGTCCACGCCGTAAACGATGTCAACTAGCCGTTGGGAGCCTTGAGCTCTTAGTGGCGCAGCTAACGCATTAAGTTGACCGCCTGGGGAGTACGGCCGCAAGGTTAAAACTCAAATGAATTGACGGGGGCCCGCACAAGCGGTGGAGCATGTGGTTTAATTCGAAGCAACGCGAAGAACCTTACCAGGCCTTGACATCCAATGAACTTTCTAGAGATAGATTGGTGCCTTCGGGAACATTGAGACAGGTGCTGCATGGCTGTCGTCAGCTCGTGTCGTGAGATGTTGGGTTAAGTCCCGTAACGAGCGCAACCCTTGTCCTTAGTTACCAGCACGTAATGGTGGGCACTCTAAGGAGACTGCCGGTGACAAACCGGAGGAAGGTGGGGATGACGTCAAGTCATCATGGCCCTTACGGCCTGGGCTACACACGTGCTACAATGGTCGGTACAGAGGGTTGCCAAGCCGCGAGGTGGAGCTAATCCCAGAAAACCGATCGTAGTCCGGATCGCAGTCTGCAACTCGACTGCGTGAAGTCGGAATCGCTAGTAATCGCGAATCAGAATGTCGCGGTGAATACGTTCCCGGGCCTTGTACACACCGCCCGTCACACCATGGGAGTGGGTTGCACCAGAAGTAGCTAGTCTAACCTTCGGGAGGACGGTTACCACGGTGTGATTCATGACTGGGGTGAAGTCGTAACAAGGTAGCCGTAGGGGAACCTGCGGCTGGATCACCTCCTTAATCGACGACATCAGCTGCTCCATAAGTTCCCACACGAATTGCTTGATTCATTGAAGAAGACGATAAAGAAGCAGCCCGAAATTGGGTCTGTAGCTCAGTTGGTTAGAGCGCACCCCTGATAAGGGTGAGGTCGGCAGTTCGAATCTGCCCAGACCCACCAATTTTGTGTGGGAAACGCCTGTAGAAATACGGGGCCATAGCTCAGCTGGGAGAGCGCCTGCCTTGCACGCAGGAGGTCAACGGTTCGATCCCGTTTGGCTCCACCACTACTGCTTCTGACGTATGAAAGCTTAGAAATGAGCATTCCATTGAAAGATGGTGAATGTTGATTTCTAGTCTTTGATTAGATCGTTCTTTAAAAATTTGGGTATGTGATAGAAAGATAGACTGAACGTTACTTTCACTGGTAACGGATCAGGCTAAGGTAAAATTTGTGAGTTACTCTGAATTGAGTATTATCGAATTTTCGGCGAATGTCGTCTTCACAGTATAACCAGATTGCTTGGGGTTATATGGTCAAGTGAAGAAGCGCATACGGTGGATGCCTTGGCAGTCAGAGGCGATGAAAGACGTGGTAGCCTGCGAAAAGCTTCGGGGAGTCGGCAAACAGACTTTGATCCGGAGATGTCTGAATGGGGGAACCCAGCCATCATAAGATGGTTATCTTAAGCTGAATACATAGGCTTAAGAGGCGAACCAGGGGAACTGAAACATCTAAGTACCCTGAGGAAAAGAAATCAACCGAGATTCCCTTAGTAGTGGCGAGCGAACGGGGACTAGCCCTTAAGTGGCTTTGAGATTAGCGGAACGTTCTGGAAAGTACGGCCATAGTGGGTGATAGCCCTGTACGCGAAAATCTCTTAGTCATGAAATCGAGTAGGACGGAGCACGAGAAACTTTGTCTGAATATGGGGGGACCATCCTCCAAGGCTAAATACTACTGACTGACCGATAGTGAACTAGTACCGTGAGGGAAAGGCGAAAAGAACCCCGGAGAGGGGAGTGAAATAGATCCTGAAACCGTATGCGTACAAGCAGTGGGAGCCCACTTTGTTGGGTGACTGCGTACCTTTTGTATAATGGGTCAGCGACTTATTTTCAGTGGCGAGCTTAACCGAATAGGGGAGGCGTAGCGAAAGCGAGTCTTAATAGGGCGTCTAGTCGCTGGGAATAGACCCGAAACCGGGCGATCTATCCATGGGCAGGTTGAAGGTTGGGTAACACTAACTGGAGGACCGAACCGACTACCGTTGAAAAGTTAGCGGATGACCTGTGGATCGGAGTGAAAGGCTAATCAAGCTCGGAGATAGCTGGTTCTCCTCGAAAGCTATTTAGGTAGCGCCTCATGTATCACTGTAGGGGGTAGAGCACTGTTTCGGCTAGGGGGTCATCCCGACTTACCAAACCGATGCAAACTCCGAATACCTACAAGTGCCGAGCATGGGAGACACACGGCGGGTGCTAACGTCCGTCGTGAAAAGGGAAACAACCCAGACCGTCAGCTAAGGTCCCAAAGTTATGGTTAAGTGGGAAACGATGTGGGAAGGCTTAGACAGCTAGGAGGTTGGCTTAGAAGCAGCCACCCTTTAAAGAAAGCGTAATAGCTCACTAGTCGAGTCGGCCTGCGCGGAAGATGTAACGGGGCTCAAACCATACACCGAAGCTACGGGTATCACGTAAGTGATGCGGTAGAGGAGCGTTCTGTAAGCCTGTGAAGGTGAGTTGAGAAGCTTGCTGGAGGTATCAGAAGTGCGAATGCTGACATGAGTAACGATAATGGGTGTGAAAAACACCCACGCCGAAAGACCAAGGTTTCCTGCGCAACGTTAATCGACGCAGGGTTAGTCGGTCCCTAAGGCGAGGCTGAAAAGCGTAGTCGATGGAAAACAGGTTAATATTCCTGTACTTCTGGTTATTGCGATGGAGGGACGGAGAAGGCTAGGCCAGCTTGGCGTTGGTTGTCCAAGTTTAAGGTGGTAGGCTGAGATCTTAGGTAAATCCGGGATCTTAAGGCCGAGAGCTGATGACGAGTTAACTTTTAGTTAACGAAGTGGTTGATGCCATGCTTCCAAGAAAAGCTTCTAAGCTTCAGGTAACCAGGAACCGTACCCCAAACCGACACAGGTGGTTGGGTAGAGAATACCAAGGCGCTTGAGAGAACTCGGGTGAAGGAACTAGGCAAAATGGCACCGTAACTTCGGGAGAAGGTGCGCCGGTGAGGGTGAAGGACTTGCTCCGTAAGCTCATGCCGGTCGAAGATACCAGGCCGCTGCGACTGTTTATTAAAAACACAGCACTCTGCAAACACGAAAGTGGACGTATAGGGTGTGACGCCTGCCCGGTGCCGGAAGGTTAATTGATGGGGTTAGCTAACGCGAAGCTCTTGATCGAAGCCCCGGTAAACGGCGGCCGTAACTATAACGGTCCTAAGGTAGCGAAATTCCTTGTCGGGTAAGTTCCGACCTGCACGAATGGCGTAACGATGGCGGCGCTGTCTCCACCCGAGACTCAGTGAAATTGAAATCGCTGTGAAGATGCAGTGTATCCGCGGCTAGACGGAAAGACCCCGTGAACCTTTACTATAGCTTTGCACTGGACTTTGAATTTGCTTGTGTAGGATAGGTGGGAGGCTTTGAAGCGTGGACGCCAGTCTGCGTGGAGCCAACCTTGAAATACCACCCTGGCAACTTTGAGGTTCTAACTCAGGTCCGTTATCCGGATCGAGGACAGTGTATGGTGGGTAGTTTGACTGGGGCGGTCTCCTCCTAAAGAGTAACGGAGGAGTACGAAGGTGCGCTCAGACCGGTCGGAAATCGGTCGTAGAGTATAAAGGCAAAAGCGCGCTTGACTGCGAGACAGACACGTCGAGCAGGTACGAAAGTAGGTCTTAGTGATCCGGTGGTTCTGTATGGAAGGGCCATCGCTCAACGGATAAAAGGTACTCCGGGGATAACAGGCTGATACCGCCCAAGAGTTCATATCGACGGCGGTGTTTGGCACCTCGATGTCGGCTCATCACATCCTGGGGCTGAAGCCGGTCCCAAGGGTATGGCTGTTCGCCATTTAAAGTGGTACGCGAGCTGGGTTTAGAACGTCGTGAGACAGTTCGGTCCCTATCTGCCGTGGACGTTTGAGATTTGAGAGGGGCTGCTCCTAGTACGAGAGGACCGGAGTGGACGAACCTCTGGTGTTCCGGTTGTCACGCCAGTGGCATTGCCGGGTAGCTATGTTCGGAATAGATAACCGCTGAAAGCATCTAAGCGGGAAACTAGCCTCAAGATGAGATCTCACTGGGACCTTGAGTCCCCTGAAGGGCCGTCGAAGACTACGACGTTGATAGGTTGGGTGTGTAAGCGCTGTGAGGCGTTGAGCTAACCAATACTAATTGCCCGTGAGGCTTGACCATATAACACCCAAGCAATTTGACTACTCGAAAGAGCATCAGATTGCGGTGTGTGAAGACGCAATGAACCGAAAGTTCGATGCTCACAAAACACCGACAGCTGTCACATACCCAATTTGCTGAAGCGAGGCCAACTGGTCACGACTCAGTACCCGAATTTCTTGACGACCATAGAGCATTGGAACCACCTGATCCCATCCCGAACTCAGTAGTGAAACGATGCATCGCCGATGGTAGTGTGGGGTTTCC
>NZ_JANUEN010000026.1:0-1272 GCF_024809815.1 Pseudomonas sp. BIGb0381
TCAAATGTGGGAGGGGGCTTGAACTGGTCAAGTAATCTTGGACACTGATTAAGGTTCACGCCGCCAACCTTTCCTTCACGACCGGCGACCGGTAGTCGTTGTAGCTATGAGGCCTGCTGATGTTGTAGCGCGAGACATAGCGCTGCACGTCTGCTCGGGCCTCATGTTCCAGTTTGTAGCCCGTTTCAGGCACCCACTCTGATTTCAAGCTGCCAAAGAAACGCTCCATCGGGGCGTTGTCCCAGCACTCGCCTTTACGGCTCATACTCTGCCTAAACCCTTGTTTCAGCAGCTCGTTTCGGAATTTATGACTGGTGTACTGACAACCTTGGTCCGAATGAAACAACACATCCCGGGGATGGCCGCGTAGCTCAATCGCCATGCGCAGCGCTTCGCAGGTCAGGTTGGCATCAGAAATCATCGAGAACGACCAGCCCACGATCCTGCGAGCGTACAGATCCAGAACAGCGGCGAAGTACATCCACCGCTTTCCGACCTTGATGTAGGTTACGTCGCCACACCACACCTGATTAACCATCGTCACATCAAATTTCCGCTTGAGCATATGCGGCGCCACCAAGGCCTCTACGCCCGGCGACTTGTACTTATGGCGCCTGCGCTGACGACTGGCGATGCCAGCTTCGCGCATCAAACTGCGAGCCATATAACGCCCGATACGATGCCCTTTGGCTTGCAGCTCCTTGGACAAAGTACGTGCGCCGGCCGACTCTCTGGATGCCTTGTGGTGCCTGACCAGCGCGGCTTTGAGCTTGTCCCTTTCAGGATTTGCTCTGCCTTGGCGCTGGCGCCAGGCGTAGAAGCTACTGCGGTTGACCCCAAACGCCCGGCAACACCTTTTAACGCCGTACCGCTCGTCCAGCTCATCGATCAACGTGAATGATCTTTGGCGTCCAAAAGCAGGAGAGCACTGGCCTTTTTTAGAATTTCGATATCCAGGTCTTTTTCTCTTATCAGAGCCTTGAGCCTCTGGATTTCTCGTTGATCAGCAGTAATCGCCTTGGCCCCTACCGGGGTCGAGCCCAAGCGTTCTTTTTGCACTTGATCGACCCAGCGGCGCAGGGCTGTGGGGCCGATATCCAGGGTGGCACAGACTTCGGTAACCGGCTGACCTTCATCCAACACCATGCTGGCAGCCTTGAGCTTGAACTCACTCGAATAAGATTTACGCATATCCAAACACCTCAGATTTGGGCGCTATCATAGCGCCCGATTGAAGTGTCCAAAATCATTAGGCCAGTTCAGCTTGCCCCC